>NZ_JBITXS010000001.1:0-363316 GCF_044544825.1 Streptomyces sp. NPDC053493
GCTTCATCGTTCGACTTGCATGTGTTAAGCACGCCGCCAGCGTTCGTCCTGAGCCAGGATCAAACTCTCCGTGAATGTTTACCGGTAATCCGGTTCTACACTCGCGTTGAGCGGAACCAGGAAGAGGAATAGTCTTCCCGGTTCACAGCGTCCTCGCTGTGTGCCACCCGTAGGTGGACTTTTTCAAAGGAACCTCGACCATCCGAAGATGGACGGGGTATCAACTAATCTGGCGTTGATTTTTGGCACGCTGTTGAGTTCTCAAGGTGCGGACGCTTCCTTTGTACTCACCCTCGCGGGCTTTCCTCCGGGCGCTTCCTTCGTTTCCGACTCTATCAGATCTTTCCGATCCGATTTCCTCGGTGCTTTCCGGTCCCGAATTCGACTTTCGTCTTTTCCGAGGCCTTCCGGCGCGTTCCGACTTTATCAGAAGTTCTGAGTCGGATTTCCCGCCTTCCCGTTCGTCCTCCTGGCGCACGTCGGCGCCGGGGCTTCCCATCTGGCGGAGCCGTAAACGTACTGGAGCGGGGCGCCCCGATGCAAATCGAGGCGCCCCGCTCCTGGTCTGTCCCGTTGTGTCCGTGACCGTCAGACCTCCACGACCACCGGGAGGATCATCGGGCGGCGGCGGTAGGTGTCGGAGACCCACTTGCCGACCGTGCGGCGGATCAGCTGCTGGAGCTGGTGCGGTTCGACCACGCCGTCCTGGGCGGACTTGTTCAGGGCCTGGTCGATCTTCGGGAGCACCGCGTCGAACGCGGAGTCCTCGATGCCGGAGCCGCGGGCGTGGACGTTCGGGCCGCCGACGATCTTGCCGGTCGTCGAGTCGACGACGACGAAGACCGAGATGATGCCCTCCTCGCCGAGGATGCGACGGTCCTTGAGGGACGTCTCGGTGACGTCGCCGACCGAGAGGCCGTCGACGTACACGTAGCCGGCCTGGACCTTGCCGGTGATGCGGGCGCGGCCGTCGACCAGGTCGACGACGACGCCGTCCTCGGCGATGACGATGTGGTCCTTGGGGATGCCCGTCATCGCGCCGAGCTCGGCATTGGCGCGCAGGTGGCGCCATTCGCCGTGGACCGGCATCAGGTTCTTCGGCCGGCAGATGTTGTAGAAGTACAGCAGCTCGCCGGCGGAGGCGTGGCCCGAGACGTGGACCTTGGCGTTGCCCTTGTGGACGACGTTCGCGCCCCAGCGGGTCAGGCCGTTGATCACTCGGTAGACCGCGTTCTCGTTGCCCGGGATGAGCGAGGACGCCAGGATCACGGTGTCGCCGGGGACGATCCGGATCTGGTGGTCGCGGTTCGCCATCCGGGACAGGGCCGCCATCGGCTCGCCCTGGGAGCCCGTGCAGACCAGCACGACCTCGTCGTCCGGGAGGTCGTCGAGGGTCTTCACGTCCACGACCAGGCCGGCGGGCACCCGGAGGTAGCCGAGGTCGCGGGCGATGCCCATGTTGCGGACCATGGAGCGGCCGACGAAGGCGACCCTGCGGCCGTACTCGTGGGCGGCGTCCAGGATCTGCTGGATGCGGTGCACGTGGCTGGCGAAGCTGGCCACGATGATGCGCTTCTGGGCGTTGGCGAAGACGTTGCGCAGGACGTTGGAGATGTCCCGCTCGTGCGGGGTGAAGCCCGGGACCTCGGCGTTCGTGGAGTCGGTGAGGAGGAGGTCGATGCCCTCCTCGCTCAGCCGCGCGAAGGCGTGGAGGTCGGTGAGGCGGTTGTCCAGCGGGAGCTGGTCCATCTTGAAGTCGCCGGTGTGGACGACCATGCCCGCGGGAGTGCGGATGGCGACGGCCAGGGCGTCGGGGATGGAGTGGTTGACGGCGACGAACTCGCAGTCGAAGGGGCCGAACCGCTCACGGTGCCCCTCGGCCACCTCGAGGGTGTAGGGGCGGATGCGGTGCTCCTGGAGCTTGGCCTCGATGAGGGCGAGGGTCAGCTTGGAGCCGATGAGCGGGATGTCCTGCTTCATGCGGAGCAGGTACGGCACACCACCGATGTGGTCCTCGTGGCCGTGGGTCAGGACGATGCCGACGACGTCGTCGAGGCGGTCCTGGATGGTGGTGAAGTCGGGCAGGATCAGGTCGACGCCCGGCTGCTCCTCCTCGGGGAAGAGGACGCCGCAGTCGACGATCAGCAGACGGCCGTCGAACTCGAAGACCGTCATGTTCCGGCCGATCTCACCGAGGCCGCCGAGCGGGGTGACGCGCAGGCCGCCCTTGGGCAGCTTCGGCGGGGCGCCGAGTTCAGGATGCGGATGGCTCAAAAGTCTCTCCTCACCACACGCGCCACGTGCCGGCTCGGGCACGTGGCGCGCATGACATTCGTGCACTTGCTGTTGTTTTCAGTTACGGCTGTTCAGTTGTGAAGTCTGTTGTCAGAGCTGTACCCCGCCGGCGGCCAGGTCCACCTTGAGCTGTGCGGTCTCCTGCTCGGAGAGCTCGACGAGCGGCAGGCGCAGCGGGCCGGCCGGGAGGCCCTGGAGGGCGAGGGCGGCCTTGGTGGTGATGACGCCCTGGGTGCGGAACATGCCGGTGAAGACCGGCAGGAGCCGCTGGTGGATCTCGGTGGCCTTCTGGACGTCGCCGGACAGGTGCGCCTCCAGGAGGAGGCGGAGTTCCGGGCTGACGACGTGGCCGACGACGGAGACGAAGCCGCAGGCGCCCACGGAGAGCAGCGGCAGGTTGAGCATGTCGTCGCCGGAGTACCAGGCGAGGCCCGAGCGGGCGATGGCCCAGCTGGCGCGGCCGAGGTCGCCCTTGGCGTCCTTGTTGGCCACGATCCGCGGGTGCTCGGCGAGGCGGACGATCGTCTCGGTGTCGATCGGGACGCCGCTGCGGCCCGGGATGTCGTAGAGCATCACAGGGAGCTCGGTGGCGTCGGCGATGGCCGAGAAGTGCCGGTACAGGCCCTCTTGCGGGGGCTTGTTGTAGTACGGCGTGACGGCGAGCAGGCCGTGTGCGCCGTCGCGTTCGGCGGCGCGGGCGAGCTCGAGGGTGTGGTGGGTGTCGTTGGTTCCGATGCCGGCGACGACGTGGGCGCGGTCGCCGACCGCCTCCAGTACGGCCCGTACGAGCTGCGATTTCTCCGCGTCGGTGGTGGTGGGGGACTCGCCGGTGGTGCCGTTGACGACCAGGCCGTCGTTGCCGGCGTCCACGAGGTGGGTGGCCAGTCGCTGGGCGCCGTCGAGGTCGAGTGCGCCGTCCGCCGTGAAGGGCGTGACCATGGCGGTGAGGACCCGCCCGAAGGGGGTCTGCGGAGTGGAGATCGGAGCCATGGGTAACACGCTACTCGCTGCTCAGCGCCGGGTGTCCCCTAGGGGGACGCGATAAGGGGAGCCCGGCACTGCCTGCTCGGGGGTTCAAGCAGTGCCGGGTCCGTTTGATCAGCCTAGATGAACTTCACGAAACGTCGCAATACGGACACTTCGCACGAGAACTTCGTACTTATGTGCGTCACGAGCCGGAACAACGGCACCACAGGACCCTTCCTGCCGCAGGCGGCGCGGCCGGCGGCGGTCTTTCCGGGGCTCGTGCGACCGTCCACCGACGCCGGTCCTTCTCAAGAATGAGATTAGGCCGCTTTGATGAAAAAACGGCACCAAAGCGCCGGTTCGATCGTCTGTACCTGTGACAGCAGCGAGAGCGCCCCCTGGCGCCGATTCCCAAGGAGAGTGACCACCCATGCGAGAGGCCGTCCCGTTCGCGTTCGTCGCGGAGTCCGACCGCTTCCGCAGTAACGTCACTCCGCCACCCCGGCAGCGTCCCACCGCCTCCCAGCTCCTGGGTCGTACGCTGATCGGGCTGACCGTCGTCGCCGGCCTCGTCGGCTCGCTGATCCTCGGGATGCCGTCCCTCGACTCCGGGGACGCGGGCGGGCACCGACAGCGGTCCGAGGCTTCCGACGGCCGCTGAGGTAGCCTCACCGGGCACAGCCACCGAACGTGCTTGTGAGTGAGGACCTGTCGTGCCCCTGCCCTTTCTGACGGCCGACCGCGCATTTGACGCGACCGAGGACGTCGCGCTGCCGTTCGACGACCACGACGTGTGGCGTCGTCCGTACCGCCCGGGGCCGTGGCGCGTGGGCGCGGCCGCGCTCGCCCTGCTGCTCGCCTCCTTCGTCCTGCTCGCGTCCGTCGTCATCGCCGCCGCGGGCGCGACCGCCGGCGCCCTGGGCACCTTCGGCTTCGCCGCGCTGATCATCGCCGTCGCGCTGCGCGCGCTGCGGATGGGCGTCTGGGTGAGCCGGGCCGGACTGCGGCACGTGTCGTTCTTCTCGACCCGGACCGTGCCGTGGGCGCAGACCTCCGCGGTGCGCACGGTGCAGCAGCCGGTGCGCTGGCTGGGACTGCCCCGCACCGTCCAGGGCCAGGCCCTCGTCCTCGTACGCCGCGGTGGTGAGCAGGCTCCGCTGCTCACCGACCACAACGCAGACTTCCTGTCGCGCGTCGAGGCCTTCGACCGCGCGGCGGACACGATCGAGGCCTGGAACGCGGAGTACGCCGCCCCCTGAGCGGCACCGAGAAGCACGAACGGCCCCGGCACGAGAGCGTGCCGGGGCCGTTCGCCTGTGCCGGGCCGTGCGCCGCTGCTACGCCGCCTCGTGCAGCGCGATCGCGCGCTGCATGGCCTTGCGGGCGCGCGGGGTGTCCCGCGCGTCGTGGTAGGCCACCGCGAGGCGGAACCAGCAGCGCCAGTCGTCCGGGGAGTCCTCCGTCTCGGCTTTGCGCCGGGCGAAGACCTCGTCGGCCGAGTCGCGGTCGATGCGGCCGCCCTCGGTGCGCCGCAGCTCGTCGACGGGCAGGCCGCCCTCCGCCTCCAGCTCCGCGGCCAGCCGGTTGGCCCGGCGCGCGAAGCGGGTGTTCTTCCACAGGAACCAGCCGCCGACCAGCGGCAGCAGGAACGCCACCGCGCCCATGCCCATCGCCGCGGGCTCGCCGGTCAGCAGGAGCAGGACGCCCTCCATGCCCACCACGCCGAAGACGAGGACGAGGACGGTGGAGAGGAAGACGTACGTGATCTTTCCGCCCATGACCGTCAGCCCAGGTCCAGGAAGTGTTCCAGGCCGAAGGTGAGGCCCGGGGTGGTCACCACGCGGCGGGCGCCCAGCAGGATGCCCGGCATGAAGCTGGAGTGGTGCAGCGAGTCGTGGCGGATCGTGAGGGTCTCGCCCTCGCCGCCGAGCAGCACCTCCTGGTGGGCCAGGAGGCCCGCCAGGCGTACGGCGTGGACCCGGACGCCGTCGATGTCGGCGCCGCGCGCCCCGTCCACCCCGGTCGTGGTGGCGTCCGGCTGGGCGCCCAGGCCGGCCTCGGCCCGGGCCTTGGCGATGAGCTGGGCCGTGCGGGTGGCGGTGCCCGAGGGCGCGTCCACCTTGTGCGGGTGGTGCAGCTCGACGACCTCGACGGACTCGAAGTACGGGGCCGCGATCTGCGCGAACTTCATGGTGAGGACCGCGCCGATGGAGAAGTTCGGCGCGATCAGGACACCGGTCTGCGGGGACTGGTCGAGCCAGGCTCCCAGCTGCGCGAGGCGCTCCTCGGTCCAGCCGGTGGTGCCCACGACCGCGTGGATGCCGTGGCGCACGCAGAAGTCGAGGTTGCCCATGACCGAGGCGGGCGTGGTCAGCTCGACGGCGACCTGGGCGTCCGCCTCGACGAGCGACTCCAGCTTGTCGCCGCGGCCGAGGGCCGCGACCAGTTCCATGTCCTCGGCGGCCTCGACGGCCCTGACCGCCTCGGAGCCGATCCGGCCCTGGGCTCCGAGGACCGCCACACGCAGCTTGCTCATCTGATTCCTTAGGGGCGTGAAAGGGGTGCTCAGGCGACCGCGTGGTGGAGGCGGTCCGCCTGCTTGTCCTTCAGCGGGCCGATCACCGAGAGCGAGGGCCGCTGGTCCAGTACATCGCGGGCCACCTCGCGCACGTCGTCAGGGGTGACGGCGGCGATCCGGGCCAGCATCTCGTCGACCGACATCTGGGCGCCCCAGCACAGCTCGCTCTTGCCGATGCGGTTCATCAGCGCACCGGTGTCCTCGAGGCCGAGCACGGTGGAGCCGGACAGCTGGCCGATGGCGCGGGCGATCTCGTCGTCGGTGAGCCCGTCGGAGGCGACCTTGTCGAGCTCGTCCCGGCAGATCTTGAGCACGTCGTGGATCTGGCTGGGCCGGCAGCCCGCGTACACGCCGAACAGGCCGCAGTCGGCGAACCCGGAGGTGTACGAGTACACGCTGTAGGCGAGGCCGCGCTTCTCCCGTACCTCCTGGAAGAGGCGGGAGGACATGCCGCCGCCGAGGGCGGTGTTGAGCACGCCGAGCGCCCAGCGGCGCTCGTCGGTGCGGGCCAGGCCCGGCATGCCGAGGACCACGTGCGCCTGCTCGGTCTTGCGGCCGAGCAGCTCGACCCGGCCCGCCGTGCGGATGGTGCGCCGGCCGTCGCGCGGGGCGACGGGGCGGGCGTCGGTACGGCCGAGGGCGCCGGCCTTCTCGAAGGCGCGGCGGACCTGGCGTACCACCGTGGCGTGGTCGACGTTGCCGGCGGCGGCGACGACCAGGTGCGTCGGGTCGTAGTGCTTCTTGTAGAAGCGGGCGACCTGGTCGCGGGTGAGCGCGTTGATGGTGTCGACGGTGCCGAGGACCGGGCGGCCCAGCGGGGTGTCGCCGAACATGGTCTGCGCGAACAGGTCGTGCACGACGTCGCCGGGGTCGTCCTCGGTCATCGCGATCTCCTCGAGGATGACGCCGCGCTCGGCGTCCACGTCGGAGTCGAGGATGAGCGAGCCCGTGAGCATGTCGCAGACGACGTCGATCGCCAGCGGCAGGTCGGTGTCGAGGACCCGGGCGTAGTAGCAGGTGTACTCCTTCGCCGTGAAGGCGTTCATCTCGCCGCCGACCGCGTCGATCGCGGCGGAGATGTCGAGGGCGGACCGCTTGTGGGTGCCCTTGAAGAGGAGGTGCTCCAGGTAGTGGGTGGCGCCGTTGAGTGCGGGCGTCTCGTCCCGGGAGCCGACGTGCGCCCAGATGCCGAAGGTGGCGGAGCGCACCGAGGGCAGGGTCTCGGTGACGATGCGGAGGCCGCCGGGGAGGGTGGTGCGCCGGACCGTGCCGATGCCGTCCTTGCCCGGGAGAAGCGTTTGGGTACGGGCGACGGCCCGCCCCTCGGTGGAGGGGCGGGCCGTCGTCGCGGAACTGCGGGACGTCACTGGTCGGTGTCGTCCTTCTTCTCGTCCTCGCCCTCGATCACGGGGATCAGGGAGAGCTTGCCGCGCTGGTCGATCTCGGCGATCTCGACCTGGACCTTGGAGCCGATCGCGAGCACGTCCTCGACGTTCTCCAC
Source organism: Streptomyces sp. NPDC053493 (assembly GCF_044544825.1). NCBI lineage: Bacteria > Bacillati > Actinomycetota > Actinomycetes > Kitasatosporales > Streptomycetaceae > Streptomyces > Streptomyces sp. NPDC053493. The sequence continues at coordinate 7,341 of NZ_JBITXS010000001.1, forward strand.
GCGCTTGCCGCCGGCGAGCTTGCGGATCTGCGAGATGTGCAGCAGGCCGTCCTTGCCCGGGAGCAGGGAGACGAAGGCACCGAAGGTGGTGGTCTTGACGACCGTGCCCAGGTACCGCTCGCCGACCTCCGGCATGGTCGGGTTGGCGATGCCGTTGATCGTGGCGCGGGCGGCCTCGGCGGCCGGGCCGTCGGCGGCACCGATGTAGATGGTGCCGTCGTCCTCGATCGTGATCTCGGCGCCGGTGTCCTCCTGGATCTGGTTGATCATCTTGCCCTTGGGGCCGATGACCTCGCCGATCTTGTCCACGGGGATCTTGACGGTGATGATCCGCGGGGCGTTCGGGGACATCTCGTCCGGCGTGTCGATCGCTTCCATCATCACGTCGAGGATGTGGAGGCGGGCGTCGCGGGCCTGCTTGAGGGCCGCGGCCAGGACGGAGGCCGGGATGCCGTCCAGCTTGGTGTCGAGCTGGAGGGCGGTGACGAACTCCTTCGTACCGGCGACCTTGAAGTCCATGTCGCCGAAGGCGTCCTCCGCACCGAGGATGTCGGTGAGGGCGACGTAGTGCGTCTCGCCGTTGATCTCCTGGGAGATCAGGCCCATGGCGATGCCGGCGACCGGGGCCTTCAGGGGCACACCGGCGTTCAGCAGCGACATGGTGGAGGCGCAGACCGAGCCCATGGACGTCGAGCCGTTGGAGCCGAGGGCCTCGGACACCTGACGGATCGCGTACGGGAACTCCTCGCGGGTCGGGAGGACCGGCACGATCGCGCGCTCGGCGAGCGCGCCGTGGCCGATCTCGCGGCGCTTCGGCGAACCGACGCGGCCGGTCTCGCCGACGGAGTACGGCGGGAAGTTGTAGTTGTGCATGTAGCGCTTGCGGGTCACCGGCGAAAGGGTGTCCAGCTGCTGCTCCATGCGCAGCATGTTGAGGGTGGTGACGCCCAGGATCTGGGTCTCGCCACGCTCGAACAGCGCGGAGCCGTGCACGCGCGGGATGGCCTCGACCTCGGCGGCGAGGGTACGGATGTCCGTGATGCCGCGGCCGTCGATGCGGACCTTGTCCTTGATGACGCGCTCGCGCACCAGGGCCTTGGTCAGGGAGCGGTAGGCGGCGGAGATCTCCTTCTCGCGGCCCTCGAAGGCCGGGAGGAGCTTCTCGGCGGCGATCTCCTTGACGCGGTCCAGCTCGGCCTCGCGGTCCTGCTTGCCCGCGATGGTGAGCGCCTGGGCCAGCTCGCCGCGGACGGCCTGCTCCAGGGCGGCGTAGACGTCCTGCTCGTAGTCCAGGAAGACCGGGAACTCGCCCTCGGGCTTCGCGGCCTTGGCGGCCAGGTCGGACTGGGCCTTGCAGAGGACCTTGATGAACGGCTTCGCGGCCTCGAGGCCGGCGGCGACGACCTCCTCGGTCGGCGCCTCGGCGCCGCCCTTGACGAGGGCGATGGTCTTCTCGGTGGCCTCGGCCTCGACCATCATGATCGCGACGTCGCCGTCCTCCAGGACGCGGCCGGCGACGACCATGTCGAAGACGGCTTCCTCGAGCTCGGTGTGCGTCGGGAAGGCCACCCACTGGCCCTTGATCAGCGCGACGCGGACGCCGCCGATCGGGCCGGAGAAGGGCAGGCCGGCCAGCTGGGTGGACGCGGACGCGGCGTTGATCGCGACGACGTCGTACAGGTGGTCGGGGTTGAGCGCCATGACCGTGGCGACGACCTGGATCTCGTTGCGCAGGCCCTTCTTGAAGGACGGGCGCAGCGGGCGGTCGATCAGGCGGCAGGTGAGGATCGCGTCCTCGGAGGGGCGGCCTTCCCGGCGGAAGAAGGAGCCGGGGATCTTGCCGGCCGCGTACATCCGCTCCTCGACGTCGACCGTCAGCGGGAAGAAGTCCAGCTGGTCCTTGGGCTTCTTCGAGGCGGTGGTCGCCGAGAGGACCATGGTGTCGTCGTCCAGGTAGGCGACGGCGGAGCCGGCGGCCTGCTTGGCGAGGCGGCCGGTCTCGAAGCGGATGGTGCGGGTGCCGAAGGAGCCGTTGTCGATGACGGCCTCGGCGTAGTGGGTCTCGTTCTCCACTAGCGGTTTCTCCTACGTTTTCGTCTTTGCGTCCGCGTGCCCGTGTGGCACGGAACGGTGCGGGAGAAGCGGTGTCGTGGCGGGCCGGTCTTCGATCGAAGCTCCCGGGGACGATGAGGGTCCGGGGGCCACTACCGAGGACCGGCGGCGTGCCGGCTGCTTCTCACGCGGTGATGTGGCGTTGTGTGACCAGACTAAGTGCCGGTGGGTACATCGCGCACGTACAGCAAAGGGAGCGGCCCCCTGAAAGTGGGAACCGCTCCCTTCACAGCGTCTTACTTGGCGCCGGCGGCGCCGCGGCGGATGCCGAGGCGGTCGACCAGCGTACGGAAGCGCTGGATGTCCTTCTTGGCCAGGTACTGCAGCAGGCGGCGGCGCTGACCGACCAGGATCAGCAGACCACGACGGGAGTGGTGGTCGTGCTTGTGGGTCTTGAGGTGCTCGGTCAGGTCCGAGATGCGGCGGGACAGCATCGCGACCTGGACCTCGGGGGAGCCGGTGTCGCCCTCCTTGGTGCCGAACTCGGCCATGATCTGCTTCTTGACTGCGGCGTCGAGAGCCACGCGGATCTCCTCTTGGTGTTCGTGCGCCCACGAGTGCCCCTGGTCTTGGTCTCAGGGGAAGCTTCCGTGACTCGGGAGCGAAGGTCCGATGAGCGCTGCTCCCCGATGTTCCGAGCGGATGCTCGAGGGCTTCCGGGAGCGCGTACACAAACGGCCGTCACACAGCGTACCAGCTCGGCGCTACGGCCCGGGGGCCTGGTGGACGCCTGGCCGGCCGGCCGGGCGTCCGGGCGCCTGCGGGCAGCCGGTCAGCCGGTCAACGAGCGGGCGCGCATGAAGACGTCGAGGACGGCGAGGCACAGCGGCACCAGCGACAGCAGGACGAAGCCCTCGGCGAGGTCGAGCAGCCGGCCCCAGAAGGGCGAGAGGCCCTTCCTCGGGATGATCAGGCCGATCGCGGTGACCAGGGCGGCGCCGGCGGCCACGGCCGCGGTCAGCCAGATCGTACGGATGTCCAGGCCGCCGCGGTCGCCGTACATCAGCAGGTCCTTGACCAGGTCGACCGGCGGGTTCAGGGAGAGGCCGAGGACCAGCAGGGCGATGGCGGCCAGGCCGGCCACCAGCACGCAGGTGACCTGCGAGGTGTAGCGGAAGAGCCGGGCGCGCAGCAGCATCGCGAGGCCGGCGGCCAGGGCGAGGAGCTGGCCCCACATGTTCCCGGCGAAGCCGAGCACCGCGCAGGAGCCGACGACGACCGCCGCGCAGCCGCCGACCAGGCCGAGCAGCATCTCGTGGCCGCGGCGGGCCTGGAGGGCGATGCGCTCGGCGTCGACCGGCTGCGCCTCCTCGGGGCCCGGCTGGTGCGGCTCGGCGAGGAACTCGTCCTCGGTGGCGCTGCGCGGCGAGGCGTAGCCGATGGGGAGGCGGGCGAAGCGGGCCGACAGGCCGGGCAGGAAGGCGACCAGGCCGATGGCGACCGGGACGCACACGGCGGCGGCCTGGGTGGCGGAGGCCTCGGCGAGGATGGCGACGAAGGTCGCGAGGGTGCCGACGGTGGCGAGGAAGGTCGCGGCGACGAACGGCGCGTCGCCGCTCGGCGTGAGCGCGACGAGGACGACGGCGGCGACCAGGACGGTGACGCAGCCGAGCAGGAACTGGAGCCGGCCGGGGCCCTGGCCCGGGTCGGCGGCGATGATCCCGGAGCCGGCGATCAGCAGCAGCGGCAGCGCGCCGAGGCCGAGGGCGACGGCGGTGGCCCGGTCGCCGTACACCCGGGCGCGGACGCCGGCGAAGGCGGTGAGCAGTACGCCGGCGGCGCCGGCGATGACGCCGGGCAGGCTGTGCATGTCGTGGCGGACCGGGTCGGCGAACCAGAGCACGAAGCCCATGAGGACGAGCAGCAGCACGCCGCCGACGAGTCCGGCGCCGCGCAGCAGGTCGTCGCTCCACAGGTGGCGGTCGCGGGTGACGGCGGAGGCGACGGCGTCGGAGACGTCGTCGAAGACGGCGGGCGGCAGCGACTGTGCGAACGGGCGCAGCGAGAGGACCTCGCCGTCGAGGACCTGCTGGGCGGCCAGGGTCCGGGCGCCGTCGAGGACGGAGCCGTCGCGGCGGACGAGGTGGTAGCCGGTGGGGGCGCCGGCCGGCTGGGTCTGGCCGGTGAGCCGGAGGATCTCCGGGTAGACGTCGGCGACGGCGATGTCCTCGGGGAGTGCGACGTCGATGCGGCTGTCCGGCGCCACGACGGTGACACGGCAGAAGCCGGTCGCTGCGGTCGTACTCACGTTTCTGGACCCCCTGATTCGCGGTTGCGCACAGTGCTGCGCCACCCTACCGGGGACCGGGGGCGGTGGCTGCAAGTAGGATCCTTCCCTCGCAGGGGGAGGCCGTCGCGAACGGGGCGCCGGCGCGGAAGCTCCTCCACGAGCCCGCCCGTAACGAGGGATTGATGCGCCGGTGAGCCAGATCGTCGTCAAACGCCCGCCGAGGTCCCTTCCTCCGGAAGTACCCGGTGAGGAACTGGTCCTGGAGTCTCCGCCGGAACTCCCGCGGGGTCAGCAGGAGTCGGCGCTGATGCAGCTCCTGCCGATGCTCGGCATGGGTTCGTCCGTGGTGTTCTTCTTCATGACGCCGTCGCCGATCATGCGGATCATGGGCACCCTGATGCTGGTGTCGACGGTCGGTATGGCGATCGCCCAGTTCGTGAGATTCCGTCGCGGTGCGCAGGGGCAAATGGCCGATGTGCGGCGCGACTACCTCAAATACCTCGCGCAGACCCGGCGTACGGTACGGCGCACGGCGCGCCGGCAGCGTGACGCGCAGCTGTATCTGCACCCGGCGCCCGAGCAGTTGTGGTCGGTGGTGGCCGAGGGTTCGCGGGTGTGGGAGCGGCGGGTCGGCGACCACGACTTCGCGCAGGCCCGGATCGGGCTCGGCGCCCAGCAGTTGGCGACTCCGCTGGTGGCGCCGGACACGGCGCCGGTGGACGAGCTGGAGCCGCTGTGCGCGGGTGCGATGCAGCAGTTCCTGGCGGTGCACGGCACGTTGGACGGGCTGCCGATGGCGGTCTCGATGCGGGCCTTCTACCACGTGACGGTGTCCGGTGACCCGGAGTCGGCGCAGTCCGCCGCGCGCGGTCTGGTGGCGCAGCTGGTGACCCTGCACTCCCCCGACGACCTGATGCTGGCCGTGGTGGCGGCGCGGGGCGCGCAGGAGCGCTGGGACTGGACGAAGTGGCTGCCGCACACGCAGGTGCCGGGCACGGTCGACGGGGCGGGCACGCGGCGGCTGTTCGGCGACGACCTGGGCGAGCTGGAGGGGCTGATCCGTTCGCGGCTCGACGGGCGGCCGCGGTTCAGCCGGGAGAACCAGCCGGTGCTCGACCAGCCGCATGTGGTGGTGGTCCTCGACGGCGGGATGGTGCCGCCGGACTCGCTGCTCGCGGCGGCCGAGGGTCTGCAGGGCGTGACGATCGTCGAGGTGGTCTCGGGCGAGCTGGACGAGCCGCGCGGCGGTCTGTCCGTGGTCGTGCGGCCGGGGCGGCTGCGGCTGGAGTCGGGCGGCGGTTTCGCGTACGAGGGCGTGCCGGACCAGATGTCGCTGCCGGCCGCGGAGGCGCTGGCCCGGCAGCTGGCGCCGCTGCGGATGGGCGGCGGGGACGACGACGAGCCGCTGCTGGCCAACCTGGACTTCACGGATCTGCTGAACCTGGGCGACGCGGCCGCGGTGGACGTGGCGCGCACCTGGCGGCCGCGGTCGGTCGCGGAGCGGCTGCGGGTGCCGATCGGTGTCGGCGAGGACGGGCAGCCGGTCATGCTCGACCTGAAGGAGGCCGCGCAGGAGGGCATGGGCCCGCACGGTCTGTGCGTGGGCGCGACGGGTTCCGGCAAGTCGGAGCTGCTGCGCACGCTGGTGCTCGGTCTGGCGGTGACGCACTCCTCGGAGACGCTGAACTTCGTCCTCGCGGACTTCAAGGGCGGCGCGACCTTCGCGGGCATGTCGCAGATGCCGCACGTGGCGGCCGTCATCACCAACCTGGCCGACGACCTGACGCTGGTCGACCGCATGGGTGACGCGATCCGCGGTGAGCTGCAGCGGCGCCAGGAGCTGCTGCGGTCGGCGGGCAACTACGCGAACATCCACGACTACGAGAAGGCGCGGGCGGCCGGTGCGCCGCTGGAGCCGCTGGCCTCGCTGGTCCTTGTCATCGACGAGTTCTCCGAACTCCTCACCGCCAAGCCGGACTTCATCGACATGTTCATCCAGATCGGCCGCATCGGCCGTTCGCTGGGTGTGCATCTGCTGCTCGCCTCGCAGCGCCTGGAGGAGGGCAAGCTGCGCGGCCTGGACACGTATCTGTCGTACCGGATCGGTCTGCGGACCTTCTCGGCGGCCGAGTCGCGCACGGCGATCGGTGTGCCGGACGCGTACCACCTGCCGTCGGTGCCCGGTTCGGGCTATCTGAAGTTCGGTACGGACGAGATGACGCGCTTCAAGGCGGCGTACGTCTCGGGCACGTACCGTACGGGCGGGCCGCGCCTGGAGGCCGGGAACATGCCGATCGAGCGGCGGCCGGCGCTCTTCACGGCCTCGCAGGTGCCGGTGGTGTACGCGGCGCCGGACCCGGCGTATCTGACGGCGCAGCGGGCGGAGGAGGACGAGGCGCTCGCGGACACGGTGCTCGACGTGATCGTGCGCCGTCTGGAGGGCCAGGGCGTGCCGGCGCATCAGGTGTGGCTGCCGCCGCTGGACCAGGCGCCGTCGCTCGACCAGCTGCTGCCGGGGCTCGCGCAGACCGCGGACCGTGGTCTGACGGCGACGGAGTACACCCGGCCGGGCGGGCTCACGGTGCCGCTGGGTCTCATCGACAAGCCGTTCGAGCAGCGGCGTGAGGTGCTGTACCGGGACTTCTCGGGCGCGGCGGGCCACATGATGGTGGTCGGCGGCCCGCAGTCGGGCAAGTCGACGCTGATGCGGACGCTGATCTCGTCGTTCGCGCTCACCCACACCCCGGCCGAGGTGCAGTTCTACTGCCTGGACTTCGGTGGCGGCGGCATGATGTCGCTGGCCGAGCTGCCGCACGTCGGTGGTGTGGCGTCCCGGCTCGACCCGGAGCGGGTGCGGCGCACGGTCGCCGAGGTGCTCGGTGTGCTCAACCGGCGGGAGGAGTTCTTCCGCTCGAACGGCATCGACTCCATGACCACCTACCGGCGCAAGCGGGCGGCCGGCGAGCTGCCCGGCGAGGCCTGGGGCGACGTGTTCCTGGTGGTCGACGGCTGGGGCGGCTTCCGCAACGAGTACGAGATGATGGAGCCGATCGTCTCCGACATCGCCGCGCGCGGTCTGGGTTACGGCGTCCACGTGGTGATCACCGCGGCCCGCTACATGGAGGTGCGCGCGGCGCTCAAGGACCAGATGCTGGGCCGTCTGGAGCTGCGGCTCGGTGACGTCATGGACTCCGAGTTCGACCGCAAGGTCGCGGCGAACGTGCCGACGGGCGTGCCCGGGCGCGGTCAGGTGCCGGAGAAGCTGCACTTCATGGGCGCGATCCCGCGGATCGACGGGTCGAGCTCGGCCGCGGACCTGTCGGACGGTCAGGCCGCGTTCGTCCAGGCGGTGAAGGCCGCGTGGACCGGCGCGCCGGCCCCGGCGGTGCGGCTGCTGCCGCGCCGGCTGCTCGCCGAGCAGCTGCCGAAGGGCTTCGAGTACCCGCAGCACGGCATCGCGATCGGCATCGACGAGACGAACCTGGAGCCGGTGTTCGTCGACTTCGAGACCGACCCGTTCTTCCTGATCTTCGGTGAGAGCGAGTCCGGCAAGACGGCGCTGCTGCGGCTGATCGCCAAGCAGCTGTGCGAGCGCTACACCCCGGAGCAGGCGCGGATCGTGGTCGGCGACTACCGGCGCACGATGCTGGAGGCGGTCGCGCCCTCGCACCTGCTCGAGTACGCGCCGATGGCGTCCGCCATGCAGATGCACATGGAGGCCATCAACACGGTGATGACGAAGCGGGCCCCGAAGCCCGACATCACCCCGCAGCAGCTGCGCGACCGCAGCTGGTGGACGGGCCCGCAGCTCTACGTCCTGATCGACGACTACGAGCTGGTCGCGACGAACTCCGCGAACCCGCTCCAGGTGCTGGTGGAGAACCTGCCCTTCGCCCGCGACGTCGGCATCCGCTTCATCGTCGCCCGCAGCGCGGCCGGCGCCTCCCGTGCCATGTACGAGCCCTTCATGCAGCGCGCGAAGGAACTCGGCGCGCAGGGCGTCCTGCTGTCCGGCGACCCGGGCGAGGGCGACATCCTCGGTAACCTGCGCGCCAGGCCCATGCCGCCCGGCCGTGGCACCTTCGTCTCCCGCAAGCGCGGCACACCGCTGGTGCAGCTGGGCTGGCTGCCGGACAGGAGTTAGGGGACATGGGCTTCGACGAACTGTGGGGCGAGGTACGGGCCGCGGCGACGGAACGGGTCGTGGACGGGGCCGCGTCGGGCCCGCCGGGCCCGTCCGCGGCGAGGGCGGCCGCGGACGCCGGCACGGAGCCGGGCACGGGCGCGGGCACGGGCACGGGCACGGGCATGGACGCCGCGGCGGTGGCGGAGGCGCGGGAGGCCGTGCTGGAGCGTCTGGCGGACTTCCGTTCGCGCGCGGTCCTGGTGCCCATGGACGCGGCGGGCGGGCTGTGGACCGCGGACTTCGGCGGAGTGGGCTGGATCTGCGCCTTCACCGACGAGGCCGCGCTCGCCCGGTTCGCCGAGGCGCGCGGTGAGGAGTCCGTGGAATGGGACTACCGCCGGGTGCTCGGCTCCCGGCTGCTGGACGACGTGGTGCCCGCGGCCGGCTTCGTCTGCGGGGTGGCCCTGGACGCGGGCAGTCCCGGCGGGACGCTGTTCCCGCCGGTGAAGGGCATCGTGCCGGACCGCGCGGCGGTCGACGGCGAAGGTACCGACAACGGGGGTGAGAGGTCATGACGGGTGGCGAACCCGATCTCGCGGCGTCCAAGGAGGCGCTGAACCAGATCGCGACGGGCCTGACGGGAGTGCTCGCCGAGCTGAAGGAGCTCGGCATGGTGGGCGAGGCCGGCATGGGGCGCGGCTTCTCCGACCTGGGGCTCACCGGCATGGAGACGGGGCACGACGGGCTCAGCTCCTCGCTGAAGACGTACTGCGAGCGCTGGGAGTGGGGCGTCCGCTCGCTCGTGCAGAAGGGCTCGCTGTACGCGAAGCTGACCGGCCTGTCGGCGGGCACGTTCCACGAGCAGGAGCAGTACATCGGGGGCGCGTTCAAGGTGCTGACGAACTCCGCGATGGGCAATCCTTACGCCTCGGAGGACGAGATCACCAAGAAGGACTGGGGCGACGTGCTGTCCAGCAACACGTTCACGCACATCCGGGACGCCGACTACAGCCAGGAGTCCTTCGACCGGGCCGGCGACAACATCGAGCAGGCCTGGAAGAACACCGCCTGGGACGTCTCGGACTCCCCGATGGTCATGACCAACGGGATCATCGACGCCGCCGGCCTGCGCGACGACCTGAACGACCGGCTGGAGCAGACGCTCGGCCCGCGCCAGCAGCCCGGCCAGGAAGGCCCGCAGGCCGAGCAGCAGGGCGGTGGTCGCTGATGGTGAGCCTGGGTGGTCTCGGCGACCTGGTCAGCGGCGGAAAGCACCTCGTCGACAGGGGACTCGACGTCGTCGAGGACGGCATCGACGCGGGCAAGCGGGTCCTCGGTACCGGCATCGACAAGGGCACCGACCTCATCGGCGAGGGCCTGGACCGGGTCGGCGCGGAAGACCTCGCCGACAAGGTGACCGACTGGGGCGACGACACCGCGTCGTCCCTCGGCGCCCGGGTCGGCGAACAGCAGCTGGGCCAGACCGAGGAGGCGAACGAGCTCGTCCACGGCAAGCCGGACCGCATCCGCGAGGTCGCGAAGCACCTGAGCGACTTCCACGCCGCGTTCGACCGGGTGGGGCAGGGACTGCGGCGGCTGGACTCGGGGCAGTGGAAGGGCGTCGCGGGCGACGCCTTCCGCGAGAAGCTGGACATGCAGCCGGCCAAGTGGCTGGAGGCGGCGGACGCCTGCGAGACGGCGGCCGCGGCGCTCGGGCGGTTCGCGGAGACGGTGGTCTGGGCGCAGGGGCAGGCGAAGGAGGCGATCGAGCTCTACCGCCGCGGCAAGGAGTCGTCCGAGAAGGCGGCAGCGGCCTACCGGACGACGGTCGAGACCTACAAGGCCGCCGTCCGCGACGGCCGCGATCCCGGCCCCGAGCCGGCCGACTTCAGCGATCCGGGCGAGGCGGACCGCCAGCACGCCCGGGACCTGCTGCAGGAGGCCCGCCGGCAGCGTGACGAGGCGGGCTCGGCGGCCCAGAGCGCCGTCGACAAGGCGATGGCCCACGCCCCGCAGGAGCCGCCGGCGACGGACCGCCTGGCGATGACGGCGTTCGACGCGTACGGGGCGCTGAACATCGAGGGCGCCCATGTGGTGGGCGGCGTCGTCAAGGGCACCGCGGGCCTGCTCAACTTCGTCCGCGGCCTCAACCCGACGGACCCGTACAACCTGACCCACCCGGCCGAGTACCTCCAGAACGTCAACATGACGCTGGCCGGTGTCGTCTCCACCGCCGCCCACCCCGAGCGCATCCCGGGCGCCCTGATCGACTCCTTCAAGAAGGACCCGAGCGAGGGCCTGGGCCGGCTGCTGCCGGAGCTGCTCGGCACGAAGGGCTTCGGCGGCGTCAGGACCGGCATCCGGGTCGGCCTCCGCGAGGGCGCCGAGTCGGCCCTGGAGAACGCCGCCCGCAAGAGCGTGGACGACGTGCCGCGGCAGCGGGTGCCGGAGCCGCCGGCCTACCCGCCGACGGTGCACGACCGGCTGGCCGTGGCGGCCGACCGGTCCGTGGACGTGTCGAAGCTGCCGGACAACGTGGAGTGGCGGACGACGAACGAGCCGCTGTACCGCAACGACTCGCGCGGGCCCGACGAGATCTTCCGGGACGGCTTCAAGCCCTGGAACAACCACAACACCGACCTCGACGGTTACGTCAAGCACAACAACGAGTCGGTCTACGTGGGAACCACCCGCGACGCGGACCTGAAGTGGGACAAGCGCTACGTCTACGACATCGACGCGCCCGGCGGCATCGACGTCAACAAGTCCGTCCTCGACAACCCGTTCAAGAACGAGCAGGAGATCGCCTTCCCGGGCGGTGTGCGCTCGGAGAACATCAAGGGCGTCTGGGAGAACATGCCGGACGGCTCGAAGAACTACATTCCCAATCCGCACTACAACCCGCACGCCCCGGCGGCCGGCGCGGCTCCGGCCCCGCCTCCCTCACCGCTGCTACCTCCTGGATGGACCCAATGAGCGAAAGGCTGCTCGGCAGCAGGAACGACGTCACCGCCGTGCGGGGCGACGAGCGTGTGAGCTGTGGGCTGCGGTGGTGGACGACCGGCGAGTCCGGGCGGCCCTACGGCGTCGAGGCGACCGGCCCGTGGGGCACGGAGCGGGTGCTCGGGCGGAATCTGTGGAGCGCGCTGCGTGAGGTGCGGCAGGCGCTGGAGGGCCACGGCTGGCTGCTGGCGGTCGCCGGGGCGCGCGGTGACGTGCGGCAGAGCGGGATGCTGATGGGCAGCGGGAGCGACCGGGCGTACGTCCTGGTGCCCGGTGAGCCGGCCGATCCGGAGCGGATGGTCGGGCTCTTCGAGGACGCGCCGGTCGCGGACGCGCTGACCGTCGAGGCCCAGGACGCCGCGTACGACCGCATCCTGAAGGCGCCTCAGAAGCCCGAGGAGCCGCCCGCGGCGCCGGAGGGCCGACAGCAGCCGCCCGGCCCGGCGCAGGGCCCGCAGGACCCGCCCGCGGCGGCGCAGGGCCCGCAGGACCCGCCGCTGCCGCCTCCTCCGTACCAGCCGGGCACCTGGCTCTACTCGATCGACCCGATGTACGACCCGGCCGGGAACGTGCCGCCGTTCGCGGTCGTCGGGGCCTGGCCGGTGGACGGGAGCGGGAATCCCGGCGCCTTCCGGCGCAATCCCGACTACCGCCCCTCCCCCATGAGTCTGGGGCTCGCCCGGCCCACCGACCCGGTGGACGCCGCCGTGCAGCTGGCGGCGACCGGGCACGGTCCGGAGGAGGCGGTGGCGGACGCGCTGGCGCGGGCGACCGTGTACGTGCCCGACGAGGGCACGGGCGACGTCTCCGTCTACGAGGACGAGCAGGGGCGGTTCGTGCCGGTCCTGACGGACCCGAGCCATGCCCCGGCGAACGTGCCCGGTCTGCGGGCCGTCACGGGCGCGCAGCTGGCGCGGGTGCTGCCCGCCGAGCTGGTGCTGAAGGTGAATCCGGGCGGGGCGGTGTCCGTACGGGTGCCCGTTTCGGACGTACGGGCCCGGGCCGGGCAGGGCGGCCAGTAGGGTGACCCGCAGGCTCGTTCACAGCTGATCGGCACAGACAAGGACCGCGCTCATGGCTGACGCCCAGGACAGGGAACGTGTGAAGGAAGAGCTCTACGCGCTCGACATCTCCGGTGTCGAGTGGCAGGGAGCTCCGGGGACCAGTCCGGACGAGGAGCGGGTGGAGATCGCGCATCTGCCGGGCGGTGGCGTCGCGATGCGGTCCTCGCTGGACCGGGACACCGTGCTGCGGTACACGAAGGCCGAGTGGGACGCGTTCGTCCTCGGCGCGCGGGACGGCGAGTTCGACCTCACCTGACCGCCGGCCGGAACGACGCGAGGGGGGTGGCCCGTGGAACGGGCCACCCCCCTCGGCGTCGGGGCGCGGACGTCAGCCCATGAGCATGCGGAAGCGGGCCGCGTTGCCCTTGTCGGTGTCCTGGTAGCCGACCACGGACTCGTCCAGGAGCCGGGCGATCTGCGCCAGGTCCTGGTTCATGCCGGCCATGTCCTTCGTGAGGCGGTCCTGGCTCTCGCGGTACGCGGTCTTCGCCTCGCCCTCCCAGTTGGAGGCGACGCGGTTGACCTCGGCCATGAGGTCGCCGAGCTTCTGGCTGAGCTGGCTGGAGGTGGTGCGGACGTCCGATGCCGCCTGCGTCACGGTGTCGTAATTGACCGCAGTAGTCATGTTCGTGGCTCCTGAAGTGTGAGGTGCGCCGAGGAGGTGGTGGAGGGCCTGGCTCAGGCCATGCCGAGGATGGCGCTCTGGCCGCCCGCGGTGTCGTCCATCTTGCGGAAGGACCGGATGCGGTCCTCCTCCTCGCGCGTGAAGCCGTCGGCGCTCATGCGCATGACCTCTTCGAGCTTGATGAGCTCGACGCGCATGTTGCGCAGACGCAGGTTCAGGTCGTTCTGGACCCGGTCGTACTCCTTGCTCGCAGCGCCCTGCCAGCCCGCCTGGATGCGGTCCACCACGCCGTTGAGCGAGGTGATGCGGGACTGGAGCTCGTCGTGGAAGTCCTGGATCCGGCCGGCGAGCTTGACTTGTTCGGCACTGGTTACGTTCAGGTCTTTCGACATCTTGCCCCTTCTTCCTTCGGTGGCTGCGGCGGTCGGGCCGCCAAGCCTTCCGATCGCGATGCGGACGGGTATCTCGTGATGCCGCCCCCGTGCTGGGATCGCACTGCCGTGCCCCCCACGGCCACTCTAGCCATTGGCGACGGCAGTTCCAACTGCAAAGTACCCAACGGATACTTGGCTCGTCGGCGTGCTTACCGGGCTGCCCTTCGGCGGCGGCTGTCGCGGATCACCGCGGCGGTGCCGGCGACGACCGACACCAGGACCGCGGCGATCCCCAACGCGTACGTGGCGAGGCGTTCGGAGCGCTCCTGAGGGGTCTCCGACAGCGCCAGGTGCGCCGGTTCGGGAGCCGGTGGTCTGGGCGGGCCGGGGTCCGGGGTGGGACCGGTCTCCGGCGGTTCGGGGCCGTCGGCGAGTGCCCGGACGGGATCGACGACTCCCCAGCCGACGTAGTTGTCGTGGCCCTTGACCGAGCGGACGGCCGTCTGCTCGATCCGGGTCACGATCTGTGCGCCGGTCCACTTCGGGTACTTGGCGCGCAGCAGGGCCGCGACACCTGAGACGTACGGCGCGGAGAAGCTGGTTCCGTTGTCGACGCACTGACCTCCGCCGGGCACGGTGGAGACGATGTCGACGCCGGGCGCGGCGACTCCGACGAACGTGCCGGCCTGCGAGAAGACGGCGCGTTCGTTGTTGCGGTCGGAGGAGGCGACCGCGAGGACTCCGGGGAAGGCGGCGGGATAGGTGTTCTTGAGCCTGCCGTCCATGCCGTCGTTGCCGGCGGACGCGACGACGACCACGCCCTTGGCCACGGCCTTGGCCACCGCCCTGCCCAGGGTCGAGTCGGGGCTGAGCGGCTGGGTGGTGTCCTGGGAGATGTTGATGACCTGGGCGCCCTTGGCCAGGGCGTGCTCGATGGCCAGCGCCATCGTGTCGGTCTTGCCGCTGTTCTTCTCGTCGTTCTGCCGGATCGGGATGATCGTCGCCTCGGGCGCGAGGCCGACGAAGCCGGTGCCGTCGGCGGGCCGGGCGGCGATGATGCCGGCGACCTTGGTGCCGTGGCCGACCTCGTCGACGGTGCCGTCGGTCTTGCCGCGCTGCTCGTCGCCGATGCCCGGGTTGTTCTTGTCGGGCTTGAGGAAGTCCTTGCCGGCCTTGGCGTCGACGGCCCGCTTCAGCTGCGGGTTGACGTCGTCGACGCCGGTGTCGATGACGGCGACCCGGACGCCCTTGCCCTTGGTGTCCTGCCACAGCTCGTCGAGCAGCACCCGCTGGAGCGACCAGGGAATGCCCTCGATCTGCTTCTTCATCGGGAAGGTGCACTCGCCGCTGCCGTCGAGACGCGGGCGGTCCGGCGCGTGCGTGTCCCGCGCGTGCCCGTCCCGGGCGGTCGGGTTCTGCGCGGGCGCGTTCTGCGCGTACGCGGCCGGAGGCGCGGCCAGGAGGCCCGTGAGGGTCGTCGCGGCGAGCAGCGCCGCCGTCCGCGCGCCGCGCGCGCCCCGTGCCGTACGCGTGGTGGTACGGGTGGTCGTCACGTTGCCTTCCTCCTCACGAACCCTGCGGCTGCCGCGCGCTGTTGGTGTCCAGGCGCGGTCCCTTCGACAGGAATTCCGACCACTCCATCGGCACGAGCACCGGAGTGACCCTCTCGTAGCCGAGACGCCTCTGCGCGTCGCTGGGTTCCGGGCGCCCGTCGCTCTGCGGCTGCTGCGGCGCGCCGATGTCGGAGCGGCCGGAGTCGCTGTCGCCGTTGGCCTGGACGGCGTAGCGCAGACCGGTGTCGGTGACGAGGAAGAGCGAGCCGTCGGGCTTGGACTGGTTGCCCTGGATCTGGGTGTAGAGCAGTCCGGTGCCGGGCGTGACGTAGGTGCTGGTGCCGCCGGCCGTGATGTCGGCGGGATAGGCGGTGCCCGCCCAGGTCGACAGGGTGGTGTTGCCCTTCTCGTCGACGCTGCGCAGGACCGAGCAGATGGTGTCGCGGGCGCCCGCGCCGCCGACGGTGTTGATCTGGTCGGACCGGCGCTGGGGCCAGTGGCGGCGGCCCTCGAACACCTCGGAGTCGGGCGTGAGGGAGGCCGCGTCGACCGGACTCGCCTGGCCCTTCATGCCGAGTCCGACGGTCTGCGGGGAGTTGATGAGCAGCCAGGCGGTGAACGGCGAGACCGGCTGGACCTTGCCCTGGAGCACCACGTAGTGCTGGGGCCCGGAGCCGGTCTGCGCGAGCAGCACCATGCCGATCCGGTCCTCGGTGCCGGTGAGCGTGCCGCCGGCGCCCGCGGTGGTGCCGACCTGGCCGGGGATGTGCGGGAAGTCGACGGGCTCGCCGGTCTTCAGGGTGGCCAGCCAGTCGTCGGTGACCTGCTGGGGCTGCCGGTTGACGCCGAAGAGCGTGGTGACGAGGTTGGGCGTCTTCTCGTCGATCCGGTACTTCGTGCCCGTGTGGTCGACCAGGAACTGGGCGCCGTCCTTCTGCCCCTTCACGTACAGGATCTGACCGTCCTTCAGCCTGTTGCGGTCGTCGGTGCGGCCGAAGTCGCGCTTGGCGAAGAGGAAGGTGGCCTTCTGCACGCTGCCGCCGTGGCCGCCGCCGGGCTGCTCGCACACGGCCCAGCGCTTGGCGTCACCCGCGTCCGCGGGCGCGGGCAGGCGGTCGGGCGCGTAGGGGATGCCGAGGATCGGGCCGCGCGGCGGCTTGCCCTCGTCCAGGGTCTTGTCGTCGACCTGGATGACCTGGAAGTCGTCGGGGCTCAGCAGGAGGCGGGCGGAGGCCAGGTTGAGCACCGGGTGGAGCAGGGTCTTCTTGTTCTTGCCCTTGCCGGTGGTGAGGACCACGTAACGGGTGGTGGACTGCTTGCCGACGATCACCTTGGTGCCCGGCTTGTCCCAGTCCTTGGGCGCGGTGGGCTTGAACATGCCCCAGGCGCCGAAGCCCGCCATCACCAGCGCGCCGACGATCAGCCCGGGAAGCACCGCGCGCAGCGGCCTGGGCGCTCCCTCCTCCGTACCCGAGGGAGAGGGTTGGAGGAATGCCGCGACCGTGCGCTTCTTCGCAAAGGTGTACGCGTTGAGCTCGTCCCGCCGTGATGCCATGAGTCCCCATTTTCGTCAGGCGCAGTCATCCCGCGGCGAGTCCGGGGAGCATGGCGCCCGGGCCCCCGCCTTGTCGACCGGCCCCCTACTATGCCTGCTGTCCGCAGACGCTTGTGGGCCGGGTAGGGTGATCCGGCCGCCAAAGGCCTGGCGGGCCACGGTGATCGGGACGAATTGAGGGGGATTCTCCATCATGGCTTCCGCGACGCGGACGCGGCCCGCTGCGGCCGCGTCCTCTTCCGCGCCCTCCACCTCCCCTGCCCCGGGGCCGGGTTCACCGGTCGCGTCCTCGGTCTCACCGAGACTCCAGGCCCGGCCGGGACACTTCGGGGCGTTCCGATTGCAACAGCTCGTACTGATCGAGGTGGCGGCCGCCCTGCTGGTCGTCGCCGCGGTCGTCGACAAGCTGATGCTCGTGCCCGCCGGTGTGGTCGCGGCCCTGCTCGTGCTGCTCGCGGTGGTGCGCCGGCACCGGCGTTCGCTGCCCGAGTGGCTCTCCACCTTCCTCGCGCTGCGCGCCCGCGCCCGCCGGGCCGCCTCCTTCACCGTGCCCGAGGGCACGGAGCCGGGGCTCGCGCCGGTCGTCGAGTGCGACCCGGCGCTGCGCACCTACGCGTACAGCGACCGCGACCGGCGCCCGGTCGGGATGATCGGTGACGGCACCTTCCTCACCGCGGTCGTACGGATCGAGTCCGACGGCTCGGCGCTGCGGCCCGACCGCGCGGCGCGGCCGCTGCCCGTGGGGCTGATCCGGGACGTGCTGTCGGTGGACGGCATCCGGCTCGAGTCGGCGCAGATCGTGCAGCACACCCAGCCGGCGCCCGCGCCGCACCTGCCCGCGCAGTCGATGGCGGCCCGCAACTACGGTCCGCTGCAGGCACAGACGGGTTCGCCGGCCGTCCGGATCACCTGGGTCGCGCTCAAGCTCGACCCGGAGCTGTGCCCGGAGGCGGTCGAGGCGCGCGGCGGCGGCATGCAGGGCGCGCAGAAGTGCGTGGTGCGGGCGGCGGACCAGCTGGCGAGCCGGCTCGCCGGCGCCGGTTTCCGGGCCACGGTCCTCAGCGAGCAGGAGCTCGTCTCGGCGCTCGCCACCTCCACCTGCGCCAGCCCGCTGGCGATAGCGCAGGCGGGCCGCGGGCAGGCGCAGGGACGGCGTACGCAGGAGACGGCACGGACCTGGCGGGTCGACGACCGGCGGCACACGACGTACTGGGTGGGGCGCTGGCCCCAGCTCGGCGGCGCGGGCGGCGCGGGGGCCTCGATGCCGCAGCTGGTGGCGCTGCTGACCTCGCTGCCGGCGCTGGCGACGACCTTCAGCCTGACGCTGAGCGGTGGTGACCGCCAGGAGGTGACGGTCACCGGACATGTACGGATCACCGGGCGCAGCGACGAGGAACTGGTGGCCGCCCGGCACGAACTGGAGCGCGTGGCACGCGGTGTGAAGACGGGTCTGGTGCGGCTCGACCGCGAGCAGGCGCCGGGCATGCTGGCGACGCTGCCGCTGGGGGGTGCGCGCTGATGACGACACCGATGCCGACGGGTGCGGGTGCGGGAGGTCCGGCGGAACCGGGCGCCGGCGGGCCGATGACGGGCGGCGTGACCGGCGGGGTGCCCACCTCACGGCGGGCCCGCCCGGCCGGCGGCCGCGGCGGCGCACGGCGTACGGGACGGGGCACCAAGCCCCGGTTCGGCTTCGGGCTCATCGGGCCGCGCCGCGACCGCCACTCCGTGCCCGTGGACCAACTCGGCGCGCTGGCACTGCCGGTGGGCGACGACGGACTGGTCGTCGGCGTGGACGCCGAGGGCCGCCCGGCGGTGCTCGGCATCAACCAGCCGAGCCCGTACGACGTCACGCTCATCGGCGGCCTGTGGACCGCGCAGGTGCTCGCGCTGCGGGCGGCGGCCACCGGCGCGCGCGTCGCGGTCGAGACCGGCCGCGCGCCGGCCTGGACGGCGCTGGCCCAGGCGGCCGGCGGCGGCCAGCCCTGCATCACTCTGCACGACGTGGGCCGGGTGCCGCCGCAGGGCGCGTCGGCCGGAAGTCCCGTGGTCGTCGTCCGCGACTGCGGCATGCGGCCGCCGCGCGGCCGGGTGGTGTCCGGTCCCTGGCAGTCGGTCCTCACGCTCCTCCCCTACCTCAGCCCGGTGGCGCCGCGCCTCCTGGAGAAGTCCTCGCTGGTCGGCGTCCAGCGGGTCTCGCCGGACGAGGCCGCGCAGATCGGCCGCATCATGGGCCTGCAGCGGGCCGAGTGGGAGGCGTTGTCGACGCTGGCCGACGGCGTGACGCTGTGGTGCACTCCCGGAGACCGGCAGTTCGTGATGACACAGGCCACGGACGCCGAGACCGGACTGCTGGGCGCCGCCCGGCGGATGGACTGAGACCGGCGGGAACGGCCGGACCGGACGGATCCGGAGGGGCGGGCCGGACCGGACGGGTCCGCGGCGAAACAGCCGAACCTGTCCGTGTATGGGCAGGTTCGCAGCACCGGGGGTTTCACTCTCCGGTACGCGCGGGTCACTTGGGGGCCGCGCCGGTCCCGCGCACCGGCCGGCGGCGGCGGGACGGCCCTGCCGGACGGACACGGTTGGCGTTTAGGGTGGGAGGTGCCCGCCCACGACGGCACAAGGGTGCGCGACCACACCAGGAGGCAAAGTGAACGGCGATCGGGACGAGATCCACGGGGGCTGGAACCCTCCCGTCGACGATCAGTCCGACGCGGATCCCGCCGAGATGACGGGTGAGTTCACCATCGACTACACCCCGCCGGCCTGGTACACGCAGAACGCGTCGGGAGGTTCGGGGGCCGCCGGCGGCACGAGCGGCGGTGCGGGCGCGCCCACGCCTCCGCCGCCGACCGGCGCGCCGATCGCCGTCCCCGGCCTTCCGCCGGCCGCCGGCTACGAACCGAGCTGGGGCCCGACCCCGCCCGCGCCGCCCGCGCCGCCGGCACCGCCGGCCGTGCCGGCGCCCGCGCCCGCCGGGAGCGCGCCGTTCGGCGGCGGCGACGTGGAGAGCGGCGCCACGATGCGTTTCTCCCCGGCCGCGCTGAAGCGGGAGATGGCCGAGCTGGCCGAGCAGCAGAACGGCGGCGCGCCGACGACTCCTGCCGCCGGGACCGGCGTCCCGGCGCCCCTGGACACGAACGCGGCGGCCTCCGGCGACGTCCCGCAGCAGGCCGCGCCGGCCGGTGCGGCCCCGGCCGTGGCCGGCGCGTCGGTCGACGGCCCGGCGGTTGGCGGCC
This sequence comes from Streptomyces sp. NPDC053493, assembly GCF_044544825.1. NCBI lineage: Bacteria > Bacillati > Actinomycetota > Actinomycetes > Kitasatosporales > Streptomycetaceae > Streptomyces > Streptomyces sp. NPDC053493. The sequence goes on from NZ_JBITXS010000001.1 coordinate 27,225, forward strand.
CGGCGGTTGGCGGCCCGGCGGTTGGCGGCCCGGCGGTTGGCGGCCCGGCGGCGAGTTCGGTGCCGGGCGGTGACGCCGAGCCGGCGAACGCCCCGGCCCCGGCCGGGACGACGGCGCCGGCCTCCGGCGACGCGGCGGAAGAGGCCTCCGGCGCCGCGGCGACCGGTCCCGAGGAAGCCTCTTCGGCCTCGACCGGAGCAGCGACCGACACGGCGACGCAGGGCCCTGGCGCGACGACCGGCACGGACGGCGCCGGTTCCGCGCTGCCCGGAGCGGCGGCACCGGCCGGCGACCAGGCCGCTGACACGACGACGCCCGGCACGGAGAGCACGGGCGCGGCGGCCGGATCGGCTGCGCCGGACGCCCCCGCTGCCACGGCGGTGCCCGGCGCGGAGAGCGCCGGCGCTCCCGCCGCGCCGGGTGCGGCCGACTCCATCGGCACCGCGGACACGGAGGCCCCGTCCGGGACCGTTGCTCCCGGTCCGTCCGACCCGGACGGCGACGCAGGGACCGCCCTGCCCGAGGCGACGGCGCCGGCCGCCGACCCGGCCGCCGGCGCGGCAACTCCCGGTGCAGCGACGCCCGCTGCCGCTGCTCCCGGCCCCTTCGGCACGGACGGCAACACCGGCGCGCCCGGCGCCGCGCTGCCCGACGCGGCGGCACCCGGTGCGGCGCCCGCCGCCGGTGCGGCAACTCCCGGCGCGGTGGCCCCTGGTGCCGCTGCTCCCGGCCCGTTCGGCGCGGACGGCAACGCCGGCACGGCGCTGCCCGGCGCGACGGCACCCGGTGCGGCTCCCGGAGGCGCGTGGGGGCCCGGTGGGCCGCAGGACGCCGTGCCCGGGGCGCTGCCGCCCGCCGCGCCGCAGCAGGCAGCCGGACTGCCGCCGCTGCCGCCGTCGTTCCAGCCCGCCACGCCCGCGGCCGCGCCGCAGTGGCCCGCCCAGGGCGCGCCGGGTGAGCAGCCGCCGGCCGCGCCGCTGCCCGCGGCCTGGCCGCAGCAGCCGGTACCGCCGCAGGGCGGTTACGGCTTCCCGCACCCCGGCCAGCAGCCCCACGCCCAGCCGCCGCAGGCCCAGCCGCAGCCGCCGCAGGCCCAGCCCGGTTACGGCTTCCCGCAGCAGGCCCAGCCGCAGCCTCAGCCGCAGCCCGGCTACGGCTTCCCGCACCCCGGCCAGCCGCAGCAGCAGCCCCAGGCTCAGCCACCGCAGGCCCAGCCGCAGCCCCAGCCCCAGGCCGGCTACGGCTTCCCGCATCCAGGTCAGCCGCAGGCCCAGCCGCCGCAGGCCCAGCCGCCCGTCGATCCGCGGACCGGGGCCGCGTGGCCGTCGGCCGTGACGCACGATCAGCGGGAGCGGTCGGTGCCGGGCGCGCCGCTCGGGTACACCGCGGCGGTCGAGCTGTCGTCCGACCGGCTGCTGCGCAACAACAAGCAGAAGCCGAAGTCCAGCCGCAATCCCGGCGCCTCCGCCCGCTTCAAGCTCGGCGGCAAGAAGGAGGAGGCCGAGCGGCAGCGGAAGCTGGAGCTGATCCGTACGCCGGTGCTCTCCTGCTACCGGATCGCGGTGATCTCGCTCAAGGGCGGTGTCGGCAAGACCACGACGACCACCGCGCTCGGCGCGACCCTGGCCACCGAGCGGCAGGACAAGATCCTGGCGATCGACGCCAACCCGGACGCCGGCACGCTCGGCCGCCGCGTGCGGCGCGAGACCGGGGCGACGATCCGTGACCTGGTGCAGGCGATCCCGTACCTCAACTCGTACATGGACATCCGCCGCTTCACCTCGCAGGCGCCGTCCGGTCTGGAGATCCTCGCCAACGACGTGGACCCGGCCGTCTCGACGACGTTCAACGACGAGGACTACCGGCGGGCGATCGAGGTCCTGGGCAAGCAGTACCCGGTCATCCTGACCGACTCCGGCACCGGTCTGCTCTACAGCGCGATGCGCGGCGTGCTCGACCTGGCCGATCAGCTGATCATCATCTCGACGCCGTCCGTGGACGGCGCCTCCAGCGCCTCCACGACGCTCGACTGGCTGTCGGCGCACGGCTACGCCGAGCTGGTGCAGCGGTCGATCACGGTCATCTCGGGAGTCCGCGAGACCGGCAAGATGATCAAGGTCGAGGACATCGTGCAGCACTTCCAGACGCGCTGCCGCGGCGTGGTCGTGGTGCCGTTCGACGAGCACCTGGCGGCCGGTGCCGAGGTCGACCTGGACATGATGCGGCCGAAGACCCGCGAGGCGTACTTCAACCTGTCCGCGATGGTCGCCGAGGACTTCGTACGGGCGCAGCAGGCGCAGGGACTGTGGACCGCCGACGGGCAGGGCGCCATGCCGCCGCACATGGCGCCGCCGATGCCCGGCCAGGGCCAGGCGCCGGGCGTGCCCGGCCAGCAGCCCTACCCGGGGCAGCAGCCGTACGGGTACCCGCCGCAGCCGGCCCCGGGTCAGCCCGGCCAGCCGGGTCAGCCGGGTACTCCGTACGGAGCACCGCCCGCACCCGGACAGATGTACGGGGCGCAGCCCGGCCAGCCCGGCGTGCCGCAGGGCTGGCAGCAGCCTCCGGCGCAGCCGCTTCCGCCGCACGCGGACCCGCAGGGACAGGTGCCGCCGCCCAACTGGCAGCAGCAGCCCCCGCAGCAGCCTCCGCAGGCGCCGCCAGCCCCTCAGCAGTAAGGCGTCACAGGAGTAGACCAATGAGGCCCCGCACCGGTGTTCCGGTACGGGGCCTCCTTGCATTCCCGCAGACCACAAGGGGTTTGAGACATCGTTGACGACGGCAGACCACCGCTGATAAACCTTCGCTTCACCCATCGTCAGCCCAAGATCCACGGCAGATCCCCCGACGCACGCATCCCGACGCGAGGTCACGTCCCATGGTCATGGTCACGAAGGTTCCACCCCGTCCGGCACGCACCCGCAGAGCCCTCCGCCACCTGGCCGCGGCGGGCGTCACCCTCGCCTCGCTCGCGTCCGTACCGCAGCCGGCCCAGGCCGTCCCGGCGGCCGGCACGGCCAAGACGGCCCAGACGGCCCAGCCGGCCCGGGCGGACGACGGCAGGACGGGCTCCGGCACCACCCTCACCGTCGCCGTCTCGCAGAGCATCGACTCGCTCTCGCCGTTCCTCGCCCAGAAGCTGGTCTCCACCAGCATCCACCGGCTGGCGTACGAGTACCTGACGAACTACGACGCGAAGGACGCGCACCCCGTCCCGGGCCTCGCGACGGAGTGGAAGTCCTCGCCGGACAAGCTCACCTGGACGTACACGATCCGCGAGGACTCGAAGTGGTCCGACGGGAAGCCCGCCACCGCCGAGGACGCGGCCTGGACCTTCAACAAGATGATGTCGGACCCGAACGCGGCGACCGCCAACGGCAGCTTCACGGCCAACTTCAGGAAGGTCACCGCGCCCGACCCGCGGACGCTGGTCATAGAGCTGAAGAAACCGCAGGCGACGATGACGGCGCTCGACGTGCCGATCGTGCCCAAGCACGTCTGGGAGAACGTCTCCGACTTCTCGAAGTTCAACAACGACCGGCAGTTCCCGATCGTGGGCAACGGGCCCTTCGTCATCACGGACTTCAAGGTCGACCAGTACATCAAGCTGAAGCCGAACAAGAGCTTCTGGCGCGGTGCGCCGAAGTTCGACGAACTCGTCTTCAAGTACTACAAGGACGGTGACGCGGCCGTCGCCGCCCTCCAGAAGGGCGAGGTGTCGTTCGTACCGAACCTGACGCCCGCCCAGGCAGCCGCCCTGAAGAGCCAGAAGGGCATCAAGGTCAACGACGCGCCCGGCCGCCGCTTCTACGCCCTCGCCACCAACCCGGGCGCGCGCGCCAAGGACGGCAAGACCTTCGGCAACGGGCACAAGGCGCTGCTCGACCCCCAGGTCCGCAAGGCGCTGTTCCTCGCCGTCGACCGCTCCACCCTCGTCGACAAGGTCTTCCAGGGCCACGCCGTCGAGGGCGAGGGCTACATCCCGCCGCGCTTCGGCACGTACTTCTGGAAGCCGGCCGATGCCCAGAAGCGCGGCTACGACCCCGCCGAGGCGGGCCGGATCCTGGACGCCGCCGGGTACCGGAAGAACGCGGAGGGCAAGCGCGTCGGCAAGGACGGCAGGCCGCTGGACTTCCGCATCCTGTGCCACGCCACGGACCCCAACGACAAGGCGGTCGGCAAGTACCTCCAGGAGTGGTGGGGCGAGCTCGGCATCGGGCTGAAGGTCGAGTGCCTCGACAGCGTCTCCGACCCGTGGGTGAAGGGTGACTACGACCTCGCCTTCGACGGCTGGTCGGTCAACCCGGACCCGGACTACGTGCTGTCCATCCACACCTGCGGCACGCTGCCCGCGACGCCCAAGGACACCGGCGCCACCGACAACTTCATCTGCGACCCGCGCTTCGACGCGCTCTACGCCCAGCAGGCCGTCGAGTACGACGCCGCCAAGCGGTCCGAGGTCGTCAAGCAGATGCAGTCGGTGCTCTACGACAGCGGGTACATGAACGTCCTGGCCTATCCGAACGCCCTGGAGGCCTACCGCACCGACCAGATCGCCTCCGTCACCACGATGCCCGCGGCGGCCGGCAACCTCTACGGCCAGGACGGCTACTGGAGCTGGTGGTCGGCCGTGCCGGCCGCGCGGGCCTCCGGCGAGGAGTCCGGCGGCTCGTCCACCGGCGTGGTCGTCGGGATCGGCGCGGCCGTCGTGGTCGTCGTCGGCGCCGGGATCTTCCTCGCGCTGCGCCGCCGCACCACCGCCGACGACCGTGAGTAGCCCGTGACCAGCGCAAGCACTCCCAGCACCGGCGCCCCGGGGGCCGACCTGCCCGGCGCCGGCGCCCCGGGCTCCGGCACCCCCGCCTCGGTGGCGAAGAGCGACGGTGCGGCCGGCACCGCGGCCGGCGCCGGCACGGTCCGCGCCTCCGAGGGCGGCGCACGGCGCTCCGGCACCGCCGCCGCCTATCTGCGGCACGCGGCGGGGAAGCTGGGCGGCGCGGCCGTCTCGCTCCTCGCCGTCCTGGTCACCAGCTTCTTCCTGTTCCGGATCATCCCGGGCGACCCGGTGAAGACGATGACCCACGGCATGCCGACCACCGCCGAACAACTGGCCACGCTGAGGCACCAGTTCGGGCTCGATCTGCCGCTGTGGCAGCAGTTCACCGACTACTGCGGCAAGGCGCTGACCGGCGACCTCGGCACCTCCTACCAGTTCCGCGCGCCGGTCGGCGAGCTGATCGCGCAGAAGCTTCCGGCGACCCTGCTGCTCACCGGCACGGCCGTGGTGCTCTACTCGGCGCTCGGCCTGTGGCTCGGCACCCGCTCCGCCTGGCGGCACGGCAGCCTCGGCGACAAACTGAACACGGGCGTGGCCCTGACCCTGTGGTCCGTGCCGTCGTTCTGGCTCGGGCTGCTGCTCATCATCGTCTTCTCGGTCGGCATCGGCCCGGTCCCGGGCCTCTTCCCGACCGGCGGCATGGAGTCCGGCACCGGCGAGACGGGCTTCGGTTACGCGCTCGACGTCGCCCACCACATGGTGCTGCCGGTGCTCACGCTGGTCGCCGTGGGATACGCCCAGACGCTGCTCGTCATGCGGTCCTCGCTGCTCGACGAGATGGGCAGCGACTATCTGACCACCGCCCGGGCGAAGGGCCTGCGCGACGACGCCGTACGGCGCCGGCACGCCGTACCGAACGCGCTGCTGCCGACGGTCACCATGGTCTTCATCAACCTCGGCCATGTGGCGGCCGGTTCGATCCTGGTCGAGACGGTGTTCTCCTGGCCGGGCCTCGGCGGGCTGTTCTACCAGGCGCTCAGCGTGCCCGACCTGCCGCTGGTGCAGGGCCTGTTCGTGGTCTTCGCCGGCGCGATGATCGTGATGAACCTGATCGCCGACCTGCTCTATCCGCTGCTCGATCCCCGGGTGGGCCGATGACCTCTCCCCCGAAGACCACACCGACGCGGGCCGCGGCGGCGGACACCGCACCGACCAGGTCCTCGCTCGCGTGGCAGCGGCGGCGCGGCACCGTCGCCCGGTTCTGGCGGCAGTACCGCTCCCACCGGGCCGGGCTCTGGGGCCTGCTCGCCCTCGCCCTGATCGGGCTGGTCGCGCTCGCCGCGCCGCTGCTCGTGGGCGCCGACGTGCAGTCGGTGACGAACGCGCCGGGCACGGCGCTGGAGTCGCCGAGCGCCGAATTCCCCCTCGGCACGGACCAGTTCGGGCGCTCGCTGCTCGGGCTGCTGATCTGGGGCGCGCGGATCTCGCTGCTCGTGGGGCTCCTGGCGGCGGCGCTGTCCGTCGCCATCGGCACCCTGGTGGGCATCGTCGCCGGGCACTACGGCGGCTGGTTCTCCACGGTCGTCATGCGGATCACCGACTGGTTCCTGGTGATGCCGGCCCTCGTCCTCGCGATCGTGCTCGCGACCGTGATGTCCCGGTCGATGTGGACGGTGATCGTGGCGATCGGCGTGACCAGCTGGCCGACGACCGCCCGGCTGGTGCGGGCGCAGACCATCGCGGTCGAGTCCCGCCCGTACATCGAGCGGGCCACCGCGCTCGGCGGCGGCCACGGGCACGTGATGACCCGGCACGTGCTGCCGAACGTCATGCCGCTCGTGCTGGCCCAGACGACGCTCGGCATCTCGACGGCCATCCTCACCGAGGCGACGCTCGCCTTCCTCGGGCTCGGCGACCCGACCGTGGTGTCGTGGGGCGGGATGCTGCAGGACGCGCGCGAGGCGGGCGCGGTCTCGTCCGGGCACTGGTGGTATCTGGCGCCGCCCGGGATCGCGATCGCGCTGGTGGCGCTGGCGTTCACGCTGTGCGGGCGGGCCGTCGAGTCCGTCCTCAACCCGAAGCTGGGGGTGGGGCGGTGAGCCTGCTGGACGTGCGGAACCTGAGCGTGACGTACGGGACGGGCGCGTCCGCCGTCCCCGCCGTGCGCGGCGTCGACCTCACCCTGCCCGCCGGGCAGAAGCTGGGCGTGGCCGGCGAGTCCGGCTGCGGCAAGTCCACGATGGCGCTCGCGCTGCTGCGGCTGCTGCCGGCCTCCGCCCGGACGACCGGGCAGATCCTGCTGGACGGCGAGGACGTCCTCGCCATGAAGTGGGGCCGGCTGCGGGCGGTGCGGTGGGCGGGTGCCTCGATCGTCTTCCAGGGCGCCATGCACTCGCTGAACGCGGTGCGGCGGATCGGCGACCAGATCGCCGAGCCGCTGCTGGTGCACGGCCGGGCCACGCCGGCCGCGGCCCGCGCCCGGGTCGGGGAGCTCCTGGAGCACGTGGGACTGCCGGCCGCGCGGGCGGCGGCGTATCCGCACGAGCTGTCCGGCGGACAGCGTCAGCGCGTGATGATCGCGATGGCGCTCGCCTGCGACCCGCGCCTGATCGTGGCGGACGAGCCGACGACGGCGCTGGACGTGATGATCCAGGCGCAGATCCTGCGGCTGATCGAGCAGCTGGTCGCCGAGCAGGACATCGGGCTGCTGATGATCAGCCACGATCTGGCGGTGCTCGCGGACACCTGCGACCGGCTCGCCGTGATGTACGCGGGCCGGGTGGTCGAGGAGGGTCCGGCGAAGGCGGTGTACGAGGCGGCCGCGCACCCTTACGGGCGGGCGCTGTCCTCGGCGTTCCCGCGCATCGGCGACCCGGCGTCGCGGCGGGCGCCGCGCGGCCTGCCGGGCGACCCGCCGGACCCGGCGGACCTGCCGGGCGGCTGCACCTTCCATCCGCGCTGCCCGGTGGCGCAGGAGCGGTGCGCGGAGCAGGACCAGGAGCTGCGGGACGCGGGCGCGGGGCGCCGGGCGGCCTGCGTACACGTGGGGAGCACGTCATGAGCGCTGCGGCGCCGCTGTTGTCGGCCGAGGGCCTGCGGGTGGTGTTCCCGGGCCGGCGGGGCGCGCCGGCCGCGCGGGCGGTCGACGGCGTGGACCTGGACATCGGCGCGGGCGAGATCGTGGCCCTGGTCGGCGAGTCGGGCTGCGGCAAGACGACGCTGGCGCGCTCGCTGTTGGGCCTGGTGCGGCCGACCGCGGGCGAGGTCCGCTTCGCGGGCGCGCCGCTCTCGTACACGGGAAGGTCCCTGAAGGGCTACCGCAGGCGGGCGCAGCTGGTCCTCCAGGACCCGAGCGGTTCGCTGAACCCGCGGCACACGGTATACGACGCGGTGGCGGAGGGCCTGCGGATCCACGGGTACGACGGGGACGAGCGGGCGGCGGTCGCGGAGGCGCTGTCCCGGGCCGGGCTGCGGCCGCCGGAGCGGTTCTTCCTGCGCTATCCGCACGAGCTGTCCGGCGGCCAGCGCCAGCGGGTGGTCATCGCGGGCGCGCTGGTCCTGCGGCCCGAACTGATCGTCGCCGACGAGCCGGTGGCCTCCCTGGACGCGTCCGTCCGCGGCGAGATCCTGGCCCTGCTGCTGCGCCTGCGCGACGAACTGGGCCTGTCGGCGCTGGTCGTGACCCATGACCTGGGTCTCGCGTGGAACATCGCGGACCGGGTGGCGGTCATGTACCTGGGCCGGATCGTGGAGACCGGCCCGGTGGAGTCCGTGCTGACGAATCCTCAGCACCCGTACACGCAGGCGCTGTTGTCGGTGCTTCCGGAGTCCGAGGTGCCGCCCGTCGTGCTCACCGGTGAGCCGCCGGACCCGTCCCGCATCCCGCCCGGCTGCCGCTTCCACGCCCGTTGCCACGTCCTCGCCGCGGGCCGGGCCGGCGACGTGTCGACCCGCTGCCGCACGGAGGACCTCCCGGTCCTGGCGGGCGGCGGAGAGCCGGCGGCGGCGTGCCACTGGGCGGCGGACGGCGGCACGGGCCCGGGGACGGGCTGAGGCGGGCCGCCGGGCCCGGGGACGGGACCCGGGCCGCTGGGACCCGGGCCGGTGGGACCCGGGCCGCTGGGGCGGCCGGTCAGGCGGCGTCGTAGGCGGCGGTCAGTTCGCGGGCCTTCTTGACGTCGTCGGCCATCGCCACGAGCAGGTCGTCGAGCGTGTCGAACTTGAGCATGCCGCGCACGTACGCGAGGAAGTCGACGGTCACGTGGAGGCCGTACAGGTCCAGGCCCTCGCGGTCGATCGCGTACGCCTCCACCGTCCGCTCCGTGCCGTCGAACTGCGGGTTGGTGCCCACCGAGATCGCCGCGGGCATCCGCTCGCCCGCGGCCGTCAGCCAGCCCGCGTAGACGCCGTCGGCCGGGATCGCGGTGTGCGGGAGGGTCTCGACGTTGGCCGTCGGGAAGCCCAGCTCGCGGCCGCGCTGCGCGCCGCGTACGACCACGCCCTCGACGCGGTGCGGACGGCCCAGGATCTCGGCCGCGCCCACCATGTCGCCCTCGGCGACCAGCCGGCGGGCCAGCGTCGAGGAGAACGGCTCGCCGCCGCCCGCGGCACCGCGCACCCGCAGGTCGATGACCTCGACCTCGTAGTCGTACGTCGCGCCCAGCTCGGCCAGGAAGCCGACGTCGCCGGCGGCGCGGTGGCCGAAGCGGAAGTTCGGGCCCTCGATCACGCGCTTCGCGTGCAGCTTGTCGACCAGCACCTTCACGATGAAGTCCGCCGGCGACAGCTGCGAGAACTCGGCCGTGAAGGGCAGGATCAGGACCGCGTCCACGCCCAGCTCCGCCATCAGCTCGGCGCGGCGGTGGTGCGGGGCGAGCAGCGGCGGGTGGCTGCCGGGGCGGACGACCTCGGACGGGTGCGGGTCGAAGGTGACGACGACCGACGGGACGCCGAGCTCGCGGGCCCGCTCCACGGCCCGCCCGATGATCAGCTGGTGCCCGCGGTGGACCCCGTCGTAGGAGCCGATGGTGACGACGCTGCGCCCCCAGTCCTCGGGGATGTCCTCCAAGCCACGCCAGCGCTGCACTGTGACCGCTCCTCGTCCGCCTGTACCCAAGTCCGCGTGTACGCCTGTTGGCGCAGGTCTAAGACTGCCATGAGCATGCGGCTGCGTCGGCATCGGCATGGTGTTGGCCATGTCTCGGAACTCGCGGCGCAGGAACCGGGAGGCGCCGGTGCCGGGCGCGGCGAGGACGGGCGCGAGGGCGGTCCGGGCGGCGGGCAGGGCGAGCAGCCGTACGACGAGGGGCCGCAGCACGCAGCGCACGGCCGGGCCCTGTTCGAGCCGGGCGTCGACGAAGCGGGCGACGAGCGGGGCGCCCTCGGGATGCCGCTCCGCGTAGGCGGCGGCGAGCGCGGCGGCGCGGCGGGCGAGGCGCGGCGGGTCGAGGGCGGCGAGGGCGCGCAGGACGGCGGCGGGCTCGGCGCCGTGGAGCCGGGCGCGGAGGGCGTCGAGGACGGGCTCGGGGTCGGGGTCGGCGGGCAGCCCGGCGGCGAGCGCGTCGACGGGAACGGCCGGGTCGGCGAGCGCGCGCGGCAGGAACCGGGCGCGGGTGCCGGGATCGCGCAGCAGCAGCCCGAGGGCGGCGCCGTGGTGCGGGCGGTCCTCGGGGCGGGCCAGCAGGGCGAGGGCGGCGTAGCGCAGGGTGTCGCGGTCGGCGGCGGCGGTCGCGTACGGGGCGACGAGCTGTCCGTACGCGGCGGCGGCGGCGCGCCGTTCCGGGCGCCCGTCGTCGTGCGCCCACCGGTCCACGGCCCGGCAGACGGCGGCGGGCTCGTCCTCGGCGAGCGCGGCGAGGAGCCCTTCGGCGAGCGGATGGGCGGTGGCGACCAGGGCCTCGCAGAGGTCGTCCACGGCGAGCCCGCGGTGGGTGTGCAGGAGCGCCTGCGCGGCGTTGCCGACGGTCGCGCCGGGCGCCGAGGCCAGCGGCCGCTCGTCCGCGAACCACCGGCACAGCATCGGCTGCACGCCTCGCGGGTCGGCCGTCAGCCGGGCGGCGGCCACGTCGAGGAACCGCGGCCCGGCGGCCGGGTCGCCGGCCACCAGCCGCCGCAGCAGATCCATCCGCTCGTCCTCGGCCACCCCCACCGCGCCCCAGAACTCCTGCCCGAACGACGCGTACACCTCGTCCCGGCCCGCCCGCTCCCCGATGTCCCCGCCCGCCCGCTCCCCGATCCGGTCCGCGAGCCGCCGCAGCACCGGCAGGCAGGCCCGCGGGTCCCGCAGCCCGGCCAGCGCCCCGACGAGCAGCCGGGAAGCCCACCAGACCCCTTCCCCGGCCTCCCCCGGTCCCTTCTCCGCGAAGCCGGCCAGCGCCTCCGTCAGGGAGGTGAGGCGCGGGATCAGGGCCTCCGGGCCATGGTCGTGCTGGAGGTGGTGGAGGGACTGGAGGACGGGCCCGATGCGGTGGCGGGGCACGGGAAGAGGGGCCGGGGTGTGGACGAGGGTGGTGAGGGCGCGGTCGATGTCGAGGTGGGCGCCCTGGAGCCAGTCGGCGAGCTCCTCGTGGGCGAAGCGGTAGCCGGCGCCCGCCGGGACGAGGAGGGCCTCGGTGAGGACGGCGGAGGCCCAGCCCGTGCGCCAGGGGAAGAGTTCCTCGAAGGACGCGCGGTCCAGTTCGCCCTGCCCGGGGCCGAGGCAGCGGCGGGCGGCCTCGTGGACGTGGCCGCCGACGCGGGCGGCGAGGCGGCGGACGGCGGTGCCGCGCGGCACCGGGCGGGCGGCGGCCGCGATCCGCACGGCGACGCGCAGGCACATCAGGTCCAGGTGGGCCTGGAAGATCTCGTGCCGGTCCGGCCGGCCGGGCAGGTCACCGCGGGCGGCCGCCCGGATCTCCCCGAGGAGCCGGAGCGCCAGCGGGTGGCGGGCGTCGGCCTCGGCGATGCCGTCGTCGGGGACGCCGTGCCGCCGCCGTGCCTGGGCCGCCTCCGCCTCGGTGAGGTCGCCGAGGACGACGGTCGCCGGCTCCGTCCCGTACAGCCCGCTCGCCTGCTCCCAGTGCTCGGGCCGGCAGGCGAGGGCCAGGCGGGCGCCGTGGTTGGTCAGCCACTCCTCCGTCGCGGCGGTCCACGGCCCGAGGGCGTGGGCGAGCTGCGGCGGCATCTCCTCGGGGCCGTCGAGGAGGATCAGCAGCGGCCCGTGCGCGGCGGCCTGCTCGGGCGTGACGGAGGCGGGGTCGCCGGGCGTGCCGGAGGCGGCGGCGACGCGTCCGGCGCGGCGCAGGGCGCGGCCGACGGCGTCGGCGACGGACCGGTCGCCGGCGCGCAGGTCGGCGCCGCGCAGCCAGACGGTGGGCGCGGGTGCCGGGCCGCGCGTCCGGGCGGCGGCGAGCCCGGCGAGGGCGGTGGTGCGGCCGGTGCCGGGCGGGCCGACGACGGCGAGGACGCGGGCGGTGCCGTCGTCGCGGACCCGCGCGGCGGGCAGGTCCTCGGGCGCGCCGGCGGTGGTGGTGGCGGTGAGTTCGAGGACGCCGGCGAGGTTGAGGTCGCGGCCGTAGCAGGGCACGGTGGCGGCGTTGCGGCGCAGCAGCGCGGTGAGCGGGCCGTCGGGCGGGATGGGCAGGGCGTGACCGGCGGCGCGCCGGTCGCCGTGCGCCGCGGTGCCGAGGACGGCGACGACAGCGCCGGTGACCGGGTCGAGGACGGGGCCTCCGGCGGCCGGTTCGCCGCCGTGGAGGGCCTCGGCGCCCTCGGTGCCGATGGCGAGTTCGAGGGCGGGTCCCGCGGTGGCGCCGAGCACCCGGGCCTCGCGCCAGCCGTGCGCGGCGATCCGTACGTACGTGCCCGGTTCGAAGCCGTGCCGGGCCGCGAGCGGCAGGGGCCGGCCGGCGAGGCCCTCGGTGCGGACGAGCGCGAGTCCGGCTCCGGGCAGCGCGGTGACGGCGTCGGGGCCGGCAGGGCGGGGCGGGCCGCCGGGCACCCGCAGCCGGAGGCCGTCGAGTCCGGCGACGACCTCGTGTCCGGTGAGCACGGTGCCGTGGTGGTCGGCGAGGAATCCGGTGCCGACCGGCCGGCCGGCCGGATCCTCGATCCGTACCAGTGTCGGCAGGTCCCCGCTCCCCATGGTTCGACGGTAGGTCGCGGTGATCACCGAGTGAAGCGCACCCGCGAACGCGCCCCCTCGCACTCCCCCGGTTCACATCGAGCGCCTGCCCGAAAGGGTGAACCACCCGGAAGGGCCCGGCGCCGGGCCCTGGATACGCGTCAGGCCGCGGACCCACGTCAGGCCCCGGATACGCGTCGGGGCGGGACACGCGTACGTGCCCCGCCCCGTCCCGGCCTGCCGCACGCCACGCGGCGCGGGCGTACGGCTCGGCTCAGCCGAAGACCGCCAGGCTCTTCGCCTTGCCGCGCTGCGCCTCGACCAGCGCGAGCAGCCGCCCGCCCGGGCCGAAGACGGCGACCGGGCCGCCCGGATAGTCCGGCATCTCCAGGCGTACGCCGTTGAGCAGCAGCCTGGCCCGCTTCTCGTCGACGTCCCAGCGCGGGAACGCCGCCTCGGCCGCCTCGGCGACCGGCATGACCGTGAGCTCCTCCTGGAGCTGGTCGAGGGTGCGGGCCGCGTCCAGCTTGTACGGGCCGACGCGGGTGCGGCGCAGCGCGGTCAGGTGACCGCCCACGCCGAGCCCGGCGCCCAGGTCGCGGGCGAGCGCCCGGATGTAGGTGCCGGAGGAGCAGACCACCGAGACGACCAGGTCGACGACGGGCGTGCCGTCCTCGGCGGTCGCCTCGCGCACGTCGTACACCTGGAAGGAGGAGACGGTGACCGGCCGGGCCGGGATCTCGAACTCCTCGCCGCCGCGCACCCGCGCGTAGGACCGCTTGCCGTCGATCTTGATGGCGGAGACCTTCGACGGCACCTGCATGATGTCGCCGGTCAGCTCGGCCACGCCCGCGTCGATCTGCTCGCGGGTGACCTTCGACGCGTCGACCGACGCCGTGATCTCGCCCTCGGCGTCGTCCGTGATCGTGGTCTGGCCCAGGCGGATGGTGCCCAGGTACTCCTTCTCGGTCAGCGCGAGGTGACCGAGCAGCTTGGTCGCCCGCTCCACGCCGAGGACGAGGACGCCCGTGGCCATGGGGTCGAGCGTGCCGGCGTGGCCGACCCGGCGGGTCCTGGCGATCCCGCGCATCTTGGCCACGACGTCGTGCGAAGTGAAGCCCGACGGCTTGTCGACGATGACAAGGCCGTCGGGCGTCTTCCCTGAGGTGCTCATTCGGCGGCTTCGTCCTCGCCCGGCTTCTTGTAGGGGTCGGCCTCACCGGCGAACGTCGCGCCGGAGGACGCCTCGCGGACCTTGGCGTCCGAGGCGCGCGCCCGGTCGAGGAGGTCCTCGATGTTGCGGGCGGTCTCCGGGAGGGCGTCGGCCACGAAGGTGAGCGTCGGGGTGAACTTGGTGCCCGCGGCCCGGCCGACGGCCGAGCGCAGGATGCCCTTGGCGCTCTCCAGGCCGGCGGCGGCGCTCGCGCGCTCCTCCTCGTCGCCGTAGACCGTGTAGAAGACCGTGGCCTCCCGCAGGTCACCGGTGACGCGGGTGTCCGTGATGGTCACGTGCGTACCCAGGCGCGGGTCCTTGATGCCGCGCTGCAGCTTCTCGGCGACCACCTCCCGGATGAGGTCTGCCAGCTTCTTCGCCCGCGCGTTGTCGGCCACTGGTCCTTCTCCTTCTTTGCCTTGCATTCAGTCTTCATCAGTGTGGAGCCTGCGTCGCACCGACAGCAGTTCCACTTCGGGCCGGGCCGCGACCAGCCGCTCGCAGCGGTCGAGCACGTCCGACACGAACCCGGCGTCCCCGGACACCAGCGCGACGCCCAGCCGGGCTCTGCGATGGAGGTCCTGGTCGCCCACTTCCGCCGCGCTCACGGAGAACTTGCGCTGGAGTTCCGCGACGATGGGCCGGACGACGGAGCGTTTCTCCTTCAGCGAGTGAACGTCGCCGAGGAGCAGATCGAAGGACAGAGTCCCCACGTACATGCGGTGCCGGATGTCCCGCCGGTTCGGGTTCGACGGCCTGCCGGGCCGTCGCCCGGCAGGAACATCAAAACCGTACACGCAACGGCCGGGGCCGATCGACGGAAATACTTCCGCCGACCGGCCCCGGTCTCAGCGCTGTGCCTTACGCGCGCGGCTTCTCGCGCATCTCGTAGGTCGCGATGACGTCGTCGATCTTGATGTCGTTGAAGTTTCCGAGGTTGATACCACCCTCGAAGCCCTCGCGGATCTCGGTGACGTCGTCCTTGAAGCGGCGCAGACCCTCGATGTTGAGGTTCTCCGCCACGACCTTGCCGTCGCGGATGAGGCGCGCCTTGGTGTTGCGCTTGACCTCGCCCGAGCGGATGAGGACACCGGCGATGTTGCCCAGCTTGGACGAGCGGAAGACCTCGCGGATCTCCGCCGTACCGAGCTCGACCTCTTCGTACTCCGGCTTGAGCAGGCCCTTGAGCGCGGCCTCGATCTCCTCGATCGCCTGGTAGATGACCGAGTAGTACCGGACGTCGACGCCCTCGCGCTCCGCCATCTGCGCGGCACGGCCGGCCGCACGGACGTTGTAGCCGATGACGATGGCGTCGGAGCCCATGGCCAGGTCGATGTCGGACTCGGTGACCGCACCCACACCGCGGTGCAGGACGCGGATGTCGACCTCTTCACCGACGTCGAGCTGGAGCAGCGAGGACTCGAGAGCCTCGACCGCACCGGACGCGTCGCCCTTGATGATGAGGTTGAGTTCCTGGACCTGACCGGCCTTGAGCACCTTGTCGAGGTCCTCGAGGGACACCCGGCGGACGCGCTTGGCGAAGGCGGCGTTGCGCTCACGCGCGGCGCGCTTCTCGGCGATCTGGCGGGCCGTACGGTCCTCGTCGACGACCAGGAAGTTGTCGCCGGCGCCCGGAACGTTGGTGAGACCGAGCACCAGGACGGGAGTCGACGGGGTCGCCTCCTCGACGTTGTTGCCCTTGTCGTCGAGCATCGCCCGGACACGGCCGTACGCGTCGCCGACGACCATCGTGTCGCCGATGCGCAGCGTTCCGCGCTGGACGAGGACGGTCGAGACGGCACCACGGCCGCGGTCGAGGTGGGACTCGATCGCGATGCCCTGCGCGTCCTGGTCGGGGTTGGCCCGCAGGTCGAGCGAGGCGTCGGCGGTGAGGACCACGGCCTCCAGCAGGGAGTCGATGTGCAGACCCTGCTTGGCGGAGATGTCGACGAACATGGTGTCGCCGCCGTACTCCTCGGCCACCAGACCGAACTCGGTCAGCTGACCACGGACCTTGACCGGGTCCGCGCCCTCGACGTCGATCTTGTTGACCGCGACCACGATCGGCACGTCGGCCGCCTTGGCGTGGTTCAGCGCCTCGATCGTCTGGGGCATCACACCGTCGTTGGCCGCCACCACGAGGATCGCGATGTCGGTCGACTTCGCACCACGGGCACGCATGGCGGTGAACGCCTCGTGACCCGGGGTGTCGATGAAGGTGATCTTGCGGTCCTCGTCGTTGACCTGGGTCGTGACCTGGTAGGCACCGATGTGCTGGGTGATGCCACCGGCCTCGCCCGCGACCACGTTGGTCTTGCGGATCGCGTCGAGGAGACGGGTCTTACCGTGGTCGACGTGACCCATGACGGTCACGACCGGCGGACGGGAGACCAGGGCCTCTTCGCCGCCCTCGTCCTCGCCGAACTCGATGTCGAAGGACTCGAGCAGCTCACGGTCCTCCTCCTCCGGCGAGACGATCTGAACCGCGTAGTTCATCTCGTCGCCGAGGAGCTGCAGCGTCTCGTCGGAGACGGACTGCGTGGCCGTGACCATCTCGCCGAGGTTCATCATGACCGCGACGAGCGACGCCGGGTTGGCGTTGATCTTCTCCGCGAAGTCGGTGAGGGACGCACCGCGCGACAGGCGAATGGTCTCGCCGTTGCCGCGAGGCAGCATCACGCCGCCCACGGACGGGGCCTGCATGGCCTCGTACTCCTGGCGCCTCTGACGCTTCGACTTGCGACCGCGACGCGCGGGACCGCCGGGACGACCGAAGGCGCCCTGCGTGCCACCACGGCCACCCGGACCGCCGGGACGGCCGCCGAAGCCGCCGGGACGACCGCCGAAGCCGCCGCCACCGCCGCCGGGACCACCCGGACGACCGCCGCCACCGCCACCGGGACCGCCGGGACGGCCGGCGAAGCCGCCGCCACCGCCGCCGGGACCGGCCGGACGGCCGGCGAATCCGGGACGACCGCCGCCACCGCCGCCGGGACGGCCGCCGGGGCCACCCGGGCCACGGCCGCCGGGGCCCGGACGCGGGCCGGCAGCGGGACGCTGCGGCATCATGCCCGGGTTCGGACGGTTACCGCCGGGCGCGCCGCCCGGACGGGGAGCCTGCGGACGAGGCATGCCACCCGGGGTCGGACGCGGAGCGCCGCCCTGGGGACGCGGGGCGCCCGGGACGGAACCCGGACCCTGCGGACGCGGGGCACCCGGGGCACCGGGGCCGCCGGGACGCGGGGCGCCGCCCTGCGGGCGGGGCGCCTGCGGGCGCGCCATGCCGGTGGAGCCACCGGAGGTGAAGGGGTTGTTGCCCGGACGGGGACCGGCCGGACGGGCACCCGGGCGCGGGGCCTGCTGGCCGGGGCGCGGGGCCTGCTGACCGGGACGCGGGGCCTGCTGGCCCGGACGTGCGCCGGTCGGACGCGGGCCGGGGGCACCGGCACCGGGGCGCGGACCGGCGGCCGGGGCCGACGGAGGCGCGGTGAACTCCGGGGTGGTCGGAGCCGGGGCGGCGGGCGCCGGCTTGGGCGCGGGAGCCGCGGGCTTCGGACCCGGGGTCGGACGGGTGCCCGGCGCGGCGGGCGCCGCGGCGGGCTTCTCGGCGGCCGCGGGCTTGGGCGCCGGGGTGGGCGCGCCAGGCTTCGGGGCAGCCGGACGTGCGGCCTGCGCCGGGGAGGGCGCCGGGGCCGGCTTGGGGGCGGGCGTCGCCTTGCGGGGCGCGCCGGGCTTGGCAGCGGTCTTGCCGGCGCCACCGCCGGGACCCTGCAAAGCGTCAGTCAACTTGCGCACGACCGGCGCCTCGATCGTCGAGGACGCCGAACGGACGAATTCACCGAGTTCTTGGAGCTTGGCCATGACGACCTTGCTCTCCACACCGAACTCCTTGGCGAGTTCGTATACCCGGACCTTAGCCACATCGCTCCTTTGAGGTCCGGTTACCGCCGGACCGTCGCTACTTCATGGGCGTACTCATCGCGTACTCATCGAGTGCTCATCGCAATCTCGACCTACTTCCAACTCGCGAGGTACCTGACCGCACGGGGTTCCGTGCCGTACATCTTCGTGCCGTACATCTCTACGGTGCCGCCTGCTCGACATGTGCGCGCAGCGCCGCGGTGTCGAGCGGACCCTGGACCTTGAAGGCCCTCGGGAACGCCCGGCGGCGCACCGCCAGGTCGAGACAGACCGAGGCGGGGTGCAGATACGCACCCCGGCCGGGCAGCGTACCGCGATGATCGGGAACGCACTCGTCCTTATTCACCACGATCCGCAACAGATCGCTCTTGGCCGCTCGCTCCCGGCATCCCACACAGGTTCGCTCAGGGCGCGGGCGGGCCTGCGTCCGGCCAGACACGCTTAAGTCTACCTCCCCGTACCGACCTCACCCGTTTGGGGCAAAAATCGAACAGTCGTTGGCCAAAAACGATCTCCGCCTTGACGGCGGAGCCGCTCAGCCCTCCTGGCCGGAGGGCTCGGTGTCCGGGCGGATGTCGATCCGCCAGCCGGTGAGGCGGGCGGCCAGGCGGGCGTTCTGGCCCTCCTTGCCGATCGCCAGCGACAGCTGGTAGTCGGGCACCGTGACCCGGGCGGACCGGGCGGCCAGGTCGACGATCTCGACCTTGGAGACCCGGGCCGGGGAGAGCGCGTTCGCCACCATCTCGGCCGGGTCGTCCGACCAGTCGACGATGTCGATCTTCTCGCCGAGCAGCTCCGCCATCACGTTGCGCACCCGGCCGCCCATGGGGCCGATGCAGGCGCCCTTGGCGTTCAGGCCCGAACGGGTGGAACGGACGGCGATCTTGGTGCGGTGGCCGGCCTCACGGGCGATGGCCGCGATCTCGACGGAACCGTCGGCGATCTCGGGCACCTCCAGGGCGAACAGCTTCTTCACCAGATTGGGGTGGGTGCGCGACAGGGTGACGGACGGACCGCGGACACCCTTGGCCACCCGGACGACGTACGTACGCAGCCGCAGACCGTGCGTGTAGTCCTCGCCCGGCACCTGCTCCTGCACCGGAAGGATGGCCTCGAGCTTGTCGTCCAGCTTGACGAGGACGTTCTTCGGGTCCTTGCCCTGCTGCACCTGGCCCGCCACGATGTCACCCTCGCGGCGCGCGTACTCGCCAAAGGTGACGTCGTTCTCGGCGTCCCGCAGCCGCTGCTGGATGACCTGGCGGGCCGTGCTCGCCGCGATCCGGCCGAAGTCCGACGGGGTGTCGTCGAACTCCTTGGGCTGCTGGCCCTCCTCCAGCTCGGAGGGGTCTTCCTTCGCCCACACCGTCACGTGACCGGTGTTCTTGTTCAGCTCCACGCGCGCGTGGCGGCGGGCGTCGGGCGTGCGGTGGTAGGCGATGAGGAGGGCCGACTCGATCGCCTCGACCAGGAGGTCGAAGGAGATCTCCTTCTCATTCGCCAAGCCCTTAAGGAGCTTCACGTCGATGTCCACGGCTACGCCTCCTCTTCCTTCTTGTCCTTGCGGTTGAACTCGATCTCGACACGCGCCTTGGCGACGTCCGCGAACGCGACCCGGCGGGCGGTGGCCTTGCGGCCCTTCACGCCCGGCACCTCGGTGTCCAGCCCGTCCTCGTCCACGGCCAGGATCCGGGTGACCAGCTCGCCGCCGCCCGCCTCGGGCGTCAGCTGGAGCTTCACCAGGCGGCCGGTGGCGCGCACATAGTGTCGGTGCTGGGTGAGCGGACGGTCGGCGCCGGGAGAGCTGACCTCGAGGACGTACTCGCCCTCGCCCATCGCGTCCGTCTCGTCGAGCTTCTCGGAGATGACGCGGCTCAGCTCGGCACAGGCGTCGAGCTCGACGCCCTCGTCCGAATCGACGACGACCCTCAGCAGTCCGCGGCGACCGGCCCGGGACACCTCGATCTCCTCGAGGTCGAGGCCCTTCGCGTGAACGAGCGGCTCCAGAAGACCGCGCAGCCGTTCGTTCTGGGTGGTGCTCATCCGGGTGACTCCTCGGCCGCGTGTGCTGTTGTGGGTTCGTCGCGTGTCAGATCAAAGGGTATCCGGTCCCGGAGGGTGTTGCCGTCCACCGGGCCGGGGGCCGCGGGTACGCTCGCCTGCGGCGATCTTCGAAGATCTTCGAACAGGCGAGGGAGGCGAAGCGTGACGACAGTGGGCAGACGCGCGCTCCTGACGGCGGGGGCGGCGGGCGCGGCGGGCGCGGCCGTGACGCTCGCGGGCTGCGCGTCCGACGGGACCGAGGGCCCGAGGAAGCCGACCGCCGCCGAACGGGCGGCCGCCGCGGAGGCGGCCCTGCGCAGCCGCTCCGCGACCACCAGCCGTGACCTGCTGGTGCGCTACGACGCGGTCATCGACGGCCATCCGGCGCTGGCGGCCCGGCTCGCGCCGCTGCGGGCGTCGGTCGCGGCGCACGTGAAGGCGCTGGGCGAGGGCGGTACGGCCCCGGCGCCGGGCCCCTCCGGCCCGGCCTCGCCCTCGCCCACCCGCTCGCTCGCCCTCGTCCGGGTGCCGGCCGATCCCGCCGCCGCGCTGAAGGACCTCGCCGGCGCCGTACGGGCCACCGCCGACCGCCACACGGCCGCGCTGCTGACCGCCCCGCCCGAGTACGCCCGGCTGCTCGCCTCCGTCGCCGCCTCCGGCGCGGTGCACGCCTATCTGCTCACCGCTCCGACCGAAGGGGACCGGGCATGACCGCGCTCGACGCGGCCCAGGCGGCGCTGGCCGCCGAGCACGCCGCCGTGTACGGCTACGGGGTCGTCGGCGCCCGCCTCGACGGCGCCCGGCGCGCCGAGGCCACCGCCGCCTACGAGGCCCACCGGGCCCGCCGCGACGCGCTGCGCCGCACCGTGCGGGACCTCGGCGGCGAGCCGGTCGCCGCGGCCGCCGGCTACCGGCTGCCCTTCGCCGTGCCCGACCGGGCCGCCGCCGAGCGGCTGGCCGCCGTCCTGGAGGACCGGGTCGCGGGCGTCTACTCCGACCTGGTCCGCTCCGCCGACGGGCCGCTGCGCCGGGACGCGGCGGCGGCGCTGCGCGAGGCGGCGGTGCGGGCGGTCCGCTGGCGCGGCAGCGACGTAACCTTTCCTGGGCTCGCCGAACGGGCCTAGGCCGTCTCTTCCGCCGACCGAGGGAAACAAGGCACGCATGGGTTTCGAACCGCCGCAGCGACTGGTGCGGGCGCTCGGCGAGACGTACGGGGACGCCGCGGCGGCCGAGTGGCTCGGAAAGCTGCCGGCGCTCGCCCGGGACACCCTGGAGCACGCCGGTCTCGCCGCCGAGCGGGTCATGGCCCCCGGTGGCCGCAGCAGCCTCGTCGTCCTCGTCCCGGACGCCGTCGTGAAGATCGCCCCGCCGTTCGCCCGGCCGGACCTGGAGCGGGACGCGCTCGCGCACTGGAACGGCTGGGGCGCGGCCCGGCTCCTCGGTGAGACCGAGGAGGGCGCGCTGCTCCTGGAGCGGCTGCATCCGGAGGTGTCGCTGCGGTCCCTGCCCGAGGCGAAGGCCTTGCTGGAGGCCGCCGGGACCGTGCGGCGGCTGTGGGTGGAGCCGGCCGCCGGGCACGGTTTCGAGTCGGTCGCCGAGCGCACGGCGCGCCAGGCGGAGGGCATGGCCGCGTACGGCGGTGACGAGGAGCTGCGCGAGCTGGTCGGCGCGGCGCTCGCCGCCCGCGAGGAACTGGTCGCAGGGAGCGACGAGACGTTTCTGCTGCACGGCAACTTCCGGCAGGGCAAGGTCCTGGCCGGCGACCGGACGCCCTGGCTCGCGGTCGGCCCCGAGGCGCTGGTCGGCGAGCGGGCCTACGACCTGGCGCGGCTCGTACGGGACCGGGTCGAGGACCTGGTCGCGGCCTCGGCCGGCGCGTCGGCCGCCCGGCGCCGGGTCAACAAGCTGGCCGACTCCCTGGAGGTCGACCGGGAGCGGCTGCGCGGCTGGACGCTCTTCCGCGCCGTCGAGTCCGGCACCCGGGCGCTGACGGCGGGCCGGCGGGCGGACGCGGAGCTGCTGCTCGAGTTCGCGGGCTGGCTGTAGGGGAATACCCTTGCTGTACCTGTAACGCTCGGCTCGGCTCGACCGCTAGGGGGCCGTGATGATCCAGGAGCTGTTGATGGCCGCCGCCGGCGCGGCCGCGGCGACGGCCGTGTACGCGGGCGCGGCGGCGCGGGTGGTCAAGCAGTACGAACGCGGCGTGGTGTTCCGCTTCGGGCGGCTGCGCGGCGAGGTCCGCAAGCCCGGATTCACCATGATCGTCCCCGGCGTGGAGCGCCTCCACAAGGTGAACATGCAGATCGTCACCATGCCCGTGCCGGCCCAGGAGGGCATCACCCGCGACAACGTGACGGTCCGGGTCGACGCGGTCGTCTACTTCAAGGTGGTCGACGCGGCCGAGGCGCTGGTGAGCGTGGAGGACTACAAGTTCGCGGTCTCGCAGATGGCGCAGACCTCGCTGCGGTCCATCATCGGCAAGAGCGACCTCGACGACCTCCTGTCGAACCGGGAGAAGCTCAACCAGGGCCTCGAACTGATGCTGGACTCGCCGGCGATCGGGTGGGGCGTGCAGATCGACCGGGTGGAGATCAAGGACGTCTCGCTGCCGGAGACGATGAAACGGTCCATGGCCCGGCAGGCGGAGGCCGACCGGGAGCGGCGGGCGCGGCTCATCAACGCGGACGCGGAGCTGCAGGCGTCGAAGAAGCTGGCGGAGGCGGCGCGGCAGATGGCGGACACGCCGTCGGCGTTGCAGCTGCGGCTGCTGCAGACGGTGATGGCCGTCGCGGCCGAGAAGAACTCGACGCTGGTGCTGCCGATCCCGGTGGAGCTGCTGCGCTTCCTGGAGCGGGCGGCGCCGGAGCAGCACCCGCACGCGCATCCGCACGCGCAGACGCCGGCGCCGGTGGTGCCGCCGCTGGGCGACGCGTATCTGGCGGGCCGGGCGGATGCCCAGGACGCGATCGAGGACCTCACCGGCACCTCCGTGGAACCCGCCCCCCACGAAAACGGCGGCTGACGCCCCCGCCGCCCCGCCCGCGCGGCGCCTCTGGTCCACCTCCGTGCGGGCATTCGTCCCGCTGGGGCGGTGCCCACCCTCCGGGGCCTTCGCCCCCGCCCCGTGCGGGCTGCGCCCGCTTGCGCGGCGCCCCGGCCCACCTCCGTGTGGGCATTCGTCCCGCTGGGGCGGGACGGGTGGGCACACGGGACGGCGCCCTTGCGGGCGCTTTCCGCACCTGCGCCTGAACCCGCACCACCAGCACGCCGCACTCCGGGTGCGGGTCAAGGCCCGGGAGCCTAGGCCCGGCAAAGGGCGCCGTCCGTTGTGCCCACCCGTTCCGCCCCAGCGGAACGAATGCCCACAACGGGGGGTGGCGGGCCGGGCGCCGCCCCTGCGGGGGGCGCAGGCCCAGCGGGGCGTTAGCCCACTGGGTGGGCCGGCACCGGGGGAACGGGTCAGGCGGTGAGGCGGGTGAGGGCCTCGGCGACGGTGAGTTCTTCGCGCTCACCCGTCCGGCGGTCCTTCAGTTCGACGACACCCTCGGCCGCCCGACGGCCCGCCACCAGGATCTTCGGGACGCCCATGAGCTCGGAGTCGGTGAACTTGACGCCCGGCGAGACGCCGGCGCGGTCGTCGACGAGGACGCGCAGGCCCGCCGCGGACAGCTTGTCGGAGACCTCGAGGGCCAGCTCGGTCTGGAGGGCCTTGCCGGCGGCGACCACGTGGACGTCGGCCGGGGCGACCTCGGCGGGCCAGCACAGGCCCTTGTCGTCGGCGGTCTGCTCGGCCAGGGCCGCCACCGCGCGGGAGACGCCGATGCCGTACGAGCCCATGGTGACGCGGACCGGCTTGCCGTTCTGGCCGAGGACGTCGAGCTTCAGCGCGTCGGCGTACTTGCGGCCCAGCTGGAAGATGTGGCCGATCTCGATGGCGCGGTCCAGCTTCAGGCCGGTGCCGCACTTGGGGCACGGGTCGCCCTCCTGCACCACGACGACGTCCACGTACGCGTCGACCTCGAAGTCGCGGCCCGCGACGACGTTCTTCGTGTGCGTGCCCTCCTTGTTGGCGCCGGTGATCCAGGCCGTGCCGGGCGCGACGCGCGGGTCGGCGATGTAGGTGACCTTGTCGAGGCCCTGCGGGCCGACGTAGCCGCGTACCAGGTCGTGGCGCTCGGCGAAGTCCGTCTCGGTGACCATCTCGACGGTCGCGGGGGCGAAGTGCGCCTCCACCTTGTCCATGTCGACCTCGCGGTCGCCGGGCACGCCCACGGCGACGATCTCGCCGTCGACCTTCACGAGGAGGTTCTTCAGCGTGGCGGAGGCCGGCACGCCGAGGGAGGCGGCGAGGGTCTCGATGGTGGGCGTGTCGGGCGTGGGGATCTCCTCGGCGGCCGGGACGGCGGAGCCGTCCACCGCCTTCAGCTCGTAGGAGATCGCCTCGGTGTTCGCGGCGAAGTCGCAGTTCGGGCAGTCGGCGAAGGTGTCCTCGCCGGCCTCGGCCGGGGCGAGGAACTCCTCGGACTTGGAGCCGCCCATCGCGCCGGCGGTGGCGGCGCAGATGCGGTAGTCGAGGCCGAGCCGCTCGAAGACGCGCTGGTAGGCGGCGCGGTGCAGGGCGTAGGAGTGGGCGAGGCCCTCGTCCTCCAGGTCGAAGGAGTACGAGTCCTTCATGAGGAACTCGCGGCCGCGCAGGATGCCGGCCCGCGGGCGGGCCTCGTCGCGGAACTTCGTCTGGATCTGGTAGAGGGTGACCGGCAGGTCCTTGTAGGACGAGCACTGGTCCTTGACCAGGAGGGTGAAGATCTCCTCGTGGGTGGGGCCGAGGAGGTAGTCGCCGCCCTTGCGGTCGTGGAGGCGGAAGAGCTCGGCGCCGTACTCGTCCCAGCGGCCGGTCGCCTCGTAGGGCTCGCGGGGCAGCAGGGCCGGCAGGGAGACCTCCTGGGCGCCGATGGCGTCCATCTCCTCGCGGACGATCCGCTCGACGTTGGCGAGGACCTTCTTGCCCAGGGGCAGCCAGCTCCAGATGCCGGCGGCGGTGCGGCGGACGTAGCCGGCGCGGACGAGGAGCTTGTGGCTGAGGACCTCGGCGTCCGCCGGGTCGTCGCGCAGCGTCTTCGCCATCAACTGGGACATGCGCTGGACCGGTGCGTTGGCCATGGTTCTCGTACTCCTGCCGGGTAATCGGTGATGGCATGGAGGTTAGCCGGGCGGGCCCGGGTCGGTGAAATCAGTTCTCCCGTCGGGACAGCGGGAGCGGGGCGCCCATGACCGCGTACGGGCGGGGCGCGCTGGGGAAGAGGACCTGCCGGGCGAGGTCGGTGTAGCCGAGCGAGCGGTAGAGGCCGCGGGCGGGGCTCTCGGTGTCGATGGCGGACAGGATGGAGCGGGCCAGGCCGGAGCGGTCGGTGATGGTGGTGATGAGGCCGCGGCCCAGGCCCTTGCCCTGGTGGGCGGGGTGGACGTGGAGCTCGGTGATGACGAAGGAGCCGTCGAGCCAGCCCTCGCTGCCGGTGGCGCGCAGATAGGGCTCGACGATGGTGGACCACCAGTGGGAGCGGTCGTTGGGCATGCCGTAGACGAAGCCGACGAGCCGTCCGTCGGGCGTCATGGCGCCGTACGCGAGGGCGCCCGGGCTGAGGAGGTGGCGCAGCACGATGTGGCGGCGTACGGCGATCTCGGCCTCGTCCAGGCCGAAGGCGACGGCCTGCACGGCGAGTGCCTCGTCGACCTTGGCGGCGAGATTGACCGGTGCGATCACGACCTCGGTGTCATCCATGCGCCGCACCCTACAAGCCGGTCAGAACAGCACGCTCATGAAGGCGCCGACCTCCTGGAAGCCGACGCGGCGGTAGGCGGCGCGCGCGGGAGCGTTGTAGTCGTTGACGTAGAGGCTGACGACGGGGGCGATCTCGGCGAGCGCGTAGCGCAGGACGGCGGCCATGCCGGTCTCGGAGAGGCCCTTGCCGCGGTGTTCGGGGGCGACCCAGACGCCCTGGATCTGGCAGGCCTGGCGGGTGGCGGCGCCGATCTCGGCCTTGAAGACGACCTTGCCGTCCTCGATGCGGGCGAAGGAGCGGCCGGTGCCGACGAGTTCGGCGACGCGGGCCTGGTAGAGCAGTCCGCCGTCGCCGGCCGTCGGGGAGACGCCGACCTCCTCGGTGAACATGGCCACGCAGGCGGGCATGATCACCTCCATCTCGTCCTTGCGGACCCGGCGCACCAGCGGGTCGGCCTCGACGGTGTCGGAGGGCGCTTCGGCGACCATCAGCGGCTGCCGGGCGCGGACGTCGCGGGCGGGGCCCCAGCTGGGTTCGAGGAGCTGCCAGAGCCGGGCGGTGGGTTCGGCGGGGCCGACGATGGAGGAGCAGCGGCGGCCGACCCGGCGGGCCCGGTCGGCGAAGGCGCGGACGGCCTCGGGGGTGGCGCAGATGGGGACGAGGTTGGCGCCGGAGTAGCACAGCGAGGTGAGGTGTCCGTCCTGGTACCAGCCCCACATCTCGCCGCCCAGTCGCCACGGGTCGAGCCCGGCGATCTGGACGCGGGCGGTGACGAAGGCGTTCTCGACGGGTGCGCTGTCGAGGACGGCGAGCGCGGCGCCGAGGTCCGCGGGTTCGAGGACCCGCGTCGATGATTGCGTCAACACGTGGGGCCTCACCGTACGGTTCTGCTGGTCTTGGCACTTTACCCCCGTTCCCGCCGGCGCGGGGGTGTGCGAAGGCCCCTCCTCCCGTGCGGGTGGAGGGGCCTGTCGTGGTGCGGGGCGCGGATCAGCCGGCGACGGAGACCGTCGGCTCGCCGGACATGACGCCGTCCTTCTCCATCTGCTCGGCGATCTTCATCGCCTCCTCGATGAGGGTCTCGACGATCTTCGACTCGGGGACGGTCTTGATGACCTCGCCCTTGACGAAGATCTGGCCCTTGCCGTTGCCGGAGGCGACGCCGAGGTCGGCCTCGCGGGCCTCGCCGGGGCCGTTGACGACGCAGCCCATGACGGCGACGCGCAGCGGGACCTCCATGCCCTCCAGGCCGGCGGTGACCTCCTCGGCGAGCTTG
The DNA here is from genome assembly GCF_044544825.1 of Streptomyces sp. NPDC053493. Classification (NCBI taxonomy): domain Bacteria; kingdom Bacillati; phylum Actinomycetota; class Actinomycetes; order Kitasatosporales; family Streptomycetaceae; genus Streptomyces; species Streptomyces sp. NPDC053493. The sequence continues at coordinate 54,330 of NZ_JBITXS010000001.1, forward strand.
TAGACGTCGACCTGGGCGCGGCCGCAGGACGGGCAGGAGACGATCTCCAGGCGGCGCTGGCGCAGGTTCAGCGACTCGAGGATCTGGATGCCGACCTTGATCTCCTCGGCCGGCGGGGCGGAGAGGGAGACCCGGATGGTGTCGCCGATGCCCTCGGAGAGCAGGGCGCCGAAGGCGACGGCGGACTTGATGGTGCCCTGGAAGGCGGGGCCGGCCTCGGTGACGCCGAGGTGCAGCGGGTAGTCGCACTGGGCGGCGAGCTGGCGGTAGGCGTTGACCATCACGACTGGGTCGTTGTGCTTGACCGAGATCTTGATGTCGTGGAAGCCGTGCTCCTCGAAGAGGGACGCCTCCCACAGGGCGGACTCGACGAGGGCCTCGGGCGTGGCCTTGCCGTACTTGGCGAGGAGGCGGGCGTCGAGCGAGCCGGCGTTGACGCCGATACGGATCGGGGTGCCGGCCGCGGAGGCCGCCCGGGCGATCTCCTTGACCTTGTCGTCGAACTGCTTGATGTTGCCCGGGTTGACGCGGACCGCGGCGCAGCCGGCGTCGATGGCGGCGAAGACGTACTTCGGCTGGAAGTGGATGTCGGCGATGACCGGGATCTGCGACTTCTTCGCGATGGTGGCGAGGGCGTCGGCGTCGTCCTGGGTGGGGCAGGCCACGCGCACGATCTGGCAGCCGGAGGCGGTGAGCTCGGCGATCTGCTGGAGCGTGGCGCCGATGTCGGAGGTGCGGGTGGTGGTCATCGACTGCACCGACACGGGGGCGTCGCCGCCGACGGCCACCGATCCGACCTGGATCTGACGGCTCTTGCGCCGTTCGGCGAGCTTGGTCGGAACGGTCGGGATACCGAGAGAGATCGCGGTCATCAGCTGTACAACCCCAAGGTGTGGTTCATCGGGCTCAGGTCTTCGAGATTACCGCCCCGCGGGCGGGCGGCCGGACACCGCGGGGGTGTCCGGCCACGGGTCGCCAGGTCGTGTCGGACGCGGCCTAGGTCAGCTTCACCGGGTTGACGATGTCGGCGACGAGGACGAGCAGGGTGAAGCAGACGAAGACGCCCGCCACCACGTACGCGGCCGGCATCAGCTTGGCCACGTCGAACGGGCCCGGGTCGGGCCGCTTGAAGACGCGGGCGACGTGGCGGCGGACCGACTCCCACAGGGCGCCGGCGATGTGGCCGCCGTCGAGCGGGAGCAGCGGGAGCATGTTGAACAGGAACAGCGACACGTTGAACATGACCAGCAGGTTCATGAACCAGACGAGGATCGTCTGGGGCGGCGCGTCCAGGGTCATCAGCTCGCCGCTGAGGCGGGCGGCGCCGACGACGCCGACGGGCGAGTCCTTCTTGCGCTCGCCGTCGCCGAAGGCGGCGTTCCACAGGTCGGGGATCTTGCCGGGCAGGGCGAGGACGGACTCGACGCCGGCCTTCATCTGTTCGGTCATCCGGTCCGCGGACTGGCCGAAGGTGAGCGGCAGCACCTCGGACTTGGAGGCGAAGCCGAGGTAGCCGGCGGGCACGGTCTGCAGCGGCTGGACGAGCCGGCCGTCGGCGTCCTTCTTGTAGACCTCGTTCTTGATGAGGGTGGGGTGGAGGTCGAGGCGCTGTCCGCCGCGCTCGACGGTCACGGTGGCGGGGCCGATGGTGTCGCGGATGTGGTCGGAGAGCGTGTTCCAGTCGGCGACCGGGGTGCCGTTGAAGGCGACGATCTTGTCGCCGGCCTTCAGCCCGGCGGCGTACGCGGGTGAGACCGGGTCGCCGGCCTGGCACTTCTCGCGCTTGCTGTCGGCCGCGATGACGCACTTCTGGACGCCGGCGACCTTGGTCGTCTGGGTCTCGAAGCCGATGGCCATGGCGCTGCCGAAGAACAGCACGACGGCGAGCACCAGGTTCATGAAGGGGCCGGCGAACATGACGATGACGCGCTTCCACGGCTTGCGCGTGTAGAAGAGCCGGTCCTCGTCGCCGGGCTGGAGCTCCTCGAAGGAGGCCTCGCGGGCGTCCTCGATCATGGACCGCCACGGCGAGGTGGAGCGGGCCTCGATCCGGCCGTCCTTGCCCGGCGGGAACATGCCGATCATGCGGATGTAGCCGCCGGCCGGGATGGCCTTGATGCCGTACTCCGTCTCGCCCTTCCTGCGTGACCAGACGGTGGGGCCGAAGCCGACCATGTACTGGGGCACACGGATGCCGAAGAGCTTGGCCGTCGACAGGTGGCCGAGCTCGTGCCAGGCGATGGAGATGAGCAGCCCGACGGCGAACAGGACGATGCCGAGGACTGTCAGAAGTACGGTCATGCGCGCGCCTCCGCGATTGCCTTCGCCGCGAGTTCCCGGGCCCGGGCCCTGGCCCAGGTCTCCGCTTCCAGGACGTCCGACACCGTGAGCGAGGTTCCCGTGACGGGAGTGCCGTGCTCGGTGACGACTGCGGTGACCGTATCCATGATTCCGTTGAACGGCAGCCTTCCGGCGAGGAAGGCGTCCACGCACTCCTCGTTGGCGGCGTTGAAGACGGCGGGCGCGGTGCCGCCGAGGCCGCCGACGTGCCGGGCCAGGCCGACGGACGGGAAGGCCTCGTCGTCGAGCGGGAAGAACTCCCAGGTGGAGGCCTTGGACCAGTCGAAGGCGGGAGCCGCGTCCGGGACCCGCTCGGGCCAGCCGATGCCGATGGCGATCGGGCCGCGCATGTCGGGCGGGGTGGCCTGGGCGAGCGTGGAGCCGTCGGTGAACTCGACCATGGAGTGGACGTACGACTGCGGGTGGACGACGACCTCGATCCGGTCGAAGGGGATGTCGTAGAGCAGGTGGGCCTCGATCACCTCCAGGCCCTTGTTGACCAGGGTCGCGCTGTTGACCGTGATGACCGGGCCCATGGCCCAGGTGGGATGCGCGAGCGCGTCCTCGCGGGTGACGCCCTCCAGCTCGGCCCGGGTCCGGCCGCGGAAGGGGCCGCCGGAGGCGGTGACGACCAGCTTGCGGACGTCGGCGCGGGTGCCGGCGGCGAGCGCCTGGAAGAGGGCGGCGTGCTCGGAGTCGACCGGGATGATCTGGCCGGGCTTGGCGAGCGCCTTGACCAGCGGGCCGCCGACGATCAGCGACTCCTTGTTGGCGAGCGCGAGGGTCCGGCCGGCCTCCAGGGCGGCGAGAGTGGGCGCGAGGCCGATGGAGCCGGTGATGCCGTTGAGGACGGTGTGGCACGGCGAGGCGGCGAGCTGGGTGGCCGCGTCGGGGCCGGCGAGCAGCTCGGGCAGCGGCTCGGAGCCGTACAGCGCCGTCAGCGCCTCGCGCAGCTCGGGCAGCGCCTCCTCGCGGGCGACGGCGACCGCGCCCACCCGCAGCCGGTGCGCCTGCTCGGCGAGCAGCCCGATGCGGCCGCCGGAGGCGGCGAGGGCGGTGACCCGGAACCGGTCGGGGTGGCGCAGGACCAGGTCGATGGCCTGGGTGCCGATGGACCCGGTGGAGCCGAGGACGACGATGTCCCGGCGGCCTTCGGACACGTCGAAGGCGATGTGCGGGTCGGCGAGAGGAGAGGGGCGGTCGCTCATGCCCCCCATTCTCGCCGCAAAGACCGGGCGCCCTTCACAGCCCCCGGGCGAAGGCCGCGAAAACCCGGTGGAAGTCGGGGAAGGTCTTGCGTACGCAGCCGGGGTCGTCGAAGGTGACGCCGGGCGTGCGCAGGGCGGTGACCGCGAAGGACATCACGATGCGGTGGTCGCCGTGCGTGGCGATCTCGGCGGGGCCGGCCGGGGTGCCGGGCCGGATCTCGATCCAGTCGGGCCCGGTGGCGACGGGGACGCCGAGGCGGCGCAGGTTCTCGGCGCAGGCGTCGAGCCGGTCGCACTCCTTGACCCGGGTGTTGGCGACGTCCTCGATGCGGACCGGCCCGTCGGCGAAGGGCGCGATCGCGGCGAGCGTCGGCATGGTGTCGGAGATGTCGCGCATGGCGACGGTGAGGCCGCGCAGGACGCCGGTGGAGCGGACGGTGGTCCGGTCGGCCGTGACGGTCACGTCGGCGCCCATGCGGCGCAGGACGTCGACGAAGGCGAGGTCGCCCTGGAGGGCGCCGGTGCCGAGGCCGGGGACGGTGACGGCGGCGCCGGGAGTCAGGGCCGCGGCGGCGAAGAAGTAACTGGCGGTCGAGGCGTCGGGCTCGACGGCGTAGGTGGTGGCCCGGTAGCCGGTGGGCGCGATCGTGTACGTGCGGCCCTCGGGACCGTCCTCACGGGTGACCTCGGCGCCGAAGCTCCGCATCATCGCGAGGGTGATCTCCACGTACGGCTCGGAGACCAGGTCCGTGACGGTGATCGCGAGGCCCTCGGCGGTGAGCGGGCCGAGCATCAGCAGGGCGGTCAGGTACTGGGACGACTGGCCCGCGTCGAGCCGGATCGCGCCGCCCTTGATGCCGCGTCCGGTGACGGTGAGCGGGTGGTGGCCCTCGCGCTCGCCGTGCTCCAGCCGGACGCCGAGCTCGCGCAGCGCGGTGGTGAGCGGGCCGAGCGGGCGGCGGCGCATCTGCGCGGAGGCGTCGAAGCGGAAGGTGCCGTGGCCGGCGGCGGCGAGGGCGGGCAGGAAGCGCGCGGTGGTGGCGCCGTCCCGGCAGTAGACGTCGGCCTCGTCGGCGCCGGGTCCGCCGGGCCGGCCCTCGACGTGCCAGGCGTCCGGCTCCTGCCGTACGACGTAGCCGAGGGCCTTGAGTCCTTCGGCGAAGCCCTCGGTGTCGTCGGAGCGCAGCGGCCGCAGGAGGGTGGTGGTGCCTTCGGCGGCGGCGGCGAGGAAGAGGGCGCGGGCGGTGACGGACTTGGAGCCGGGGATGTCGATGACGGTCACGGCCGCCATCCTGCCGTGCCGCGGGCGGCGGTCGCGGCGCGTTCCGCCTGGTGGACGGCGCTGCCTCCCGCGGCCGCCGTGGCCGCGGGGGCGGGCGGGACGACGCCTCCCGTAACCGCCGTGGCCGCGGGTGCGGCGGACGGGCCGGGAGGCGCCGGAGGGGGCCGGACGGGCCTGGCGGGCCGGAGGGGCCGGAGGGGCCGGACGGGCCGGACCGACCTGGCGGGCCTGGCGGACCGGATACGACCTGGCGGGCCTGGCTAGGGGATCTTCCGGTGGACGTTCGGCCGGGTCGACGGGCCCGGGGCGGCTTCGGCGATCCAGGGGCCGTCGTCGCTCGGGTCGAGGATGCCCTCCTCCAGCCAGGTGTACGAGCCCGCCAGGACCGCGTCCACGACCTTGCGGTCGAGGTCGTCGGTGTTGGCCCACAGGCGGCCGAAGAGCTCGGCGATCCGCAGCCTGGACTGGCGGCAGAACGCGTCCGCGAGCTGCCGGGCCTCGCGGCCGTGCTCGCCGGTCGCGCCCAGGTGTTCGGCCCGGACGCAGACCGCGCTCATCGCGAACAGCTCGGCGCCGATGTCGACGATCCGGCCGAGGAACGCCTGCTTGAGCTCCATCTTCGCCTGCCAGCGGGACATCGCGTAGAAGGTGGAGCGGGCCAGCTTGCGTGAGGTGCGCTCGACATAGCGCAGATGGGTCGCGAGCTCGCCGAACTCACCGTACGAGCCCGGCAGTTGGCCCTGACCGGTGACGAGCTTCGGCAGCCAGCGGGCGTAGAAGCCGCCGGCCCGGGCGCCCGCCTTCGCCTTGTCGGCGAGGGCCTTGTCGGGGTCGATGATGTCGCCGGCGACGGCGAGGTGGGCGTCGACGGCCTCGCGGGCGATCAGCAGGTGCATGATCTCGGTGGAGCCCTCGAAGATCCGGTTGATCCGCAGGTCCCGCAGCAGCTGCTCGGCGGGGACGGCGCGTTCGCCGCGGGCGGCGAGCGAGGCGGCGGTCTCGTAGCCGCGGCCGCCGCGGATCTGGACCAGTTCGTCGGCCATCCGCCAGGACATCTCGGAGCCGTACAGCTTGGCGAGCGCGGCCTCGATGCGGATGTCGTTGCGGTCCTCGTCGGCCATCTGGGAGGCGAGGTCGACGACGGCCTCCAGGGCGAAGGCGGTGGCGGCAATGAAGGAGATCTTGGTGCCGACGGCCTCGTGCCGGGCGACCGGCTTGCCCCACTGCTCGCGTTCGGCGGCCCACTCGCGGGCGATCTTCAGGCACCACTTGCCGGCGCCCGCGCAGGCGGCGGGCAGCGAGAGCCGGCCGGTGTTGAGGGTGGTGAGGGCGATCTTGAGGCCGGCGCCCTCGGGGCCGATGCGGTTCGCGGCCGGGACCCGCACCTGGTGGAAGCGGGTGACGCCGTTCTCCAGGCCGCGCAGGCCCATGAAGGCGTTGCGGTGCTCGACGGTGATGCCGGGCGAGTCGCCCTCGACGACGAAGGCGGTGATGCCGCCCCGGTGGCCCTCGGACGCGGGCACACGGGCCATGACGACGAGGAGGTCGGCGACGACGCCGTTGGTGGTCCACAGCTTCACGCCGTCGAGGACGTAGGCGTCGTCGCCGTCGGGCACGGCGGTGGTGGCGAGCCGGGCCGGGTCGGAGCCCACGTCGGGCTCGGTGAGCAGGAAGGCGGAGATGTCGCTGCGGGCGAGCCGGGGCAGGAAGGCGTCCTTCTGCTCCTGGGTGCCGAAGATCTTCAGCGGCTGCGGGACGCCGATCGACTGGTGGGCGGAGAGCAGCGCGCCGAGCGCGGGGCTGACCGAGCCGACGAGCGCGAGGGCCCGGTTGTAGTACAGCTGGGTGAGGCCGAGGCCGCCGTACTTCGGGTCGATCTTCATGCCGAAGGCGCCGAGTTCCTTGAGGCCGGTGACGGTCTCGTCGGGGATGCGGGCCTCGCGTTCGATGCGGGCGCCGTCCACGTGCTGTTCGCAGAACGTGCGCAGTTTGGCGAGGAAGGCCTCGCCGCGCCGTACGTCCTCGTCGGCGGGCATGGGATGCGGATGGATGAGGTCGAGCCGGAAACGGCCGAGGAAGAGTTCCTTGGCGAAGCTCGGCTTGTGCCAGTCCTGCTGGCGGGCCGCCTCGGCGACCTGCCGGGCCTCGCGTTCGGTGACCTTGGGCGGCCGCTGGGTGGGTGCGGACATGAGGAGCTCACCTGCCGCTCGTCGGGAGCCTTGTGGCTACTCGTCCGTCGTACCCGATATCCACGGGTGGGGAAAGACGGGCGGAGCGGAAGGAGTGACGCGCGGGGTCCGCGGCCCCGCACAGGGCGATCTGGCGGGCGGTCAGGCGGCGGGAGACGGAAGACGGCCGGAGCCCCCGCACAGTGGGCTCCGGCCGTCGGTCCTGCGGTACGGACGTGTGGTCCGTACGGGTGGGAGGGGTCGCGCCTTACAGCGCCAGGCCCGTGAGGACCAGGACCCGCTCGTAGGTGTAGTCGTCCATCGCGTACTTGACGCCCTCGCGGCCGACGCCGGAGCGCTTGGCGCCGCCGTACGGCATCTGGTCGGCGCGGTACGAGGGGACGTCGCCGACGATCACGCCGCCGACCTCGAGGGCGCGGTGGGCGCGGAAGGCGGCCTGCACGTCGTGGGTGAAGACACCGGCCTGGAGGCCGAAGTCGGAGTCGTTGACCGCGGCGAACGCCTCGGCCTCGCCGTCGACCTTGGTGACGGTCAGGACCGGGCCGAAGACCTCGGCGCGGGCCAGGGTGACACCGGCCGGGAGCTCGGTGAGGACGGTCGGGGCGTAGCTGGCGCCCTCGCGCTTGCCGCCGGCGAGCAGCTTGGCGCCGGCCGCGACGGCCTCGTCCACCCAGGACTCGACGCGCTTGGCGGCGTTCTCGTCGACGAGCGGGCCGACGTCGGTGGCGTCGTCCGCCGGGTCGCCGGTGACCTGGGCCTCGACGGCCGCGACGATCTTCGGCAGCAGGCGGTCGTAGACGGAGGCGTCCGCGATCACGCGCTGCACGGAGATGCAGGACTGGCCGCCCTGGTAGTTGGAGAAGGTGGCGATGCGGCTCGCCGCCCAGTCCAGGTCGGCCTCGGAGGACCAGTCGGGCAGGACGACGGCGGCGGCGTTGCCGCCGAGCTCCAGGGTGCAGTGCTTGTGCGGCACGGACTGCTGGATGGCGTAGCCGACCGTGTCGGAGCCGGTGAAGGAGATGACCGGGAGGCGCTCGTCCTGGACGAGGGCGGGCATGCGGTCGTTCGGCACGGTCAGGATCGACCAGGAGCCGGCCGGCAGGTCGGTCTCGGCCAGGATCTCGCCCAGGACCAGGGAGGAGATCGGGGTCGACGGGGCCGGCTTGAGGATGATCGGGGCGCCGACGGCGAGGGCCGGGGCGACCTTGTGGGCGCTGAGGTTCAGCGGGAAGTTGAACGGCGCGATGCCGAGCACGACGCCCTTCGGGAAGCGGCGGGTGAGCGCCAGGCGGCCCGCGCCGCCGGCCTCGGTGTCGAGGCGCTGGGCCTCGCCGCCGTTGAAGCGGCGCGCCTCCTCGGCGGCGAAACGGAACACGGACACGGCACGGCCGACCTCGCCGCGGGCCCACTTGATCGGCTTGCCGTTCTCGGCGGAGATCAGCTGGGCGATCTCCTCGGAGCGCTCGGCGAGCCGCTTCGACACGTGGTCGAGGGCGGCGGCGCGGACGTGCGCCGGGGTGGCGGCGAACTCGTCGACGACGGCGTGGGCGGCCGCGACGGCCTCCTCGACCTGGGCCTCGGTGGGCACGCTGACCTTGCCGACCAGACGTCCGTCGTACGAGTTCGTGACGTCGAAGGTGGCCTCGCCGGTGGCCTCGCGGCCGGCGAGCCAGAAGGCGTGGGTGGTCGTCATTGCGTACCGGCCCTTTCCGTTTCGGGGTGGTCGCGAGGGGGTGCCCTCGCGCTCTTGTGCCACGTTAGGGCGAAGCGGGCGGCGCGTGGCTTGTCCGTGGTGGAGTGGTGCCCGGGGCCTTCTGTCCGCTTTGGCCGAAGCGGACCGTGGTCGTGCGTGGTCCCTGCCCGGGACCGCGCACGTCCACGGGCGTCATCCGCGCCGTTCCGTCGAGACGATCAGGCACACGCCGGCCACGACGATCGCGCCGCCGAGGACGATCGGCCAGCTCAGGGCCTCGTTCAGGATCAGGGCGCCGAGGCCGACGGCGATGACGGGATTGACGTACGCGTAGGTCGCGACGAGCGAGATCGGCGCGGACTGCAGGAGCCAGGCGTACGCGGTGAAGGCGAGCAGCGAGCCGAAGACGATCAGATACGCGAGGGCGGCCCAGGAGCGGCCGGAGACGGCGGCGAGGTCGAGGCCGTGCTGTTCGCCGCGGACCAGGCCGAGGCCGAGACAGCCGACGCCGCCGGCGAGCATCTCGTACACGCTGGCGGTGAAGGGGTTCGCGGGCATCGGGATGCGGGAGGACGAGAAGGATCCCGCCGACCAGAGCAGGGTGCCGACGACCACCAGGACCACGCCGCCCACGGCGACGTCGCCGCTGAAGCCGGGCAGCGTGAGCACCGCGAGCCCGCCGAGGCCGAGCAGCACGCCGAGGACGCCGCCGAGGCTGGGCCGCTCGCCGAAGGCGGCCTTGAGGATGACGACCCAGGCCGGGACGACGGCGATGAGCAGCGCGGCGAGCCCGGAGGGGATCGAGGTCTCGGCGAGCACGACGAGGCCGTTGCCGCCGAGCAGCAGCATCAGGCCGACGACGGCGGCGGAGGCGAGCTGCTTCCCGCTGACCTTGAGGGCCGACGGTCCCTGGCGCCAGGCGATGAGCGCGGCGAGGGCGAGGCCGGCGGTGACGAAGCGGACGCCGGCGGAGAGGAACGGCGGCAGCGTCTCGACGACGATCCGGATGCCGAGGTACGTGGATCCCCACACGACGTACACGATCGCGAGCGCCGCCCATACGGCGACGGGAATGCGCCGGTTCTCGGAGGCGGGCGCGGGCGGCTGGACGGCGGAGGCCGAATCGACGGCGGGGGTTGTCATGCTCAGGAGCGTAGGCAGGGATAGGTGCCGGGGCCAAGAATCCTGCCCGCGATCGGGCAGGATCGGCACCGAGGGGCGTCACCGGCGCCCGCACACCCGCTCCCCGAGCGCGTCGGGCGCGGGCGGCCGGGCGCGCCGGGCGCGTGGGGCCCGAGCGCGCCGAACCCGTGCGGCCGAACGGCCGGGCGGTCGAGGGGCCGGGCGCGCCGGACCCGAGCGCGCGCGAGACGCGGGCGCGCGCGAGACGCGGGCGCGCGCGAGACGCGAGCGGCCCCTGAGAGGTCAGTCGGTGGTGGAGGCCGGCGCGGTGGGTCCGGCGGTGGTCTTGAGGGCGAGCCAGAGCTCCATGCGGACGTCCGGGTCGTCGAGGGAGCGGCCGAGGATCTCCTCGACGCGGCGCATCCGGTAGCGCAGCGTGTGGCGGTGGACGCCCAGGTCGGCGGCGGCGGCGTCCCACTGGCCGTGGCGGGAGAGCCAGGCTCGCAGGGAGGCCACCAGGTCGCCGCGGCCGGTGGCGTCGTGCTCGTACAGGGCGCGGAGCAGGCCGTCGGCGAAGGCGCGTACGGCGTCGTCGGCGAGGAGCGGCAGGACGGAGCCGGCCGCCAGCTCCTCGTGCTCGACCAGCGCCCGGCCGCGCCGCCGGGCCACCGACAGCGCCTGCTCGGCCTGCTTGTAGGCGGCGGCCGCGGCGATCGGCCCGGTCGGGGCGGAGAGCCCCACCACGAGCCCGGCCTCCTCGGCCTCCCTCGTCGTGTACGCCTCGCAGGCGGTGACCACCGCGCCCCCGTCGCCGGCGAGGACGACGAGCCGTTCGCCGCCCTCCGGGCCCTCGGGCACGGTGAGCACCGACTCGCCGGCCCGGGCGGCGGCCGCCTCCAGGTTCTCGGCCAGCGCCGCGAGCGGCGTCTCGCCGTCGTTCGCCTCGGCGGCGGCCGGCACCGGCTCGGCGATGAGCAGCCGGAAGGGCGCGTCGAGCAGCCCGCCGTACAGGTCGCCCGCCACCGCGCGGGCGTGGTCCGGCTGCCCGGCGAGCAGCATCCGCAGCACCGCGGCGCCGAGGCGCTGCTCGGCGGCCTGGAGCGAGCGGGAGCGTTCGGTGGTGAGGGTGAGCAGGGCGATGGCGGAGTGCACGGCGTACCGCTCGGCCGTGCCGAGCGGTGCCCCGGTGCCGACGGCGAGCGCGCCGCGCACCCGCCGCCCGGTGCCGAGCGACTGCAGCTCGACCCGGTCGTCGGTGCCGCCGACGACGGCGCTGGCGGGCGCGGGCCGCTCCCGCAGCCGCTCCACGTCGGGCGTGAGCCGGGCGGCCCGGCGCGCCGCCCAGTCGGGCGAGACGGCGAGGACGGTGCCGGAGGTGTCGTACAGCGCGGCCCAGCCGTCGACGTGCGCGGCGAGGCGCGCGACGACCGCGTCCGGGCCCTCGGCCAGCGCGGCCCTGGTGAGCTCGCGCTGCGCCTCGAAGCCGGCGGTGACGGCGCGGTACTGGTCGGCGGCGATGGCCGCCGACACGGCCTTGCTGATGGCGAGGAACGGCGTGCGGCGGGGCACGGCGAGGAGCGGCAGGTGCTCCTCGCGGGCGGCGTCGAGCAGCGCCGCCGGGATGTCGTCGTAGTTGACGCCGACGGCGAATCCGAGGCCGACGACGCCGGCGCCGAGCAGCCGCCGCACGTAGCGCCCCATCGCCTCGGGGTCCTCGGCGTCGAGCGTGAGCGCGGTGGTGAGCAGCAGCTCGCCGCCCTCCATGTACGGGACGGGGTCGGCGAGCTCGCTGACGTGCGCCCAGCGCACGGGAGTGTCGAGGCGGTCCTCACCGGCGCGGACGGTGAGTTTGAGCGCCGAGTGCTGGACGAGCGAGGCGAGGGTGGGCGGCATTGGGGACCGTCGGACCTTAAGGGGAGGGGAGGTGCGCCGCCCGTCGGGCGCCGCGTCCCCCGATTGTGCCAGCCCCTTCCGGGGCTCACCCCCAGCCTGGCAGCCGGGCGGCGGCCGCGCAGGTCGACGCCGTCCCGCGGCCGCCGCGCGGCCGTGTGCTCAGCCGCGCAGGTCCACCAGGAGCGGCGGGGTGTGCTCGCCGCCGACGTGGGTGAGGGAGAGGACGGCGTGGCCGGGCGGGACGGCGTGGGCGAGGTCGGAGGGCGACCAGCGGGCGCGTTCGACCTCGCGGACGGTGACCGCCTCGGTGGTGACCGCCTTGCCCGTGACCAGCTTGCGCAGGGCGTGGAAGGCCCGGGTCATCGGCTGGTCGGCGAAGACGGTGTGGTGGGCCACCTCCTTCGTCTCCACCCGTTCGGTGCCCCACGCCTCCGCGAAGGCCCGGCCGTCCCAGGTGGGGATGCCGGCGAAGGCCATCCGGCAGCCGACGACCGCCAGGAGCGGCCCGTGCAGTGCCTCCGGCACCTCGGCGAGGGTGCGCAGCGCGAGGACGACGCCCGCGTTCTGCGGGCGCAGCCGCTGCAGGGCCCGTACGGTGCCGGGCGTGAGCGCGCCCGCCGCGTCGTCCAGCACGAGGCAGGCGAAGTGCCCGCGGGCGGCCGTGGACCGGTCGCGGACCACGCTCTGGAACTGGGCGAGCAGCAGCCGGTTGAGCAGGCGGGACGCCTCCTCGTGGGCGCCTTCGGGCAGGCTGATCCGGACCCGTACGGGGTGCTGGGCGACGGCCCGCAGCGAGAACGGCCGCGCCTCGTCACCGCCGCCGCCGAAGAAGTCGGCGAAGACCGGCCGGTCCAGCGCGGCGAGCCGGTCGGCGAGCACGGGTCCGAGGTCGGTGGCGGTGCCGACCTGCCGGATCCGCGAGTCCAGCTCGCGGCGCATGGCCGGCGCCGCGTCCTCGGGCAGCAGGTCGAGCAGGGCCCGCAGCGTCTCGGGCCGGGACTCGAGCAGCTCGCGCAGGACGGGCACGGTCGGGAAGCGGCCGTGCGCGGCGCGGTAGGGGCCGATGAGCTGGGCGAGGACGGTGGCGGCGCGCCGGGTCTCGACGCCCGCCATGTCGCCGACGAGTCCTTCGGCGAGGAAGGCCGCGGCCTCGTCCGGGTCGCCGGCTCCGGCGTAGAGGTCGAGGTCGTGCGGGGAGGCCGGGTCGCCGAGCCGGATCACGACGTCGTACGCCTCGGCCGGCCCGAGCGGCGCCCCGGCCGCGCCGACGGCGACGACGGAGCAGACGCCGGCGAGGGCCTGGAGGGTGAGCGACTCGGTGACCGGCGCGACGAGGAGGCGGCTCTTGCCGGAGCCGGACGGGCCGACGGCGAGCAGGGAGGTGCCGAGGAGTCCGGGATCGAGCGCGACGCCGGCGCCGTGGTACGGGCGGGGCGTGCGTTCGGCGGCCGTGTAGCGGCCGACGCGGACCTGGCCGAGGAGCAGGTCGTGGGTGGCGGCGCGGCCGGGCAGGTCGCGGGCGCCGGAGGGATGCGTGCCGGCGGCGCCGCCTTCCGTGAGGAGCGCGCGGACGAGGGCGGCGCGGCGCACGGCGTCGCGCTCGGTGTCGTCCCAGGAGCGGCGCACCCGCGCGACGTCGACGTCGTTCATGCGCCCGCCGGCCACCTCGGCGGTCAGCACGTCGGCCGCGCCGGGCTCGCCGGCCTCGCGCAGCCGTGGCCACCGGGAGCGGGGCACGACGGGCGCGGCGGGAACGGCGGGATCGGAGGCGGCGGCGGGCCGGGCCGTGCGGACGGCGCGGAGGAGGCCACGCCAGTCGCCGACCCGGGCGAAGGGCCAGACGACGAGGGCCGTGACCAGCGCGTAGAGGGTGTAGACGACGAAGGGCGAGCTGAAGACCTCGTATCCGCCGGTGAGCAGGGCGACCAGCGAGAGCACGGTGGACACGAGAGGCAGCGGGTCCCAGCCGAGGCCGAAGGCCTCGGGCCAGACGAGGGCGAGCGCGGCCAGCGCCATCACGGCGGCGAGGGCGGCGCGGACGGGCGGGCGGAAGCGGCCGAGGTAGTGGCGGGTGATCCGGCCCCAGGAGCCGAGGAAGCCGATCGCGCACACGAGGGCGACGAAGAACAGTCCGTTGAAGACCTGGTGGGCCGCGTAGCCGCGCCAGTCCTTCGGGGAGGTGGTGAAGGAGTAGTACCACCAGTCGGCCGGGGTGAGCAGCCGCAGCAGGGCGTCCTTGTAGGGGAAGACGCCGCTGCGCCAGGCCGACCAGAGGAGGAGCCCGACGGCGAGCGGGATCAGCATGCCGAGGACGGTCACGGGCGCCATGCGGGAGGGCCCGTCGGGCGGCGGCGGGGTGTGCCGCAGGCGCCAGACGCCGAGGCCAGCGTCGTCGGGCCGCGGCGCGTCCAGCCACTCCGCGACGGGGCTCACGGCCCGTACCGTCTGCGCGGGCGCGCGGCCCGGCGCGTCCCCGGCCCCTGATCCGTGCTCCTTCGCGGAGCCCGGCCCCTGCCCGGGGCCCTGCCCCGGCCCGTACGCCGGAGCGGGCGGCACCAGCGGCACGGCGGGCACCGGCGGCACCGCGGGCACGGGCGGCACCGGCGGCACCGGCGGCAGGTCGCGGGACGGGGACGCGGACGCGGACGGCCGCTGCTCGCGGTGCGGGCCTTCGCCGGGCGGCGCCGCGGGGCGCGGGACCGGCGACGGGCGCCCCTTCGCGGGAGACGCCGGCCCCCCACCGGAGGTGTCGCCCGACTCGTACGTGCCGTCGCTCTCCATGAACCCCTGCCCCCTGACCAGCCAGGTCGCCACCACTGTGCCACCGTCAATCTAGTGGGCCCGGGCCGCCCGGGAGGGGATTCGGCCACCCGTACGGGTCATGGCCGTCGAGGTGCGGAAAACCACCCGCCATGTCCATCTCGGACAACGACACACCCGCGATCACTCCCGATCGGCGCATGCCGCGGCCCCTCCCCCACGCCTAGCCTGCGGAGGAAACCCGCAAGTGCGTCCAGATCACCCCCAGGAGCCCCGCATGAACGCTGTCCCGCAGGAGCGGCGCGTCGTCACCGCCATTCCCGGCCCGAAGTCGCAGGAGCTTCAGGCCCGCCGCCTCGACACGGTGGCCGGTGGCGTGGGCTCCACGCTGCCCGTCTTCACCAAGCGGGCCGGCGGCGGCATCATCGAGGACGTCGACGGCAACCTGCTGATCGACTTCGGTTCCGGCATCGCCGTGACCTCCGTCGGCGCCTCCGCCGAGGCCGTCGTGCGCCGCGCCTCCGCGCAGCTGCAGGACTTCACCCACACCTGTTTCATGGTGACGCCGTACGAGGGTTACGTGGAGGTCTGCGAGGCGCTGGCCGAGCTGACCCCGGGCGACCACGCCAAGAAGTCCGCGCTGTTCAACTCGGGCGCCGAGGCCGTCGAGAACGCGGTCAAGATCGCCCGCTCGTACACCAAGCGCCAGGCCGTCGTCGTCTTCGACCACGGCTACCACGGCCGCACCAACCTCACCATGGGCATGACGGCGAAGAACATGCCGTACAAGCAGGGCTTCGGCCCGTTCGCGCCCGAGGTCTACCGCGTGCCGGTCGCCTACGGCTACCGCTGGCCCACCGGTGCCGAGAACTGCGGCCCCGAGGCCGCCGCGCAGGCCATCGACAACATCACCAAGCAGATCGGCGCCGAGAACGTCGCCGCGATCGTCATCGAGCCGGTGCTCGGCGAGGGCGGTTTCATCGAGCCGGCCAAGGGCTTCCTGCCGGCGATCGTGAAGTTCGCCAACGACAACGGCATCGTCTTCGTCGCGGACGAGATCCAGGCCGGCTTCTGCCGCACCGGCCAGTGGTTCGCCTGCGAGGACGAGGGCATCGTCCCGGACCTCATCACCACCGCCAAGGGCATCGCGGGCGGTCTGCCGCTCGCCGCCGTGACCGGCCGCGCCGAGATCATGGACTCCGTGCACGGTGGCGGCCTCGGCGGCACCTACGGCGGCAACCCGGTCGCGTGCGCCGGTGCGCTGGGCGCCATCGAGACCATGAAGGAGCTCGACCTCAACGGCAAGGCCAAGCGCATCGAGGAGGTCATGAAGGGCCGCCTCACCGCCATGCAGGAGAAGTTCCCGCTCATCGGCGACATCCGTGGCCGCGGCGCCATGATCGCCATCGAGCTGGTCAAGGACCAGGCGACGAAGGAGCCGGCCCCGGAGGCCGCCGCCGCGCTGGCCAAGTACTGCCACGCCGAGGGCGTCCTCGTCCTCACCTGCGGCACCTACGGCAACGTGCTGCGCTTCCTGCCGCCGCTGGTCATCGGCGAGGACCTGCTGAACGAGGGCCTGGACGTGATCGAGGCGGCGCTCGCCCAGATCTGACGGAACGGCAGCGGCTTGCGACACCCCGTGTGAAGAAGCTGTGGGGGGCCGATGGCGGGATGGAGTTCCCGCTGTCGGTCCCCTCGCCCGTGCCGTACGGTTTCTGCAGATGAGAGAAACACCCCGGGCGGAGCCTCCCCAGCCCCGCCCACACCGTGCCGTCGCGCACACCGCTGGAGCCCTGGGCTCCGGAACTCCTCACCGATCGGATGGCCGCCCGCCCCACACCCCCCGGGGCGCGCGGCAAACCGGTCCAGGCGACCGCCCCGGAACCACCCCCCCTGTTCCGGGGCGGTCGGCTGTCTTCTGGGCGATCGTCGCCCTCGCCGTCATCACCTGGCAGGTCCTGGTCCACGGCCCTCTCGCCCGGCTGGACGAACGCCTCTCCCGCGCCCTGGTGGACACCGTCCCGCGCGGTCTCTCCGAAGCCGCCTCCGACCTCGGCGGCATGACCGTCGCCCTCCCCGTCCTCGGCTGCGCCCTGGCGTACGCGGTGTGGCGCGGCCGTCGGCGCGCGGCCCTGTACGCGGCCCTCGCGATGGCCGCCGTCCCCCTCCTGGTCGTCCCCCTGAAGGAGTGGACGGCCCGCCCCGGCCCGCTGGAGCCCTGGGCCCACGGCTACTACCCGTCCGGCCACACGGCCACGGCGATGGTCGCGTACTGCGGCGCGGCCCTCCTCGTCTCGCCCCGCCTGCTCCCTCTCGCCGCCCTCCTGACAGCGGTCACCGCCACCGGCCTGATCCTGCGCGGCTTCCACTGGCCCCTGGACGTCCTGGCCTCCCTCGCCCTCTGCCTGCCCCTCCTGCGCTGGCCCGCCGTGGCGGCGCGGTACGGTCACGTCGGCCGTCCACGACCCGACGCACCGGAGCACCCATGACGATCCACCGGCCGGGACTGCCCGGCGATCTGCCCGATCCCGAACTCCTGTGGGCGCGCTGGGCCCTGAACGCCGTGGTGCGGGCGACGACCGCGGAGGAGGACCGCGGCGGCCACCGGACCGGCGTCTGGAGCGACGACGAGGGCCTGCACCTGGACGACTGCGGCTGCACCTGGTGGACGTTCTCCCGGATCACCGAGGGCCGTTACGTGCTGTACGGCGAGGACGAGTCGAGCGGCTGCAAGTGGCACGAGCCGCCGGTCGACATGCTGGCGGGCGGCCCCGGCTGGCTCCCGTACGAGGAGTTGCGCGACCGGCTGTCCGGCTACGAGCTGGGCTGTGTCTACTGGTACGAGGACGGGGCCTGGGCCCGCGCCGCGTATCCCGGGGACCTGGCCGACGACGGCCTCGACTGCGGGATGAGCCGGTTCGCCGAGCGCGCCGAGGCGCTGGGGCTGCTGGCGGACCACGTGGCGTACGACGGCGGCGCGGCGGAGCTGCTCATGGCGGCCGCCGAGGAGCGCCGGCTGACGCCGGAGCTGCTGGCGGCGCACGTCGTGGCGGAGGACCGCGGCGACCCGGACCTGCCGGCGATGGTCCGGGCGCTGCGGCGGACGGGGCTGGGCGGTCAGGTCGCGGCGGCCGGTCAGCTCCAGGCGTAGGCGTCGAAGGCGCGGCTGAACTCCCAGCCGTTGTAGCGGTCCCAGTTGATCGACCACGTCATCAGGCCGCGCAGGGCGGGCCAGGTGCCGTGGGGCTGGTAGGTGCCGCAGTCGGTCTTCCGGGTGAGGCAGTTGAGGGCCTTGGCGACCTCGGCCGGGGTGGTGTGGCCGTTGCCGGCCTGGGTGGAGGCGGGCAGGCCGATGGCGACCTGGTCGGGGCGCAGGGCCGGGAAGACGCGGTCGGTGTTGCCGGCGACCGGGAAGCCGGTGAGCAGCATGTCGGTCATGGCGATGTGGAAGTCGGCGCCGCCCATGGAGTGGTACTGGTTGTCGAGGCCCATGATCGAGCCCGAGTTGTAGTCCTGGACGTGCAGCAGGGTGAGGTCGTCGCGCAGGGCGTGGATGACCGGGAGGTAGGCGCCGGCGCGCGGGTCCTGGCCGCCCCAGGGGCCGGAGCCGTAGTACTGGTAGCCGAGCTGGACGAAGAAGATCTCCGGGGCCATGGTCAGGACGAAGGACGGGCCGTACCTGGCCTTGAGCGACTTGACGGCGGAGATCAGGTTGACGACGACCGGGCTGGTCGGGTTGCGGAAGTCGGTGTCGCCGGTCTGGAGCGACAGGGAGTGGCCTTCGAAGTCGATGTCGAGGCCGTCGAGGCCGTACTCGTCGATGATCTTCGAGACGGAGGAGACGAAGGTGTCGCGGGCGGCGGTGGTGGACAGCTGGACCTGGCCGTTCTGGCCGCCGATGGAGATGAGGACCTTCTTGCCGGCGGCCTGCTTGGCCTTGACGGCGGCCTTGAACTCGGCGGCGGACTCGGCGTTCGGGCATGCGGTGGCCGGGCAGAGGCTGAAGCGGATGTCGCCGGAGGTGACCGAGGTGGGCTCGCCGAAGGCGAGGTTGATGACGTCCCAGGAGTCGGGCACGTCGGCCATGCGGGTGTAGCCGGAGCCGTTGGCGAAGCTGGCGTGGAGGTAGCCGACGAGGGCGTGGGCGGGCAGCTGGCCGCCCGGGTTGCCGCCGCCGGAGGAGGTGGTGGTGGCGGTGACGACGGCGGACTTCGCCGACTCGCCGGCGCTGTTGGCGGCCGAGAGCTGGAAGCCGTAGGAGGTGGCGGGCGTCAGGCCGGTCGCCGTGTACGAGGTCCCGGTGACCGTCGCGAGCGGAGCGCCCCCCTTGTGGACCTTGTACGAGGTGGCGCCGGGCACGGCGGGCCAGGTGAGCGTCACGGTGGTGGCGGTCGCGGCACCGGCGGAGAGTCCGGTCGGGGTCGCGGGGACGCCGACGGGGTCGCCGCCCGGCCCGAGGAGCGACAGGTCGTCGGCGGTGTAGGCGCCGGTGCCGTACCAGCCGTGGGTCCAGATCGTGACGGAGGTCGTCGAGGCGCCGGTGGTGAAGGTGGTGGCGAGCCGCTGCCAGTCGGGCGCGGACTGGGTCCAGGTGGAGACGTCGCTCGTGCCGGTGCCGGAGGCGCCGAGGTAGACGTAGGCGCCGCGGACCCAGCCGCTGAGCGTGTAGGTGGAGTTGGGCCTGACGGTGACGGTCTGGGAGCACCGGGCGTTGTCGGCGCCGACCGGGGTGGCCTGCAGGGCCTTGGTCCCGCCGTGCACGGGTGCGGTGACGGCGGTCCCGCTGCCCGCCGTACAGCTCCAGCCGTCCAGGCCGGACTCGAAGCCTCCGTTGCGGGCGAGTTCGGTGTCGGCGGCGTGGGCCGGCGGTGTGAGCGCCAGGAGTCCGCCGGCGGCGAGTGCACCGGCCAGGGCGAGGGCGAGAGGTCTGGAGCGGTCCACAACTGCCTCCGGGCGTGGGGGAATCGAGGGGGCGCGCGCCACAGCATGGTCCAGACCAATCAAGTGGTCAAGACCTCTGGACGCGACCGCGTCACCCTTCCCCACGGGCCAGCCGGCCGGCCGCCTCGTGCATCGCCCGTTCGAGCAGCGCGGCGTCCGTGAGCGTGCCCGCCGCGTCGGGCGTGACCAGCCAGCGCACCCGCCCGGTCGCCCGTCCCGGATACGGCACGACGATCCAGGTCCCGGCGCCCGCGCCGCGCACCCCGCTGCCGAGCCAGCGCGAGGCGGTGCCGGCCGGCACGAAGAAGCCGGTCCGGGCGTCGCCCGAACCGGCCAGGACCGGGCCCGGCCGGTCCACCAGCCGGGTCAGGACGTCGAGGGTGGGCCGGCCGAGCCCGGCCGGCAGGATCAGCACGTCCCAGCGCCGCCCCGCGGGCAGCAGCGCCACCCCGTGCGGATTGCGCTCCCACTCGAAGCGGCAGGCCTCGGGGTCGGGCGCGACCGAGGCCAGCCATTCGACGGCGGCCTTCACTTCCTCCGACGCGGTCATCGCAGCGCTCTCCTCTCCGTGGGGACCCGCCGGTCGCGGGCTCCACACGGAGAGAGGGCGCGCCCCCGCGCCTATGACGCGGGTTCTCCACCTGTCAGATGTGAGGTGCGTCACACCCGACGGAGGATCAGCTGTCGAAACCGAGGCCCAGCCGGTCCATCGCCTTCAGCCACAGGTTGCGCCGGCCGCCGTTCTCGTCGGCCCGGGCCAGCGACCACTTGGTGAGCCCGATGCCCGCCCACGCGATCGGCTCCGGCGGGAACGGCAGCGGCTTGGAGCGGACCATCTCCAGCCGCGTCCGCTCGGTCCGCTCCCCCGCCAGCAGGTCCAGCATCACGTCCGCGCCGAAGCGCGTCGCGCCCACGCCGAGGCCGGTGAATCCCGCCGCGTACGCCACCTTGCCCTGGTGCGCCGTGCCGAAGAAGGCCGAGAAGCGCGAGCAGGTGTCGATCGCACCGCCCCAGGCGTGGCTGAAGCGCAGGCCCTCCAGCTGCGGGAAACAGGTGAAGAAGTGCTGGGCCAACTTCAGATACGTCTCCGGGCGGTGGTCCATCTCCGCGGCCACCTTGCCGCCGAAACGGTAGACCGCGTCGTAACCGCCCCACAGGATGCGGTTGTCGCGGCTGAGCCGGAAGTAGTGGAACTGGTTGGCGGAGTCGCCGAGGCCCTGCCGGTTCTTCCAGCCGATCGCGGCCAGCTGTTCCTCGCTCAGCGGCTCGGTCATCAGCGCGTAGTCGTACACCGGGACGGTGTAGTGCCGCACCCGCTTGACCAGCGACGGGAAGACGTTCGTGCCGAGCGCCACCCGGCGGGCCGCGACCCGGCCGTACGGGGTGCGCACGGCCATGCCGCCGCCCGCGCCGCCCGCCGAGACCAGGTCGAGCGCCGGGGTGTTCTCGAAGATCCGCACGCCCAGGTCCTGACAGGCCCGCTTGAGGCCCCAGGCGAGCTTGGCCGGGTGCAGCATGGCGACACCGCGCCGGTCCCACAGGCCGCCCTGGAAGGTCGGCGAGTCGACCTCGGCCCGGACCGCGTCACGGTCCAGGAGCTCCAGGCCGCCGGCCAGACCGAGCCGGTCGGCCTCCTCGTACCACTCGTGCAGCTCGTCGACCTGGTAGGCCTCGGTGGCCACGTCGATCTCACCGGTGCGCTCGAAGTCGCAGTCCAGGCCGTAGCGGGCGACGGTCTCCTCGATGGCGTCGAGGTTGCGCTCGCCCATCCGCTCGAGCGTGGCCAGCTCGCCCGGCCAGCGGGCGAGGCCGTTGCCGAAGCCGTGGGTGAGGGAGGCGGCGCAGAAGCCTCCGTTGCGGCCCGAGGCGGCCCAGCCCACCTCGCGGCCTTCGATCAGCACGACGTCCCGGGACGGGTCGCGCTCCTTGGCGAGGAGCGCGGTCCACAGTCCGCTGTAGCCGCCGCCCACCACGAGCAGGTCGCACCGCTCGGAGCCGGTGAGGGCGGGCAGGGCACCGGGCTTGCCGGGGTCTTCCAGCCAGAAGGGGACGGGCTGGGCGTCGGAGAGAGATTGTGCAGCGAGACGCATGGCGACTGGGGCCATGGTTTCCAACTCCTTCGGTGCCTGACCGGCTGTCGGTCAGGCCGTTGCTGTTTTCTTGCGCCGGTTCGCGAGGAGCTGCCCGGCCACGACCACCAGTACCGCGAGGACGAACATCGCGGTGCCGATGACGTTGATCTGAACGGGGGTTCCGCGCTGCGCCGAGCCCCAGACGAACATGGGGAAGGTCACGGTGGAGCCCGCGTTGAAGTTGGTGATGATGAAGTCGTCGAACGAGAGCGCGAAGGCGAGCAGCGCGCCGGCCGCGATGCCGGGCGCCGCGATCGGCAGCGTGACCCGCAGGAAGGTCTGCACCGGCCCCGCGTAGAGGTCGCGCGCGGCCTCCTCCAGACGCGGGTCCATCGACATCACCCGCGCCTTGACCGCGGTCACGACGAACGACAGACAGAACATGATGTGGGCGATCAGGACCGTCCAGAAGCCCAGCTCCGCGCCCATGTTGAGGAACAGCGTGAGCAGCGAGGCGGCCATGACGACCTCGGGCATCGCCATCGGCAGGAAGATCAGCGAGTTGATCGCGCCGCGCGCCCGGAAGCGGTAGCGGACGAGCGCGAAGGCGATCATCGTGCCGAGGACGACCGCGCCGACCGTCGCCCAGGCGGCGAGCTGGAGCGAGAGCGTGAGCGACTCGCACATGTCGGCGACGCCGCAGGGGTCCTTCCAGGCGTCCAGGGAGAACTGCTGCCAGGCGTAGTTGAAGCGCCCGTTCGGCTTGTTGAACGAGAACGCCATGACCACGACGTTCGGCAGGATCATGTACGCGAGCGTGAGCAGGCCCGCGATGACGACGAGGTGCTGTCGGATCCAGCGCATCAGACCAGGTCCTCCGTTCCCGCCCGGCGGATGTAGACGGTGACCATGAGCAGCACGATCGCCATGAGGATGAAGGACAGGGCGGCGGCCGTCGGATAGTCCAGGACCCGCAGGAACTGCGACTGGATGACGTTGCCGACCATCTTGGTGTCGGTGGAGCCGAGGAGCTCGGCGTTGACGTAGTCGCCGCTCGCCGGGATGAAGGTGAGCAGCGTGCCGGAGACGACGCCCGGCATGGACAGCGGGAACGTCACCTTGCGGAAGGTGGTCGCCGGCGAGGCGTACAGGTCCTGCGCGGCCTCGTGCAGCCGGCCGTCGATCCGCTCCAGGGAGGTGTAGAGCGGCAGGATCATGAAGGGCAGGAAGTTGTACGTGAGGCCGCACACCACCGCCATCGGGGTGGCGAGCACCCGGTCGCCCTCGGTCCAGCCGAGCCAGCTCGTCACGTCGAGGACGTGCAGCGCGTTGAGCGCGTCGACGACCAGGCTGTCGTCCGCGAGGATCGTCTTCCAGGCCAGCGTCCGGATGAGGAAGCTGGTGAAGAACGGGGCGATGACGAGCACCAGGAGCAGATTGCGCCAGCGCCCGGCCTTGAAGGCGATCAGATACGCCAGCGGGTAGCCGAGCAGCAGGCACAGCAGGGTCGCCGTGCCCGCGTAGAGCAGCGAGCGGACGAACTGCGGCCAGTACTCCTGGAAGGCGTCCCAGTAGGTCTGGAAGTGCCAGGTGACCTCGAAGCCCTTCTCCAGGGAGCCGGTCTGGACCGAGGTGGAGGCCTGGTAGACCATCGGCAGCGCGAAGAACACCAGCAGCCAGACGATGCCGGGCAGCAGCAGCCAGTACGGCACGAGCCGCCGGCGGACGGAGGGCCTGCGCAGCACCGGCTCCGGTGCCGGCGGCGCCTCCTTCACGAGGGTGGCGCTCATGCGTGACCTCCTTCGTTCGCTTCTCCGCCCGCGAGGCGCAGAGGTGCGGCAGTCGTCGTCGGCTGCGGGCCGGTGGCCTCGCGCGCGTCGCTCACAGCGAGTCCTCCACCGTCTCCACGCCCGCGTCGATGTCCTGGGTCCCGTCGAGGCCGAAGGTGTGGGCCGGGTTCCAGTGCAGGACGACCTCGGCGCCCGGCACCAGACGGGCGTCGCGCTCGATGTTCTGCTCGTAGACCTGGAGCTCCGCGCCGGCCGGCGAGTTCACCACGTACTGCGTGGAGACGCCGATGAAGGAGGAGTCGACGATCCGGCCGGTGACCCGGTTGCGGCCGTCGGCGATCTGTCCGGCGTCGTCGGCGTGCGCCAGCGAGATCTTCTCCGGCCGGACGCCGACCAGCACCTTGCCGCCCACCCGGGCGGCCTGCGTACAGCGCTCGCCGGGCACCTTGAGCTTGCCGCCGCCGGCGGTGACGACGACGTCGCCGCCGGTCTCGGCGACCTCGGCCTCGATCAGGTTGGAGGTGCCGAGGAAGTTGGCGACGAAGGTGGTCTGCGGGTTCTCGTACAGGTCGGCGGGCGCGCCGAGCTGCTCGACCCGGCCGCCGTTCATCACCGCGACCTGGTCGGCCATGGTCATGGCCTCCTCCTGGTCGTGGGTGACGTGCACGAAGGTGATGCCCACCTCGGTCTGGATGCGCTTGAGCTCCAGCTGCATCTGCCGGCGCAGCTTCAGGTCGAGCGCGCCGAGCGGCTCGTCGAGCAGCAGCACCTGCGGGTGGTTGATGAGCGCGCGGGCCACGGCCACGCGCTGCTGCTGGCCGCCGGAGAGCTGGTGCGGCTTCTTGTGGGCGTGCTCGCCGAGCTGGACCAGGTCGATCATCTCGTCCACCTGCGGCTTGACCGATTTGATGCCGCGCCGGCGCAGACCGAAGGCGATGTTCTCGAAGATGTTCATGTGCGGGAAGAGCGCGTAGGACTGGAAGACGGTGTTCACCGGCCGCTTGTACGGCGGGAGGTCGGTGACGTCCCGGTCGCCGAGGAAGACGGTGCCCGTCGTCGGGTCCTCCAGGCCGGCGATCATGCGCAGCGTGGTCGTCTTGCCGCAGCCGGACGCGCCGAGCAGGGCGAAGAAGGAGCCCTGCGGGATCGTCAGGTCGAGCGGGTGGACGGCGGTGAAGGAGCCGTAGGACTTGCTGATGCCGGAGAGACGGACGTCGCCGCCGCCGGTGTTCTTGTCAGTCATGGGGTGAGGTCCCGGGGTCGGTTCGTAAGGGGGCGCGGGGCGGTCAGGCACCGATGAGCTTGGCGAACTTCTCCTCGTACGCGGTCTCCTCCGCGCTGCTGAGCGAGCGGAAGGCGTGCGACTTCCGGGCCATCGCCTTGTCGGGGACGATCAGCGTGTTGCCCGCGAGCTCGGGGTCGATCTTGGCGAGCTCGTCCTTCACGCCGTCGACCGGGCACACGTAGTTGATGTACGCGGCGAGCTGCGCGGCCACCGGGAGCTCGTAGTAGTAGTCGATGAGCTTCTCGGCGTTCGTCTTGTGCCGGGCGTTGGCCGGGACGAGCAGGTTGTCGCTGGAGGTGATGTAGCCGGCCGACGGGATGGCGAACTTGATGTCCGGGTTGTCGGCCTGGAGCTGGATGACGTCACCGGCCCAGGCGAGACAGGCCGCGAGGTCGCCCTTGTCGAGGTCCGAGGTGTAGTCGTTGCCGGTGAAGCGCCGGATCTGCTTCTTGTCGACGCCCTTCTGGAGCCGGCCGAGGGCCGCGTCGAAGTCGGCGTCGGTGAAGCTGCCCGGGTCCTTGCCCATGTCGAGCAGGGTCATGCCGACGGAGTCGCGCATCTCGGTGAGGAAGCCGACCCGGCCCTTGAGGGAGGGGTCGTCGAGCAGCTGGGTGACCGAGTCGACCTTCTTCCCGCCGGTCGCCTTGCTGTTGTAGGCGATGACGGTGGAGATGCCGGTCCACGGGTAGGAGTAGGCCCGGCCCGGGTCCCAGTCGGGGCGGCGGAACTGGGCGGACAGGTTCGCGTACGCGGTGGGCAGGTGGGAGGCGTCCAGCTTCTGCGCCCAGCCGAGGCGGATGATGCGCGCGGCCAGCCAGTCGGTGACGCAGATCAGGTCGCGGCCGGTGTCCTGGCCGGCCGCGAGCTGCGGCTTGATCTTGCCGAAGAACTCGACGTTGTCGTTGATGTCCTCGGTGTACTTGACCTTGATCCCGGTGCGTTTGGCGAAGGCCTCCAGGGTCGGGCGGGACTTCTCGTCCTCGCTGACGTCCATGTACTCGGTCCAGTTGGAGAAGTTCACGGTCTTCTCCTTGTCCGAGAAGTCCGTGGACGCCGGACCCTGGCCCTCCCGCTTGGCGGGCGGGATGCCGCAGGCGCTCAACGACGCGAAGCCGCCGACGGTGAGCGCGCCGACGCCTCCGGCGCGCAGCATCGAGCGGCGGGTGAGGGCGCCCCGGCCGCTCGTCAGACTGCGCCGAATCGCGGCCACCTGCGCGGCCGAGAGGCTGTCGGGCTGGTACTGCTCCATGCGCTGTGCCCTTTCGGGATGGTTTCGCCGCTGGTCGACGGCCGGCTGTTATCGGTCCCCGAAGATCGTGCGGTGCCAGTCCTTCGCGGCGACCGCCGTGTTGTCGTACATCACGTGCTTGACCTGCGTGTACTCCTCGAACGAGTACGCCGACATGTCCTTTCCGAAGCCCGAGGCCTTGAAGCCGCCGTGAGGCATCTCGCTGATGATCGGGATGTGGTCGTTGACCCAGACACAGCCGGCCTTGATCTCGCGGGTGGCCCTGTTCGCCCGGTAGACGTCGCGGCTCCAGGCGGAGGCGGCGAGGCCGTACGCGGTGTCGTTGGCGAGCCGGATGCCCTCGTCGTCGCCGTCGAAGGGCAGGGCCACCAGGACCGGTCCGAAGATCTCCGACTGCACGACCTCGCTGTCCTGCGCGGCGCCGGTGATCAGGGTGGGACGGTAGTATGCGCCGTTCTTGAGCTCGCCACCAGGGGCTTCGCCGCCGGTGACGACCGTCGCGTAGGCCCGGGCCCGCTCCACGAAGCCGGCCACGCGGTCGCGCTGGGCGTGGCTGATGAGCGGTCCGAGGTCGGTGGACGGGTCGAACGGGTCGCCGAGGCGCACCGTCTCCATCAGCTCGGCGACCCTTGCCGTGAAGGCGTCGAACAGCGGCCGCTGGACGTAGGCGCGGGTGGCGGCGGTGCAGTCCTGGCCGCTGTTGATGAGCGAGGCGGCGACGGCGCCCTGGGCGGCGGCCTCCAGGTCGGCGTCGTCGAAGACGACGAACGGGGCCTTGCCGCCGAGCTCCAGGTGGAGCCGCTTGACGGTGGCCGTCGCGATCTCGGCGACGCGCTTGCCGACCGGCGTGGAGCCGGTGAACGAGGTCATGGCCACGTCCGGGTGTCCGACCAGGTGCTCGCCGGCGACCCGGCCCGCTCCGGTGACGACGTTGACGACGCCGTCCGGGATGCCGGCGGCGCTCGCGGCCTCGGCGAACATCAGCGAGGTCAGCGGCGTCAGCTCGGCCGGCTTCAGGACGATCGTGTTGCCCGCGGCGATCGCCGGCAGGACCTTCCAGGCGGCCATCTGCAGCGGATAGTTCCAGGGCGCGATGGAGCCCACGACGCCGATCGCCTCACGGCGGACGTAGGAGGTGTGGTCGCCGCTGTACTCACCGGCCGACTGGCCCTGGAGGTGCCGGGCCGCGCCCGCGAAGAAGACCGTGTTGTCGACCGTGCCCGGCACGTCGAACTCGGTCGTCAGCTTGATCGGCTTGCCGCACTGGAGCGACTCGACGCGGGCGAAGTCCTCCGCCCGCTCGGCCAGCACCCCGGCGAACCGGTGCAGGGCCTCCGACCGCTCGCCGGGCGTCGCACCGGCCCACTCCGGGAAGGCGCTCTTCGCCGCGGCCACGGCGTCGTCCACGTCGCCGGTGGAGGCGAGCGCGTAGCTGAGGACGCTCTCGCCGGTCGACGGGTCGACGACGCTGTGCTCGTGCTCCGAGGTTCCGGGGCGGAGCCGCCCCCCGATGTACTGCGCGCCGTCCGCGAAGCGATCCGACACCTGGAAGCGGTTGCCCATGACGCTCTCCGTTGTTCCAGCTCGAGTTGAGTGCCGATCCTGACAGAGGGGCAAAGGTGCAACAAGTGATTCCGTTGTTGCCTTTTGGTTACGCGACGGAATCGGTCGACCATGTGTCGAGGGTGGCGGGAAATTGCCGTACGGAGTGTCCGTGGCGAGTGGCAGGGTGGCGTGCATGAGTGATCTTGAGGTGCTGAAGGAGCAGGTCAGAGCGGCGAAGGCGGGCGGCGAGCGGGTCGGGTGGCTGCACTTCTGGGGCCACCGTCCGCACCCGGACGGCCGGCTCTCGGCGAGCTGCCTGAGCCAGTGGTGGCCGTCGCCGTTCGTGGTGGACGGCGTGCGCTACGCGACCGCGGAGCACTGGATGATGGCCGCGAAGGCGCGGCTCTTCGGCGACGCCGAGGCGGAGCGGGCCGTGCTCGCCGCCCGGACGCCGGCCGAGGCGAAGAACACCGGGCGCCTGGTCCGCGGCTTCGACGAGACGGTGTGGGAGCGGGAGCGCTTCGGCATCGTCGTGGCCGGCAGCGTCCACAAGTTCGGCGCGGACGAGGCGCTGCGCGCCTTCCTCGTCGGTACGGGCTCCCGCGTCCTGGTCGAGGCCAGCCCGCTGGACCGCGTCTGGGGCATCGGCCTGGCGGCGGACGACCCGCGCGCCATGGATCCGGCGCGCTGGCGGGGCCTGAACCTGCTGGGCTTCGCGCTGATGGAGGCGCGCGACCGCCTGCGGTGACCGGGCGCGCGGCGAGGGGCCGAGGACGGCGGAGAGCCGGCGGCGGCGAGGGGCCGAGGGCACTGAGGGCGAACGGCGGCGGGGGCCGTTCCCGGGAACGGCCCCCGCGTCACGCCCGCGGGCCGGACGTCAGCCGCGCGCGTCGACCACCAGGCTCGTGGAGAAGGGGTCGTCGTCACTGGTGTCCCACTCGTCGGCGTGGGTGACCAGGAAGACGATCAGCGCGATACCGGCGACGCCGAGCACCAGGCCGATCGAACCGAGGGTGATGCCGGCCGTGACCATGCCGTTGTTGGTGGCCTCGCCCCGCTGGACCCGCTTGCGGGCGGCGATCCCGAGACCGAGCGCGACGGCGCCCAGGATCAGCCCGAGGATGCCGTACGAGCAGAACGCGAGCGCGACGGCGCAGATGCCGACGATCATGGCCGCCGTGCCGAGCCCGTTCGCCGGCGCCGGTCCGCCCCAGCCCGGCTGGCCGTAGCCGGGATACATCGGCGGCGCCGGATAGCCGTAGCCGGTGGGCTGCGCCGGGGCGGGAGCGGTCGGGTAGCCGAAGGAGCCGCCCGGCGCGACCGGCGGCGGCGGGAGCTCGACTCCCGGCATTCCGGCCACGGTCTGCTGGTCGTGCACCGGGTCGTGCGCCGGCGACGTGGGCGCGCCCGGCGTCCCGGCGCCCGGCGTCCCCGCGCCCGGCCCGGCGGCGGCGGGCTTGCTCAGCTCGACGCCGTCCTGGTTCGGCGGAGCCCACGGGTCCACCGGCTGGTCGTTGTTCTCGGACATGGGCCTCCCCCATCGTGGTCACGCCATGCTACGACCTCGCCCTTCTGGGGGAACGGCCCGGCCTACGATGACCTGATGACCGACCTGACCCACCACAGCGCCCTGCACTCCTTCATCGCCGGGCTGCCGAAGGCCGAGCTGCACGTCCACCACGTGGGCTCCGCCTCGCCGCGGATCGTGTCCGAGCTGGCCGCCCGCCACCCGGACTCCAAGGTGCCGACCGACCCCGACGCCCTCGCCGACTACTTCACGTTCACCGACTTCGCCCACTTCATCGAGGTGTACCTGTCGGTCGTGGACCTGGTCCGCACGCCCGAGGACGTCCGCCTCCTCACCTACGAGGTCGCCCGGGACATGGCCCGGCAGAACATCCGCTACGCGGAGCTGACGATCACTCCGTACAGCTCGACCCGCCGCGGCATCGACGAGCGCGCCTTCATGGCGGCGATCGAGGACGCCCGCAAGGCGGCAGAGGCGGAGCTCGGCGTGATCCTGCGCTGGTGCTTCGACATCCCCGGCGAGGCGGGTCTCGAGGCGGCGGAGGAGACCGCGCGGCTCGCGGTCGACCTGCGTCCGGAGGGCCTGGTGGCGTTCGGTCTCGGCGGCCCGGAGATCGGCGTGCCGCGCCCGCAGTTCAAGCCGTACTTCGACCGGGCCCGGGCGGCCGGTCTGCGCTCGGTCCCGCACGCCGGCGAGACCACCGGCCCGCAGACGGTGTGGGACGCGCTGCGCGAGCTGGGCGCCGAGCGCATCGGCCACGGCACCAGCTCGGTCCAGGACCCGGAGCTGCTCGCCTACCTGGCCGAGCACCGGATCGCCCTGGAGGTGTGCCCGACCTCGAACATCGCGACCCGCGCGGTGGAGCGCCTGGAGGACCACCCGATCAAGCGGATGGTCGAGGCCGGCGTGCTCGTCACGATCAACAGCGACGACCCGCCGATGTTCGGCACCGACCTGAACAACGAGTACGCGGTCGCGGCCCGTCTCCTCGGTCTGGACGAGCGCGGGATCGCGGCCCTCGCGAAGAACGCGGTGGAGGCGTCGTTCCTCGACGAGGCCGGCAAGGCGCGGATCGTCGAGGAGATCGACACGTACACCGAGCGGTGGCTGGCGGCCTGAGCGTCGGGAGAATGGGGTCATGGACCCCGTCACTGTCGTAGGCCACCGCGGCGACCCCTACCGCGTCCGCGAGAACACCGTCCCCTCGATCGTCTCGGCGTTCGACCGGGGCGCGGACGTGGTGGAGGTCGACGTCCGCCTCACCGAGGACGGCATGCCCGTCCTGCTGCACGACGACAACCTCAAGCGGCTCTGGGGATTCGACCGGCCGCTCGGCACCATGACGCTCGACGAGCTGCGGGAGGTGACCGAGGACGGCGTGCCGACGCTGCGCGAGGCACTGATCGCGGCCGGGCCGCACCGGCTGATGCTGGACCTGCCGGGCGGTGACGAGGCGTCGGTGCGCACGGTGGTCGGCACGGTCCGCGAGTGCGGGGCGGGCGAGCGCGTCCTGTACTGCGCGGGCGGTACGGCGATGCTCCAGGTCCGGGCCGCCGACCCGGGCGCGGAGATCGCGCTGACCTGGAACTCGCTCGCGCCGCCGCGCCGGGTGCTGCTCGACGCGGTGCGCCCGAAGTGGCTCAACTACCGCTTCGGGCTTGCCGGTCGGGAGCTGGTGGAGCGGGTGCACCGGGACGGTCTGCTGGTCTCGGTGTGGACGGCCGACACGAAGCGGACGATGCGTAAGCTGATCCGCAACGGCGTCGACTCGATCACGACCAACCGCGTCGACGCACTGGCCGACGTCCTGCGAAAGGGCCGTGCATGAACGACCGGACCGACCCGACCGATCGGACCGACCCGCACCATCCGAACGACGACCCGACCGCCCCGAACGACCCGGCCACCCCGGCCGACCCGGCCACCCCGACCGCCCCGGCCGGCGCGCCCGGTGGCCTCGACCGGATCCGGACCGACATCGCGCACAACGCCCGCGTGTGGAACTACTGGCTGGGCGGCAAGGACTACTACCCGGTGGACCGGGCGGTCGGCGACCAGGTGACCTCCTTCCATCCGAGCATCGGCGCCGTGGCCCGCGCCGACCGGGCCTTCCTGGGCCGGGCGGTGACCCATCTGGCCGCCGAGGCGGGCATCCGCCAGTTCCTGGACATCGGCACCGGCCTGCCCACCGCCGACAACACCCACGAGGTGGCCCAGCGCGTCGCGCCGGAGTCCCGGATCGTCTACGTCGACAACGACCCGATCGTCCTGACCCACGCCCGGGCGCTGCTGACCGGCTCGCCGAAGGGCGAGACCGCCTATGTGGACGCGGACGCCCGGGACCCGGAGCGGATCCTCGCGGCGGCGGCCGGCACGCTGGACCTCTCCCGGCCGGTGGCGGTCCTGATGCTGGGCATCCTCAACTTCGTCCTGGACACCGACGAGGCCCGGTCGATCGTACGGACGCTGATGGCGGCCGTCCCGTCGGGCAGTCACCTCGTCCTGACCCACCCGACCTTCGAGCCGGAGCTCGGCGGCGAGGCGAACGTGGCGGCGATGGAGTTCTGGAACGCCCACGCCACGCCGCCGATCACGGCGCGCGGCCGCGCCGACTTCGCCTCCTTCCTGGACGGGCTCGACCTGCTCGAACCGGGCATCGTGTCCTGCGCGCGCTGGCGCGCCCCGGAGGCGGCCGAGGTCGCGCAGTTCGGCGCGGTGGGCCGCAAGCCGTAATGCGATCCGGGGGGATACAGCGGCTGCGGGAGTGGGGCGCGGCCAATCCGTGGGCCGTGGACATCGGCCTCGCGCTGCTCGTGCAGGCGGCGATGACCATGCCGTTCGTGGTGCCGCGCGGGCCCGAGCTGGAGCCGGCGACCTGGCCGGCGTACGGGCTGACGACGCTCACCGTGGTCCCGCTGGTGTGGCGGCGGCGGGCGCCGATGGCGGTGCTCCTCGCGATCGTGGCGACGAGCGGGCTGTACCGGCTGGCGCTGGAGGGACCGGGGCAGCCGCTGCCGTACACCGGTCTGGTCAGCGTCTACACGATCGCCGTGCTGTCGCCGCCGTGGAAGCGGCTGGTGACGGCGGCGCTGCTGGTGGTGGCGGTGCCGGTGTCGGTGTGGCTCAACACCCAGTCGGCGCGCGAACTGACCTTCTCGCTCTTCGTGTTCGGCGCCGCCTACGCCTTCGGACGCCTCACCGACGCCCGGCAGCGGGCCCACCGGGTGGAGGCGGAGCGGGCCGCGGCCCGCGAACGGGCCAGGATCGCCCGGGAGATGCACGACATCCTGTCGCACGCGGTGAGCCTGATGGTGGTGCAGGCCGAGGCGGGGCCGGTGGCGGTGCGGGCCGCGCCGGAGCGGGCGGAGGCCGCGTTCGAGGCGATCTCGGCGACCGGCCGGGACGCGATGACGCAGCTGCGCCGGATGCTCGGTGTGCTGCGGGACGAGGAGGCCACGGCCGCGCCGCGCGCTCCGCAGCCGGGCGTCGGCGAGCTGCCGGAGCTGCTGGCCCGGGTGCGGGGCGGCGGGCTCGACGTGCGGTACGCGACGGAGGGCGACGGGCGCGGGCTGCCGGAGGCGACGGGCGCGACGGTGTTCCGGATCGTGCAGGAGGCGCTGACGAACGTGGTGAAGCACGCGGAGGCGCACTCCGTGTCGGTGCGCCTCGGATACGGGCGGGACGAGGTGGAGGTCCGGGTGACGGACGACGGGCGCGGGCCGCGGGCCGGCGGTCCGGGCGGCCACGGGCTGGCCGGGGTGCGCGAGCGGGTGGCGGCGCACGGCGGGATGGCGTCGGCCGGGCCGGGACCGGGCGGGCGGGGTTTCGAACTGCGGGCGGTGCTGCCGCTGACCGGGGCGGGAGAGGTGCGGGGATGACGATCCGGGTGGTGGTGGCGGACGACCAGGAGCTGGTGCGCAGCGGTTTCGCGCTGATCCTGGACGTCCAG
Source organism: Streptomyces sp. NPDC053493 (assembly GCF_044544825.1). Taxonomy (NCBI): domain Bacteria; kingdom Bacillati; phylum Actinomycetota; class Actinomycetes; order Kitasatosporales; family Streptomycetaceae; genus Streptomyces; species Streptomyces sp. NPDC053493. The sequence goes on from NZ_JBITXS010000001.1 coordinate 87,176, forward strand.
GAGGACATCGAGGTGGTCGCGGAGGTCGGTGACGGCGCGGCGGCGGTGGAGGCGGTGCGCCGGCTGCGTCCCGACGTGGCGCTCCTGGACGTCCGGATGCCGAGGACGGACGGGATCGAGGCCTGCCGGACGATCTGCGCCGAGTCGGCGTGCCGGACGGTGATGCTGACGACGTTCGACTCGGACGAGTACGTGTACGAGGCGCTGCACGCGGGAGCCAGCGGCTTCCTCCTGAAGGACGTACGGCGGGACGACCTGGTGCACGCGGTGCGGGTGGTGGCGGCGGGCGAGGCGCTGCTGGCGCCGTCGGTGGCGCGGCGGGTGGTGGAGCAGTACACGGCGGGCCGGCCGCGCAGGCCCGATCCCCGGCTGGACGTCCTGACCGGGCGGGAGCGCGAGACGCTGCTGCTGCTCGCGCGCGGCCTGTCGAACGCGGAGATCGCGGCGGAGCTGGTGGTCAGCGACCACACGGTGAAGACGCACGTGGGCCATGTGCTGGCGAAGCTGGGGCTGCGGGACCGGATCCAGGCGGTGATCTGCGCGTACGAGTCGGGCCTGGTCGCGGCGGGTTCTCCCCCGCCCGGGCGAGGTGCCGGCCCCGCGCTCTCCCCCGCGCCGGGGAGGAACTGACCGGCCGGGGACCGCCGGTGCGGGCGATTCGCGGATCGCCGCCGGTCAGCAGGATGGAGTCGTCGAGAACGACGGCTCACACCCACGGAGTTGACCATGAAGAAGTCCACCCGCGCCCTGCTGGCCGCCGCCCTGGTCCTGGGCGTCGCCGCCGGTCCGGCGCTCAGCCCGGCGTTCGCCGCGGACCCGGCGGCCGTGGCCTCGGCGCCGGCCCCGGGCCCGGACCGGAGCCCGGACCTGAGCGCGGTGATCGCGGGCCTGCCGAACGCGGACGCGACGGCGGCGCTGGTGCGGATCGGCGGCAGCGAGGGTTCCTGGCGGGGCAGCTCCGGCGTGCACGACCTGGAGTCGGGCCGCCCGGCGGAGGCGGGCGCGCGCTTCCGGGTCGGTTCGGTGACGAAGGTGTTCACGGCGGCGACGGTGCTGCGGCTGGCCGCCGAGGGCCGGATCGACCTGGACCGCTCGGCCCGCTCGTACCTCCCGGACCTGATCCCCGCCCGCTACGGCCGGGTGACGGTTCGCCAGCTGCTCAACCACACGCACGGCATCCCGGCGGCGAGGATGCCGGGCGAGACGGTCGAGGAGTGGTACGCGCACCGCTTCGACGTGCACGACCCGCGCGCGATGGTGCGCTCGGCGACGTCGCAGCCGCGGGAGTTCGCGCCCGGGAGCCGGCAGCACTATCTGAACATCGGCTACACGATCGCCGGTCTGCTCGTCGAGCGGGTGACGGGTGACACCTACGAGCACCAGGTGGCGGTGCGGGTGCTGCGGCCGCTCGGGCTGCGCGACACGTACTTCCCGGGCGCGGACCCGGCGATCGAGGGCCCGTACAACCACGGCTACCAGCGGATGCGGCTCGACGACGGGACGACCGGCCTGCGGGACGTGTCGGTGTGGGGCGCGACGGACGGCTGGGCGGCCGGGGACCTGATCTCCACGACCGCCGACCTGGAGCGGTTCACGCGGGCCCTGTTCGCGGGCCGGGTGGTGCGCGGGCCGCTCCTGGAGGAGATGTTCACGCTGCCGAAGGTCACGGACCTGAAGACCGGCGAGCCGGCCGCGTACGCGGTGGGTCTGTCGATGAAGAAGCTGGGCGGGCGCGAGGTGTGGGGCAAGACGGGCGGCCGCTGGGGCTACAACGCGGCCATCGCCTCGACCCGCGGCGGCGAGCGGACGCTGGTCTACGGCGTCAACTCGACCGACGCGAAGGGCCAGGACATGAACAAGGTGGCGCTGGACGTCATGCTGGCGACGTACGGCCCGCCGTCGGAGTGACCGCCGGCACGGGCCCGAGGGCTTCGAGGCGCTTGACGAGCCGGCGGACGGCGAGCAGCGGCAGGACGCCGAAGACCCCGAAGGCCATGTCGACGAGCGACCATCCGAAGGGGATGCCGCGGACGGGCCCGCAGATCAGGGCGAGCGGGACGATGCCGGCGCAGGCGATCATGCCGAACTCGACGACCCAGATGTTGCGGACGGGGTCGCGGTAGGGCCCGTAGAAGGCGACGGCGATGACGAGGTGGGCGAAGGCCAGCCAGTCGGTGCCGTAGAGGAGGTACGGGGCCTGTGCGTCGGCGGCCTCGACGCCGCCGCGCACCCGGGTGATCCATTCGGTCAGACCCGGGAAGGCGTCGGCGAGCGGCGCCGCCCAGGAGCCCAACGCCTCGTCGAGCAGGCGGAGTTCGGTGACCAGCGGGAACGCGGTGGCCCCGCTGAGCACCAGGCAGACGATGAAGACGACCAGCCAGACGCGGATGCGCTTGAGGAGGGCTCTGGGCCCGTTCGTGTCGCTCATGAGGGAAGCGTACGCCTCTCATGAACGTGTTCAAAAACGGGGTGCGGTCTTTCCGGCCAGGCGTCGTCCCACCGTGTGCGCGAGCACCGTCGCCCCGCCCGCGACCACGAGTCCGGTCAGCACGTCCCGCGCCCGCGCGGGCCGCAGCACCCCGGCCCGGCGCAGCCGGCCGCGCGCCCACAGCGTGAAGGGGACGACGACCAGCGGCGAGGTCACCGAGCCGGGCGTCACCCGGCGGACGGCGGCGGCCTGCGCGAGATGCACCAGGCCGTGCAGCCCGAAGCCGTTCAGCGCGCCCTGGTAGAAGGCGGACCGGCCGCCGGAGCGCTGTCCGGCGCCGGCGGCCGCGCCGACGATCAGGGCCATCACCCCGACGGCGGCCCGGAATTCACGGTCGTCGACCGAACCGGCCGCCTTCCAGACCGCCTCGGGCACGTCCGGGAAGCGCTCCCGCAGCCCCGGCAGGTTCTCCCGTATCCAGCGCGGCCCGTACAGCACCTCCTCGGTGTCGTGCACCGCCCAGGCGGCGAACAGGCCATAGGTGACAGCTGTGTTGATCCCCGTATCGGTCATGAGGACGGCCTATCACGACTCCTCGACCGCCCGTGCGACCGGCCCGCCTCACAGCCCGACGATCGAGTTCCAGCGCCTGGCGAACTCGGTGCGTTCCTCGGAGGTGATGTCCCGGGCGATCGCCAGCCGCCGGCGCATCGCGTCGTCGGGGAAGATCAGCGGGTCCTCGGCGAGCGCCGCCCGCTCCTCGTCGCCGGAGTCGGCGAGCACGTCCCGCGCGGCCGGGACGGGGCAGACGTAGTTGACCCAGGCGGCCAGTTCGGCGGCGACCTCGGGCTCGTAGTAGTAGTCGACGAGCTGTTCGGCGCTGGTCTTGTGCTGCGCCAGGTTGGGGATCATCAGGGACTCGGCCCACAGTTCGGCGCCCTCCTCGGGCACGACGAACTCGATGTCCGGGTTGTCGGCCTGGAGCTGGATGACGTCGCCCGAGTACGCCTGGCAGGCGAGCACGTCGCCGGTGGACAGGTCCTTGATGTAGTCGTTGCCGGTGAAGCGCCGGATGTGCTTCTTCCGTACGAGTCCTTCGATCTGCTCGCACAGGTCGTGGAAGTCGTCGGCCGTCCACCGCGTCACGTCGACGCCGTTGCCCTGCAGGAGCAGCGCGAAGGACTCGTCGAGCCCGGACAGCAGGGTCACCTTGCCGCGCAGGTCGGGCGCCCACAGGTCCTTGGTGGAGCGGATCTCCCGGCCGAGCTTGCGGCGGTTGTAGGCGATGCCGGTGATGCCGGACTGCCAGGGCACCGAGTGGAGCCGGCCCGGGTCGAAGGCGGGCGCGCGCAGCAGCGGGTCCAGGTGGGCGGCGACGTGGGGCTGCTTCTTCCGGTCCATTTCCTGGACCCAGCCGAGCCGGACGAAACGCGCGGCCATCCAGTCGCTGATGACGACGAGGTCCCGGCCGGTCTCCTGGTGGTTCATCAGGGCCGGGCTGATCTTGCCGAAGAACTCGTCGTTGTCGTTGATCTCCTCGGTGTAGCGGACGGAGATCCCGGTGCGCCGGCCGAAGGCGTCGAGGGTGGGCCGCTTGGAGGTGTCGTCGTCGGTGTCGATGTAGAGCGGCCAGTTGGCGAAGTGCAGCACCCGGTCGCGCGCGGAGAGGTCGCGGCCGGCCCGGTCCTTCGGGTCGACGTACGCGGCGGGGACTCCGCAGCCCGCGAGGAGGGCGGCGGCGCCGGCGCCGGCCGTCCCGCGCAGCAGGGCGCGGCGGGAGACGTTCTTCCTGGTGGTCGCTGTCACCCGGACAGCTTCCCGTTACATCCATCGGGGCGGCAATGGACGCTCCGTCGACTCCACGGGCACGGCCCCGACACCCTGTCGACCGAGTCGATCAAGGTGCCGGGGCCGTGTCACGGGGCCGGGAAGGGTCAGCCCAGGGAGGTCATCACGTGCTTGATGCGCGTGTAGTCCTCGAAGCCGTACGCCGAAAGGTCCTTGCCGTAGCCGGACTTCTTGAAGCCGCCGTGCGGCATCTCGGCGACCAGCGGGATGTGGGTGTTGATCCACACACAGCCGAAGTCGAGCGACTTGGACATGCGCATGGCGCGCTGGTGGTCCTTGGTCCAGACGGAGGAGGCCAGGGCGTACTCGACGCCGTTGGCGAACTCCAGGGCCTGGGCCTCGTCCGTGAAGGACTGGACCGTGATGACCGGGCCGAAGACCTCGTTCTGGATGATCTCGTCGTCCTGCTTGAGGCCCGAGACGACGGTCGGGGCGTAGAAGTAGCCCTTGTCGCCGACCCGGTGGCCGCCGGCCTCGACCTTGGCGTGCGCCGGGAGGCGGTCGATGAAGCCGGCGACCTGGCCCAGCTGGTTGGCGTTGTTCAGCGGGCCGTAGAGCACGTCCTCGTCGTCCGGCTGACCGGTCTTGGTCTCGGCCGCGGCCTTGGCGAGCGCGGCCACGAACTCGTCGTGGATGGACTCGTGGACGAGCACGCGGGTGGCGGCCGTACAGTCCTGGCCCGCGTTGAAGAAGCCGGCGACGGAGATGTCCTCGACGGCCTTGTCGATGTCGGTGTCCTCGAAGACCACGACCGGGGCCTTGCCGCCCAGCTCCAGGTGGACGCGCTTGACGTCCTTGGACGCGGACTCGGCGACCTGCATGCCGGCCCGGACCGAGCCGGTGATGGAGGCCATCGCCGGGGTCGGGTGCTCGACCATCGCCTTGCCGGTCTCGCGGTCGCCGCAGACGACGTTGAAGACGCCCTTGGGGACGATCTGGCCGATGATCTCCGCCATCAGGACGGTCGACGCGGGCGTCGTGTCCGAGGGCTTGAGGACGACCGTGTTGCCCGCGGCGAGGGCCGGGGCGAACTTCCACACGGCCATCATCATCGGGTAGTTCCACGGCGCGACCTGGGCGCAGACACCCACCGGCTCGCGGCGGATGATCGAGGTCATGCCCTCCATGTACTCGCCGGCCGAACGGCCCTCGAGCAGCCGGGCGGCACCCGCGAAGAAGCGGATCTGGTCCACCATCGGCGGGATCTCCTCGCTCGCGGTGAGGGCGACCGGCTTGCCGGTGTTCTCGACCTCGGCGGCGATCAGGTCCTCGGCGCGCTCCTCGAAGGCGTCCGCGATCTTCAGGAGGACCTTCTGACGCTCGGCGGGCGTGGTGTCGCGCCATGCGGGGAAGGCGGCCGCGGCGGCCTCCATGGCGGCGTCGACGTCGGCCTGGCCGGACAGCGGGGAGGTGGCGTACACCTCACCGGTGGCCGGGTTGATCACGTCGATCGTGCGGCCGTCGGCCGCGTCCCGGAACTCCCCGTTGATGTAGTTGCGCAGCCGGCGCAGCTCGGTGGTCACTTGCCACCCCTCCTGTCACGTTCTGTCTCCGCACTTCTTCGTGCGGTGTCCCGATGGGCGAGACACCCCAGGGTAATCGGTCCACCGACGCTTTCAACAGGCCCGACCCCCCTCAACTTCGGATTCAGTGAGATCAAGTGCCCTGAACAACGAATTTCATCACTCTGGGGTTGCAAGACGGACGAGGTTCGGTGCACAGTGAAGACGTGGCCAGTCAAAGCACCCACTCCAGAACCGGAACCGGTTCGTCCCCGACGATCGATGCCGTCTCCCTGGCGATCATCGAACAGCTCCAGGAGGACGGCCGCCGTCCGTACGCCGCCATCGGCAAGGCCGTCGGCCTGTCCGAAGCAGCCGTACGGCAGCGCGTCCAGAAGCTGCTCGACCAGGGCGTCATGCAGATCGTCGCCGTCACCGACCCGCTCACCGTGGGCCTCCGGCGCCAGGCGATGGTCGGCATCAACGTCGAGGGTGACCTGGATCCGGTCGCGGACGCCCTGACGGCCATGGCCGAGTGCGAGTACGTGGTGATGACCGCGGGCTCGTTCGACCTGATGGTGGAAATCGTCTGCGAGGACGACGACCACCTCCTGGATGTGATCAACAAGCGCATCCGCACCCTCCCCGGGGTGCGCTCCACCGAGAGCTTCGTCTACCTGAAGCTCAAGAAGCAGACCTATATGTGGGGAACCCGATAGCCGTGAGCCAGGACCTCTCCAAGACCGCCTACGACCACCTGTGGATGCACTTCACCCGCATGTCGTCGTACGAGAACAACCCCGTCCCCACCATCGTGCGTGGTGAGGGCACCTACATCTTCGACGACAAGGGCAAGCGCTACCTCGACGGTCTCGCCGGTCTCTTCGTGGTCAACGCGGGCCACGGCCGCCAGGAGCTGGCCGAGGTCGCGTACAAGCAGGCCCAGGAGCTCGCGTTCTTCCCCGTGTGGTCGTACGCGCACCCCAAGGCCGTCGAGCTCGCCGAGCGCCTCGCGAACTACGCCCCGGGCGACCTGAACAAGGTCTTCTTCACCACCGGTGGCGGCGAGGCCGTCGAGACCGCCTGGAAGCTCGCCAAGCAGTACTTCAAGCTGCAGGGCAAGCACACCAAGTACAAGGTCATCTCGCGTGCGGTCGCCTACCACGGCACCCCGCAGGGCGCCCTGTCGATCACCGGCCTGCCGGGCCTGAAGGCCCCCTTCGAGCCGCTGGTCCCCGGCGCGCACAAGGTGCCGAACACCAACATCTACCGCGCCCCGATCCACGCCGACGACCCGGAGGCCTTCGGCCGCTGGGCCGCCGACCAGATCGAGCAGCAGATCCTCTTCGAGGGCCCGGACACCGTCGCCGCCGTCTTCCTGGAGCCGGTGCAGAACGCCGGTGGCTGCTTCCCGCCGCCGCCCGGCTACTTCCAGCGCGTCCGCGAGATCTGCGACCAGTACGACGTGCTCCTCGTCTCGGACGAGACGATCTGCGCCTTCGGCCGCCTCGGCACGATGTTCGCCTGTGACAAGTTCGGCTACGTGCCGGACATGATCACCTGCGCCAAGGGCATGACCTCGGGCTACTCCCCGATCGGTGCCTGCATCGTCTCGGACCGCATCGCCGAGCCGTTCTACAAGGGCGACAACACCTTCCTGCACGGCTACACCTTCGGTGGCCACCCGGTGTCCTCGGCGGTCGCGATCGCCAACCTGGACATCTTCGACAAGGAAGGCCTCAACCAGCACGTGCTGGACAACGAGGGCGCCTTCTTCTCGACGCTGCAGAAGCTGCACGACCTGCCGATCGTCGGCGACGTCCGCGGCAACGGCTACTTCTACGGCATCGAGCTCGTCAAGGACAAGGTCACCAAGGAGTCCTTCACGGACGAGGAGACCGAGCGCGTCCTGTACGGCTTCCTGTCCAAGGCGCTGTTCGACAACGGTCTGTACTGCCGTGCCGACGACCGTGGCGACCCGGTCATCCAGCTCGCCCCGCCGCTGACCGCCGACCAGGGCACCTTCGACGAGATCGAAGGCATCCTGCGCACGGTGCTCACCGAGGCGTGGACGAAGCTCTGATCGTTCCCTGACCGGTCCCCGACCGGTTCGGCGAGCCTCACGCCGCCCTCACGGCGTGACCCCGGCCCGGGCATGCCGCCATCCGAGTGGATGGCGGCGGCCCGGGCCGTGTGCTGTCCGTACAAACCGATGTGAATCCTTACGGTGCCGGGGAGAACCCCAGTGACCGACAGCCCGGTCCCGTCGTTCCCCCGTCCGGGGGAACGGACACTGCTCGGCTCCGACTCGGCTTCGACATCGAGGTGTACGCGATGGCCCCACCGGACAACGACGTGCTCTGGGCGCGTTCACTGCACTGCGCCCTGGGCGGCACGGACGTGCTGACCGGCGTCTCCGTCGGCGTCCGCGAGGGCGAGATCCTCGCCGTCGTCGGGCCCCGCGGCAGCGGCAAGACCACCCTCCTGCGCTGCCTGTCCGGGCAGATCCTCGCCCAGCAGGGCGAGGTCTGGTTCAACAGCGCGCCGGTCCACACCCTCAGCGCGAGCCGGCGCGAACGGCTCCGCCGCGAGCGCTTCGCCTGGATCGACCCCGAGCCCGGACTCGTCCCCGAACTCACCGGCTGGGAGAACACCGCCCTCCCGCTGCTGCTGCGCGGCGTCTCGCACCGGACCGCCAGGACCACCGCCGGCGAATGGCTGGAGCGCCTCGACATCGGCGCCTGCGCCCGGCAGCGCCCGCACGCCCTCACCCAGTCCCAGCGGCAGCGGATCGCCATCGCCCGGGCCCTCGTCACCACACCCTCCGTGCTCTTCGCCGACGAGCCCATCGCGACCCTGCACCGCGCCGACGGCGCCCAGGTGCTGCGCACCCTGACCGCCGCGGCCCGCTCGCACGGCATCACCGTGCTGCTGGCGACCCACGATCCCGAGGTCGCCGCGCTCGCCGACCGCACGGTCGCGCTCCTCGACGGACGCCGCGTCGGCTCCGTACCGCCGGCGACCGGGGCGGAGGGCGTCACCGCGTGCTCGCTCTCCGTCTAGTCCGCGGGACCCACCCGGTCGTCCAGCTCCGCCGGCTCGCCGTCGCCGCGGCCGCCGCCGGAGTGGGCTTCCTGCTGCTGTGCGCCCTCGGCTACGCCGTCGGCCACCCCACGGACCCCTCCGCCTCCGTGCTGCGCCTGCTGTGGTGCGTGCTCCCGCTCGCCGCGACGGTGCAGTTCGCCGTCGCGGTCGCGCGGACCGACCCGAGCACCCGGCCGCGCCCCGGCCTGTCCGCGATCGGCCTCGGGCCGGCCCGGCTCACCGCCGTCGCGGCCGCCTCCACGGCCGTCTCCTGCACACTCGGCTCCGCGCTGGCCCTGCTGTTCTACCTGCACCTGCGCGGCGACCTCACCGGCCTCCCGTTCGACGGCGCGGCGGCCGAGCTGCTCGCCGCCGACCAGCCGGTCCCGCTGGCCGCGGCCCTCACCCTGCTCGCGGTCGTCCCGGTCACCGCGGCCACGGCGGCCGCCCTCGCCCTGCGTCCGGGCCGGCCCGCCGCCGACACCGGCGCGGGAGCCGCCGGCAGCCCCGGCGGCTCCGCCGGAGTGCTCTCCGCCACCCCGTCCGCGCTGCCCTGGGGCGTGGCACTGCTCGCCGCCGGCCTCGCCGTGGAGACGTACGCGGCACGCGGCGACGGCGGCGGTGTCCTCGCCGGCTGGGTCCTCACCGCCGTCGGCCTCGCCATGATGGGCCCCGGCCTCACCCACGGCTGCGGCCGGCTCCTCCAGACGGTGCGGCCCGGCGCGGTCCGGCTGCTCGCCGGCCGGGTCCTGATGAACGACGCCCGCCGCATCGGCCGCCCGCTCGGCGTGGTCTGCGCGGTCGGCTCCGGCGCGGTGGCGGCGCTGTCGCTGTACGGCGGCAAGGGCGTCGGCCCGCTCTCCTGGCTGGGTGCGGTGCTCGTCGTCGGCTGCACCACGGCGACCCTGCTGACCTCGGCCCTCGAGTCCAAGCAGTCCCGCGCCCGCACCACCGAGGCCCTCCTGCGGCTCGGCGCCCCGCCCACCGTCCTGCGCACCACCGCCCTCCTGCGCGCCGGCGTCCTGCTCGCCGTCTTCGTCCCGCTGACCTGGACCGTGGGCACCCTGGCGGCCCTGCCCCTGCGCGGCTGACCGGGCTGACCGGGCTGACCGGGCTGACGGGGGCTCGGCGCGGCCGGCGCCGTCGGCCCGCGGGCCGAGCCGCGCCTTCGCCCGCGCGCCTATCGTGGGCCCCATGACGTACCCCGCCGGGAACGGCTCCCCGAGGCCGCCGCGCGCACACGGTCATGAGCGCGAGATCCACTCGCTCGACGAGTTCGACGCGGCGCTCGCCGCACGCGGCTCGCTGCGCGGCTGCCGGGTGCAGTCCGTGGACCTCACGGACCGCACCTTCGCGCTGCTGTCCGTCTCCACCGCCGACGCCGTGTTCCTCGGCTGCGCGGTCCAGCCGGAGGCCGCCGCCAAGATCAGGGCGGACGGCGCGCTGGTGTTCCCACCGGTGCCGGACCTGCCGTTCGACCCGTACCGGGCCCGCCTCTACTCCCCCGACGACCTGTACGAAGGCCTCGCCGAGCAGCCGTACGAGCGGACCCCGGACGCCCTCGCGCACGCCTGGTTCCAGACCACCCGCGCCGACGGCGACATCTTCTCCTCGATGCTCCGCTCCCTGCACGACGACGCGATCACCGACGCCCTGGACGAGCACCTGGCGGGCGCGCGGGTGGTGGGCGTGATGGGCGGCCACGCCATGAGCCGAGGCGGCGCCGCCTACGCGGGAGCGGCCCGGCTCGGCCGGTCGCTGAGCCGCGCGGGCCTCACGGTGGCGACGGGCGGCGGGCCCGGCGCCATGGAGGCGGCGAACCTGGGCGCCTACACCGCGCCGCTCGCCGACGACGCCCTCGACGAGGCCCTGGAGCTACTCGCCAAGGCGCCGTCCTTCGTCCCGTCGGTGACCGACTGGGCGCGCGCCGCCTTCGAGGTGCGGGCGCGCCTGCCGGGCGGCGGCGACTCCGTCGGCATCCCGACCTGGTTCTACGGCCACGAGCCGCCGAACCCGTTCGCGGCCCGCATCGGGAAGTACTTCGCCAACGCGACCCGCGAGGACGGCCTGCTCGCCCGCTCGAACGCGGGCGTGGTGTTCCTGCCGGGCGCCGCCGGCACCGTCCAGGAGATCTTCGACAACGCCACCCCGAACTACTACGCCTCGCGCGGCGCGCCCACTCCGATGGTCCTGGTGGACCGCGCCCACTGGACCGGGCAACTGCCGGTCTGGCCGCTGCTCCAGGCGCTGGCCGCGGACCGCCCGATGGCGGCCCGGATCGCCCTGGTGGACTCGGTCGACGAGGCTCCGCAGGCACTGGCCCGGCTGTCCCGGCCGGGCGGGTAGCGACACGTTGCCGGCCTCTCCGCCGGGCGGCGGAGGAGGTGGCGACCGTGGGCTGACGCCGCGGTGGCGCCCGTCCGCGAGCCTCGTGGCATGACCACGAAGAACTGGCCCGTCCGGGCGGGACCCGCCGCCCTCGTCTGGTCCCTGCTGTACGCGTCGGGCGCGGCCCTCGCCGCCGCCACACCACCCGCCTTCGGCTACACCCTGCTGGGCAAGGGAACGGGAACGCCGTACGAGAGCGCGGCGGCGCTGCTGTACGGGGCGGCCGCCGTCCTCGCGTACGCGATGCTCCGCGGGCCCGGGCGCCGACGGCTGCCGGCGGCGGCCTGGGGCGTCGTCGGGCTGTGCCTGGTCTCGGGCTTCGGCTTCCTCCTGAGCCCGCTGCACCTGCTGTTCTTCCTCTCGCGTCATCAGCCGCCGGTGGACGGGGCGGCTCTCGCGAACCAGGCGTGCGCGGTGCTCGGCGCCGTGCTGTGGGGCTGTGCGGCGCTCGCGCACCGGCGCCGCCGGCTCGGCACCTGCCCGTACTGCGGGGACCGCCCGCCGGCCGAGGCCGTGGACGCCCGCCGGGCCGGACTCGTCGCGGTCGCCGCGCTCGTCCCGTACACCGCCCTGAAGACCGCCTGGGCGCTCGGCCTCACCGTGGGCTACACCGGCGAGGGCCGGCCCGGCGCCGACCCGGAGTACACCAGCGACCTGGGCCTGTGGCTGTACGACCACGGCGTGGACGTCACCGCCGTCCTCGCCGGACTCGGCATGCTCCTCGCCCTCGCCCTGACCCGGCCCTGGGGCCGGCGGCTGCCCCGCCCGCTGCTGCTCGCCCTCGGTTGGGCGGGCGCGGGCGCGCTGACGCCATTCGGCGTGTTCCTGACGGTGGTCGGAGCGCTGTGGTGGACGGGCATCGCCGGCGGCGGCCCGGCGGACCACGCGCCCTGGGTGGTGGCCGTCGCCTACGGCGGCTTCTGTCTGTTCGGTCTGGCCCTGGGCCGGGCGACGTTCGCCCACCAGCGGGCGACCCGGAAAATCTGCGTGCGCTGCTGAGGCCGCCCGAGTGACAATCCGGGGCGATGGACGTCTGTGTGTACGGGTGCGCGGGATGCGGTGCGGAGCTGACGGCGCCGGTGGCGCGGGTGCCGCTGCCTCCTGAGACACATCTCACGTACGGGCACGGGTGGCTCCCGCCGCTGATGGAGCCGGGGACCTACGCGGTCGATCCCGAGCCGTCGGGACCGCCGTACGGCGCCTTCGAGGATCTGAGTGAGGCCGAGGCCGAGGCCCGCGGGCTGTTCGCGCCCGTCTGGCCGCTGTCCTTCGGCAAGTCCGGCCGGATCGTCGTCGCACCGGGCGACTCCCGTGGCACGGTGCTGATCCCCGAGCACGGCGGCGACTCCTGTCGGGGCGTCTGCGCCGGCGCGCTGCCCACCATGGCGTGCGCGGCGTGCGGACTGCTGGTGGCGTCCCGCGTGGACGACTGCGGTCTGTGGCAGGCGGTGTGGTACGAACCGGACGCGGTGCGCCGGATGCCCGCCACCGCCCCGGCTCCCGCCCGGCCGTCCGGACCGGTGCCGCCCGTCCTGCCCGACGGCTGGTGGAACCCGCGCCTGGAGGCGGCCGCCGGCGCGGCCCTCGCCCCTCTGCTGCGCGCCTCCGGGGGCGGGCCGGTGGCGCTGCCCGACGGCGCCGTCGGCGACGTGTTCGGCCGCGCGCTGCGAAGACTGCTGCCGGCCGGAGGACCGGCGAAGAGGGCGGGACTGGCCGGTCCCGGACTGCCCGGCGACGGCCTCGACATCGCCCTCGTCCCGTACGACCCCGCGACCTGCGAGCCGTGGCGGCCGCCGGGCGGACCGGCGACGGTGCCGCTTCCCGCGAGCGTATGGGCGTATCTGGCCGGGCCCGCGGAGACCTCGCCGGTCCCGGCGTCCGGGACGCTGCCGCACGGCGTGCTGCGCGACGACTATCCGCTGCCGGACCATCCGTGGGAGCTCTTCCGCCCCGACCGCCGCGCCACCCTGCGCACGCTGGCCCGGATGCCGGAGGTCCGCCTGCCATGGCTGCGCGCCCTGTACGAGCGCTGCTAGGCCGTCTCTTCCGGATCTTGCCGGGCTCTCGACGCCCGGCGCCGCACCTCGCCGCGTTGTCGTCGGTCGCCGATGTCCCCCAGCTACCGCTGGGCGGTGCCCCCACCGCATCGCTTCCCTCCTCCGCCTTGCGATGCACGACACCGGACGCCGCTCGCTGATCCGGCCTGATCCGAAAGAAACGACCTAGGCCAGGTCTCGCCCGGCCCGCGGCGTGCGGGCGGGCGTCGCCGGGCCGGCCGGGGTCAGGACGAGCCCTCGCCCCGCGGCCCGGCCGCGTCCTGAAGGACCACCACGTCCTCGGCGCGGAAGTCGACGTCGACCTCCGCGCCCTCGTCCGGGGCGTCGCGCGGCGCGAACTCGGCCTCCAGCGAGGGGCCTTCGGCCGGGCGGAGGGTGACGGCGACATGGCTGCCGCGGAAGGTGCGGGACGTGACACGGCAGGCCAGGCCCTCGCCGGGCTCGACGACCCGGACGCCGGCCGGGCGGACGAGGAGCCGGCGCTCGCCCTGCGGGGAGCCGTCGGGGACCGGGATCTTGCCCCATACGGTGTCGGCGGCGGCGCCGGTGACGGTGGCGGGCACGACGTTGTCGAAGCCGAGGAAACGGGCCACGAACTCCGAGGCGGGCCGCCGCCACACCTCCAGCGGAGTGCCCGACTGCGCGATCCGCCCGTCGTTCATCACCACCACCCGGTCGGCGAGGGCGAACGCCTCGCCCTGGTCGTGGGTGACGGCCAGCACGGTGGTCCCCAACCGGCCGAACAACTGCCGCAGTTCGACCACGAGCCGCTCGCGCAGACCGCGGTCGAGCTGACCGAGCGGCTCGTCCAGCATCAGCAGCCGGGGCCGCGGCGCGAGCGCCCTCGCGAGGGCGACCCGCTGCTGCTCGCCGCCCGACAGCGCGGACACGGCCCGCCGCCCCGCTCCGGGCAGACCCACCAGGGCCAGCAACTCCTCGACACGGGCGGCCCGTTCGGCCTTCGACACACCACGCATCCGCAGCCCGAAGGCGACGTTGCCCGCCACGTCCCGCTGCGGGAAGAGCTGGTGGTCCTGGAACATCAGGCCGACGCCGCGCCGGTGCACGGGCACACCGCTCTGGTCGGCGCCGTCGAGGAGGACCCGCCCGCCGTCCAGCGGCTGGAGGCCGGCGACGGCCCGCAGCAGGGTCGACTTGCCGCTGCCGCTCGGCCCGAGCACGCACACGATCTCGTGGTCGGCGACGTCGAGGTCCACGCCGTCGAGGACGGCCCGCTCCCCGAAGCGTACGGTCGCGTCCGTGAGCGTCAGCATCAGAACTCTCCCGAGGTCCGGTCGGTGCGGAGCCGTTCGAGGAGCAGCAGGGACACCGCGCACACCACCATCAGAATCGTCGAAAGGGCCATGGCCTGGCCGTAGTTGAGCTCGCCGGGCCGGTTCAGGAGCCGGGCCACGGCGACCGGCAGGGTCGGGTTGTCGGGACGGGCGATGAAGACGGTCGCGCCGAACTCGCCGAGCGAGACCGCGAAGGCGAAACCGGCGGCGATCAGCAGCGCCCGCCGTACGAGCGGCAGGTCGACCTCCCGCCACGCCCGCCACGGCGAGGCCCCGAGCACCGCGGCGGCCTCCCGCAGCCGTTCGTCGACCGCCCGCAGCACGGGCAGCATGGTCCGTACGACGAAGGGCACGCCGACCAGGGCTTGGGCCAGCGGCACCAGGATCCAGCTGGCGCGCAGGTCGAGCGGCGGCTCGTCGAGGGTGATGAGGAAGCCGAAGCCGACGGTGACGGCGGACACGCCGAGCGGCAGCATCAGCAGCGCGTCGAAGCCGCGGACCAGGCGGCCCGCCCGCCGGGTGAGCGCGGCCGCCGCGAGCCCGCCGACGAGGACGGCGATGCCGGTCGCGGCGAGCGCGTACCGCAGCGAGTTGACGACGGTGTCGGTCATCGGCACCAGGAAGGTGCCGTTCTCGTCGACCGATCCCAGCGCCCGGTAGTAGTCGAGGCCGTAGCCGGCGGGCGTGGCGAGGGAACGCTCGACGAGGACGCCGAGCGGGGCGAGGATCAGCAGCGCCACCGACAGCAGGACGGCGCCGAGCAGCGCCCACTGGCCCGCGCCGCGCGGCCGGCGCGCGGTGCGCTCCGGCGGGAGCAGCTTCAGCGCCGTCTCCCGGCGCCGTACCGTCCGGGCGTGCACGGCGAGGACCACACCGACGGCGACGAACTGCACCATCGTGAGCACGGCGGCCGTCGACAGCTGGAGCCGGTCGGCGGTCTGCCGGTAGATCTCGGTCTCCAGCGTGGAGTACGCCGGACCGCCGAGGATCTGCACGATGCCGAAGGAGCTCGCGGTGAACAGGAAGACCATCAGCGCGGCGGCGGCGACCGCCGGGCCGAGCGCCGGCAGCGTCACCGTCCGCCAGGCCCGCCACCGGGAGGCGCCCAGGACCCGGGCGGCCTCCTCCTGGCGCGGGTCGAGCTGCGACCACAGGCCGCCGACGGTGCGGACGACGACCGCGTAGTTGAAGAAGACATGGGCGAGCAGGATCGCCCACACCGTGGTGTCGAGCCGCACGCCCCACAGCTCGTCGAGCAGGCCCCGGCGGCCCACCAGGGCGAGGAACGCGGTGCCGACCATGACGGTGGGCAGCACGAACGGCACCGTGACGACCGCCCGCAGGAGCTGTTTGCCGGGGAAGTCGAGGCGGGCGAAGACGTACGCGCCGGGCAGCGCGACGAGCAGCGTCAGCGCGGTGGAGGCGAGCGCCTGCCACAGCGTGAACCACAGGACGTCCAGGATCTCCGGCCGGGCGAGCGTCTCGCCGAACCGGCCGAACTCCCACCGCCCCTCCGGCCTCAGCCCGCGCTCGACGATCGAGACGACGGGCCAGGCGAAGAAGACCGCGAAGAACGCGACGGGCAGCACCATCAGCGCGAGCCGCGCCGCGCTTCCCCTGACGCGGCCCGCGCGGACGGACTCCCGGCCGGGGCCCTCGGCGGGCCCCTCGCCGGGATTCCGGGCTACTTCAGGACGAGCGAGGTCCACTGCTGGATCCACTGGTCACGGTGGTCGGCGATCTTCTTCGGCTCCAGGGTCTCCGGCTTGTCGATCACCACGCCGTGCTGGGTGAAGAGCGCGGGCAGCGTCGCGTCGTTCGTGACGGGGTTGACGAACATCTGCAGCGGCATGTCGTCCTGGAACCTCTTGGAGATCAGGAAGTCGATCAGCGCCTTGCCGCCCTCCGGGTTCTTCGCCCCGTTCAGCAGACCGGCGAACTCGGTCTGCCGGAAGCAGGTGCCCGTGGACACGCCGGTCGGCGCCACCTTCGGCTGCGGGTCGGCGTACAGCACCTCGACCGGCGGGGAGGAGGCGTAGGAGACGACCAGCGGACGGTCGCCCTTGGCCTTCTTGCCGCCGGCCGAGCCGGAGAACTCCTGGTTGTAGGCCAGCTCCCAGCTGTCGACGGTCTTCACGCCGTTGGCCTTGAGCTTCTTCCAGTAGTCCGGCCAGCCCGCGTCGCCGTACTTCGCGGCGGTGCCCAGCAGGAAGCCGAGGCCCGGGGAGGAGCGCTCGGGGTTCTCGACGACGAGGAGGTCCTTGTACTCCGGCTTGGCCAGGTCGTCGAAGGTCTGCGGCGGCGTGAGCTTCCTGCCGGCGAAGTACTGCTTGTCGTAGTTGACGCAGATGTCGCCGGAGTCGATCGGCGTGACCCGGTGCTGCTCCTTGTCGAGCTGCAGCGCGGCCGGGATCCGGTCCAGGCCCTTCGCCTCGTACGAGGTGAAGATGCCGTTGTCGAGGGCGCGGGACAGCAGCGTGTTGTCGACGCCGAAGAAGACGTCGCCCTGCGGCGAGCCCTTGGTCAGGATCTCCTTGTTGACGGCCTCGCCGGCGTCACCGCTCTTGAGGACCTTGACCGTGAAGCCGGTCTTCTTCGTGAACTCCGCCAGCACCTCCTTGGAGGCGTTGAAGGAGTCGTGGCTGACGAGGGTGACGGTCTTGGGCGCGGGAGTGCCGGCGCCCTTGTCCTTGCCGCCGTCCCCGCCGCCGCACGCGGCGAGGGTGGTGACGCCGAGCGCCGCGACGAGCGCGGCGGCGGCGGCCTTCTTGGTGCCCACCTTGGTGGTGCTCACTGGTTTTCCTCCTGGGTGTGACCAGGAAGAGACGCGGCCCTGCCCGCGACCGGGAACACCGGGCGCGGGCAGGGCGCAACAGCTCGAGTTACGACCGAACTTCCTACCCAGAATGACCTGGGCGAGGTTCAGAGGGTCTGCGGTCTGACGGTCACCGCACTCTCAGCGCTGTGGCGCTCCCCTGTCGGAATATGCAGATGTGTTCGAGCTCAGAGTACAAGGTCAGCGTTCGGCGGCGGCGAGCTGTCCACAGGCACCGTCGATCTCCTGACCGCGGGTGTCGCGGACGGTCACCGGCACGCCGTGGGCGGCGATCGCCTCGATGAACGCCTTCTCGTCCTCGGGACGCGACGCGGTCCACTTCGAGCCGGGCGTCGGGTTCAGCGGAATGAGGTTGACGTGCACCCGCTTGCCCTTGAGCAGCCGGCCCAGCAGGTCACCGCGCCAGGCCTGGTCGTTGATGTCGCGGATCAGCGCGTACTCGATGGAGATCCGGCGGCCGGACTTCTCCGCGTACTCCCAGGCCGCGTCCAGGACCTCGCGGACCTTCCAGCGGGTGTTGACCGGCACCAGCGTGTCGCGCAGCTCGTCGTCGGGCGCGTGCAGCGAGACCGCGAGCCGGCACTTGAAGCCCTCGTCGGCGAACCGCAGCATCGCCGGCACCAGACCGACGGTCGAGACGGTGATCCCGCGCTGCGACAGGCCGAGCCCGTCCGGCTCGGGATCCGTCAGCCGGCGGATCGCGCCGACCACCCGCTTGTAGTTGGCGAGCGGCTCGCCCATGCCCATGAACACGATGTTCGACAGCCGCGCGGGCCCACCGGGCACCTCGCCGTCGCGCAGCGCGCGCATGCCGTCGACGATCTGGTGCACGATCTCGGCCGTCGACAGGTTCCGGTCCAGACCGGCCTGCCCGGTCGCGCAGAACGGACAGTTCATGCCGCAGCCGGCCTGCGAGGAGATGCACATCGTCACCCGGTCCGGGTAGCGCATGAGCACCGACTCCACGAGCGTGCCGTCGTGCAGCCGCCACAGCGTCTTACGGGTGGTGTCGTCGTCGCACGAGACGTGCCGCACCACCGACATCAGATCGGGCAGCAGCTCCCCCGCCAGCTTCTCGCGCGCACCGGCGGGAATGTCGGTCCACTCCGCCGGGTCGTGCGCGTACCGCGCGAAGTAGTGCGTGGACAGCTGCTTGGCGCGAAACGGCTTCTCGCCGATCGCGGCGACCGCCTCCTTGCGCTCTGCGGGCGTGAGGTCGGCGAGGTGCCGCGGGGGCTGCTTGGCTCCGCGCGGGGCGACGAAAGTGAGTTCTCCGGGCTTGGGCATGGTCCTACCAGTGTCGCAGACGGAATCCGCGACCGGCTCCGTCCCGTGGGACGGCCCACGAGAAGGGCCCCTGCCCGGCACCTCGGGTGCCGGGCAGGGGCCCTTCTGGCAGGCGTCGTACGCCGAAGGCGCCGCTCAGCCGCTGCCCACGAACAGGACCAGCAGCAGCCACACCACCGGCGCCGTCGGCAGCAGCGAGTCCAGACGGTCCATGATGCCGCCGTGGCCCGGGAGCAGGGTGCCCATGTCCTTGATGCCCAGATCCCGCTTGATCATCGACTCGCCCAGGTCACCCAGGGTCGCGCTCGCCGCGACCGCCAGGCCGAGGAGCAGGCCCTGCCACCACGCGCCGCCGTCGATCAGGAACTCCATGCACAGCGCGCCCGCCGCCATCGCGAAGGCGACCGCACCGACCAGGCCCTCGCGGGTCTTGCCGGGACTGATGCGCGGAGCCAGCTTGTGCTTGCCGAAGCGCCAGCCCACCGCGTACGCGCCGGTGTCGCTGACCACGGTGAGCAGCAGGAAGGTCAGCACCCGCCGCGGACCGTCGTCGGCCGTCAGCATCATCGCCACGAACGTCGCCAGGAACGGCACGTAGAACGCGGCGAAGACACCCGCCGTGACGTCCTTCAGATAGCCCTCGGGCGGCTCCGTCATCCGCCACACGAGCACCGCGAGCGCCGTCAGGGCCATCGCGACCCACGCGCCCTCCGCTCCCCGCACGTAACCGGCGACGACCATCGCCGCGCCGCCCACCGCCAGCGGGACCAGCGGCGCCTTGATGCCCTTGCGCTCCTGGAGGCGGGACGTGAGCTCCCACAGGCCCACCACCACGGCGACCGCTATCACGCCGACGAACGCCGGCTTCCAGATGAACAGCGACGCGATGATGACCGCGCCGAGCCCGACCCCGACTCCTATGGCCGCGCCCAGGTCACGGCCCGCGCTCTTCTTCTGCCGCGGCTGCTGCCGGGGCGCCGGCGCGGGCTGGGACGGGCTGGACATGGGCTCCTGCGGATGCTCGTGCGGCGTCTCGTCACGGAACAGGGGACCGCTCGGCTGAGCGGCCCCCCGGTCGTGATCGTCCTGGTTGTCGCCGGCGGGAACGTCGGACGCGATGGGCATGGGCCGAGTCTGCGCCGCCTGCCGCCCATCGTAGGCGGGACCCGCCGGGGCAGGCCCCTGGTCGGGTCCCCCGAAGCCGGAACCGGCCGGGGCCCGCCAGGAAGAGTCGTTCATCAGACCTCGAGCAGCTCGGCTTCCTTGTGCTTGAGCAGCTCGTCCACCTGCGCGACGTACTTCGCGGTGGTGTCGTCGAGCTCCTTCTCGGCGCGGCGGCCCTCGTCCTCGCCGACCTCGCCGTCCTTGACGAGCTTGTCGATGGTCTCCTTGGCCTTGCGGCGCACGGAGCGGATCGAGATCTTGGAGTCCTCGGCCTTGCCCTTGGCGACCTTGATGTAGTCGCGGCGGCGCTCCTCGGTGAGCTCCGGGAACGTCACTCGGATGATGTTGCCGTCGTTGCTCGGGTTGACGCCGAGGTCCGAGTCGCGGATGGCCTGCTCGATGTTGCGCAGCGCGCTCTTGTCGAACGGGGTCACCACGGCCATGCGCGGCTCCGGCACCGAGAACGACGCCAGCTGATTGATCGGGGTGAGGGCACCGTAGTAGTCGGCCACGATCTTGTTGAACATCGCCGGGTGCGCACGGCCGGTGCGGATCGCGGCGAAGTCCTCCTTGGCGACCACGACGGCCTTCTCCATCTTCTCCTCGGCCTCGAGGAGGGTCTCTTCGATCACCACTTGCTCCTGCGTGTCGTCGCGTTGTGTCCTGCACGGTGTACGACCGGCAGGGCTCTGTCCATCCCCCTCGCGGGGCGGTTCCCGGTTCGGGTCAGGCCCGGGTGCCCTGGTCGCTCACGAGCGTGCCGATCTTCTCACCCTTCACGGCGCGCGCGATATTGCCCTCGGCGAGCAGTTCGAAGACGAGGATCGGCAGGTTGTTGTCGCGGCACAGGGTGATGGCGGTGGCGTCGGCGACCTTGAGGTCGCGGGACAGCACCTCGCCGTACTCCAGCGCGTCGAACTTCACCGCGTCCGGGTTGGTCTTCGGGTCGGAGTCGTAGACCCCGTCGACGCCGTTCTTGCCCATGAGCAGGGCCTCGGCGTCGATCTCGAGGGCACGCTGAGCGGCGGTGGTGTCGGTGGAGAAGTACGGCATGCCCATACCGGCGCCGAAGATGACCACACGGCCCTTCTCCAGGTGGCGCACGGCGCGCAGCGGGATGTACGGCTCGGCGACCTGGCCCATCGTGATGGCGGTCTGGACGCGGGAGTCGATGCCCTCCTTCTCCAGGAAGTCCTGGAGGGCGAGGCAGTTCATCACGGTGCCGAGCATGCCCATGTAGTCGGAGCGGGCCCGGTCCATGCCGCGCTGCTGGAGCTCGGCGCCGCGGAAGAAGTTGCCGCCTCCGATCACGACCGCGATCTCCGCGCCGTCGCGGACGACGGCGGCGATCTCGCGCGCGATGGCGTGCACGACGTCCGGGTCGACCCCGAGGCCGGTACCGCCGGAGAAGGCTTCTCCGGACAGCTTCAGCATGTAGCGGCCGGCCTTTTTGCCGTTGTTGTCGTCGCCCTGTGCGGCGCCCTGATTCATGGAGATCTCCTCGTGCACATACGAAGAAGGCCATTGCCCTGGGGTCCTTGCGGTTTCCCGTACGGCAATGGCCTCCTCGTCAGATCTGCGGCCACCCGGCGCGAACGCGGGCGACTGCTTCAGACCCTACCGGGGTCCGGTGTCCGTTGCGTACGGACTCAGATGCCGACCTTGATGCGGGTGAAGCGCTTCAGGGTGACACCGGCCTCGTCAAGGATCTGCTTGACGGTCTTCTTGTTGTCAAGGGCGTACGGCTGGCCGAGCAGCGTGGCGTCCTTGAAGAAGCCGTTGACGCGACCCTCGACGATCTTGGCGATCGCGGCCTCGGGCTTGCCCTCGGCGCGGGTGGTCTCCTCGGCGATGCGACGCTCGGACTCGACGACCTCGGCCGGGACGTCGTCCTTGTCGAGGTACTTCGGGGCGAACGCGGCGATGTGCTGCGCGACGCCCTTGGCGACCTCGGCGTTCTCCTTGTCGAGCTCGACGAGGACACCGATCTGCGGCGGCAGGTCAGGCATCGTGCGGTGCATGTACGCGGCGACGAAACCGTCGTTGTACTGCGCGAAGCGGTCGAGGACGATCTTCTCGCCGAGGTTGGCGTTGGCCTCGTCGACGTACGCCTGGACGGTCTTGCCGGCCTCGATCTCGGAGGCGAGCAGGGCCTCGATGCCGGCCGGGGAGGTGGCGGCGACGTGCGCGGCGAGCGCGTTGGCGACGGCCAGGAACTTCTCGCCCTTGGCGACGAAGTCCGTCTCGCACTTCAGCTCGACCAGGACACCGGAGGTGTTGTCGTCGGCGATGAGGGAGACCACGGCGCCGTTCTCGGCGGAGCGGCCCTCGCGCTTGGCGACACCCTTCTGGCCCTTGATGCGCAGGGCCTCGACGGCCTTGTCGACATCGCCCTCGGCCTCGTCCAGGGCCTTCTTGCAGTCCATCATGCCGGCGCCGGTGAGCTCGCGGAGCTTCTTGACGTCAGCGGCGGTGTAGTTCGCCATGAGTCTGTTTCTCTCTCGAAGTCTGAAAGATCGACGAAGATCTGCGAACGGACGGCGGAGGCTTCATGGGCCCCCGCCGTCTCGTCCGAAGGTTTCCGGGGTGCGGAAGGGTCAGGCCTGCTCGGCGTCCGCGGCCGGAGCCTCGGCAGCGGTCTCGGCAGCGGCCTCGGCCGGCTTCTCGGCCTCGGCGGCCGGGGCCTCGTCGGCCTTCTTCTCACCCTCGAGCAGGTCGCGCTCCCACTCGGCGAGCGGCTCGCCGGCGGCCTTCTCGCCCGGCTTCGAGTCGCCGGTCGCGGCGCCGGAGCGGGCGATGAGGCCCTCGGCGACGGCGTCGGCGATCACGCGGGTGAGCAGGGTGACGGAGCGGATCGCGTCGTCGTTGCCCGGGATCTTGTAGTCGACCTCGTCGGGGTCGCAGTTGGTGTCGAGGATCGCGACGACCGGGATGTGGAGCTTGCGCGCCTCACCGACGGCGATGTGCTCCTTCTTGGTGTCGACGATCCAGACGGCGCTCGGCACCTTCTGCATCTCGCGGATACCACCGAGGGTCTTCTCCAGCTTGGCCTTCTCGCGGGAGAGGACCAGGAGCTCCTTCTTGGTGAGGCCGGAGGCGGCCACGTCCTCGAAGTCGATCTGCTCGAGCTCCTTGAGGCGCTGCAGACGCTTGTAGACGGTCGAGAAGTTGGTGAGCATGCCACCCAGCCAGCGCTGGTTGACGTACGGCATGCCGACGCGGGTCGCCTGCTCGGCGATGGCCTCCTGGGCCTGCTTCTTCGTACCGACGAACATGATGGAGCCGCCGTGCGCGACGGTCTCCTTGACGAACTCGTAGGCGCGGTCGATGTACGACAGCGACTGGAGCAGGTCGATGATGTAGATGCCGTTGCGCTCGGTGAAGATGAAGCGCTTCATCTTCGGGTTCCAGCGACGGGTCTGGTGACCGAAGTGGACGCCGCTCTCCAGCAGCTCCCGCATCGTGACGACGGCCATGGCCGTATCTCCTTGGGTTTCTCGGTTGTTTTCCTGACGCCCCGACGCGCCGTGCCACGAGGGACCGAAAGGCGCTGCCACCCGCCGAGGAGACCGGTGGCGGGGCGTGCGAAGTCGACCCGGTGACCCGGGTCGCCAGGGAAAGTGTACGGGAACCCGAAGGCCGCGGGTGACGGCGCTGTCCACAACCGGGCGGTTGTCCACAGATTCCGCTGCCGCCGGTCACGACCACGGCCCGCCGGGCACGCTGCCCCCATGACCTTCTCCGCGACGCCGCTGTCGGCGCTCTTCCTCACCCTGGTCACGGCCGTCTGGCCGGTCGGCCCGCCCCGGCCCGACGTCCTGCGCGGCTGGGAACCACCGCCGGGACCGTACGCGGCCGGCCACCGCGGCGTCGACCTCGCGGCCCCGCCGGGCACCGCGGTCCTGGCACCCGCCGCCGGCACCGTCACCTTCGCGGGCCCGGTCGGCGGCCACGGAGTCCTCACCCTCACCCTGACCGGCACCGGCCTCCCGCCGCTGCGCACCACCTACGGCCCGGTGGAACCCCTGGTCCGGCCCGGCGCACCCGTCGAACCCGGCGACGTCGTGGCCCGCGTCGCCCCCGGCGGCCACTGCCCCACGTCCTGCCTGCACTGGGGCCTGCTGCGGGGCGACACCTATCTGAACCCGCTGACCCTGATCCGCCGCGGCCCGTCCCGCCTGCTCCCGGTGACGACCGTGCCCCGCGAGTGACCCGCGGCCACCTGGCGGAAGGGCCGGCGCCGTCCTGACACGAGGGGCGTGGGGTGGGGGGGCGGGGGGGCGGGGGGGCGGGGGGGCGGGGGGGCGGGGGGGCGGGGGGGAGGCCCCCAGAGGAACGTCAGGTCAGGGCGGGTCAGGTGCCGCGGACGCCGCTCAGCGCCATGGACACGGCGGCGTCGGCGACGGTCCTCGGGTCCTCGGCGGCGCCGAGCTCGATGCGGCGGACGGCCGCGTCGACGATGCCCTGGAGGAGCATCGCCTCCAGGCGGGGCTGGGGACGGCCGAGGGCGGCGAGGGCGTCGGCGATCATGGTGACCAGGCCGCCGTGGGCGGCGCGGATCTTCTCGCGGGCGCCGTCGTCGAGTTCGCTCGCGGAGATCGCGACGACGGCGCGGTGCCGGCGGTCGCCGACGAGGTCCAGCTGGGCGCGGACGTACGCCTCGACCTTGCCCTCGGCGGTCTCGGCGGCGGCCATGGCGGCCTCGACCTCGGCGGCCCAGACGGGGAAGTCGACGGCGCAGAGTTCCTCGACGACGGCGGCGCGGGAGCGGAAGTACTCGTAGACGGACGAGCGGGCGAGGCCCGTGCGCTCGGCGAGGGCGGGGAAGGTCAGCGCCTCCGTTCCGCCTTCGGACAGCAGGGTTCGCGCGGCGTCCAGCAGGGCGCCGCGCTGCATCGTCCGGTGCTCGGCCACGGAGGCCGCTCGAATCCTTGGCACGGCTCCACTCTACGGCGAGGGGGCCCGGTGTGGTCAGCGGCCTACGTCGGCCAGTTTGGCGCGCAGCTGGAGCACGGACTTGGTGTGGATCTGGCTGACCCGGCTCTCGGTGACGCCGAGGACGTGGCCGATCTCGGCGAGGGTGAGGCCCTCGTAGTAGTAGAGCGTGACGACGGTCTTCTCCCGCTCGGGGAGGGTGTTGATGGCCCGGGCGAGGAGTCGGCGCAGCTCGCGGTCCTCGGCGACCTCGACGGGGTTGTCGGCCGCGGTGTCCTCGAGGGTGTCCATGAGGGAGAGCCGGTCGCCGCCTTCGCCGCCGACGTGCAGCAGCTCTTCGAGGGCGACCACGTTGGCGAGGGACAACTGGCTGAAGACGGAGTGGAGTTCCTCGAGGGTGACGCCCATCTCCTCGGCGACCTCGGGCTCGGTGGGAGTGCGTCTGAGTTGCGCTTCGAGGGTGGCGTAGGCGCGTTCGACGTTGCGGGCCTTCTGGCGGACGGAGCGGGGGATCCAGTCGAGGGCGCGGAGTTCGTCGATCATCGCGCCGCGGATGCGGGTGATGGCGTAGGTCTCGAACTTGATGGCCCGCTCGACGTCGAACTTCTCGATGGCGTCGATGAGTCCGAAGACGCCGGAGGAGACGAAGTCGGCCTGTTCCACGTTGGACGGGAGGCCGACGCTCACGCGTCCGGCGACGTATTTGACGAGGGGCGAGTAGTGCAGGATCAGCTGTTCCCGCAGCCGCTCGTCGCCGGTGTCCTTGTACGAGCGCCACAGCTCGTCGAGCGAGGTCGGTGCGGGTGGTCGCACGGTGCCCCGGGCTGCTGGGGGCACCGCAGCGCGGTCAGACCCGGAGGTGTGCTGGGGCATGCGTTGCCTTGAGCCGTTCTGCTGTCGGGTGCGAAGGAGTCGTTCCGGTCGTCGGGGTGGGGATTCTCGTGAGCGTAGCGTGAGTGGACTGTCGCGGTGCGCGAACGGCGAGGGATCGCGCCGGTCCGGGTGGCCGGCGTCGCCCGCGTCTTCGAACGGGGGCCGGGGCGGGGGTCGGCCCCTCCGGTGTGGCAGAGGGAACTCGATTGCTCATCGGGCTCACCTTTTCACCCGAATGCTCCGGGTCAAGTACCGCCATGCCGGGCGTTCGACGGATCTGTGCGTCTGTTCGTCAACCTCCAGTCGTCCTGGTGGCGTTCGACGAACCCGAGGGAGTGGAGTTCGTACAGCTTGGCGAGGGTGTGGTCGGGGTGGGTGCCGGCGTGGGCGGCGATGGTGGTGAGCGGTGCGGGGCCGTGGCCGGGCAGGGCTTCGAGGATGCGGGCGGTGTCGGGGGCGAGGAGGTCGCGGGGCAGGACGGGGCCGCGGCGTGGTGGGGCGAGCTGGCCGATGGCGCCGACGAGTTCGATGATCTCGGTGGCGTCGGTGACGAGGGTGGCTTCGCCGCGGAGCAGTTCGTGGACTCCGGCGGACAGGCTGCTGGTGACGGGTCCGGGGACGCCCATGGTGTGGCGGCCGAGTCTGGCCGCGGCGCGGGCGGTGACGAGGGAGCCGCTGCGGTATTCGGCTTCGACGACGACGGTGCCGCGGGTGAGGGCGGCGATGACGCGGTTGCGCAGGACGAAGCGGCTGCGGGTGGGGTGGCCGCCGGGTGGGAGTTCGCCGATGACGAGGCCTTGGGCGGCGATGCGGCGGATGAGGCCGGCGTGGCCGGGTGGGTAGGCGGCGTCGACTCCGCAGGCGAGGACGGCGACGGTGGCGCCGCCGGAGCCGAGGGCTCCGCGGTGGGCGGCGCCGTCGATGCCGAAGGCGGCTCCGGAGACGACGACCCAGCCGCGTTCGGCGAGGTCGGCGGCGAGTGTGGCGGCGGTGTGGGCTCCGTAGGGCGTGCAGGCGCGGGCGCCGACGAGGGCGACGGAGCGCAGGGCCCAGGCGCGGAGGGAGGCGGGGCCGCGGACCCAGAGGCCGACGGGGCGGGCGTCGCCGAGGTCGTCGAGTTGGTGGGGCCATTCGGCGTCGCCGGGGATGAGGAAGCGTCCGCCGAGGCGTGCGACGAGGTCGAGGTCGTGTTCGGGTGTGGCGGTGCGGGCTCGGCGGCGCCAGCTCGCGATCCGTTTCTCGCCGGTGCCGGGGAAGGGTCCCGTGGTGTCGGTGGTACGGGGTGCGGGGCGGTCCTCGTCGGGTGGGTCGGGCTTCCAGAGGCCCGGTTGGGCCGGGTCGTCGGTCTCGTGGAGGTGGCGGAGGAAGTCGACGGCGCCGTGGCGGCGGAGGGCGCGGCCTGCGTGTTCGTCGCCGGGTTCGAGGATGTGGGTGAGGGCGGCGCGGGCGAGGCGTTCGGCGGTGGGTTCCTGGGCGGGTGCGGTCATGTCCGGTCTCCCGCGGTGGTGGGGACGCCTCGGGCGATGCCGGTGCGCAGTTCGAGGGCGAGGGCGAGGTCGTCGGCGCCGGGCCGGTCGTGTCCGGCGAGGTCGGCGACGGTCCAGGCGACGCGGAGGACGCGGTCGAGGCCGCGGGCGGTGAGCAGGCCGCGTTCGATGTCGCGTTCGGCGGCGGCGAGGGCGCCGGGCGCGGCGAGGAACCGGGTGCGCAGTTCGTGGCCGGGGATTTCGCTGTTGACGGTCCAGGGTGTGCCGGTGAGGCGGGTGGTGGCGCGGGCTCGGGCTTCGCGGACGCGGTCGGCGACGGCGGTGCTGGTTTCGCCGCGGCCGCTGTGGCCGAGGAGGTCGGAGCGGGTGACGGGCTCGACTTCGACGCGGAGGTCGACGCGGTCGAGGAGGGGTCCGGAGAGTCGGGCCTGGTAGCGGCGGATGAGGGAGGCGGGACATTCGCAGCCGGCGCCGTGGAGGGTGTGGCGTCCGCAGGGGCAGGGGTTGGCGGCGAGGGTGAGCAGGAAGCGGGCGGGGAGGCGGACGACTCCGGCGGCGCGGGCGACGACGACGTGTCCGGATTCGAGGGGCTGGCGCAGGGCGTCGAGGGATTTGGTGGAGAACTCCGGTGCTTCGTCGAGGAAGAGGACGCCTCGGTGGGCGAGGGAGACGGCGCCGGGGCGGGGCAGTCCGTTTCCGCCGCCGACGAGGGACTGCATGGTGGCGGAGTGGTGGGGTGCGCAGTAGGGCGGGCGGTGGACGAGGGGTTCGCCGGGCGGCAGGATGCCGGCGACCGAGTGGACGGCGGTGACTTCGAGGGATTCCTGTCGGGTGAGGGGCGGGAGGATGCCGGGGAGTCGTTCGGCGAGCATGGTTTTTCCGGCGCCGGGTGGTCCGGAGAGCAGCAGGTGGTGGCTGCCGGCGGCGGCGATCTCGAGGGCGCGGCGGGCGGTGTGCTGGCCGGCGACGTCGGCGAGGTCGGGTCCGTCGCCGGGTGGGGCGGCGAGTCCGGTGCCGATGCCGGCGCCGGGGACGAGGAGTCCGGCGAGCATGGGGTCGGGCCGGCCTTCTTCGTGGGGTTCGTCCTGGGGGACGGGTTCGTCGCCGAGGACGGCGATGAGCTGGCGCAGGGTGCGGACGCCGAGGACGGAGACGCCGGGGACGAGGGCGGCTTCGCCCGCGGTCTGTTCGGGGACGACGACGTGGTGGTAGCCGGCGTCGGCGGCGGCGAGTACGGCGGGCAGGACGCCGCGGACGGGTCGGACGCGGCCGTCGAGGCCGAGTTCGCCGATGAGGACGAGGTCGGCGATGGTGCGTGGGTCGATGCGTTCGGCGGCGCCGAGGATGGCGGCGGCGACGGCGAGGTCGAAGCCGGAGCCGCTCTTGGGGACGGAGGCGGGGCTGAGGCCGACGGTGAGTTTCTTCTGGGGCCATTCGGCGTCGGAGTTGACGATGGCGGCGCGGACGCGGTCGCGGCTTTCGGTGAGGCTTTTGTCGGGGAGGCCGACGAGGGTGAAGGCGGCGACGCCGGCTTCGAGGTCGGCCTGGACTTCGACGACGACGCCTTCGACGCCGACGAGGGCGACGGAGCAGGTGCGGGCGAATCCCATCACGCCACCCCCTGTGCGTGGGTGACGACGGGGGCGCCGCGGCGGGGCAGGACGACGCCGACGAGGTCGATGCGGACGCCGCCGCCGGCGGGTGGTCCGCCGTGCCGGTCGATCCAGCAGGCGGCGAGGCGGCGCAGTCGGTCGGCCTTGCGTGGGGTGACGGCGGCCATGGGGTGTTCGTAGGCGCCGTCGCGGCGGGTCTTGACCTCGCAGACGACGAGGGTGTCGCCGTCGCGGGCGACGATGTCGATCTCTCCGGTGCGGCCGCAGCGCCAGTTCCTGGCGAGGACGTGCAGGCCGGTTGCGACGAGCCGGCGGACGGCGAGTTCTTCTCCGTACCGCCCGAGTGCTCGGGTTGCGTTCATTCGGTACCACCTCCGGCACCGACTGTGACGCATCGCGCACGGGGCGTGTGCGGGGCTGTGGACGGGCGGCCCGTTGTGGATAACCGCGCCACCCTCACGGGTGGTTTCAGCTGCCGGGAAGCTCCAGGTCGCTCTTGTTGAGCTCCTCGATGTTCACGTCCTTGAACGTGAGCACACGGACCTGCTTGACGAAGCGCGCCGGCCGGTACATGTCCCAGACCCAGGCGTCGGCCATGGAGACCTCGAAGAACACCTCGCCCTGGACCGAGTGCACCTGCATCTCGTAGTCGTTGGTGAGGTAGAAGCGACGCTCGGTTTCGATCACGTATTTGAACAGACCGACGACGTCGCGGTACTCCCGGTAGAGCTTCAGCTCCATCTCGGTCTCGTACTTCTCGAGGTCCTCGGCGCTCATGGCATGTTCCCCTTCAGCCGTGCGTCCCCCTATTGTGCGCCAGTCGTCCGTACCCCTAAACGATTTCCGGGGCGAGAACGATCGGCGTGCTCGGGGGTCCTTCGTCGAGCAGTGTGCGCAGCAGCTCGGCGAGTCTGTTGGGGTACACCGTCTCACGCGTCGCCGACAGTTCGGCGGAGGTCCACCATCTCAGGCCCGCCACACTGCGCTCCTCCAGCTCGGTGAGCCCGCCCGGGACGGTGGCGGTCTGCGTGGTGCGGGCCAGGTAGTACCACTCGTCCTGGGTCCAGCGCCGGCCGTCGAACGGGAAGGAGCAGTGGCGCTGCCAGAGCACCGGCCCGAGCCGTACGTCGGTGACGCCGGTCTCCTCCGCGAGCTCGCGCAGCGCCGCCTCTTCCCGGGTCTCGTCGCCCTCCAGGCCGCCGCCCGGGGTGAACCACCAGGTGGTGGCGGGATCGTCGGGCTCGTAGCCGTGCAGCAGCAGGATGCGGTCCTCGGGGTCGAGCAGGACGACCCGCGCGACCTGCCGGACCTCGACGGCGGCGGCCGCGTGGACCGTGCCCGCGTCGGCCGCGGCACCACTGCCGGCCACACCGGCGCCGGCGGCGGCCGCGTGGACCGTGCCCGCGTGGACCGTGCCCGCGTCGGCCGCGGCACGGTTGCCGGCCGCGCCCGCGTCGACCGTGCCCTTGTCGTCCGCGCCCTTCACGCCCACGTCCGCCTCGCTCACGTCCCTCTCCGTCACGCGCTCACCGTGTTCCCGGACCTCTTCGCCGCCCGTGCGGGCTTCTTCGGACCGAATGCCCGCGCCAGCGGCCCGTACGCCGCGCCCGCGAGGATCAGCACGCATCCGCCGACGATCGCGTAGAGGAGCGGCCGCACGGGGCCGGGGCTCGAGACGCCGCCGGGCAGGGCGGCGAAGCTCGCGGGCCGCTCCAGGACGCCCTTGGCGGGCCAGGCCACGGCGTCGACGCGGGCGGTGACGGCGGAGCGCGGCACGGAACCGTGGCCGGCCTCCTGGAGGTGCGCGCGGGAGTCCATGGAGGTGTGCCGCTCGTCGCCGAGCAGGAAGAGGTTCCCGGCGGGCACGGTCGCGGAGAACTCCTGCCCGGAGGCGGCCTTCCCGGCCGGCAGGTACGGTTCCTCGACGGCCTTGCCGTTGATCGTGAGGCGGCCGTCGGCGTCGCAGCAGACGACGGTGTCGCCGCCGACGCCCACGACCCGCTTGACCATGGTCACGTCGCCCCAGAGCGAGTCCTGGAAGACGACCACGTCGCCGCGCTTCACGTCCGCGCCGTCGACGCGTTCGGCGAGCACCTTCGATCCGACGTCGAGCGTCGGGGTCATCGAGTCGGTCGGCACCGTGTACGGCTGGTAGAGCACCGCCCCGACGACGAAGCCGCCGAGGAACAGCACACAGCCGACGGCCACGGCCAGCCCCGACAGAACACTGCCGAGGCGGCCGTGGCCGTCCTTCGTACGCGGTTTGACGCTCATGGGCACCTCGGGAGATCCGCCGGCCGTCCGTGCGACGGTCCGGGACGGCACCCTACCCGCGGGTCGCTACCGAGCGGTATGGGCGGCGGCGCGCTTCTTGCGCCGCCACAGCACCAGCGGAATCGCTCCGGCGAAGCCGGCGGCTCCCGGGGCGACGGCCAGGGCCTGGCTCAGGCCGGGCTGGTCGAAGGTGTCCGGGACCGGCAGGGTGGACCAGCGGGTGACCGGCCAGGCGACGACGACGGCCCGGCCGACGACCTCGTCGTTGGAGACGGTGCCGCCGCCCGCGAGCTCCATGTGGAAGCGGGAGTCGAGCGAGTTCTGCCGGTTGTCGCCCATGACCCAGATGCGGCCGTCGGGGACCTTGACCGGGCCGAAGGCCGGGTTGCAGGGCATCGAGCCCGGGTAGAGGTAGGCGCTCTCGTCCAGCTCCTTGCCGTTGACGACGACCTTGCCGCCCTCCTTGCAGGAGACCGTGTCGCCGCCGACCGCGATGACCCGCTTGATCAGGTCCTTCTCCTCCGCGGACGGCATGAGGCCGATGAAGCTGAGGACCTTTTGCACCACGTTCGGCTCGGGCGTCTTGCCCTCCTCGAGCCAGCCGCCCGGGTCGTGGAAGACGACGACCTCTCCGCGCTCCGGCTCCGAGCCGAACCACGGGGTGAGCTTGTCGACGAGGACCCGGTCGCCGCGCTGCAGCGTGTTCATCATCGAGTCCGAGGGGATCGAGAACGCCTGCACCAGGAAGGTCTTGATCAGCAGCGCGAGCACCAGCGCGATGCCGATGAGCAGCGGCAGTTCCTTCCAGAAGGAACGCGGCTTCTTCGGGCCGCGGTCACCGCGGTCGGTGCGCTCCTCCGCCCCGTCGCCGGTGCCGCCGCCCTCGGCCGCGGTGCCGCCCGCCGGGCCGGTGCCCGGCGCGGTGTCCTGGTCCGGGCGCTGGTCGACGCGCGGATCGGGGTCGGGCCGGCCGCCCGAGGCGTCATCGGTCATGGCCGCCGCCGACGGGGCGGGCCGCTCGGGCCTTTTCTCGGGCTCGCCGTGTCCGGATCGTGCGCCGACGGCCAAATCCCCCACATCCACTCCTCAGTCCGTGCGATCGCCCGTCCCGGAACAGGGACAGGCCCACCACTCCCATAACGAGCAGAAGTTCCGCAGGGGTCGGGAGCCAGGGCAATCCGTTCAGATTCCGCTGGGACACACTATGCGACACAGCCTGGGCTTCGGCCCCGCCCGGCGCACCGGCGTCGGGCACCGAA
This sequence comes from Streptomyces sp. NPDC053493, assembly GCF_044544825.1. NCBI lineage: Bacteria > Bacillati > Actinomycetota > Actinomycetes > Kitasatosporales > Streptomycetaceae > Streptomyces > Streptomyces sp. NPDC053493. Next base: position 119,506 of record NZ_JBITXS010000001.1, read on the forward strand.
GCGAAGACGGACCGTTCCTCAAGGCGCCGCCAGTGACCGACCGGCCAGGCGATGACGACGGCCCGGCCCACGATCTGATCCTCGGAGACCGTGCCGTGATCCTTTTCGTCGAGGTGATAGCGCGAGTCGGCGGAATCGGAGCGGTGGTCGCCCATCACGAACACCCTCCCTTGCGGGACCTTCACCTCGAAGGGAATCTTCGAAGGCGCGTTCCCCGGGTGCAGATACGGTTCATCCAACGCTACGCCGTTGACGGTGAGCCGCCCGTCCGCGCCGCAGCACTTCACGGTGTCCCCGCCGACCGCCACGACCCGTTTGATCAGGTCCTGCTCGTCGGCCGAGGGCAGCAGGCCGATGAAGGTGAGGGCCTGCTTGAGCTGTCTGACGCCCACCGGGTCGTCGGCGGCCGGCGCGGTCTCCTGCTGGAGCCAGTTGCCCGGGTCCCGGAAGACGACGACGTCGCCGCGCTGCGGCTCGGCGCCGAACCAGGGCGTGAGCTTGTCGACGAGCACCCGGTCGTCGATCCGGATCGTCTGCTCCATCGAGCCGGACGGGATCACGAAGGCCTGCACCAGAAAGGTCTTCAGGACCAGGGCGATGAGGACGGCGACGACGCCGAGGAGCGGGATCTCCTTGGCCGCGGAACGCTGCCGTCGGCGCTTGACCTTACGGGCGAGCCTGCGCCGCTCGGCCCGTCCGGCCGGGGCGGGGAGCTCGCCGTCCGGTCCGACGGCGCCGTGCCGGCCGGACGGTGCCCTGCCGCGCCTACCCATGGCCGTGCCCGCCGCCCGTCGTCCACTGCGGTACGGCGTCGAAGGCGTCGGTACGGGGCACGGTGGACCAGCGGCCGACCGGCCAGCCGATCCAGTCGGCGCGCCCGATGACCTTGTCGACCGGCACGACGCCGCCGCCGGGCTGCCCGAGGTGGTCGCGGGAGTCGCTGGACTGGCTGCGGTGGTCGCCCATCACCCACAGGGTGCCGTCGGGGACCACGATGTCGAACGGTACGGAGGACGGCTGGTCGCCGAGCATCACGTACCGCTCGCGCACCGGCACGCCGTTGACGGTGATCCGGCCGTCCTTGTCGCAGCAGACCACCCGGTCGCCGCCGGTGCCGACGACGCGCTTCACGAAGTCGGTCTCGTCGGGCTCGGCGAGGCCGAGGGCGGCCGCGGCGTCGTGCAGCAGACCGGTGACCGGGTTTCCGGCGGGCTCCTCCTGGACAAAGGAGCCGGTGCCGTCGAAGACGACCACGTCGCCGCGGCGCGGCTGCTCGCCGAAACGGTACGCCAGCTTGTTGACCAGGATCCGGTCGCCGACCTGGAGGGTGGGCTCCATCGAGCCGCTGGGCACCAGGAAGGGCTGCAGCACGAAGTGGCTGAGCAGGAGCAGGAAGACCACGCAGGCGACGCCGATCAGTCCCGTACGCCGCCAGGTCAGGAGGCCGGAGGAGCCGCCCGAGGACTCGCCGGAGGCCCCGTCGTCCGACTCCTCTGCGGAATCGGCGGAATCGGCGGACTCGGCAGGGCCCGCGGAGCCGGCGAAGGCCGCGGAGCCGGCGGGCGCCGCGGGATCGGCGCTGTCGCCGCAAACGCGCGCGGAGCGCGACCGCTCCTCCTTGCCGGAGGAGCGATCGCGCTCCGTGTGCTGTGCTTCGGTGTCCATCGGTGGCTGAGCTTATCCGGCCACCCTGTGGGCCGTAGCTCAGTTGTCGCGCTTCTCCTTGATCTTGGCAGCCTTGCCGCGCAGCTCACGGAGGTAGTAGAGCTTGGCGCGACGGACGTCACCACGGGAGACGAGCTCGATCTTCTCGAAGATCGGGCTGTGCACCGGGAAGGTGCGCTCGACGCCGACGGAGAACGAGACCTTGCGGACCGTGAAGGTCTCGGAGACGCCCGAGCCCTGACGGCGGATGACGACACCCTTGAACTGCTGGATACGGGAGCGGTTGCCCTCGATGACGCGAACGTGGACGTTCACGGTGTCGCCGGGGCGGAAGGCCGGGACGTCGGAGCGCAGCGAACCGGCGTTGACCTGGTCGAGCAGGGAGGCCATGGAGGTCTCTTTCCTCGCTGATGCCACAGGTCATCAGCGGTACGTACGAATGGTTGGTGATCGCCGTCCGTCCCTGGCGGGCGTCTTCCCCCTGTGGCAGGGGCGCGCGCCGGACGCACGGCAGCGGCCTATTCTTCCACGTCCTGGGGCCGCCGCCAAAATCGGCCGCCGGGCTCGGGCGCCCAGCCCAGCATGGAGAGGATCTCCCGGTCCTTCTTGTCGAAGGCGGCGGGGTCCGTGCGCTCGATGAGGTCGGGCCGGTTGGCGGCGGTGCGCCGGAAGGCCTCGTCGCGCCGCCAGCGGGCGATCTTCCCGTGGTGCCCGCTGAGGAGCACGTCGGGAATGCCACGGCCGCGCCACTCCGGCGGCTTGGTGTAGACGGGGCCCTCCAGGAGGTTGGCCATGGCGCCGGGCGCGAAGGAGTCGTCCTGGTGCGACTCGGCGTTGCCGAGGACGCCGGGCAGGAGCCGGGCGACGGCCTCGGTGACGACGAGGACGGCGGCCTCGCCGCCGGCCAGGACGTAGTCGCCGATGGAGACCTCGTAGACCGGCATCCGGGTGGCGTACTCGTCCATCACGCGCCGGTCGATGCCCTCGTAGCGGGCGGGCGTGAAGATCAGCCAGGGCCGCTCGGAGAGCTCGACGGCGAGCTCCTGCGTGAAGGGCCGGCCGCTCGGCGTCGGGACGACGAGGGCCGGGCCGTGGGCGCCGGCCTCGTAGCCGTCGGCGAGGGCCTGGTCGAGGGCGTCGCCCCAGGGCCCGGTCTTCATGACCATGCCGGGTCCGCCGCCGTACGGAGTGTCGTCGACCGTGTTGTGCCGGTCGTAGGTCCAGTCGCGCAGGTCGTGGACGTGCACGTCGAGCCGGCCGCGGGCACGGGCCTTGCCGACCAGTGAGACGTTCAGCGGTTCGAGGTACTCGGGGAAGATCGTGACGACGTCGAGGCGCATCAGGAGGCGCCCTTCTCGGCGTCACCACCGGAGGCCTCCGCCTCGGTCTCCGCCCCGGTCTCCGCCTCGCGCTCCGCCGGCGACGCCGCCGCTCCCGGCTTCGCCTCGGACTCCTCCTCGGCGTCCGCCTCGGCGTCGCGCGCGGAGGCGACGACCGCCTCGCTGTCGTCGATCAGGCCCGGCGGCGGGACGATCACGGCGCGCTGGTTCTCCAGGTCGATCTCGGTGACGATCTCGCTGACGAACGGGATCATCACCTCGCTGCCGTCGGGCCGCTCCACGATGAAGAGGTCCTGGGACGGCAGGTGGGAGATCTCGGAGATCACGCCGATCTCGGTGCCGTCGGCGAGGACGACGTCGAGGTCGACCAGCTGGTGGTCGTAGTACTCGTCCTCGTCCTCGGGCAGCTCGTCGGGATCGACGTCGGCGATGAGGAGGGTGTTGCGCAGCGCCTCGGCGGCGTTGCGGTCGGCCACGCCCGCGAAGCGCAACAGCAGCCGGCCGCTGTGCACCCGGCCGGCCTCGATGGTGAGCGGCCCGGCCGATGCCGGGTCGGTGTGCAGGACGGCGCCGGGTCCGAGCCGCAGCTCGGGCTCGTCGGTCCGCACCTCGACGGTGACCTCGCCCTTGATGCCGTGGGCGCGGCCGATCCGCGCGACTACCAACTGCACTGGTGAACTCTCCTGTCGTACGGCAACGGGCCGGGGCGGGCGGTCAGCCCTCCCCGGCCCGTGCCGGTGTCAAACTTCAGCGGACCTGGTCCACGTCGACGAGGTCGACACGGATGCCACGGCCGCCGATGGCGCCCACGACGGTCCGCAGCGCACGCGCGGTGCGGCCGTTGCGGCCGATCACCTTGCCGAGGTCGTCCGGGTGGACCCGGACCTCGAGCACGCGACCGCGGCGCAGGTTGCGAGAGGCGACCTGCACGTCGTCGGGGTTGTCGACGATGCCCTTCACGAGGTGCTCGAGAGCCTCCTCGAGCATGGTCAGGCCTCGGTCGACTCGGTGGACTCGGCCTCGGCCTCGTCCGCCTTCTTGTCGGCCTTCTTGGCCTTCGGGGTGATGGCCTCACCCTTGTTGTCGTCGCCCTCGAGAGTCTTGGCGAACTCGTCGAAGGAGGCGCGCTTCTCGTCCTTGGTCGCCGGGGCGAGCAGCGGCTTCTCCGGGGCCGGGAGGCCCTTGTGCTTCTGCCAGTCGCCGGTGAGCTTCAGGATGGCGAGAACCGGCTCGGTCGGCTGGGCGCCGACGGACAGCCAGTACTGCGCACGCTCGGAGTCGACCTCGATACGCGACGGGTTGTACGTCGGGTGGTAGAGGCCGATCTCCTCGATCGCACGACCGTCCCGGCGGGTGCGGGAGTCGGCGACGACGATGCGGTAGTGCGGCTGGCGGATCTTGCCGAGGCGCTTGAGCTTGATCTTGACTGCCACTGGAGTGGTGTCTCCTGGTCTTGACGTGGTGGGGCACTTGAGATGCCACGTGGGGTTGCGGTACTCGGGTGCCCGATGGACGCGTCAGCCGGAGGAGAGAGGGGTCCTGTGCGACTGTCGAGTACAGCTAGCCATTGTGCCACACACGGCGAGCTCAGCTGGCGGCGCCCACCGTCTCCGGGATCCGGAAGGGCTTGCCGCAGCCGCCGCAGACGATCGGCGCCTGGGCGAGCACGGACGGCACCACGCGCACGTTGCGCCCGCAGTCGCAGACGGCCTTGACGCGCACGCCGCCGCCCGAGGAGCCGTGCCGGGCGGCCGGTCCGCGGAAGGAGCGCTTGGTGTCGGCGGCGGTCGCGACGGTGTGGGCCTTGAGGGCGCGCTGGAGCCGCTCGATGGTGGGCCGATAGCGCCGCCGGGCCTCCGGGTTGAGGGTGACCAGGGAGAAGCCGCTGCTGGCGTGCGGTTCCTCGGGGTGGTCGAGGCCCAGCTCCTCGGCGATCGCGAGGAATCTGCGGTTGTGGTAGCGGCCGGCGCGGGAGGTGTCGCGGACACCTCGGGCGGCGGCGATGCCGTGGACTGCCTCGTGGAGCAGTCGCTCGAAGGAGAGCTCGGCGCCGCAGGCGGACGAGGACTCTCCGATCAGGGACTCGGGCGCGGCAAGGTCGGGCAGCTCGGGGTGGTGCCGCTGAATGTCGGCCCACGCCTGTGCCAGCTCTGCGGCGAGAACAGGTGGTGTCGTGCTCACGTCGGGTACAACGAGCCGGATCCCCTCCGGGTTCCATTCCGGGGCAACTCAAATATTTTGCACGTACCCGTCAGTCGGTACGGATCCATGGGGGCTGGTGCGTAGCGGCGCATACGCCCCGGCGCGCGGGCGTGTCACGCGCGCCGGGACGGTGGTGGAAGGGACAGTACCGGGTGTCTGCCCGAACTCGGGCACCGGCCCCCTCCCCCGCGTACGCCGGCTCCCGCACCGCCAGAAGTCGTCCGGTGCGAGCACTGGACGGGCGCCGGGATGCGCAGTTCCCTGGCTACGGGGGGTTGTCGTCCAGGTACGGATAGGGGCGCTTTCCATGACACCTACGCTCGTCCCGCACCACCCCGCGCGCGACTGGGCCGAGATCCAGGAACGGATGCTCGTCCCGCTCTACGAGGCGGTGTACGAACGGCTCGACGTGGGCCCCGGATCGCGGGTGCTCGGCCTCGGCTGCGGCTCCGGCCTCGCGCTGCTGATGGCGGCGGGGCGCGGGGCGCACGTGGCGGGGCTCGACCGGGACCACGCGCGCGTGGCGCTGGCCAGGGAGCGGCTGCCGGAGGCGTCGCTGAGTACGACGGAGGTGCCGGAGGGCGGTCCGTACGACGTGATCACGGCCTTCCACGCGGCCGCGGGGCTCGGTGAGGAGCCGGCTGCCATCACCCGTTCGGCCGAACGGGGCGCGGCTTTCGTGCTGGCCGGCTGGGGCCCGGCGAACCGGTGCGCGACGACCTCCGTGCTGCGGGTCGCGGCGCGGCTGACGGGCTGGCGCCGCCGGCCGGACCGGCCGGCCCGTCCGCGTGACCTGGAGGACGCGGCGGCCGCGGCGGGGCTGCGGGCGGAGTCCTCGGGCCAGGTGGCGTGCCCCTTCGGCTACGCGGACCGGGACAGTGCGGTCAGGGGCCTGATGTCGACGGGCGCGTTCGACGCGGCGGTCGGTGCCACGGACCAGGACCAGGTCGAGAAGGAGCTCCTGGAGGCACTGGAACCGTACGCCCGGCCCGACGGCACGGTCTGGATGCCGAACGTCTTCCGTTACGTGATCGCGCGCTGCCCCTGAGAGGCGCCGCGCCCCGGCCTCAACCCGCCGCCGGCCCACCCGCCGGACCCGCGCCCGGACCGCCCGTCGGGCCTTCGGCCGGACCGCCCGCAGGACCCGCGCCCGGACCACCCGTCGGACCCGCGCCCGGACCATCCGCCGGGCCCTCGGCCCCACCCTGCGCCCGCTCCTCCGCCCCGCCCTCCCCCGCGCCCTCCGCCCCGTCCTCCTTCCGCAGCCGGGCGATGCCGGCCGCCCGGTAGGCCGCGTCCTCCTCCAGGGTCTCGTTGGCGAGCAGGGCCTCGGCGAGGGCGTCGAGGCGGTCGCGGTGGTCACGGAGCTGGCGTACGGCGCTCTCGTAGCACTCGTCGACGATGCGGCGCATCTCCGCGTCGACGGTGTCGAGGGTGGCGGGCGCGGCGGACAGCCCGTAGGCCTGCTGGGCGTCGCCGGGAATGGCGGTCAGGCGCCCGACGCGCTCGCTCATGCCCCAGCGGCCCGCCATGCCGCGGGCGATGTTGGTGACCTGTTCCAGGTCGCTCTCGGCGCCGGTGGTGATGACGCCGAAGACGACCTGCTCGGCCGCCATGCCGCCGAGCGCGCCGATGATCCGGCCGCGCAGGTACTCCTCGGTGTAGGCGTACTTGTCGGCCTCGGGCGTGGACAGCGTGACGCCGAGCGCCCGGCCGCGCGGCACGATGGTGATCTTGCGGACCGGGTCGGCGCCGGGCTGAAGCATGCCGAGCAGCGCGTGACCGCTCTCGTGGTAGGCGGTGCGGCGGCGCTCCTCCAGCGGCATGACGAGCGGTCGTTCCGCACCGAGCTGGACCTTCTCCAGCGCGTCGGACAGGTCGGACTGGGTCACGGTCTTCTGTCGGCGCTTCACGGCGAGCAGGGCGGCCTCGTTGGCCAGGTTGGCGAGTTCGGCGCCGGTCATGCCGGGCGTGGTCTTGGCGACGTGTTCGAGGTCGACGCCCTGGGCGAGCGGGATCTCCCGGGTGTGGATCCGCAGGATGGCCTCGCGCCCGCCTCGGTCGGGCGGGTTGACGTGGACGATCCGGTCGAAGCGGCCGGGGCGGGTCAGGGCGGGGTCGAGGACGTCGGCCCGGTTGGTGGCGGCGATGACGATGACGCCCTCGGACCCGGTGAAGCCGTCCATCTCGGTGAGGATCTGGTTGAGGGTCTGCTCGCGCTCGTCGTGACCGCCCATGCCGGCGCCGGCGCCGCGGGCCCGGCCGATGGTGTCGATCTCGTCGATGAAGATGATCGCTGGCGCGACCTTGCGGGCCTCGGCGAACAGCTCGCGCACGCGGGAGGCGCCGACGCCGACGATCATCTCGATGAACTCGGAGGCGGAGGCCGAGAAGAACGGCACGCCCGCCTCGCCGGCGACCGCCCGGGCGAGCAGCGTCTTGCCGGTTCCGGGCGGCCCGGCGAGCAGCACGCCGCGCGGCATCTTGGCGCCCATGGCCCGGTAGGAGTCGGGGTTCTTCAGGAAGTCGACGACGTCGTTGAGCTCGCCCTCGACCTCGTCGATGCCGGCGACGTCCTCGAACGTGGTGCGCCTGCCCGCCTCCAGCTGGACCGGCTTGGGCGGGGCCTTGCGGCCGAGCATGCCGCCCGCGCCGCCGAGACCGGAACTCATCCGTCGGGCGATGAACACCCACAGCAGGACGAGCAGCACCATCGGGGCGAGCGAGATCAGCAGGTTGGCGAGGAAGCTGCGCTCCTGGACGACGGGTTCGGCGGTGACGACGACGTTGTTCCTGGTGAGCTGGGCCCACAGGTCGTCGTCGGCGAAGGCGGGGCGCTGGGTGGTGAACTTGGTGTAGTCGCCGTCGCCGTTCGGGACGGGCTGCTTGTTCTTCAGCTGGCCCTGGATGGCGTCGCCCTTGGAGTAGATCTTGGTGACGTTGCCGGCGGCGACCTGCTTGTCGAACTCGGTGTAGGAGATGGTCGGGCCGTCCTTCTCGTTGAAGAAGGACAGCACGAGGTTGGCGATCAGATAGACGACGAGCGCGGTGAGGACGAGGCCGCCCCAGCCTCCCGGCATCTTCCTCCTGGACGGCGGAGGCGGCGGGGCCCCTTCCGAGCGCCAGGGCTGGTCGGTCCGGTCGCGCGGGGGCACGGCGTTGGCCACGGGCTCTCCTCGGGGCACGGCGGCAGTGGCCTCAGTATCGAAGAGCGGGACCGACCCGGCATTACGGATGGGCCGGGCGAACGAAAAGGGGCCCGCGGCGGTTTCGTACCGCCGCGGGCCCCTTCGTACGACGTCGTGCGGTGACGTCAGCCCGTGAACTTTCAGCCCGTGAAATGTCAGCCCATGAACTTCTTGAACTCGTCCGGGAGCTCGAACTCGCCCGGGCCCTGGCCCGCCGCCGGCAGCCCGAACGCGCCGCCGGCCTGCGCCTGCTCCCGCTTCGCCTGGGCGGCCTGCTCCTCGGCCTTCCGCTTCATCGGGTTGCCGCTCTTGCGCTTGCCCTTGGCCTGCTTGAGCTGCTTCTTCTGGCGGCCGGGGCCGCCGCCCATGCCCGGGATCCCCGGCATGCCCGGCATGCCGCCGCCCTGGGCCATCCGCGACATCATCTTGCGCGCCTCGAAGAAGCGCTCGACCAGGCCCTTGACGGCGCTGACCTCGACGCCGGAACCACGGGCGATACGGGCACGGCGCGAGCCGTTGATGATCGTCGGGTCCTGGCGCTCGGCCGGCGTCATCGACTTGATGATGGCGCCGACGCGGTCGACCTCACGCTCGTCGATGTTGTTGATCTGGTCCTTCATCTGCGCCATGCCGGGCAGCATGCCGAGCAGCTTGGAGATGGAGCCCATCTTGCGGACCTGCTCCATCTGCGCCAGGAAGTCGTCGAGCGTGAAGTCCTGGCCCTTCTTGGACGCCAGCTTGGAGGCCATCTTGGCGGCCTCTTCCTGGCTGAAGGTCTGCTCGGCCTTCTCGATGAGCGAGAGCACGTCGCCCATGCCGAGGATGCGGGACGCCATGCGGTCCGGGTGGAACGCGTCGAAGTCGTCCAGCTTCTCGCCGTTGGAGGCGAACATGATCTGCTTGCCGGTGACGTGCGCGATGGAGAGCGCGGCACCGCCGCGGGCGTCGCCGTCGAGCTTGGAGAGCACCACGCCGTCGAAGCCGACGCCGTCGCGGAAGGCCTCCGCGGTGTTGACGGCGTCCTGACCGATCATGGCGTCGACGACGAAGAGGACCTCGTCGGGGCTGACGGCGTCGCGGATGTCCGCGGCCTGCTGCATCAGCTCCTGGTCGATGCCGAGGCGGCCGGCGGTGTCGACGATGACGACGTCGAACATCTTCGAGCGGGCGTGCTCGATCGAGTCCTTCGCGACCTGGACCGGGTCGCCGACGCCGTTGCCCGGCTGCGGACCGTAGAAGCCGACGCCGGCGCGCTCGGCGACGACGCCGAGCTGGGTGACGGCGTTGGGACGCTGGAGGTCACAGGCGACGAGCAGCGGGGTGTGGCCCTGGCCCTTGAGCCAGAGACCGAGCTTTCCGGCGAGGGTGGTCTTACCGGCACCCTGGAGACCGGCGAGCATGATCACGGTCGGCGGGGTCTTGGCGAACCGCAGACGGCGGGTCTCGCCGCCGAGGATGCCGATGAGCTCCTCGTTGACGATCTTGATGACCTGCTGCGAGGGGTTCAGCGCCTTGGAGACCTCGGCGCCGAGCGCCCGCTCCTTGACGCGGGAGATGAACGCGCGGACCACCGGGAGGGCGACATCGGCCTCGAGCAGCGCGATACGGATTTCCCGGGCCGCGCTGTCGATGTCCTGCTCGGAGAGGCGGCCTTTACCCCGGAGGGACTTGAAAGTCGCGCTGAGGCGGTCGGAAAGCGTATCGAACACGGTGGTCGCGATTCCTCGGGTCGGGGTGGGCAGTCACCCAAGGGTATCCGGCCCGTGGACGCGGGCGCCCTGGCCTTGCGGCTCGGGGCGCCCGGGACCTCAGCGCAACGCGTCCTCCAGTGTCTTCGCCAGGCCCGCCGCCTCCTCGGACCCGAGGAGCGAGCCGTCCAGCCTCGTCACGTACAGGGTGTCGACCGCGTTGGCGCCGAGCGTGGAGACGTGGGCGCTGCGGACGCGGACGTCGGCGCCCTCCAGGGCGCGGCCGATGCGGTGCAGGAGGCCCGGGGCGTCCTGGGCGCGGACCTCGAGGACGGTGGCGAGCAGGGAGCCGGCGGCGGCGACGGTGACGCGGGGCGGCGGGGCCGTCACGCCGCGCCGCCTCGGGTAGGCGGCGTCGCGTTCGGCGAGGCGGGCCGGCACGTCGAGCGAGCCGTCGAGGGCGCGGACCAGGTCGGCGCGCAGCCGGTGGGCCTCGGGCAGCGAGCCGTACTCGGCGGCGACGCGCCAGTCGAGGAGGAGGACGGGCCCGTCGCCGAGCTCCGGGGGCAGGGCGACGGCGCGCAGGTCGGCGGCGCGGACGGTGAGGCGGTGCAGGGCGAGGACTCCGGCGACGGCCGGCAGCACGCCGGGCCGCTCGGGCACGGCGACCAGCAGTTCGACGCCCACCGGTTCCGGCTCGGGCTCGGGTTCCCCGGTGTCGTCGGAGTCGACCGGCTCGGTGTGCAGGGCGAGCACCGGTTCGCCGGTCCTGAGCGCCTCGATCGCGAGCCGTTCCTGTTCGGCGCTGGGCGCGGCTGCCTCCGGGTCGGGCGGTTCCTCGCCCGCGAGGACGCCGGCGACCCGTTTGACGAGGTCGGCCACCAGGGAGGCGCGCCAGGCGGACCAGGCGGCGGGTCCCGTGGCGAGGGCGTCGGCCTCGGTGAGGGCGTGCAGGAGCTCCAGGGCGCCGAGGGTGCCGACGGCGGCGGCGACGGACTGGACGGTGGCGGGGTCGTCGAGGTCGCGGCGGGTGGCGGTCTCGACGAGCAGCAGGTGGTGGCGGACGACGGTGGCGACGACGGCGACGTCGGTCCGGTCGAAGCCGATCCGGGCGGCGACGTCGCGGGCGATGGTCTCGCCGGCGACGGAGTGGTCGCCGGGCCAGCCCTTGCCGATGTCGTGCAGGAGCGCGGCGACGAGCAGCAGGTCGGGCCGGTGGACGCGGCGGGTGAGGGCGGCGGCGCGGACGGCGGTCTCGACCAGGTGCCGGTCGACGGTCCAGGTGTGGACGGGGTTGCGCTGCGGGCGGCAGCGGACGCGTTCCCAGTCGGGCAGCAGCCGGGTGACGAGCCCTTCGGCCTCCAGGGCCTCCCAGACGGGGACGGTCGGCTCGCCGGCGCCGAGCAGGGTGACGAGTTCCTCGCGAGCCTCGGCCGGCCAGGGCACGGGCAGCGGAGCGGCGGTGGCGGCGAGCCGGCGTACGGCGTGCAGCGAGAGCGGCAGGCCGGCCTGGGCGGCGGCAGCGGCGGCCCGCAGCGGCAGGACCGGGTCGCGTTCTGGGCGGGCGCTGAGCGCGAGCACGACCTCGCCGGCCATCTCGACGACGCCCTCGGCGAGCGGGGTGCGCGCGACGGGCGGTTTGGCGCCGCCTGAGCGGCCGCCGCGGCCGCCGAGCAGGCCGCGGAGGCGGGGACGGGCGGAGCGGGCGGCGAGAACCCGGTTGACCTCGCGCCAGGTGACGTCGGAGGCGTACGAGACGGTGCGCGCGGCCTCGTAGACCTGGCGCAGCAGGGTGTCGGCGTCGAGGAGGCCGAGTTCGGCGGCGACGGCGTCCTGTTCCTGCAGGGCGAGCCGGTCGGTGGCGCGGCCGGTGGCGAGGTGGAGCGCGTCGCGGGCGTCGAGGAGGACGCGGCGGGCCTCGTCGAGTCCTTCGCGGGGCGCGTCGGCGAGCCAGGAGGCGGCGACGGCGCGCAGCACCTGGGCGTCGCGGAGTCCGCCGCGGGCCTCCTTGAGGTCGGGTTCGAGGAGGTACTGCAGTTCGCCGGAGCGTTCGGCGCGTTCGCGGCACAGGGCGTCGAGCTCGGGGAGCCGGCGCGGGGCCTGGTTGCGCCAGTCGGCGAGGACGGCGGTGCGCAGGGCGGCGACGAGGCCGGTGTCGCCGGCGACGGGCCGGGCGTCGAGGAGGCCGAGCTGGACCTTGAGGTCGTCCCCGGCGGTCCTGCGGGCCTCGGCGGCGGTGCGGACGGAGTGGTCGAGGTCGAGGCCGAGGTCCCACACCGGGTACCAGAGGCGGTCGGCGAGGGCGGCGACGGCGGAGGCGTCCGCGCTGCCGTCGTGCAGGAGCAGCAGGTCGAGGTCGCTGCGCGGGGAGAGCTCGCCGCGCCCGTAGCCGCCGACGGCGACGAGCGCGGTGCCGGGAGGTGGCCCGGCGGCCTGGAAGAGGCCGGCCAGCCAGTCGTCGGTGAGGCGGGCCAGCTCGGTACGGCGCGGCGGCCCGGACCGCGCCTTCTCGGTGAGAAGGCGCAGCCGGGCCGCCGCGTAGCCGCCGGGTCCCGAATCTTCCGTTTCCGTCGTCACGTCGAGGCTCGTCACCAGCGGTTCCCCTGTTCGTTCGGGTCCTGGAGGCCGATCGGGTCCTGGAGCGTTGGAGCCCTTGAGGCCTTTCGGGTCCTGGAGCGTCCGGCCCCCGCAGGCCCTTCGGTCCTAGAGCGCGTCCGGTCCGCGTTCGCCGGTGCGGACCCGTACGGCGGTCTCGACCGGCACGCTCCACACCTTTCCGTCACCGATCTTGCCGGTGCGGGCGGCCTTCACGACGACCTCGATGAGCTGTTCGGCGTCGTCGTCCTCCACCAGCACCTCGATGCGGATCTTCGGCACGAGGTCGACGGTGTACTCGGCGCCCCGGTAGACCTCGGTGTGGCCGCGCTGGCGGCCGTATCCGCTGGCCTCGGTGACGGTGAGCCCGTGGACCCCGAAGGCCTGCAGCGCCTCCTTGATCTCGTCGAGCCGGTGCGGCTTCACGACCGCGGTGATGAGCTTCATGCGTCCACCTTCGTGTTCTGCGTCGGGGCGGGGGCGAGGACGGAGCCGGCCGCGGCGGTGCGTCCGGCGATGCCGCCGCCCGCCCCGCTGAAGTCGTACGCGGTCTCGGCGTGCTCGACCTGGTCGATGCCGGAGATCTCGTCGTCCTCGCTGACCCGCATGCCCATGGTCCTGTCGATGATCAGGGCGAGGAGCGCGGAGACGAGCAGAGAGTAGGCGAGGACGGAGAAGACGCCGACCGCCTGCTTGCCGAGCTGCTCGAAGCCGCCGCCGTAGAAGAGGCCCTTGGCCTTCGACTGGACGCCGCCGGTGGCGAAGAAGCCGACGAGGAGGGAGCCGATGACACCGCCGACGAGGTGGACGCCGACGACGTCGAGGGAGTCGTCGTAGCCGAACTTGTACTTCAGGCCGACGGCCATGGCGCAGACCAGTCCGGCGACGGCGCCGATGGCGATCGCGCCGAGCGGGGAGCAGGAGCCGCCGGAGGGCGTGATGGCGACGAGGCCGGCGACCGCGCCGGAGGCGGCGCCGAGGGTGGTGAAGGAGCCGTGGCGGAGCTTCTCGTACGCGAGCCAGGCGAGCATGGCGGCGGCGGTGGCGACCTGGGTGTTGACGAACATCACCGCGCCGACGCCGTCGTCGTTGCCGAGCCAGGAGCCGGCGTTGAAGCCGAACCAGCCGAACCAGAGCAGACCGGCCCCGAGCATGACCAGCGGGAGGCTGTGCGGGCGCATCGGGTCCTTCTTGAAGCCGACCCGCTTGCCGATGACGAGGATCACGCCGAGGGCGGCCGCGCCGGCGTTGATGTGGACGGCGGTGCCGCCGGCGAAGTCGATGACGCCCATGTCGAACAGCCAGCCGCCGGTGCCCCAGACCCAGTGGGCGACCGGGAAGTACACGACGGTGGCCCACAGGGTGATGAAGAGGGCCCAGGCGGTGAACTTGACGCGGTCGGCGAGCGCGCCGCTGATGAGGGCCGGGGTGATGATCGCGAACATCAGCTGGAAGACGGCGAAGACGTACACCGGGACGGTGTAGCCGTCCCACAGCTCGGTGAGGCCGATGCCGCTGAGGCCGACGTAGTCGGAGGACCAGCCGAAGAGCGAGGCCGAGTCGGTGCCGAAGGCGATGCTGAAGCCGTAGAGCACCCACAGGATCGTGACGATCCCGAGGCTGATGAAGCTCATCATCAGCATGTTGAGGGTGGACTTCACCCGGACCATGCCTCCGTAGAAGAAGGCGAGCGCCGGGGTCATCAGCATGACCAGGGCGGAGCAGATGAGCATGAACCCTGTGTTGGCGGCGGACAGCGTGGGCTCGCCTGCTGCCAGGGTCGTGATGGCTGCTGCCATCGGCGTCTCCTCGTCGTCGAATGCGGCCGTGCGGGGCGGGGCCGAGGGGCTGGCCGGCCGTGAGGGTGGCCGGTTATGCGCCAGAGATTCGCGCAGCGCGGTTTCGGCCGATGCCGCTCGATGTTTCGCCGCAGTGACGAAGGGGCGGGGCGTGTTACGCGGCCGTGAACGCCGGGGTCACGGCGCGGTAACGGGCGTACCATCCCGAAGCCGGTCCGCAGCCCATCCAGAGCCCGTCCTAAGCCCGTCCAGGGCCTGCCCGGGGCCTGCCCGGCGCCCCGGCCCAGGGCCGGGCCCCGAAGCCCGTCCGGAGCGCCACCCCGGGGCCCCGAAGCCGCCTCCCGAAGCCGCCTCCCGAAGCCTGTCCCCGAAGCCGTGCAGAGCGCCGGTACGGAACCGGCCGCGTCGGCCGTCCGTGGGTCCGTGCGGCGGGGGAGCCGATGCGGGCGTTACGGGACGGCCGGCGCGGCCGGGGTTTGGGGGAGCCGTGCTCCGCGGGCCTCAGACGGCCTCCGCGGTCTCGGGGAGCAGGGCGGTGAGCCGGTCGGTGAGCTGGACGACCTCGGCGACGTCGCCGAAGTCGCGCGCGGCGGTGTCGACGGTCTTGCGCAGCCGGGTGTTGACCCGCTCGGAGCGGACCTTGCGGGCGACGCCGAGGGCCTTCTCGGCGAGGACGACCGACTGCTCGGGCTCGCGCTTGAGGAGGTGGACGGTGGCCATGCCGATGAGGTTGAGGGCGTAGCTGCGCTGGTGCTCGGGGTCCTTCTCGAAGAGGTCGACGGCCCGTTCCATGACGGGTTCGGCGAGCGAGGCGTAGGTCGGCGAGCGGCCGGCGACATAGGCGAGGTCGCGGTAGGAGTGGGAGTTCTCGCCGTTGAGCTCGGCCTCGGAGAAGAAGCGGATCCAGTCGGGCTCGGGCTCGCCGTCGAGGCCGACGTCGGCGAAGGTGTCCTCGGCCATCCGCACGGCCCGCTTGCACTTGGAGGGCTGGCCCATGTTGGCGTAGGCGCGGGCCTCCATCGCATACAGCATGGCCTGGGTGCGCGGGGTGGCGCAGTCGCGACTGCCGTACTGGGCGAGGTGGATGAGCTCGAGGGCGTCGTCGGGCCGGCCGAGGTGGATCATCTGGCGGCTCATCGAGGACAGGATGTACGAGCCGAGGGGCTTGTCGCCGGCCTCCTTGGCGGCGTGCAGGGCGAGCACGAAGTACTTCTGGGCGGTGGGCTGGAGGCCGACGTCGTAGCTCATCCAGCCGGCGAGTTCGGCGAGTTCGGCGGCGCAGCGGAAGAGCCGCTGGGCGGTGGCGGAGGGCTGTGGCTCCTGGAGCAGGTCGGTGACCTCGTGGAGTTGGCCGACGACCGCCTTGCGGCGCAGCCCGCCGCCGCACTGGGCGTCCCACTGACGGAACATCACGGTGGTGGACTCGAGCAGGTCGAGCTCGACCGGTGAGAGCCGGTGGGCGCGCCGTTCCTCGCCCGCCCCGGGCCGCTCGGGCTCGCCGGCCGGGGTGGGCACCAGCCAGCGCTGCATGGGTTCGATGAGCGCGGGCCCGGCGGCGAGCTGGAGCGAGGTGCCGAGGAAGCCGCGGCGGGCGAGCATCAGGTCGCTGCGGGAGAACTCGCTGAGCAGGGCGACGGTTTGGGGCCCGGCCCAGGGCAGGTCGACTCCGGAGACGGAGGGCGACTGGTGGGCGGTGCGCAGGCCCAGGTCCTCGACGGCGACGACGGAGCCGAAGCGCTCGGAGAACAGCTCGGACAGGATCCGCGGGATGGGTTCGCGGGGCTGCTCGCCGTCGAGCCAGCGGCGCACCCGGGAGGTGTCGGTGGAGATGTGGTGCGCGCCCATCTGGCGTGCCCTGCGGTTCACCTGGCGCGCCAGCTCGCCCTTGGACCAGCCGCTGCGCACGAACCACGAGCCCAACTGCTCGTTCGGGCGCTTGCCGGCAGTCGTACCGTCTGCGCCGTTGCCGCCCACTGGAACGCCTCCATCCACCTGATGTCGTCCTGCGATCCCCTGCCAGCATGCCGCTTCTCGCGGTGCCCGTCCGGCGTTTGTGCTCCTTCGAACGGAAAACCGGGTTGCCTCCGGCATACCCGTGCGCGGCTCTCGGCCCCGGGGTTCGTGTACCGAAGGTAATCCTACGATCACCCGTCCGGGCATGGCGTTTCAAGAAACGCCACCATTCGCCACCCCTTCGAATGAACTCGCCGCGCACGGAACGCGATTCACTTGACATGCGACGGACCAGGGTCGGCGTACCGGAGCGCGAGGAGGCGCGCGCGGCGGTCCGCACCACCCGTCCACGCTCCCGTACGCCTCTGTTGCGGCGGAGCGTGACGGCCGATCTCCGGTCCGTAACCACCGGCGCGTCCGACCCGTTGGAGGGGGCATGGGCTTCACGATCGGCGGCATTCGTGAGATGCGGTCCGGCTCACGTCGCCGCGTACGCACCACGGAGTGCACAGCGGTGGCCGAGTACACCGGACTGTGGGGCTGGGACGTGGTCCCGGGCGCGCGGGCGGTCGCCGGCCGCTGCTCCTGCGGCGATCCCGTCTGTACGGCTCCGGGCGCGCATCCGCTCGGCTTCGCCGAGCCGGTCGCGGCGGGCGCGGGTCTCGACGACGCGACCAAGGCGTGGTCGCGGTATCCCGGAGCGGCGATCCTGCTGCCGGTCGGCCGGGCCTTCGACGTGCTGGAGGTCGCCGAGGCGGCGGGCCGCCGGGCGCTGGTCCGGCTGGAGCGCATGGGGCTGCCGCTGGGGCCGGTGTGCGCGACGCCGACGGGCCGGGCGCAGTTCTTCGTGGCGCCGGGCGCGGCGGCCGAGCTGCCGCGGCTGCTCTACCGGATGGGCTGGGACGACGCCGATCTGGACCTGCGGTGCCTGGGCCCGGGCGCCCATGTCACCGCCCCGCCGTCCGACCTGGGCGGCCTCGGCCCGGTCCGCTGGCTGCGCCCGCCGACCCTGGACACGGCCGGCGCGCCGCCCCAGGCCCGCCTGCTGCTCGGCACCCTGGCGTACATCTGCCACCGGACGCACTACTGACCGGACCCGGACCCTCGGGACCCGGACCACACCGGGACCCGGACCCTCGGGACCTGGAACCTCAGGCCCCGGACCACACCGGGACCCGGCCCCTCGGGACCCGGGTGTCCTGAGGCCCCGGACCCGGTCACGCGGAAGGGCCCCTGCCGTTGAGCTGCGGCAGGGGCCCTTCTCGTACGCGCGGGTGTGACTGGAGGTCCGGTCAGTCGCCGATGAGGGCGTCGACGAAGGCGCCCGGCTCGAAGGGCGCCAGGTCGTCCGGGCCCTCGCCCAGGCCGACCAGCTTCACCGGGACGCCCAGCTCGCGCTGGACGGCCACGACGATGCCGCCCTTGGCGGTGCCGTCGAGCTTGGTCAGGACGATGCCGGTGATGTCGACCACCTCGGCGAAGACCCGGGCCTGGATGAGGCCGTTCTGGCCGGTGGTGGCGTCGAGGACGAGCAGCACCTCGTCCAGCGGGCCGTGCTTCTCGACGACGCGCTTGACCTTGCCGAGCTCGTCCATGAGGCCGGTCTTGGTGTGCAGCCGGCCTGCGGTGTCGATGAGGACGACGTCGGCCTTCTCGGCGATGCCCTCCTTGACCGCGTCGTAGGCGATCGACGCCGGGTCGCCGCCCTCCGGGCCGCGCACGGTGCGCGCGCCGACCCGCTCGCCCCAGGTCTGGAGCTGGTCGGCGGCGGCGGCGCGGAAGGTGTCGGCGGCGCCGAGGACGACGGACTTGCCGTCGGCGACCAGGACACGGGCCAGCTTGCCGGTGGTGGTGGTCTTGCCGGTGCCGTTGACGCCGACGACCATGACGACGCCCGGGACGTCCTCGGGGCTCTCGGTCCTGACGGTGCGGTCGAGGTCGGCGCCGAGGAGCGCGATCAGCTCCTCGCGCAGCAGACCGCGCAGCTCGTCGGGAGTGCGGGTGCCGAGCACCTTGACGCGCTCGCGCAGCCGGTCGACCAGCTCCTGGGTGGGCGCGACGCCGACGTCGGCGGTGAGAAGGGTCTCCTCGATCTCCTCCCAGGTGTCCTCGTCGAGGTGCTCGCGGGACAGCAGCGTGAGCAGTCCCTTGCCGAGCGAGTTCTGGGAGCGGGCGAGGCGGGCCCGGAGCCGGACGAGACGGCCGGCGGTGGGCTCGGGCACCTCGATCGCGGGCGCGGGCGGCGCCTCGACGACCGGGTCCTCGACCGCGGCGGGCGTCTCCACGGCCTCCTCGGCCGTGGGGAGCTCGACCTCTTGGACGGTGCGGCGTGGTTCTTCCCGCGGTGTCTCCGCCTCGTCGCCGACGTGCGGTTCGGCGGGCGGAGCGGTGATGGTCGGCGTGGTGGACGGCGGCTCGGCCGGCGGCAGCTGCTTCTTCTTGCGACCGCTGATCACGAGCCCGCTGGTCACGGCGACCGCGACGACCAGAGCGATGACTACAGCAAGGATGAGTTCCATAACGTCACCCAGTATCGGCCACGAAGGGCCCGGGGCACGGAGAACGTCGCGGGGGGCGGCGAAGACGTTGCACGTAACACGTAAAGTGGGTGCTTCCCCCCATCTGTACAACGGAGTACCCCTATGTCCCACGCCTCCGAGACCGAAGGCGCGCAGAGCGGCGGCACGCTGGAGAGCCGCGGCCTCGAACCCGTGCCCGACGCCGAGCGGACCGGCCGGGTCGGCGAGCTGTTCCCGACCTGGGTCGCGGCCAACATCAGTGTGCTGCTGCTCACGATGGGCGCCGGTCTGATCGTGTTCAACGGCCTGAACTTCTGGCAGGTCCTGCTGGTGGCGGTGGCCGCGCCGGTCCTCTCGTACGGGATCGTGGGCCTGATCTCGATCGCCGGCAAGCGGGGCGGCGCGCCGGGCATGGCGCTGTCGCGGGCCGTGTTCGGCCAGCGCGGAAACCTTTTTCCCGGGGCGCTGATCTGGGTGGCCCGCTGGGGCTGGGAGACCATCAACGCGGTCACCGGCGCCTACGCCGTGCTCACCGTGCTCGACCTGCTCTTCGGTGTGAGGTCGAACACCTTCCTGATCGTGCTGACGCTGCTGGCCTTCGTCTCCTGCACCTTCCTGGTCTCCGGCCTCGGCATCAACGCGCTGCGCGTGTGCAGCAAGTGGTCGACGTACCTCTTCGGCGCCTTCTCCGTCCTGGTCCTGGTCTACCTGGTGGCGAACACCGACTGGTCGGCGGTCTTCGCCAAGCCCGCCGGCTCGACGGCGATGCTGGTCGCGGGCATCGGCACGATCGCGGCCGGCGGCATCAGCTGGGTGCCGTCGGGTCCGGACTTCACCCGCTATCTGCCGCGTACGGCGTCCTCGAAGGGTGTCGTCGGCTCGACGGTCGGCGGCGCCGGCATCGTGGTGCTGCCGATGGTGCTGATGGGCGCGGTGATGGCGGTGTCGACGCCGGACCTGGCCTCGGCGCAGGACCCGGTCTCCTTCATCGGTGAGCTGCTGCCGGCCTGGATCTCGGTGCCGTACCTGCTGATCGCGCTGCTCGGCATGCTGCTGATCAACTCGATGTCGATGTACTCGGCCGGCTTCACGGCGCAGACGCTCGGCATCAAGGTGCCGCGGGCGGCGGCGGTCAGCGTGAACGCGGCGATCAGCCTGGTCTTCGGCGTCCTGCTGATGGTGGTGGCGACCAGCTTCATCGGCTCGTTCATCTCCTTCCTCACGCTGCTGGCGGTGGCGTTCTCGGCGTGGATCGGCGTCTTCGGCGTGGACATGCTGCGCCGTCGTACGTACGACGCGGAGGCGCTGATGGACACCACCCGCACCAGTGCGTACTGGTACCGCGGCGGTTTCGCCTGGCAGGCGATGACGGCGTGGGGCGTGGCCCTGGCCGCGGGTCTGCTGTTCACGAAGGTCGACTGGTTCTCCGGTCCGCTGGCCTCGTCGTGGATCGGGCGCAACGGGCTCGGCTGGGCGGCGACGATCGTGGTGGCGGGCGTGCTGTACGCGGTGCTGCCGCGCACCGCCGCCGAGGCCGCGGCGGAGCCGGAACGGGTCCGCGAGACCGTTTCCATCTGACGTCACGTCAGATAGCGTCCCCCTTCGCCGGTATCCCACGCGCGGAGGGGGACTTCCCATGCCCTTCACAGTCGTACGGTTCAACCTCGTCGATCCGCAGGCCGATCCGGTCTCCCTCTCGGCCCGCTACCGGGCCGCCGTGCGGATGGCCGCCCATGCCGACGAGCACGGCGTCGACACCGTGCAGACCGAGGAGCACCACGGCGCCGCCAACAACTGGCTGCCCTCTCCCTTCGCCTTCGCCGGCGCCGTCTTCGGGGCCACCCGGAGGATCGCCGTCACGGTCTCGGCGATCATCGGGCCGCTGCACGACCCGCTGCGGCTCGCCGAGGAGATCGCCGTCCTCGACCTGCTCAGCGGCGGCCGGCTGGTCACGGTCGCCGGGATCGGCTACCGGCCGGAGGAGTACGAGGAGCGCGGCGTGGACTGGGGCCGCCGCGGCAAGCTCCAGGACCTGCTCCTGGAGACCCTGCTCGCGGCCTGGTCCGGTGAGCCCTTCAGCTACCAGGGCCGTACGGTTCGGGTCACTCCGCGGCCGCTGACCCAGCCTCACCCGATGCTGCTGGTCGGCGGCTCGTCGAAGGCGGCGGCGCGGCGGGCGGCCCGGCTCGGGCTTCCGCTCTTCCCGAGTGCGCACCTGCCGGAGCTCGAGACGTACTACCGGGAACAGTGCGCCGCGTACGGGACGGAGGGCTGGACCATGATGCCGGCGCGCGAGACGCCGCTGCTGCACGTGTCGGAGGATCCGGACCGGACCTGGGCGGAGTTCGGCGGGCACTTCCTGCACGAGGCGCGGACCTACGCCTCCTGGCAGTCGAAGGAGATCCGCTCGGCGGTGCGGTCGGCCGCGGGCACGGTGGCGGAGCTGCGCGCGGAGGGCGTCTACCGGGTGGTGACGCCCGAGGAGTGCGTGGCGCTCGGCCGTGAGCTGGACAGTCTGGTGCTGCATCCGCTGTGCGGCGGGATGCCGGTCGAGGAGGGCTGGCGGAGCCTGCGCCTGTTCTGCGACGACGTACTGCCCCGGCTCGGGGCATAGGGCCTCGGGCCGGGGCAGTGTCGTGCGAGAGGAGCGGGGCAGCGGGGTTTAGCCCATCTCCTCCAACGCCTTGCCCTTGGTCTCCTTGACGTACCTGAGCACGAAGGGGATGGAGAGCACGGCGAAGACCGTGTAGATGACGTAGGTGCCGGACAGGTTCCAGTCGGCGAGGGACGGGAAGCTGGCGGTGATGGCCCAGTTGGCGATCCACTGCGCGGAGGCGGCGACGCCGAGCGCGGCGGCGCGGATGCGGTTGGGGAACATCTCGCCGAGGAAGACCCAGACGACCACGCCCCACGAGAGGGCGAAGAAGAGCACGAAGACATGGGCGGCGACGAGCGCGACGACGCCCTGGGTGTTCGGCAGCTTGCCGTCGACGAGGTCGGCGGAGAAGGCCCAGGCCTCGAAGGCGAGGGCGACGGCCATGCCGGCGGAGCCGATGAGGGCGAGCGGGCGGCGGCCGATCCGGTCGACCAGGACCATCGCGATCACGGTGCCGATGATGTTGATGATCGACGTGGTGAAGGAGTAGAGGAAGGAGCTCGACGGGTCGATGCCGACGGACTGCCAGAGCGTCGCGGAGTAGTAGAAGGCGACGTTGATGCCGACGAGCTGCTGGAAGACGGACAGGCCGATGCCGACCCAGACGATGGGCAGCAGCTTGAAGGAGCTGCCGCGGACCAGCAGGTCCTTGAAGGTGGACCGGTGCTCGCTGCGCATGGCCCGGTCGATCTCGGCGACCCGGCGGTCCAGGTCGACGCCGCGGCCCTCGACCTCGGCGAGCACCTCCTTGGCCTTGTCGACGCGGCCGGCGGAGATGAGGAAGCGCGGGGACTCGGGGATGGCGAAGGACAGCAGGCCGTAGAGGAGCGCGGGCACGACCATCACGCCGAGCATCCACTGCCAGGCCTCGAGGCCGCCGATCTCGCCGCGCTGCTCGCCGTCGGCGAGCTGGAGGATGCCGTAGTTGACCAGCTGGGAGATGGCGATGCCGATGACGATCGCGGCCTGCTGGAAGGAGCCGAGCCGGCCGCGGTAGGCGGCGGGCGCGACCTCGGCGATGTAGGCGGGGCCGATCACGGAGGCCATGCCGATGGCGAAGCCGCCGATGATGCGCCAGAAGGCCAGGTCCCAGAGGGCGAAGGGCAGCGCGGAGCCGACGGCGCTGACGGAGAAGAGGACGGCCGCGATCTGCATGCAGCGGATCCGGCCGATGCGGTCGGCGATCCGGCCGGCGGTGGCGGCGCCGATGGCGCAGCCGATCAGGGCGATGGCGATGACCTGGGCGAGGGCCGCGGAGCCGATGTCGTAGCGGTCGCGGATGGCCTCGACGGCACCGTTGATGACGGAGCTGTCGTAACCGAAGAGGAAGCCGCCCATCGCGGCCGAGGCCGTGATGAAGATGACGTGTCCGATGTGTTCCGGATGGGCCGAACGGCCCTCGGACGAAGGCGGTGTGGGCGCCTGCGCGGTGCTGGTCACGGGGACTCCTCGGGGCTCCGGCAGCGTCGCCGGTGCGGTGGGGGGCGAGCCCTTCAAGTGGCGCACAACTTCTCGCCGCCCACCACTTGAAGGTAAAAGCAACGTTGCAGAGACTATGCCTTCATGTTTCGAAGTCAAGAGGTCATGTCGTATGACTTGAAACGCACCTCACGGCGACCTGTGTTCACAAGTTGAAGTTCTGTCTCTCAGCGGAGCCTTTGGCTGATGACTTTCGATACCCCGTCGCCCTGCATCGACACCCCGTAGAGCGCGTCGGCGACCTCCATCGTCCGCTTCTGGTGCGTGATCACGATCAGCTGCGAGGACTCCTGGAGCTCCTGCATGATCCGGATCAGCCGCTGCAGGTTGGTGTCGTCGAGCGCCGCCTCGACCTCGTCCATCACGTAGAACGGGCTCGGCCGCGCCTTGAAGATGGACACCAGCAGCGCCACCGCCGTCAGCGAGCGCTCGCCGCCGGAGAGCAGCGACAGCCGCTTGACCTTCTTGCCCGGCGGGCGGGCCTCGACGTCGACGCCGGTGGTGAGCATGTTGTCGGGATCGGTGAGGATCAGCCGGCCCTCGCCGCCCGGGAAGAGCCGGCCGAAGACGCCTTCGAACTCGCGGGCCGTGTCCCGGTAGGCCTCGGTGAAAACCTGCTCGACCCGCAGGTCCACCTCCTTCACGACCTGAAGGAGGTCGGCCCTGGTCTTCTTCAGGTCCTCCAGCTGCTCGGAGAGGAACTGGTGGCGTTCCTCCAGCGCGGCGAACTCCTCCAGGGCGAGCGGGTTGACCTTGCCGAGCTGCTGGTACGCCCGTTCGGCGGCCCGCAGGCGCTTGTCCTGCTCCGAACGGACGAACGGGCGCGGCTGGTTGCGCGGATGGTCCGGGTCCTCGGGCAGCTCCTCGCCCTCGGCGGGCGGCGACGGCGGTACGGGCTGGTGCGGGCCGTACTCGTCGACGAGCACGGCCGGCTCGACGCCCAGCTCCTCCAGCGAACGGGCCTCCAGCTGCTCGATCCGCAACCGCTTCTCGGCGCCGAGGACCTCGCCGCGGTGGACCGAGTCGGTGAGCTTGTCCAGCTCCGCCTTGAGGTCCCGGCCCTCGGCGCGGGCGGCGGCGAGGTCCTCCTCGCGGGCGGCCTTCGCGGCCTCGGCGAGGGCGCGTTCCCGCTCGGCGCGGACGAGCGAGACCTCGACGTGGGCGAGCAGCTGACGGGCGGCGGACGCGACCGCGGCGGCCACCTCCGCCTCGTGGCGCAGCCGGGCCCGGCGCTGCTCGGCACGGACCCGGGCCTCGCGCTCGGCCCGGGCCGCCCGGTCCAGCGAGTCGGCGCGGCCGGCGAGCGCCTTGACCCGCTCCTCGTGGGTACGGACCTGGAGCCGGGCCTCCATCTCGGTCTGGCGCGCGTTGGAGCCGTCGATCGCGAGGCGGTCGCGGGTGGAGGTGTCGGGCTCCTCCTCCGCCGGGGCCTCCTCGGCCACGAGCAGCCGCTCGGTCAGCTCCTCCGCCTCGACGAGTGCCTTCTCCAGGGCCTCCTGGGCGCGGGCGGCCGCCGCGGCGGCGCGCTCGGCCTCCCCGGCGGCGCCCCGGGCCTGCCCGGCGAGCCCGCCGAGCCGCTGGGCGACCGCCGACTTCTCCCGGTCGGCCGACCGGCGCCGCTCGGTCAGCTCCTCCACCAGCCGGGCCGCCTCCCGCCTGCGCTCGCCGGCCGCCTCCTGCGCGGCGGCCAGCTCCCGGCACCGCACCTCCAGCTCGGCCAGCTCCGCCGCCGCCTCGTCGACCGACGCCTGCACCTCCAGCAGACTGGGCGCCCCGCCGGCCCCGCCCTGCGCGAAGTGCGCGCCGAGCAGATCGCCCTCCGCGGTCACCGCCACCAGCTCCGGCCGCGCCCGCACCACCTCGACGGCCTCGTCGAGCCCGTCGACCACGACGACGTCCCTGAGCAACCGCCGCACGGCCCCCATGAGTTCCTCGGGCCCGGAGACGAGCCGCGCCGCGACGATCCCACGATGCGCCGCGGAGGCGGCCGGCACCGGGACTGCGGTGGCGGTGGCGTCGGTGACGGTCGGGTCAGGAGCGGTCGCGCCGGGAGCGGTCGCGCCGGGAGCGGTCGGGTCGGGAGCGGTCGGGTCGGGAGCGGTCGGGTCGGGAGCGGTCGGGTCGGCCGCCGCGGCCTCGGGGCCTGGGGCCCCGCCGGCCGACGCCGGACCGCAAGCCGGGACGGAGTCCCCGGCCGTGGACGGCCGCTCGGGGAGGCCGGCCCCACCGGGCCGGGCCGAGAGGCCGGCATCGGCCGTCGAGTCCTCGGCGGCGTCCGGGCCCGGGCCCGCCAGGAGGAGGGACGCGCGGCCCGCGTCCTGTTTGCGGAGGTGGCGGAGGGCTTCGGCCGCGGCGGTGGGGCCCGTGACGGCGAGGGCGTCGGCGGCGGCACCGAGGGCGGTGGCGATCGGCAGTTCGTGGCCGGGAGCGACCGTCAGGAGCTCGGCCGCCGGGCCGAGGAGGCCGGTGAGGTCCGCGGCGAGGAGGGCGCCGGTGCCGTCCTTGCGGCGCAGGCCCAGGGCGAGGGCGTCGTGGCGGGCGCGGGTCGCGGCGCGCGAGCGGTCGGCGGCCGCGGCCGCCTCGCGGGCGGCGGTGAGCGCGGTCTCCGCGTCGGCCAGCTCGCTCCGGGCCGTCTCGTACCGCTCCCCCAGCTCCGTGTCCCCCGCGTCGAGCCCGTCGACCTCCGCCTTCAGCTGCTCGTACTCCTCCTGCGCGGCCACCGCCCGCTCCCGCGCCTCGTCGCGCGCGGCGGCCAGCCGGTCGATCTCCGCCTGGGCGGACGCGGCGCGCGAGCGGGCCGCGTTGACCTGGCCGTGCAGCCGGGCCAGGCCCTCGCGCCGGTCGGCGATCGCGCGGGCCACGTCCTTGAGGCGGCGCTCCTCGACGGCGAGCGCCCGCTCCAGCTCGGCGCGGTGGGCGACGGTGTCCTCCAGGGCCCGCTCGGCGGCCTCGAGCGCCGCCTCCAGCTCGGCCTCCTGCTCGCGGATCCGGGCGGCCTCGCGTTCCATGTCCTCGGGGCCGCGGCCGCGCCGCTCCTCGGTGGGCCGGTCGACGGCGCTCTTGACGCGGGCGTCGGCGAGCGAGACCGTGCCGCGGACCCGCTCGGCCAGCTGCGACAGCTCGTACCAGGTCTGCTGCGCCCGCTGGAGCCGGGGCGTCAGCGCGCGCACCTCCTCCTCCAGCCGCGCCTCGCGGGCGAGCGCCGCCTTGAGCGAGGTCTCGGTCGCCTCCTTGCGGGCGAGCAGCGCGGCCTCGTCGGCGACCTCGGCCTTGAGCGCCTCCTTGAGGCGTACGAGGTCGTCGGCGAGCAGCCGCAGCCGGGCGTCGCGCAGGTCGGCCTGGATGACGGCGGCGCGCCGGGCGACCGCGGCCTGCCGGCCGAGCGGCTTGAGCTGGCGGCGCAGTTCGTCGGTGAGGTCCTGGACGCGGGCGAGGTTGGCCTGCATCGCGTCGAGCTTCCGCAGCGCCTTCTCCTTGCGCTTGCGGTGCTTGAGGACGCCCGCCGCCTCCTCGATGAAGGCGCGCCGGCCCATCGGGTCGGCGTGCAGGACGGAGTCGAGCTGGCCCTGGCCGACGATGACGTGCATCTCGCGGCCGATGCCGGAGTCGGACAGCAGGTCCTGGATGTCCAGCAGCCGGCAGGTGTCGCCGTTGATCTGGTACTCGCTGCTGCCGCCGCGGAACATGATCCGGGTGATGGTGACTTCGGCGTAGTCGATGGGCAGCGCGCCGTCGGAGTTGTCGATGGTCAGCGAGACCTCGGCGCGCCCGAGCGGAGGCCGCCCGGTCGTGCCGGCGAAGATGACGTCCTCCATCTTGCCGCCGCGCAGCGACTTCGCGCCCTGTTCGCCCATGACCCAGGACAGCGCGTCGACGACGTTGGACTTGCCGGACCCGTTGGGCCCCACGACGCAGGTGATTCCCGGTTCGAACCGCAGGGTGGTGGCGGATGCGAACGACTTGAAACCGCGGAGCGTGAGGGCCTTGAGATGCACGCCTGCGGACTCTACCCGGGGTGGCGGGTTTCGCCCCTGAAGGTGCAGGGCACACCCTCACCCAAGAAGAGTGGGACGGGGGACGACGGGGGCAGGGGACGCCAGGGATTCGGAAGAGCCGCGCGACGGCCGGCCCGGAACCGGGCGGGAGAGAGGCAAGAAAGAAGGGACGCCTTCAGGCGCCCCTTGCATGTCCAGCTGTGCTGGCGAGAGGTGTTTCTCACCTGGCCCCTCGGGGCTGGGACCTCAGGTGAGCGCAGGCTCCGCCTTGGTGACGTCGAGATCGATGCTGTCCAGCAGCGACTCTCCCTGGTGAGCGGCGGCAGCGGTGAGCGCGTCGTTCTCGGACTGGATCCGAACAAGCTCGGACTCGAGGTCCTGGACGCGCTGCTGAAGCCGTCGCATCTCGGCGAGGAGTCGCGGGTCGGAGCCGCCGACGTAACCGAGAAGCGCCTTTGCCATGATGGATGGTCCTCCACACTGAGTGACCGACCGAATCGGTGTGGGTCGTGAGGGATTCGCACCCGCGGTGCCCGACCGTGCTTTTGTCGTGCCCGTTCTCACGGTCGAACAGCTGAGGTGCGCGGGGACTTCCAGAGTCTCACCAAAAAGTTTGACGGTCAACACGATCACGCCCCGCATCAAGGGATCACCGGGGGGTCCACGGCCGCACAGCATGCGGCGGCGCCTCGCAACTCGGTGCCCTGGGGGCTTGGGGATCATCCTTCCTCGCGCAGCCTGGCACGGCAAGTGCTTCTTGGCAATCACCAGGTCATTTCCGCTTCCCGGACTGTTCGTCGAACGTCCGCCCGAGGGCCTCGCGGGCCCTCGGACGGGGTGCCGGAATCAAGATCGTCGGGTGTTCTCAGCGGATGGCGAAGGTGTCGTAGATGCCGCGCGGGGTGTCCCAGATCTCAGTGACTCCGTCCACGCGTCCGGGCGTGTCGTCGGAGCGGAGCCAGTCGAGCAGACGGTGGCAATTCTCACTCGGGCCCTCGGCCACCACCTGCACCCGGCCGTCGTCGAGGTTCAGGGCGAAGCCGACGAGGCCTCCGATCTCCAGCGCGTTTGCCCTGGTGAACCAGCGGAAGCCCACTCCCTGTACCCGGCCGCGCACCCAGGCGGTCATCCGTACGTCGTCATCCATGGCTGCACGCTAACCGGCGGATTACGGAAGGAGCACGTCAGCCCGGCGTGTCATGGCGTACAGTCCCGACGGAACGGGCCTCACCCGTTCGGCGGGGCCTCGACCGGCAGTGCCCGCGAAAGCAAATCGCAGCAAAGATCGCAGTTCAGATCAGCAGTTCGGACCGGGCTCGGACCGTCAGGGAGGACGAGGAGATGGGACGCCATCGCGGCGCACGACGCGGCGCACCCGTACGCACCGGACTTCTCGGTGTCTCCGCCGCCGTCGCGGTCGGCGCGACGGCCGTCGCCGCGGGCCTGCTGCCCGGCGGCGACACGTTCACGGTCGGCGGCACGCCGGCGGCCGAGCAGCGCGTGGAGGCCCAGCAGGCCCCGAGCCTGAACACCCAGGGCGGCTCCTCGGTGAAGCCGGAGAGCCCGGGCACGACCGCGCCCGCCGGGAACGGCAGGGCCGCCTCCCGCAGCGCGGCCCCGTCCCCGAAGCCGTCCGTCACGCAGACCACCGCCGGCCCGAAGACCACCCGGTCCCCCGCCAAGACCCCGGCTCCCGAGGTCACCAGGACCACCAAGGCTCCCGCCAAGGCCGCCTCGCCGAAGCCGGCGAGGACGGTCCGCCCGACGCAGGCGCCGAAGCCCGCGCCGACGACCCAGGCGCCGAAGCCCGCTCCGCAGCCCACCCTGCGTTCGGTGAGCGCCCGGGAGGCCGCCGCGGAGGCGGAGGTCCTCCGGCTGGTGAACGTCGAGCGCGCCACCGTCGGCTGCTCCCCCGTCCGCTCCGACGCCGGGCTCGCCTCACTGGCCGGCGCCTTCAGCGCGGACATGGCCGCCCGGAACTTCTTCGACCACACCGACCCCGACGGCGCGACGCCCTGGTCCCGCGCCGCGAAGGCCGGCATCACCAGCCTCGGTGGCGAGAACATCGCCCAGGGCCAGGTCGACGCGGCCGCGGTGATGCGGTCGTGGATGGCGAGCGAGGGCCACCGCGCGAACATCCTGAACTGCTCCTACACGGCCCTGGGCGTCGGCGTGCACTTCGGCGCCGGCGGCCCCTGGTGGACGCAGGACTTCGGCTTCTGACCGACGCGCCGGAAGCCTCGGCGACCGCAGGTCCGCACGCCTCCCACGCCGTACGGGAAAGGGCCCCGTCACCTTCACGGTGACGGGGCCCTTTCCTATGGGCCGGTGGGCCGGTGGGCCCTGGTGGGCCCGGTCGGTCCCGCGGTCAGACCGCGGCCTTGCCGAGGGCGAAGGTGCGGGCGGTCGTCGCGACCCGGCGGCCGAGGTGCTCGGCGGTGGCGATGTCGGCCTTGTGGACCGCGTCCGGGCCGAGGTCGTTCGGGGTCTGCGCGGCGGCGCCGGAGAAGAAGCCGAGACGGTTGATGTCGTGCTCGGAGGCCTCGCTGGTGTTCCAGCCGGGCTTGAGGCCGAGGTTGACCCAGGTCATGCCGTGCTGGCCGGCGAGCGTCTGGAAGAACTGCAGGGTGTGCAGCTTGTCGCCGCTCTTCGAGCCGGAGTTGGTGAAGCCGGCGGCCAGCTTGTCGCGCCAGGCGTCGGTGAACCAGCGCTTGGAGGTGTCCTCGGCGAACTGGTGGAAGGCGCCGGACGCGGTGCCCATGTAGGTCGGCGAGCCGAAGACGATGGCGTCGGAGGCGTCGAGCAGCTCCCACTGGGCGTCGGTGATCTCGTCGACCTTGATCAGGTGCACGGTGGCGCCGGCGTCGGCGGCGCCGGCGCGCACGGCCTCGGCGAGGACGGCGGTGTGGCCGAAGCCCGAGTGGTAGGCGATGGAGACGACGGGCGTGGTCATGAAGAAGGCTCCTCGGCGGTGCGGGAACGGCGGGGCGAACGCCAAGAAGTAGAGCACTAACTTTTGGAAAGCGCAAGCAAGGGCACAGCGCTACCCGATAGACAGCGCTGTGCGGGAGTATGGTAGAGAGATGACCGACGACCGGGACCAGCCCACCTGTACCGACGCGGGCGCCGACGCCTGCGACGTGTTCGACGTATTCGCCAGGGCCTGCCCTTCACGCGGCACGCTGGAGCACGTGACCGGCCGCTGGGGCAGCCTCACCCTGGGCGCGCTCCACGAGGGCGGTTTCCGCTTCAACGAGCTGCGGCGACGGGTGGACGGCGTCAGCGAGAAGATGCTGTCGCAGACCCTGCACGCGCTGGAGCGCGACGGACTCGTGCACCGCGAGGCCCAGCCCACCAACCCGCCGCGGGTCGACTACCGGCTCACGCCGCTGGGCACCGAGGTCGCCGAGCAGCTGCTCGCCCTGATCCACCTGGTCGAGGGCCGCATGCCGCAGGTGCTCGCCGCCCGCGAGGCGTACGACGCGGAGCGCGCCGCCCTCGTCACACCCTGACGGGCGCCCCGCACGTCACGCCGTGACGCCGCCGAGGGCGCCCAGACCGCCCACGCCGCCGGTGCGGCTCACCCGCGGCGGGCGCTGACAGCGCGGGCAGTAGTAGCTGGACCGGTTCATCCAGGGCCGCCGGCGCATCGGCGTACCGCAGCGGCGGCAGGGCTCGCCCTCCCGCCCGTAGGCGTCGAGCGACCGGTCGAAGTAGCCGGACTCGCCGTTCACGTTGACGTACAGCGAGTCGAAGCTGGTGCCGCCCACCGCGAGCGCCGCGTTCATCACGTCCCGCACATGGCCGAGCAGTTCCGCGCTCTTGGCCCGGGTGAGCGTCGCGGTCGGCCGGTCGTAGTGCAGCTTCGCCCGCCACAGCGCCTCGTCGGCGTAGATGTTGCCGACGCCGCTGATCAGCGACTGGTCGAGCAGCGCCCGCTTGATCGTCGTACGCCGCAGCCGCAGCGCGGCCTGGAAGGCGGCGTCGTCGAAGGCCGGGTCGAGCGGATCGCGCGCGATGTGCGCGATGACGTCCGGCAGCCCGTCGGTGCTGTCCGGGGCGGTGTCGTGCAGCGAGAGGCCGCCGAAGGTCCGCTGGTCGACGAAGCGCAGCTCGGTCCGGTCGCCGTCGGCGAACCGGATCCGGATCCGCAGGTGCTTCTCGTCCGCCGCGTCCTCGGGCTGCACGAGCAGCTGGCCGCTCATGCCGAGATGGCCGAGCACCGAGGCGCCGGCGTCGGCGAGCGGCAGCCACAGGTACTTGCCGCGCCGCTGCGGGACGCCGAAGCGCTGCCCCGTCAGCCGGGCGGCGAAGTCCTCGCCGCCGCCGAGATGGCGCCGCACCGCCCGCGGGTGCAGGACCTCGACCTCGGCGACGGTCCGCCCCGCGACCCAGCGCTCAAGACCGCGTCGTACGACCTCGACCTCGGGCAACTCGGGCACGGCACTCCTCCGTAGACGTTCACTCGACGGCCGCTCGGGCCGGTGCGGCTGGTGCGACCGGCGCGGCCGGTGCTGCTGGTGCGGCCGCTCGGGCCGGTGCGACCGGTGCGACCGGTGCTCGCAGCCTACAACCGCCCCGGCATGACGACGCCCCCGTCCCCGGGCGGGGACGAGGGCATCGGGAAGCGTGAATCAGGCCGAGGCCTGGTCCTTGGTGGAAGAGGGGTCGGCGGCCTCTTCCGCACCGCTCTCGGCCGCGGCCTTCGCCGCCGCCGCGCGCTCGTCCGCGGCGGCGCGGATCGCGCGCCACGCGGACTCCGCCGCCTGCTGTTCCGCTTCCTTCTTGCTGCGGCCGGTGCCGGTGCCGTACGAGACACCACCGACGCGGGCGGCAGCCGTGAAGACCTTCTCGTGGTCCGGACCCTCCTCGCTGACGAGGTACTCCGGCACACCCAGGCCCTCCGCCGCGGTCAGCTCCTGGAGACTGGTCTTCCAGTCCAGGCCGGCGCCGAGGTTGGAGGACTTCTCGATCAGCGGGTCGAAGAGCCGGTGCACCAGCTCGGACGCCGCGTCGAGGCCCTGGTCGAGATAGACCGCGCCGATCACCGCTTCGAGGGTGTCGGCGAGGATGGACGCCTTGTCCCGGCCGCCCGTGCCTTCCTCGCCCCGGCCGAGCCGGATGAAGGAGCCGAGGTCGAGGCCGCGGCCCACCTCCGCCAGTGCGCGCGAGTTGACCACCGCGGCCCGCAGCTTGGCCAGCTGGCCTTCGGGCAGGTCGGGGTGGGTGCGGTAGAGCGTGTCCGTGACCACCAGACCGAGCACGGAGTCCCCGAGGAACTCCAGACGCTCGTTGGTGGGCAGACCGCCGTTCTCGTACGCGTAGGAACGGTGGGTCAGCGCACGCACCAGAAGGGCGGACTCGAGCTGATACCCGAGCCGCCCTTCCAGAAGCGTGTGGGACGAGGCCGAAGTGATGTGGTCAGACATCGTGCCTCTCACCAGCCCCTCAGACCGAGAGGACCTGGCGCTTGTTGTAGGTGCCACAGCTCGGGCACGCGATGTGCTGCTGCTTCGGCTCCTGGCAACGCTCACACGAAACCAGGGTGGGGACCGCAGCCTTCCACTGCGACCGGCGGTGGCGCGTGTTGCTGCGCGACATCTTCCGCTTCGGAACAGCCACGGCTACTTCTCCTGCTTCTCGTCGACACCGGATGCGGCATCGCTCATGTTGTCCTTCTCATCGGTTCCCAGCGAACCGGCGAGTCCCTGCAGTGCCGCCCAACGCATGTCGACGGCGTCATGGTGGTGGTCCGGGTTCTCGTTCAGGTTGATTCCGCACTCGGAACACAGACCCTCACAGTCCTCCCGGCACACCGGCTGCATCGGCAGTGCGAGCACCACCGCATCGCGCAGCACGGGCTCGAGGTCGAACATGCCGTCCTCGAGGGGGATCATGCCCTCGTCGTCCTCGGCTTCGTCGTCCGCGACCGCCTTGGAGCGGCCCCGGTCGTCGGAGTCGGGGTACGAGAACATCTCCTGGAAGTCCGCGTCGAGCTCCAGCTCGACGGGCTCCAGACACCTTACGCACTCACCCTCGGCCGATGCACGGGCGGTGCCTGTGACAAGCACCCCTTCCATGACCGACTCGAGACGGAGCTCGATCTCCACCGGCTCGCCCTCGGGCACTCCGATGACCCCCGCGATCCCCAGGTCCCTGGGGGCGTCGACCGTGCGGGAGATCCGCTGCATGGCACCAGGACGCCGCCCCAGCTCGTGCGTGTCGAACACGAGGGGGTTGCGGTGGTCGAGGCGCGTGCTCAGGGTTCTTCCTGCTTTCGGATCGTTCACGACGTGAGGGGCTGCCAGACGTGGGCAGCATGGATCGCGGATCATACGCGCGACCGAAGAGCCAGGATACTGGACGCTTCGCTCAGGGCCCAATCCGGGCCCCGCCCCAGCTCAGTGGCCCTGTTCGTAGCGGCGCAGCTGCTCCAGGTCGATCATGCCGGTGTCGAAGAAGCTGGTCTCGTCGAGCGAGGCGGCCTGCTGCGGCTGGGCCTGGGGCTGCGCCTGGTGCTGCGGGTAGCCGTAGGCGTCGGTCTGCTGCGGCTGCTGGTAGGCGTACGGATCCTGCTGCTGATAGCCGTACGGGTCCAGGGCCGGCTGCTGGTAGCCGTAGGGGTCGGCCTGCTGCGGCTGCTGGTAGCCGTACGGGTCGGACGGCGGCTGCGGCGGCTGGTGCTGGTGGTGCTGCTGCGGGGCGGCCTGCGCCTGCGCCGGGATCTGTACGGGCTCGGGGTCGGCCAGCTCCGCGAGGCCGGCCAGGTAGTCGGCGTCGCTGGTGTGCACCGAGGCGCCGGCCGCGTCCTGGGCGGCCATGTGCTCGCCGAGGGCGTCGCTGGCGATCCGACCGTGCAGCTTCTGCCGACCGCGGCCGACCGCCTCCAGGGTCTTGCTCAGGACCGCCTCGAAGGCGCCCAGCTTGGTGTCGACGTAGGCGTCGGCCCGCTGGATCAGGGTCTGCGGGTCGGCGCTGTACTCGGGCGCGTCCTCGTCCGCGTAACCCTGCTCGTCGAGGCCCGGGCCGCGGCCGAGCAGCTTCTCGCGGCCGCGGTCGACGGCGGCGATGGTCTTGTTGAGGACGACCTCGAAGTTGGCCAGCTTGGAGTCGACGTAGTCGTCGGCCTCGGCGCGGATCTCCTCCGCCTCCCGGCGGGCCTCGGCGAGGATCCGGTCGGCCTCGTCCTGGGACTGGCGGGCGACCTGGGTGTCGGAGATCAGCGAGCCGCGCTCGGCGTGGGCGGCCTCGATGATCCGCTCGGCCTCCTGACGGGCCTGCTCGACCATCTGCTCGCGTCCGCCGAGCAGCTCGCGCGCCTGCGCGAGGGAGCCCGGCAGGGCCTCGCGGACCTCGTCGAGCAGGGCAAGCAGCTCGGCCCGGTTGATCACACAGGACGCCGACATGGGCATGGAGCGGGCGCTTTGGACCGTCGTGACGATCTCGTCGAGCTTCTTCTGCACGTCCACCGGTGCTCGCCACTCTCTACAGCTGGATGGAGACGGACGGGACGACTGTAAGGCCAGTCGGGGCCCGTCCGGGACCTGGTGACGGAGCGTCAGGACCGGTGGCCGCGGGTCACGACCGGCGCAGCCGTTCGGTGAGGCGGTCGAGCACCTGCGGCGGCACCAAGTGGGAGACGTCGCCGCCCCAGGCCGCGACCTCCTTGACCAGCGAGGACGACAGGAAGCTGTAGGTCGGGTTGGTGGGCACGAAGAGGGTCTCGACGCCCGAGAGCCCGTTGTTCATCTGCGCCATCTGCAGCTCGTAGTCGAAGTCGCTGACCGCCCGGAGGCCCTTGACGATGGCCGGGATGTCGCGCTGCTTGCAGAAGTCGACGAGCAGGCCGTGGAAGGACTCGACCTCGACGTTGCCGAAGTCGGCGGTGACCTCGCGGATGAGCTCGATCCGCTCGTCGACCGTGAACAGGCCCTGCTTGGACTGGTTGATCATCACCGCGACGTGCACGACGTCGTACAGCTTGGAGGCGCGGGCGATGATGTCGAGGTGTCCATTGGTGATGGGGTCGAACGACCCCGGACAGACGGCGCGGCGCAACTTGGTTCCCTCGCTCTCCGGTCCGGTCATCGTGCGTCTTCGCACGTAGAGGCGGCGCGACCGTACCAAAACGTTCCCTCGCCGTAGCGACGGGACCGCATCGGTTCGAAGCCGTCCGGCCAGCCGAAGGCGCCGCCTCGGGTGCTGCGCTCCACGGTGACGAGGGCATCCTCGCCGATCCAGCCCCCCGCGCGCAGTGTGAGGAGGATCTCGCGAAGATCGTCGTCGGAGACGGCGTAGGGCGGGTCGAGGAAGAGCAGGTCGTACGGCTCGGCCGGGGCCGGTCCGGTGACGATCTGCTCGGCCTTGCCGGTGCGCAGTTCGGCGCCGGGCAGGCCGAGGGAGCGGATGTTCTCCCGTACGGTCCTGGCCGCGCGCGGGTCGGCCTCGACGAGCAGGGCGTGGGCCGCGCCGCGGGACAGCGCCTCCAGACCGACGGCGCCGGAGCCCGCGTACAGGTCGGCGACGCGGGCGCCCGCCAGGCCGTGGAACGACTCCCAGGTGGAGAAGAGCCCTTCCCGCGCCCGGTCGGAGGTGGGGCGGGTGCCGTTGCCCGGCGGCACGGCGATTCGGCGTCCGCCGGCGGTGCCGGCGATCACGCGGGTCATCTGGGGTCCTCGTCATCCATAGCCAGTGCGTAAGCAACAGCTTAGGGCGGCCCGGGCGGGAGGGAGACGGTCGTGCGGCGGTCAGCCCTTCCGGATGCTCCTCAGCCCTTGTCCAGATATTCCTCGCGCTCCTTGTCGAGCAGCGCGTCGAGGGCGGTGCGCAGCTCGGGGTGGGCGGTGAGGTCGGGGTCGGCGAGGACGAGGGCGGTGGCCTCCTCGCGGGCGGCGGCGATGACCTCCTCGTCCTCGATGACGGCGAGCATCCGCAGCGAGGAGCGGACGCCGGACTGGGCCTGGCCGAGGACGTCGCCCTCGCGGCGCTGCTCGAGGTCGATACGGGACAGTTCGAAGCCGTCGAGGGTGGAGGCGACGGCGGCGAGCCGCTGACGGGCGGGGCTGGCCTCGGGCATCTCGGTGACCAGCAGGCAGAGGCCGGCGGCGGAGCCACGGCCGACGCGGCCGCGGAGCTGGTGGAGCTGGGAGACGCCGAAACGGTCGGCGTCCATGATCACCATGGCGGTGGCGTTGGGGACGTTGACGCCGACCTCGATGACGGTGGTGGCGACGAGCACGTCCACCTCGCCGGCGGCGAAGCGGCGCATGACGTCGTCCTTGTCGTCGGGATGCATCCGGCCGTGCAGGACCTCCACGCGCAGCCCGGCGAGCGGGCCGGCCCGCAGCTGCTCGGCGACGTCGAGGACGGCGAGCGGCGGCCGCTTCTCGGCCTCGTCCTCGGGCGAGGCCTTCCGCCGGGCGCTCTGCTTCCGGTCCTCCTCGTCGCCGATGCGCGGACACACCACGTACGCCTGGTGTCCGGCCTCGACCTCCTCGCGGACCCGCTCCCAGGCGCGGGCGAGGAAGTGCGGCTTGTCGGCGGCCGGGACGACATGGCTGGCGATCGGCGAGCGGCCGGCGGGCAGCTGGTCGAGGACGGAGGTCTCCAGGTCGCCGAAGACGGTCATCGCGACCGTACGGGGAATGGGCGTGGCGGTCATGACGAGCAGGTGCGGCGTCCGCTTCTCCCCCTGGGAGTGCCCCTTGCCCCGCAGCGCGTCGCGCTGCTCGACGCCGAAGCGGTGCTGCTCGTCGACGACGACCAGGCCGAGGTCGTGGAACTGCACCTTGTCCTCGATCAGCGCGTGCGTGCCGATGACGACGCCGGCCTCGCCGGTGACCAGGTCGAGCAGGGCCTGCCGGCGGGCGGCGGCGCCCATGGATCCGGTGAGCAGCACCACCTTGGTGGCGTGCTCGGCCCCGCCGAGCATCCCGCCCTCGGCGAGCTCGCCCATCATCTCGGTGACCGAGCGGTGGTGCTGCTGGGCGAGGACCTCGGTGGGCGCGAGCATCGCGGCCTGTCCGCCGGCGTCGACGACGGCGAGCATGGCGCGCAGCGCCACCATGGTCTTTCCCGAGCCGACCTCGCCCTGGAGGAGGCGGTGCATGGGGTGTTCGGTGGCGAGGTCGTCGAAGATCTCCTGGGAGACCTTGCGCTGGCCCTCGGTGAGGGTGAAGGGCAGCTTGGCGTCGAAGGCGTCGAGCAGGCCGCCGGGCGTGGGGCGGCGGGCTGCGGCGGGCAGCTGGGTCTCGGCGTGCCGGCGGCGGGCGAGGGCGACCTGGAGGACGAAGGCCTCGTCCCACTTGAGGCGGTCGCGGGCGTCGGCGATGTCGGCCTTGGTGCGGGGCCGGTGGATCCGGGTGAGCGCGTCGGGCAGGTCGGTGAGCCCGCGGCCCTCGCGCAGGGCGGGCGGCAGCGGGTCGACGAGGCCGGCCCAGCCGGTGGCCGCCATCGAGTCGAGCGCGATGCCGACGGACTGCTCGATGGTCCAGGACTCCAGCTGCTTGCAGGCCGGGTAGATGGGCAGCAGCTCGTTCGCGAAGGCCTTGGCGGTCTCGGTGCCGCTGTCGGCGTCGAGGAGCTTGTACTCGGGGTGGGCGAGCTGGAGCCGGCGGTTGAAGACGCCGACCTTGCCGGCGAACAGGGCGCGCCGGCCGGGCAGCAGCTCGCGCTGGTGGAAGTGGACGGTGCGGCCGAAGAAGACCAGCTGCATCCGCCCGCTGCCGTCGGTGACGGTCACCTCGAGGCGCTGGCCCTTGCCGCGGCCGCCCTTGTTGAAGGTGTGCAGCCGCGCGTCGGCGACCTGGGCGACGACGGTGACGTGCTCGTCCAGCGGCAGGTCGGCGAGCGTGGTCAGCTCACCGCGCTCCGCGTACCGCCGCGGGTAGTGGTGGAGCAGGTCGCCGACCGTGTGCAGGTCCATGTGCTCGGCCATCACCTTGGCGGTGGCGGCGCCGAGCAGCTTCTTCAGTGGTTCGTCGAGCGCAGGCACGCGATCCATTGCACACCACACCACTGACATGCGTCGCCACCACCGGCGGGAAGGCTCCCGTGCCGTGCGGCCTACTCCACGCCGATCAGCAGCGGCGGGGCGCCGTCGCCGGCGTGGTAGACGGTGGTGTCGACGGCCAAGTAGGTGGTGCGGACGTGCTGTTCGAGGGTGGGCGCGAGGTCGGGCGGGGTGTCGGCGGCGACGACGAGGGTGACAAGTTCGCCGCCGGCCGAGAGCATGCGGTCGAGGACCGTGCGGGCGGTGACGGTGAGGTCCTGGCCGATGACGGCGACGTCGCCCTCGATCAGGCCGAGGACGTCGCCGGCCTGGCAGACGCCGGCCGAGGTGAAGGACTGGCGTTCGGCGACGGCGAGTTCGGCGTAGCGGGTGGCGCCCGCCGCGGCCGTCATCGCGACGACGTCCTCGTCGAAGCGGCGGTCCGGTTCGTGGACGGCGAGCGCGGCGAGGCCCTGGACGGCGGCGCGGGTCGGGATGAGGGCGACCCGGATGCCCTCGGCCCTGGCCTGTCCGGCGGCCGCGGCGGCGACCTGGCGCAGCTCGGTGTCGTTGGGCAGCAGGACGACCTCGCGGGCGTGCGCCCGGCGGATCGCCTCGGCCAGCTCCGCGGCGGACGGCGTCCGGCCGGGCCGGGCGAGCAGGGTGGTGGCGCCGGCCTCGGCGCACAGGCCCGCGAGGCCCTCGCCGGGCAGGACGGCGACGACCGCGCGTCCGGAGGGTTCGGAACGGGTCTCGAAGTGGGTGATGCGGATTCGGTACGGGCGTCCCGCCTCCACGCCGGCCTCGACGGCCGCGCCGGCGTCGTCGACGTGGACGTGCACGTTCCACAGCCGGTCGCCGCCCACGACCACCAGGGACTCCCCCAGCTCGTCGAGCCGGGCGCGCAGCCGCTCGACGGCGGACTCCTCGGCGTCGAGGAGGTAGATCACCTCGTACGCGGGTCCGGTCCCGCCCTCGCAGGCCGCGGCGGCGGCCGAGGCGAGCACCGGCCCGTGCGGCGCGTCGGCGGGGCGGACGGGCGCCTCGCCGGTGACGGCCTCGACGAGCGCTCCGAGGACCGCGACCAGACCGCGTCCTCCGGCGTCCACGACGCCCGCGCGTCCGAGCACGTCCAGTTGGCCGGGCGTCGCCTCCAGGGCCGTCCGCGCCCCTTCGTAGGCGCTCCTGGCCACCGTCGCGAGGTCCGTGCCGCCCGCGCAGGCGGCGGCGGCCGCGTCGGCGACGGTGAGGAGGGTGCCCTCGACGGGGTGGGCGACGGCCTGGCGGGCGGCGTGGGCGGCGCTCGCCAGGGCCGTGGAGAGGTCAGCGCCCCCGCTGCCCGGGGCGAGGCCTCCGACCATGCCGCGCAGCAGCTGGGAGAGGATCGTTCCGGAGTTGCCGCGGGCGCCGATCAGCGCGCCGTGCGCCATGGCCCGTATGGCCTCGGTCACGTCCGGTCCGCCGTCGGCGGGCGCGGCGGCGAAGGCCTCGTCGACCGCGCGGGCCGCGGATTCCACGGTGAGATAGAGGTTCGTGCCGGTGTCGCCGTCCGCGACGGGATAGACGTTGATGGCGTCGATCTCCTCGCGCTCCCTGCCGAGCGCCGCCAGCGCCCCTGCGCACCAGGATCGGACCGCTTCGGCGTCGAGGGTCTGCGGGGCTCGCGGCAACGGGTGGTCCTCCTGTGCTCTGCCGTGGGTTCACCGCAGGGTAGACCCGCACCGGCCCGGGGCCCGGGGCGGGGGCCGGACGGAACATGGTAGTTTCGTTCCACGGGAGCAGCCGTTGTATGCTGCTTCGGTTGCCCGGCACACGTCGGGCCATTCCCCGGCAAGCCACTTCAGATCCCTGATCCGATTCCGGTGCGCCGGATTTCACTGTAAATCTGAAGTCTTTGGAGTGACCCGTGGCTGCCAACTGCGACGTCTGCGGCAAGGGGCCGGGCTTCGGCAACAACATTTCGCACTCGCACCGCCGTACGTCTCGTCGCTGGAACCCGAACATCCAGCGTGTGCGTGCCGTGGTCGGTCGGACGCCGAAGCGGCTCAACGTCTGCACCTCGTGCATCAAGGCCGGCAAGGTCTCGCGCTAATTGGTGCTCCCCCCGCGGAAGCGGGGATAGCCCCGCCGACGTTTCGTCGTAGCGCAGCCCCTGCGGTTGCCTTGAAGGCCGGTTCACCTCGGTGAACCGGCCTTTTGCCATGTCCGGGTGCGGGAGCCGCGAGACGAGCCCTAGGACGTGCGGAAGCGCCAGCCGTGGTCCACCGGGCCGATGCCGCCGCCCAGGGCGAAGCCGGCCGCGATCGCTCCCGTCACGTACGTCTTCGCCTCCTCGACCGCCCGGGGCACGTCGAGGCCCTTGGCGAGCCCGGAGGCGACTGCCGAGGCGAGCGTGCAGCCCGTGCCGTGGGTGTGGCGGTTGTCGTGCCGCGGGGCGCGCAGCCAGTGCTCCTCGGAGCCGTCCGTCAGCAGGTCCACGGCCTGGTCGGCGGAGGCGGCGAGGTGGCCGCCCTTGATGAGCGCCCAGCGCGGCCCGTACGCGAGGACCGCGTCGGCCGCCCGTCGCATCCCGGCCTCGTCCTCGACGACGACGCCCGTGAGCTGCGTCACCTCGTCGAGGTTGGGCGTGGCGACGGTCGCGACCGGCAGCAGCTTCGTACGGACGGAGTCGAGGGCGGAGGCGGCGAGCAGCGGGTCGCCGTGCTTGGAGACGCCGACCGGGTCGACGACCACCGGGACGCCGCTGGTGCCGGCGAGCAGTTCGGCCACCGTCTCGACGAGGGCGGCGGAGGCCAGCATGCCGGTCTTGACGGCCTGGACGCCGATGTCGTCGACGACGGCCCGGTACTGCGCCCGTACGGCCTCCACGGGCAGTTCCCAGGCTCCCTGGACGCCCAGGGAGTTCTGGGCGGTGACGGCGGTGATCACGCTCATGCCGTGGACGCCGAGGGCGAGCATCGTCTTGAGGTCGGCCTGGACGCCCGCGCCGCCGCCGGAGTCGGACCCGGCGACGGTCAGCACGAGCGGGGGCCGGGAGGTCACTCGGTCTCCCCGAAGTGGTCCCAGCCGCCCTTGCTGTGCCAGGGCGCGCCGTCGACGGTCACCTGGGGCAGCGCGGAGGGGTTGAGGACCTCGCCGATGACCTTCCAGCGGGCGGGGAGCTTCACGTCGGGCGGGAAGGTGGCGACGATCGCGTGGTCCTCGCCGCCGGTGAGGACCCACTGGAGCGGGTCGACGCCGACGGCCTGGCCGATGTCGTTCATCTGGGTCGGGATGTCGATGAGGCCGGAGCGCAGGTCGATGCGGACCTTGCTGGCCTCGGCGATGTGTCCGAGGTCGGCGATCAGGCCGTCGCTGACGTCGCACATGGCGGTGGCGCCGAGTCCGGCGGCCGCGGGGCCCGCGTGGTACGGCGGCTCGGGGCGGCGGTGGGCCTCGACGAAGGCGCGCGGGGAGCGGAAGCCGCGGGAGAGCACCGCGTAGCCGGCGGCGGACCAGCCGAGCCAGCCGGTGTAGGCGACGACGTCGCCGGGCTGGGCGCCGCCGCGGGTGACCGGGTCGTGGTTGCGCAGGTCGCCGAGGGCGGTGATGGAGACCATGATCGTGTCGCCGCGGACGACGTCGCCGCCGACCACCGCGGCGCCCGCGACCTGACATTCGTCGCGCAGTCCGTCCATGAGTTCGGTGGGCCAGGTGACCGGGAGTTCGGCGGGGACGACGAGGCCGAGGAGCAGGGCGGTGGGTACGGCGCCCATGGCGGCGATGTCGGCGAGGTTCTGCGCCGCGGCCTTGCGGCCGACGTCGTAGGCCGTCGACCAGTCGCGGCGGAAGTGACGTCCTTCGAGCAGGATGTCCGTGCTGGCCACCACCCGCCGGTCGGGGGCGGAGACGACCGCGGCGTCGTCGCCGGGCCCGATCCGCACCGCGGGGGTGGAGGTGAGCCGGGAGGTGAGCTCCCTGATGAGCCCGAACTCGCCCAGCTCTCCGACTGTGCCCTTCACCGCGATTCACCTCGTGTCGTCGTGCCGGCCGCCGCGCCGCTCCGCCGCTCCTCGCCGTGCGGGTCGCGGGCCGTCACCGTGCCGGATACCGTCAAGTAGACCGTCAACTTCTCATGCGCGTACGCCACACCGCGGGCGCCTCCGAGCTCGGAGGTCTCCCCGTGGCCCGCGGCGACGCGGTACCGTGGCGTCTCTTTCTCCCACAAGATCCTCGTGGCCGCCCTGGAGGTTCCGTGGTACAGGCGTACATCCTTATTCAGACCGAGGTGGGCAAGGCGTCGACCGTCGCCGAGACCATCGCCAAGATCCCGGGGGTGATCCAGGCCGAGGACGTGACCGGTCCCTACGACGTGATCGTTCGCGCAGAGGCCGACACCGTGGACGCGCTGGGCCGCATGGTGGTCGCCAAGGTCCAGCAAGTGGAAGGCATCACGCGCACCCTCACCTGCCCGGTCGTGCATATCTAGCCCCCGTCTACCCTTGGCCGGTGATGTCTTCCCACCGGCCCTTCGGCCTGCCCGCTTCCGCCGCCGCGGCCGTGCTGCTGCTGGCCGTCGCGGGCTGTTCCTCTTCGGACGCGAAGGCGTCTGTCCCGGTGCCCCGCCCTCCGGCGGCCGAGGCCGCCCTCTGCCGTGCGCTCGCGAAGGAGCTGCCCGGCACCGTGGCGGGTCTGGAGCGGTCCGGCACCGAGCCGGAGTCCGAACTGACCGCCGCGTGGGGGGATGCGGCGATCGTACTGCGCTGCGGCGTTCCCAGGCCCGAAAAGATGAACGATCCCCAGGCCCAGGGCGTGGACGCGGACGGCGTGAACTGGC
This sequence comes from Streptomyces sp. NPDC053493, assembly GCF_044544825.1. Lineage (NCBI taxonomy): Bacteria > Bacillati > Actinomycetota > Actinomycetes > Kitasatosporales > Streptomycetaceae > Streptomyces > Streptomyces sp. NPDC053493. The sequence continues at coordinate 162,391 of NZ_JBITXS010000001.1, forward strand.
TGTTCGAGCCGCGCGAGGGCGACGGGCCCCGCTTCACCACGACGTACCGCAGGACGTACGTCGAGGTGACGCTGGACAAGCGCTACGCGCATGACGTGGGCCCGCTCGTGGGTCTCGCCGCCGCCGTGAAGAAGGCCGTGCCGCCGAGTCTGTGACCCGGCGGCCGGGCGGTCCGGCGGCCCCGTGGGTCCGCTAGCGCAGGCCCGTGGAGCGGTTCAGCGCGGCCTGGATGAGCCGGTCGACGAGCTCCGGGTAGCTCACGCCGCTCTCCTGCCACATCCGCGGGTACATGGAGATGGGCGTGAAGCCGGGCATGGTGTTGATCTCGTTGATGACGAAGTCGCCGTCCTCGGTGAGGAAGAAGTCGGCGCGCACCAGGCCCTCGCAGGAGACCGCCTCGTAGGCGGCGACGGCGAGGCGCTGGACCTCGGCGGTGGCCTCGTCGCCGATGGGCGCGGGCACCAGGCCGGAGGCCGAGTCGATGTACTTGGCCTCGAAGTCGTAGAAGTCGTGGTCGGTGACCGGCGGGATCTCGGCGGGCACGCTGGCGCGCGGGCCGTCCTCGAACTCCAGCACGCCGCACTCGATCTCGCGGCCGCGGACCAGCGCCTCGACGATGATCTTCGGGTCGAAGCGGCGGGCCTCCTCGATCGCCTCGTCGAGGCCGGAGAGGTCGTCGACCTTGGTGATGCCGACGGACGAGCCGCCGCGGGCCGGCTTCACGAAGAGCGGCCAGCCGTGGTCGGCGGCGAACTCCACGATCTTCTTGCGGGCCTCGGCCGGGTTCTGCTCCCACTCGCGCGGGCGGACCACGACGTAGGGGCCGACGGGCAGGCCGAAGGAGACGAAGACCCGCTTCATGTACTCCTTGTCCTGGCCGACGGCGGAGGCGAGGACGCCCGCGCCGACGTACGGGATGCCGGAGAGCTCCAGGAGGCCCTGAAGGGTGCCGTCCTCGCCGTAGGGGCCGTGGAGCATCGGGAAGACCACGTCGACCTCGCCGAGGGCCTTCGGCAGGGAGCCGGGCTCGCTGAGGACGACCTCGCGGCTGGCCGGGTCGACGGGCAGGACCACGCCGCCGTTCGCGGACTCGGCGAGCTCGGCGACGTCGGGCAGGGCGCGGTCGGCGATCGCCATCCGCTCGGGCGCGTCGGCGGTCAGCGCCCAGCGCCCCTCGCGGGTGATGCCGATGGGCAGCACGTCGTACTTGGTCCGGTCGATGGCGCTGAGGACGGCACCGGCGGTGACGACGGAGATGGCGTGCTCGGAGCTGCGTCCGCCGAAGACGACGGCGACGCGCGGCTTGCGGGGGCTCTGGGTGTTCTCGCTCATATCGCGATGAGCGTACCTTGCGAGGTCCGAACGGTTGAGCGCCCCGCCTCGCGTGTCAGCGGCGCTCCGGCTTGGCGCTGCGCGACATCAGCTCCTTGAGCGCGACGATCGGCGGCTTGCCCTCGTGGACGATCGAGACGACGGTCTCGGTGATGGGCATGTCGACGTCGTGCCGGCGGGCCAGATCGAGCACGGACTGGCAGGACTTGACGCCCTCGGCGGTCTGCTTGGTGGCCGCGATCGTCTCCTGGAGCGTCATGCCGCGGCCCAGGTTGGTGCCGAAGGTGTGGTTCCGGGAGAGCGGCGAGGAGCAGGTGGCGACGAGGTCGCCGAGGCCCGCGAGGCCGGAGAAGGTGAGCGGGTCGGCGCCCATGGCGAGGCCGAGGCGGGTGGTCTCGGCGAGGCCGCGGGTGATGAGGGTGGCCTTGGAGTTGTCGCCGAGGCCCATGCCGTCGGCGATGCCGACGGCGAGGCCGATGACGTTCTTGACCGCTCCGCCGAGTTCGCAGCCGACGACGTCGGTGTTGGTGTACGGGCGGAAGTACGGCGTCAGGCAGGCGGTCTGGAGGCGCTGGGCGACCGTCTCGTCGGCGCAGGCGGCGACGGCGGCGGCGGGCTGCCGGGCCGCGATCTCCTTGGCCAGGTTGGGGCCGGTGAGGACGGCGACGCGCTCGGCGGGCACGTCGGCGACCTCGCGGATCACCTCGCTCATCCGCTTGGCGGTGCCGAGTTCGATGCCCTTCATCAGGGAGACGAGGACGGTGTCGGCGGCGAGCTTCGGCGCCCAGTCGGCGAGGTTGGCGCGCAGCGTCTGGGAGGGCACGACGAGGACGGTGAACTCGGCGTCGCGGGCGGCCTCGGCCGGGTCGGCGGTGGCCGTGACGGCCTTGGGGAGTTCGACGCCGGGGAGGTAGTCGGGGTTGGTGCCGGTGGTGTTGATCGCCTCGGCGAGTTCGGCGCGGCGGCCCCAGAGGCTGACCTCGCAGCCCGCGTCGGCGAGCACCATGGCGAAGGCGGTGCCCCAGGATCCGTTGCCGAAGACGGCTGCCTTGGTCACGTCGTGGCCTCTCCGGTCGTGCCCTCTCCTGTCGTGCTCCGGCCGGTCGCGCTCGGGCCGGCGTCGCCCTGGCCGGTCGCGCTCTGCCCCGCCTTGCCCTGGGCCGCGGCCTTGCGCCGCTGCTCCAGGCGGGCCTTGCGGTGGTCGTACGGCTCGGCGGGCGCCTTCTCGCCGCGGACCTCCTCCAGGAGGCGGGTGATGGCCGCCATGATCTCCTCGGTGGCCTGGCGCAGCACGTCGGGCGTGGGCTCGACGTCGTGGAAGCGGGAGAGGTCGACCGGCGGACCGGCCTGCACGATCAGCGTCTTGCGCGGCCACAGCCGGAGCTTGTTCTCCTTGGCGTACGGCGGCATGGCCAGGTTCGCGCCCCACTGGGCGACCGGGATGACGGGCACCTTGGTGAGCAGCGCGACGCGGGCGGCGCCGGTCTTGCCGGCCATGGGCCACATGTCGGGGTCGCGGGTGAGGGTGCCCTCGGGATAGAAGGCGACGCACTCGCCGCGCTCGATGGCGTCGACGGCGGAGCGGAAGGCGTCGAGCGCGTCGGTGGTCTCGCGGTAGACCGGGATCTGGCCGGTGCCGCGCAGGATGGCGCCCACGAACGAGCCCTTGAAGAGGGCGGCCTTGGCCAGGAAGCGCGGGACGCGGCCGGTGTTGTACTGGTAGTGCGCGTACGACAGCGGGTCCAGGTACGAGTTGTGGTTCACCGCGGTGATGAAGCCGCCTTCGGCCGGGATGTGCTCCGTTCCGCGCCAGTCCCGCTTGAACAGCACCACCAGCGGGGGTTTGGCGATGACCGCCGCCAGGCGGTACCAGAAGCCGATTCTGCGGCGGGACACTCGGACACCTTTCTCCGGACTGGTTCGCGAGGGGTCAAGTCTCGCCCCCCGCTCCTGGCCTGTCGAGGACACCGTACGCCCCGGGGCTCGGGCTGATCGCGCGGGCGGGACAGAATGAGGCGCGATGGAGAGATACGCCGCCGGCGCCGCCGGCGACACCGCCGGCGAGGGCTGGTCCCTGGTCGTTCCCCTGAAACCGTTGGCGCGGGCCAAGAGCAGACTGGCCCCGGCGGTCGGCGGACCGCTGCGCGGGCGGCTGGCGCTGGCCTTCGCCGAGGACACCGTGGCGGCGGCCCTGGCCTGCCCGCGGGTGCGGGATGTGGCGGTCGTCACGGACGATCCGGCCGCGGCGGCGGCGCTCTCGGCGCTGGGCGCGCGGATCGTGCCCGACGTGCCGCGCGCGGGGCTCAACGGAGCCCTCGCGCACGGGGCGCGGGCGGTGCGGGCGCTGCGGCCCGGGGCGCGGGTGGCGGCGTTGAACGCGGACCTGCCGGCGCTGCGCCCGGCCGAGCTGGCCCGGGTCCTGGCGGTGGCGGCGCAATTCCCGCGGGCATTTCTCGCGGATGCCGCCGAAATAGGTACGACATTCCTTTCGGCCGCGCCGGGCGTGGAATTGGAACCGGCTTTCGGAGGGGCTTCACGGCGTCGGCATTTGTCGTCGGGCGCCGTGGAAATCCGGCTGACCGGGGTGGATTCCGTGCGCCGGGACGTGGACACCGGTGAGGATCTGGCGGCCGCGGTGGCCCTGGGCGTGGGGCCGCGGACGGCGGCGCGCCGGCCGCGGGCGGCCGGATAGGCTGCGGCTCATGCAGGCGACCGCGTACACGTACGATCCCGAGACCCGCAGCGGCAGTGTGCTGCTCGACGACGGCACCCCGGTGGAGTTCGGGGCCGAGGCCTTCGAGGCGGGCGGGCTGCGGTTGCTGCGTCCGGGGCAGCGGGTGCGGATCGAGACGGAGGGTTCGGGTTCCGGCCTGCGGATCACACTGGTGACGCTGCAGACGTTCTAGGGGCTCTTGAGGGACACGCGCCGCGGGCCGGGCTCCCCTCGGGGGAGCCCGGCCCGGCGTGTGAGCACCTGCGGAGCTGTTACTTCTTCGCCGCGGTCTTCTTCGCGGTGGTCTTGCGCGCCGTCGTCTTCTTGGCGGGCGCCTTCTTCGCGGTGGCCTTCTTCGCCGGCGCGGTCTTCTTGGCGGTCGTCTTCTTGGCGGCGGGCGTGGTGGTCTTCTTCGCCGGGGTCGCCTTCTTGGCGGCGGCCGTGGTCTTCTTGGCGGTCGTCTTCTTGGCGGCGGCCGTGGTGGTCTTCTTCGCCGGGGTCGCCTTCTTCGCGGCGGCCGTGGTGGTCTTCTTCGCCGGGGTCGCCTTCTTCGCGGCGGCCTTCTTGGCGGTGGTGGCCTTCTTCGCGGCGGCCTTCTTGACCGTCGCGGCGGCGGCGCCACCGGTGAGGCTGCCCTTCGGGGCCTTCTTGACGGAGACCTCGCCGCCCTTGGGGAGCTTCTTCGAGCCGCTGACCAGGTCCTTGAAGCCCTGGCCCGCACGGAAGCGCGGAACGGAGGTCTTCTTGACCCGCACGCGCTCACCCGTCTGCGGGTTGCGGGCGTAGCGGGCGGGCCGGTCGACCTTCTCGAACGAGCCGAAGCCGGTGACCGAGACCCGGTCCCCGCCGACCACGGCGCGCACGATGGCGTCGAGCACGTGGTCGACGGCGTCGGCGGCCTGCTGGCGACCGCCCATCTTGTCGGCAATCGCTTCTACGAGCTGCGCCTTGTTCACGTCTTCCCCTTCGGAGACATTGCCGGAACGAAAGTGTTCAAGCTTTTTCGCACGTTAGGCATGTATATACCGCAAATCAAACACGAAACGGGCTAATCACCCTAGTGCCGCAACGCGGAAGTGCCGTTGCGGAGTTCCTGGTGTCAGTCGCCTTCAGGGAATCGGCCCTCGTCGAGGTCCTTCATCAACCGGTCCAGACGCGCTGCCGCGTCCGGGAGATCGTGCTTCGCCGCGGCCGTGACGACCAGCAGCTTCCGGGACAGCGCCATCCTTACGCCCTCCGGGACTTGCAGTGCGCGCACCCTGCTGTGCGCTTCCTTCAATCGGGCGGCGACTGCCTCGTAGAGCTCGAGTTGGCTGTCGCGTTCCATGCACCGATTGTGCCATCTAGGGCGAGTTGTCGCCCGACGGGGTCTCAACAAGCGACTGCGCCCCCCACCGGACGGTGGGGGGCGCAGTCCTGGAAAAGCGCTGCTCAGGCCGTAATTGTACGGGGCTTGAAGGACGGGCGTGCGGCCTCGTAGGCGGCGATGTCCGCTTCGTTCTGAAGGGTGAGGCTGATGTCGTCCAGACCGTTCAGCAGCCGCCAGCGGGCGTTCTCGTCGAGCTCGAAGTCGGCGTCGATCCCGGCCGCGAGGACCTTGCGGGCCTCCAGGTCGACGGTCACCTCGGCGGTCGGGTCGGCCTCGGTCAGCTCCCACAGCGCGTCGACGGTCTCCTGCGGCAGGACGACGGTCAGCAGGCCGTTCTTCAGCGAGTTGCCGCGGAAGATGTCGGCGAAGCGGGAGGAGATGACGGTCTTGAAGCCGTAGTTCTGCAGCGCCCAGACGGCGTGCTCACGGGAGGAGCCGGTGCCGAAGTCGGGGCCGGCGACCAGGACCGTGGCGCCCTGTCGCTCGGGGCGGTTGAGGACGAACTGCTCGTCCTTGCGCCAGGCCTCGAACAGGCCGTCCTCGAAGCCGTCGCGGGTGACCTTCTTGAGCCAGTGCGCCGGGATGATCTGGTCGGTGTCGACGTTGCTGCGGCGCAGCGGAACGGCGCGGCCGGTGTGCGTGGTGAAAGCTTCCATGGTTCCTCAGACCCCCGCGGTGGTGGCGACGTCGGACAGATCGGCCGGGGAGGCCAGGTGGCCGAGGACGGCGGTGGCGGCGGCGACCTGGGGAGAGACCAGGTGGGTGCGGCCGCCCTTGCCCTGCCGGCCCTCGAAGTTGCGGTTGGAGGTGGACGCGGAGCGCTCACCGGGGGCCAGTTGGTCGGGGTTCATGCCCAGACACATCGAGCAGCCCGCGTGCCGCCATTCGGCGCCGGCCTCCTTGAAGACCTTGTCCAGGCCCTCCTCGACGGCCTGCAGGGCGACCCGCACCGAGCCCGGGACGACCAGCATGCGGACGCCGTCGGCGACCTTGCGGCCCTCCAGCAGCGAGGCCGCGTTGCGCAGGTCCTCGATGCGGCCGTTGGTGCAGGAGCCTACGAAGACGGTGTCGACCTTGATGTCGCGCAGCGGCTGTCCGGCGGTCAACCCCATGTACTCCAGGGCCTTTTCGGCGGCCAGGCGCTCCGAAGCGTCTTCGTACGAAGCCGGGTCGGGGACGTTCGCGGAAAGCGGCGCGCCCTGGCCGGGGTTGGTGCCCCAGGTGACGAACGGCGCCAGCGAGGCCGCGTCGATGACGACCTCGGCGTCGAAGACCGCGTCCTCGTCCGTGCGCAGCGTCTTCCAGTACGCGACGGCGGCGTCCCAGTCCTCGCCCTCGGGCGCGTGGGCGCGGCCCTTGAGGTAGGCGAAGGTGGTCTCGTCGGGAGCGATCATGCCCGCGCGGGCGCCGGCCTCGATCGACATGTTGCAGATGGTCATCCGGGCCTCCATCGAGAGCTTCTCGATGGCGGAGCCGCGGTACTCCAGGACGTAGCCCTGGCCGCCGCCGGTGCCGATCTTGGCGATGATCGCCAGGATCAGGTCCTTGGCGGTGACGTCCGCGGGCAGCTCGCCGTCGACCGTGATGGCCATGGTCTTCGGGCGGGCCATGGGCAGCGTCTGGGTGGCCAGGACGTGCTCGACCTGGCTGGTGCCGATGCCGAACGCCAGCGCGCCGAAGGCGCCGTGCGTGGAGGTGTGCGAGTCGCCGCAGACCACGGTGGTGCCGGGCTGGGTCAGTCCCAGCTGCGGTCCCACGACGTGGACGACGCCCTGCTCGACGTCGCCCAGCGGGTGCAGCCGGACGCCGAACTCGGCGCAGTTCTTGCGCAGGGTCTCCAGCTGGGCGCGGGAGACCGGGTCGGCGATCGGCTTGTCGATGTCGAGGGTCGGGGTGTTGTGGTCCTCGGTGGCGATGGTGAGGTCGAGGCGCCGCACCTGCCGGCCGTTCTGGCGGAGCCCGTCGAACGCCTGCGGGCTGGTCACCTCGTGCAGCAGGTGCAGATCGATGAAGAGGAGATCGGGCTCGCCCTCGGCGCGCCGGACGACGTGATCGTCCCAGACCTTCTCCGCGAGTGTCCTACCCATCGCTTTCCCTCCGGCCGGCGGGTTGCGCCGACACCACTAGAGATCTTGTTGTGCGGCCCGGACCGGCGGCCGCCTCACCAGAGTGACAAGATCCTCGGAAAATTGAACTTGCGTTTCACAGAGTGAGACGTGAATATCGTTGCATGGACAACTCTAGCGGCGTAGGCGTTCTCGACAAGGCAGCCCTTGTCCTGAGCGCCCTGGAGTCCGGTCCGGCCACCCTCGCAGGTCTGGTCGCGGCGACGGGACTCGCACGACCCACGGCACACCGACTGGCCGTGGCATTGGAACACCACCGGATGGTGGCCCGCGACATGCAGGGCCGGTTCATCCTCGGACCGCGGCTGGCCGAGCTCGCCGCCGCGGCCGGCGAGGACCGCCTGCTCGCGACCGCCGGGCCGGTGCTGACGCATCTGCGCGACGTGACCGGCGAGAGCGCCCAGCTCTACCGGCGCCAGGGCGACATGCGCATCTGCGTGGCGGCGGCCGAGCGGCTGTCCGGACTCCGGGACACCGTCCCGGTGGGCTCCACGCTGACCATGAAGGCCGGCTCGTCCGCGCAGATCCTCATGGCCTGGGAGGAGCCGGAGCGGCTGCACCGCGGTCTCCAGGGCGCCCGCTTCACGGCGACGGCCCTGTCGGGCGTACGGCGCCGCGGCTGGGCCCAGTCGATCGGCGAGCGGGAGCCGGGCGTCGCGTCCGTCTCCGCGCCCGTACGCGGCCCCTCGAACCGCGTGGTGGCCGCCGTGTCGGTCTCCGGCCCGATCGAGCGCCTGACCCGCCACCCGGGCCGTATGCACGCCCAGGCGGTCATCGACGCGGCCGCCCGCCTGACCGAGGCGCTGCGCCGCAACGGCTGACCGTCCTTCCCTCTTCACCTGTACGTGTCCGGCCCACCGCTCCAACGCCGCAGCGGTGGGCCGGAGTTGTGTCCGACGCCGGGCACCGCGCCCCGAAACGGCGAAGAAGCCCTTCCCCGAAGGGAAGGGCTTCTTCGTGTGGTACCCCCGACCGGATTCGAACCGGCGCTACCGCCTTGAGAGGGCGGCGTGCTAGGCCGCTACACAACGGGGGCAAGATCTGGAGAGATCCGCTGGCCTACCTGGACTCGAACCAAGACTAACTGAACCAGAATCAGTCGTGCTGCCAATTACACCATAGGCCACTGGTGGTTTAGACCAGTTGGTACCCCCGACCGGATTCGAACCGGCGCTACCGCCTTGAGAGGGCGGCGTGCTAGGCCGCTACACAACGGGGGCCCTAGCGATCCTGCATCGGGTTCACCGGGAGCTACCCAAGTGATCCCGCGGGAAGGATCTGTACCCCCGACCGGATTCGAACCGGCGCTACCGCCTTGAGAGGGCGGCGTGCTAGGCCGCTACACAACGGGGGCTTTGTGGATGCCATCCACGGGTGCAGATGAGCTCTGCGAGCTGGCCTACCTGGACTCGAACCAAGACTAACTGAACCAGAATCAGTCGTGCTGCCAATTACACCATAGGCCACCGGAACGTGATCACTTCGAGAAGGGATCCTGCTCGGCTTGCGCTTCCGGGGCTTTCCGGCCTTTCGGCCCGTTCCCCTCGGCGCAGGAAGAACATTACCCGAAGGTGGACGGTGCTCCAAAACGCGTATCCGCACGCAGCAGCGCGGGCAGCTGGCTCAGGTCGGTGATGCGGGTCAGCTCGGGCCTCCCGCCGGTCCCCGCGCGGTCCAGCCAGACCCCGAGCAGGCCCGCCTCGACGGCCCCGCGGGCGTCGGTGTCCGGCTGGTCCCCGACGTACGCCACCTGCTCCGGCGGCAGCCCCAGGGCCGCGCAGGCGGCGTGGAAGGCCGCGACGGCGGGCTTGGCCACGCCGAGCTCGGCGGCGCACACGACGGCCTCGAAACGGTCGCGTACGCCGAGGGCGCGGAGCTTGTGGTCCTGGTTGTGGATGCTGGAGTTGGACAGGATCCCGTGGCGGTAGTCCCGGGCCAGCAGGTCCAGGACGGGCAGGGTGTCCGGGAAGAGCTCCCAGGCGGCCTCGTAGTGGACCACGTACCGGTCGAACCAGTCGTCGGCCTCGGCGGCGGTCAGCTCCGGCGCTGCGAGGAAGTCCCGCACCCGTCCGCGCCGCTGGTCCCGGAAGTCGCCGCCCTCGGTCTCGAAGCGCCGCCAGTGCAGCTCGGTGAGCTCCTTCCAGCGCCGCAGGGCCTCCTCCACCGTCCCGTGCGCGCCCAGCAGCCCCTCGGCCGCGAGATGGGCGCGCATGCCGGCGCGGTCGGCGCTCGCGTAGTCGAAGAGCGTGTCGTCGATGTCCCAGAGCACCGCGCGGATGGCCATGGAGACGACGGTACCCCCGTCCCGGGATGCGGGACGGGGGTACGGGCGCACAGGCGCGGGGCTCAGGCGGTGAGCTTCGCCAGGGCCGCGTCGATGCGGGCGAGGGTCTTGTCCTTGCCCAGGATCTGGAGGGACTCGAAGAGCGGCAGGCCGACCGTGCGGCCGGTGACGGCGACCCGGACCGGGGCCTGGGCCTTGCCGAGCTTGAGGCCGTGGGCCTCGCCGGCGGCCAGGACGGCGTTCTTCAGGGACTCCGGGTCGTTCCAGTCGGCCTGCGAGAGCCGCTCGCGGGCGGTGACGAGCAGGGCGTCGGAGCCCTCCTTCATCGCCTTGGTCCAGCTGGCCTCGTCCTCGACCGGCTCCTTGAGGAACAGGAAGTCCACGTTGGCCGTGATGTCCGACAGGACGGTCACGCGGGTCTGGGCGTAGGGCGCGACGGCCTCCCAGGCGGCGCGGTCGAAGTCCTCCGGCGCCCAGTTCGCGTGCGGCGCCCGCAGCCACGGCTCGCAGGCCGCGGCGAAGTCCTTCACGTCCAGCATGCGGATGTGGTCCGCGTTGATGGACTCGGCCTTCTTGAGGTCGAAGCGCGCCGGGTTGGCGTTGACGTCCGCGATGTCGAACTTCTCGACCATCTCGGGGATGGTGAAGAGGTCCTGGTCGGCGGAGAAGGACCAGCCGAGGAGCGAGAGGTAGTTGAGCAGGCCCTCGGGCAGGAAGCCGCGCTCCCGGTAGAGGTTGAGCGAGGCCTGCGGGTCGCGCTTGGAGAGCTTCTTGTTGCCCTCGCCCATGACGTACGGCAGGTGGCCGAAGGACGGGATCTCCTTGGCGACGCCCAGCTCGATCAGCGCCTTGTAGAGCGCGATCTGCCGCGGGGTGGAGGAGAGCAGGTCCTCGCCGCGCAGGACGTGGGTGATCTCCATCAGGGCGTCGTCGACCGGGTTGACCAGGGTGTACAGCGGGGCGCCGTTGGCGCGCACGATGCCGTAGTCCGGGACGTTGTCCGGCGTGAAGGTGAGTTCGCCGCGGACGAGGTCGGTGAAGGTGATCGGCTCGTCCGGCATCCGGAAGCGGACGATCGCCTCGCGGCCCTCGGCCTTGTAGACCTCGACCTGCTCGGCGGACAGCTCACGGCAGTGGCCGTCGTAGCCGGAGGGCCGGCCGGCGGCGCGGGCGGCCTCACGGCGCTCGTCCAGCTCGGTGACGGTGCAGTAGCAGTGGTACGCGTAGCCGCCGGCGAGCAGCTTCCCGGCGACGTCCCGGTAGATGTCCATCCGCTGCGACTGCCGGTAGGGCTCGTGCGGGCCGCCGGTCTCGGGGCCCTCGTCCCAGTCGAGGCCGAGCCAGCGCAGCGAGTCGAGCAGCTGCTGGTACGACTCCTCGGAGTCGCGGGCCGCGTCGGTGTCCTCGATGCGGAAGACCATGGTGCCCTGGTTGTGCCGGGCGAAGGCCCAGTTGAAGAGGGCGGTGCGGACCAGGCCCACGTGGGGGTTGCCGGTCGGCGAGGGACAGAAACGGACGCGGATGTTCGCGTTAGCCACGCTTGATCACCTTGTTGGTGAGAGTGCCGATGCCTTCGATGGTGACGGCGACCTCGTCGCCGACGTTGAGGGGGCCGACCCCGGCCGGGGTGCCGGTGAGGATGACGTCGCCCGGGAGCAGCGTCATGGCCTCGGAGATGTGGACGACCAGGTCCTCGACGGAGCGGATCATGTCGCTCGTACGACCGAGCTGGCGCTGTTCGCCGTTGACCGTGGCCTGGATGGTCAGGTCGCCCGGATCGAGGTCGGTCTCCACCCACGGCCCCAGCGGGCAGGAGGTGTCGAAGCCCTTGGCGCGGGCCCACTGGGGCTCGCGCTGCTGGACGTCGCGGGCGGTGACGTCGTTGGCGCAGGTGTAGCCGAAGACGACGTCCTTGACGCGCTCGCGGGGCACCTCGCGGCACATGCGGCCGATGACCACGGCCAGTTCCGCCTCGTGGTGCAGCTCGTGGGAGAAGGAGGGGTACTCGATGGCGTCGCCGGGGCCGATCACCGAGGTGGTCGGCTTGAAGAAGGTCACGGGGACCTCCGGGACCTCGTTGCCGAGCTCCCGGGCGTGCTCCGCGTAGTTGCGGCCGATGGCCACGACCTTGTTGGGCAGCACCGGCGGCAGCAGCCGGACCTTGCTCAGCGGGACCTTGGTGCCGCTGAGCTCGAAGTCGGTGTACGGGATGCCCTTGATGATGTCGAGGACCAGGCCGCCGGACTCGACCGTCCCCTCGCCCTCGACCGCGCCGAAGGCGACGTTTCCGTCGATGGAGAATCTGGCGATGCGCACGCGTGCTGTCGCCCCTCACTTGCTACTGGCTGGAGTCTGACGCTCCAGGCTAACGCGGCGGGAGGGAGCGGCCCGCTTATTGCGAGGCGGAGGCCTACTGGGTGACGAGGTAGGCCGGGCGGTAGGGGGCGGGCGGCGTCATGAGGACGGTGCGGCGCGGGTTGGCGGTGCGGTCCGGGAGCTCGGCGGCGTACTCGGGCTGGGCGCCGCGGCCCAGCTGCGCGGCGTCCGCGAGGTGGGCGAGGGTGCTGCGGCGGGGGTTGGCCGTGGTCTGGAGTACGGGCGTCGTCTTCATCGCGGTGTCGGACCCTTGTCTGCGGTGGGGCGCGCCCACGCGGGCGCGGTGTACGGGGTTCCCATTCTGTAAAGCGTCAGGCTAAACATGCAATTCCCTTCGATTGCATGGCGGACCCAACGAACTACGTGTGAGTTTGCTCACCACCGCACGGACAAACCAGGCATTACGCACGGCCATCCGACGTCACCGAAAGGGACATTACGCCACTGAAGGCGTCATTCCGCTCCTGATCATGGCGACTGGGACAACGCCACCCGCTCGCCTGTTCGTTGCGATACGCCCGATTCCTCCGTGATCATCTTCTACGTGGGGTGACCTCTCGCTCACACGTTGTCACCCCCGGGCGACGCGCCCACACGGCCCTTGTTGGAGATCCGGCACTGTGCTGGAATTCCACGCACCGCTGCGGGTTCAAGCCGGCGCGCAGGGGGCGCAACGCAGCGCCGGCCGAGTGGCGGGGACAGGGGGGATCTGCGCCGGTCACCGACGACCACCACTGGGGCGCACCTGCGCCCCTAGACGCCGACACCGTCCTCTCCGTTCACCCGGAAGGACGCCTGGTCCAGAGGTTGCGACGCTAGTGCAGGGACGTTTCAAGAGGGATGGCACGGGCTCTTCCCAGGCCCGAAAGGGCCGAGGGGAAGCTCCGGCGGAGCAGGAGCCGCGTGCCGGGACCCATCACGGTTCCCCGGCCCCGCACCCCCAGACCGCCGGCAAGGGCGACGGAGGCGACTCCGGCGCGCGCGGCGGCACGTCCGCCACCGCCGGTACGGCCGCCGACGCCGCCGCCGAGCAGGCGCCGCTGCCCAAGCTGCAGTCCGACAGCCAGGTCGGTCCCCGAATAGCCCTGCGCAACTGGCGCATCTCCACCCGCCTGGTCGCCCTGCTGACCCTCCCCGTGGTCGCGGCGACCAGCCTCGGTGGCATCCGTATCAGCGAGTCCTTGAAGGACATGGAGCAGCTGGATCACATGCAGCTGCTCACCAAGCTGACCAAGGAGGCCACCAACTTCGCGGAGGCCCTCCAGGCCGAGCGCGACCTGTCGGCCGGCCCGCTCGCCAACAGCAAGCCGTCCAGCGACTACCAGGTCGCCAACCCGCGCAAGAACACCGACCGCGCGTACAAGGCCTTCCTCGAGGCGACCAGCGACATCCCGGCGACCGAGGACGACGAGTCGCTGCGCAGCATCCGGCAGAACGTCAGCCAGATCGCCTCGCAGGTCAGCCAGCTGGGCTCGATCCGCAGCACCGCGTACGAGAAGAACATCGCCCACTCGGTGACGGTCGAGGCCTACAGCCGCCTCATCCGCTCGCTGCTCAGCCTGTCCCAGGACATGGCGCAGGCCACCAGCAACCCGGAGATGATCAAGCGGACCCGCGCGCTCGCCGCGTTCTCGTCCGCCAAGGAGTACGCCTCCATCCAGCAGGCGATCATCGCCTCCGCGCTGCCGCCGAACGACAGCCGCGCCGGCAGCATCCAGCTCGGTGACCGCCTCTACGGCGACGCCGCGCTCACCAGTGAGGCCGTCGAGCTCAAGTCCTTCAAGTCGATCTACGAGTCGACCGGCGGCGACGCCGAGGAGCTCACCGCCTCGCTGACCAACGGCAACCCCTCCATCGAGGCCGCCGACAACTACGCGCAGCGGATGCTGAAGTCCGACCACGGACTGCCCGACGTCAAGCGCGGTCACCTGAACTTCACCGACGAGTACGGCACGAAGATCCGGGCCATGAACACCATCGAGGCGACGCTGCTCGGCGAGATGGAGACCAAGGCCCGTGAGCTGCGCCAGGAGTCGCAGCGCGACGCCATCATCAACGGTGCCCTGATCCTCCTCGTCCTCGGCGTCTCGCTCGTCGGCGCCTTCGTCGTGGCCCGGTCCATGATCCGGTCGCTGCGCCGGCTCCAGGACACCGCGACCAAGGTCTCCCAGGAACGCCTGCCCGAGCTGGTCAAGCAGCTCTCCGAGTCCGACCCGCAGGACGTCGACACCTCCGTCGAGTCCGTCGGTGTGCACTCCCGCGACGAGATCGGCCAGGTGGCCGCGGCCTTCGACGAGGTGCACCGCGAGGCGGTCCGTCTGGCCGCCGAGCAGGCCCTCCTGCGGGGCAACGTCAACGCGATGTTCACCAACCTGTCGCGCCGTTCCCAGGGCCTCATCCAGCGTCAGCTCTCGCTCATCTCCGAGCTGGAGTCCCGCGAGGCCGACCCGGACCAGCTGTCCTCGCTGTTCAAGCTCGACCACCTCGCCACCCGTATGCGCCGGAACGGCGAGAACCTCCTCGTCCTCGCCGGCGAGGAGCCGGGCCGCCGCTGGACCCGCCCCGTCCCGCTGGTCGACGTCCTGCGCGCCGCCGCGTCCGAGGTGGAGCAGTACGAGCGCATCGAGCTGGCCGCGGTCCCGGCGACCGAGGTCGCCGGCCGGGTCGTCAACGACCTCGTGCACCTGCTCGCCGAGCTGCTCGAGAACGCCACCTCCTTCTCCTCGCCGCAGACCAAGGTCCGCGTCACCGGTCACGCCCTGCCCGACGGCCGGGTGCTCGTCGAGATCCACGACACCGGCATCGGCCTCTCCCCCGAGGACCTCGCCGCGATCAACGAGCGGCTCGCCTCGCCGCCCACCGTGGACGTCTCGGTCTCCCGCCGCATGGGTCTGTTCGTGGTCGGCCGCCTGTCCCTGCGGCACGGCATCCGGATCCAGCTGCGCCCGTCCGACTCGGGCGGCACCACCGCGCTCGTCATGCTCCCGGTCGACGTCGCCCACGGCGGCAAGAAGCCCGCGCCGAAGGCCGGTCCCGGCGGCGGCCAGGGTGCCGTGCCGCAGGGCCAGGGCGCTCCGGGCGGCCGGCTCACCGGCGGCCCCGGCGGCGGGCGTCCGGGCGGTGCCCCGTCCGCTCCCGGCGGCCGGCTCGGCGCCGGCGCGGCCCGTACCGCGCTGCCCGGACGGGACGGCGCGCCGCGCCCGAACGGTGCGCAGGGCCAGGGCGGTCCGAACCTGTTCCAGGAGCGGCCGCAGTCTCCGGCCCCGGCGCAGGCCGAGGACCTGGACCGCGGTCCGCAGACCGCGCAGCTTCCGCCCGTTCCGCAGGAGCCGCAGCGTCCCGGCCTCGGTGCCGGCGCGCCCGGCGGCTTCGTGGGCGGCGCGCAGAGCGCCATCCCGTCGCGTACGGACGTGTGGGGCGGCCAGGGCGCCCAGGCCCCGCAGGCCCCGCAGCCCCAGGCCCAGCAGCCGCAGGCCCAGCAGCCGCAGGAGCAGCGCCCGGCGCAGAACGGCTTCCCGCGCGCCGAGCTGCCCGGCGGCAATCCGCAGCCGCAGCACCCGCAGCGCCCGCAGGCCACGAGCTGGGGCAACGACCAGGCCCAGCCGGTCCGCAGGCCGCAGCAGGACATGACGCCGCTGGACGCGCCGCGCGGTCACGAGGAGCCGGAGACCACGGGCCGTTACGCGCAGCCCGAAGGCCCCGGTTCCACCGGCCAGTTCCCGCGTCCCGACTTCGGCGCGCCGCAGCAGGCCCCGCAGGGCTACCAGGGCGGCGCCCAGGACCCGGCGTCCACGACGCAGTTCCCGCGCCCGGACTTCGGTGCCCCGCAGCAGCAGCCGCAGCAGCCCCAGCAGCAGGCGTACGGCCAGCAGCCGTTCGTCCCGCAGGCCCAGGTCCCGCAGCAGCCCCAGCAGCCGCAGGGCCGGGGCCCGGCCAACCAGCCGCAGCAGCCCCAGCAGCCGAACCAGCAGCAGCCCTACCAGCAGCCGCAGCTCCAGCAGCCGCGTCAGCCGGAGGCCCTGCCGCCCGCGCCGGCCTCCGGCGACGGCCGTACGCCGCTGTACGACACGCTGGAGACCAACTGGTTCCGCCAGGAGCAGGCGCAGGGCGCGGCTCCGGCGCAGAACCAGGCCCCGGCCGCCCCGGCGCAGCCGTCGGCCCCGTCGGTGCCGGACGTCGAGCGGACCATGCAGACCCCGGTGGTCCCGCAGCGTCCCGGCACGTCGGCGCCGCAGCGGCCCGAGGCGGGCGCCCGGCCGAACGGCAACGCGTCGTGGCGGACCTCGCCCAACGACGAACTGGTGCGCCAGGCCGAGCGGGTGCGCAAGCCCGCCGCCGGCGGTGTCACCACCTCCGGGCTCCCGCGGCGCGTGCCGCGGGCCAACCTCGTGCCCGGGACCGCCCAGGAGCAGGCCCACTCGGCCGGCCCCCAGGTCTCCCGCGCACCCGACGACGTCCGCGGCCGGCTCACCAATCTGCGCCGCGGTATCCAGCAGGGCCGTCAGGCGGGCAACTCCACCACGGGTTCCTTCAATCTCGGTCCGACCCAGCAGCAGGAGCGTTAGTTGAGCGCGATGAGCCAGGCGGCGCAGAATCTGAACTGGTTGATCACCAACTTCGTGGACAACACCCCCGGGGTGTCCCACACGGTGGTGGTCTCCGCCGACGGTCTGCTCCTTGCCATGTCCGAAGGGTTCCCCCGCGACCGCGCCGACCAGCTCGCGGCGGTCGCGTCCGGACTGACCTCGCTGACCGCGGGCGCGTCCCGGATCTTCGAGGGCGGCCCCGTGGCCCAGACGGTCGTGGAGATGGAGCGCGGCTTCCTCTTCCTGATGTCCGTCTCCGACGGCTCCTCGCTGGCCGTGCTGGCGCACCCCGAGTGCGACATCGGCCTCGTGGGCTACGAGATGGCTCTGCTCGTGGACCGGGCGGGCAGTGTGCTCACCCCGGACCTGCGGGCGGAGCTCCAGGGGAGCCTGCTGCACTAGCCGCGTCGCGTACCCGAGCTCGTATCCGTACCCGTAACGACAAGCCCGCGGCGGTGCGCCCCTCCGTACCGCCTCGGACCGTTCACCGTCCGGCCGCCCCACCCGGCCCCCCACCGGCCCCATCAGACGGCAGAGGTTCTGCTGTCACGCCCGGAGGATTCATGACCCCGCCCCCCGCCTCTCACGATCCGTACGGCGTCTCCACAGACGATCCGTACGGCCCGGAAGGCGACCAGCCGCTGGTCCGTCCGTACGCGATGACCGGCGGCCGGACCCGGCCGCGCTACCAGCTCGCCATCGAGGCCCTGGTCAGCACCACGGCCGACCCGGCGCACCTGGCCACCCTGCTCCCCGAGCACCAGCGGATCTGCCACCTGTGCCGTGAGGTGAAGTCGGTGGCCGAGGTCTCGGCGCTCCTGTCGATGCCGCTCGGCGTCGCCCGCATCCTCGTGGCCGACCTGGCCGAGGCGGGCATGGTGGCCATCCACCAGCCGGGCAACGGAGAGGCCGGCGGCACGCCGGACGTGACACTGCTCGAAAGGGTGCTCAGTGGACTTCGCAAGCTCTAGCGGCGGCGCCGCCCGTTCCACCACCAGCGCGAAGATCGTGGTGGCGGGTGGCTTCGGCGTGGGCAAGACCACGTTCGTCGGCGCGGTCTCCGAGATCAACCCGCTGCGGACCGAGGCCGTGATGACCTCCGCGTCCGCCGGCATCGACGACCTGACCCACACCGGCGGGAAGACGACCACCACGGTGGCCATGGACTTCGGCCGCATCACCCTGGACCAGGACCTGATCCTGTACCTCTTCGGTACGCCCGGTCAGGACCGCTTCTGGTTCATGTGGGACGACCTGGTCCGCGGCGCGATCGGCGCGGTCGTGCTCGTGGACACCCGCCGTCTCGCCGACTGCTTCCCGGCGGTCGACTACTTCGAGAACTCGGGCCTTCCTTTCGTGATCGCCCTCAACGGCTTCGACGGGCACCAGCCGTACGCGCCGGACGAGGTCCGTGAGGCGCTGCAGATCGGTCCGGACACGCCGATCATCACCACCGACGCCCGCCACCGCGCGGACGCGAAGAGCGCGCTCATCACCCTCGTCGAGCACGCCCTCATGGCGCGGCTGAAGTAGTACACATCAAGTAGAAGTCGATATACGGAAGTTGTCGTAGAGATTTTGGGGGCGGTCTGTGTCTTTGGACACGGCCGCCCCCGAGCGGTCCCCCGGTTCATAACGTTTCGACAGAGAATCGGGGCGCCTCGGACACCCGATGCATCCAAGCGGTGCCGCTGCGCTCACATGAGCCCCGCTTTTTGGCGGGGCTCGCTCTTTATGCCCGTTTTATCTCTCATGGGCGCCGCAAAAACCGGCTGCTCCGCACTGTTTGGAGGGGACCCCCTTCACGTGCTGCAATTCATGAACTCCCGAGTAGTACGGCCCTGAACGAAACACCCGGCACAACGTAGGTGCCGACGCCGAGAGGTTGTTGGTCGAGTGAGGCGAAGCAAGGAAAGCTCCGCGGAGCAGCAGACGCGGGGCAACTTCACGCCGCCGTCGCGCGCGACGATGTCGCCCGTGGACGAGCCCGTGACGCCGCCGGCCCCGGTCCGCAAGGGCAGCACCAGCAAGCTGTCCCCGCGCAACTGGCGCGTGCCCACGAGGCTGAACGCGATCCTCCTCATACCCGTGCTCGTCGGTCTGGTCATGGGCGGCTTCCAGGTGAAGGGAGCCATCGACACCTGGCAGGAGGCGCAGGACGCCGAGAAGACGGCGCTCATCGTGCGCGCCGCCTCGGAGTACGGCCAGGCGCTGCTCGACGAGCGTGACCTCACCGCCGCTCCCCTCCTGCGGGCCAAGACCGCCGACGACCGCCAGAGCGACGAGATCACCCAGGCCTACGCCGCCACCGACGCCGCCAAGCTCAAGTTCGACGAGGCCGTCAAGAACATGCCGAGCGGGCAGGGCATGGAGCGCCGCCTCGGCCTCTTCCGCAACGCCGAGCCCAAGCTCCAGGACCTGCGCAAGGTCGCCTACACCCGCTCCCTCGACCCGGTGAACACCCAGCTCGGGTACACCGAGGTCCAGCACTACCTGATGGAGTTCTCCAACGAGCTCGGTCTGGGCACCGGCAACATCACCAGCTACGGCCGCACCGTCTACGCGATCCAGCTGGCGAAGGCCGCCGAGTCGCTCCAGCGCTCCATCGGCACCCAGCTGCTGGTGCGGCCCAGCAAGAAGGACGAGGTCTTCGCCCAGCAGTCGGTCGCCTTCAACTCGTACAACTACCTGGAGCAGATCGCCCTCGGTGAGTACCAGTCCGGCGGCACCCAGGAAGACGTGGACCGCCTGAAGGAGGTCATGGCGGGCAAGGCCGCCGAGGGCTCCAAGAAGCTGGCCGCGCTGGGCATCGAGCTGCCCAAGGGCAGCGGCAAGGACCCGTCGGTGTACGCCGGCGTGGCCCAGGCCATCGGCTCCGCCAAGGACGCCGACGCGGTCGCCGACCTGAAGAAGCAGGGCATCACGGCGGAGACCTGGATGGGTGTCGCCACCGCCAAGTTCGACGGCTACACCGAGGTCGAGAAGGAGCTCGTCGAGAAGGCCGTGACCGAGGCCGCCGACATCTCCGACGAGGCCAAGACCGACGCCTGGGTCAACGGCGCCGTGGTCGTCGTCGCGCTGCTCGCCGCCTTCATCCTCGCCGGGATGATGGCGCGCCAGATGAGCCGCTCGATGCGCGAGCTGCGCACCGCCGCCTTCGGCATCGCCGAGCAGCGCCTGCCGATGCTGGTCGACCAGCTGTCCCGTACCGAGCCCGGCCGGGTCGACACCCGGGTGCAGCCCATCCCGATCGACTCCCAGGACGAGATCGGCGAGGTCGCCCGCGCCTTCGACCAGGTGCACCGCGAGGCCGTCCGGCTCGCCGCCGAGCAGGCCATGCTCCGGGGCAACGTCAACGCGATCTTCACCAACCTCTCGCGCCGCAACCAGTCCCTGATCGAGGGCCAGCTGACCCTCATCACCGACCTGGAGAACAACGAGGCCGACCCGGACCAGCTCGAGAACCTCTTCAAGCTGGACCACCTGGCCACCCGTATGCGCCGCAACGGCGAGAACCTCCTGGTCCTCGCCGGCGAGGAGCCCGGCCGCCGCTGGGACCAGCCGGTCCCGCTGGTCGACGTCATGCGCGCCGCCTCCTCCGAGGTGGAGCAGTACGAGCGCATCGAGATCGCCGGCGTCCCGGACGCCGAGATCCACGGCCAGGCCGTGACCGACCTCGTGCACCTGCTCGCCGAGCTCCTGGAGAACGCCACCACGTTCTCCTCCCCGCAGACCAAGGTCCGCGTCACCGCGACCCGGCTGCCCGACGGCCGGGTCATGGTCGAGATCCACGACAAGGGCATCGGCCTCACCGCCGAGGACTTCGCGGACATCAACCACAAGCTGGCCAACCCGCCGACCGTGGACGCCGCCGTCTCCCAGCGCATGGGCCTGTTCGTGGTCGGCCGGCTCGCCGACCGGCACGGCATCCGCGTGCAGCTGCGCCCCTCGGGCGAGCAGGCCGGCACCACCTCGCTGGTCATGCTGCCGGACGCGATCACGCACGGCGGTGGCGGCGAGCAGCCGATGCAGGACGACTTCACCGTCTCGCAGATGATCCCGCAGCAGTCGGCGCAGACCCCGTTCGAGCCGCAGGCCCAGCCGATGCGCACCGCGGCCGAGCTCGGCTTCGACGACTCCCGCTACGAGCTGCCGGGCGACGAGCGCCAGCTCGACCCGGTCAACCGCTCCCTGATGCGCGAGGAGCGCCGGGCGGCCCTGGAGGCCCAGGTCCACGGCGGTCCCGCGGAGCTCGAGCAGACGCACGTACAGCAGGAGCACGAGCAGGACTACGGCCAGGCCTATCAGCAGGAGTACGCGGACGGCTACGCGCAGGACTACGGCCAGGCCGGCCAGGACTACCCGCAGCAGGCGTACGCCCAGGAGTACCCGCAGCAGGGCTACGAGACCTACGAGCAGCCCGCCGACGGCTACCGCGACCAGGCGTATGCGGAAGCCTCGTACGACCACGGCGCCGGCGCCCGGCAGGGATACGAGAACAGCTACGAAACCCAGCCCCACCAGGGTGAGTGGCAGCAGCAGGCCGGCTACGGCGACGGCTACGCGCAGCAGTTCGGAACGGAATCGGAATCCGTCCAGGCCGCTCCCGCAGCGGAGCGCGAGCGCGTAGGCTTCGACCGTCCGGGTGCCACGCCGACCCCCACCCCGGACACCGGCCACGCGCTGACCGACGCCGGTCTGCCGCGCCGCGGCAGCGTCGCCCCGCAGGCGCCGCAGAGCCCGCAGGCGCCGCGGCAGTCCGCGCCGCCGGCCCAGTCCGCGGGGCCGGTCGGCAACGAACCCGACGGCACCGGGGAATGGCGCTCCGCCAACGACGAGCGCTGGTCCCGGGCCGAGAAGCTCCGCGACCCGAAGGCGGGCGGGGTCACCCCCTCCGGTCTTCCGCGACGGGTCCCCAAGGCCAATCTGGTCGAGGGAGCCGCGGAGCAGACCCCGCAGGGCGGCCCCCAGGTCTCCCGCGCACCGGAGGACGTCCGGGGCAGGTTGAGCAACCTGCGCCGCGGTGTCCAGCAGGGACGCAGTGCGGGGACGGACACGAACGGATCGGGCCTCGGCCCGGGTAGTACCTACAACCAGGAGCGTTAGTGTGAGCCCGATGAGCCAGGCGGCGCAGAATCTGAACTGGTTGATCACCAACTTCGTGGACAACACCCCCGGGGTGTCCCACACCGTGGTGGTCTCCGCCGACGGACTCCTGCTGGCGATGTCCGAGGGTTTCCCCCGTGACCGCGCCGACCAGCTTGCCGCCGTCGCCTCCGGACTGACCTCGCTGACCGCGGGCGCGTCCCGGATCTTCGAGGGCGGTGCGGTCAACCAGACCGTGGTGGAGATGGAGCGCGGCTTCCTCTTCATCATGTCGATCTCGGACGGCTCCTCGCTGGCCGTGCTCGCCCACCCCGAGTCCGACATCGGTCTCGTGGGCTACGAGATGGCACTGCTCGTCGACCGCGCGGGAAGCGTCCTGACGCCCGACCTCCGGGCCGAGCTTCAGGGAAGTCTTCTCAACTAACAGACAGACAGTGCGTTTCACGCCACCGCACCGTAGGGTGCGGTGGCGCGGTTCCAAGGGACATGGGGCCGCGAGGCAGTCGGAGGAGGAGACGTGGGCACACCCCCGGGCGGAAGCCCTTACAACGGATTCGACGCGCATCAGGCGCCGCTGGGCGACACCGCGCAGAACCGCTACAACTTTCCCTCCGCCCCGAGCAGACAGGGCATGTCGCAGCCCTATCGGCAGCCGCACACCCAGCCCACGCCCGCAGGTTCGCCGAGTGCGCCCGCCGCACCGGCCGGCCGGCAGGGCGGTCAGGGCGGTTCGGGCGGGCACAACCCGCTCGTGCGTCCCTACGCGATGACCGGCGGCCGGACCCGGCCGCGTTACCAGCTCGCCATCGAGGCGCTGGTCAGCACGACGGCCGATCCGGCCCGGCTGCAGGGGCAGTTGCCCGAGCACCAGCGGATCTGCCGGCTGTGCTTCGAGATCAAGTCGGTCGCGGAGATCTCGGCTCTTCTCTCCATTCCCCTCGGCGTTGCCCGGATTCTCGTCGCCGACCTGGCCGAGGCCGGACTCGTCGCCATCCACCAGCCCGGCGGCGACGAGGCCGCCGGCGGTCAGCCAGACGTGACACTGCTCGAAAGGGTGCTCAGTGGACTTCGCAAGCTCTAACGGCGGCGCGGCCCGTTCAACCACCAGCGCGAAGATCGTGGTGGCGGGTGGCTTCGGCGTGGGCAAGACCACGTTCGTCGGCGCGGTCTCGGAGATCAACCCGCTGCGAACCGAAGCCGTGATGACCTCCGCCTCCGCGGGCATCGACGACCTCACCCACACGGGCGACAAGACGACGACGACCGTCGCCATGGACTTCGGCCGCATCACCCTGGACCAGGACCTGATCCTGTACCTCTTCGGTACGCCCGGTCAGGACCGCTTCTGGTTCATGTGGGACGACCTGGTCCGCGGCGCGATCGGCGCCGTGGTGCTCGTGGACACCCGCCGTCTCGCCGACTGCTTCCCGGCGGTCGACTACTTCGAGAACTCCGGCCTGCCCTTCGTCATCGCCCTCAACGGCTTCGACGGCCACCAGCCGTACGCTCCCGAGGAGGTCCGCGAGGCCCTCCAGATCGGCCCCGACACCCCGATCATCACCACCGACGCCCGCCACCGCGCGGACGCCAAGAGCGCGCTCATCACCCTCGTCGAGCACGCCCTCATGGCCCGCCTGCGGTAGTCCCTGACGGGCTACGTGTACGGGAAAGGGGCCCCGCACCGGGATGGTGCGGGGCCCCTTTCCCGTGCCCGGGGCACCGGACGGCGGCGTGCCGGGACACGGCGAAGGCCCCCGCGCCCGGGAGGGCGGCGGGGGCCTTCGTGCGTCCCTGGCGTCAGCGCCAGCTGTGCGGGGCGCGGAAGCCGTTCTCGCGCTCGAGGCGGCGCCAGCGGGCGGTGGAGCGGCCGCGGTGGGCGGACTCGGCCGGCTGGGCGGCGGCGCGGGCGAGGAGGACCGCGGTGATGGCGGCGAGCTCCTCGGGATCGGCGTGGCCCTTCTCGACGCGGAGAAGGTTGGCTGTGGCAGGCGTGGTCACTTCGGTGGGCTCCTCTTACTGAGGCGGGTTGCCGTGCTTGCGGGACGGCAGGTCGGCGTGCTTGGTGCGGAGCATGGCGAGGGACTTGATCAGCACCTCGCGGGTCTCGGCCGGGTCGATGACGTCGTCGACCAGGCCGCGCTCCGCGGCGTAGTAGGGGTGCATCAGCTCGGCCTTGTACTCCTTGACCATGCGGGCCCGCATGGCCTCCGGGTCCTCGGCCTCCGCGATCTGCTTGCGGAAGATGACGTTGGCGGCGCCTTCGGCGCCCATGACCGCGATTTCGTTGGTGGGCCAGGCGTACGTCAGGTCGGCGCCGATGGACTGGGAGTCCATGACGATGTACGCGCCGCCGTACGCCTTGCGCAGGATCAGCGAGATCCGGGGCACGGTCGCGTTGCAGTACGCGTACAGCAGCTTCGCGCCGTGGCGGATGATTCCACCGTGCTCCTGGTCGACGCCGGGCAGGAAGCCGGGTACGTCCAGAAGGGTGATGATCGGGATGTTGAAGGCGTCGCACATCTGGACGAAGCGCGCGGCCTTCTCGGAGGCCTCGATGTCGAGCACGCCGGCCAGCGACTGGGGCTGGTTGGCGACGATGCCGACGACCTGGCCGTCGAGCCGGGCGAGCGCGCAGATGATGTTGCGGGCCCAGCGCTCGTGGATCTCCAGGTAGTCGCCGTCGTCGACGAGCTCCTCGATGACCTTGTGCATATCGTACGGGCGGTTGCCGTCGGCGGGCACGAGGTCGAGCAGCACGTCCGAGCGGCGGTCGGCCGGGTCCTCGGAGGCGACGGTCGGCGGGTTCTCGCGGTTGTTCTGCGGGAGCATCGACAGGAGGTAGCGCACCTCGGCGATGCAGGTCTCCTCGTCGTCGTACGCGAAGTGCGCGACGCCGCTGGTCTCGGCGTGCACGTCGGCGCCGCCGAGGCCGTTCTGGGTGATCTCCTCGCCGGTGACCGCCTTGACGACGTCCGGGCCGGTGATGAACATCTGCGAGGTCTCGCGGACCATGAAGACGAAGTCGGTGAGGGCGGGGCTGTAGGCCGCGCCGCCGGCGCACGGGCCGAGCATCACGCTGATCTGCGGGATGACGCCGGAGGCCCGGGTGTTGCGCTGGAAGATGCCGCCGTAGCCGGCGAGGGCGGAGACGCCCTCCTGGATGCGGGCGCCGGCGCCGTCGTTCAGGGAGACCAGCGGGGCACCGGCCGCGATGGCCATGTCCATGATCTTGTGGATCTTGGTGGCGTGGGCCTCGCCGAGGGCGCCGCCGAAGATCCGGAAGTCGTGGGCGTAGACGAAGACCGTGCGGCCCTCGACCGTGCCCCAGCCGGTGATGACACCGTCGGTGTACGGCTTCTTGGCCTCGAGGCCGAAGCCGCTGGCGCGGTGCCGGCGCAGCTGCTCGACCTCCTGGAAGGAACCGGCGTCGAGCAGCAACTCGATGCGCTCGCGAGCGGTCAGCTTGCCCTTGGCGTGCTGGGCCTCGGTCGCCCGGTCACTCGGGCCGCGCCGAGCCTGCTCACGCAGCTCGTGCAGCTCGGCCACCCGGCCTCGGGCGTCGGCGGGCTCGCTCGGGATCTGGTCCACAACGGTCATGTACCGACCCTACGAAGCCGAGCAAGAAAACCCCGCCGTCCACTCCGTACAGTCTCGCGTGTCGATTCCTGGTGGGGCCTCACAGAACCGTCGCCCCACCAGGCCGAGTCAACAGCCAGACACCCCATGTGATTGTAGGGTTTCTACATCAGCAGCTCGCAACGGTGGGTGGCGCCCGCGGTACCGGGCGTGATCCGCAGCCGCAGGCCCGCCGTGCCGGCGCCGAGCACCTCCACCGAGGCGTCGTGGGAGCGCACGGCCCGCACCGGCCGGTCCCAGACCAGCTCGAAGGGCGCTCCCGCCCGGGCCGGGTCGCTGATCCGCAGCGCCGCCGCGGTCCCGGTGCGCCGCAGCAGGACGCTCGCGGGCGCGGAGACGGTGAGCCGGTCCACCGTACCGGCCCGCCAGAAGTTGGCCGCCGTCAGCCCGAGGGACGGGACGGACACCGCCTGCCGGTCGGCGCCGTTGGCGAGGATCCGCAGCCAGCCCGGGTCGGCGGCGCGGGCGGCCAGGGTGCGCGGCGAGGCGCCCGGCATCAGCAGATAGGCGTAGGAGGCGTCCACCGGGTCCGTACCGTGGTCGAACCACAGGGTCTGGTAGCGGCGGGTGCGGCGCTCGGTGGAGCTGGTGGTGTTGATGTCGCTCCAGGCGCCGGTGCGTTCCTCGCGCAGGGTGCGCAGGTTTCCGGTGCCGGCCGGGAAGACCCAGCCGCCGTGGCCGGCGAGGTGCGCCCAGCCGGGCCCGGAGGTGAACGCCGCCGTGCCGTTCTCGCCGAGGCAGCGGTTGTCGACGACCGTCTCGACGGGCACGCCGTCCGAGGCGGTGATCCCGGCGCCCAGGCAGATGACGGTGTCGGCGGCGCAGAACCAGGACTTGCGGGCCTCCAGGGTGGAGCCGAGGCCCTTGAGGTGCTGGCCGACCGCCGCGAACTCGCCGTCGGTGGTGCCGCCGACCCACTTCACGGCCGGCCGCGGCGCGCCCCACTCGCCGCCGGCCCGGTCGGCGAGCCGCTTGGTGGAGACGGTGGTGCCGGGCAGCCGGTACGGGTCGACGGTCGGCCAGAACCAGTCGGTGTACTGGCCGCCCTGGCCCTTGGTCCACCAGGAGAGCATTCCGCTGCCGGTGTGCCAGCCGCGCGGGTTCTCGCCGTTGCCGCACTCGTAGTGGGTGATCCGGTCGGAGGCCATGGCGATGTTGGCGGCCCAGCCGGGACGGCGGTGCACGGCCCGGTCCATGGCGGTGAACAGCCGGTGCCCGGTGGGTTCGGGCGCGGCCGGGACGGGCGAGGCGGCCACGGCGTGCAGGCGGGCGAGGTCGGCGACGCCGAACTGGCGGGCGGCGAGGATCGGGGAGACGGTGTCGCGCTCGATCCAGCCCTTCACCCGGGCGTGCCAGCGGTCGCGCTCGGCCGGGCTCGCACCGCCGGCGAGCAGCGCGACGGCGGCGATGACGCCCTGGCCGTGGAAGTGGTCGGAGCGCATGACCTGCCGCTCGTCGTTCTTCAGGTAACCGCGGCTGATCGCGCGGCCGTTGACGCTGTCCATCATCAGGCCGTCGTAGATGAGCGGCGCGTAGGCGTGCTCGACGCTGTCGAGGACGATCTGCCGGTTCGGGTCGGTGACCTGCCAGCTGGACCCGGCGAGCAGGGTGAAGAGCCGGCCGAGGCCGTCGAGCATGACCTGGCCGTAGGTGCCGGAGTAGGCGACCCAGGTGTGCTGGACGAAGGAGCCGTCGGCGTAGAGGCCGTCGCCCTTGGTGACGTACGGGAAGACGGGCGAGAGGGCGTCGCGGGCGAGCGCGATCTTGGCTGGATTCGCTCCCAGGACGCCGCGCAGGGCGACCGAGCGGCACAGGTCGACGCGGTTGGCGCCGGTGGAGGTGCCGGTGTAGGAGCCGAGCACGCTGTCGGGCACGAAGTGGTCGACGGCGGCGCAGGCGGCGGCGATCCGGTCGGCGCCGAGCAGCGGGTGGAGCGCGGCGACGATGTCCATGAGCAGCCGTGGCGAACCTATCTGCCACTCCCACCAGTTGCCGTAGCGCTGAACGCCCACCTTGTAGATCCGCTCGGAGAGGTGGTCGAGGCCGCGCAGGACGTCGGCGAGGAGGGCGGCGTCGCCGGTGAGGCCGGTGCCCTCCTGGACGTAGGCCTGGGTCATGGTCCACAGCCGGGCGTAGCTCTGGGTGATGCCGGCCGGCGGGTCGAAGGCGTAGCCGGGCCACAGGGAGGTGGCGGTGGGCGCCATGGTGGCCCGGAAGCCGCGGGCGAGGGTGCCGGTCTCGGCGAGCCGGGAGGCGTAGGGCTCGGCCCCGGCGTCGTAGCCGGAGCCGAGCTGGAGGTCGAGCCAGCGCCGCCGCAGCGTCTCGAACTCGTCCTCGGCTGCGCCGTCGGCGGCGTGGGCGGGGGGTGCGAGCGCGAGGGCGGCCGCGGCGGCGGTGGTGGCCGTCAGGAAGGTGCGGCGGGACCAGAAGGGGACGGCGGGCTCGGGGACGGGGACGGGCACGGGCGCGGGCTCGGGGACGGGGACGGGCACGGGAGCCTCCCGGGAAGGTGGTGGGGACCGGTTGGCGCCCGGTGTAACACCCGTCGTCCGACGCAATCAATGAGCACGACAAGCGCTTTCTGCCCCGTCCCCCTTGCTCAGCCGCCGCAGTGGAAGCGCGCGTTCCCCCAGTCCGCGTGGTCGTTGCCGTTGCCGTCCCCGCCGTCGCCCGCGACGAGCTCGACGTACGAGGCGCCGCTGACGTCCGCGGTGAGCGACCAGGCGGAGTCGGCGGCCTTGAGGACCGGCGACGCGGTCTTCTCCACGCCGTCGGCGAGGACGCCGAACCGCACGGTGCCCCGGGTCGTCTGGACGTCGTCCACGCCGACCTCGGCGGTGAAGGAGGTGCACCGGCCGCCCAGGTAGTAGCGGACCCTGGCCGGTGCGTGGGTGCCCAGGCCCTTGGCGTAGGTCACGCCGCCGATCCGCAGCGGGCCGCCGTCGCCGGTGCCGGTCTCTCCGTTGGACAGGTCCCGCTCCACCGGGCCCCAGCCGTTGGCGGCCGAGGTCCAGTCGAGGTCGCTCGCCCAGGCGTCGGCGGTGGGCGGCGGCGGCAGGGTGCGGACGGTGGTGGCGGCGGTCAGCTTCCGGGGCGTGCCGCCGACGCCGTACGTGACGGTGGCGCCCAGGTCGTAGGGCCGGTAGACGGCGTCCACGGGCGGAGTGACCCGCCAGCCGGCGGTGGTGGTGCCGCCCGCGGCGACCGGGTCGAGGGCGACGGGCCCGGCCGGTTCGGCGATCCAGCCCTCCGGCAGGGTCAGCGACGCCTGGGCGCCGGAGACGGCGGCGGCCTCGTCGTTGGTGAAGGTGGCGGTGACGGTGTTGGCCCGGCCGGGCTCCAGCGTCTCGGGCGCGGTCACGGTGAGCGTGCCGCAGGCGGCGCGCTCGGCGGCCGGGCCGAGGTCGGTGACGGTGAAGCGGTCGAGGACGAAGTCGGCGCCGTCGGGTGCGTCGGCGCGCTTGCGCAGGCCGGTCCAGGTGTCGCCGCAGCCGGCGGTCACGGTCTGCGCGAAGTGCGCGGTGGTGCGCTGCTGCCCGATCGGGGTGCGGCGGGTCTCGACGGGCGCGCCCTGTCCGGTCGTACGGTCGTAGCCGGTGACCCACTCGTAGGCGCCGGCGTGGCTGGACTGGTAGTCGTACTCCACGCGGTAGGTGTGGCCGTCCGTCATCGGGACGGTCCAGGGCGCGGTGCGGTAGACCAGGCCGCTGTTCTCGTCGTGGGACTTGAGGGACTCGGCGCCGTCGAGGACGTCGTCGACCGCCTTGCCGTTCCAGCCGGCCTGGGTGTACGGGGCGTGGAGCTGGGCGATGTGGGTGCGCGGGTCGGTGGTGCCGCCGGCGTCGCCCTTGAGGAACGGGCCCCAGCCCTGGTCGACGGTCTCGAAGTCCTCGTGGACCACTGCTCCGGCCGTGGTCGCCGGGCCGCCGGCGACGATGCGGACGTCGTCGAGGCGGACCTGGGCCGCGAAGCCGCCCGCGGCCTCGATCGTCAGCGGCGTGCTGCCGGTGGCGGGAGCGGTGAAGGTGACCTTGGCGCGCTGGAAGCGGGTGCCGTTCCAGTCGGAGGCGGCGACCCGGTCCTCCAGTGGGGAGCGGGCGACGGTGACGGACCGGCCGCCGATCGACAGGGTGGTCGGCCGGGTCTTGCCGGGTTCGACCTCGACGAGGACGGAGGCGGTGTAGGGCGCGCCCGGTGTGAGGCCGGTGATCTGCCGGCGTACGGAGGCGGTGGCGGAGCCGGTGAGCTTCGCGCTGTTGCGGCCCTGGGCGTCGGTGTCGCGGACGACGGTGCCGGCCTTGGTCCAGGAGCCGAGCCGGGCGTCGTTGAAGCCGGGGTCCTTGACGAGGGTGCCCTCGCCCCAGCGCGGGTCGGGCTGCGCGGGCGCCTGGTTCGGGTAGAGGACGTAGGGCTGCCCGGCGACGGCGTCGAGGGTGACCCGGCCGCCGGCGGGCCGGACGGTGGCGGTCTTTACGCGGCCGTTGTCGGTGAGCTGGTAGACGGTGTAGGAGCCGGTGCCCGCGGGCACCGCCCAACTGGTCTTCCCGCCGGTCTTGTTGTAGTGGTAGAGCTTCGTGCCGCCGGCCCAGGGCAGCAGGTAGGCGTCGCCGTCGAGGACCTTGCGGCCGCCCTCGTAGAAGGTGCGGCGACCGTTCTCGAGGGTGCCGCGGACGCCGCCGGTGAAGGTGATGTCGTTGCCGTTCCAGCGGGTGATCCGCTGGTGCTGGAGGTACTTGGCGGGCAGGTCGCGCTGCCAGATGTTGGCGGTGAAGGCGGTGTGGTCGGTCTCGCCGGTCCAGCCCTCGAAGTCGACGAGCGCGCTCTGGCCGAGGACCGGGTGGTCGTTCCAGACGTCCTTCTCGCCGTTGCGGATGAAGCGGATGATCTGCGAGTTGAGGCCCTTGTTGGTGGCGCCGCCGTAGTCGAGGTCGTTGGCCCAGTGGGACCACAGCGAGGCGCGCTCGAACTTCTCGGACCACTCGGTGGCGACGTTCCAGCCCTGGGCCTGCACGGCCTGCATCGTCTTGTCGGCGATCCAGCCGTGCGTGTAGTAGACGTCGATGTAGAGCGTGGAGAGGTTGGGGTCGGTCTCGTCGCGCAGCTGCTGGAAGCGGCGGGCGAGGTCGCCGCTGTTCACGTCCCGGCGCTGGTCGATGTAGTAGCTCTGGTTGAGCCAGTTCCAGCCGGGCTTGGTCTTGTCGACCAGGGTCTCGCTGAAGTTCCTGGCCTCCGGGTAGGCCTCGGTGGCGTTGACGTGGACGCCGAAGCCGGCGCCCCACTTCCTGCCTTCCCTGAGCAGGGTGTTGAGGTCGGCGAGTCCTCCGGCGCGCTTGTTGTAGTTGCCGCCGTAGTCGGGGTGGGCGGAGTCGTGGCCCTCGGAGGCGTATCCCTTGAGCAGCGCGAACTGGCCGAGTCCGTCGGTGGCGAGCGAGACCCGCTTGACGTCGTCGAGGGTGCGCAGGAAGGGGTGGGTGGCGTTCGAGGCGAAGTTGAACGGGATGTGGGCGATGACCCGGTCCGGGGTCTGGTCGCTGCCCGGGGCCTTGATGCCGATGGTGCGGAAGGCGACGGCGCCGTCCTGCCAGTCGACGGTCCCGTCGCCGTTGGCGTCGGGGCTGACGACGACCTTGGCCCAGGGCAGGTGGTCACCGCTCTCGGGCTGCGGGGCGCCGGCGCCGCGGTAGGTCCACTGGCCGGACCAGACGCCGACCCGGGTCTCGGTGGCGCCGGTGTCGGTGGTGCGGGTGCGGGCCTGGTGCCAGAAGCGGGCGCCGTCGCGGGCCGAGGCGCCGGAGGGCTTGTCGTAGGAGGAGTTGGACTCGACGGCGGCGGCGAGCCGGCCGGTGTTGACGATCGCGTAGCTGGCGCCGGAGGCGGCGGCCTCGGCCGGGGTGGCGGCGGTGATCGGGGTGAAGACGTCGGCGGTGCGGGTGGAGTCGGGGTCGAGCCGGGTGAAGGCGGTGGCGGCCCCGGCGTCGCCGGAGCCGACGGAGACCAGGTCGTGGCCGGGGATGTCGATCGTGCCGACCCGGAAGGTCTCGGTGTCGCGGACGGCGGTGACCTTGAAGGTGGTGGCGCGGCCGCCGACGCCGATCCGGGCGTCGATCTCGACGCCGGGCAGGGCCGGGAAGACGAGGGTGTACGCGGCGGAGTCGGCGGTCACGACGGGCGCGGCCTTCGGCCGGACGGCGTAGCCGGTGCCGTTGAGGACGACCTGGGTGACCGGGGCGGTGGAGCCGAGCAGCCGGGCGCCGGAGGCGCGGTCGGTGTAGGACAGGACGCGCGGGAAGTCCTCGGCGACGGCGACCGTGAGCTGGTCGGAGCCGATGACCACGGAGTCGGCGGAGGTCGTGGCGGCCGCTCCGGCGGACGCCGCGGTGGCGGTGGCGGTCGCGGTGGCGGCGGTCCTGGGGCCCGCCGCGAGGGCCGGTCCGGCCAGCGCGTACACGGTGGCCGAGGCGGCCGCCAGCGCGCAGGCCGCACGGAATCGGGGTGTGGTGGCGAGGGACATGCGCACTAGTTGGCCCGCGTGACGGAGCACCGTCAACGAGATGGCCCGCGCATGCCCTCTCCAGTCCAACAACCCCTTCCGGTTAGTCCAAGTGCCTCAGCAGCCGCCGCAGTTGTAGTAGGTCACGTCCCAGTGGCTGCCCTCGTCGGCGTAGACGTTGCCCGAGCCGGACTTCCACTGCGGCGCGCCGTCGCCGCGCAGGCCGATGTAGGTGAAGGTGTTCTTGATGTAGTTGCCGACGCAGGTGTACTTGCTGAAGTCGAGCTTGTAGCCGTTCCAGTGCGAGTAGGTGCCGCTGGCGTGGCCGGTCTCGGTGCCGCCGGTGATGTTGAGGGCGCAGCCGCTGGCGCGCTTGAGGGTCTGGGCGCCCTGGGCGGTGGCGAGGTTGAGCTGCTCGAAGGACGTACAGGTGGAGTTGTAGCGGTCGGAGCAGCCGCCGGACGAGGACCAGGTGATGCCGACCTCGCGGAACATCGAGGTCGCGGTGGCGTGGCTGATCTTGGTGACGGCGTGGGCGTCGGTGGCGGTGGACAGCACGCCGAAGCCGGGCGCGAAGAGCGCGCCGAGGACCAGGGCGAGTGCGGTGAGGACCGAGCGGAGCTTCATCGGGGATGCCTCCTGCGGTGGACCGTGTCGATGGGGACGGCTGTGCAGGTGGTGCTGATGGCGCAGGGAGATGGTGCCGCAGCTCTACGCGCGTCCGCCAGAGGGCCTCGGGGCCGCGCGGGTGAACTTCGAGAGACTCTCCGGAAGAGATGTTGAAAATTGAACGGAATAGGGTTATGGTCGATCTCGTTGAAGGTTCAACAAAGCGCCACCCCGGCGCCCGCCAGCGCCTCCCCCGCGCACCGTCCCCAAGGAGCAGTCATGGGTCTCTTCAGCCGCAAGAACAACGAGTCCGCCGTCGCCACCGCCGTCGCCACCCTCCCCGTCGACCCGGCGCTCGCCGCCCTGACCGGCGAGTACGCCATCGACCCGGCGCACAGCAGCATCGGTTTCACCGTCCGTCACGCGATGGTCACCAACGTGCGCGGCTCCTTCGCCGAGCACGAGGGCACGCTGACGCTGAACGGCTCCGACCCGGCCGCCTCCAGCGCCTCCATCGACGTGAAGATCGCCTCCGTGGACACCGGCATCGCCGACCGCGACGGTCACCTGCGCAGCGGCGACTTCTTCGACGCCGAGCAGTTCCCGCTGATGACCTTCCGGTCCACCGAGGCCGCGCACCTGGGCGGCGACAAGTACCGCGTCACCGGCGACCTGACCATCAAGGACGTCACCAAGCCGCTCTCCATCGACCTGGAGTTCAACGGCACCGCCACCGACGTCTACGGCAACGAGCGGGTCGGCTTCGAGGGCTACGCCGAGATCCTGCGCTCCGAGTGGGGCCTGACCTGGAACGCGGCCCTGGAGACCGGCGGTGTCATGGTCAGCGACAAGGTCAAGCTGAACTTCGACATCTCCGCCGTCAAGAACGCCGCCTGACGACCGTCGGGGCCCGCCCCGGCCCCTCCTGAGCGCGCCCGCCTCTCCGTTCCCCGCGGAAGGCGGGCGCTCGGCGTTCGCGCTGTTCCTGCTCGTCGGTCCCGCTCGTCGGTCCCGCTCGGCGTTCGCGCTCCGTGTGTCCGCTCGCCGTGTCAGTCGCCGGACCGCGCGTCCGCGGCCGCCACCACCGTACGGATCAGCCGGCCGTTCTCCAGGGCGCCCGGGCCGCCGAGGAAGGCGAAGCGGCGGCGGGCGTAGCTGTAGGAGAGGGCACGGGAGGGATCGGCGAAGGACTGGGAACCGGTGACGCCGCTGTGGCCGACGGCGGTCGGGCCCAGTTCGGGATGGCGGGTGGCGAGCGGGACGAAGCCGAGGGCGAAGGCGTTCTTCTCGCCGGTGACCAGGTCCCTGCCCGAGGAGTGGACGCGGGAGACCTCGTCGAGGGTCTCGGGCTTCAGCAGCGGCGGCAGCCCGTCGAGCTCGCCCGCGACCGCCGCGTACATCCGGGCGAGGCCCCGCGCGCTGCCGACGCCGCCGGCGGAGAGCGGGCACGCGGCGTGCACGGCACGGGAGTTGCCGTACGCGACGGCGTCGAAGGGCGGGTCGGCGTCCAGGTCGAAGGCGACGGCCAGGAGGCTGCCGGGAGCGGCCGGCCGCGCGTCCAGGAAGGCCTGCTGGGCCGCGGTGGGCCGCAGCGGCAGCGCCGGGCGGAAGCGGGGCTCCAGCTCCTCGGGCAGGCCGAGGTGGTAGTCCACGCCGTACGGGACGCGGATCCGCTCCTCGTAGTGCTCCTGGACCGTGCGGCCGGTGGCCCGCAGGACCACCTCGCCGACCAGGGCGCCGAAGCTCAGCGCGTGATAGCCGTGGCCCGTGTCCGGCTCCCAGTACGGGCGGTGGGCGGCGACGCGGGCCGCGACGAGCCGGTCGTCGGTGAGCTCGTCGAGGCTGAAGCCGCCGTCGACGCCGATCGCGCCGGACCGGTGCGCGAGCAGCGCCCGGAGCGTGGTGCCGCCCTTGCCCTCGGCGGCGAACTCGGGCCACCAGGACGCCACCGTGCGGTCCAGGTCGAGTGCGCCGTCCTGCACGAGGAGGGCGACGACCAGGGCGGTGGCGCCCTTGGCGGAGGAGTACAGGGCGAGCAGCGCGTCGCCGTCCACTCCGTCGCCGCCCCACAGGTCGACCACGAGCCGGCCCCGGTGGTAGACCGCGAGCTGGGCGCCGCCGTCACCGGCCTCCCGGGCGACGACGCTGGCGAACCGCTCCCGTACGGACTCGAATCCGGGCTCCACCGTGCCGTGGACCTCGCTCATGCGCACCTTCCCCCTGGTCGTCGCGCGCTGCCTTCAGAGAGCGGAACGATCAAGGACGCGTCCGGATTCCCGGCCGGACGCGCGGCTGGTGGCGAAGAGGAGCACGGCGGTCAGGACGACGACGACTCCGGTGGCCGCGTGGATGCCGAGGGCGGCGGCGTAGGTGCCGCCGTGGCCGAGCACGGCGAGCGCGTCGCCGAAGGGGACGATCGCCAGGAGCAGCATCACCCAGGCGAGCGAGCGGCGCCGGCCGAGTGCGAGGAGGGTGAGGACGACGGCGCCGTTGGCGAGGTCGCGGGCCGCCTTGACGCCGAAGTAGCCGGCCGCCTGCCCGTCGGGCCAGGACGGGATGCCGAAGCCGGAGGCGGCGGCCTCGGGGAACAGCGAGAAGTTGATGCCGAACCAGAGGCAGGCGAGGCCGAGGAGGACGGACAGGACGGTGCCGGCGCGGTGGGCGAAGGACCGGCGGGAGGCCGTGGACAGGGTGGACACGGTGGACGTGCTGGACATGGAAACCCCCTGGGAGACGGGACACTCGTCGTCCTAGCGGCGCTAGGACTGATAGCAACGCTAGCCCTAGCTGCGCTCGATTGTCTAGCGGTGCTAGCGTCTTCTTCATGTCCACACCGCAGCAGCGCCGAGAGCGCGAACGAGCCGACCGCCACCGGCTGATCGTCAGGGCCGCCCGCGAGCTGGCCGAGACCGAGGGCTGGGCCGCCGTCACCACCCGCCGGCTCTCCGAGGCCGTCGCCTACAGCCAGCCCGTCCTCTACAGCCACTTCGCCGGCAAGGACGCGATCGTCACCGCCGTCGCCGCCGACGGCATCGAGGAACTGACCGGCGCCCTGCGCGCCGCCCGCACCGGCGCCGACGGGCCCGTCGCCGCGCTCACCGCCCTCGCCACGACCTATCTCGACTTCGCCCGCGCCCATCCCGCCCTCTACGAGGCGATGTTCGTGCAGCGCACCGCGCTCGAGTTCGCCACCGACGACTCGCCGGAGATCCTCAAGG
Source organism: Streptomyces sp. NPDC053493 (assembly GCF_044544825.1). Taxonomy (NCBI): domain Bacteria; kingdom Bacillati; phylum Actinomycetota; class Actinomycetes; order Kitasatosporales; family Streptomycetaceae; genus Streptomyces; species Streptomyces sp. NPDC053493. The sequence goes on from NZ_JBITXS010000001.1 coordinate 198,236, forward strand.
CCGCCTTCGCCGAGTTCCTCCTGACGGTGGGTCCGCTCGCCGGCGACCGCGACACCGACACGCTCGCCGAGCTGACCTGGAGCACCCTGCACGGCCTCGCCACCCTCGACGGCAGCGGCCGCCTGCGCCCCGAGCTCGCCGCGGGACGCCTGGAACTGCTGGTCGACGCGATTGTCAGTGGCGGTCGCTAGCGTCGGCGGCATGGAACTCCGTATCGACAGCGGCGCGTTGACCGAGGCGGTGGCCTGGGCCGCCCGCGTGCTTCCGGCCCGCTCGCCCCTGCCCGTCCTCGGCGGCCTGCTCCTGGAGGCCGGCGAGGACGGGCGGCTGCGCGTCTCCGGCCTCGACCACGAGGCCTCGGCGCGCATCGAGGTGGACGCCGAGGTGGCGCGGGCAGGACGGGCACTGGTGCTCGGCCGCAGACTCCTCGACATCTGCAAGGTGCTCCCCCAGGGCCCCGTGGAGTGCGCGGTCGACGGCGCCCGGCTCGCGGTCACCGGCGGCGACGCCCGCTTCGGGCTCTCGCTGCTGCCCCTGGACGACTGCCCGGACCGCCCGGCCCTGCCCGCGCCGCGCGGCACCGTGGACGCGGACGCCTTCGCGGCGGCCGTCGGACAGGTGGCGGTGGCCGCCGGCCGGGACGACGCGCTGCCGGTGCTCACGGGCATACGGCTCGGCCTGGACGGCACGACGATGACGCTGGCCGCGACCGACCGTTACCGGTACGCGGTGCGCACCCTGGAGTGGAAGCCCGCGGCGGACTCCTCCGCAGCGGCCCTGGACGTCGTGGTGCCGGCCCGCCGGCTCACCGAGCTCGCCCGCTCGCTCGCCGGCGCCGGGACGGTCCGGCTCGCCCTGGACGGCGGCACCCTCGGCTTCGAGAGCGCCGGGATGAGCACCACCACCCGTCTCATCGACGGACGGCTGCCCCGGCACGACAAGCTCTTCGCGCTCGGCGAGCACGCGGTGGCCGTCACGGCGCGGGCGCCGCTGGTCGAGGCCGTGAAGCGGGTCGCGGTGGTGGCGGAGGGCGACAGCCCCGTACAGCTCGCGTTCGACGGCACGACGGTGCTGCTCCAGGCCGGTTACGAGGACGACGTGGCCTCGCAGCGGCTGCCGGCCGCGCTGACCGGCGCCGCGGCGGTGACGGTCGCCTTCAACCCGGGCTATCTGCTGGACGCGCTCGGCTCCTTCGAGGCGCCCGAACTGCGGCTCCGGCTGCTCGGGCCGGGCCAGCGGGCGCTGATCACCGACGCCGGCGAGGACGGGGAGCACGGCGAGCGCGGCGCCGGCACCCACCGCCATCTGCTGATGTCGGTGAAGCCGCTGGTCTAGGGGGTCGCCCTCTAGAAGCCGCCGCCGCCGTCGAAGCCACCACCGCCGTCGAAGCCGCCGAAGTCGTTCGACCCGAAGTCGCCGGGGCTGAAGTCGGCCCCGGAGAAGTCGCCGCCCTGGAAGTCCTGGAAGTCGCCGCCGCCGTACTCGGCGGCGTAGGCCGGGGTGGAGAGCATCGAGCCGAGCAGGGTGCCCACGAGCAGGCCGGGCAGCATGCCGCCGCCGAAGTAGCCGCCCGCCCACGGGCCGTACGCCGGGCCCGCCTCCCAGTAGGGGCGGCGGCCGCCGTCGGTGTCGACGGTGCGGGCCTGCGGGTCGAGGCCGTCCTCCAGGCGGGCCGCGTCGGCGGCGCAGACCGGGACCTCGCGCGGGGCGCCGCCGGCCGGGGTCCAGGTGCGGTCCTCGACGGACGGGCCGTGGCGCGGGTCGAAGAAGCAGGGCGCGCGCCGCTCCGGCAGCGGCCGGTGCTCGCGGCGGGCGGCCAGCACGGCGAGCGAGTAGCGGCCGTCCTCCAGGGCCTCGGTGACCGCGCGCACCTCGTGCGGCCGGCTGACCGAGCCCATCAGGGACTTCGCCCGGTCGTAGGAGTCGAGCGCCCGTTCGTAGTCGCCGCGCATGGCGTCGTCGGCGCCCGCCTCGGCCGGGTGGAAGTCGAGCCGCTCCAGCTCCTCGCCGAAGGCGGTGATGTCCTCGTCGACGACGACCCGCAGCCGGTCGAGGGCGGCGCGCTCCTCGGCCTCCTTGCGGAGCCGGTTGCGGCGGACGACCGCGTAGGCGCCGGCGCCGCCGGCCACGACGACCGCGCCGAGGGTGACGAGCCCGCCGACCGGCACTCCGGAGTCCTTGCCGACCGAGCCCCAGGAGCCGGGTGCGGAGCCGCGCATGCCCGGCAGGGCCTGGTCGACGAAGTTGTTCAGCTCGGTCTTGGCGTCCACGCCGGGCTGCCGTACGGAGGTGACGAGGTTGTCGACGGCGTCGCGGGACATCACGGTCCGGTCGGCGCCCGCGTCGAAGCCGTTGCCGAGGCGCACGGCGTAGAGCCCGGTGATCCCGGTCTGGGTGCGCAGGTTCCGCAGCAGGTCCTGGGGCGGGAACTGCGCGTTCGCCGGGAGCACGGCCACGAAGAGCGGCTTGTCGGCGTCCTTGATCTTCTTCGCGAGGGCGTCCGCGTCGCCCTTGGACAGCTGGCCCGCGGCGCCGGGATCGACGTACACCGGGCCCTGTTTCAGGGCGGCGGCCGCGTCGGGTATCCCGGTGGCCCTGGCACCCGCGGAGGGCGCCAGGACCATCAGCAGCATCAGCGTCAGCCCGGCGAGGGCCGACCACACGGATATCGCCCTGGTCCTCATGATTCGACGCTACCCGAACGGCATCGAACAGGACATAGCGGACCATCCGCCGGGTGCTCTATTCGGCAGGTTCGATGCCCGCCCGCAGCAGCCCGTAGGTGAAGGCGTCCTCCAGGGCCTGCCAGGAGGCGGCGATGACGTTCTCGCCGACGCCGACGGTCGACCACTCGCCGTTGCCGTCGCTGGTGGTGATCAGGACGCGGGTGGTGGACTCGGTGCCGTGGCGGCCCTCCAGGATGCGGACCTTGTAGTCGACCAGCTCGAACTTGGCCAGCGGCGGGTAGAACCGCTCCAGGGCGGTGCGCATCGCGCGGTCGAGGGCGTTGACGGGGCCGTTGCCCTCGGCGGTGGCGACGATCCGCTCGCCCTTCGCCCACAGCTTCACGGTGGCCTCGTTGGCGTGGGTGCCGTCCGGCCGGTCCTCGACGATCGCGCGCCAGGACTCCGTGCGGAAGTAGCGGCGCGGCCGACCCTCGGCCTCCTCGCGCAGCAGCAGCTCGAAGGAGGCGTCGGCGGCCTCGTAGGTGTAGCCCTTGAGCTCGCGCTCCTTGACCCGCTCGACCACGCGGGCGACCAGCGCCCGGTCGCCGCCCAGGTCGACGCCGAGCTCCTTGCCCTTGAGCTCGATGGACGCCCGGCCGGCCATGTCGGAGACCAGCATCCGCATGGTGTTGCCGACCAGCTCGGGGTCGATGTGCTGGTAGAGGTCCGGGTCCACCTTGATGGCGGAGGCGTGCAGGCCCGCCTTGTGCGCGAAGGCGGAGACGCCCACGTAGGGCTGGTGGGTGGACGGCGTGAGGTTGACGACCTCGGCGATCGCGTGGGAGATCCGGGTCATCTCGGCGAGCGCGCCGTCGGGCAGCACCTTCTTGCCGTACTTGAGTTCCAGGGCGGCGACGACGGGGAACAGGTTGGCGTTGCCGACCCGCTCGCCGTAGCCGTTGGCGGTGCACTGGACGTGGGTGGCGCCCGCGTCGACGGCGGCGAGGGTGTTGGCGACCGCGCAGCCGGTGTCGTCCTGGGCGTGGATGCCGAGGCGTGCGCCGGTGTCGGCGAGGACGGTGGCGACGACGGCCTGGACCTGGGCGGGCAGCATGCCGCCGTTGGTGTCGCACAGGACGACGACGTCGGCGCCGGCCTCGTGCGCGGCGCGGACCACGGCCTTGGCGTAGCCGGGGTTCTCCTTGTAGCCGTCGAAGAAGTGCTCGCAGTCGACGAAGACCCGGCGGCCCTGGGAGCGCAGGTAGGAGACGGTGTCGCGGACCATCTCCAGGTTCTCGTCGAGGGTGGTGCGCAGCGCCAGCTCGACGTGCCGGTCGTGGGACTTGGCGACCAGGGTGATCACCGGGGCACCGGAGTCGAGCAGCGCCTTGACCTGCGGGTCCTCGGCGGCGTTGCCGCCGGCCCGGCGGGTGGCGCCGAAGGCGACGAGCTGCGCGTTCCTGAACGCGATCTCCTGCCGGGCGCGGGCGAAGAACTCGGTGTCGCGGGGATTGGCGCCGGGCCAGCCGCCCTCGATGAAGCCGACGCCGAAGTCGTCGAGGTGCCGCGCGATGGTCAGCTTGTCCGCGACGGTGAGGTTGATGCCCTCGCGCTGCGCGCCGTCGCGCAGCGTGGTGTCGAAGACGTGGAAACTGTCGTCGACATGGCTGTCGTCGAGGCGCGGGCTCTCGCCGTTCTCCGTGGTCATGACTGTGATGGCTCCTGTCGGATGTGGCTCCGGAAGGTCTGGATCCACTTGCCCCCATTCTCACGCGCCGTCCGTTTCCGGCGGTGGTGGGGCCGGAAAACGAAAAAACCCCTCGCGGGTGCGAGAGGTCTGCGCGCGGGTCTGGGGCACGGTGGCCGCTGCCGTGGGGGTTAAGTCCCACGGTTCAGCGGTCACTGCGGACCGGCGCGCTGCTGCCGATAATCATGGTGGTAGCGAGCACGTCGGCAGTCTGCCACACCCGCGCGCGGCGGCGGACGCGAATCTCACGATGCGGAATCGGCCGCCGTCCTGGCGGGTACGGCCGCGCCGACGGCGCCGTCCGCGGAGCGTCCGACCCGGCCCAGGTCGATGTCGCGGGTCTCGCGCATCGTCACGTACACGACCAGCGAGACGGCCGCGCAGCCCGCCACGTACCAGTAGTAGCCCGACTCGGCGCCGGCGTTCTTGAACCACAGGGCCACGTATTCGGCGGTGCCGCCGAAGAGGGCGTTGGCGACGGCGTAGGGCAGGGCGACGCCGAGGGCCCGGACGCCGGTCGGGAAGAGCTCGGCCTTCACGCAGGCGTTGATCGAGGTGTAGCCGGTGACGACGACGAGCGCGAGCAGGGCGAGGCCGAGGGCCGGCCAGAAGGAGCCCGCGTGCTTCAGCATCGTCATGATCGGCACGGTGAGGAGGGTGGAGCCGACGGCGAAGGTGATCAGCAGCGGGCGGCGGCCGATCCGGTCGGAGAGCCGCCCGGCCAGCGGCTGCAGACAGGCGAAGACGATCAGCGCGCAGAAGGACACCAGGGTCGCGGTCTGCTTGGGCAGGCCCGCGGAGTTGGACAGGTACTTGGTGAGGTAGGTGGTGTACGTGTAGTAGGCCACCGTGCCGCCCATGGTGAGCGCGACGACGAGGAAGGCCTCGCGCCGGTGCGCCCACAGCGCCTTGAGGGTGCCCTTCTCGCCGCTGCCGACGCCGGTGTCGGCGCTCTCCTCGTACACCTCCGTCTCCAGCATGGTGCGGCGCAGGTAGAAGACCACGGCCGCGCCTAGCGCGCCGACGACGAACGGGATGCGCCAGCCCCAGCTGTGCAGGGCCTCGGCGGACATGGTCCGCTGGAGGACGATCTGCAGGCCGAGGCCGACGATCTGGCCGGCGGTCATCGACACGTACTGGAAGCTGGAGGCGAAGCCGCGGTGGCGCGGCGCGGAGGCCTCGGTGAGGTAGGTGGCGCTGGCGGCGTACTCGCCGCCGACGGACAGTCCCTGCAGCAGGCGGGCGACGAGGAGGACGGCGGCGCCGCCGTAGCCGGCGACGGCGTAGGTCGGCGCGACGGCGATGAGCACCGCGGAGGCCGACATCAGCGTCACGGTGAGGGTGAGGGCCGCCTTGCGGCCCTTGCGGTCACCGACCCGGCCGAGCAGCCAGCCGCCGACCGGGCGCATGAAGAAGCCGACGGCGAAGATGCCGGCGGTGTTCATGAGCTTGGCGGTGTCGTTCCCCTCGGGGAAGAACGCTCCCGCGAAGTAGGTCGCGAAGCTCGCGTAGACGAACCAGTCGAACCACTCGACCATGTTGCCGGCCGAGCCGACCCAGATCTTCTTCCAGTGCTCTCGTCCCATGGCCCCGAACCGTGCCGGAGACAGCCGCGCGACGACAAGGGCGCACCGGGCAACGATCGGGAGTACTTACGTGCCTAAAGATCACGGAAGCAGGGTTTCGGCGATGAACTCCCTGACGTGGGCGATGACTTGGTCGCGTCCGGTGCCCGGGATGCCGACCGCGACATGGACGCTGAAGCCGTCGAGCAGGGCCCGCATCCGGTGTGCGAAGCGGTCCGGGTCGACGGGCCGGAACTCGCCGCGGGAGACGCCCTCGGCGAGGATCGCGACGAGGTCGCGGTGCCAGGCTCCCTCGATGGCGGCCTGCCGGGCGCGGGCGTCGTCGTCGGCGTTCTGCGAGCGGTTCCAGACCTCCAGCCAGAGCGTCCAGTGCGGGTCGCGCGGCCCGTCGGGCACGTACACGTCCACGTATCCGTCGAGCCGATCGCGCGCGGTGCCGGGCCGCGAGAGCAGCGCGCTGCGCTCGGCCCCGAGCCGGCCCTCGCTCCACTCGAGCGTCTGCAGCAGCAGCTCGTCCTTGGTGCGGAAGTAGTAGAGCAGGTGTCCGCTGCTCATCCCGACCTGGCGGCCGAGCCCGGCCATGGTCAGCCCCTCGAGCCCGCGCTCGGCGATGGTGCCCATGGCGGCGGCCAGCACGTCCTCGCGGGGCGGGGCGGACTGGTTGCGCCGGCGGGGCGCGGGGTGGGAGGTCGGGTTGCTGCTCTGACTCACTCGTACGTTCTACAGGATCCGGCCGTCGGGCCCACGCCCGAAGGCGGCGGCCGTCACATCGGCATGCGGGCGGGTCACGCGGGTGCCTCCGGGGCGGGGACGACGCGGACGGCGTCGGGCACGAACAGGGTCTCGTAGGGGCCGCAGCAGTCGGCGTACGCGGTGGCGACCTCCGCGCCGCAGGCGCAGACCCGGTTGACGCCGTCGTCGCCGGCGGGCCCGCAGCAGCCGACCAGGCGCCTGATCTCCGGGTGGAAGCCGAGCGGCAGGACGTCGTCCGGGTGCAGCACGTACTGGCCGCGGAGCCCGGCCGAGACGAGGAGTCCCCGCTCGTCCGACCGCCAGGGTCCGCCGGGATACGTCCCGTCGTACGCGTCCTCGTCCTCGCACGCGACGAACGGGGCGCCCCGGTGCTCCGGCTCGACCGCGTACCGTGCCCGCGGCATCGTCGCGGGCGGGCGCCGCCGTCCGTCGGGTCCGGGCAGTCCGTCGTATCCGGGCCGCTCGGGCACCGTGTCCAGGAGCCGCACGGCTTCGGTGAGGGGTCGCGCGCACGCGGCGCAGATCAGCATGTCCACCGGGTGATGGTGCTATGGGCCCGCCGGCCGTGGACACCGGTTTTCCGGGGAGCGTACGGCGCCCCGGAAAACCGGTGTCCGGGGAAAACCGGTGTCCGGCCGGCCGGACGGTCAGACCGCCGGCTGCTGCTGGGTGATGCAGTGGATGCCGCCGCCGCCCGCGAAGATCGGGCGGGCGTCGACGAGGACGACCTCGCGCTCCGGGAAGAGACGGCGGAAGATCTCGGCCGCGACCTCGTCGTGCGGGTCGTCGAAGCCGCACAGCACCACACCGCCGTTGCAGAGGTAGTGGTTGATGTACGAGTAGTCGACCCAGTCGCCCTCCTCGTCCTTCAGGACGGTCGGGGCCGGGACCTCGATGACCTCCAGCGGACGGCCCTGGGCGTCGGTCTGGCCGCGCAGCAGGTTGACGTAGAGGCGGGAGCGCTCGTAGTCGGGGTGGTTCGGGTCCTGCTGGCTGTGGACCAGGACGGTGCCCGGCCGGGCGAAGGCGGCGACGATGTCGACGTGGCCCTGGGTGCCGTAGAGGCCGTAGTCGCCGGCCAGGCCGTGCGGCAGCCAGATCGCCTTGGTGGTGCCGAGCTTCGCGTGGATCTCGGCCTCCACCTCCTGGCGGGACCACTCGGGGTTGCGGCCCGCGCCGAGCTGGACGGTGTCGGTGAGGAGCACGGTGCCCTCGCCGTCGACGTGGATGGCGCCGCCCTCGTTCACAAGGGGGCTGCTCAGCACCGGCACGCCGGCCGCGTCGGCGACGTGGCGGGCGATCTTCGAGTCGTGCTCCCAGCGGGCCCAGTCCTGCGCGCCCCAGCCGTTGAAGACCCAGTCCACGGCGGCGAGCCGGCCCTCCTCGTCCTTGACGAAGGTGGGGCCGATGTCGCGCATCCACGCGTCGTCGAGCTCCCGCTCCAGCAGCTCGACGTCGTCACCGAGCAGGGCGCGGGCGGAGTTCCCGTCGCCGGGGGCCACCACCACGGTGACCGGCTCGAAGCGGCGCACGGCGCGGGCCACCGACGCCCAGGCCTCGCGGGCCTCGGCCAGCTCCTCCTCGTTGGTGAAGGTGGGGTTCGGGCTGGGCCAGGCCATCCAGGTGCGCTCGTGCGGGGTCCACTCGGCGGGCATGCGGTACGTCATGGCGAAGAGTCCTAAGCGGGTTCAGAGGAAGTAGAGGCGGTTGAGGGAGACGGACTCGGCCGCCTCGGAGCGGATCGGCGAGCCGTCGAGCGAGACGAGGCCGGTGCGGCCGTCGACCTGGACGTCTCCGATGCGCGAGTTGAGCAGCAGGTCCGCGGGCCCGATGCCGCGTGTGCCGCGCACGGCGACCCGGCGGCGGCGGGTGGGCAGCCGGTCGCCGCCGAGGTCGATCGCCGCCCGGGCGACGAAGGCGACCGAGATGTCGGCCGCGGTCGCTCCGTGGGCGCCGAACAGCGGGCCGAGGACGAGCGGTTCGCAGGTGTCGGTGGCCGCGTTCGGATCGCCCACGACCCCCCACGCGGGGAAGCCGGACTTCAGCACCAGTTGGGGCTTGGCGCCGAAGTACTCGGGCCGCCACAGCACGATGTCGGCGAGCTTGCCGACCTCGATCGAGCCGATCTCGTGTGCGAGGCCGTGGGCGATCGCCGGGTTGACGGTGAGCTTGGCCATGTAGCGCAGGACGCGCGCGTTGTCGTCGTGCGCGCCGTCGCCCTCCATGGGTCCGAGCTCGGCCTTCATCTTCCCGGCCATGGCGAAGGTCCGGCGTACGGTCTCGCCGGCCCTTCCCATTCCCTGCGCGTCCGACGACGTGATGCCGATCGCGCCGAGGTCGTGCAGGACGTCCTCCGCGCCCATCGTGCCGGCCCGGATCCGGTCGCGCGCCATCGCGGCGTCGCCGGGCAGGTCGGTCTTCAGGTCGTGGACGGAGACGATCATTCCGTAGTGCTCCGCGACGGCGTCACGGCCGAAGGGGAGCGTGGGGTTGGTGGAGGAGCCGATGACGTTCGGCACGCCCGCCATCTTCAGGACGTTGGGTACGTGTCCGCCGCCGCAGCCCTCGATGTGGAAGGCGTGGATGGTGCGGCCGTCCAGGACGCTGAGGGTGTCCTCCACGGACAGGCACTCGTTGAGGCCGTCCGAGTGCAGCGCGACCTGGACGTCGTGCTCCTCGGCGACGCGCAGGGCGGTGTCCAGGGCGCGGGTGTGGGCGCCCATGTCCTCGTGGACCTTGAATCCGGACGCGCCGCCCTCGGCGAGGGCCTCGACCAGCGGGGCGGGGTCGGAGGAGGAGCCGCGGCCGAGGAAGCCGATGTTGACCGGCCAGGCGTCGAAGGCGTTGAAGGCGTGCTTGAGGGCCCAGGGCGAGTTGACGCCGACGCCCCAGACGGGGCCGAACTCCTGGCCGATGATCGTGGTGACGCCGCTGGCGAGCGAGGCCTCCATGATCCGGGGCGAGAGCAGGTGGACATGGGTGTCGACGGCGCCGGCGGTGGCGATGAGGCCCTCGCCGGAGACGATCGAGGTGCCGGTGCCGACGACGACGTCGACGCCGTCGAGGGTGTCGGGGTTGCCGGCCCGGCCGATGGCGTGGATGCGGCCCTCGCGGATGCCGATCGACACCTTGCGGATGCCCTGGACGGCGTCGATGACGAGGACGTTGCTGATCACGACGTCGCAGGTCTCGCGGACGGCGGCGGCCTTGAGGTGGAGTCCGTCGCGGGCGGTCTTGCCGAAGCCGGCCAGGAACTCGTCGCCGGGCTTCTGGGAGTCGGACTCGACGCGCACGACGAGGCCGGAGTCGCCGAGGACCACCCGGTCGCCGGCCCGCGGGCCGTGCACGGAGGCGTACTCGTAGGGATCCATCAGTTCTCCTCCTTGTCGGGCTCCGCGCCCAGGTAGCCGCAGGCCGCGGCCCTGCGCAGGGCCTCCTCCTTCGCGCCGGGCGCGTCCAGCGGCCCGTCGACCAGACCCGCGAAACCGATCGCGACCCGCGCGCCGCCGATCGGCACCAGGCCGACCTCGGCCTCGCCGCCCGGATCGAAGCGGAACGACGCACCGGCCGGAATGGCCAGCCGCATGCCGTAGGCGGCCGCACGGTCGAAGACCAGACGCGGATTGGCCTCGAAGAAGTGGAAGTGCGAGGTGACGCTGACCGGAACGGTCGCCGTGTTGCGCACCGCAAGCGTGAGCGCCGGCTCGGCCTCCTCGGACTCCGGCCCGGGCAGCAGCGCACCCGGCGCCCCGGCGCCGAGGGTGCCTCCGCCGATGGGGTCGGAGACGACGGCGAGCCGTGAGCCGTCGTCGAAGACCGCCTCGACGTGGACCTCGGTGACGACGTCGGCGACGCCGGGCAGGACGTCGTCGGGGCCGAGCACGGAGCGGGCCGCCTCGATCGCCTCGGCGAGTCGCTTGCCGTCGCGGGCCGCCTCGCAGACCGTGTCCGCGACAAGGGCGGTCGCCTCGGGCACATTGAGCCGCAGGCCCCGGGCCCGGCGGGCGCGGGCGAGCTCAGCTGCGCCGAAGAGCAGCAGCCGGTCGCGTTCCGTGGGGGTCAGTCGCACTTCCGTACACCTCCTGTTTGAGTGCCACTCTAAATGTTGCGTCCACATCTTCCAAGCATTGACGTGACTGACACACCTGGGTCACATTGGAAGACCTTGAGCGCCACTCTAAAACCCGTCCCCACGGCGCTCAGCCCCCGAACCCCCCACTCCCCTGCCCCGTCCCCCATCCCCCGGGAGTCCCCATGGCGATAGAACAGCGCGGAGTCGACACGATCCCCGAGGCGGAACGCACCAGCGGTCCCCGCGACCTCGTCTCGATCCTGCTCGGCTCCAACCTCTGCCTGGGCGTGATCGTCTTCGGCTGGCTCCCGGTCTCCTTCGGCCTGGGCCTGTGGGCCTCGGTGACCTCCGTCGTCACCGGCACGCTCGTCGGTGTCGCCGTCACCGCGCCGCTCGCACTGGTCTCGCTGCGCACCGCCACCAACCTCTCGACCTCCTCCGGCGCCTTCTTCGGCGTCCGCGGCCGGCTCGTCGGCTCGGTGGTCGGCCTGCTGCTCTCGCTCGGCTACACCGCGCTGACCCTGTGGATCGGCGGCGACGTGATGGTCGGCACCCTGGAGCGCCTGGTCGGCCTGCCCACCGGCGGCGCGGCGCACGCCACCGTCTACGCGCTGCTCGCCGCCCTGACCGTGGTCGGCGCCGTCTACGGCTACCGGCTGCTGCTCAAGCTGAGCAAGGCGCTCGCGGTCGGCATGACCGTGCTGCTCGCCATCGGGATCGTCGCCTACGCCGGCGACTTCACCACCGCGCCGGTGGCCGACACGCCGTATCTGCTCGGCTCCTTCTGGCCGACCTGGCTGCTCTCCGCCGTCGCGGCCGGGCTCAGCGGCCCGGTGGCGTTCATCACGCTGCTCGGCGACTACACCCGCTACATCTCGCCCGCCCGGCACAACCCGAAGAAGGTCTGGCGCGCCACCTGTCTCGGCCTGGTCGTCGGCCTGCTGGTCCCGCAGCTCTTCGGCACGTACACGGCGCTCGCCGCCCGCGGCGGCCTCGACTACGCCGGACCGCTCGTCGCCGCCTCGCCCGTCTGGTACCTGGTGCCGCTGCTGATCGCCGCCACCGCCGGCTCGGTCGGCAACGCCGGACTGATGCTCTACTCGATGGGCCTCGACCTCGACGCGATCCTGCCGAAGGCCACCCGCGCCCGGGCGACCCTCGTCGTCGCCGGCGTCGCCACCGCCTTCGTCTTCCTGGGCCACTTCGCCTCGGACGCGCAGTCCGCGATGACCTCGTTCGTGCTGCTGCTCACCGCCATCGGCACGCCGTGGGCGGTCATCACGCTGATCGGACACCGCCGTTGCCGCGGTACGTACGACGCGGAGGCGCTCCAGGTCTACAACCGGCGCTCGCGCGGCGGCGTCTACTGGTACGCGGCCGGCTGGCACCCGCGCGCCACCGCCTCCTGGGCGATCGGCGCGGCCGTCGGTCTGGCCGCCGTGTCGACCCCGCTCTACGAGGGCCCGCTGCTCTCGCTGACCGGCGGGATCGACTGCAGCTTCGTCTTCTCGGGCATCGTGGGCGGTCTGCTGTACGCGGTGCTGACGCCGGCCCGGCCGACGCTCCTGGTCCCGGTGCCGGACGCGGGCACGGACGCGGGCACGGACGCCGGCCCCGAAGCGGACGCGGAGACGAAGACGGAGCCGGGCCCGGACGCGCAGGCGCCCGGGACGGTGGCCGTCCCGGGCGCCCTGGTGGACTCGGAGTCGTAACCCGAAGCCTTACTTGGCTCCGCCCAGCTCGTGCATCCAGCCGTGGACGTCCTCGGCCTTGCCGGTCTGGATGGCGAGCAGCGCCTCGCGCAGCTTCATCGTGACCTCGCCCGGCTGTCCGCCCGACTGCTGCCACTCGCCCCGGGCGGACTTGACCGTGCCGACCGGGGTGATGACGGCGGCGGTGCCGCAGGCGAAGACCTCGGTGAGGGTGCCGTTCTCGGTGTCGGCCTGCCACTGGTCGATGGAGACGCGGGCCTCCTCGGACTCGTAACCGAGGTCGCGGGCGACCTTGAGGAGCGAGTCGCGGGTGATGCCGGCGAGCAGCGAACCGGTGAGCGTCGGGGTGACGATCTTGTTCCCGTACACGAAGTACAGGTTCATGCCGCCGAGTTCCTCGACCCACTTGTGCTCGACCGCGTCGAGGTAGCAGACCTGGTCGCAGCCCTTGGCCGCCGCCTCGGCCTGCGCGAGCAGGGAGGCCGCGTAGTTGCCGCCGGTCTTGGCGTCGCCCATGCCGCCGGGGACGGCGCGGACGCGGTCCTCGGAGGCCCAGATGGAGACCGGCTTGACGCCGCCGGGGAAGTACGGGCCGGCCGGCGAGGCGATGACCACGAACAGGTACTCGTTCGCCGGGCGGACACCGAGCCCGACCTCGGTGGCGATCATGAACGGACGCAGGTAGAGCGAGGCCTCGCCGCCGTGCTCCGGGACCCACCGCTCGTCCTGCCGGACCAGGACGTCACAGGCCTCGACGAAGGTCTCGACCGGCAGCTCGGGCATGCCGAGCCGGTGCGCGGAGGCCTGGAAACGGCGGGCGTTGGCGTCGGGGCGGAAGGTGGCGACCGAACCGTCGGGCCGGCGGTAGGCCTTCAGGCCCTCGAAGATCTCCTGGGCGTAGTGCAGGACGTTGGTGGCCGGGTCGAGCGAGAGCGGGCCGTACGGCACGAGCTGGCCGTCGTGCCAGCCGCGGCCCTCCGTCCAGCGGATGGTGACCATGTGGTCGGTGAAGTGCCGGCCGAATCCCGGGTTGGCCAGGATCGCCTCGCGCTCCGCGTCGGACAGCGGGCTGGAGGAGGGCTTGAGCTCGATGGTGGGCGTCGTCATGAGTGCTTGTCCTTCACCGGTTGTGTGTGTCGGACCGCGCTCACGCCGCTAGGCACTACTGCTAGGACGTCCGAGCTTTCCCGCATGCCGCGGCCCCACGTTCGATTATCGCGCGTGGGGACCGGTGCGGGAAACGGTGTGTGCGCGGTCCAAGGGTTCGATGGTGACACCCGGCGACCGCATAGGTACAGCCGCCGGGTGCGGTGTGCGACCCGGCGGCTGGGTGGAGATGCTCAGCGGCGGGTCAGCTCGCTACTCGTACCGCGAGCGCGTCGCCGATCTCGTCCGTGGTGCGGACCGTGTCGCCACGCTCGGTGAGGTCGGCGGCGACGGCCGCCTCGATCCGGGCGGCCTCGGTCTCGTAGCCGAGGTGGCGCAGCAGGAGGGCGACCGAGAGCACGGTGGCCGTCGGGTCGGCCTTGCCCTGACCCGCGATGTCCGGCGCGGAACCGTGGACCGGCTCGAACATGGACGGGAACTCGCCGCTCGGGTTGATGTTGCCGGAGGCGGCGACGCCGATGCCGCCGGAGACGGCCGCGGCGAGGTCAGTGATGATGTCACCGAAGAGGTTGTCGGTGACGATGACGTCGAAGCGGGCCGGGTCGGTGACGAGGAAGATCGTCGCGGCGTCGACGTGCAGGTAGTCGGTCGTGACCTCGGGGAACTCGGCCGCGACCTTGTTGAAGATGTTGGTCCACAGGTGGCCCGCGAAGGTCAGGACGTTGTTCTTGTGGACCAGCGTCAGCTTCTTGCGGGGCCGGGCCTGGGCGCGGGCGAAGGCGTCCCGGACCACGCGCTCGACACCGTAGGCCGTGTTCACGGACACCTCGGTGGCGACCTCGTGCTCGGTGCCCTTGCGGATGGTGCCGCCGTTGCCCGTGTACGGGCCCTCGGTGCCCTCGCGGACGACGACGAAGTCGATCTCGGGCTGGCCGGCGAGCGGGGTCGCGACGCCGGGGAGCAGCTTGGAGGGGCGCAGGTTGACGTGGTGGTCGAAGGCGAAGCGCAGCTTCAGCAGGAAGCCCCGCTCCAGGACGCCGGACGGGACCGACGGGTCGCCGATCGCGCCGAGCAGGATCGCGTCGTGCTGCTTGAGGGCGTCGAGGTCGGCGTCGGTGAGGGTCTCACCGGTCGCGTGGTAGCGCTTGGCGCCGAAGTCGTACTCCTTCGTCTCCAGCTTCACATCCTGGGGAAGGGCGGCCGCGAGGACCTTGAGGCCCTGGGCCACGACCTCCTGGCCGATGCCGTCGCCGGGGATGACTGCGAGATCGATGCTGTGAGACATGTCGGCACCCTACTCTTCGTCCCATCGTCTGACACATCACGTCCAGGATGCGGACGATCCTCCTGCTCGCGAGGAGGCGCGCCGCCGATGATGGAGCCATGACGCACACGGTGGGAAACTCCCGGACCTTCGAGGAACTCGTGGCGGAGGCGTCGCAGGCGTCCGTGGACGGCTGGGACTTCTCCTGGCTGGACGGGCGGGCGACCGAGCGGCGGCCGTCCTGGGGCTATCAGCGGCTGATCGGCGAGCGGCTCGCCCGCGCCTCGGCGTCGCTGGACGTCCAGACCGGCGGCGGCGAGGTGCTCGCGGGCGTGCCGGCGCTGCCGGCGACGGCGGCGGCCACCGAGTCCTGGCCGCCGAACGTCGCACGTGCCACCGAGCTGCTGCACCCGCGCGGGGTCGTGGTGGTGGCGGACCCGGACGAGCCGCCGCTGCCGTTCGGCGACGCGGCCTTCGACCTGGTCACCAGCCGGCATCCGGCCACGGTGTGGTGGGCGGAGATCGCCCGGGTGCTGCGGCCCGGCGGCACGTACCTGGCGCAGCACGTGGGCCCGGCGAGCGTGTGGGAGCTGGTCGAGTACTTCCTGGGCCCGCAGCCGGAGGCGGCCCGGCTGCGGCATCCCGACGACGAGGCCGCGGCGGCCCGCGCCGCCGGCCTGGAGGTCGTGGACCTGCGCTCCGAGCGGCTGCGCATGGAGTTCCACGACGTCGGCGCCGTGGTCTGGTTCCTGCGCAAGGTCATCTGGATCGTGCCCGGCTTCACGGTGGCCGGGCAGCTGCCGCGGCTGCGCGAGCTGGACGCGCAGATCCGCGAGCGGGGCCCGTTCGTGGCGCACTCGGCACGCACGCTGATCGAGGCGCGCAAGCCGGAGCACACGGCGGAGGCGTAGCCCGCCCGGGCCTGACCGGAGCGGGACCGCCGGTCGATGGCCGATGGGCGACGGCCGATGGGCGACGGCCGGCGGTCGACGGCCGGCGGTCGACGGCCGGCGGTCGACGGCCGGTGGCCGTGGCCGCGGTAGGGCCCGTCAGTGGCCGGTGGCGCCGCCGTTGTCGCGGCGGTCGAGGGCGCGCTGGAGGGCCGCGGCGGCGGCCTTGCGGGCGTCGTCGCTGGGACGGGAGGAGGAGTGGCGGACGCGGCGGGCGGTCTGAGCGGCCATGAGGGATCGACTCCTTGAGATCAGTGGTGATCCGGACGTGCGGAGATCAGTGGTGATCGAAGGCGCCGGAAGGGGCGGGGAGCGCCGCCGCAGGGATTGCCTGCTCGGGGCGTCGCGCTCTCGACCGCCCTGCGCTCGATGGAGCGGGACGTTCGGCTTCTACAAAGCTAGGGCAGGGCGCCGCATCTGTCTCCACAATTACTCGGACTTCCTACTATCTGAGACGGCGATCATCCGGCGCCCGACCCTTGCCTGCTCCGCTAGCTAGATTGCTTTCCTACCTAGGTAGTGATGGAATGCGGTCATGGCCGTAGACCGCAGATCCAGCTGGCTCAAGGGAGTTCTCGACCTACTCGTCCTCTCCTGCCTGACCGACGAGGAGAGTTACGGGTACGAGATCGCCCGGTCCCTGGCCGAGGCGGGCCTCGGCGAGATCAAGGGCGGGACGCTCTATCCCGTACTGAACCGCCTGGAGGAGGCGGGACTGGTCGAGGCCGAGTTCCGGGCCGCCGAGCGCGGACCCGGGCGGCGTTACTACCGGCTGACCGACGGGGGCCGCACGCATCTCGCGGCCGAGAGCGCGGCCTGGACCGAGTTCCACCGCGCCGTGGAAGGCAAGCTGCACGCAGGGGGAAGCACATCATGACCGACTACTTCGACGAGCTGTCCGCCGCTCTGCGCGGCTCCGGTGTGCCGGAGGAGCAGATCGCGGCCACCGTGGCCGATCTGCGCGGGCACGTGGCGGAGACCGGCACGGCTCCTGAGGCGGAGTTCGGGCCGGCCGACCGGTTCGCGGCGCAGCTGGGCGGCCTGGCTCCCGAGCCGGGCGAGCCGGACGCGGCGGCGGAGCACTGGACGTGGACGGCGGACCTCTTCAACGACCGGCGGATGCTGGCCGTCCACGGCGACCAGGGCTGGGAGGTCGAGTCGCTGGACGCGCTCGGCCGGTTCGTCTGCCGGCGGTCGCCGGGCTCGGCGCTGCTCTGGGAGTACCGCCGCGAGGTGCTCGGCGGCGGCCGGCGGAAGGCCCGGGTGCTCGACGAGCTCTCGCCGGAGGGCTGGGAGCTGTGCGGTGAGTGGCTGGTGTACGGCTACTTCAAGCGTCCGAAGGCGGCGACCGCGGGCCCGGCCGGCACCCTGGCCGAGCCGCCTGCGGCGCCGGGCCGGTGGCTGTTCCTGAGCCGTCGGGCCAAGGTGCTGCTCGCGGTGTGGGCGCTGGGCATGGCGGCGGCGTACGTGGCGCTCGGCCTGCCGGGGCTGGCGGTGCTGTGCGCGACGGGCGGGCTGGTGTCGGCGGTGTGGACCTCACAGCTGGAGACGACGAAGGAGAAAGAGAAGAAGGAGAAGGAGAAGGAGAAGGAGAAGGAAAGGGAGAAGGAGAAGGCGGCTCGCGACGACGCCTGACTCCGCGACGTCGCGTCACATGACGTCGCCGTCCCGCCAGTCGAAGACGAGCGGCGCGGCGGGTTCCGGCAGCGCCCGCCCGGCGGCGGGCCACAGATAGGCACCGCCCTCCTCGTCGGGCAGCCGCACGATCCCGTCCGGGCCGAGGGCCTCGATCCTGCCGCGCCAGAGCCGCCAGCCGCGGCTCGTGTAGAGCGCGGCCCCGTCGTCGGAGGCGCTGAGCGCCCCGAACGCGTACATCCCGTCGTCGATGACCCGCTCCAGCTCGCCCATGATCCGCCCGCCGAGGCCCTGCCGCCGCAGATCGGCGCGTACGGCGACTCCTTCGACGTAACCGATGCGGTACGAGCGCCGCCGGTACAGCACCCGCCGCAGCACGACGGCGCCGTGGGCGGCGAGGCCGCGTTCGTCCTCGGCCCAGGCGTGGACGCCGCCGAGGGTGTGGTCCCAGTCCTCGTCCGAGAAGTCCCCGTCGAAGGCGGCGTCGAGCAGACGGCGTACGGCGCGGAGCCGGCCGGCTCCGAGCTCGTGCGTGGGCGCGGTGAGCATCTCCATCGCCCCAGTCTTCCATCTAACCACCTTCACGTCATTGACAGGTTAGGCGTCTGCGCGGTTGACTCCTTCCGTAACCACCATTTGCCGCATGAGGGGTTAGAGAAGATGTCCGTTCTGCCGATCCACCACCGCACCGTCACCGTCCGCGGCCACGAGATCTTCTACCGGGAGGCGGGCCCCGCCGACGCACCCGTCCTGCTCCTGCTGCACGGTTTCCCCACCAGCTCGCGCATGTTCCGCGACCTCATCCCGCGGCTCGCCGACCGCTACCGCCTGATCGCGCCCGACCACCTGGGCTTCGGCCGCAGCGCGGCGCCCGCCGCGGCCGACTTCTCCTACACCTTCGCCGAACTCGCCTCGCTGACCTCGGAGTTCACCGAGGCGCTCGGCCTCGACCGGTTCGCGCTCTACATCCAGGACTACGGCGCCCCCATCGGCCTGCGCCTCGCCCTCGCCCACCCCGAGCGCGTCACCGCGATCGTCAGCCAGAACGGCAACGCCTACGAGGAGGGCCTCGGCGCCGACGCCTGGGCCCCCGTCCTCGCCCTGATCGCCGACCGCAGCCCGAGGACCGAGGCCCCGGTCCGCGCCATCCGCTCCCTCGACGGCATCCGCTGGCAGTACGAGACGGGCGTCCCGCCCGAGTTCCGCGACCTGCTCGACCCGGACGCCTGGCACCAGGACGCCGCCCTGATGGCCCGCGAGGGCCAGGACGAGATCCAGCTCGGCCTGATCGCCGACTACGGCTCCAACTTCGCCCTCTACCCGGCCTTCCAGGAGTACTTCCGCACCACCCGGGTCCCGCTCCTCGCCGTCTGGGGCGAAGGCGACCAGGTCTTCGTCCCCGCCGGCGCCGAGGCCTTCCGCCGCGACCTCCCGGACGCCGAGGTCCACCTCCTGCCGACCGGGCACTTCGCCCTGGAGACCCACGCCCCGGCCATCGCCGACCTCATCGGCGACTTCCTGGCCCGGCGGGTCCCGGCCAGGCCGTAGCCCGGGACGGTTCGGCCAGGCCGCAGCCCCATGGGTCCGGCCAGGCCGTAGCCCGGCAGGTCCCGGTCAGGCCGTGGCCCGCTCCAGCTCGCGGGTCACCCGCTCCACCCAGGCGGTGAGCTCTCCGCGCGCGCCCGCCTCGCCCCCGCACAGGGCGGCGGCCTGCGCGTCCGTGATCCGCTCGGGTCCGGTGGCGGTGAGCAGCCGGTGCAGCTCCCGCATCACCCCGGTCATCCGCTGCGCGTCGGTGTGCTCGATCGCGTCGACCCCGTGCCCGGGACCGAGGGTCGTCGAACCAGGCATGCCCTACCTCCTCGCCGGCCCCCTTCCCAGCAGCCTAAGCCCGCCCCGGACGATCCGCCCCCGCATGAGAACCGCCCCCGTCCTCAGTTGGGGGACCGAGGAGGGGGGCGGTGACCAGAGGCCTCCGGAGGCGGAGGCGGAGGGCGTCAGCCCATGTGGGGGTAGGTGTAGTCGGTCGGCGGGACCAGGGTCTCCTTGATGGCCCGGGTCAGGGTCCAGCGCATCAGGTTCTGCGGGGCGCCGGCCTTGTCGTTGGTGCCGGAGGCGCGGCCGCCGCCGAAGGGCTGCTGGCCGACGACGGCGCCGGTCGACTTGTCGTTGATGTAGAAGTTGCCGGCCGCGAAGCGCAGCTTCTCCATGGTGTACGCGGCGGCCGCGCGGTCGTTCGCGATGACCGAGCCGGTGAGGGCGTAGTCGGAGACCGACTCCATCTGGGCCAGCATCTCGTCGTACTTCGCGTCGTCGTAGACGTACACCGCGAGGATCGGGCCGAAGTACTCGGTCGTGAAGACCTCGTTGGCCGGGTCGGTGCACTCGATGACCGTCGGGCGGACGAAGTAGCCCTCGGAGTCGTCGTACGTGCCGCCGGCGACGATCGTGCACGAGGCGTCGGCCTTGGCGCGGTCGATCGCGGCCTTGTTCTTGGCGAAGGCACGGTCGTCGATGACGGCGCCGATGAAGTTCGACAGGTCGGTGACGTCACCCATCTTGATGCCGTCGACCTCGGCCGCGAACTCCTCCTTGAAGCCGTCGTTCCAGATGGACGCCGGGATGTACGCACGCGAGGACGCGGAGCACTTCTGGCCCTGGAACTCGAAGGAGCCGCGGGTCAGCGCGGTCTTCAGGACGGCGCGGTCGGCGCTCGGGTGGGCGACGACGAAGTCCTTGCCGCCGGTCTCGCCGACGATCCGCGGGTAGGAGCGGTACTTCTCGATGTTGTTGCCGACCGTCTTCCACAGGTGCTGGAAGGTCTTGGTCGAGCCGGTGAAGTGGATGCCGGCCAGGTCGGGGTGGTTCAGGGCCACCTCGGAGACGGCGATGCCGTCGCCGGTCACCAGGTTGATGACGCCCTTCGGCAGACCGGCCTCCTCCAGGAGCTCCATGAGGAGCACGGCGGAGTGGGTCTGGGTCGGGGACGGCTTCCAGACGACCACGTTGCCCATGAGGGCGGGAGCGGTCGGCAGGTTGCCCGCGATGGCCGTGAAGTTGAACGGCGTGATCGCGTAGACGAAGCCCTCCAGCGGGCGGTGGTCCAGACGGTTCCACACGCCCGGGGAGTTGGCCGGCGGCTGCTCGGCCAGGATCTGGCGGGCGTAGGCGACGTTGAAGCGCCAGAAGTCGACGAGCTCGCACGGGGTGTCGATCTCGGCCTGCTGCGCGGTCTTGGACTGGCCGAGCATGGTGGACGCGGCCAGCGTCTCGCGCCACGGGCCGGCCAGCAGCTCGGCGGCGCGCAGGATGATCGCCGCGCGGTCGTCGAAGGACATCGCGCGCCAGGCCGGGGCGGCGGCCAGGGCGGCGTCGATGGCGTCCTGGGCGTCCGCCTCGGTGGCGCCGGCGAAGGTGCCGATGACGGACTTGTGGTTGTGCGGCTGCACGACGTCGACGCGCTCGCCGCCGCCCATGCGCTTCACGCCGCCGATGGTCATCGGCAGCTCGCGCGGGTTGTCGGCCAGCTCCTTGAGCTTGGCCTCCAGACGGGTGCGCTCGGCGGAGCCGGGGGCGTAGCCGTGCACCGGCTCGTTGACGGGAGTGGGGACCTGGGTCACAGCGTCCATGAGTCTCGGAACTCCTTCGGAGGGGTGTGGGGCTCAGCCCTTGGTGAGGATGGAGCGGACGAAGAAGAGGAGGTTGGCCGGCTTCTCCGCGAGGCGGCGCATGAAGTAGCCGTACCAGTCGGTGCCGTACGCCGTGTAGACGCGCATCCGGTGCCCTTCGGCCGCGAGCCGGTTCTGCTCCTCGCTGCGGATGCCGTAGAGCATCTGGAACTCGTACTCGTCCAGTTTGCGCCCGGCGCGGCGGGCGAGCTCCTGGCCGACGGAGATGAGGCGCGGGTCGTGGGACCCGATCATCGGGTAGCCCTCGCCCTCCATCAGGATCTTCATGATCCGGACGTACGCCTTGTCGATCTCGGGCTTGTCCTGGATGGCGACGGAGGCGGGCTCCTTGTAGGCGCCCTTCACGATCCGCACGCGCGAGCCGTTGGCGGCGAGGCGGCGGGCGTCGTCCTCGGTGCGGAAGAGGTACGCCTGGATGACGCAGCCGGTCTGCGGGAAGTCCTTCCGCAGCTCCTCGTGGATGGCGAACATCGAGTCGAGGGTGGTGTGGTCCTCGGCGTCGAGGGTGACGGTGGTGCCGATCTCGGCGGCGGCCGCGACGACCGGGCGGACGTTCGCGAGGGCCAGCTCGTGGCCGTTCTCCAGCGACTGGCCGAACATCGAGAGCTTGACGGACATCTCGGCGCGGGCGCCCAGGCCCAGCTCCTTGAGGCGGCCGATCAGCTCGAGATAGGCGTCGCGGGCGGCGTAGGACTGCTCGACGGTGGTGATGTCCTCACCGACCACGTCGAGGGTGACCTCCAGGCCGCGGGCGGTCAGGTCCTGCACGATCGGGACCACGTCGTTCACCGTCTCGCCGGCGATGAAGCGAGCCACGACCTGCTTGGTCCCGGGGGCGGCCGACACGAAACGGCGCATCTTGTCGCTGCGCGACGCGGCGAGGATCACGGGACCCAGCACGGGGGACCTCCAGAGGGCAGGGTGACGAAAGGTGCCGTTACACCGTGTTCCGTAAGGAACCGGGAACAGCACGGATAACCACCGTGAAACCTAAGGATCGCTCCGATCGTCCGCCATCTACAGCTGTCACGCATCCGTGGTCCCGGCCTCAGACATCTGTCTGAAGGATCGATCCGGCGGTGCGAGAATGGGCGCTGTGAAGGGCGATTACCAGGACCTGGTGGACGAGATCTCGGCGCTGCTCGGCGCCCCGGCGACCCTGGAGAACCGGGACTTCGGCCTGATCGCCTTCGGCGCGCACGACAGCGAGGACGACAGCGCCATGGACCCGGTGCGCACCCGCTCGATCCTCACGCGGAAGTCGACGCCGGCGGTCCGGGCCTGGTTCGAGGGCTTCGGCATCACCCGGGCGACCGGTCCGGTGCGCATCCCGGCCGCGCCGGACGCGGGCGTCTTCCGGGACCGGATCTGTCTGCCGGTACGCCATCGGGGTGTCGTCCTCGGATACGTCTGGCTGCTCGACGCCGAGCCGGGCCCGTCGCACGAACGGCTCGGCGCCGCGATGGAGGTCGCCGCGCGGATCGGCGACCTGCTGGCCGACGAGGAACGGGCCGGCGCGGACCTCTCCCGCGAACTGCGGGCCACCCTGACGGCGGAACGCGGCTGGCAGTACGACATGGCCGTCACCGCCCTGCGCACCGCCCTCGGCCCGGACGCGGAGGGCCTGCACGCCCTGGTCTGCCTGGCGCCCTGGCCCGGCGAGGACACCCCGTCGCCGCGTACGGTGCCGGGCGCGGCGGCCCTGTGCACGGTGCCGTGGCGGCCACCGGCGGGAGCGCCGCCGACGCCCTCGGCACCGGAGCCGGGCGGCGGCGGCCGGGGCGGTACGAGCCGGGGCGCGGCGGGCCGGAGCGGTGCGGGCCGGGGCGCGGCGCGGCAGCCGGCCGGGAGCGCCGGCCGGAGCGCGTCCACGGCGCCTCCGGGCGGGGCCGCGGGCGCGGGCCCGGGCCAGGAGTCCGTGACGGGCCGCGGCGCGGCCGGCGCCGCTCCGGATCCGGGGACCGGGCCCGGGGCGGGGCCGTACGACCCGGGCTCGGCCCGTGCGCTCGCCGCGCTCGTACGGCTGCGGTCGGCCGACAACCTCTCCCCCGCCGCCACCGCCGCCGACCGCCTGCGCGGCACGGCGGGCCCGGCGGCCGTGGCCGGCATCGCCGGTCCCCGCCGCGGGCTCGCGGACCTGGACGTCGCCTGGCGGGAGGCGGCCTCGGCCGCCCGCGCGGCCACGGCCCAGCCGCATCTGGGCCCGCTCGCGGAATGGTCCGCCATCGGCCCGTACCGGATGCTGACCGCCCTCCCGCCGGCCGAACCCGATCCGGCGGTCCGCGCCCTGCTCGCCCCGGCCCACGCCGAACTGGCGCGCACCGCCGAGGTGTTCCTCGACCACGCGGGCCAGGCGGGCCGCACGGCGAGCGCCCTCGGCATCCACCGCCAGACCCTCTACTACCGCCTCTCCCGCGTCGAACAGCTCACCGGCCTCGACCTGGACGCGGGCGAGGACCGGCTGCTGCTCCACATGGCCCTGAAAGCGGCGCGGCTCTAGTCCTCGCCCATCAGCACCTTGAGACCTGCCGTCAGGTCGTCCGCGCTGGGCGCCGTCTCCGGGTCCACCAGCCACTGGATCATCACGCCGGTGGCGAGGGCCTGGCAGAGCAGGCCGGCCACGCGGGCCTTCTCGGGATCCTGGTCCGGGTCGATGCCGAGGAAGGTCTGGGCCATGCCGAGGCGGCCCTCGCGCTGGGGTTCCTTGATGGCTTCGAGGAGCGTGTCGTCGTCGTCGATGCGGGTGACGACCTCGGTCTGGAGCTTCCAGACCGGGCGGGCCGCGGCGGCGCCGGCGATGACCTGCTCCCAGACGGCGCGGAAGCGTTCGTACGGGTCGGCCGGCAGGGCCTTGCGGCCTTCGGCGCCCGCGGCTCCGGCGGCCTCGCCCCACTCCTCGGTGAGGGCGAGGAAGGCCTGCTGGAGCAGGGCGTCCTTGGAGCCGTAGTGGTAGCCGATGGAGGCGAGGTTGGTGCCGGAGGCGGCCACGACGTCACGGGCCGTGGTGCGGGCGTAGCCCTTCTCCAGGAGGCAGCGCTTGGCGCCTTCGAGCAGGTCTTCCTTGTGTCCCATGGACAGCACTGTACCCGGCGGCTAGACGACTGTCTAAGACATCCGTATAGCGGCCGGGTACGGGCCCTCGGGAGGGCGGTGCGTCAGACCAGGTTGACCGAGCGGGCCGAGGCCGCGCCGATCTCCGTCGCGATCTCCGCGAGCACGTTCGCCGGGACGGTGTCGTCGACGGTGAGGACGACCAGCGCCTCGCCGCCCTCCTCCGTACGGGAGACCTGCATGCCCGCGATGTTCAGACCGGCCTCGCCGAGGATCCGGCCGACCGTGCCGACCACACCGGGACGGTCCTCGTAGCGCAGCACCACCATGTGGTCGGCCAGCGACAGGTCCACGTCGTACTCGCCGACCGCGACGATCTTCTGCAGGTGCTTCGGGCCCGCCAGCGTGCCGGAGACCGAGACCTCCTGGCCGCCCGCGAGCGTGCCGCGCACGGTGACCATGTTCCGGTGGTCGGGCGACTCGGAGCTGGTCGTCAGACGCACCTCGACACCGCGCTCCTGCGCGAACAGCGGCGCGTTGACGTAGGACACGGTCTCGTCGACCACGTCCTCGAACACGCCCTTGAGCGCGGAGAGTTCGAGCACCTTGACGTCGTGCTGGGTGATCTCGCCGTACACCTCGACGTCGAGACGGGCCGCGACCTCGCCCGCGAGCGCGGTGAAGATGCGGCCGAGCTTCTCGGCCAGCGGCAGACCCGGCTTCACGTCCTCGGCGATGACACCGCCCTGGACGTTGACCGCGTCCGGGACCAGCTCGCCGGCGAGCGCCAGGCGCACCGAACGGGCCACCGCGATACCGGCCTTCTCCTGCGCCTCGTCCGTCGAGGCGCCCAGGTGCGGGGTGCAGACGACCTGGTCGAGCTCGAAGAGCGGGGAGTCCGTGCAGGGCTCCTTCGCGTACACGTCGAGGCCCGCGCCGGCGACCCGGCCCTCCTTCAGCGCCGAGTACAGCGCCGCCTCGTCGACGATCCCGCCGCGGGCCGCGTTGACGATCCGGACGGACGGCTTGACCTTGTGCAGCGCCTCGTCGCCGATGAGACCGAGGGTCTCCGGGGTCTTGGGCAGGTGGACGGTGATGAAGTCGGCGACCTCCAGGAGCTCGTCCAGGGCCAGCAGCTTCACCCCCATCTGGGCGGCGCGGGCCGGCTGCACGTAGGGGTCGTAGGCGACGATCTTCATGCCGAACGCGGACATCCGCTGGGCGACCAGGACACCGATGCGGCCGAGACCGACGACGCCGAGGGTCTTCTCGCTGAGCTCGACGCCCGTGTACTTCGAACGCTTCCACTCGCCGTTCTTGAGCGCGGCGTTGGCCTGCGGGATGTTGCGCGCGGTGGCGACGAGCAGACCGCAGGCGAGCTCGGCGGCGGTGACGATGTTGGAGGTCGGGGCGTTCACGACCATCACGCCGGCCTTGGTGGCGGCGGACACGTCCACGTTGTCGAGACCGACACCGGCGCGGGCGACGACCCGGAGCTTCCTGGCGGCGGCGATGGCCTCCGCGTCGACCTTGGTCGCGGAGCGGATCAGGATGGCGTCGACATCGGCGATCGCGGGAAGGAGCTCGGCGCGGTCGGCGCCGTTGCAGTGCCGGATCTCGAAGTCCGGTCCCAGGGCGTCGACGGTGGCGGGCGACAGCTCTTCAGCGATGAGTACGACGGGTTTCGAGCTCACGTGAGTCCTCACAAGGGCAGTGCGGACGGCCGTCCCGACGGCCGCAGGCGGTGGAGGGGCTTGCCGCGTGGAAGCGCACGACGCTGTGGGCCAGACGCGATGTTGTTGAGAAGTGTAGTGGTGCGTCCGTGCACCTCGTACGCCTCGATGGAAGGATCACCCGTCCGTGGTTGGACGGGCTGTCCAAGGATGTGACACGGGGCCGGACGGACTGTCCGGCCCCGTGCCGAGAGGCTTACGCCTCCTCGTCGTTCACCCAGCTCATGAGCTTGCGCAGCTCCTTGCCGGTGGTCTCCAGGAGGTGCTTCTCGTCCTGGGTCTTGTACTCGTTGTACTTCTTCAGACCGCCGTGGTACTCGTCCATCCAGTTCTTGGCGAAGGTGCCGTCCTGGATGTCGGTGAGGACCTTCTTCATCTCGGCCTTGGTGGCGTCCGTGATGATGCGCGGGCCGGTGATGTAGTCGCCCCACTCGGCCGTCTCGGAGACGGACCAGCGCATCTTCTCCAGGCCGCCCTCGTACATGAGGTCGACGATGAGCTTCAGCTCGTGGAGGCACTCGAAGTAGGCGATCTCCGGCTGGTAGCCGGCCTCGACCAGGGTCTCGAAGCCCGCCTTGACGAGCGCGGAGGCGCCGCCGCAGAGAACGGCCTGCTCGCCGAAGAGGTCGGTCTCGGTCTCCTCGGTGAAGGTCGTCTTGATGACGCCGGCGCGGGTGCCGCCGATGGCCTTGGCGTAGGACAGGGCCAGGGCGAACGCGTTGCCGGTGGCGTCCTGCTCGACCGCGGCGATCGCGGGGACGCCGCGGCCCTCCTCGTACTGGCGGCGGACCAGGTGGCCCGGGCCCTTCGGGGCGACCAGGGCGACGTCCACGCCGGCCGGGGGCTTGATGAAGCCGAAGCGGACGTTGAAGCCGTGCGCGAAGAACAGCGCGTCGCCGTCCTTCAGGTTCGGGGCGATGGACGCCTCGTAGACCTGGGCCTGGATCGGGTCCGGGATCAGGATCATGATGACGTCGGCCTCGGCGGCGGCCTCGGCCGGGGTCACCACGCGCAGGCCCTGCTCCTCGGCCTTGGCCTTGGACTTGGAGCCCTCGTGCAGACCGACGCGGACGTCGACACCCGAGTCACGGAGCGACAGCGCGTGGGCGTGGCCCTGGCTGCCGTAACCGATCACCGCGACCTTGCGGCCCTGGATGATGGACAGGTCGGCGTCGTCGTCGTAGAACAGCTCGGCCACTGGGAATCTCCTTGAGGTGCTGGTGTTGCTCCCACCGTACGGCGGGGTGCGGGAGGAAGGATTTCGGGTCTCGCCAGGCGGACCGCCGGTTGGACCGGAGGCACCGCCAGGCTCGACGGACGGATCGCCGGGATCCGTCAGGCGCTGCGGTCGAGGGCCCGCAGGGACCGGTCCGTGATGGACCGGGCGCCACGCCCTATGGCGATCGTGCCGGACTGGACGAGCTCCTTGATGCCGAACTGCTCGAGCATCTTGAGCATCGCCTCCAGCTTGTCACTCGAACCGGTGGCCTCGATGGTGACCGCCTCGGGCGAGACGTCCACGGTCTTGGCGCGGAACAGCTGGACGATCTCGACGATCTGGGAGCGGGTCTCGTTGTCGGCGCGGACCTTCACCAGGACGAGCTCGCGCTGGATCGCGGCGCTGGGCTCGAGTTCGACGATCTTCAGGACGTTGACCAGCTTGTTGAGCTGCTTGGTCACCTGCTCCAGCGGCAGGTCCTCGACACTGACCACGATGGTGATGCGGGAGATGTCGGAGTGCTCGGTGACACCGACGGCGAGCGAGTCGATGTTGAAGCCGCGGCGGGAGAACAGGGCGGCGATCCGGGCGAGGATGCCGGGCGTGTTCTCGACCAGGACGGAGAGCGTGTGCTTGGTGGACATGGTGTGGGTCTCTTCCTTCGCTCTGCGCTTCAGTCGTCTTCGCCGTCGCCGAAGTCGGGGCGGACGCCCCGCGCGGCCATGACCTCGTCGTTGGAGGTGCCGGCGGCGACCATCGGCCAGACCTGGGCGTCCTCGTGGACGATGAAGTCGATCACGACCGGGCGGTCGTTGATGGCGTTGGCCTGCTCGATGACCTTGTCGAGGTCGGCCGGGTCCTCACAGCGCAGCGCGACACAGCCCATGGCCTCGGACAGCTTGACGAAGTCCGGGATGCGGGTGCCCCGCGCCTCCGGGTTGACGTCGTCCGGGCCGGAGTGCAGCACGGTGTTGGAGTAGCGCTGGTTGTAGAACAGGGTCTGCCACTGACGGACCATGCCGAGGGCGCCGTTGTTGATGATGGCGACCTTGATCGGGATGTTGTTCAGGGCGCAGGTGACGAGCTCCTGGTTCGTCATCTGGAAGCAGCCGTCGCCGTCGATCGCCCAGACCGTGCGGTCCGGCTCGCCGGCCTTGGCGCCCATGGCGGCCGGGACCGCGTAGCCCATCGTCCCGGCGCCGCCGGAGTTGAGCCAGGTGCGCGGCTTCTCGTAGTCGACGAAGTGGGCGGCCCACATCTGGTGCTGGCCGACGCCGGCGGCGAAGATCGTGCCCTCGGGCGCGAGCTTGCCGATCCGCTCGATGACCTGCTGCGGCGAGAGGCTGCCGTCCTCCGGCAGGTCGTAGCCGAGCGGGTAGGTCTCGCGCCAGCGGTTGAGGTCGCTCCACCAGGCGGTGTAGTCGCCCTTGTGGCCCTCGCTGTGCTCGGCCTGGACGGCCTGGACCAGGTCGGCGATGACCTCGCGGGCGTCACCGACGATCGGGACGTCGGCGGCGCGGTTCTTGCCGATCTCGGCCGGGTCGATGTCGGCGTGGACGATCTTGGCGAACGGGGCGAAGCTGTCCAGCTTGCCGGTGACGCGGTCGTCGAAGCGGGCTCCGAGGGCGACGATCAGGTCGGCCTTCTGCAGCGCGGTGACGGCGGTGACCGCACCGTGCATGCCCGGCATTCCCACGTGCAGCGGGTGGCTGTCGGGGAACGCGCCCAGGGCCATCAGGGTGGTGGTGACCGGGGCGCCGGTGAGCTCCGCGAGGACCTTCAGCTCGGCGGTGGCGCCGGCCTTCAGGACGCCGCCGCCGACGTACAGGACGGGGCGCCGGGCGGAGGTGATCAGCTTGGCGGCCTCGCGGATCTGCTTGGCGTGCGGCTTGGTGACCGGGCGGTAGCCGGGCAGGTCGGTCTGCGGCGGCCAGCTGAACGTGGTCTTCGCCTGGAGGGCGTCCTTGGCGATGTCGACCAGGACCGGGCCGGGGCGGCCGGTGGAGGCGATGTGGAAGGCCTCGGCGATCGTCCGCGGGATGTCCTCGGCCTTGGTGACCAGGAAGTTGTGCTTGGTGATCGGCATCGTGATGCCGCAGATGTCCGCCTCCTGGAAGGCGTCCGTGCCGATCGCCTTGGAGGCGACCTGACCGGTGATCGCGACGAGCGGGACCGAGTCCATGTGGGCGTCGGCGATCGGCGTGACCAGGTTGGTGGCACCGGGACCGGAGGTCGCCATGCAGACGCCGACCTTGCCGGTGGCCTGCGCGTAGCCGGTGGCGGCGTGGCCCGCGCCCTGCTCGTGGCGGACCAGGACGTGGCGCACCCGCTTCGAGTCCATCATCGGGTCGTACGCCGGGAGGATGGCGCCGCCCGGGATGCCGAAGACGGTGTCGGCCCCCACTTCCTCGAGAGAGCGAATGAGGGACTGCGCACCCGTGACGTGCTCGACGGGGGAGGCGGGCTGTGCTCCGCCACGGGTGCGCGGCTGCGGATGGTGCCCGGTGGCCTGCTCGGTCATCAGCGTTCTCTTCTCGAAGCAGAGGGTTTGGCGAGGTGTGGTGCGAGGCGGTGTGCGAGGCGTTTCAGGAGGGTTTGACTCGTTTTCGGGGCGAGCCGGTGCAACAAAAAACCCCTCGTGCCGGGAGGCAAGCGAGGGGAGCGCGTCGGGTGCGATTACAGGCGGCCTACTCGTGGGCCTGCCTCAGCCGACGCGCTTTCCAAGTACGAGAATTCGGGTGCGCATGGCACTGACCCTCCCCCCGACGCACCGTCACTGTCAAGTGGGTGGGACGGGCGTCTCACTATTTGAGCGCAACGAGGTACGGTTCGGGACACTCGCGGTGCCCGCGCTCACGGCCATGGCACCCGGCAGCGGGTACTCGTCGCGCACCAGGGCCCGGCGCAGCCGGTACTCGTCGAGCGGACCGGCGAAGGCCATGCCCTGACCATGGGTGCAGCCCATGGAACGCAGCGCGAGCACCTGCTCGGGCATGTCCACGCCGTCGGCGACGGACTGCATCCCGAGGTCGCCGGCGATGCGCAGCAGACCGCTGGTGATCTTGCGCAGTCTGGCCGATTCCACGATGCCCTCGACGAGGCCGCGGTCCAGCTTCAGTATGTCGACCGGGAGCCGGCGCAGGGCGTTGATGGCGGCGTGTCCGCTGCCGAACCCGTCGAGCGCGATCCTGACGCCCAGGCGGCGCAGGGCGGCGAGGCGCTGCTCCAGTTCGTCGAAGGTGACCCGCGGGTCGCGCGGGTCGCTGTCGGCGAGCTCGATGATCAGGGACCCGGACGGCAGGCCGTGCCGGGTGAGCAGGGACTCGACGGAGCCCAGCGGCAGCGAGCGGTCGAGCAGACGGCGGGCGGAGAGCCGGACGGTGACCGGGGTGCGATGGCCGATCCCGGCCCGCTCGGCGGCCTGCTCGACGGCCTCCTCCAGGAGCCAGCGGCCGAGCTCGGCGGTGCGCTCGCCGTCGTCGGCGGCCCGCAGGAACTCGGCCGGCGTGAAGAGGATTCCCTGCGCGGAGCGCCAGCGGGCCTGCGCGGCCACGGCGGTGATCCGTCCGGTGGCGAGGTCGACCACGGGCTGGTGCAGCAGGGCGAACTCGCCGTCGTGCAGGGCGGTGCGCAGCCGGGCGGCGAGCTCGGTGCGGCGGACGACCTCCGCCTGCATCTGCGGGGCGTAGAGCTCGACGCGGTCCTTGCCGCCGGCCTTGGCCCGGTACATGGCCAGGTCGGCGTTGCGCAGCAGGTCCCCGGCGCCGATGCCGGGCTCGGCGAAGGCGACGCCGATGGAGGCGGCGACCCGCACCTCGTTGCCGCTGTCGAGCCGGTACGGCTGGGAGAGCCGCAGCCGCAGCCGGTCGGCGATCTCGTGGACCCGGCACTCGCGCTCGGCCCGGTCGCGGGTGCCGTCACCGAGGATGAGCGCGGCGAACTCGTCGCCGCCGAGCCGGGCGGCGGTGTCGCCGGACCGTACGGAGTCCTGGAGCCGGCGGGCGGCCTGGACGAGCAGTTCGTCGCCGGCCTGGTGGCCGAGCCGGTCGTTGACGGCCTTGAAGCCGTCGAGGTCGATGAAGAGCACGGCGGTGCCGGGGTCGGAGGAGCGGCGGCCGCTGAGCGCGCCCCGCACCCGCTCGGTGAACAGGGCCCGGTTGGGCAGGTCGGTGAGCGGGTCGTGCTCGGCGTTGTGCCGCAGCTGCGCCTGGAGGCGGACGCGCTCGGTGACGTCGCGGCTGTTGAAGATCAGGCCGCCCTGGTGGCGGTTGACGGTGGACTCGACGTTGAGCCAGTCGCCGCGGCCGGAGCGGAAGCGGCACTCGATCCGGGTGGTGGGCTCCTCGGACGGGGAGGCGGCCAGGAAGCGGCGCACCTCGTGGACGACGGCGCCCAGGTCCTCGGGATGGATGAGGGAGGCGAGCTCGGAGCCGACCAGCTCCTCGGCCTCGCGCCCGTACACGCCGGCGGCGGCGGGGCTCACGTAGCGGAGGATGCCGCTGGGCGCGGCGATCATGATGACGTCGCTGGAGCCCTGCACGAGCGACCGGAAGTGGTTCTCCTTCTGGGCGAGTTCATGGGTGAGGGCGATGTTGTCGAGCAGCATGATGCCCTGCCGGACGACCAGCGCGAGCACCACCGTGCAGCCGGTGAGGACGACGACGCGGTCCACGCTGCGTCCCTCGACGACGTTGTACAGGATGCTCAGCGTGCAGACCGCCGCGGCGAGGTACGGCGTGAGCGCGGCCAGCGAGCCGGCCAGCGGGCGGCTGTGCGGGTGCCGGGCGCGGACGGCGACGTGACCGCCGTCGGCGGGCCGGCGCACGCCCCACGGCGCGTAGGCGAGCAGCAGGGAGCCGGCGAACCAGCCCGCGTCGAGGAGCTGGCCGGAGCTGTAGTGCTCGCGCAGCAGCGGCGAGGTGAACAGGGCGTCGCACAGCACGGTGAGCGCGAGGGCGGCGATGGCCGTGTTGATCGCGGACCGGTTGACGTGGGAGCGGCGGAAGTGCAGCGCGAGCACCATGCTGACGAGCACGATGTCGAGCAGCGGATACGCGAGGGAGAGCGCGGCCCTGGCGACGCTCTCGCCCGAGACGTACGCGGTGTGCGCGAGCGCCAGGCTCCAGGAGAGGGTCAGCAGGGAGCCGCCGATCAGCCAGGCGTCGAGCCCGAGGCAGACCCAGCCGGCCCGCGTGACGGGCTTCTTGGCGAGGACGAGCAGGCCGACGATGGCGGGCGGGGCGAAGAGCAGGAAGCACACGTCCGCGACGGAGGGGCTGGGCACCTCCTGGCGGAGCACGACCTCGTACCAGCCCCAGACGGCGTTTCCGGTGGCGGCCATGAAGGAGGAGAAGGCGAAGAGCAGCCAGGCGGGGCGGAAGCTGCGGTGGTGGCCGCGGGCGTAGAGCAGGCAGGAGACGGCGGCGGCGAGCGCGGCGGCGCTCAGCCCGAAGTCGCCCATGCACACGGCGAGTTGCCGGGAGCCCCAGCCGAGCGCGGCGCCGGTGGCGTATCCGCCGCAGACGAGCCCGAGCCCGATCTGCGCGAGCACGCCGCCGGGCCCTGCGGCGCCCGGTGCGGGCCGCCGCGGCGACGCGGGGCCGGTGGCGACCGGCCGGCGCCCGACGAGCGCGCCGGTGCTCACCGGCCCCTCCGCGATCTCGCCGGGATGCTCGTGCGCGCTCGCCTGCCGCTCCGCCCGCGCCGGCTCGTGCCCGCCGCACCCGCCGGAGTCCCGGTCGGCCTCGCAGCGCCGACGGCCGCCGGCGGCCGCGGCCGGGCGGACCGCCCCGGAACCGTCGGCCGCGGCGCCGCCGGCCGTCCGTGACGCGGGGTGCGGGCCCGGGTCGCCGGCGGGGGCGCGGGGCGCCGGGCGTGGGTCGAGGTCGTCGGCGAGGGCGCCGGCCGCGCGGGGCGCGGGCACGGCGCCGGGCCTGCCGGGCTCGGCGGCGTGGTCGGCACCGGCCGGGACCGGCTGGTCCGGCAGGGCGGCCGTGAGGTGCGGGAGGGTGGCCGGCGGCGGCTGCGGCGCGCCGGATCGTCGGTCGCTCGGCCGTGCTCCACCCGTCGCCCCCCTCGGAATCTGATGTCCCGTCACTTCGCTCCCCAGCGTCTGCCCGTTCCCGACGCAGTCCCCCGCCCCGGGACCATACACCAGGATCGTCACTCAGGGACAGGGTCGCAGTACTCTGCGTGACGATCTAGGGGCTCGCGAGGGGCGCACTCGGGGGGCGCACGCCCGTCCGAGGCCGTGGCCACGGACCGGGCATGATCGACGAGACACCCCCTAGGTGGTCAGGACCAGGTTCGCCGGCTCCTCCCCGGCCGCGAACCGGGTCAGCTGCGCCGCGAGCAGTCGCTTCGCGCGCGGCATGAACGCCGAGGTGGAGCCGCCGACATGAGGGCTGATCAGGACGCCGGGCGCGTGCCAGAGCGGGTGGCCGGCGGGCAGCGGCTCCGGGTCGGTGACGTCGAGCGCCGCGGTGATCCGGCCGCTCTCGACCTCCTTCAGGAGCGCCGCCGTGTCCACCACGGGGCCGCGCGCCACGTTGACCAGGAGGGCGCCGTCCTTCATCCGGGCGAGGAAGCCGGCGTCGGCCAGGTGACGGGTGTCGGCGGTGAGCGGCGTGGAGAGCACCACGACGTCGGCCTCGGGCAGCAGCGCGGGCAGCTCGGAGAGAGGATGCACGGGACCGCGCTCGGTGGCACGCGCGGAGCGCGCGACGCGCACGACCCGCGCGCACTCGAAGGGAACGAGCCGGTCCTCGATGGCCGCGCCGATCGATCCGTGGCCGACGATCAGCACCGACTTGTCCGCGAGCGCCGGATAGAAGCCGGCCCGCCACTCCTCGGCGTCCTGGCCGCGGACGAAGCCGGGGATGCCGCGCAGCGAGGCGAGGATCAGGGCGAGCGTCAGTTCGGCGGTGCTGGCCTCGTGCACGCCCTTCGCGTTGCACAGCCGCACGCCCGGCCGCAGCGCGGGAAGCCCGGGCGTGACGTGGTCGATGCCGGCGGACAGCGTCTGCACGACCCGCACGGAGCTCATCCGGGCCAGCGGCCGGCAGGCGATCTCCTCGCCCTTCATGTAGGGCACGACGTAGAACGCGCAGCGGGCGGGATCGGCCGGGAAGTCCGGTCCGCCGTCCCAGAATCGGTAGTTCAGGCCCGAGGCGCCGGGCGCGGGAAGCCCGTCGATCTCGTCCGCGGGAATCGGAAGCCACACGTCAGCGGCGGTGTCGTCGAGTGTCATGCTCGCGAGGCTATGCGAAGAATCCCGCACGCCATTGGTTACTTTGGGGGGCGGCACAGGGAGGGGTACCGGCAGGTGGAGCGCAGGACGATCGGGGCGGCGGCGCTCGGTGTGGGTGCGGTGGGCCTCGGATGCATGCCGATGAGCTGGGCCTACAGCCGCTCGCAGCAGCGGGGCGACCATTCGCTGCGGACGGTGCACGCGGCCCTGGACGCCGGGGTGAGCCTGCTCGACACCGCCGACATGTACGGCCCCTTCACCAACGAGCTGCTGCTCGGCCGGGTGCTCAAGGAGCGCCGCGCGGACGCCTTCGTGTCGACGAAGTGCGGGCTGCTCGTGGGCGACGGGCACGTGGTGGCCAACGGCCGTCCCGGCTATGTGCGGCGGGCCTGCGACGCCTCGCTGCGGCGGCTGCAGACCGATGTGATCGACCTCTACCAGCTGCACCGGGCCGACCCCGAGGTGCCGGTGGAGGAGACCTGGGGCGCGATGGCCGAGCTGGTGCGGGCGGGCAAGGTGCGGGCGCTCGGGCTGTGCGCGGTGGGCGCGCGGTCGAGCCGGCGGGGCGCGCCGGGCGGTGGCTACGAGGGAACGATCCGGCAGCTGGAACGGATCCAGCAGGTCTTCCCGGTCAGCGCGGTCGAGGCCGAGCTGTCGGTGTGGGCGCCGGAGGCCCTGGAGCGGCTGCTGCCGTGGTGTGCGGCGCGGGGTGTGGGTTTCCTGGCCGCGATGCCGCTGGGCTGCGGCTATCTGACCGGGACGCTGAAGCCGGGCGGCGGCTTCGAGGCGGACGACCCGCGAGCCCGCCATCCACGCTTCACGGCCGAGATGATGGCCGCCAACCAGCCGCTGGTGGCGGGCCTGCGGCGGGTGGCGGAGCGGCACGGCGAGGAGGTCACACCGGCGCAGGTGGCGCTGGCGTGGGTGCTGGGCCGCGGGCCGCACGTGATCCCGGTCCCGGGTGCCAAGCGGGAGCGGTGGGCGGTGGAGAACGCGCGGGCGGCGGAGCTGGTCCTCGACGCGGCGGACCTGGCGGAGATCGCGGCGCTGCCGGCGGCCCGGGGGTCGTGGGACTGAGCGCATGATCCGGCGTGGGGCCGGGAACCCGATCGGCGCGAGCGGTGTATCAAGAGGGGAAGATCGCCGCTGGAAGGGATCGGGAGCATGGGTCGAGCACGGGTCGTGCGGGGAGGTGTGGCGGGCGCCGCCGCGGTGCTGCTGCTGGTCGCCGGCTGTTCGTCGCCGTCGGACGGGGCCGGCGGGCGGGCGGCGACCTCTCCGGGATCGTCGGCCCCGCCCGTCTCGTCACCGCCCGTCTCGTCGCCTGCCGCCTCCACGCCGCCCGCGGCGGCCAGGGTGAGAGTGGCGGGCACGCTGACCGAGGGCCTGCGATCGCCGTGGGGCGTGGCCGAGCTGCCGGGCGGTGATCTGCTGGTCTCCTCGCGCGACGAGCGGACGGTCACCCGGGTCGACGCCGGGACCGGGCACAGGACCTCGCTGGGCGAGGTGCCCGGCGTGGTGCCGGGCGGCGAGGGCGGGCTGATGGGCCTCGCGGTGCGCGGTGACCGGGTGTACGCGTATCTGACCTCCGCCTCGGACAACCGGATCGTCCGCATGCGGTACGGCGGCGGGGCGGGCGACCGGCTCGGGCCTCCCGAGCCGGTGCTCACCGGCATCCCGAAGGGCCTGGTCCACAACGGCGGGCGGATCGCGTTCGGGCCGGACGGGATGCTGTACGCGGGGACGGGCGAGACCGGCCGGTCGCGGCTGGCCCAGGACAAGGGCTCGCTCGGCGGCAAGATCCTGCGGATGACGCCGGAGGGCCGCCCGGCGCCCGGCAATCCCTTCCCGGGCTCCGTCGTGTGGTCGTACGGGCACCGCAATGTGCAGGGACTCGCCTGGGACGACGCCGGCCGGCTGTGGGCGTCGGAGTTCGGGCAGGACACCTGGGACGAGCTGAACCGGATCCAGCCCGGGAGGAATTACGGCTGGCCGACGGTCGAGGGCAGAGCCGGCCGGACCGGGTTCACCGACCCGGTGGCCCAGTGGCCGACGGCGGAGGCCTCGCCGAGCGGGATCGCGTACGCGCGGGGCGCGATCTGGATGGCGGGCCTGCGGGGCGAGCGGCTATGGCGCATTCCGCTCTCCGGTGCGGAACGATCCGGGGAGCCGCAGGCGTTGCTGAAGGGTGAGTTCGGGCGGCTGCGCACGGTTCTGGCGACCGCGGGCGGCACCCGGCTCTGGCTGGTGACCAGCGAGACCGACACCCGGGGCACACCCGGGCCCGGCGACGACAGGATCCTCCGGCTGGAGATCACGCCGTGACGCCCGAGGGAGGCCGTTGACATGTTCAACCCGATCGAGGAGCTCTTCGCACCGGGCCGCAAGCACACCGAGGACGAGCGGCAGCGCCTCGCCCTGACCCGGGAGGACGTGGGCGAGGGCGATCCCTACAAGGGGCCGATAGACCTGGCCTCGGGCAAGGTGACCATACGGATACCCACCGAGGTCCCCGAGGAGCCGCCGGCCGACGCCGACGCCTCCGAGACCGCCGACTCCTCCGCCGCCGACTCCTCCGGCTCCTCGGGCGCCGCCGGCTCCACCGACGCCTAGGCCGGGGTCTGGGCGTCCAGGAGGCGCAGGCGGTGGGCCAGGGCCGCCGCCTCGCCGCGGCCGGAGACGCCGAGCTTGGCCAGGATGTTGGAGACGTGGACGCTGGCCGTCTTCGGTGAGATGAACAGCTCCTCGGCGATCTGGCGGTTGGTGCGGCCGTCGGCGACCAGCCGGAGCACGTCCTGTTCGCGCGGCGTCAGGCCGAAGGCGTCGCCCTCGGGCTCGGGCGCCGGCGGAGCGGCGGGGTCGGCGGTGAGCGGGGCGAGGCGGGCGCGGGCGGCCAGGAGCTCGACGTCCTCGCGCAGCGGATGGGCCCCGAGGCGTACGGCGGTGGCGTGGGCCTCGCGGAGCAGGGCGGCGGCCTCCTCGCGGCGGCCGCCCTCGGCGAGGAGGGCGTCGGCGAGGCGGTGCCGGACCCGGGCCAGGTCGTAGGGGCGCTCGACGGCCTCGAAGGCGGCGACGGTCTCGGCCCAGCGCTCGGCGGTGTCGCGGCCCTCGGCGCGGGCCAGCTCGGCCGAGACCTGCAGCGCGTAGGCCTGCCAGACGGGTGCCGGCGTGGCCAGGCCGCGTACGCAGCGGCGGATCAGGTCGAGGGCGGCGGCGCGGCCCTCGGCGGCGGCCGGCAGGCCCCGGGCGTCGGCCTCGGCGGTGACGGCGGCGAGGACGAGCGGCCAGCCGTAGCGGTGGGTGCCGGGCGGGAAGCCGGCCTCGGCGGCGGCGGCGAGCTCGGTCCGTACGTCGGCGAACCGGCCCTCGGCGGCGGCGACCGCGACGGTCAGCTGCGCCATCGGCAGCGTGTACTGCGGGATCGGGTCGCGGCTGCCGTAGCGGGCGGCGGCCTCGGCGAGGCGGGCCGAGGCCACGGCGGGCTCGCCGCGGGCGGCGGCGAGGTGGGCGAGCTGCAGCAGCGCGGTGCCGCCCGGCTTGCTGCCGGCGGCCCCGGTGCGCAGCAGCAGTTCGCACTCCTCCTGGACCCGGTCCCACTCGCCGAGGGAGTACAGCGACTCGGCGAGGTTGGCGCGGACCCAGCCGGAGCTGTCCATGAGGCCGTGGGCGCGGGCGGTCTCGATCCCGGTGACGGCGATCGCGACGGCCTCGCGGGAGCGGCCGAGGCCTTCCAGACAGGAGGAGATGTTCACATGGGCGCGTGAGGCCTCGTGGAACTGGCCGAGCGCCATGGTCCGTTCGCACACCTCGTGCAGTTCGGCGAGTCCGCGTTCGGTGTCCCCGGCGGCCACCATGATGGTGCCGAGGGTGCCGCGGGCGGAGAGTTCGGTGGCCTCGGCCCTGACGAGGCGGGCGTACTCGACGGCCCGTTCGGCGTCGGCGAGCGCGCCGGGGCCGGGCTTGCGGAGCATGCCCCAGCCGGCGGCGACCGCGAGGACGGCGGCGTGCACGGCGGACGGCGGCAGTCCGCGGACGAGTTCCTGGGCGCGGGCGATCTCCTCCCAGCCGTCGCCGCGGCCGAGGTTGGACTGGAGGCGGGCGCGCTCGACGTAGAACCAGGCGGCGCGCAGCGGGTCGCGTTCCTCGTCGCTGTCGAGCAGCCGCAGCGCCGTCCTGCCTATCTTCAGGGCGCGTTCGCGTTCGCCGGCCAGGCGGGCGGCGACGGCGGCCTCGGCGAGCAGGTCGAGGTAGCGCAGCGGCGCGGTCTCGGGGTCGCAGCCGCAGGCCGGGTAGGAGTCGGCGTAGTCCATGGGGCGCAGCGAGGCGCGGATCTCGTCGGGGACCTCGTGCCAGAGCTCCATGGCGCGTTCGAGGAGCCGGAGCTGTTCGGCGTAGGCGTGGCGCTTGCGGGTCCCGACGGAGGCGCGAAGCACGGCGGGCAGGGCCCGGGCGGCGTCGCGGGCGTGGTACCAGTACGTGGCGAGCCTGCCCTCGCGCTCGTCGGCGCGGACGAGGCCCGGGTCCTTCTCGAGGGCTTCGGCGTAGCGCCGGTGCAGGCGGGAGCGTTCGCCGGGCAGCAGGTCGTCGCTGACGGCCTCGCGGACCAGGGAGTGGCGGAAGCGGTAGCCGTCGCCGTCGGGTGCGGCGAGGAGGATGTTGGCGCCGACGGCGGACCGCAGGGCGTCGATGAGGGTGTCCTCGGGGAGTCCGCAGACGGCGGCGAGCAGGTCGAACTCGACGGTGGAGCCGCCTTCGGCGACGAGCCGGACGACCCGCTGGGCGGCTTCGGGCAGGGCCTCGACGCGGACGAGGAGGAGGTCGCGGAGGGACTCGCTCAGGGAGCCGAGGGCGGTGCCGCACGCGTGGGAGGCGATGAGCTCCTCGACGAAGAAGGCGTTGCCGTCGGAGCGTTCGAAGACCTCGGCGAGGAGGGCCGGGTCGGGTTCGGCGGCGAGGATGCCGGTGAGCTGGCGGTGCACCTCGGTGCGGGTGAAGCGGGCGAGTTCGACGCGGCGGACGGAGCGCAGCCGGTCGAGTTCGGCGAGGAGCGGGCGCAGCGGGTGGCGGCGGTGGATGTCGTCGGCGCGGTAGGTGGCGACGACGGCGATCCGGCCGCCGTCGAGGGTGCGGAAGAGGTAGGCGAGCAGGTGCCGGGTGGAGGCGTCGGCCCAGTGCAGGTCCTCCAGGACGAGGACGACGGCGCGGTCGGCGGCGAGGCGTTCGAGGAGCCGTACGGTCAGCTCGAAGAGGCGGGCGGTGGCGTCCTCGGCGGACGGCTCCTGGTTGCCGGGGTCGCCGAGTTCGGGCAGCAGGCGGGCGAGTTCGCCCTCGTGTCCCTCGGCGGCTGCGGCGAACTGTTCGGGCAGCTCGCGGCGCAGCGCGCGAAGGGCGGCGGAGAAGGGCGCGAAGGGCAGGCCGTCGGCGCCGATCTCGACGCAGCCGCCGACGGCGACGACCGCGCCCCGGTCGCGGGCGCGGTCGGTGAACTCCTCGACGAGGCGGGTCTTTCCGACGCCGGCCTCGCCGCCGACGAGAAGGGCCTGGGGCTCTCCCGCGGCGGCGCGGGAGAGCGCCTCGCTCAGGGCGGTGAGTTCGCCGGCCCGGCCGACGAACACGGGGCTGACTGACCTGGTCTCCACGGCGCCGAGCATCGCACAGGCGTCCGTCCTGGCGCTCATACGGGGTTCACGCGGCCCGGACGAAGCGCTGCCGGTCGGCGTTCACCCGCCCTTCGGGATCCTGGCGGCGATCGGCGCGGCGGGCCCTGGCGACGCGGGCGGCCTCGTGGGCCAGGCGCCGGGCGGCGGCCTCGCGGACGAGCTCGGTGTGGCGGGCCTGGTGGATCTGGTAGTCGAACATCGCGTTCTCCCTCACGTGTCCCGGTCCCTGCGGCGGTTCCGGTGTCGCTCTTTGCGATGCCCCTACCTTCCTCGGACAGAGGGGTCGGCCACATCGGGAGAGTGCCGCATGTTCGGCCCGCGGGGGGCCTTAGGGACCCGCTGGGGGTCCTTAGGCGGTCTTGGTGCTGCCTCAGGCGCTCTTGGCCGCGCGCCATTCGGGGGCGAGGACGGACCAGACCTCCATGTCGGCGCGCTTGCCGCGGTAGGGATAGCTCTGGCGCAGGACGCCGTCCCTGCTCATGCCGAGGCGGCGGGCGACGGCGATGCTGGGAGTGTTGGCGGAGGAGACGTGCCACTCGACGCGGTGGATGCCGCGCCGCTCGATCGCCCAGTCGATGATGACCCGGCAGGCGCGGGTGACCAGGCCACGTCCGGCGTATCCGGGTTCGACCCAGCAGCCGGCCTCGGCCAGCTCGTTCTCGGTGTCGAAGATCCGGAACATGACGCCGCCGACGAGCAGGCCGTCGACGCGGATGCCGTAGAGGTAGCCGGCGTCCTGGGCGGTCTTCTCGGCGTAGCGGACGAGGTGGGCGCGGGCGGTGGCGAGGTCGGTGACGACGTCGGGCAGGCCGACGTGGGCGCCGATGAACTCACGGCCGCGGTCGATGTGGGCGAGGAACTCCTCGGCCTGCCAGGGCAGCAGCGGCGTCAGTTCGGCCCCGTCGTCACCCAGCGATATCGCGAACATCCTCGGTCTCCTCCGCCTTCGCCGTGATCACCTTTTGTACGGGGATCTTCGCACGGTCCTCGGCGGCCTCGACGGCCTCGATCACGTCGACGTCGTCGATCGTGTCCAGGGCGTCGATCGCGTCGATCGGCTCGGCACCCGTACCGGCACCGGCACCGCCCGCGTCGCGGGCGTCGGCGGCGGCCCGGCACTCGGGCGGCTCGATGCTGATCCGGGGCAGCCGGCGGTCGAGCCAGCGCGGCAGCCACCAGTTCGCGCCGCCGAGCATGTGCATGAGGGCGGGGACGAGGAGGGTGCGCAGGACGAAGGCGTCCAGGGCGACGGCGGCGGCGAGCGCGATGCCGAACATGGCGATGACGCGTTCGCCGGAGAGCACGAAGGCGAGGAAGACGGAGATCATGATGACCGCGGCCGAGTTGATGACCCGGCTGGTCTCGGCGAGGCCGACCCGTACGGCCCGCCGGTTGTCGCCGGTCTCCAGCCACTCCTCGTACATCCGGCTGACCAGGAAGACCTGGTAGTCCATGGACAGGCCGAAGAGCACCGAGACCATGATCACGGGCAGGAAGGGTTCGATGGGGCCCGCGCTGCCGAGGCCGAGCAGTTCGCTGCCCCAGCCCCACTGGAAGATCGCGACGACCACGCCGAAGGCGGAGGCGACGGCGGCGACGTTCATGAGCGCCGCCTTGAGCGGGATGCCGATCGAGCGGAAGGCGAGCAGCAGCAGGGCGCAGCCGAGCGCGATCACGACGCCCACGAAGAGCGGCAGCTTGCCGACGATGATCTCGGCGAAGTCGTCGTAGGAGGCGGTGACGCCGCCGACGTGGACCTGGAGCGAGGTGCCGTCCGCGGCGGCCGGCAGGACGTCGTCCCGGAGCCGGTCGACGAGTTCGCTGGTGGCCTTGGACTGGGGCGAGGAGTCGGGGACGACGACGAGGACGCCGGTGTCGCCGGCCCGGTCGTAGGTGATCGGGGAGACGGACTCGACGCCCTGGGTGTGGGACAGCTTCGCCGGCAGCTGGTCGAGGGCGAGCCGGTCGTCGGCGCCGTCGAGGGAGGCGACGAGGGTGAGCGGCCCGTTCGTGCCGGGGCCGAAGCCCTCGGCGATCAGGTCGTAGGCCTTGCGCGTGGTTGCGGTGGCGGGGTGGTTGCCCTGGTCGGAGCTGCCGAGGTGGAGGGAGAGCGTCGGCAGCGCGAGCACGGCCATGACGACGGCGGCGACCGCGCCGAGCAGCTTGGGATGGCGCTCGACGAAGGCGGACCAGCGGGCGGCGAAGCCGGTGGGCAGCTCGGGCTGGGGACCGTGGTCCGCGAGCCGCCGGCGTTCGCGGCGGCTGAGGGCGCGCATGCCGATGAGGGAGAGCAGCGCCGGCAGCAGGGTGACGGAGGCGGCGACGGTGAGGACGACGGTCAGGCAGGCGGCGATGGCGACGCCGTTGAGGAAGCTGAGCCGCAGGATCAGCATGCCGAGCAGCGCGATGCAGACGGTGGCGCCGGCGAAGACGACGGCCCGGCCGGTGGTGGCGACGGCGGTGCGGGCGGCCTCTTCCACGGACAGGCCGCGTTTGAGGCCCTTGCGGTGCCGGGTCACGATGAACAGCGCGTAGTCGATGCCGACGCCGAGGCCGATGAGCATGCCGAGCATCGGGGCGAAGTCGGCGACGGTCATGAGGTGGCCGAGGAGCACGATCCCGGAGTAGGCGATGCCCACCGAGACCAGGGCGGTCGCTATGGGCAGCACGGAGGCGGCGAGCGAGCCGAAGGCGAGGAAGAGGACGACGGCGGCGACGGCCACGCCGACGATCTCGGCGATGTGTCCGCCGGGCGCCTCGGTGAGGCCGACGGCCTCGCCGCCGAGCTCGACCTGGACGTCGTCGGTGGCGGCGGCCCGGGCGGTGTCGACGAGGGCCTTGGCCTGGGCTTCGGGGATGTCGGAGGCCTGGGCGTCGAAGGTGACGTCGGCGTAGGCG
The DNA here is from genome assembly GCF_044544825.1 of Streptomyces sp. NPDC053493. Lineage (NCBI taxonomy): Bacteria > Bacillati > Actinomycetota > Actinomycetes > Kitasatosporales > Streptomycetaceae > Streptomyces > Streptomyces sp. NPDC053493. The sequence continues at coordinate 241,227 of NZ_JBITXS010000001.1, forward strand.
GTGCGCCCGTCCTCGCTGATCCTGCCCTGCGCGGAGCCGTAGGGAGAGGTGACGGAGGCGATGCCCGGGAGGTCCTCGACCTTGTGGAGCATGGCGGTCATCCGCTGCTCGACGTCGGCGGCGCGCACGCTGCCGCGGTCGGTGTGCCAGACGATGGTGTCGGAGTCGCCGCCGGCGCCGTGGAAGCCCTGGGCGAGGAGGGCGGTCGCGCGACCGGACTCGGTGCCGGGGACCTCGTAGTCGTTGGAGTACGCGCTTCCGGCGATCGCCGCTCCGGTGGTGACTCCGCCGAGGGCGAGGAGCCAGAGCAGGACGGCGACGAGGCGGTGCTTGACGCACCACCGTGCGATGGCTGCCAAAGGACGTGCTCCCTGGGTGGTCGTTGCTCCGCCCACTGTCGCAGCCAAACGTGATCGTTTGCCCCTTTCGTGGCAATCCTCACAGTGGCGCGGCGGAGTCCGGGACGACGGTCCCGGGCCCCGCCGCGAAAGGCCCCTGAGCTGCGCGGCCTCAGCCCGACACGCTGGGGCGCCCGTTCTCGATGTGGCCCATGAGGCGGCGGCGGAAGCCGCCGGGGCCGGTCACCTCGACGTCGTACCAGCCGTGGGCGTCGGCGGCGGAGTGCACGACCGTACGGGAGCGGCCGGGCTTCACGGTGACGGTGCGGGTCCAGTCCCGCTGTCCGGCGAGGTCCTCGGCGTCCACGTAGCCGAGCGGCCGGACGGTGAAGGAGACCGGCTCCGCGGAGGTGTTGCGGACGGTGAGGTGCAGGTCACGGTCGTGGTGGTCGATCCGCGAGGAGAGCTCGGCGCCGCCCGCGGCCGGGCCGGCGAACTCGCGCCGGAAGCCGTTGGGCCCGGTGATCGTGAAGCGGTAACGATCACCGGTAAGGGGGACCGTCCAGGGAGCCGTGCCCCTGACGTCGCGGTGCTGCGGGACGGCGAACTCGCCCGCGTACGGGTAGAGCGCGAAGTGCGCGCTCGCCCGGCCGGTGTTGCTCAGCGTGACGGTGACGGCGCCGTCGCCGACGGTGGCCGAGGCGTCCGGCTGGTACGGCAGCGGGCGGGCCGGCCGGGTGCCGGGCTCCTGCACCGGCATCGACTGGACGGCCGGCGGCTGGGGCCGCCAGCGGCCGGTGAACGGCGGGACGGGGCCGGGCTGCTCGACGGGCGGCTGCCGGCGGGTGCGGTGGAAGTCGAAGGCGGAGGTCAGGTCGCCGGTGACGGCCCGGCGCCAGGGCGTGATGTTGGGCTCCTCGACGCCCGTCAACCGCTCCAGGAAGCGGATGACGGAGGTGTGGTCGAAGGTCTCGGAGCAGACGTAGCCGCCGACCGACCAGGGGGAGACCACGAGCAGCGGGACGCGGATGCCGAGGCCGGTGGGCTGGCCCTTCCAGCGCTCGTCCGTGTTGTCGGCCGGCGGGACGGGCGGCGGCACGTGGTCGAAGAAGCCGTCGTTCTCGTCGTAGTTGATCAGGACGACGGTGTGGCGCCACACGTCCGGGTGCGCGCCGAGGGCGTCGAGCACCTGGTAGACGAGGCCGGCGGAGGCGACCGGCGAGGAGGCGCCGGGGTGCTCGGAGTCGACCGCCGAGGGCACCAGGTAGGAGACCTCGGGCAGGGTGCCGGCGGCGACGTCGGCGCGGAAGGCGTCGGCGAGGGTGCCGGTCTCGACCCGGCGCAGGCCGCGCTCGAAGAGCGAGCGCTCGGCATCGGTGAGGGTCGCCACGCCCTCCTCCAGGAGGCCGAGGAGGCGGGCGCGCTCCGCGTTGTCGTCGGTGTCGCGGACGGCGGCGTAGAAGGACTCCATGAAGGTGTGCCCGCCGGTCCTGGCGAGCGCCTTGCGGGCGATCTTCTTGAAGCCGGTGAAGAACTCGATGTTGTTGTCGGTGAAGTTCTCCCACTCGGTGTACGTCTTCCAGCTGCGCCCGGCGGCCTCGAGCCGTTCGGCGTAGGTGGACCAGCCGTAGCCGGGGTGGGTGGCCTCGGCGTAGGCGGCGTTGGTGACGGCGCGGCTGCCGTCGGCCTCGTAACCGGTCCAGCCGGACCACAGGTGGTTGCGGTTGGGACTGGTGGAGGTGTGGACGGAGGAGTGGTACGCGTCGCAGATGGTGAAGGTGTCGGCGAGCTCGTAGTGCAGCGGGATGTCGCGCCGGTCGTAGTACGCCATGGTGGCGGCGGTCTTGGCGGAGACCCAGCCGTCCATCCAGCCGCCGTGCCAGGCCTTGGCGCCGCCGCTCCAGGAGTGGTCGAGGTCGCCGATGTACTGGAGGTCCTTGGCCTGCGTCTCGGCGGCGCCGCGGACCGGGAAGGGCAGCACGGTGCGGCCGAGCGGGCCGGGCTGCTCGAAGACGGGGCGGCCGGAGGGCAGTTCGATCGCGTTGCGGTCGCCGAAGCCGCGGACGCCGCGCAGGGTGCCGAAGTAGTGGTCGAAGGAACGGTTCTCCTGCATCAGGATCACCACGTGCCGCACCGCCCGCAGCCCGCCGGCCGGCGGCTCGGCGGCCATCGCCGCCTGCAGCGAGGGCGGGAGCAGCGATCCCGCGGCGGCGACGCCGAGGGCCCCTCCGCCGAGTGCGAGCAGCCTTCTGCGCGAAATCTCCGGTGCCACGGCCCCGACCTCCTCATCGACAGCCAATGGTTCTCCTTCGAGCCATTGGAGTGGTACGCCAGGGACGGTAATGAGACGCGGTGACGCGGAGAAGACCCCGTGGGGGCCTGGTGATGAACGTCCAAGAGGTCGGGCCCGGGAGTCCAAGTGACGGCCGGGCGGTCGGTACGGTGGCGGCCATGACCGACAGCACCCCCGTGGACAAGTGGGGCACCTACGAACTGACCCTGCTCTTCCCGCCGTTCACACCGACCGGCCCGACGCTCTCCGACGCGCCCGCGCCGCCCAACGACCCGGTACGCGCCCGACGCGTCGCCGAGTCGCTCGGCACCGTCGCCGAGGTCGTCGAGGAGCTGCCCTCGCGCGCCCTGGACGACCTGCCGTCGCCCGGGACCCGCGACGACCTCGACGTCGTCGCCGTCGGCTGCTGGGGCGGCCTCGTCCTGGTGGTCGACCCGGCCCTGGCCTCGGACGCGGTGGTCTCCTCGATGGCCGAGGAGATCGGCCGGCAGCGGGCGCTGCACCCGGATGCCCGGATCACCGGGGCGGTGTTCCTCGACGCCGGACAGGAGTTCAGCGAGTACCTGGTGGACCTGCCCGGCGGACCGGCCCTGCGGGTCGGCGGCTGGGACGACGAGGAGGAGTGGGCCCGGCACGGCGACCCCGAGGAGATCCTGCGCACGCTCGACGTCGACCCGGCCGGGCACGGCGAGGACCTCGACCTCGACGAGGACCCGCGCTTCGTCGACTGGGACGCCTTCCTGGCGCTCGCCCTCGGCCCGCAGGTCACCGACGGGGACCGGTCGCGGCTGCGCCCTTCGCTGTTCCGGGTGCGGCGCAGCGAGCGGGGCGCGGCCGCCCTCGCCGACGTCTGGTTCGGCTGATCTCCGGCAGCCAACTCACCACCAAAACTTCACAGTTGCCACGCTGCAATGTACGCATCAAGCGGCGCGGGGCGCCCTAGGGTGAGGTATTCGGGGGTGGTGTCAGCTACGGGGGCCGTGCACCTCACCCCTCACTCAGATGACTCTCCCTGCCCCCAACTAGGGATCAGCAAACGTGAGTTCTCACATACCGACCCGACCGAAGACGCGCCTGAGGGCGCGTGTGGCGGCCGTCGTCCTGGGCACCTCGCTGCTCGCCGTCGGACTGCCCGTCACGCTCGGCGGCGCCCAGCAGGAGGCCGAGGCCGCGCCGCGTACGCGCTGCCACGACAAGTTCGGCACCAGCCCGACGGCACCGCCCCGCCAGACCCTGCCCGGCTACAAGCCGGCCGGCCCGAACCAGTGGCAGACGCCCAACGCCGAGCAGCGGCTCTACGACTTCGAGCAGCCGACGCTCGCCGTCACCGGCCTGAAGAAGCCCGCCGACGTCGCCAAGTACGGCCAGGACACCGGCAAGTACACGATCGGCACGCCGGAGCACGCCTACGCCTCCTGGAACAAGCGGCAGGCGAGCGGCAACGCCTACGACGGCGCGTTCGAGGACTGGCTGAGCGACGTCTACATCGAGAACAACGCCCGCAACCGGCGCGGCGGCGGCTTCGAGCGCGAGGTGGTCCGCTACTTCGACCTCGGCGGCGTCGACTGGCTGTGCGAGCAGTACCTGAAGGACCTCGACCCGCAGCTCGACAAGGAACTGCGCGAGAAGCTCGGCGACAAGGTCGTCGGGCCGAAGGGCCGGCGCTACGACGCGATCGACCCGCGCAACAAGATCGCCTACGAGTTCAAGTCCGGCATCGACCCGAAGCCCGGCCAGCTGAAGGTCGACGCGGAGATGGTCAGGCGCGGCTGGCGCGTGATCTACATCCACGGGCAGGAGCCCGACCCGAAGGTGCTCGCCAAGTACAAGGCCGCCGGCATCGGCTACTACCGGCACGGCGCCACCCCGGCCCCGTACGCGACCGGCAACCAGTACACGGCGAAGTACCCGAACCTGATGTCGCCGAACCCGGCCAAGCCGTCCGTCGGCGCCGGCAACGACCTGGTCCGCCGCTCCATGCCGACCCCGGAGGACGTGCGCCGCAGGCAGGAGGCGGCGCGCCCGTTCCTGCAGAACCCGCAGGCCGCCACGCGCGGCCCGGGCGGCGTCGACTTCACCAGCCTGGAGCTGCGCTACGTCGGCCAGAACGAGACCGGCAGCCTGAACTACTCCTTCTCCGCGAAGAACACCGACGAGGACGAGAACCCCGGCTTCGGCGGCATGGAGAAGGCCCAGATGGCCTCGGACTCCTTCTTCACCTGGCTGGCGCTGTCACCCGAGAAGTTCTGGGTGAACCTCAACCCGGACGAGCCGGAGCGGATCATGGACCGCTCCTTCGCCAAGACCGACGCGGGCCGCGTGCTGCTGGACGCGGACCTGGAGATGAAGCACGACTTCTCGCGTGCGATGGATCCCAAGACGCCGGCCGGCGCCGAGTTCTGGAAGAACCTGACCCACAAGGACAACCGGATCTGCCTGCACGGCATCCGCAACTGGATCACCCCGCTGCCGGCCAAGGTGCGTGAGCAGGACGGCGGCATCTTCATCCTGGACGCCCCGCTCAAGGTCAACTCGGTCCCGCAGGAGACCAGGACCCAGCCGCCGGGCGAGCAGTGCCACCTGACCGAGGCCGAGATCCAGCACAACCAGCGCCTGGTCGAGCGGCTCCTCGTCCCGATCGTCGAGAAGAAGATCGCCGAGGGCCCGGCCTACGCCGACCTGCGGCGCGTCTACGCCTCCCGGGTGGCCGCGGAGTGGATCAAGCAGCAGGACGTCAAGAAGCCCGGTGAGTTCCACCGGATCATCGGCAGCAACGACGTGAGCCGCTGGCCGATCCGCGGTGCGAAGTGGGACTCGTACGAGGTCTGGAAGAACTACCGCAAGTCGTTCATGGAGGGCGACTACAAGTACGAGTACAAGGAGGGCGAGTACGTCTACACGCTGACCGTCGGCGGTGTCGACTTCTCCAAGTCGCCCAAGAAGAACATCACCCGCACCCAGTTCAACGCGGAGAAGCCCAACCTGACGGACGTCACCAAGGGCTCCCGGGCGGAGGTCCTCGGCTACAAGGACTCCGGGACGACCCTGCTCGGCGGCGACACCGCCGTCCGCAAGACCGGTCCCAAGCCGACGCCGACGCCGACGCACCCGACGCCCAGCCCGTCCCCGACGAAGCCGGGCGGCGACCCGTCCACCCCGCCGCCGAGCGCCACGCCGGGCCCGAACAAGCCCGGTGAGCACGGATCGGGCGGCACCGGCGGCGACCTCGCCGACACCGGTGCCGGCGCGCCGGTCGGCCTGATCGCCGGTGTGGCGGCGGCCCTCGCCGCGGCGGGCTCGGCCCTGCTGTGGTGGAAGCGCCGCCGCAGCGTCGCCGGACGCTAGGCGACGGCGCCCGTACGACGGCGGCGGCCCCGCACCGGAAGTCCGGTGCGGGGCCGCCGTCGTGGGTGGGTCTTTCGGGGCACGGCCCGAGGGCTCAGGAGCGGGTCCACTTCTGGTGGTTGCCGCCGTTGCAGTACCACAGGCCGACGGCGCTGCCCGGGGCCGTGGCCTCGCCCGAGACGTCCAGGCACAGGCCCGACTGCCGGGCCGTGACGGTGCCGTCCGCGTTGAGGTCCCACTTCTGGTTGGCGCCGCCGTTGCAGTACCAGGTGATCAGCGGGGTGTTGCCGGTGGTGCCGCCGCCGTACACGTCCAGGCACATGGTGCCGTAGACCCGCAGCTCCTTCTCCGGCGTGTAGGCCCACTGCTGGTTCTCCGAGCCGCTGGTGCACCACCAGACGATCAGCGAGCTGCCGCCCTCGCGCGAGGCGCCCGGCACGTCCAGGCAGTGGCCGGAGCCCACCCCGCGCAGCACGCCCTTGCGGACGGCCGGCTTGCCGGTGCCGAACCAGGCCCAGGCCAGCCGGTCGGCCGCCGAGGCGTTGGTGGTGCGCAGCGTCAGGTTCGCGCCCTCGCCCTGCCGCTCGGTCAGGGCGTACGAGTCGCCGTCCCGCAGGCCCGGCCAGTAGACCGCGCCGATGCCGAGCTCGCGGACGGTGTCGGTGTCACCCTGGAGGAAGGCGACCGAGGAGGAGCCGTTGACCGGGCCGTTGTAGTCGAGGCCGCCGGTCAGCGGCGCCCCGAACTCGGTGAGCACGGTGCGGGAGGCGCAGCCGCCCACCTTGGTGCGCAGGTCGTTCGACCACTGGGCGCGGTCGGTCCAGTCGCTGTGCCAGAAGCCGTAGTGGTGCAGGGACAGGTGCGTGCCGGCCAGGCGGGTGTCGGCGCACACCGGCCGGACGTCGTCGGCCCAGCCGGAGCCGTCGACGAAGACGCGCTCGCGCGGGATCACGGTGCCGTGGTTCTGGAGCCAGCGGGCGGCGACGTCGTTCCACTCGGCGGCGGAGTAGCCGAACGGCTCGTTCATGGGCTCGAAGTAGACCTTGGAGCTGTCGCCGTACGTCGACACGAGCTTCTGCCACATCGCGTCGTACGTCGTCTGGTCGTCGATCCGGCCGTCCTTGGCGGCGCCGGGCCCCTCCCAGTAGCCGAGGAGCACCTTGAGGCCCTTGTGCAGGGCGGCGTCGACGGCGCCCCGGTAGGACTGCCAGTACGGGCCGTTGACGGTGGCCGGGTTGACGGGCAGGCGGACGGTGTTCACCCCGAACTTCGTCTGGAACTCACCTATCACCGCGGCGGACTTGGTGTAGGTGGTCATGAAGTCGTCGGTCTTGGACAGCCCGGACAGGACGAGCTCGTCGTTCGCGTAGTTGTCCCGCGGGTCGGCCCAGTTGACGCCCTGGAAGCGGCTGCCGTCCGTGGCGGCGGCGCCGGCCGCGGCCTCGGTGGCGAGCGGACCGGCCTGCAGGCCGATCAGCGCGAGCGAGCCGGCGGCCAGCAGGGCCAGGGCTCGGCGAAAGGCGGACATGCGTATCCCCCATGTGTACGAAACGGGCGATCTCATGATCGCCCGGCGTGATCGTAACCGGGGACGGCGACGGCCCGCGCCGGAAGCCGAAGCTCCGGTGCGGGCCGCCGTGACGTGCGTACGGAAGGCGGGGATCAGCCCTCGCTGACGCCCAGCTTCTCCAGGATCAGGTCCTTGACCTTCGCCGCGTCCGCCTGGCCACGGGTGGCCTTCATGACCGCGCCGACCAGGGCGCCGACCGCCGCGACCTTGCCGCCGCGGATCTTGTCGGCGACCGCCGCGTTGCCCGCGATGGCCTCGTCGACCGCCGCGCCCAGCGCGCTGTCGTCGGAGACGACCTTCAGGCCGCGCTTCTCGACGACCTCGTCCGGGGTGCCCTCGCCCGCGAGGACGCCCTCGATGACCTGGCGGGCCAGCTTGTCGTTCAGGTCGCCGGAGGCGACCAGCGCCGACACGCGGGCGACGTCCGCCGGGCTGATCGGGAGCTCCTCCAGGGAGACGCCCTGCTCGTTGGCGTTACGGGCCAGCTCGCCCATCCACCACTTGCGGGCCGACGCCGCGTCGGCGCCCGCCTCGATCGTGGCGACGATCGGGTCGACCGCACCGGCGTTGAGGATGGCCTGCATGTCCAGCTCGGACACGCCCCACTCCTCGCGCAGCCGGTTGCGGCGCACCCGGGGCAGCTCGGGCAGACCCTTGCGCAGCTCCTCGACCCACTCGCGGGAGGGGGCCACCGGCACCAGGTCCGGCTCGGGGAAGTAGCGGTAGTCCTCGGCGTTGTCCTTGATCCGGCCGGCGGTGGTGCTGCCGTCGTCCTCGTGGAAGTGCCGGGTCTCCTGGACGACGGTGCCGCCGGAGGAGAGGACCGCCGCGTGGCGCTGGATCTCGAAGCGCGCCGCCCGCTCCACGGAGCGCAGCGAGTTGACGTTCTTCGTCTCCGAGCGCGTACCGAAGGTGTCGGAACCCTTCGGCATCAGCGACAGGTTGACGTCGCAGCGCATCTGGCCCTTGTCCATGCGCGCCTCGGAGACGCCCAGGGCGCGGATCAGCTCGCGCAGCTCGGCCACGTACGCCTTGGCGACCTCGGGCGCGCGCTCGCCCGCGCCGACGATCGGCTTGGTGACGATCTCGATCAGCGGGATGCCGGCCCGGTTGTAGTCGAGCAGCGAGTGCGAGGCGCCGTGGATGCGGCCGGTCGCGCCACCGATGTGGGTGGACTTGCCGGTGTCCTCCTCCATGTGGGCGCGCTCGATCTCCACGCGGAAGACCTCGCCGTCCTCCAGCTGGACGTCCAGGTAGCCGTTGAAGGCGATCGGCTCGTCGTACTGGGAGGTCTGGAAGTTCTTCGGCATGTCCGGATAGAAGTAGTTCTTCCGGGCGAAGCGGCACCACTCGGCGATCTCGCAGTGCAGCGCGAGGCCGATCTTGATGGCGGACTCGACGCCGACGGCGTTGACGACCGGCAGCGCGCCGGGCAGGCCGAGGCAGGTCGGGCAGGTCTGGGCGTTGGCGTCCTGGCCGAGCTCGGTGGAGCAGCCGCAGAACATCTTGGTCTTGGTGCCCAGCTCGACATGGACCTCGAGGCCCATGACGGGGTCGTACTCGGCGAGCGCCGCCTCGTACGACAGCAGTTCAGTGACAGACACGGTGGAACTTCCCTCTCAGCCCAGCAGGACGTCGTCGTCGCCGAGCCGCTTCAGCTCGCGGTACAGGATCGCGAGGCCGGTGACGATGGCGGCGGCGGACACGGCGGAGTCGATGAGCCGCAGTACGTCGTGGTCGTTGCGGGCCATCTTGGCCTGCTTCGCCACGCTGACCGCACCGAACGCGGTGGTCGCCAGCGAGACGTAGATGCCCGTCTTCGACTTCTTGAAGTTCTTGGCCTTCTTTGCCATGGCACTCACAGCGACGGAGCCTCCTCGAGCAGCGGGTGACCCCACTTTTCCACGAAGGCGGCCTCGACGGCGGCACCGACCTTGTAGAGCCGGTCGTCCTTCATGGCGGGGGCGATGATCTGCAGGCCGACCGGCAGACCGTCCTCCGGCGCCAGGCCGCAGGGCAGCGACATGGCGGAGTTGCCGGCCAGGTTGGTCGGGATGGTGCACAGGTCCGCGAGGTACATCGCCATCGGGTCGTCGGCGCGCTCGCCGATCGGGAAGGCGGTGGTCGGCGTCGTCGGCGAGACGATCACGTCGACCTGCTCGAAGGCCTGCTCGAACTCGCGGGTGATGAGGGTACGGACCTTCTGGGCCGAGCCGAACCACGCGTCGTAGTAGCCGGAGCTCAGCGCGTACGTACCGAGGATGATGCGGCGCTTGACCTCGGGGCCGAAGCCGGCCTCGCGGGTGAGCGCGGTGACGTCCTCGGCGGACCGGCTGCCGTCGTCGCCGGCGCGCAGACCGTAGCGCAGACCGTCGAAGCGGGCCAGGTTCGAGGAGCACTCGGACGGCGCGACGATGTAGTACGCGGAGAGCGCGAGGTCGAAGGACGGGCAGTCCAGCTCGACGATCTCGGCGCCCAGCGACTTCAGCAGCTCGACGGACTCGTCGAAGCGCTGCACGACACCGGCCTGGTAGCCCTCGCCGCGGAACTGCTTGACGACACCGACGCGCATGCCGGCCACCGAGCCGTTGCGGGCGGCCTCGACGACCGGCGGGACCGGGAGGTCGACGGAGGTCGAGTCGAGCGGGTCGTGCCCGGCGATCGCCTCGTGCAGCAGCGCCGCGTCCAGGACCGTGCGGGCACAGGGGCCGCCCTGGTCGAGGGAGGAGGAGAAGGCCACCATGCCGTAGCGGGAGACCGCGCCGTAGGTCGGCTTGACGCCGACGGTGCCGGTGACGGCCGCGGGCTGGCGGATCGAGCCGCCGGTGTCCGTGCCGATGGCGAGCGGGGCCTCGTACGCGGCGAGGGCGGCCGAGGAGCCGCCGCCGGAGCCGCCGGGGATGCGGGTCAGGTCCCACGGGTTGCCCGTCGGGCCGTAGGCGCTGTTCTCGGTGGAGGAGCCCATCGCGAACTCGTCCATGTTGGTCTTGCCGAGGATGACCACGTCGGCGGCCTTGAGGCGCTTGACCAGCGTGGCGTCGTACGGCGGGATCCAGCCCTCGAGCATCTTGGAGCCGACCGTCGTGGGCACGCCCATGGTCGTGAAGATGTCCTTGAGCGCCAGCGGCACACCGGCGAGCGGGCCCAGCTTCTCGCCGCGGGCACGCTTCTCGTCCACGGCGCGGGCCTGGGCGAGGGCGCCGTCGCGGTCGACGTGCAGGAAGGCGTGGACCTTCTCGTCGACGGCCTCGATGCGGGCCAGGTGGGCCTCGGTCACCTGGACGGCGGTGAGCTCGCCGGAGGCGATCTTCGCCGCGATCTCGGCGGCGGTGAGCTTGATGATGGTGCTGTTGTCCGTCATGACGTTCTTAGTCCTCCCCCAGGATCTGCGGCACCTTGAAACGCTGCTGCTCCTGGGCCGGGGCGCCGGAGAGCGCCTGCTCGGGGGTGAGCGACGGACGGACCTCGTCCGCGCGCATGACATTGGTCAGCGGCAGCGGGTGGGAGGTCGGCGGTACGTCTTGGTCGGCGACCTCGGAGACGCGGGCGACCGCGCCGATGATGTCGTCGAGCTGTCCGGCGAAGTGGTCGAGTTCTTCGGCCTTGAGCTCCAGACGCGCCAGCCGAGCGAGGTGGGCGACCTCCTCGCGCGTGATGCCAGGCATGCGGATCCTCACGGGGTGAGTTTGATGGTGTTGGCCCAATCCTATGGGTCGGGCACCACTACCCGTGAAACGGTTACCTGGCGACCTGGCCCGAGGGCTGGTCGACGTCCACGATCGCCGCGGCCGGGCGGCTCGCCGCCTCGATGTCCGCGGGCCGGCGCCAGCCGTGCTCGCCGCGGGCGAGCAGCCAGGCCGTGGTCTCGCCGGGCGGCATGGCCGCGGCCACCAGCCAGCCCTGCACGGCGTCGCAGCCCAGGTCGCGCAGCCGCTCCCAGGTCTCGTCGTCCTCGACGCCCTCGGCGACGACCAGCAGGCCGAGGGAGTGGGCGAGGTCGACGGTGCAGCGGACGATCTCGGCGTCCTCGGTGTCGACGGCGAGCCGGGCGACGAAGGAACGGTCGATCTTGAGTTCGCTGACCGGGAGGCGGCGCAGGTGCACCAGCGAGGAGTAGCCGGTGCCGAAGTCGTCGAGGGACATCTTGACGCCGTGGCCGGTCAGGCCGGCCATGGTGTCGGCGGCCCGCTGCGGGTCCTCCAGGAGCACGTGCTCCGTTATCTCCAGCTGGAGCGCGCCGGCCGGGACGCCGTGCCGGGCGAGGCGGGCGGCGACGGCGCCGGCGAAGCCGGGCGTGTGGACGTCGCGCGGCGAGACGTTGACGGCGACGGGCACGTCGAGGCCCTGGGCGCGCCAGCGGGCCACCTGGGCGAGGGCGGTCTCCAGGACGTACTCGGTGAGGTGCGGCATCAGGCCGGAGGACTCGGCGATGGCGATGAACTCGTCCGGCGGGACCTTTCCGCGCTCCGGGTGGACCCAGCGGACCAGCGCCTCCAGGCCGGCGACCTGGCCGTCGAAGCGGACCTTGGGCTGGTAGTGGAGCTCGACCTCGCCGGCGTCGAGGGCGCGGCGCAGGTCGCCGAGGAGACCGAGGCGGTCGGGCGTGTTGGAGTCGCGCTTGGACTCGTAGACCTCGACGCCGGTGCGGTCCCGCTTGGCCTGGTACATCGCCACGTCGGCGCGGCGCAGCAGGCCCTCCGCGTCGAGGGCGTGCTCGGGGAAGACGGCGACGCCGGCGCTGGCCTCCAGGACGAGCGTGAGCCCGTCCAGGTCGAGCGGGGAGGACAGCTCGGCGACGAGGTGGCGGGCGACGCGCTGGGCGCTGGTGGTGGAGTCGGCGGTGGGCAGCAGGACGGCGAACTCGTCGCCGCCGAGCCGGGCGGCCTCGGCGCCGCGGGGCAGGGCGAGCCGGAGGCGTTCGGCGATCTGCAGCAGCAGTCGGTCGCCGGCGAGGTGTCCGAGGGTGTCGTTGACCGAGCGGAAGCGGTCGAGGTCGATCAGGACGAGCGCGGAGCGGACGCCCTGGCCCTCGGCCTCCTCCAGGGCCGTCCAGGTGCGCTCCAGGAGCCACTGGCGGTTGGGCAGTCCGGTGAGCGGGTCGCGCAGCTGCTCCTCGGCGCGGGCGCGGGCGATCCACAGGGTGGAGTCGAGGGCGATGAGCGGCACGGCGAACAGCGGCAGGAGCGGCGGCCGGGAGGCGGCGACGACGCAGATGAGGGGCGCGATGCCGAGCAGGGCGACGGCGACGAGGCCCTGCCGCACGAGGGCGCTGCGGGCGGCGGTGGGCAGCCCGCCGCCCTGCGGGGCGAGGGCGTACCACAGCAGCAGCCGGGTCGCCACGAGATAGGCGACGGCGGCGAGCATCACTTCCGGTACGTCCGCGATCCCCCAGTCGAGGGGCTGCCAGGGCTCGGCGACGGTCGGGACGTCGCCGAAGGTGGCGAGGACGAGCGCGGCGGCGCCGGTGCCGATGACGTCCACGGCGCCGTGCAGCAGGCCCTGGCGCCAGCGGTGCCGTCGGGCGGCGGCGACGAGGAGGACCACGGTGAGCGAGACGAGGGAGGCGGGCACCCAGCCGTAGAGCAGCAGGACGGCGAGGGTGAGGGCGGCGCCGGAGCCGGTGCCGCCCCACCAGCGGTCGCGGCCGAGCGCGACCAGGTGGCCGACGATGAGGCCGCTGAGGACGGCGAGGGACCAGCCGGCGGCGCCGCCGGGGAAGAGGCCCTGGCCGGTGCTCAGCGTCCGGTACAGTCCGGCGGCGAGCACGACGGCGGCGATGCCCAGCACGGCTCCGGGCAGCCCGGAGGTGAAGCCCACGAACGCCGCACGGCCCTGGGGCCGTGCGACCGGGGCGGCACTCTCGGTCGGTTTCATTCCCGTCCCTCTCACAGCCGGCGGTGCCGTCGCAACGCGCGGGGCCGTCGTCATGCCACTGGGCCGTCGGTCGGTCCGCCACGTGCCGTACCGCGTCTCCTGCTGCCGCGCGGCGGCAGGGTCCACGCGCGGCCGGGTGCGACGGACGCACGGTCACCACACTAGGCCGCGGAGGGCTGCTACGGGCAGCGCTCTCCATGTCTTGCCCGAATGCGACCCGGCCACCCGTAACGATCTGGTATGCGCCGAACGGGTGAGCTTCCGCGGCCCGTCGGGCGGCTACGGCTCGGTCGGCAGCGCCGCCTCCGCGGCGGCGTCGGGCCCCTGTTCGAGCAGGATGACGAAGCCTTCCTCGTCCAGAACCGGAACCTTCAGCTGCATCGCCTTGTCGTACTTCGAGCCCGGGTTGTCACCGACGACCACGAAGGCGGTCTTCTTGGAAACGGAACCGGTCACCTTCGCTCCGAGGGATTGCAGCGACTCTTTTGCGCCATCCCTGGTGTAGTTCTGCAGGGTGCCCGTCACCACGACGGTCAGACCGTCCAGCGGGCGCGGTCCGCGCTCCTCGCCGGCACCCTCGTCCTCGAAGCGCACCCCGGCCGCCCGCCACTTGCGCACGATCTCCTGGTGCCACTCCTCGGCGAACCACTGCTTCACGGCGGCGGCGATGATCCCGCCGACGCCCTCGGTGGCCGCCAGCTCCTCCTCGGTGGCCTGCTCGATCCGCTCCAGGGAGCGGAACTCGCGGGCCAGCGCCTCGGCCGCGACCGGACCGACGTGACGGATCGACAGGCCGTTGAGGAAGCGGGCCAGCGGCCGGGTCTTCGCCGCCTCGATGTTCGCCAGCATCGCCAGCGCGTTCTTCTTCGGCTCGCCCTTCTGGTTGGCGAAGACGGAGACGACCTTCTCCTCGCCGGTCTTCGGGTCGCGCTTGGGCAGCCCGCTGTCCGGGTCGAGGACGTACGCCCTGATCGGCAGCAGCTGCTCGATCGTCAGGTCGAACAGGTCGCCCTCGTCGGCGAGCGGCGGATCGGCCGGCTCCAGCGGGCGGGTGAGCGCCGCCGCCGCGACCATGCCGAAGTTCTCGATGTCCAGGGACTGGCGGCCCGCCAGATAGAACAGCCGCTCCCGCAGCTGGGCCGGACACGTCCGCGCGTTGGGGCAGCGCAGATCGATGTCGCCCTCCTTCATCGGCTTCAGCGGCGTGCCGCACTCCGGGCACTCGGAGGGCATCACGAACTCCCGCTCGGTGCCGTCCCGCAGGTCCGCCACCGGGCCGAGGATCTCCGGGATCACGTCACCGGCCTTGCGCAGCACGACCGTGTCGCCGATCAGCACGCCCTTGGCCTTGACGACCTCCTGGTTGTGCAGCGTGGCGAACTCGACCTCGGAGCCGGCCACCGTCACCGGCTCGACCTGCGCGTACGGCGTGACGCGGCCGGTGCGGCCGACGCCGACCTTGATGTCGAGCAGCTTGGTGTTGACCTCCTCCGGCGCGTACTTCCAGGCGATCGCCCAGCGCGGGGCGCGCGCCGTGGAGCCGAGCCGGCCCTGGAGCGGGATCTCGTCGAGCTTGACGACGACGCCGTCGATCTCGTGCTCCACCGAGTGCCGGTTCTCGCCGAAGTACGCGATGAACTCCCGCACGCCGTCGAGCGAGTCGACCACCTTGTTGTGCCGGGCGGTCGGCAGGCCCCACTCGCGCAGCAGCTCGTACGCCTCCGAGAGGCGGGAGATCTCGAAGCCGTCGCGGGCGCCGATGCCGTGCACCACCATGTGCAGCGGCCGGGTCGCCGTCACCTTGGGGTCCTTCTGGCGCAGCGAACCGGCCGCCGCGTTGCGCGGGTTGGCGAAGGGCTTGTCGCCGGCCTCCACCAGGCGCGCGTTCAGCCCCTCGAAGGCCTCCATCGGGAAGTAGACCTCGCCGCGGATCTCCACCAGGTCCGGGATCCGCTCGCCACGCAGCCGCTCCGGGATGTCCTTGATCGTCCGCACGTTCGGCGTGATGTCCTCGCCGGTGCGGCCGTCGCCGCGGGTCGCGGCGCGGGTCAGCCGGCCGTGCTCGTAGGTGAGGTTGACCGCGAGGCCGTCGACCTTCAGCTCGCACAGGAAGTGGTGGTCGCTCGTGCCGACGTCGCGCGCGACCCGCTCGGCCCAGGCGGCCAGCTCCGCGTCGTCGAACGCGTTGTCCAGCGAGAGCATCCGCTCCCGGTGCTCCACGGACGTGAAGTCCGTCTCGTACGTCCCCGCGACCTTCTGGGTCGGCGAGTCCGGCGTCCGCAGGTCCGGATACCGCTCCTCCAGGGCCTCCAGCTCCCGCAGGAGCCTGTCGAACTCCGCGTCGCTGACGACCGGCTGGTCCTTCACGTAATACCGGAAGCGGTGCTCCTCGACCTGCTCCGCCAGCTCGGCGTGCTGCTCCCGCGCCTCGGCGGGGGCCCCCTGTTCGACTGCCACCGTTCCTCGTCCTCCCGTAGCCTGAAACCCGGTCACCCGGCGGTCACTCAGGGTTGTCCGCCAGCGATCTCGCCGCCCGGGCGCAGTGGGCGAGCGCCTGGCGGGCGTACGCCGGCGAGGCACCCGCGAGACCACAGGCCGGAGTGACCACCACGGACTCGGCGAGAGTCCCCGGATTCAGCCCCAGCCTGCGCCACAGCGTCCTGACACCCATGACGCTACCGCCCGGGTCCGACAATGCCCCCGAGGCCGGGTCCGTGGACGGCACCACACCGGCGAAGAGCTTGGTCCCGGCCTCCACGGCCTCACCGACCGGCTCCTCGTCACGCTCGGTGAGCAGCGAGAAGTCGAACGAGACACCCGCCGCGCCGGCCCGCCGCAGCAGCCCGAACGGCACGCCGGGCGCGCAGGAGTGCACGACGACGGGCCCGTCGTGCACCTCGATCACGTCCCGCAGCGCGCCCTCCACGACCTGCCGGTCGACGGCCCGGTGGGTGCGGTAGCCGCTGGCGGTACGGACCTGCCCGAGCAGGACGGCGGTCAGCGAGGGCTCGTCCAGCTGGAGCACCAGCCGGGCGCCGGGCACCCGCCTGCCCACCTCCGCGAGATGGGCCCGCAGGCCCTCGGCCAGCGAACCGGCCAGGTCACGGCAGGCGCCCGGGTCCGAGAGCGCCGCCTCGCCGCCGCGCAGCTCCAGCGCGGCGGCGAGCGTCCACGGCCCCACCGCCTGCACCTTGAGCGGCCCCTCGTAGCCCTGCGTGAACTCCTCGAGCGCGTCCAGGTCCTCGCCCAGCCACGACCGCGCCCGCCGCGTGTCCCGCCCCGGCCGGTCGCTGATCCGCCAGCCGCTCGGCTCCACGTGCGCGTACAGCTCGACGAGCATCCCGGCCGTCCGGCCGATCATGTCCGCGCCGGGTCCGCGGGCGGGCAGCTCCGCCAGGAACGGGAAGTCCTCGAAGGACCCGGTGACGGTCTTGGCGGCCTCCCGGGCGTCACCGCCGGGCATGGACCCGACGCCGGTGGCGGGGCCCCACAGGTTCTTGTCACTCACTCCGGCAGGGTACGTGCCGTACGCTCCGGCGCCGCGCGGGGACGCCGGCGGCCTCCAGGGCGAGGCCGGCCTCGCCGACGCCCCTCCCCCGCCGTCGCCCTCAGCGTCCCGGCCGCACCGTCAGGTCGTTGACCTCGGCGTCGCGGGGCAGATCGATCGCCATGACGATCGTCGTGGCCACCGACTCCGGGTCGATCCAGCGCTCCGGGTCGTACTCCTTGCCCTCCTGCTGGTGCACCTTGGCCTGCATGGGGCTCGCGGTCCGGCCCGGATACACGGACGTCACCCGCACCCCGTTGCCGTGCTCCTCCTGCCGCAGCGAGTCGGCGAGCGCCTTCAGACCGTGCTTGGAGGCGGCGTACGCGCTCCACTCGGCGTGCGCGGTGAGCCCGGCGCCCGAGTTCACGAAGACCACATGGCCCTTGGCCACCCGCAGTTGGGGCAGGAAGTGCCGGGTCAGCTCGGCGGGCGCGACCAGATTGACGTTCAGCTGGTGGTGCCAGGTCTTCGGGGTGAGCTCGCCGACCGGCCCGAGGTCGACCACGCCCGCGACGTGCAGCAGCGTGTCGACCCGCTCGGGCAGCGTCTGGTGCGAGAACGCCCACGACAGCCGGTCCGGGTCCGCCAGATCCCCCACCAGCGTCCGCGCCCCGGGAAACGCCGCCGCCAGCTCCTTCGCCCGCCCCGCGTCCCGCGCATGCAGCACGAGCTCGTCCCCGCGCGCGTGCAGCCGCCGCGCGACGGCGGCGCCGATGCCGGACCCCGCTCCGGTGATCACATGAGTAGCCATGGGGCCCATGCTCGCATCATCCGCGGGACGCGACGGCACGCTCCAGGTAGGCCAGGGCCTCCGCGCCGTCGTCGGCGAAGAAGACGAGGTCGGCGAGCGGGAGCGGGAGGAAGCCCTCGTCCTCCATGCGGCGGAACTGGAGCTTGAGGCCGTCGTAGAAGCCGGCGGTGTTGAGGAGGACCACGGGCTTGGTGTGCTTGGCGTGCTTCTTGAGTTCGAGGATCTCGGTGGCCTCGTCGAGGGTGCCGGTGCCGCCGACCATGACGACGATCGCGTCGGACTTGGCGAGGAGCAGGGCCTTGCGCGCGGCGAGGTCCTTGGTGAAGACCATCTCGTCGGCGACCGGGCGGGCCTTGGCGGCGAGGAAGTCCACCGAGACGCCGACGAGCCGGCCGCCCGCCTGCTCGACACCGCCCGCGACGACCTTCATCAGACCCGTGTCGGAGCCGCCCCAGACCAGGGTGTGGCCCGCCTTGCCGAGGCGGGTGGCGAAGTCGCGGGCCGGGGCGGTGTAGCGCTCGTCGAGGTCGGCGGCGGACAGGAAGACGCAGATGTTCATGAGCTCCACGGTAGGCCCCGGCACCGACGGCCGGGCGGGCCGGTGGCTAGGTCGTGTCCGGACACGGCCTAAGGTCCGGACGGGAGTTTTCACGAAGTTCCGCGCGGGAGCGATGAGTTCCGGCGGCCGGGCCGGTCTGCCCTTCCATGGACGAGGTGAACACCACGCCGCGCCGGGCCCGGGGCCTGGTCACGGCGCAGGACGGGACGCGGATCGAGTACGAGCGGTACGGGGACGGGCCGCCGGTGATCCTGGTGGGCGGGGCTCCGGGCGCGGCCGGGAGCGAGCGGCCGCTGGCCGGGCTGCTCGCCCGGCGCTTCTCGGTGGTGGCGTACGGCCGGCGGGCGGCGGCCGACTGCGTGCGGCGGGAGATCGACGACCTGGCCGCGCTCGTCGACGCGGTGGGCGGCGCGGACGGTACGGCGGTGGTGCACGGGACCGCGTCCGGCGGGGCCCTCGTGCTGGCCGCGGCGGCGGCCGGGCTGCCGGTCGGTCCGGTGTCGGTGTACGAGCCGCCGTACGGCGGCTCCCTGGAGGCCGGCCGGCTGGACCGGGTCCACGCGCGCGTGCTGGTGGTCGACGGCGGCGCGAGCCCCGCCGGGACGCGGCGGGCGGCCCGTACGATCGCGGCGGCCGTGCCGCGGGGCCGCCACCGCACCCTGACCGGCCAGACCCATGAGGTGGCCCCGCACGTCCTCGCGCCGGTGCTGGAGGACTTCTACGCCGAGGATCCCGCCGTCGAGGCGTGAGGCCTCAGGCGGGCTGCTGCGCCGCCGCGCGCCGTACCGTCGTGGCGATCGTCGCCGAGCCCACCACGCGCGTGCCGTCGTACAGCACGATCGCCTGGCCCGGGGCGACGCCCCGGACGGGCTCGTCGAAGGTGACGGACAGCTCGCCGTCGGCCAGGGCCGCGGTCACCGGCGTCTCGCCGCCGTGGGCGCGCAGCTGGGCGGTGTAGCGGCCGGGGCCTTCAGGTGCCGTGCCGCACCAGCGGGGTTTGATGGCGGTGAGGGCGGTGACGTCGAGCGCCTCGGCGGGTCCGACGGTGACCGTGTTGTTCACGGGCGAGATGTCGAGGACGTAGCGCGGCTTGCCGTCCGGCGCCGGGTGCCCGATGCGCAGGCCCTTGCGCTGGCCGATCGTGAAGCCGTACGCGCCCTGGTGGGTGCCCACCTTCGTACCGGACTCGTCGACGATGTCGCCCTCCGCCGTGCCCAGGTGGCCGGCGAGGAAGCCCTGGGTGTCGCCGTCGGCGATGAAGCAGATGTCGTGGCTGTCGGGCTTCTTGGCGACCGCGAGGCCGCGCCGCTCCGCCTCCGCCCGGATCTCGTCCTTGGTGGTGAGGGTGTCGCCGAGCGGGAACAGGGCGTGCGCCAGCTGCTTCTCGTCGAGCACGCCGAGCACGTACGACTGGTCCTTGGCCATGTCGGAGGCGCGGTGCAGCTCACGGGTGCCGTCCTCGTTGAGGACGACGGTCGCGTAGTGGCCGGTGCAGACGGCGTCGAAGCCGAGGGCCAGGGCCTTGTCGAGGAGGGCGGCGAACTTGATCTTCTCGTTGCAGCGCAGGCACGGGTTGGGCGTGCGGCCCGCCTCGTACTCGGCGACGAAGTCCGCCACGACGTCCTCGCGGAAGCGCTCGGCGAGGTCCCACACGTAGAACGGGATGCCGATCACGTCGGCGGCCCGCCGGGCGTCGCGGGAGTCCTCGATGGTGCAACAGCCCCGCGCGCCGGTGCGGAAGGACTGCGGGTTCGCGGAGAGGGCGAGGTGCACGCCGGTGACGTCGTGACCGGCCTCGACGGCGCGGGCGGCGGCGACGGCGGAGTCCACTCCGCCGGACATGGCGGCGAGGACACGGAGGGGGCGCTGCGGCGGGGTCTGAGTCATAGCCCTACCAGGGTACGGGGCCGGGGAACCGTGGTCGCGGGAGTAAGCGTTCTCGCTGACATGGGGAGCACGGGCAGGGGCGCGGGGACGGGCAAGGGCGGGGCCAACGGGAAGGCCGGGGCGAAGGGGAAGGGCGGGGCCAGGGGCAAGGCCGGGGCGAAGGGGAAGGACGGGGCGGGCAGGCCCGGGCGGCGGGCCTTCCTGGTGGGCGGCGCGGTCGCCGTCGCCGGCACGGCCGTGCTCGCGCGCGACGAGCTGGCCCGCTTCTGGTGGCGGCTGCCGGGCATGGAGAAGAAGCGGGTCGAGGGCGAGCTCGACCACAAGGGCGCCGAGTGGACGGCGGCGTCCCGGGCGAACTGGCGGCGGGCGGACCGCCCGGACGACTACGTGATCGACCGGGTCGTGATCCATGTGGTGCAGGGCAGCTACGCCTCCGCCGTGAAGGTCTTCAAGGACCCGGCGCACGGGGCCGCCGCGCATTACGTGGTGCGCAAGGACGGGCACGTGGCCCAGATGATCCGGGAGCTCGACGTGGCCTTCCACGCCGGGAACCGGGACGTGAACGAGCGCAGCGTCGGCATCGAGCACGAGGGCTTCGTCGACCGGCCGCAGGACTTCACGGCCGCGATGTACGAGGCGTCGGCGCGGCTCACGGCCGGGATCTGCGCGCGGTACGGGATACCCGTGGACCGGGACCACGTCATCGGGCACGTGGAGGTGCCGGGCACCGACCACACCGATCCGGGGCCGCACTGGGACTGGCCCCGCTACATGGCGCTCGTACGGCGGGAGCGGGCGAAGCTTCCGCAGGGCGGCTGAGCGGCCGCCTGATCAGTCGCCGGGCAGTCCGGGCGGCCCGGCGGTCAGCTGAGGCCGGCCGTGCGGGCGCGCTCCACGGCCGGGCCGATCGCCTCCGCGACGGCCGCCACGTCCTCCTTGGTGGAGGTGTGACCCAGGCTGAAGCGCAGGGTGCCGCGGGCGAGGTCCGGGTCGGCGCCGGTGGCGAGCAGCACGTGGCTGGGCTGGGCGATGCCGGCGGTGCAGGCGGAGCCGGTGGAGCACTCGATGCCGGCCGCGTCCAGGAGCAGGAGCAGGGAGTCGCCCTCGCAGCCGGGGAAGGTGAAGTGGGCGTTGGCGGGCAGCCGGTCGACCGGGTCGCCGCCGAGGATCGCGTCGGGCACGGCCGTACGCACGGCGGTGACGAGCTCGTCGCGCAGCGCGCCGACGGTCCGGGCGAACTCCTCGCGCTCCTCGGCGGCGATCCGGCCGGCGACGGCGAAGGCGGCGACGGCGGGCACGTCGAGGGTGCCGGAGCGGACGTGGCGCTCCTGGCCGCCGCCGTGCAGGACGGGAACGGGCGTGTACTCGCGGCCGAGGAGCAGGGCGCCGATGCCGTACGGGCCGCCGATCTTGTGGCCGGAGACGGTCATGGCGGCGAGGCCGGAGGCGGCGAAGTCGACCGGAATCTGACCGAAGGCCTGCACGGCGTCGGCGTGCAGCGGCACCTCGAAGTCGGCGGCGACGTCGGCGAGTTCGCGGACCGGCATGACCGTGCCGATCTCGTTGTTGGCCCACATGACGGTGGCGAGCGCGACGGAGCCGGGGTCGCGGGCGATCGCCTCGCGCAGGGCGTCGGGGTGGACGCGGCCGTGGGCGTCCACGGGCAGGTACTCGACCGTGGCGCCCTCGTGGGTCGCGAGCCAGTCGACGGCGTCGAGGACGGCGTGGTGCTCGACGGGGCTCGCGAGGACGCGGGTGCGGCGCGGGTCGGCGGCGCGGCGGGCCCAGTACAGGCCCTTGACGGCGAGGTTGTCGGCCTCGGTGCCGCCGGAGGTGAACACGACTTCGCTGGGCCGGGCCCCGAGGGCGCCGGCGAGCGTCTCGCGGGCCTCCTCGACGGTCCGCCGGGCGCGCCGGCCGGCGGCGTGCAGCGAGGAGGCGTTGCCCGTGACGGCGAGCTGGGCGGTCATCGCCTCGATCGCCTCGGGAAGCATGGGCGTGGTCGCGGCGTGGTCGAGGTAAGCCATGGTGGGAACGATTCTACGAGGCCGCCCGCGCGGCTCCGTCGACTGGCCGGATCCGGTGGGCGTCGGCGCCGTCGCGGCACGGCGCCGAATCGACGATCGGGAGCCGGGGGCCGGGCGCCGAAGCCGGGGGCCGGGCGCCGAGGGCCGGGCGCCGAGGCCGGGGGCCGGGCGCCGAGGGCCGAGGACCGGGAGCCGAGGGCCGAGGACCGGGAGCCGAGAACCGGGAGCCGAGGCCGGGAGTCAGGAATAGAGAGCGGCGGTCTCCATGGCGACCTCGGCGAGGTAGGCGCGGGCGGCCGGCGGTTCGAGCACCTCGAGGCTGGCGCCCATGGCGAGCAGCGGGCGCAGCTCGCCGAGCTCGGCGACGGCCAGCTCGACGGGGGTCCACTCCGCCGTGGCCCGCGGCGGAGGCGGGGCGGTGAGCCGGTCGCCGTACATCCGGAGGAAACGGTCGTAGCGGTCGCGGTGGACGCGGGCGGTGACGGTGACGACGGCGGCGCCGTCGTCGGCCGGGCGCCGCTCGACGCGCGCCCGCAGGACCTCCCAGACGTCGGCGAGTTCGACGCCCGGCCGGCGCCGGACCGGGTCGTCGAGGAGTGCGGCGCGGTGGACGCGGTCGGCGCGGAAGAGGCGCGGCTCGGTGTCGTGGTCGGCGACGAGGTACCAGACGCCGGCCTTCACGACGAGGCCGTACGGGTCGACGGTGTACGCCTTCGGGGCGGGCGCCCCGCCGCTGCGGTAGCGCAGGCCGAGCCGCCGGTCGGCGAACACGGCCTGGTGCAGGACGTCCAGGTCCACCTCGGCGCGCGGTCCGCTCCGCCAGCGGTCCGGGTCGACCAGGATGCGGCGGCTCGTCAGCTCGGCGGCCGGCCGGTGCGGCGCGGGCAGCGCGGCCATCACCTTCCGCAACGCCGAGCCGAGGGCCTGGTCCAGCCCGAGCGCGGCGTGCGCGCCGTGGGCGGCGAGCACGAACAGGGCGCGCGACTCGTCGGCGGTGAGCCCGGTGACGTCCGTCCGGTAGCCCGGCAGCAGCGCGATCCCGCCGTGCCGCCCGCGCTCGGCGTACACCGGCACCCCGGCGGCGGACAGCGCCTCCACGTCCCGGTAGATCGTCCGCACGGACACACCGAGCCGCTCGGCGAGCTCGCTCGCCGGCACGAGCCCCCGGGTCTGCAGCAGCAGGAGCAGGGCGAGCAGCCGATCGGACTTCACCGGCCCACGCTAACGGCCGAGCGCCGCGGCGGTGGCGCTTCCGGTACGGCGCCTACCGCCGGCGACTGCCGCCGACGGGTGGGTGCGGCCGGCCGGCGAGACGGCCGGCCGCCTCCACAGCCTGTCGGGCCCGGCCCGGAGGTCAGGCGCGCGGGGCGCGGGCGAGCTGGCGGGACTGGGCCACCAGGCGGTCGGCGGAGTCCCAGACCTCGGCGTCCTCCTCCAGGAAGCCGCCCGCGAGGTTGCGGGTGGTGATGGAGACGCGCAGGGGGCCCGGGGCGGGGCGGCAGCGGACGTGAGTGGTGAGTTCGACCGTGGGCGTCCAGCCCTTGAGGCCCAGCTCGAAGGAGGTCGGCGGCAGCGCGTCGACGGTGAGGAGCAGGGACAGCGGGTCAGGCTCGCGGCCGTCGGCCAGGCCGAACCAGCCGCGCATCTCGCCCTTGCCGGACGGCGCGCCGATCGCCCAGCCCACGGTCGCCGGGTCGAGGCGGATGTCGAGCCGCTCGGTGATGGCCGAGGAGCCCGGGATGGCGGGCGTCGGCCCGTCGGAGGCGCCGAAGCACTGGTCGAGCGGCGCGATCGCGGGCGGCGTCGCGGAGGTGCGGACGTCGTCCGGGAGGGCGTCGAAGTCTCCGTACGAGGCGAGGACGCGGATCCGCTCGACCTCGGTGCCGTCCTCCGCGTACTGGAGGAGCGAGGCCTGGCCGGTGGACAGCGTCCGGCCGGTCCGTACGGTCTCGGTGCGGATGACCGCCGGGCCCGGCACGGAGGGCGTGAGGTAGTGCGCCGAGATCGTGAACGGGTCCGGGTGCGGCAGGTGGTCGCCGAGCGCGCGGCCGAGGAGGGCGAGGAGATAGCCGCCGTTGACGGCGTGGATGATCGTCCAGCCCGCGGAGAGTTCGGCGTCGTAGACGCCGGGCTCGCGAAGGGTGACGGCGGTGTCGCGGTCGAACTCGCTCGCCGCGGCGCTCGTCATGGCGCTCGCCGTCTCGATGCTGCTCGTGCTCATACCCTCGACCGTACAGGATTTAGCTACTGAGCGGTAGCTTTTTCGGGTTCCTCGCGGGTGGACGAGCGGCGGTTCCACGCGCGCGGCGCGCGCCAGTGGTAGCGCATCGCGAGCAGGCGCAGCAGGAAGGCGGCGAGGACGGCGGCGCCGCTGGTGTACGCGTTGAGCACGTCGAAGCGGATGGAGAGCACGACCGTCGTCGCGCCCACGATCGCCGGCACCGCGTACAGGTCACGGTCCCAGCGCAGCAGCGACGGCACCTCGTTGGCGAGCACGTCGCGCAGCACACCGCCGCCCACGGCGGTGGCCAGACCGAGCGCGGCGGAGGAGGTCAGGCCGAGGCCGTAGTCGTACGCCTTGGTGGTGCCGGTCACGCAGAAGAGCCCGAGGCCGGCCGCGTCGAAGACGTTGACCGCGGCCTGGGTGCGTTCCACCTGCGGGTGCAGGAAGAAGACGAGGACGGTCGCGACGAGCGGCATGAGGAAGTAGCCGAGATCGGTGAAGGCGGCGGGCGGAACGGCGCCGATGATCAGGTCGCGGAAGAGGCCGCCGCCGAGAGCCGTGACCTCGGCGAGGACGGCGATGCCGAAGACGTCGAAGTTCTTGCGCACGGCGAGCAGGGCGCCGGAGATGGCGAAGACGAAGATGCCGACGAGGTCCAGGGCGTGTTGGACGGACGGATTGAACAGATCGTGGAGCACGGCCCCATTGTCCCGGTTGGACGGAGGGGGAAGGTCCCCCGCGCCGGGAGGCGCGTGTGGCCCCGCCGCCTCGAGGGCGGCGGGGCCACACGTACGCGCTGCCTGCGGCTACTTCTCCGGCTTGGCCGACGCCTCCGGCGCGTCGTCGCCCGGCGCGGCCGCCTCGGTCGACTCAGCAGGCTCAGCAGCCTCGGCAGACTCAGGCGCCTCAGCCTCAGGCGCCTCAGCCTCAGCCACCGCCGCCTTCACCGGCTTCACCGGCTTCTCCGCCTTCTCAGTCTTCTCCGCCTTCTCCGTCGTCACCTCCACCGACTCCCGCGCCGACGGCACCGTCAGCCCCTCCGCGTTCTCCGGGTGGTGGCACGCCACGCGCTGGCCCGGGCGGAGTTCCAGGAGCGGGGGCTCCTGGGTCTTGCAGACGGCGGTCGCCTTCCAGCAGCGGGTGTGGAAGCGGCAGCCGGGCGGCGGGGCGATCGGGGAGGGGACGTCTCCCGTCAGGAGGATGCGGTCGGTCTTCGCCCCGCGGCGGCGCGGGTCCGGGATCGGGACCGCGGACATCAGGGCCCGGGTGTACGGGTGCATCGGGGTCTCGTACAGGGACTTGCGGTCCGCGAGTTCGACGACCTTGCCCAGGTACATGACCGCGATGCGGTCCGAGACGTGCCGGATGACCGACAGGTCGTGGGCGATGATCACGTACGTGAGGCCGAGCTCGTCCTGGAGGTCGTCCAGGAGGTTGACCACCTGCGCCTGGATGGAGACGTCCAGGGCCGAGACGGGCTCGTCCGCGACGACCAGCTTCGGCTTGAGGGCGAGCGCGCGGGCGATGCCGATGCGCTGGCGCTGGCCGCCGGAGAACTCGTGCGGGTAGCGGTTGTAGTGCTCGGGGTTCAGGCCGACCAGGCCGAGGAGGCGCTGGACCTCCTTCTTCACGCCGCCCTCGGGCTCCACGCCCTGCAGCTTGAAGGGCGCGGAGACGATCGAGCCGACCGTGTGGCGCGGGTTCAGCGAGCCGTACGGGTCCTGGAAGATCATCTGGATGTCGCGGCGCAGCGGACGCATCTTGGCCACACCGAGGTGCGTGACGTCCGTTCCCTCGAACTCGATCTTCCCGCCGGTCGGTTCGAGGAGCCGGGTGATGAGCCGGCCCATCGTCGACTTGCCGCAGCCGGACTCGCCGACGACGCCGAGCGTCTCACCGGGATAGACCTCGAAGTCGATCCCGTCGACCGCCTTGACCGCGCCGGTCTGGCGCTGCAGCAGGCCCTTCCTGATGGGGAAGTGCTTCTGCAGGCCGCTGACCTTCAGCAAAGGTTCCATGGTGTCGCTCACAGCTTCGGCGCAATCTCTTCGGTCCAGATCCGGGTCCGCTCCTCCTGCGACATGTGGCAGGCCGAGTAGTGACGGCTGCCGGCCTCGGACTCCGCGAGCTCGGGGCGCTCGGTCCGGGTGATGCCGCCCTTGGGGACGTCCGCGTACGGGCAGCGCGGGTTGAAGGCGCAGCCGCTGGGGACGTTGATGAGGCTGGGCGGGTTGCCCTTGACCGGGATGAGCCGGTCGGTCTGCTCGCGGTCGATGCGCGGCATGGAGCCGAGCAGTCCCCAGGTGTAGGGGTGCTGGGGCTGGTAGAAGACGTCCTCGGCCGAGCCGCGCTCCACGCACCGGCCGCCGTACATCACGAGGATGTCGTCGGCGATCTCGGCGACGACGCCGAGGTCGTGGGTGATGATGATGACCGCGGAGCCGAACTCCTTCTGCAGGTCCCGGATCAGGTCGAGGATCTGGGCCTGGACGGTCACGTCGAGCGCGGTGGTCGGCTCGTCCGCGATGAGCAGTTCGGGGTTGTTGACCAGCGCCATCGCGATCATCGCGCGCTGGCGCATGCCGCCGGAGAACTCGTGCGGGTAGTTGTCGAAGCGCTTGGCGGGCTCGGGGATGCCGACGCGGTCGAGGAGTTCGACGGCCCGCTTGCGGGCGGTCTTCTTGTCGACCTGGTGGTGGACCCGGTAGGCCTCCACGATCTGGTGGCCGACCGTGTAGTACGGGTGCATCGCGGACAGCGGGTCCTGGAAGATCATCGCCATCTCGCGGCCGCGCATGCGGCGCACGGTGTCCGGGTCGGCGGAGAGCAGTTCCTGCCCGTTGAGCCAGATCTCGCCGGAGATGCGGGCCTTCTGCCGGCCGTACTGGCCGACGGTGTGCAGGCCCATGATGCCGAGCGAGGTGACCGACTTGCCGGAGCCGGACTCGCCCACGATGCCGAGGGTCCTGCCCTTCTCCAGCTGGAAGGTGAGGCCGTCGACCGACTTGACCAGGCCGTCGTCGGTCGGGAAGTGGATCCTGAGGTCGCGGACGTCGAGGAAGGCGTCCGACGGCGCGGACTTCCCGGACGCGACCGGCTCGCCGAGGGCGGAGCCGGTCTTCACGAGCTTGTCGGTCATGCCAGCCTCACTCGGGGGTCGATCACGGCGTACAGCAGGTCCACCAGGAGGTTCGCGAGGACCACGCAGGAGGCGGTGATGAGCGTGACGGCCAGGATGATCGGGAGGTCGCGCTCGCTGACGCCCTTGATGGCGAGACCGCCGAGTCCCTTGAGGTTGAACGCCGTCTCGGTCAGGATCGCGCCGCCGACGAGGGCGCCGAGGTCCATGCCGAAGATGGTCAGGATCGGGGTCATGGTGGAGCGCATGGCGTGCTTGCCGAGCACGACCGACTCCGGCAGGCCCTTGGCCCGGGCGGTACGGATGTAGTCCTCGCCGAGGACCTCCAGCATGGTGGCGCGGGTGAGCCGCGCGTACATCGCCGCGTACAGGAAGGCGAGGGTCACCCAGGGCAGCAGCAGGCCGCCGAACCAGCCGCCGAAGGACTCGCTGATCGGCACGTAGGTGGCGTCGACCCAGCCCAACTGCGTGCGGAAGACGAGCATCGCCAGCATGGCGGTGAAGAAGATGGGGAGCGAGACGCCCGCGAGCGCGGTGATCATCGCCGCCCGGTCGATGACGGTTCCGCGCTTGAGCGCGGAGACGACGCCCGTGGTGACGCCCATCAGCAGCCACAGCACGGCGGCGCCGAGGACCATGGAGAGCGTGACGGGGAAGGCGTCGACGAGCATCTCCGAGACGTCCTGCTCGGTACGGAAGGAGTAGCCGAAGCAGGGCGCCGCGCAGTGGATCGTGGAACCGCCGCCCGTGTAGTCGCGGCCGACGAAGATGCCGGACACGAAGTGCCAGAACTGCACCAGGATCGGCTCGTCCAGGCCCAGCTTCTGCCGGATGCCCTCGATGGAGGCCGGATCCGCCTGCTTGCCGACGAACATCGCGGCAGGGTCACTGCCGGTCATCTTGGGGATGAGGAAGAAGATGCTGAGCGTCACCAGCGTGACGACGAGCAGCATCATGACGACGGCGAAGAGCCGTCGGATTATGTATGCAAGCATGCGGTCGGCCGGTCGGCGGCCGGGGGATCCGGTCGGATCCCCCGGCCGCCGCGCACGGCCCTCACCTGCCCTTCGGACCTAGCGGCGGGTGCGCCGTTGGAGCGAGTTGGTTACGGACTCGGCCGGTTACTTCACGACGCCGATCGACGTGTAGTCGTAGCGGCCGTTGTAGGCGTCGGCCGTGTAGACGTTCGTCAGTCGCGAGCCGCGCCAGATGATGTTCTTCTCGTGGGTGAAGGGCAGGTAGACCGCGGCCTCCGAGACCTTCGTGTTGATCTGCTTGTAGAGCTCGCCGGCCTTGTCCGGGTCGGTCTCCTTCAGCGCCTGGTCGAACAGGCCGTTGATGGCCGGGTCGTTCAGCTGCGAGAAGTTGTTGTTGCCGCTCTGCAGGATGAAGCGACCGTCGACGAGCGGCTGCAGGTAGCCCTGGCCCGACGGGAAGTCGGCGCCCCAGCCCATGATGATGATGCCGTAGCCCTTGTCCTTGACCACCTTCGGCGAGCCGATGATGCCGGAGGTCTGAGAGCCGTCGAACTGGTCGATCTGGGCGTCGATGCCGACGGCCTTCAGCGACTGCTGGAGGGACTCGGCGGTGGCGATCTCGATCTTCTTGTTGTTGCGGACCGCGATCGTGGTCTTGAAGCCGTTCGGCTTGCCGCACTTCGCCAGGGCCTCCTTGGCCTTGGCGATGTTCGGGGTGCCGGAGAGCTTGCCGTACGGGTCGGCCTTCGGGTCGGAGCCCTTGATCGCCGGCGGGAGCATGTTGGTGGCGATGTCGCCGCCGGCCTGCGGGCCGCCACGGGCGTTCTGCAGGGACTTGGAGTCGGCCGCGTAGATGATGGCCTTGCGGCACTCGATGTTCGGGATGACCGTCTGCGGGAAGACCGCGTAACGGATCATGCCGGTCTGCGGGTTGTCGACGTTGTCCCGGTGCTGCTGGAGCACCTTCTGGCGGGCGGCGGCGCCGACACCGGTCGCGTTGATGTCGAGGTCGTACTCGCCCTCGACCAGGCGGTTGTCCATGTCGTCGGCGTTCGTGGTGAACGTGACGCTGATGGTGTCCGGCAGGGCCTTGCGGACGTTGTCGGACTTGGCGTCCCACTTGTCGTTGCGGACCAGCTTGATGGACTTGTTCGGCGTGTAGGACTGCCACTTGTACGGGCCGGAGGAGAAGACCTTCAGGCCGTACTGGGCCTTGGTGTCCTTGTCCTGGCGGACCGGGGAGGCGGCCGGCATGGCCAGCATCTGCAGGAAGTCGCCGTTGGGCGCCGGCAGCTTGAAGACGATGGTCTTGTCGTCCGGGGTCTCGATCGCCTTGAGGCCGAGCTTGTCCGCGGAGGTGTCCTTGTACGGGCCCGGGTAGGTCTTCTTCGGGTCGAGGACCTGCTGGAGGTAGATCGGGCCGCCGGAGACGACGTCCTGGGCCCAGATGCGCTCGATGCCGTACTTGATGTCCTTGGAGGTGATCGGCTTGCCGTCCTCCCAGGTGACCCCGTCCCGCAGCGTGAAGGTGTAGCTGAGGCCGTCGGCCGAGACCTTGCCGGTGTCGGTGGCGAGGTCGGGGACCAGCTCGGTGGAGCCGGCGCCCGGCGCGGTCTTGAAGGTGACCAGCTGGCGCGTGTAGTAGCGCATGAAGTCCCACACGAAGCCGTAGTAGCCGCGCTGCGGGTCCCAGTTGTCGGCCTCCTGCGAGCCGATGAACCTCAGCTCGCCGCCCTTCTTGTCGGAGGGGCTGGCGATCTGGTTCACAGCGGCGTTGAAGCCGGCGCCGCCGCCCTTGCCGCCCTTGGCGCCGTCGCCGTTGCCGCCGCCACAGGCGGTGGTGACGACCATCGTGGCCGCCGCGAGCAGCGCGCCCGCGGCGATTCTGCGCCTCTGGGAGCTGTTCAGGGTCATGGTCGAGCAACCTCCGGAGTAGTGGCGGCCGTTACGGTGGTCCGCCGTTGGGGATGTGCCTCCTGTCGACAGCGGCAGGGGCTGGTGCTGGGGCTGGGACTGGTCGTGCGGTGGACGGCGTGACGTCAGCGGGAGCCCTTCGGGTCGAGCGCGTCACGCACGCCGTCGCCGAAGAGGTTGAACGCCAGCACGGTGACGAAGATCGCGAGGCCGGGGATCAGCATGAACAGTGGATCCGACTCGTAGGTGGTGATGGCCGTCGACAGCATCTGGCCCCAGGAAGCGGTGGGCGGCTTCACACCCGCGCCGAGGAAGCTGAGCGCCGCTTCGGTGAGGATGTTGGTGGGGATCATCAGGGTGGCGTAGACGGTGATCGGGGCGACCAGGTTGGGCAGCAGCTCGCGGCGCAGGATGTAGAAGCGGCCGGCGCCGAGGCTCTGGGCGGCCTCCACGTACTCGCGGTTGCGCAGCGAGAGGGTCTGGCCGCGGACGATGCGGCCGACGTAGGGCCAGCCGAAGAAGCCGATCACGAGCACCAGGGCGGCGATGCGCACGCCCGAGCCGTCGAGGCCGAGGAACTCGTTGGGCAGCACCGACACCAGGGCGATGGTGAACAGCAGCTGCGGGAAGGCGAGCATGACGTCCATGACCCGGCTGAGCGCGGCGTCGATCCAGCCGCCGAAGTAGCCGGCGACGATGCCGAGGACGGTGCCGAGGGCGACCGCGAAGAGGGCCGCGAGGAAGGCGACGAGCAGCGAGATCCGGGCACCGTAGACGATGCGGCTGAAGACGTCGCGGCCGTTGACCGGCTCGACTCCCAGCAGGAAGTCGGAGTTGATGCCGCCCCAGGACCCGATCGGGGTGCCGAAGAGCGGGTCGATCTGGTCCTCGTGGAACTCGTCCGGCGGGTGGCCCAGGAGGCCGACGATCACCGGGGCGAGGATCGCGACCAGGACGAGGAAGATGACGACGAACGCGCCCGCGAGGGCCAGCTTGTCGCGCTTGAGGCGGACCCAGGCGATCTGCCAGGGGGAACGGCCCTCGATCGCCTTGCCCGGCAAGCTGGGCACGGCGTCGACGGGGGCGGTCTGCTCGGCCGCACTCGTCTCGTGCAGTGGTGCCGTCATCGTGGTGAGGACCCCTCTCGGCCGCCGGGTCGCCGGCCCTTGCCCGCCGCGGGTAGCGGCTCGGTGGAACAACTGCTGGGCACCGGCCCCTGGGGCCGAACGCCTGGTGTTCCGGGGAGTCTTCAATGGGCTCGCGATCACCCGCCAGACCTGACCGGGAATGTTTGCTCAAACGTGATGCGGTGCGCCCGCTTCCGTTATGCGGACGTCGTGATCGTCTGAGCGGACCATCTCGACCGCTATTCGACCAGACCGGACATCACGCTCAACTGCGCTCTCGCGGTGCCGAATTGGGGCGTGGGCGAGGCTTCCGGGCGGAACGGAACGGACGTATCAGTACGGGCGGGGAGCGGCCGGCGGGTAGCCGTAGCCCGGGGCGGGCGGGGCCGCGGGCGCGCCGTGGGCGTCCCGGTCGTAGAAGGGGCGGGCGTGGGCGTGGAGCCACATCGCGACCGGATCGTACGCGTCGGACATGGCCACCGTGGAGACCGGCAGCCCGTCGGGGACGGCGGAGACCGTCTGGTGCATCATCGCGCGGACCGCCTCGACGGAGGCCGGCGAGGAGTCGTACAGGTCGAGGCCGATGGCGAGGTACGGGGAGCCGAGCGCGGGCTGCACCCAGGCGCGGCGCAGCGAGCGGACGGCCGGGGTGCGGTGGGCGTTCTGCGTGAGCAGGGCGTAGAACTGCGGGATCTCGACGGCGGGCTCGGACAGCCGCAGCGGGCCGGCGGGCATCCGGTCCAGGCCGGTGGCGATGCGGCGCAGGTCCGCCCAGGGAATGCCGACGCCGCCGCCGGGAGCGTGCGGATTCAGCCAGATGCCCCAGCGGTCGGGATAGAGGGCGCGGGCGATCTCCAGTCCGGTGACGCGCTCGTGGGCGCGGTTCCAGCCGGAGGCGGCGAGTTCCTGGTCGGAGGTGACGCACGGGGCGTAGCCGTGGCCGTCGACCTGCATGTGGCCGTACTGGGCGTCGGGCGAGCCGGCGGTGCCCTGCCAGAGCAGCATCCGGACCTCGGAGCCGGCGAGGGCCTGGAGCAGCTGCTCGTAGGCGTCGTGGCGCCCGGGTGCCACCTGGCGCAGCATGTGCTCGACCTGTCCGGCCGCAGCGGTGCCTGACGCGCTCACCGTGGTCCCGCCCCTCTTTTTCGTCAACGCGGTCTGGATCGGTTCTCGATCGGTTCCGGATCGGTTCTGAATCAGTTCAGCTTAAACAGCGGGTCCGTCACACGGCGGCGCGCTGGTAGAAGGGGCGCACCTTCTCCAGCATCCAGTCGCCGACCGGGTCCTGGGCGACGTCGAGCAGGATGAGGTTGACCGGCCAGGCCACCTCGACCCGGCCGAGGGCGCGGCCGAGGGCGTCGAGGGGCGCGTGACGGTCGGCTTCGGGGCCGGTGAGCTGGACGCCGACGAAGAGGGCCGGTTCGGTGCCCTCGACGCTGGCCAGGGTGCGGCGGGCGGTGGCGACGACGCCGGCGGCCTCGAACTCGGCGGAGGCGGCGGCGAGGAAGTCGACCGGGTCGTCCTGCCAGTCGGGCTCGAAGAGCCGGACCCGGCCGCCGGTGGCGGGCCCGTCGAGGGCGGTGCGGCCGGTCCGGCACAGTTCGGCGACGGCGGGCGGCGGCAGCGGGACGCCGACGGCGCCGCCGGGGTTCACGGCGATGCCGAGCTGCGGCGGCAGGCCGCGGGCGAAGTCGCGGGCGGGCGCGACGGTGTACGACATGTGCTCGCCGACGCAGGCGAGGAACTGCTGCTCGGAGCTGAAGACGGGCACGTAGGGGGCGCCGTCGATCTCCAGGGTGGGCAGGTCGAGGTCGGGGCTGTCGGGGCCGCCGCCGTTGGGCAGGGGCACCCAGACGGGGCTGCGGCCGAGGACCTCGACCAGCCGGCCGCCGGCCCCGGGGTTGCCGAGCGAGGCGGCCAGTACTTCCTCGAGCTCATTGCCCGGCCACGTCACGTCCACGATCTCGTCGTCCCCTTCCGGCACACGGTGCGGTCAGCACCTTAACGGCGGCTCGGTGCCCCTGTGACCGAAAAGGACGCCCTGGAGGGCGGGAGTGGTTCAGGACACGTTCCGCGGATCGCTCAGGCCGCCTCCCGGAAGCCGATCTTCCGCAGCGCGTCGGCCGCGTCCCGGTCGAGCAGGGTGACCGAGGCGCAGCCCGGCGGCAGGGCGCCGGCCTCGGCGGTGCGCACCAGGCGGCCGACGGCGCGGCGGTGCCGGGCGAAGGCGTATCCGGAGACGCCGCGGCCGCGGGAGCGCTGGCCGGCCCGGGCGGTGCCGGGCTCGACGTCGAGCAGGATCAGGTGCAGGGCGGCGCCGCGGCGGCGGGCCTCGCGGGCGAGCCAGCCGCGCACCCAGGACTGGGTGCCGCAGTCGTGGACGATCACGCCGGCGCCGGAGCGCAGGACGCGGCGCAGGCCGGCGTAGTGGGCGATCCGGGCGAACGGGCGCCACAGCGCGTACGGCAGGAAGCGGGGCAGCCGCGCCTCCCAGCGCTCCCGAGTGTCCTGGGAGTCGACGGCGCGGCCGCGGGCGGCGCGGGCCATGAGCGTGGACTTCCCGGCGCCGGGCAGCCCGGAGACGACCACGACGTCGCCGGCCGCGAAGGTGAGGGCGCGGGGACTGCGGCCGGCCCGCTCGCGCAGGTCGCGCAGGATCCGGGCGCGGCGCCGGGTCCGGGCGGCGGCCCGCTGGAGCGGTATCCCGGTGGTCGGGGCAACGGCACCGGTGCGCTGGATCGTCATCGCTTCTCCCCCTGTCGGGCCCTGAGGAGACCCTTGCCCACGAAGTGTAAAGAAACGGTAATGAGACGCAAGCGATTTGCCGCGCCGAACCGCCGTGCAATGATGTGCGCGCCAGGTGCTCGTCCGAGCGCTCACAACCGCATACCGGCCGCTCGAATCCGCGCGGGAGAGTTCCGGGTCACGCTTCGTGCCCGGGCGCCGAAGGAGCAAGTACCTCCCTTGAATCTCTCAGGCCCCGTACCGCGTGGATGAGGCAGATCTGAAAAGCGGGTCGCCCTGCCGCGTCCCCACCCAAGGTGCAAGCCGAGGATGCCCTCGGTGAACCTCTCAGGTTCCATGACAGATGGGGAGGATCGTCCTCACCGTCATGCATGTCGTGCCCTGCACGCCCTGGGACCCGGGAGCCACCCCATGAGCACTGCCCCCCGCCTGACCGCCCTCGATGCGCTGCATCGTTCGCTGGGCGCGACCATGACCGACTTCGCCGGCTGGGACATGCCGCTGCGCTACGGCAGCGAGCGCGACGAGCACAACGCCGTACGCACCCGGGCCGGCCTCTTCGACCTCTCCCACATGGGCGAGATCACCGTCACCGGCCCGCAGGCGGTCGAGCTCCTCGACTACGCCCTGGTCGGCAACATCTCCACCGTGGGCAACGGCCGCGCCCGCTACACGATGATCTGCCAGGAGGACGGCGGCATCCTCGACGACCTGATCGTCTACCGCCTGGGCGAGACGGAGTACATGGTCGTCGCCAACGCCTCCAACGCGCAGGTCGTGCTCGACGCCCTGGTGGCCCGCGCGGCAGGATTCGACGCCGAGGTCCGCGACGACCGCGACGCGTACGCGCTGATCGCCGTCCAGGGCCCCGAGTCGCCCGGCATCCTGAAGTCGCTCACCGACGCCGACCTGGACGGCCTGAAGTACTACGCGGGCCTGCCGGGCACCGTCGCGGGCGTGCCCGCGCTGATCGCCCGCACCGGCTACACCGGCGAGGACGGCTTCGAGCTGTTCCTGAAGCCGGAGCACGCCGAGGGCGTGTGGCGGGCGCTGACCGAGGCGGGCGCCGGCGTCGGCCTGATCCCGTGCGGCCTGTCCTGCCGCGACACGCTCCGCCTGGAGGCCGGCATGCCGCTCTACGGCCACGAGCTGACCACCGCGCTCACGCCCTTCGACGCGGGCCTCGGCCGGGTCGTGAAGTTCGAGAAGACCACGAACGAGGGCCGCTTCGTCGGCCGCGAGGCCCTGGAGAAGGCCGCCGAGCGCGCCGAGACCGCCCCGCCGCGCAAGCTGGTCGGCCTGGTCGCCGAGGGCCGCCGGGTGCCGCGCGCCGGCTTCCAGGTCGTCAAGGACGGCCAGGTCGTCGGCGAGGTCACCTCCGGTGCCCCGTCCCCGACCCTCGGAAAGCCGATCGCGATGGCGTACGTGGACGCGGCGCACGCCGAGCCCGGCACCCAGGGTGTAGGTGTGGACATCCGCGGTACCCACGAGCCGTACGAGGTCGTGGCGCTGCCGTTCTACAAGCGCCAGAAGTGACGCGGTCGTCTCGTTCCCCGTCTCACCCCGTAAGACCCACGTTCATCAGCACTCCCCCGATCCAGGAGAATCAGGTCATGAGCAACCCCCAGCAGCTGCGCTACACCAAGGAGCACGAGTGGCTGTCGGCCGCCGAGGACGGCGTCGCGACGGTCGGCATCACGGAGTTCGCGGCCAACGCGCTCGGTGACGTCGTCTACGCCCAGCTCCCCGCCGTCGGCGACACCGTCACCGCGGGCGAGACCTGTGGCGAGCTGGAGTCGACGAAGTCGGTCAGCGACCTCTACTCCCCCGTCACGGGCGAGGTCGTCGCGGCCAACCAGGACGTGGTGGACGACCCGTCCCTGGTGAACTCGGCTCCGTTCGAGGGCGGCTGGCTGTTCAAGGTGCGCGTCACGGGTGAGCCGGACGAGCTGCTCTCCGCCGACGAGTACACCGCGTTCGCCGGGAACTGAGACCGGGCCCGAGACCCCTAGGGATCGATTCATGTCGCTTCTGAACACTCCCCTCCACGAGCTGGACCCCGACGTCGCCGCCGCCGTCGACGCCGAGCTCCGCCGTCAGCAGACCACCCTCGAGATGATCGCCTCGGAGAACTTCGCTCCGGTCGCGGTCATGGAGGCCCAGGGATCGGTCCTCACCAACAAGTACGCCGAGGGCTACCCGGGCCGCCGCTACTACGGCGGCTGCGAGCACGTCGACGTGGCCGAGCAGATCGCGATCGACCGGATCAAGGACCTGTTCGGCGCCGAGTACGCCAACGTGCAGCCGCACTCGGGCGCCTCCGCCAACCAGGCCGCGCTGTTCGCGATCGCCCAGCCGGGCGACACGATCCTCGGCCTCGACCTGGCGCACGGCGGCCACCTCACCCACGGCATGCGCCTGAACTTCTCCGGCAAGCAGTTCAACGTGGTCGCGTACCACGTGGACGACGCCGGTCTGGTGGACATGGCCGAGGTCGAGCGCCTGGCCAAGGAGCACCGCCCCAAGGTGATCATCGCCGGCTGGTCGGCCTACCCGCGCCAGCTGGACTTCGCCGAGTTCCGCCGCATCGCCGACGAGGTCGAGGCCTACCTGTGGGTCGACATGGCCCACTTCGCGGGCCTGGTCGCCGCCGGTCTGCACCCGAACCCGGTCGAGTACGCGGACGTGGTGACCTCCACCACGCACAAGACGCTCGGCGGCCCGCGCGGCGGCATCATCCTGGCGAAGAAGGAGTTCGCGAAGAAGCTGAACTCCTCCGTCTTCCCGGGCTTCCAGGGCGGCCCGCTGGAGCACGTGATCGCGGCCAAGGCCGTCTCCTTCAAGGTCGCGGCCTCGGAGGAGTTCAAGGAGCGCCAGCAGCGCACCCTGGACGGCGCCCGCATCATCGCCGAGCGCCTGGTCCGGGACGACGTCACGGAGCACGGCGTGTCCGTGCTGTCCGGCGGCACCGACGTGCACCTGCTCCTGGTCGACCTGCGGAACTCCGAGCTCGACGGCCAGCAGGCCGAGGACCGGCTCCACGAGGTGGGCATCACGGTCAACCGGAACGCCGTTCCGAACGACCCGCGCCCGCCGATGGTCACCTCCGGCCTGCGCATCGGCACGCCGGCCCTCGCGACCCGCGGCTTCCAGGCCGAGGACTTCGCCGAGGTCGCCGACATCATCGCCGAGACCCTCAAGCCCGGCTTCGACGCCGAGGCGCTCAAGGCCCGGGTGACGGCGCTCGCCGAGAAGCACCCGCTGTACCCCGGCCTGAAGTAATTTCGTACCCTTTTGTTACTGGGTTCGTCCGTACGGAACCTCCGGGGCACCCCGCACACTGGACAGTGGGCGCGGTGCCCCGGCCCATGCTCAGCGTTTCTGCACCACCCCGGCAGACAACGGCGTCCAGCCACCCCACAAGGAGTTCTCCGTGGCCATCTCGGTCTTCGACCTGTTCTCGATCGGTATCGGCCCGTCGAGCTCCCACACGGTGGGCCCCATGCGCGCCGCCCGCATGTTCGCCCGCCGGCTGAAGAACGAGGGCCTGCTCGCCCACGTCGCCTCGATACGGGCGGAGCTGTACGGCTCGCTCGGCGCCACCGGCCACGGCCACGGCACGCCGAAGGCGGTGCTGCTCGGCCTGGAGGGCCACTCGCCGCGCACGGTGAACGTGGAGACCGCCGACGACGAGTTCGAGCGGATCAAGGAGAGCGGCCGGATCAACCTGCTCGGCGCCCACGAGATCCCGTTCTCCTTCGACGACGACCTGGTCCTGCACCGCCGCAAGGCCCTGCCCTACCACGCCAACGGCATGACGGTCTTCGCGTACGACGCCGAGGGCGCGCTCGTCCTGGAGAAGACGTACTACTCGGTCGGCGGCGGCTTCGTCGTCGACGAGGACGCGGTCGACGGGCAGAGCCCGATCGTGCCCGACGACACCGTGCTGAAGTACCCGTTCCGCACCGGTGACGAGCTGCTCCGCCTCACCAAGGAGACCGGTCTGTCGATCTCCTCGCTGATGCTGGAGAACGAGAAGGCCTGGCGCACCGAGGACGAGATCCGCGAGGGCCTCCTGGAGATCTGGCGGGTCATGCAGGCCTGCGTCTCGCGCGGCATGTCCCGCGAGGGCATCCTGCCGGGCGGCCTGAAGGTCCGCCGCCGGGCCGCCACCTCCGCCCGCAAGCTGCGCTCCGAGGGCGACCCGGCCGCCCACGCGATGGAGTGGATCACGCTCTACGCGATGGCCGTGAACGAGGAGAACGCGGCGGGCGGCCGGGTGGTCACCGCCCCGACGAACGGCGCCGCCGGCATCATCCCCGCGGTCCTGCACTACTACATGAACTTCGTGCCCGGGGCCGACGAGGACGGCGTGGTCCGCTTCCTCCTCGCCGCCGGCGCGATCGGCATGCTCTTCAAGGAGAACGCCTCCATCTCCGGCGCCGAGGTCGGCTGCCAGGGCGAGGTCGGCTCGGCCTGCTCCATGGCGGCCGGCGCGCTCGCCGAGGTCCTGGGCGGCTCGCCCGAGCAGGTGGAGAACGCGGCCGAGATCGGCATGGAGCACAACCTGGGCCTGACCTGCGACCCGGTCGGCGGCCTGGTCCAGATCCCGTGCATCGAGCGCAACGGCATGGCGGCGGTCAAGGCCGTCACGGCGGCGAAGATGTCGATGCGCGGCGACGGCAGCCACCTGGTCTCCCTCGACAAGGTCATCAAGACCATGAAGGAGACCGGCGCCGACATGAGCGTGAAGTACAAGGAGACCGCCCGCGGCGGCCTCGCGGTCAACATCATCGAGTGCTGACCGGCCCGTGCCCCTGACCGGTCCGTGGCCCTGACCGGTCCCGGCTGATCGACGCCCGCCGCCGGAAAGGCCGGGCCGCCCGGCCGGCGGGCCGCCCGGCCGGCGGGCGCCCGGCCCCCGGTCAGGTGGCGCGGTCGCCGTTGTCGTCGCAGGGCAGGGCGGCGGTGGGGTTGTTGGCGGTGAAGTCACGGTGGGCCTGCCGCTCGGTGTCCGCGATCGCGGTGGGCGGGATGTTGATGACGCCGCCGAAGGGACGGTCGACGTCCCGGATGATGACCAGGGCCGTGGTCAGCAGGCAGGTGATCACGACAAGGGTGACGATCTGGCCCCGGTTGTTCCTTCGGGGAAGGCAGATTCCCAGGGCCGTGACGGTGATGACCAACGTGGCGAGCAGGAACCAGAAGATGGTGCTCGGGATGCTGGAGGTCGCCTGGGTGAGGCGTTCCTCGCGTTCGTCGGACCGCCTGTTGTCGGCGGCGACGAGCATCCCGAAGACCGGCTGGCCGGCCAGGTTCTCGAAGGTGTCCCGGAAGCCGGTCGACCAGACGCTGGGGGCCGCGGAGCCGTTGCCGTCGGACATGGCGGACCATTCCTGGACGCGCACGGCCCGGGCGTAGCACACCGCGCCGGCCTGGATGCGTGTCCGCTCGGCGGCCGGGGCGTACTCGGCGGTCTCGACGAGCTGGTCCAGGGCGCGGGCTTCTCCGCGGGAGGCGACCTCGGCCCGCCCGTACGAGCCGTTGGCGGTGACCAGGACGAAGGAGAGCAGCAGGACGGTCATCGTCAGCAGCGGGCCGACGAGGTCCTTGACGGCCATGCCCTCGTCGTCGTCGGCGTTGACCAGCCGTGGCCTGAGCCAGCGGTTGGCAGCGAGTCCCGCGAGGAGAGCCAGCAAGGCGACGACGACGACAAGGACCACGGTGATGCCACCTCGAGGAAGGAGGGATCCCGGCGGCGGGCCGGGGCGAGGTGATCCTTTCGATCCGGATACGGCGAGCGAAGGGACGGATCGTTTCCTCGCCTCCCAAAGAGGGAAACAACTTTCGCCCACTCGGCCAGACGCGCCTTTCGCGTCCGCCGCGCCGCGCTGGACGAGCGGCCGGCGGCACCGCGTCACCGTACGCCGCGGGCCGCCCGCGCCCCGGCGAGGTCAGGCCTTGTTGAGGTGGCCCCAGAACTCGTCCCAGGAGAGCACGCCGTCGCCGTTGTCGTCGCGCTGCTTGATGAGGGCCTCGGCGACCGTCTCGGTCACGTTGAAGTCGCCCATCTCGGCCATGACGTGCTTGTACTCGGCGGCCGTGATGAAGCCGTCCCCGTCCACGTCGAACTTGTCGAACGCCGTGCGCGCCTCGTTGATGTCCGCCACTGCTTCCGCCCCTTCATGGTGCTTCGATGTCGGGGGCCAGATTAGCGGGCGTCCGCGTGCCGGATGATGGGGGTATGAGCAGCGAGGTGGCACGGATACTGGCGGCGGCGGCACGTGGGGAGTTCCCGCCGCCGGACGGGGCGACGACGATCGTCGCGCCGCCGAACGGGCGGGACGCGGGAGTGCTGTCGTTCACGGCCCACTCGGTGGTGTTCCTGGACGAGGACCCGGAGTGGGTCCGGGCGGAGCTGGCGGCGGCGTCGACGGACCCGCTGGTGGCGAGCATGACGCCGCGGTTCCTGACGGCGCTGGCGGACCGCACGGGCCGGTATCTCAACACGATCGACCTGATGACGGTGGCGCCGGCCCTGCCGGGCGAGCCGGGAATCGAGCTGCGGGAGATCCGCGACCGGGAGCATCCGCGGGTGGCGCGGGCCCTGAAGTACCGCGACGAGGTCCGGGTGTGGGCGGCGGACGGCGGTGTGCTGATCCTGGGCCGGGGCGTGGCGGGCCGCTGGGAGGCCGCGGTCGAGGTGGACGAGGACGTCCGGCACCGGGGCCTGGGACGGGCGCTGGCGACGGCGGCCCGGCATCTGACGCCGGACGACGTGGTCTGGGCGCAGAACTCGCCGGGCAACGCGCGCAGCGTCCGCACCTTCCAGGCGGCGGGCTACCGCCCGGTCGGCGCGGAGGCGCTGCTGGTCGCCGGCTGAGGCCGCGTCCGGAAGGGCCTAGCGGAAGATGCCGGTGTGGCCGAGCGAGTAGCGGCCCGGCTGCGGGTAGACGGCGAGGCCGTGCGGGCCGCTGCCGACCGGGATGCGGGCCAGCTGCTTGCCGGTGGCGGTGTCGATCGCGTAGACCTCGGAGTCGTAGCGTCCGGAGAGCCACAGCACCTTGCCGTCGGCGGAGACGCCGCCCATGTCGGGCGATCCGCCGTCGGGCAGCCACCACTTCTTCGTCAGCTTGTTCTGCGTGAAGTCGAAGACGGAGACGGAGCCCTCGCCGCGGTTGGAGACGTACATCTCCTTGGAGTCGCGGGAGACGTAGAGGCCGTGGCAGCCCTTGCCGGTGGGCAGGAGCGTCGGGGTGGTGAACTTCTCCCCGTCGAGGACCCACATGCCGTGGGCCATCATGTCGGCGATGTAGAAGGTCTTGCCGTCCGGTGAGATCTTCACGTCCTGCGGCATGGCGCCGTTGAAGGGCAGTTTCTGCTGGCCGACGACCTCCATCTTCTCGGTGTCGACCTTGAGGAGTTCGCCGGAGAACTCGCAGGAGACGACGAAGTAGCGCCCGTCGGCGGAGAAGTCGGCGTGGTTGACGCCGTAGCAGGAGACCGGGACGGTCTTGCGGCGGTCCATGGTGTGCGGGTCGCGGAAGACGAGTTCGCGGTCGAGCGAGGCCATGACGACGGCGTACTTGCCGTCGGGCGTGAAGTAGAGGTTGTACGGGTCGTGGACCTCGACCGGTTTGCCGGCGACGCCGGTGGCCGGGTCGATCGGGGTGAGGGTGTGGCCGCGGTTGTTGTTGACCCAGAGGGTCTTCATGTCCCAGGAGGGGACGACGTGCTGCGGCTGGTTGCCGACGGGGATGGTCTCGACGACCTTGTAGGTGGTGGGGTCGATGACGGAGACGGTGTTGGAGTTGGTGTTGGGGACGTAGACGCGGGAGGGGAAGTCCTTGACCACCGGGGAGAGTTGGTTCGGCCGGTCGGCGGCGTAGACGTCGTCGGCCTTGAGCAGCGGCGGCATGCCGGGCAGACCGGCCGGGGCGGCGGGCTCGGGCACGGCCGGTTTCGGTACGTCGGGGACCACGGCCGCCTTCTTGGTGCCGCCGCCGTCCTCGTCGTGGTGCGGGCTGCCGCAGCCGGCGAGTCCGAGGGCGATCAGGAGCGCGGTGGCGGCCAGTGTCCTCGTACGGGCGTGGTGCGTACGGGCGGCGCCCCGGCGGGCGTGGTGCGTACGGGTGTGGTGCGCGCGGGCGGGAAGGGTCGGCATCAGGTCAGCAGCTCCGTGGTCGTCACCGCGGAGAGGCCGCGGCGGTCGAGGTCGGCGAGGAGGAGGGGCAGCGCGGCGACCGTGTCCGCGTAGCCGAGGTGCAGGCTCACCACCGACCCGTTGCGGATCCGTCCGGTGACGTTGGCGACGACGGCCGCCGGGCCGGGCGAGGTGAAGTCGAGGGAGTCGACGTCGTACGACAGGACGTGCGGGTATCCGGCGCGGGCTGCGGCCCGCTGGACGGCCGGGGCGGCGTGCTGGGTGCGGGAGGGCCGGAACCAGGTGCCGATGGAGCCGGTGAGGCGGCGCAGCCGGCGGGCGCAGGCCGCGATCTCGGCGTGGGCGTCGGCCTCGCTCATGGCGCCGATGTCGATGTGGCGCTGGGTGTGGTTGCCGAGGTCGTGGCCGCCGTCGAGGATCCGCCGGGCCATCTCGGGGTGCTGGTCGAGCCAGGCGCCGACGGCGAGGACGGTGAGGCGGGCGCCGTGCCGTTCGGCCCGGTCGAGGAGGGCGCGGGCGAGGGCGGGGTCGCCCTGGCCGTGGAAGGTGAGGGCGACCCGGGGCCTCTCGCGCGGGCCGCTGGCGATCTCCGTGGGCCGGCCCGGGTAGTGGCGGGGCGCGGGTGCGGCGGCGGGCGCGGGTGCGGGGCTCTGGGGCCGGGGCTCGGGGCGGGGCTCCGTACCGCAGGCGGTGGCGAGGGCTCCCGCGAGGGCGGTGGCCGCGCCGGCCCGGAGGGCACCGCGGCGGTCGGTGGGCGTCACGGGACCATTTAAGGGCGGGTAAGCCCGAAAGATAACGATTGAGCCGATTCAGGACGTTTACGGGTCGCGCCAAGTCGTCCAGCATGCGGACAACCCGAGGAAACTCTCGATGAACACCATACTTATTCACCCTTTAGAAGGCGGCCGCTCCCCTTAACCAACGATTCATCGGTAAACTGTCCACGTTTGTCCGAATCTGCCCCGGTAAGGGATTTTGGCACCGAGGCCCTTCGTCTGCCATAGTCGGAGACACGACCCCCATTGACCCGGGCCAGGT
This sequence comes from Streptomyces sp. NPDC053493, assembly GCF_044544825.1. Classification (NCBI taxonomy): domain Bacteria; kingdom Bacillati; phylum Actinomycetota; class Actinomycetes; order Kitasatosporales; family Streptomycetaceae; genus Streptomyces; species Streptomyces sp. NPDC053493. The sequence goes on from NZ_JBITXS010000001.1 coordinate 284,746, forward strand.
CGTCAGAGCGGCCGTGGATACACCCCCCTCTTCCACGGCGCACCACACGAGAGCCCCCAGCGCGCCCCATCCCGGCGAACGGGGGCTTTCGTGCGTCCGGATACGGCTCAGCGGTCGCAGACCCGCATCTCGAACCAGGTCGTCTTGCCGCGCGGGGCGAGGTCGACGCCCCAGCGGTCGGAGAGCTTGTCGACGAGGAAGAGGCCGCGCCCGCTGGTGTCGAGCTCGTGGACCGGCATCAGACACGGCAGGCCGCGGGACGGGTCACGGACCTCGATGCGGATCCAGCCGCGGCGGCGCAGCATCCGCAGGGCGAAGACGCGGGCCCCGGTGTGGCGCACCGCGTTGCCGACGAGCTCGGAGACCAGCAGCACCGCGTGCTCGGCGATCTGCGGCGTGAGCGACCACTGGCGCAGCACGACCCACTGGGTGAGCCGCCGCGCGATCGCCGCGGACTCGGGCCGGGACGGCAGCCGTACGTCCTCCTCGGCCGGGTTCCCGAACAACTCCAGCGCTTCCGCCGCCTGTTCGTCCTCGACGGCCGCCGGCCACCGTGCGGCGCCGGTCCCGCCGCGCTGCCGCGGTTGTTCCACACCTTCCAGGCCCGCCATGCCCCCCATCATGGCCGCACGGACCGACCGGCGTGGCCGTTCCGGCGGATTGGGGCCCCGAAGGGCCCCGGTTTCCCGGTCAGACGAACTTCGCCTTGCCCGGGCCCTCCTCGACGAAGCTGCGCATGCCGCGCTCGCGGTCCTCGGTCGCGAACAGGCCCGCGAACCAGGTGCGTTCGATGGCGAGGCCGGTGTCGATGTCGGTCTCGAGGCCCTGGTCGATCGACTCCTTCGCCGCGCGCAGCGCGATGGCGGGGCCCTGGGCCAGCTTGGCGGCCCAGGCGTGCGCCTGCTCGTAGACCTCGGCGGCCGGCACGACCCGGTCGACCAGGCCGAGCGCGAGCGCCTCGTCGGCCTTCACCATGCGGCCGGTGAAGATGAGGTCCTTGGCCTTGGAGGGGCCGACGAGACGGGACAGGCGCTGGGTGCCGCCGGCGCCCGGGATGAGGCCGAGCAGGATCTCGGGCTGGCCCAGCTTGGCGTTGTCGGCCGCGATCCGGTAGTCGGCGCACAGCGCCAGCTCACAGCCGCCGCCGAGCGCGTAGCCGGTGACGGCGGCGACGACCGGCTTGGGGATGCGGGCGACCGCGGTGAAGGAGTCCTGGAGCGCCCGGGACCGCTTGACCATGGCCGCGTGGTCCATGACCTGCATCTCCTTGATGTCCGCGCCGGCCGCGAACACCTTCTCGCCGCCGTAGAGGATCACGGCCCGCACGTCGTCGCGGTCGGTCGCCTCCTCGGCCAGCTCGCGCAGCCGGTCCTGGGTGGCGATGTCCAGGGCGTTCATCGGGGGACGGTCGAGGCGGATCGTGCCGACGCCTTCGGCGACTTCGAGGTTCACAGTCATGGCACGAGGTTAGCCGCCGTTAACGACGCGGGCCCCGGTGCTGTTGGTCACAGCACCGGGGCCCGCGCCGAGGCGTCGTACGGGTGTTACGCCGTCCACTCCGACCAGGACATGTTCCAGCCGTTGAGGCCGTTGTCCGGCTGGATCTGCTTGTCCCGCGAGTTCTTCACGATGACGACGTCGCCGATGAGCGAGTGGTCGTAGAACCAGGCGGCGGGCGTCGAGCTGTCGCCGGCGCCACGGGCGTCGCGCAGGCCCACGCAGCCGTGGCTGACGTTGGCCGAGCCGAAGGTCGAGGCCGAGGCCCAGTAGTTGCCGTGCACGAAGGTGCCCGAGGTGGACAGGCGCATCGCGTGCGGCACGTCCTTGATGTCGTACTCGCCGCCGAAGCCGACGGTGGCGCCGTTCATGCGGGTCACCTTGAACTTCTCGCTGATGACCATCTGACCGTTGTACGTGGTCGTGGACGGCGCGCCCGCGGTGATCGGCATGTTCTTGATGATCTTGCCGTCGCGCTCGATCTTCATGGTGTGCGCGGCGGCGTCCACCGTGGAGACCTGGCGGCGGCCGATGGTGAAGGTGAAGGTCTTCTTCTGCTTGCCGTAGACGCCCGGGCGGCCCTCGACGCCGTCCAGGTTGAGCTTCACGGTCACCTTGGTGCCCGCGGCCCAGTACTCCTTGGGGCGGAAGTCGAGCCGGTCGTTGCCGAACCAGTGGCCCTCGATCTCGACGGCCGGCTCCGCCGTCACCTTGATGGCGCGCTCCACGGCCTCCGGGTTGGTGATGCCCCGGGTGAAGTTGACCGAGACCGGCATGCCGACGCCGACGGTCTGGCCGTTCTCCGGCGTGTAGTGGCCGATGAAGGTGTTCTTCGGGGTGAGGGTGGAGAAGGTGGTGTCCTTCGCCGACTCACGGCCGTCCGCGTCCTTGGCGATCGCGTGCACCTTGTACTGGGTGCTGGCGGCCAGGTGGCCGACCGGCTCCCAGCTGCTGCCGTCGGCGGCGATCTTGCCCTCGACCGCGTTGCCCTCGCTGTCGGCGACGGTGACCGTGGTCAGCCGGCCCTGTTCGGCCGTCACCTTGAGCGCGCCGCTGGTGGCGACCGCGTCGGCGCCGTCCTTCGGAGCGATCGTCACGACGGCCTGGGAGGCCGTGATTCCCTGCTTTCCGCCGGAGCCCGTCCCCGCCTCGCCGTCCTTGCCGCCGGCGTTCGTACCGCCCCCGCCGCCACAGGCGGTCAGGACGAGAAGCAGCGTTCCCGTCGCCAGGGCGCCCAGGCGGGCGCCACGGCGGCGTCGTCCGGCGGTCGCCCCGGATACCGGCTGCCCGTTCACTATGGTTTTCTCCCCTCGCACGACCCCGGCACCGCCCGGGCCCCACCCCCGTGCGCATCCTCCCGCGCACACGGCGTTAGATAATCACACCGCAGGACACGAAAGTTCCTCGCGCATGTCACTGTTCCGTCGCAGTTGGCGTGATAGGGAGACTGAAAGGGCCTCAGTCCAGCGCGGACCCCGCCTTCCAGCGGCTCCACTCCATGTTCCAGCCGCCGAGCCCGTTGTCCGGGGCGACCTGCTTGTCGCGCGAGTTCACCACCTCGACCACGTCTCCGACGAGCGTCCGGTCGAAGAACCAGCCGGCCGGCGTGTCCGCGCCGCCGCCCTTCACGTCCCGCAGTCCCACGCAGCCGTGGCTGACGTTGGCCGAGCCGAACGTCGACGGCGAGGCCCAGTAGTTGCCGTGCAGGAAGGTGCCCGAGTCGGTGAGCCGCATCGCGTGCGGCACGTCCTTGATGTCGTACTCGCCGCCGAAACCGACCGTCCGCCCGTCCATCCGCGTCACGTCGTACAGCTCCGTGACCACCATCTTGCCGTTGTACGTGGTGTTCTTCGGCGCCCCGGCCGTGATCGGCAGGGTGGTGAGCGGCTCGCCGTCCCGGCGGATCTCCATGGTGTGCTTCTCCGCGTCGACCACCGAGACCTGCGAACGGCCCACGGTGAAGCCGACCGTCTTGCGCTGGATCCCGTACACGCCCGGCGCGCCCTCGACGTCGCGCAGCGCGAGCTCGACGCTCACCCTGGTGCCCGGCCGCCAGTACGTGGCGGGGCGGAAGTCGAGGCGGTCCCTGCCGAACCAGTGGCCGGCCACCTCCACCGGCGGGTCGGAGGTGACCCGGATGGCCCGCTCCACCTCCGCGCGGTTCTCGATCTCCCGGTTGAAGGAGAAGGACACGATCATGCCGACGCCGACCGTGGAACGGTTCTCCGGCTTGAAGTAGCCGATGAAGCGGTGCTCGGGCACCACCGTCGTGAAGGTGGTGTGCCGGGCCGAGCGGCGGCCGTGGGCGTCCAGCGCGACCGCGTCCACGCTGTACTTGGCGGCGAGCGCCAGCCGGCCGGGCGGCCGGGGCCGCCAGCGCAGCCCGTCCGCGGAGATCTCGCCCGCCACCTCCGTCCGCTGCGCGTCCTCCACCTGGACGACCGTCACCCGCTCCAGGCGCCCGCTGTCGACCCTGACCTCCAGGGGCCCGTCGGCGGGCACCCCGCGGCTGCCGTCCTCCGGGCTGACCCGGATCACGTCGCCCGGGGCCCGGGCCTTCCCCGGGAGATCGAGGTCGATGCCCGCGCTCCCGCCGCCGGATCCGGTGCAGCCCGCGAGGCCCACGAGGAGCCCCGCCACGGCGAGCGCGAGCCCCGCCCGCTTCAGTACGTGTGTCACGCCCGGACCAACGACGGCCCCCCTCCAGGGGAAACGTGCGTGCGGGTCATGTTGGGAGCCCGGCCGGGCGGGCAGAACAGGGAGGAGGACCACGTGCGGGGAGCGGCGGCCGGGACGCCCCGCTCCGGCACGGGAGAGCCGCGGGAGGCCGGGACGGTGTCGAGCGCAGCCGAGCAGGACGCGGTACGTGAGCATGCCCGCGCCCCGGAGGGGCGGCCGGGCGGCCCACCGGTGTGGCCGGGGGCGCCGACGCCGCTCGGCGCCCGGTGCCGGACCGGGCCCGACGGGATCGCGGGCACCAACTTCGCGCTGTGGGCGGGCGGGGCGGAGGCGGTCGAGCTGTGCCTGTTCGACGCCGACGGCACCGAGACCCGGCTCGCGCTGAGCGAGCTGACCCACGAGATCTGGCACGGTTTCGTGCCCGGCGTCGGCCCCGGGCAGCGCTACGGCTACCGGGTGCACGGCCGCTGGGACCCGTGGACCGGCGCCCGGTGGAACCCGGCGAAGCTGCTCCTCGACCCGTACGCGCGGGCCGTCGACGGCGACTTCACGCTGCCGCCCGAGGTGTACGGACACGTGCGCGACTGGCCCCAGCAGCACGTCGCCGACACCGTCCGCGACGAGCGGGACTCCGCCCCGTACGTGCCCAAGGGCGTGGTCGTGCGGGACGACGACGACTGGTCCGACGACCGCAGGCCCAAGACGCCCTGGCCCGACTCGGTCATCTACGAACTGCACGTCAAGGGCTTCACCGCCCGCCACCCGGGCATCCCCGAGCACCTGCGCGGCACCTACGCGGGCCTCGCGCACCCGGCCGCGGTCGAACACCTCGTACGGCTCGGCGTCACGGCCGTCGAGCTGCTGCCGGTGCACCAGTTCGCGCACGAGGACCACCTGCTGCGCCGCGGCCTCACCAACTACTGGGGCTACAACTCCATCGGCTACTTCGCGCCGCACGCCGGCTACTCGTCCAGCGGCACCGCCGGGCAGCAGGTCGGCGAGTTCAAGCGGATGGTGCGGGCGCTGCACGCGGCCGGCATCGAGGTCATCCTCGACGTCGTCTACAACCACACCGCCGAGGCCGGCGAGCTCGGGCCCACCCTGTCCCTCAAGGGCATCGACAACCGCGGCTACTACCGGCTCCAGTCCGACGCCCGCCGCTACGCCGACTACACCGGCTGCGGCAACACCCTGCACGTGGTGCAGCCGCAGGTGCTGCGGCTCATCACCGACTCGCTGCGCTACTGGGTGACCGAGATGGGCGTGGACGGCTTCCGCTTCGACCTGGCGGCGGCCCTCGCCCGCTCCTTCCACGACGTCGACATGCTCTCGCCGTTCCTCGCCGTCATCGCCCAGGACCCGGTGCTCCGCCGGGTCAAGCTGATCGCCGAGCCGTGGGACGTCGGCAACGGCGGCTACCAGGTCGGCGCCTTCCCGCCGCTGTGGACCGAGTGGAACGACCGCTACCGCGACGCCGTCCGCGACTTCTGGCGCGGCGCCCTGCCCGACGTGCGCGACCTCGGCTACCGGCTGTCGGGCTCCAGCGACCTCTACGCCTGGGGCGGGCGCCGCCCGTACGCCTCCGTCAACTTCGTCACCGCCCACGACGGCTTCACCCTGCGCGACCTCGTCACCTACGAGCGCAAGCACAACGAGGCCAACGGCGAGGGCAACCGGGACGGCACCCACGACAACCGCTCCTGGAACTGCGGCGCCGAGGGCGAGACCGACGACCCGGCCGTCAACGCGCTGCGCCGGCGCCAGCTGCGCAACCTGATGACCACGCTGCTGCTGTCCACCGGCGTGCCGATGGTCGTCGCCGGCGACGAGATGGGCCGCACCCAGGGCGGCAACAACAACGCCTACTGCCAGGACAACGAGATCGGCTGGCTCGACTGGTCGCTGCCCGAGGACCCGGGCCGCGCCCAGCTGCTCGCCCTCACCCGCCGCCTCCTCGCCCTGCGCCACCGGCACCCGGTGCTGCGCCGCCGGGCCTTCTTCTCCGGCCGCCCGCAGCGCGCGGACGGACTGCGGGACCTGGCCTGGTTCACCGCCGAGGGCGCCGAGATGACCGAGGCCGACTGGTACGCCCCGGCCGCCACGCTCGGCCTCTACCTGTCCGGCCGCGACATCCCGGGCCGGGACGCCCGCGGCGAGCGGGTCACCGACGACAGCTTCCTCGCGGTCCTGCACGCCGGCCACCGCGCGGTCGACTACCACCTGCCGGGCCCGCCGTGGGCCCAGTCGTACGAACTGGTCGTCGACACCGCCCGCGAGGACCAGGCGACCGCCCCGGGCACCGTCCACCAGGGCGGCGGGACGCTCACCGTGGCGGGGCGGTCGGTGGTGCTGCTGCGGGTGAGTGGTTAGGCCGGTTCTTTCGGATCAGGCCGGCCTGGAGGTCTCCACGAGGCAGGTGTAGTCGCCCTCGATGTCGACGTCGGGACCGAGGTAGGCGGAGGAGGTGGTGGCCTGCCCGTACGTGGTGAACCGGCCGGCGGGCCGCCCGTCGGCGATCCATGCCCGCGGGGCCGAGCGGTAGGCGGCCTCGCACCGGTCCTGGGCCTCGCGGACGGCGACGCCGCCCGGGTCGCCCTGGACGGTCGTCTTGAACCTGACGTGCCCGAAGACCCTGAGGTCGGCCCGCGCGCCGCAGGGGACGACCCGGACCAGGGCCAGGGTGCCGAGGCCCGTGTCGAGGGAGGCGCAGGCGCCCGGCCGCACCGCGTGCACGTCCGTCAGGGCCTTCGCGGCGTCCAGGGACTTCGCGGCGGCGGGCGGCGGCGGCACGGGTGTCCTCCCGTGACCGGAGAGCGTGTACACGGCGCGCAGCGAGGTCACCCCGGTCAGGAGGTGCCCGTCGTGCAGCAGCTTGAGCGCCGGCGCGTAGTCGGCGGTGGCCCTGACGAGCCGCCCTTCGGCGTCGAGGACGACGGTCGTCCGGACCGGTCCGGGCGCCTGCCGCGCGCTGTCCTGGCCGATGTCGAGCCCGTTCGGCAGCGCCACGGAGGCGAAGGTGAGCGGAACGACCTGGTAGGTGCGGCTGCCGTCGGCGCCCTTCACCGGCGCCTTGCCCGCGTCGGCGACGCTCACGACCTCGGCGAGCGTCCGTCCGTACGGCGCGCTGTCGCCGGCCCGCTGGAGGGCGCCGCCCATGAGGTCGACGATCTCGCCGGAGGCGGCGGAGGAGTAGCGCAGCCAGTCGCCGTCCGCGGTGCGGTAGAAGACCTCGTTGTGGGAGACGGCGAAGGTCTGCGGCCTGCGCGACCCCTCGGGCTCACCGCCCAGCTCGCGCGCCGCGTCCGCAGGGAAGCGGCGTGGGATCTCGACCGTCCGCTCGGCCCGCGCGGTGTCCTTGGCGTAGTCCTGCACTCCGGTCACCCGCTCGACGGCGGTGCCCTTGGCGGAGCCGTAACTGAGCGTCCAGGTGAAGGCGGCGGGGCCGGCCGCGGCCGTGGCCCGGCTCGCGGCGGACAGCTGGTCGCCGAGCCGCACCGAGAAGACGGGCGTCGCCGTCGGCGACGGCGTCGAGGGCGCGGCCGCCGCCGTGCCGCCCCGGCCGCCGGCCTGGCAGCCCGTCAGGACCGTCAGGGCCGTCACGGCCGTCAGCAGCCACGGCAGCGCCGGCGCGGCGGCGCGCCGCCGCCTCGTCCTGGAGTCGTTCATGTCCCCGCCCTCGTCCTCCCGCCCCCCGGGCGATCGATCGGGATCCTACGGGGCGCGTCGCCTGCCGGACGCGGCGGTCAGGCGGCCCGGCCGCGGCCGCCACCGGCGGTGGCGGCCGTGGCCGGAAAACCACATGAGCGATGTCAGGGGTGAACCCTAGGCTCGGACCTGATGCCCGAAAAACATGCACCCACCAAGGACATGCCGCCGGAGCCGGCGCAGCCCGTCGGCGAACGCTCCACCGTGCGCTCGCTGCTGCGCCTGTGGCCGTACCTCCGGCCGGTCCGCGCCCGCTGGTTCACGGCCGCGTTCGTCGCCGTCGTCGCCTCCCTCCTCTCGCTCGTCATCCCGCTCGTCCTGAAATGGCTGGTCGACGGCCCGGTCACGGACGGCGACACCGCCGGAGTGTGGCTCGGCGCGCTGTACCTGCTGCTGCTCGGCATCGCCGAGGCCGGGCTCTTCGGTCTGCGGCGCTGGCTGGTGGCCCGGCCGCTGTCCGGCGTGGAGGCGGGCATGCGGGCGGCGCTCTACCGGCGGCTGCAACGGCTGCCGATCGCCTTCCACGACCGGTGGGCGTCCGGCCAGTTGCTGTCGCGCGCCACCACGGACCTGATGATGGTCCGCCAGTTCCTGGCCTTCCCGCTGACCTTCCTGCTGGTCAACGGCGTGACCATCCTGGCGGGTTACGCGGTGCTGCTCGCCCAGGACTGGACGCTGGGCCTGGTGCTGCTGACGCCGGTCGCGCCGTTGGTGATCCTCTGCTCGGTCTTCGAGCGGCGGTACGCGGTGGTGGCGCGGCGGTCGCAGGACCAGGTGGGCGACCTCACGACGGTCGTCGAGGAGAGCGTGCTCGGCATCCGGATCGTCAAGGGCTTCGGCCGCCACCGCAGTCAGGCGGCGGCCTTCCGGACGCTGGCGGAGCTGCTGCGCGGCACGGAGCTGGTCAAGGCCCGGCTGCTCGCCGGGATCTGGGCGCTGATCACGCTGCTGCCGGAGCTGGCGGTGGGCGCGGCGCTGGTGCTCGGCGCGGTGCGGGTGGCGGACGGCGAGCTGTCGGCGGGCACGCTGGTGGCGTTCCTGTCGACGGCGCTGGCGCTGCGGTGGCCGGTGGAGTCGATCGGGTTCCTGCTGGCGCTGAGCCAGGAGGCGGCGACGGCGACGCAGCGGTACTTCGAGGTGATGGACGCGGCCGAGGAGACGGACCCAGGGAGCGACCCGGAGAGCGACCCGGAGCCGGAGCCCGCGCCGAAGGCGGCCGTGGCCCGGGCCGGGGCCGCGGACGGGGTGCGGTTCGAGGGCGTCACCTTCCGCTACCCGGACGCTCCGGCCGACGCGCGGCCCGTGCTGGACGGCGTGAACCTGCACATCCGGCCCGGCGAGACGATGGCGCTGGTCGGCGCGACGGGTTCCGGCAAGACCACGCTCACCGCGCTCGTACCGCTGCTGCACGAGCCGACCGGCGGCCGGATCCTGCTCGACGGCGAGGACGTCACGCTGATGCCGCGGGAGCGGCTGCGGACGCTGGTGTCGGTGGCGTTCGAGGAACCGACGCTGTTCTCGGCGAGCGTCGGCGAGAACGTCCTCATGGGCGCCGGGCCCGACGCCGCCGAGCCGGAGCTGCGGCGCGCGCTCGCCGTCGCCCAGGCGGACGGCTTCGTCGGCCGGCTCCCGGACGGCACCGCGACCCAGGTGGGCGAGCAGGGCCTGAGCCTCTCGGGCGGCCAGCGCCAGCGGCTCGCGCTGGCCCGGGCGGTCGTCGGCCGGCCGCGCTTCCTGGTCCTCGACGACCCGCTGTCGGCGCTGGACGTGCACACCGAGGCCCGGGTTGAGGCGGCCCTGCGCGAGGTGCTGCGCGACACCACGGCCCTGGTGGTCGCCCACCGCCCGTCCACGGTGCTCCTGGCCGACCGGGTCGCGCTGCTGTCCGGCGGCCGGATCACGGCGGTCGGCACCCACCACGAACTGCTGCGCACCAGTGGCGAGTACGCCTGGCTGATGTCCGGAGAGCGGGAGGACGAACGATGACGGACGCGGACACGGACACGGACGCGGGCGCGGCCACGGGGGCGGGCGCGGACACGGCCTCGGCGCCGGCACCCACGCCGGCACCGGCCGAGGAGCGGGCGGGCGGGCCGGGCGGGCCGGGCGGGTCCGGTGGCGGCGATCCCTTCGACCGGGACGACCTGCCGGCCGCGCCCGGGGCCACCGGGCGGCTGCTGCGGTCGCTGCTCGCCGCGCACCGGTGGCGGGTGGTGCTGGGCGCGGTCGTGCTGCTCGTGCAGCAGGGCGCCCTGCAGGCGGGGCCGTTGCTGGTGGCGTACGCGATCGACCGGGGCGTACCGGCGCTCCGGGCGGGCGGGTACGGGCCGCTGGTGGCGGTGGCCGTGGGATACGTGGCGTGCGCGGTGGCCGGCGGGCTGCTGCAGTACGCGTTCGTGCGGGTCGCGGCGCGGGTCAACCAGGACGTGCTGCTCGATCTGCGCGGGCGGATCTTCCGGCACGCGCAGGCGCTCAGCGTGGACTTCCACGAGCGCTACACCTCGGGCCGGCTCATCTCCCGGTCCACCACGGACGTGGAGTCGCTGCGCGAGCTGCTCTCCGAGGGCCTGCAGGAACTCATCGGCGTGGTGCTGTCGTTCGTCACGATCTCGGTGATGCTGCTGTGGCTGGATCTGGGCATCGGCGCGGTCGCGGTGGCTTCCTTCGGTCCGCTGTACCTGCTGGTGCGCAGCTACCGGCGGCGCTCGGCGGTGGTCTTCTCGGAGCGGTCGACGGCCGTCGCCGCCGTGATCGTGAAGTTCGCGGAGACGATGAACGGGATCCGGCCGGTGCGGGCGTTCCGCCGGGAGCGGGCCAACAACGCCGAGTTCGCGGCGCTCAACCGCAGGCACGAGCGCAGCAACGGCGACGCGCTCCTGGAGATGGCCCGCTACGTGGTCGGCTCGCGGCTCGTCGCCAACACGGCGGTGGCCGGAATGTGCCTGTGGGGCGCGTGGCGGGTCGCGGACGGCACGCTGGAGCTCGGCGTGCTCGCGGCGGCGGTGCTGTACGTGCGGCGGCTGTACGACCCGATCGACCGGCTCGGCATGTTCCTCAACTCCTACGAGTCGGCGGCCGCCTCGCTCACGAAGATCGCCGGCCTGCTCGCCCAGGAGCCGGGCGTCCCGGAGGCGGCGTCGCCGCGCGAGCTGCCGGCCCGGCCGGGCGACGCGGGGCCCGGGCGCGAGGTGGTCTTCGAGGGCGTCCGGTTCGCCTACCGGACGGGCGGCGAGGTGCTGCCGCGCCTCGACCTGACGATTCCGGCCGGGCAGACGGTCGCGGTGGTCGGGGCGACGGGTGCGGGCAAGTCGACGCTGGCGAAGCTGCTGGCCCGCTTCTACGACCCGACGGAAGGCCGGGTGCTGCTGGACGGTGTCGATCTGCGGGAGCTGTCGACGCCCGAACTGCGGCGGGGCGTGGTGATGGTGACGCAGGAGGCGTTCCTGTTCTCGGGGACGGTCGCGGAGAACATCGCGATCGGCCGTCCGGACGCGAGCCGCGCGGAGATCGAGCGGGCGGCGAAGGCGATCGGGGCGCACGACTTCGTCACCGGCCTCCCGGACGGCTACGACACGGACGTCCGCAAGCGCGGCGGCCGCATCTCGGCGGGCCAGCGCCAACTGGTCGCGTTCGCCCGCGCCCTGCTGGCGGACCCGGCGGTGCTGATCCTCGACGAGGCGACGAGCTCCCTGGACGTCCCGGGCGAACGGGCGGTCCAGCACGCGATGAACACGGTCCTGGCCGGGCGCACGGCCGTGGTGATCGCGCACCGCCTCTCCACGGTCGAGGTCGCCGACCGGGTCCTGGTGATGGAGGCGGGCCGGGTGGTCGAGGACGGCTCTCCCGCCGCCCTCGTCACCGGCGACGGCCACTACGCGGGCCTCCACCGGGCCTGGCGGGACAGTCTGGTCGGCTGACCCGACGCCGGTCCGGCCCGGTGGGACCGGCCGCCGGACCGGCCGCCTGTCCCACCGGGCCCGGCCGCCCCGCCTGCCCCGACCGCCCCGCCTGCCCCGGCCGCCCCGCCCGGGTCGCCCCCGGCCGCCCGTCCCGACCGCCCCGCCCGGTCCGCATGGTGGACGCGTGCGAGGCGTCCCGCCGACGCGCGCCGGAGACGGCGCCCGGCGGGGCGGGGTGCGGAACGAGCCACGCCGGGTGGTGCCGGGTCCGAGGGCTTCCGACCGCGTGTTACGCGGGGTTGTCGAGATCGTCAGGAGCGTGCCGGCCCCGGGCGGGGCCGGTGTGCGGCGGGCGGGAGGGCGTACCGGCACGGCCGGTGAAACGTCCGGTTAACGAACAGCAACCTACGGGCAACGGACGATTTCCGGCCAAGTTGTTGACGCGCTCCTGACAGGGGCCGTCCACAACTGCCACTCTCTCCCCGGCTCTTCGCACCAACGTTCCTCGCTTCACCCGTTCGTGCTCCACAGCTCTGTTTGCTCCGCCCGGGCGGTCTCACCCAGCCCCCGGTACCCCCCTCGCAAAAGGAGTCTGCGTGAGATCCACGCCCAGCCGTCGCGCCACCGCGACCGGCGCTCTGATCGCTGCCGCCGCCATGATCGCCGTTGGCGTCCAGACCGGCACCGCCTCGGCCGACAACTCCCTGGGGCTCGCCCCCAAGGCCCAGGCCGCCGGCAAGGCCAACCCCGGCAAGCTGCCGGCCGACCTCTCCCCGGCCCAGCGCACCGCGCTGATCCGCGCCGCCCAGGCGGACAGCGGCGCCACGGCCAAGCAGCTCGGCCTCGGCGCCCAGGAGAAGCTGGTCGTCCGCGACGTCGTCCAGGACCGCGACGGCACGACGTACACGCGCTACGAGCGCACGCTCGCGGGTCTGCCCGTCCTCGGCGGTGACCTCATCGTCACCGAGACCAAGGCCGGCGCCACCACCGGCGTGAACAAGGCCACCCGTGCCGACATCACCAAGGTCGACACCGCGACCGCGACCGTCGCCCCGGCCGCCGCCGAGAAGCAGGCGATCGGCCGCGCGAACGCCGAGGGCTCGAAGTCCACCAAGGCCAGCAGCGCCCCGCGCAAGGTCGTGTGGGCCGCGAACGGCACGCCCGTCCTCGCGTACGAGACCGTCGTCGGCGGCCTCCAGCACGACGGCACGCCGAACGAGCTGCACGTCATCACGGACGCCAAGTCCGGCGCGAAGCTCTTCGAGTGGCAGGCCATCGAGACCGGCGTCGGCAACACGCAGTACAGCGGCCAGGTCACGCTCGGCACGGCCCCGTCGTACACCCTGACGGACACCGGCCGCGGCAACCACAAGACGTACAACCTCAACGGCGGCACCTCCGGCACCGGCACGCTGTTCACCAACAGCACCGACACCTGGGGCAACGGCCTGCCGTCGAACAAGGAGACGGCCGGCGCCGACGCCCACTACGGCGCCGCTCTCACCTGGGACTACTACAAGAACGTGCACGGCCGCAGCGGTATCCGCGGTGACGGCGTCGGCGCGTACTCCCGGGTCCACTACGGCAACGCGTACGTCAACGCCTTCTGGTCCGACTCCTGCTTCTGCATGACCTACGGCGACGGCTCGGGCAACAGCAAGCCGCTCACGTCCATCGACGTGGCCGCGCACGAGATGACGCACGGCGTCACCTCCAACACCGCCAAGCTGGTCTACAGCGGCGAGTCCGGCGGCCTCAACGAGGCCACCTCCGACATCTTCGCCGCGGCGGTCGAGTTCTACGCCAACAACGCCAGCGACAAGGGCGACTACCTCGTCGGCGAGAAGATCGACATCAACGGCAACGGCACCCCGCTGCGCTACATGGACAAGCCGAGCAAGGACGGCGCGTCCAAGGACGCCTGGTACTCGGGCCTCGGCTCGATCGACGTCCACTACTCCTCGGGTCCGGCGAACCACTTCTACTACCTGCTCTCCGAAGGCAGCGGCGCCAAGACCGTCAACGGCGTGAACTACGACTCGCCGACCTCCGACGGCCTGCCCGTCACCGGCATCGGCCGTGACAAGGCCTCGCTGATCTGGTTCAAGGCGCTCACCACCAAGTTCAGCTCCAACACCAACTACGCCGGCGCCCGCACGGGCACCGTCGCGGCGGCGACGGAGCTGTACGGCGCGGGCAGCGCCGAGGTCGCGGCCGTCGAGAACGCCTGGGCCGCCATCAACGTCGGCTCCCGCCCCGGCGGACCCGGCGGCGGCACGGTCTTCACCAACGACGCCGACGTCTCCATCCCGGACAACGGCGCCGCGGTGACCTCGTCCCTGACCGTCTCGGGTGTCGCCGGCAACGCGCCGTCGACCCTCAAGGTGGGCGTGGACATCGTCCACACCTACATCGGTGACCTGGTCGTCGACCTCATCGCCCCCGACGGCTCGGTCTACAACCTGCACAACCGTGCCGGCGGCAGCGCCGACAACATCAACCAGACCTACACCGTGAACGCCTCCACCGAGGTCGCCAACGGCGTCTGGAAGCTGCGCGTCCAGGACAAGGCGTCGATCGACACCGGCTACATCAACAGCTTCAAGCTGACCTTCCCGTAAGCACCGAGCGGGACCGCCTGCCCGAAGTGATCTGACGGACGCCCGGAGGGAACCTTCCCTCCGGGCGTCCGCGCGTCCGCCGCCGAAGAGCGGCAGGGCCGCAGGGCCGCGGGCCGCCTGCTTAGGCTGGAGCGCATGATCAAGGTGCTGCTCGCCGACGACGAGACGATGATCCGGGCCGGCGTACGGGCGATCCTCGCCACCGACCCCGGGATCGAGGTGGTCGCCGAGGCGGGCGACGGCCACGAGGCGGTCGAGCTCGCCCGCCTGCACCGGCCGGACGTCGTGCTCCTCGACATCCGCATGCCCCGGCTCGACGGTCTCGGCGCCGCCGAGGAGCTGCGGCGCGCGGTGCCGGAGACGGCGCTCGTCGTGCTCACCACCTTCTCCGAGGACGCGTACATCGAGCGGGCGCTCGGCAGCGGCGTCAGCGGCTTCCTGCTGAAGTCCGGCGACCCGCGCGAACTGATCGCCGGTGTACGGGCGGTCGCCGAGGGCGCCGCCTTCCTCTCGCCCGCCGTCGCCCGCCGGGTCATCGACACGCTCGGCGGCCCGCGCCTCATCCGCGCCGCCGACGCGCGCACCCGGCTCGCGCCGCTGACCGGACGCGAGCGGGAGGTGGTCGCCCTGGTCGGCGCGGGCCTGTCCAACCAGGAGATCGCCGAGCGGCTCCATGTGGTCGAGGGCACCGTGAAGGCCCATGTGAGCGCCGTCCTGGGACGCATCGGGCTGCGCAACCGGGTGCAGCTGGCGGTCCTCGCGTACGAGGCGGGGCTGGTGCCCGATGCCTGAGCCGGCCGCCGGGCGGGGCGGAGAGCGGGCCGGGCGGCGTGCCGGAGCGTCGCCCGGGGAGCGCGGCCGCGAGCGGGCGTTCGACGTGCTGCTGTGGCTGCTGCTGTGCGTGCCCGTCCTGCTGACGTCCGATCCGAACGACGGCGGCTCGTGGACCCGGGTGGCGGTGGGCGTGGTGCTGCTGGCGGTGTGCACGGCGCTCGCCCGGCGGTGGCCGGTGCTGCCGCTCGCGCTCACGGTCGCGGTCTCGCTGGCCCTGGCGCCGGAGCTGTTCACGCCCTCGTACGTGCCGGCCCTGATCGCCTTCGGCGCGCTCGCGGGACGCCGCCAGGACGACCCGCGCTGGGCCCTCGGGCTGTTCGCGGCGGTGCCGGTGGCGGGCCTCGTGCTCGTCCTGGCGTCCGGCAAGGCGCTGTTCACCTGGTTCGGGCTGCTGCTCTCGCTGGCCCTCGCCGTCGTCGCGCCCTGGCTGATCGGGCGGTACGCGCGGCAGTACGACCGGCTGGTGCGCAGCGGCTGGGAGCTGGCCGACCGGATGGAGCGGGAGCAGGCGGCGGTGGCCGACCGGGAGCGGCTGCGCGAGCGGTCCCGGATCGCCGGCGACATGCACGACTCGCTCGGGCACGACCTGGCGCTGCTCGCGCTGCGGGCGGGCGCCCTCGAACTGGACCCGGCGCTCGGTCCCGAGCAACGGCGGGCGGCCGGTGAGCTGCGCCGGGCGGCGGCGGACGCGACGGGCCGGCTGCGGGACATCATCGGCGTGCTGCGCGAGGAGGACGACGAGGCGTCGGTCGCGCCGGTGGCGCCGCCGGACGAGACGGTGGCCGACCTGGTGGACCGGGCCCGGGCCTCGGGGATGGCCGTGACGCTGGTGGACGCGGCCGAGCCGCCGGCGGAGATGACGGCCCGGGCGCTGCGCCGGGTGGTGCAGGAGGGCCTGACGAACGCGGCGAAGCACGCGCCGGGCGCGCCGGTGGCGGTGACGGTCGAACGGGACGCGGCGCTCGTCCGGGTCCGGGTCACCAGCGGCCC
Source organism: Streptomyces sp. NPDC053493 (assembly GCF_044544825.1). Taxonomy (NCBI): domain Bacteria; kingdom Bacillati; phylum Actinomycetota; class Actinomycetes; order Kitasatosporales; family Streptomycetaceae; genus Streptomyces; species Streptomyces sp. NPDC053493. The sequence goes on from NZ_JBITXS010000001.1 coordinate 300,971, forward strand.
ACGCCCGGCATCCTCCGACGGGACGGGCCGCGGCGGCGACGGCCCCGGGCCCGCCGGCGCGGGCGCCGGCCCGGGCGGCACCTCGCCGTCCGGGCTGGCGTCGGGCGGGACGGGGCTGGTGGGGCTCGACGAGCGGGTGCGGCTCGCCGGCGGCTCGCTGCGGCACGGGCCGACCGGCGAGGGCGGCTTCGCGCTGTCCGCCGTCCTGCCGCTCGACCCGCCGGCGCCGCGGCCCGCCGCGCCGCGCTCGGCGCGCGAACTGGACCTGGCGCGGCGGCAGGTGCGGCGGGGCCTCGCGCGGGCGATCTGGATCCCGCTCGCGCTGCTCGCCGCGCTCGGGCTGCTGATGGCAGGCGTCGCCGTGTACACCCAGCACCAGACGTATCTGGAGCCGGAGGACTATGCCCGTATCCGTACAGGACAGTCGCGCGCGGAGATCGCCGCGCACCTCCCGGACCACCCTCTCGACGGCCGGCCCGCCCGTGTCCCGGCCGAGCCGGCCGGGATGGACGAGTGTCTGTACTACCGCTCGGAGCTGCTGGCGGCGCTCCCGGTCTACCGCCTGTGCTTCGTGGACGGGCACCTGGCGGACCGGGCGGAGCTGCCCTGAGCGGGCGGGCCCGGGCTCGGCCCGGCGACCCGGCGGGGACCCGGCGGAGGCTCAGCGGGGGTTCTCGGCGTGGGTGAGGGTCTCCCAGGAGACGAAGTAGTGGTCGCTGCCGGCCGGGCGGCGGGCCTCGGTGTAGATCCCGGTGTTGGTCATGCCGATGCCGAGCCGGTGGTGCAGGGCGTTGTAGCCGACCTCGGTGACCGGCCCGAGACCGGTCCTGAGCGTGCCGCCGCACAGCCAGGACGGGACGGCGGCGCCGTTCTCGTACTTCGTGTGGAAGCCGAGCGCGTGGCGGAGCCGTTCGGAGACCTGCGGGTAGAGGTCCTGGCCCTGGAGGCGGCTGGTCTCGGCGATGTGGACGGCGGCGGCGAGGCCCCATCCGGTGTGGCCGAAGTCGCGGCAGGTCTCCTGGGAGAGCCCGTCGGCGAAGGTGGACTGGCCCTGCCAGTACGTCACGATCTCGTCGCGGGTGTCGATGGAGCTGTTCGGCGGCGGCTTGGGCAGGGCGCCGTCGCTCGCGAGGTAGACGTAGGCGGGCATCCGGCGGAGGTAGGTGGCGACGGCCTTGTCGTAGGCGGCGCGGTCCTCGAGGTGGACGGCGATGCCGAGGGCGGCCTCGGTCATGACGAGTTCCCAGTTGCCGTTCTTGGTGAGGGCGGCGCCGCCGGAGACCTCGGGCAGATACACGGTGCGCAGCATGGTCGCGAAGCGTCCGGAGCCCGGCCAGCCGCCGGGGTAGGTGTGCTTGACGATCTCGGCGGCGCGGGGCCAGGAGGCGCCGGCCCAGCCGCTCTGGAGCGGGGCGTTGGAGTTGGTGTGGTCCTGCAGGACGGCCGACCAGGCGTCCATGATCTCGATCGCCTTCTTCGCGTGGCGGGCGTCGCGGGTGAGGTACCAGGCGAGGGCCTGGGTGTACGCGGCGACGGCGTCCTGGCGTTCGTCGGTGCAGCCGTGGTTGGGGTTGGAGGAGGAGCCGCATTCGACGATCGCGCGCGGCTTGGGCGCCTGGGTGAGCGAGGCGTAGGGGCTTGCCATCATCTGGTCGTACGCGCTCTTCCAGGGTTGTGCACCGGCCTGGACCTGGGCGCGGACGAAGTCGAGCTGGGCGCCGCCGACGAGGACGCCGGGATGGGTGAAGGCGGCGGGCGCCTGCGCCGCGACGGGAGCGAAGGCGGTGGCGGCGGGGGGCGGGGCGGCCGTCGGTGCCGGCGCCGGGGAGGGCGCCAGGAGGAGGGCGAGGGCCGCCGTCAGGGAGAGGACCAGGGTGCGAGGACGCATGTGGGGGCTGCCTTCCGTTCGCTCATGTTCAGCCATGTGAACGCAGGTCGGGAGAATGAACTCCCTGTCGAGCGCGGAACCTAGTGACACCCCATGGACACGTCAAGACCCCGGTCCAGACCATTCGACGCGAGGCCCTCAGCGCATCAGCACACCGGCTCCCTGTCCCGTCGTCTCCACCGGCAGCGCCACCAGACCGAGTTCCGCCGGGTGGTCGAGCAGCGGATGTGTCGGCAGCACCCGGACCGTGCAGCCGAAGGGACCGGTGCGGTCCAGCGAGAGCGCGCCCGCGTACGGCAGCCGTCCCTCCAGGTCCGGGCCGCCCGCCGGCTTGAGGACGCTCGTGCGCGGGTCGAGCAGCCGGTCGTCGGCGTCCACCCGCCCGGTGACGGCCTGCACCTCCACGTCCTCGGGAGCCAGCCCGCCGAGGTCCACCCGCACCCGGACGGCCGGCGTCGCGCCCAGCTCCGCGTCCGCGTCCGCCTCGGCCAGCTCGTCGCCGACCTCCACGTGGTCGACGGACACCTTCGGCCAGGCGGCCCGCACCCGGGCCTTCCAGGCGGCCAGCTCACGGCCCTCGTCGGGGCCGAGCGCCCGGTGCGCGGCGGCCGCCGGGGCGTAGAGCCGCTCCACGTACTCGCGCACCATCCGGTCGGCGAGCACCTTCGGCCCGAGGTCGGCGAGGGTGCGGCGGACCATCGCGGTCCAGCCGCCCGGCACGCCGTCGGGTCCGCGGTCGTAGAAGCGGGGCGCGACCCGGCGCTCGATCAGCTCGTAGAGCGCGGCGGCCTCCAGGTCGTCGCGGCGCTCCTCGTCGAGCGCCGCGGCCCCGTCGGCCGTCGGGATCGCCCAGCCGAAGTCCGGCTCGCACCACTCGTCCCACCAGCCGTCCAGGACCGAGAGGTTGAGGCAGCCGTTGAGCGCGGCCTTCATCCCGCTGGTGCCGCAGGCCTCCAGCGGCCGCAGCGGGTTGTTGAGCCACACGTCGCAGCCCGGGTAGAGACCGCGGGCCATGCCCATGCCGTAGTCGGGCAGGAAGACGATCCGGTGGCGCACCCGCGGGTCGTCGGCGAACCGCACCAGCTCCTGCACCAGCTTCTTGCCGCCGTCGTCGGCCGGGTGCGCCTTGCCCGCCACGACCAGCTGCACGGGCCGCTCGGGATGCAGCAGCAGCGCCCGCAGCCGGTCCTTGTCGCGCAGCATCAGGGTGAGCCGCTTGTACGACGGGACGCGGCGCGCGAAGCCGATGGTGAGGACGTCGGGGTCGAGGACGGTGTCGGTCCAGCCGAGTTCGGCGGCCGCCGCGCCGCGCTGCCGCCAGGAGTCCCGCAGCCGCCGCCGTACGTCCGTCACGAGCCGCTCGCGCAGGGTGCGGCGCAGCTCCCACAGCTCGCCGTCGGAGGCGTCCGGGCCGAGCCGGGCGACCTCGGGAGCGGTCCAGGTGGGCGCGTGGACGCCGTTGGTGACGGAGGTCAGCGGGACCTCGTCGGGATCGAAGCCGGGCCACAGGCCGGCGAACATGGCGCGGCTGACGGCGCCGTGGAGCGTGGAGACGCCGTTGGCCCGGCGGGCGAGCCGGAGGCCCATGGCGGCCATGTTGAAGACGCCGGGCTCGCCGCCGAGCGGCGTCTCGTCGCCGAGGGCGAGGATCCGGGCGGGATCGACGCCGGGCAGCGCGCCGTCCTCGCCGAAGTGGCGGGCGACGAGCGCCCGGTCGAAGCGGTCGATGCCGGCGGGCACGGGTGTGTGGGTGGTGAACACGGTCCCGGCCCGGACGCGCTCCAGGGCGGCGTCGAAGTCCAGGCCCTGGTCCTCGCCCCGGCCGGGGCCATCGCCCGGGCCCGGCCGGCCCAGTTCGCGGATGCGTTCGAGGCCGAGGAAGCCGGCGTGGCCCTCGTTGGTGTGGAAGACCTCGGGCGCGGGCGTGCCGGTGAGCCGGCAGTACGTACGGACGGCACGGACGCCGCCGATGCCGAGCAGCATCTCCTGGAGCAGCCGGTGCTCGCTGCCGCCGCCGTAGAGCCGGTCGGTGACCTCGCGCTCGCCGGGCGCGTTCTCCTCGACGCCCGAGTCCAGCATGAGCAGCGGCACCCGGCCCACCTGGGCGATCCAGATGTGCGCGTGCAGACTGCGCCCGCCGGGCAGGGCGAGCGTCACCCGGGCGGGGCCGCCGTCGGGCTCGCGGAGCAGGGAGACGGGCAGCTCGCCCGGGTCGAGCACCGGGTAGTGCTCCTGCTGCCAGCCGTCGCGGGACAGGGACTGGCGGAAGTAGCCGTGGCGGTAGAGCAGTCCGACGCCGATCAGCGGGACGCCGAGGTCGCTGGCGGCCTTGAGGTGGTCGCCGGCCAGGATGCCGAGGCCGCCGGAGTACTGGGGCAGGGCGGCGGCGACGCCGAACTCGGGCGAGAAGTACGCGATCGAGGCGGGCGGCTCGCCGGGCTGCTGCTGGTACCAGCGGGGCTCGGTCAGATAGCGGTCGAGGTCCTCCGCCGCCGCCCGCAGCCGGCCTAGGAAGTCCTGGTCGGCGGCGAGAGCGGCGAGCCGCCCGGCGTCGATGGCGCCGAGCACCCGGACGGGGTCGGCGCCCTCGGGCCGGTGGCCGCCGGGATCGACGGAGTCGAAGAGTTCACGGGTGGGTTCGTGCCAGGACCAGCGCAGGTTGCGCGCCAGGGCGGCGAGGGGTCGGAGGGGCTCGGGGAGAACGGGGCGCACGGTGAACCGACGGATAGCCTTCACGTGTTCCACCTTCGCAGGCCGTGACGGAGCGGAGTGGAAACACCACGCTGTGCCTCCGCCGATGAGTTTGCCCGCTCCGGCAAGTCTCATCGTCGACAGTCGACGAGAGTCCAGGCCACGTCCCGTGGAGGAACCCATGACCCAGCTCCTGCGCGTACAGAACTTCAACGTCTCGGCGGACGGCGTCGCCGCCGGCGAGGACCAGACGCTGGAACGTCCGTTCGGCCATGTCGATCCCGGCCGGCTCTTCGCCTGGGCCGGTGCCACGGCGAGCTGGCCGATGCGCACCGACCCGGGCGGCAGCCGCGGTCTGGACGACTACTTCACCCGCGACTTCGCGCGGAACATCGGCGCCGAGATCATGGGCCGCAACAAGTTCGGTCCGCAGCGCGGCCCCTGGCAGGACCACGAGTGGCAGGGCTGGTGGGGCGAGGAGCCGCCGTTCCACACGCCGGTGTTCGTCCTGACCCACCACGAGCGGCCGTCGTTCACGCTCTCCGACACCACCTTCCACTTCGTCGACGCCGACCCGGCGACGGTCCTCGCCCGCGCCAAGGAGGCGGCCGACGGCAAGGACGTCCGGCTCGGCGGCGGCGTCACCACGATCCGGGAGTTTTTGGAGGCGGACCTGGTGGACACGCTGCACGTGGCGGTCTCGCCGATCAAGCTCGGCTCCGGGCTGCGGCTGTGGGAGTCGCCCGAGGAGCTGCTCGACCGCTTCCACCTGGACGTGGTGCCGAGCCCGAGCGGTGTGACGCACCACCTGTTCTGGCGGAAGTAGGCCCTCCGCGCGGGCGCGCCGGCCGTCAGGGACACCCCCTACAGGCGGCCGGCGGCCGTCACGGCGTCGTACGGGGAGCCCTGGTTGACGGTGGCCGGGTCGAAGGCGCCGGTGGCGGCGTAGCGGCAGGCGATCGCGGCGAGCTCCTCGGCCGGGATGACCTCGTGGATGTCGCCGAAGCCGTGCGGGGCGCGCCGGTGGGCGAGGTCGATGACGACCTCGGGGCCCTGCCGCCGGTTGGCCTGCTGGAGGGCGGTGGTGACCGGGCGGCGCTCGGCCTCGTAGGCGCGCAGGGCCTCGGCCGGGTCGGGGTGGCGGGCCAGGGCGTGCGCGAGGGCGCGGGCGTCGACGATCGACTGGCTGGCCCCGTTGGAGCCGATGGGGTACATGGCGTGGGCGGCGTCGCCGATGAGCGTGGTGCGGCCGTGGCTCCAGCGGTCGAGCGGCTCGCGGTCGACCATCGGGTACTCGTGGGCGGTCTCGGCGGCCCGCAGCACGTCGGTGACGCGTACGCCGTCGAACTCCCAGCCCTCGTAGTGGTGCAGGAAGGCGTCCACGCCGACGGGGCGGCTCCAGTCGCCGAACGCGCGGGCGTCGGGCACGCCGTCCGCGGGCCGGGCCAGCGCCCAGTTGACCAGGACCCGGCCGCCGGTGGGGCGGCTCATCGGGTAGACGACGGCCTTCTGCCGGTCGTCGCCGGCGATCAGCATGAAGCGGCCGGCGGCCTCGGCGGGCAGCCAGGAGACGCCGCGCCACACCAGCATCCCGTTCCACGGCGGCCGGCCCTCGCCCGGGTTGAGGGCGGCGCGGACGGCGGAGCGGATGCCGTCGGCGCCGACGAGCACGTCCGGGTCGAGCGAGGCCCGGCCGCCGCGCCCGCCGTTGTCGCGGTGTTCGAGGCACAGCCGGGGCCGCCCGTCGGGGTGCACGCCCACGCCGGTGACCCGTACGCCGGTCAGGACGGCGGTGGGCCCGAGCCGGTCCCGTACGGCGTCGCCGAGCACGCGCTGGAGGTGGGCGCGGTGGATCGACAGCTGGGGCCAGCGGTATCCGGCGCCCAGGCCGCGCGGTTCGCGGGAGATCAGCCCGCCGGAGCGGTGGTAGTAGCGCAGTTCGCGGGTGCGCAGGGCGGCGCCGGACTCCAGGTCGGCGAGCAGGCCGAGCGCGTCGAGTTCGCGGACGGCGCCGGGCATGAGGTTGAGTCCGGCGCCCACCGGCCGGGCCTGGCGGGCGGCCTCCACGACGGTGATCCGGGTGAAGCCGACGGCGTGCAGCGCCAGCGCGGCGGTGAGCCCGGCGATGCCGCCGCCGGCGATCACCACGTGGGGCGTGGCGGAGCTGTGGGGGGTCATGGGGATTCTCCTGGGGACGGTGGAGTCGGACTCAGGCGAAGGAGCGGCGCACCAGCGTCTCGTTGTCGCGGGTGAGGTCGAGGACGGTGCGGAGCAGGGCGACCGGGGCGCCGCCGCTGCCCTCCTCGTACAGGCGCAGCTCCTCGTCGTAGGCCTTGCGGGCGAGGGTGATGTGCCGGGCGCGGAACGACTTGAGGATCCGCAGGACGCGGGCCAGGGAGCGGGCGGAGGCGGCGAGTTCGGCGGGCAGCCGCTGCCCGCTCTCCCAGCTGAGGGCGGCGGACAGCTTGCTCACGGCGGAGACGCCGCCGTGGTGGCGGGCGTGGAAGGCGCGCCAGGACGGCAGGGCGTAGGGCAGCGAGTCGGTGAGGAAGGTGTCGTAGGCCGGGTCGGAGCGGTCGCACTGCCAGAGCGTCAGGTCGACCAGCCAGAGCGGGACCTGGGCGGCGGCGGGGCCGAGGTAGCTGCGCCCGTCGACGTCGATCTCCTCGAAGTAGGGGCGCAGGGTGCGCGCGAAGTACTCGGGCGTGACCTCGGCGACGGTCAGGTCGATGGCGTCGACGACGGACTGCACGTGGTGGGCGGTGCGGTCGAGGGCGAGGGCGAAGCCGGGGTCGTACGGTTCGAGCCGGGCGATGCGACCGCAGGCGTCGAGCGCGGAGACGAGCGCCGGGAACGACATCCGTACCGCTTCCTGGAGGTGGGCCTCCATGCGGTGGCCGGTGTACGAGCGGCAGCGCGGGCCTGACGGGTTCCAGGTCGTGTAGTGGTGGACGGTGTCGCGGGGCACCATGTCGGTGCGGCGGCCGAGGAGTTCCAGGACCGGCAGGACTTCCGGGACGGCGGCGACGGGCTGGATGCCGTGACGTTTCAGCGAGCCGAGCAGGATGCCGAGGTCCCGCATGGCGGCGAGGGCGTCGACGACGCTCCACTCGGCGGCCAGGTCCGGGTCGGGGACCAGGGCGCGCAGGGCGACGGTGAGCGCGGCCGTGTCGGCGTCGGCGTTCATCGCGGGCAGCGCGGCGAGCACGGCGTCCGCGCCGAGCGGATCGGCGGCGCGGATGTCGGATATCCGGTAGCGCGGGTCGGTTCGTTCGTCGAGTCCGGGCACGACGAGGTCGTACAGCGTCACGGAAAGCCCCCTCGGGAGAGGTAGGTGAGTGTCGGGGGTGGGCGGACCGCTCGGGGCAGCGGTCAGCGCGGGTCGCCCACCCGCTCCTGGCGCGGTGGCGCCGTGGCGGGGGCGGGCTGGCGCGGCCGGGCGGAGAGGAGCGCCGCGACGGCCGCGAAGGCCGCGCCGACGAGCAGCGCGGCCTGGAAGCCACCGGTCACGGTGGCGGGGGTGGGGGTTCCGGTGGTGCCGGTGACGGCGGTGGCCACGGCCACGAGGACGGCGAGCCCGAGCACCGAGCCGAACTGCTGGCTGGTGTTCACAAGGGCGCTGCTCAGGCCCGTCTCCTCGGGAGCGGCGTCCGCGGTGGCGGCGACGTTGGTGGTGACCACCACGAGCGGGAGCGCGACGCCCAGGATCAGGCTGGGCGCGAGCACGGTCGTGGCGAAGGTGCCGTCGGCGCGGAGCGCGAGCGCGAGCCACGCCGTGCCGGCGGTGAGCAGCAGGAAGCCCGCGGTCATGGTGCGGGCGAGACCGAGGCGCCGGACGATCCGGCCGGTCTGCGGGGCGACGGCGACGACGACCAGGGACAGCGGCAGGAGGCCGAGGCCGCCGCCGAGCGGTGTCGCGCCGAGCACGTCCTGGAGGTAGAGGCTGACCAGGAAGAACATCGGGAACAGCGCGGTCTGGGCGAGCGCGGCCAGCAGGTTGGCCCGTCGGAGCGCGGGCCTGCGCAGGACGGCGGGCGGCACGAGCGGTACGGCGGCCCGCCGCTCGACGGCCGCGAACACGCCGAGCAGCCCGGCCCCGCCGGCGCCGGCGGCCAGGGTCACCGGCGCCGTCCATCCGCGCTCGCCGCCGCCGACGAGGGCGTACGCGACGAGCCCGAGCCCGGCGGTGACGGTGACCGCACCGAGCAGGTCGAACCGGCGGGGCCCGGCGGGTCCGGCGGACCCGGCGCCCGTGGGGCCGGTGGGACGGAGGGCGAGGTCCGGCGGCCCCGGCGGCAGCAGGCGGGGGGCGAGGGCCGCGAGGACGGCGGCCGCGGCGACGTTCAGCCAGAAGGTGGAGCGCCAGCCGAGGGTGTCGGTGAGGACGCCGCCGAGCGCGGTGCCGAGGACGCCGCCCAGGCCGCCCATCGCGGCGAAGACGCCGAGCGCCTTGTGGCGGGCGGGCCCGTCGGGGAAGAGGACGAGCAGCAGGGCGAAGGCGGCGGCCGCGGCGAGCGCGGCGCCGATGCCCTGCGCGGCCCGGGCGGCGACCAGGGCGGCCGGGTTCGGGGCGAGCCCGCCGGCCGCGGAGGCGGTGGCGAGGAGGACGAGGCCGGCGAGGAACAGCCGCCGGTGGCCGAGCAGGTCGCCGGCGCGGCCGCCGAGCAGCAGCAGCCCGCCGAAGGTGATCAGGTAGGCGTTGGCGACCCAGGAGAGTTCCGCGGAGCCGGAGCCCAGTTCGGCGCCGACCGACGGCAGGGCGACGTTGACGATCGCCGTGTCCATGATCAGCAGCAGCTGGGTGGCGGCGAGCACCGCCAGGGCGCCCCGGGGCGCGGCGGCGGCCTTCACTTGACGGTCTCCAGGTCGTAGCCGTCGAGGCAGGCGCGGGCGAGCGCCTCGCAGTCGCCGGCGGCGCCCGCCCAGGTCTGCATGGTGAGGTAGACGTGCGGGGCGCCCTGGTAGAAGCGCTCGTACTGCTCGTGGCGGCCGGCGAACTCCGAACCGAGCGCGTCCCAGGCGAGTTTGAGGAGTTTGATCCGGTCCTCGGCCGCGTCACCCGGCGTGCGGACGTACGCGCGCACCAGCGGCCCGAGTTCGGGGTGCAGCAGGTCGCGGCCGCCGGCCGGGAGCTGGATCAGCGCGCTGCCCGCGAGGAGCTTGATGTCCTGCACGGCCCGCGGGTACAGCTCGCCGGCCATGATCCGCTGGGCGAAGGAGATCTCCTGCCCCGGCCGGACTCCGCCGCGCCCGCCGTCGACCTCCTCGAAGGACGCCTCGGCGGCGAGCACGAACGCCTTGGCCTGGGCGACCGCGCCGAGCAGCCGGCCGACGGCCTGGGTGACGGCGGGCAGCGTGTCGGTGCCGTTCGAACGGGTGATCAGGATGGCGAGACCGGTCAGGAACTCGAGCTTGGTCCAGAAGCGGGTCGCGGACTGGTGGGTGAAGTTCAGATAGGCCGGGGTCCGCCACCAGATCGCGGCGGTGGTGGCCGGGTCCCGATAGGTGAGCACCCGCTCCCAGGGCACGAAGACGTCCGCGTAGACGAGCAGCGCGTCGTTCTCGTCGTAGCGGGAGGACAGCGGCTGGTCGAAGACGGAGCGGGCCTGCTGCTCGTAGGAGGTGCGGGAGATCAGCTTGAGGCCGGGCGTGTCGACGGGCACGGCGAAGGTGACGGCGTGCTCGGTGTCGTCGGCCGCGAGCGGCTCGATGGTGCCGACGAGGATCTCGTCGGCGAAGACGGCGCCGGTGCCGACGGTCTTGGCGCCGCGCACGACGATCCCGTCGGCGCGTTCCTCGACGACCCGGACGGCTCCTTCGGCCGGGTTGGTCAGGGTGAACGCGCAGTGCAGGTCGCCCTCGGCGAGCCTGCGGTGGAAGGCGAGGGCCTGCTCGGAGCCGTCGAATCCCTCGCCGGTGAACACGGACGGCACGGCGGCGAAGCCGGCCGCGCCGGAGGCCATGTGGTCGGGCGTGCGGCCGAGGAAGCCGAAGCTCGCCTCCGCGCAGACCTTGTACGCGCGACGGCGGGCGACCAGTTCCTCGTACGAGCGGGGCACGGCGTACGCCCGGTGCACGCCGTTCTCGACGAGGACGGGCCGGAGCGCGGGATCGGCGGCGAGGTCGTGGATCCGGGCGAAGGAGGCCGCGGTGGCGCGGAAGGCGGGGTGGGCGGTGACGTCCTTGACGCGTTCGCCGTCGAGCCAGATCTCGCGCCCGTCGCGCAGGGCCTCCAGATACTCCTGCCCGGACCTCGTCACCGGTTGTCGCCTCTCCTCGGGGATGCCACGGGGTGTCGCTGCGGCTGTGCGCCGCCTTGAGCCTCCATGGCGTCCGGGGCCCGGGCAATGAACGACCGTCCAGGGCTCCTTAAGAACCGGCCAGTCCGGACGGGCCCGTTCCCCGGGCCCGTCCGGGGTTTTCAGGCCGCTTTCTCCTCCCCCGTCCGGTACTCGCCCGGTGTCATCCCGTACCACTTGCGGAAGGCGAGGTGGAAGCCGACCGCGCTCTGGTAGCCGACCCGGGCCGGGACGGCGGACTGGGGCAGCGAGGTCTCGGTGAGCAGCCGGGCGGCCTCCTGCATGCGGCGGCCGGTGAGGTGGCGGGCCGGGGACTCGCCGACGAGGTCGCGGAAGGCGGCGGTGAACGCGGAGCGGGACATGCCGACCTCGCGGGCGAGGGAGTCGATGGTCCAGGGCTCGGCGAAGCGGGTCGCGACGATCACGAGGGCGCGGCTGATGCCGGGGTGGCGGAGCACGGGCAGGGAGGCGGGGTTGCCGGCGAGTTCGCGCAGCAGCGGGCGCAGGGCCAGCACGAGGGCCATCTCGAAGGCGCGCAGCGTGATGAGCCGGTCGCCGGGGCCGACCGGCCGGTCGGCGGCGGCGAGCAGCCGCAGCGTGTCGCGCAGCAGCGGTTCGCGGTCGACCTGGGCGCCGTCGAGGACGAGGGCCCAGGGCAGCGACCGGTAGAGGCCGGTGGCGGCGCTGGCGTCGTAGTGGAGCCCGGCGCACAGCAGCCGGCTCTCGGCCCCGGTGCCCTCGATGCGGATCTCGCCCGAGGTGCCGGGCTGCCGTTCGGGCAGCACGGCCTTGAGCGGCACGCCCTGGCGGTCGGGGCGGTCGGAGAGCCGGTGGGCGGTGCCGGTGGGGAAGACGATGAGGTCGCCGGCGCGCAGTTCGAGCGGGGTGTGGCCGGCGGCGGTGATCCAGCAGCCGCCCTCGACGATGTAGTGGAGGACGGCGCAGCTCTGTTCGGCGTCGCCCTCGATGGCCCAGGGTGCGCTGACGTGCCAGCGGCTGTCGAAGACGCCGGTGAGACGGAGCGGTTTGAGCAGTTCGCTCAGCAGGTCGTCGTGCTCGGCCCCGTTTCGGCCGGCCTGCGCGCAGCCGGTATGACGGTCAGTGCCCTGGGTACCCACGATGTCCATGGACGATCCTTCAACTTCCGCCCCTGATTGTTAATTGAACGGATGAAGCCGCCGCGACCAGCCTGGAAAGACGTGGAGAACGGCAACGGTCACAGCCTATCGAAGGGCCTCATCGACACATGTCCAGTCAGAATCCGATGCGGGTGGCGGTCGTGGGCGCGACCGGTTTCCAGGGCGGTGCCGTGGCCCGTCTGCTGGCCGAGCGGAAGCATCGCGTCCGCACGCTGACGCGGCGCCCCGACGGTGACCGGCCGCCGCTGCCGGGCACCGAGTTCGTGCCGGGCGAGCTCGGCGACGCGCGGAGCGTGCGGCGGCTGTTCGAGGGCACCACGCACGCCTTCGTCACGATGCCGCTGGTGTACGAGACGGAGCGGGTCCGCGACTACGCCCGCACCCTCGCCCGGGCGGCCCGCGACGCGGGGGTGGAGCGACTGGTCTTCAACAGCAACACCCGGGTGCCGCAGGCGCCGACCACCGTACCGGCGTTCGAGACGCGGCGGCTCGCGGAGGAGGTGTTCCGGGACAGCGGCGTGCCGCTGGTGGTCGTCCGGCCGCCGGTGTACCTGGACAACCTGTTCTCGCCGTGGAACGGGCCGGCGCTGGTGAACGAGGGCATCCTCGCCTATCCGCTGCCGGCGGCCACGCCGACCGCCTGGATCTCGCACCGGGACCTGGCGGAGGCGGCGTACGCGGCGCTGACCGGCGAGGGCCTGGAGGGACGGACGTTCGACATCGGCGGTGCGCTGTCGCTGACCGGCGCCGACCTGGCGGCGGCTTTCGGCCGGGGCCTGGGCCGCGAGGTGCGGTACGTGGCGCTGCGGCCGGAGCTGTTCGAGCGCGGGCTCGCCCAGCTCCTGGGTCCGGAGACGGCGGCCGGGGTGGCCGGCATCTACCACTACATGGCGACCGGCGGCGACCCGCTGCTGATGGCGGGTGACGACGGCGTGTCGGCCGAGACGCTGGCGGTGAGCCCGGCACCGGTGGAGGAGTGGGTGACCCGTCAGCCCTGGCAGGTCTGGTCCAGCGACACGGAGGAGCAGCCCGCCTGAGCGCGTCCGCGTCCGCGCGCCGCGCCCGCGCCTCCGCGCGCCCCGCTCGGCGGGGCCGCGGAAACCGACCTCCCGGGTCCGGGGCCACGGACCGGACCCGGGAGCAACCGGCCCCGTCCCACAAGGACGGGGCCGGTTTCTTGTCCGGGACGTGTTCTTGTCCGTACGGCTACGCCCTAGTAGTTAACAAAGCGCCGGATTGCCCACCCGAAAACCGTGGGAAGGCTCCTCCCCGTACCCCGCTGTACTCCCTCCAGCCCCGCCATCCGAGTGAACGCGCAACGGAGCGGCCATGCCCGCAACTCACAGGCCGTCGACGGAGCTAGAAAGAGCGCACACCACCCGCACCCTCGCGAACCGTCAGGTGATGCCGTGAAACCGCTCATGGGACGCATTCCCGTACTGGACGTCCGCCCGCTGGTCGACTGTGGCCGCCGCCCCGCCAAGGCGGTGGTGGGCGAGACCTTCGAGGTCACCGCCACCGTGTTCCGGGAGGGCCACGACGCGGTCGCCGCCAATGTGGTGCTGCGCGGCCCGTCCGGCCGGCCGGGGCCCTGGACCCCGATGCGCGAACTGGCCCCCGGCACGGACCGGTGGGGCGCCGAGGTCACCCCGGACGCCGAGGGCCTGTGGTCGTACACGGTCGAGGCGTGGAGCGACCCGATGGAGACCTGGCGGCGCACCGCCAGGATCAAGATCCCGGCCGGCATCGACTCCGAACTGGTCCTCGCCGAGGGCGCGGAGCTGCACGAGCGGGCCGCGAAGGGCGTGCCGAAGAAGGGCGGCGGCCGGGAGGTGGTGCTCGCCATCGCGGACGTGCTGCGCGACGAGTCGCGGCCGGCCGCGGTCCGGCTCGCGGCGGCCCTCGCGCCCCAGGTGCTCGCGGCCCTGGAGCGCCACCCGCTGCGCGAACTGGTGTCGAAGTCCCCGTCGTTGCCGTTGCGGGTGGAGCGGGAGCGGGCGCTGTTCGGCTCCTGGTACGAGTTCTTCCCGCGCTCCGAGGGCGTGCGGAAGGTGCGCGGCCGCACCGTGCCCGGCACCTTCCGGACCGCCGCCGAGCGGCTGCCGGCGATCGCGGCGATGGGTTTCGACGTGATCTACCTGCCGCCGGTCCACCCGATCGGCGTGACCCACCGCAAGGGCCCGAACAACTCGCTGTCGGCGAGCCCCGAGGACGTGGGCGTGCCGTGGGCGATCGGTTCGCCGGAGGGCGGGCACGACGCCGTGCACCCGGACCTGGGCACGATCGAGGACTTCGACGCGTTCGTGGCCCGGGCGCGCGAGCTGCGGCTTGAGGTGGCGCTGGACTTCGCGCTGCAGTGTTCGCCGGACCATCCGTGGGTGGAGAAGCACCCGGAGTGGTTCACCCGCCGGCCGGACGGTTCGATCGCGTACGCCGAGAACCCGCCGAAGAAGTACCAGGACATCTATCCGATCGCGTTCGACCAGGACATGGACGGCATCGTCGCGGAGACGGTGCGGGTGCTGCGTCACTGGATGGACCACGGGGTACGCATCTTCCGCGTCGACAACCCGCACACCAAGCCGGTGGTGTTCTGGGAGCGGGTGATCGGCGAGATCAACGGCACCGACCCGGACGTGATCTTCCTGGCGGAGGCCTTCACCCGGCCCGCGATGATGCGCGCGCTGGGCGCGGTCGGTTTCCAGCAGTCGTACACGTACTTCACCTGGCGCAACACCAAGGAGGAGCTCACGGAGTACCTGACGGAGCTGTCCGGGGAGGCGGCGGCGTACATGCGGCCGAACCTCTTCGTGAACACGCCGGACATCCTGCACGCCTATCTCCAGAACGGCGGGCGGCCGGCCTTCGAGGTGCGGGCGGTGCTCGCCGCGACCCTCTCCCCCGCCTGGGGCATGTACGCCGGGTACGAGCTGTGCGAGAACACCGCGGTGCGCGAGGGCAGCGAGGAGTACCTGGACTCGGAGAAGTACCAACTGCGGCCGCGCGACTGGGAGTACGCGGAGCGCTCCGGCCGCTCGATCGCCCCGCTGATCACCTCCCTCAACCGGATCAGGCGCCGTCACCCGGCTCTCCGCCGGCTGCGGAACCTGACCTTCCACTCGACCGACAACGGCGCCGTCCTCGCGTACAGCAAGCGTTCGGGCCCGAACACCGTTCTGGTGGTCGCCAACCTCGACCCCCACCACACCCAGGAGGCCACGGTCTCGTTGAACATGCCGGAACTCGGCCTCGCCTGGCACGAGTCCGTGCCGGTGCGCGACGAGCTCACCGGCGAGACCTATCACTGGGGCAGGGCCAACTACGTGCGTCTGGAACCGGGTGTCACGCCGGCGCACGTCCTCGTCCTGCGACCGTCCCCGCAGACCGGAGGGTCACCCACATCATGACTGTCAACGAACCCGTCCCCGACACGTTCGAGGACACGCCCGCCAGGGACCGCGATCCCGACTGGTTCAAGCGGGCGGTCTTCTACGAGGTCCTGGTCCGTTCCTTCCAGGACAGCAACGGCGACGGCGTCGGCGACCTGAAGGGCCTCACGTCCCGCCTGGACTACCTCCAGTGGCTGGGCGTGGACTGCCTCTGGCTGCCGCCGTTCTTCGCCTCGCCGCTGCGGGACGGCGGTTACGACGTCGCCGACTACACCTCGGTGCTGCCCGAGTTCGGCGACCTGGCCGACTTCGTGGAGTTCGTGGACGCGGCCCACGCGCGCGGGATGCGCGTGATCATCGACTTCGTCATGAACCACACCAGTGACGCCCACCCGTGGTTCCAGCAGTCGCGGTCCGACCCGGACGGCCCGTACGGGGACTACTACGTCTGGGCCGACGACGACAAGCAGTACGCGGACGCCCGGATCATCTTCGTCGACACCGAGACCTCCAACTGGACCTTCGACCCGGTCCGCAAGCAGTACTACTGGCACCGCTTCTTCTCCCACCAGCCGGACCTCAACTACGAGAACCCGGCGGTGCAGGAGGAGATCCTGTCCGCGCTGCGCTTCTGGCTGGACCTGGGCATCGACGGCTTCCGGCTCGACGCCGTGCCGTACCTCTACCAGGAGGAGGGCACCAACTGCGAGAACCTGCCCGCCACCCACGCCTTCCTCAAGCGGGTCCGCAAGGAGATCGACGACCACTACCCGGACACGGTGCTGCTCGCCGAGGCCAACCAGTGGCCGGAGGACGTGGTCGACTACTTCGGCGACTTCCGCTCCGGCGGCGACGAGTGCCACATGGCCTTCCACTTCCCGGTGATGCCGCGGATCTTCATGGCCGTGCGGCGCGAGTCCCGCACGCCGGTCTCGGAGATCCTGGCGAAGACCCCGCAGATCCCGTCCGGCTGCCAGTGGGGCATCTTCCTGCGCAACCACGACGAGCTCACCCTCGAGATGGTCACGGACGAAGAGCGCGACTACATGTACGCCGAGTACGCCAAGGACCCGCGGATGCGGGCCAACATCGGCATCCGGCGGCGGCTCGCCCCGCTCCTCGACAACGACCGCAACCAGATGGAGCTGTTCACCGCGCTGCTGTTCTCGCTGCCCGGCTCGCCGGTGCTGTACTACGGCGACGAGATCGGCATGGGCGACAACATCTGGCTGGGCGACCGGGACGGCGTGCGCACGCCGATGCAGTGGACGCCGGACCGCAACGCGGGCTTCTCGTCCTGCGATCCGGGCCGGCTCTACCTGCCGGCCATCATGGACCCGGTGCACGGCTACCAGGTGACCAACGTGGAGGCGGGCATGGCCTCGCCGTCCTCGCTGCTGCACTGGACGAAGCGGATGATCGAGATTCGCAAGCAGAACCGTGCCTTCGGGCTCGGCTCGTACACCGAACTCCCGTCGTCCAACCCGGCGGTGCTCGCCTTCCTGCGCGAGGCGGAGGACGATCTCGTGCTCTGCGTGAACAACTTCTCGCGGTTCGCGCAGCCGACCGAGCTGGACCTGCGCCGCTTCGACGGGGCGCGGCCGGTGGAGCTGATCGGCGGGGTGAAGTTCCCGCCGATCGGACAGTGGCCGTATCTGCTCACGCTGGCCGGACACGGGTTCTACTGGTTCCGCCTCACGCGATCCTGACGTACCGTCAATTGTGTTCTGTCCCGTGTGGGGCGGTTTCCCCCGCCCCACACCGGGAACTGTGTCCCACACACGATTCAGGTCAGCTCAGGTCCATACGGGCCTTCTTGCCCGACCCGTACGGATCTTCCCCCTCCGACACGTCCCGCACAGCCGGACAGCCGAAGCCGCCATCCGGGACAATCTGCGCATTTGAACGCCTATGAACTCCCTTTGCGCACCCCGGGGAAAGGACGCGATGCCATGCCGGAGACCGCCTCCACCAGCGCATCCACCACCCGGGCCACGGACGCCCTCCTTCCGTCCCTGACGCCCCTGCTCCACACCTGGCTGCCCCGGCAGCGCTGGTTCGCGGGCAAGGGCCGCCGGGTCACCGGATTCACGCTGGACGCGGCCACCGAGCTGCTGCCGTTGGACGGCCCCGGACCCGGCCTCCTCCATCTGCTCGTACGGGTCGAGCAACCCGGCCGCCCGGCCGGCACGCCCGCCGACTGCTACCAGGTCCTGCTCGGCGTACGAAGCCAGCTGCCGCCACGCCTCGCCCCCGCCCTGATCGGGCGGGTCCGGCAGGGCCCGCTGGCCGGCCGGGCCGTCTACGAAGGGCTGCGCGACCCGCGGCTCGCCGGACTGCTCTACGAACGGCTGCGCAGCCCCGGCCGGAGCGGCCCGCTGCGCTTCCACGCGACGGCTCCGCTGCCGCCGGCGCTCGCGCCGCGGATGCTCGACACGGAGCAGTCCAACTCGTCGCTGGTCTACGGAGATTCGTTCATCCTGAAGATCTTCCGGCGGGTCAGCCCGGGCGCCAACCCGGACCTGGAGCTGCCGCTCGCGCTCGCCCGGGCCGGCTGCGACCGGGTGCCCGCGCCGGTCGCCTGGTTCGAGACGGGCGCCGCGACGCTCGGCGTGCTCCAGCCCTATCTGCGCGACTCGCGGGACGGTTGGCGCCTCGCGCTCGACGCGCTGGCCGACGGCCGGGAGTTCACCACGGAGGCGCGGGCCCTCGGCCGGGCCACCGCCGAGGTCCACCTCGCGCTCGCGACCGCGCTGCCCACCGAGCGGCTGCGGCGCGACCGGGCCGAGCACCTGGCCGCGGCCATGGACGCGCGGCTGCACGCGGCGGCCCAGGCGGTGCCGGCGCTGCTGCCGTACGTGCCGGGACTGCGGGCGGTCTTCGCGGCGGCCGGCGACTCGCTCGGCGCGGGCCGGCTCCAGCGCATCCACGGCGACCTGCACCTGGGGCAGACGCTGCGGGGCTCGGACGGCGCCTGGGCCGTGATCGACTTCGAGGGCGAGCCGGCGAAGCCGCTGGACGAACGGCGCAGCGTGCAGCCGCCGGTCCGCGACATCGCCGGCATGCTGCGCTCCTTCGACTACGCGGCCCGCACCCACCGCCCCTGGAACGCCGACTGGGCCGTCCGCTGCCGCGCCGCGTACTGCGCCGGCTACGCGGAGGCATCCGGCACCGACCCGCGCGAGCACCCGGCCCTGCTGCGCGCCTACGAGACCGACAAGGCGGTCTACGAGGTCCTCTACGAGGCCCGCCACCGCCCCGACTGGCTCCCGGTCCCGATGTCCGCCATCCATCGCCTGGCGGACAGCACGTGACCTTCCCCGGTCCCCGGCCCGGCTCCCGGCGGGCCGGGCCGACCCGTTCGGCGCAACAAGTTGGCCGCTCCACCCGGGCGCGGCCTGCGGCGGGCCGGACGCGCCCGTTCGGCCGAGTGTCCCGAGCGGACCGCGCCGCGTTGCGCTTGCGTGGATACCGCCGCACCCCGACCACCCCTCTCCCCCTCAACAGGAGGCATTCCGGTGACCCCCCGATCCGCAGGCAGGACCGCCCGCAAGCCGAAGACGCCCGCTCCCCGGGCGGAGGCCCAGCCGGATCCGGCCGACACCGCGGTACGGAAGGCGCCGCCGCTGGACCCCGGTGACCGGGGCCGGCTGCTCGCCGGCGAGCACCACGACCCGCACGGCCTGCTCGGCGCCCACCCGGTCAAGGGCGGTGTCGCCGTGCGCGTCCTGCGCCCGTGGGCCACGGAGGTGGCGGTCCTGGCCAAGGGCAGGCGGTACGTCCTGGCCGACGAGGGCGACGGCCTCTTCTCCGGCGTGCTGCCGCTGCTGCGCAAGGTCCCGGAGTACGAGCTGCGGATCCGCTACGACGGCGACGAGCTGGCCGTCCACGACCCGTACCGCTTCCTGCCCGCCCTCGGCGAGCTCGACCTGCACCTGATCGGCGAGGGCCGGCACGAGGAGCTGTGGACGGCGCTCGGCGCCCGCGTCATGACCCATCAGGGCGTGGCCGGCACCCGCTTCACGGTCTGGGCGCCGAACGCCCGCGGAGTGCGGGTCACCGGCGACTGGACGTACTGGGACGGCTCCGCGCTGCCGATGCGCTCGCTCGGCTCGACCGGCGTGTGGGAGCTGTTCGTGCCGGGCGTCGGCGAGGGCGCGGTCTACAAGTTCGACATCGCCCGGCCCGACGGCTCGCACACGCTGCGCGCCGACCCGATGGCCCGCCGCACCGAGTGCCCGCCGAACACCGCCTCCGTCGTCACCGCCGACCACCACGTGTGGCGGGACGAGGAGTGGATGGCCCGGCGCGGTGCCCGCCCGCACCACGAGTCGCCACTGTCCGTCTACGAGGTGCACCTGCCGTCCTGGCGGCCGGGCCTCACCTACCGCGAGCTCGCCGAGCAGCTTCCCGCGTACGTCGCCGACCTCGGCTTCACGCACGTGGAGTTCATGGCGGTCTCCGAGCATCCGTTCCACGGCTCGTGGGGCTACCAGGTCACCGGCTTCTACGCCCCGACCGCCCGCCTCGGCACGCCGGACGACTTCCGCCATCTGGTGGACGCGCTGCACCGGGCCGGGATCGGGGTCCTGATGGACTGGGTGCCGGCGCACTTCCCGCGCGACGACTGGGCGCTCGCGGAGTTCGACGGGCGGCCGCTGTACGAGCACGAGGACCCGCGCCGCTCCGCGCACCCGGACTGGGGCACGCTGGAGTTCGACTACGGCCGCAAGGAGGTGCGCAACTTCCTGGTCGCCAACGCCGTGTACTGGTGCGAGCAGTTCCACCTCGACGGCCTGCGGGTGGACGCGGTCGCCTCGATGCTCTACCTCGACTACTCGCGCGAGCACGGCGAGTGGCTGCCGAACGAGTTCGGCGGGCGGGAGAACCTGGACGCGGTGGCCTTCCTCCAGGAGATGAACGCCACCGTGTACAAGCGCTGCCCCGGCGTGATCACCTTCGCCGAGGAGTCGACCGCCTGGGACGGGGTGACCCGGCCGACCGACCAGGTGGGCCCGGGCGGCTTCGGCGGGCTCGGCTTCGGCATGAAGTGGAACATGGGCTGGATGCACGACTCCCTCGGCTACGTGTCGAAGGACCCGGTGCACCGCAAGTACCACCACCACGAGATGACCTTCTCGATGGTGTACGCGTACAGCGAGAACTACATCCTGCCGATCTCCCACGACGAGGTCGTGCACGGCAAGCAGGCGCTGGTGTCGAAGATGCCGGGCGACTGGTGGCAGCGGCGCGCCAACCACCGCGCCTACCTGGGCTTCATGTGGGCCCACCCGGGCAAGCAACTCCTCTTCATGGGGCAGGAGTTCGCCCAGGGCTCGGAGTGGTCGGTGGAGCACGGCCCGGACTGGTGGCTGCTCGACCCGTCCTACGGCGCGGCCGACGACCACCGGGGCGTACGGGACCTGGTGCGGGACCTGAACACGGTGTACACGGCGACGCCGTCGCTGTGGGAGCGGGACACCTCGCCCGAGGGCTTCCAGTGGATCGCGGGCGACGCCGCCGACGACAACGTCTTCGCCTTCCTCCGCTTCGACGCCGCCGGCGCCCCGCTGCTGGCCGTGTGCAACTTCTCGCCGGTGGTGCGGCACGACTACCGGCTCGGGGTGCCGGACACCTTCGCGGCCTGGGCCGAGGTGCTCAACACCGACGCGGCCCGCTACGGCGGCGGCGGCGTGGTGGGCACCGACCCGGTGAAGACCGAGTCGGTGCCGTGGCACGGGCGGCCGGCGAGCGTGCGGATGACGCTGCCGCCGCTGGCGACGGTGTGGCTCAGGCCCGCCTGACGATCCCGAGCCGCTGGGTGGCCCGGGTCAGCGCCACGTACAGGTCGTTGACGCCGTGCGGGGCGCCGGCCCGGATGCCGTCCGGGTCGACGACGAGGACCGTGTCGAACTCCAGGCCCTTGGCCTGCCGGGGATCGAGCAGCACCACACGGCGGGTCAGGTCGGGCTCGGCCCCGTAGGAGGCGTCGGGCAGGGCGGCGCGCAGCTCGGCGTGCAGGGCCTCGGGCGCGATGACGGCGAGCCGGCCGTCCTCCCGCTCCCTGAGTTCGGCGGCCACCGCGTCGGCGGTCTCCTTCACCGGGTCCTCGGCCTCCCTGTCCCAGGGCCGGACGCCCGTGGAGCGCACCGAGCGCGGCGGCTCGAAGTCCGGGTCCGCCGAGCGGCGCACATCGGCGGCGACGGCCATGATCTCGGCCGGCGTGCGGTAGTTGACGCCGAGCCGTACGAGTTCCCAGCGGTCCTCCACGAACGGGGCGAGGATCTCCCGCCAGGAGCCGACACCGGCCGGGTCGCCGGTCTGCGCCGGGTCGCCGACCAGGGTCATCGAGCGGGTCGGGCTGCGGCGCATGAGGAGCCGCCACAGCATCGCGGACAGCTCCTGCGCCTCGTCGACGATGATGTGCCCGAAGGCCCAGGTGCGGTCGGCCGCGGCGCGTTCGGCGGCGCTGCGGTGGTCGGCCTCCTCGTGACGGTCGGCGAAGCGCTCGGCGTCGATGATGTCGTGCGCGGACAGCACCTCGGAGGCGTCCTTGTCGAGCTCCTCCTTGTCCTCGAACTCGTAGGTGCGGGAGGCGAAGGACACGTCGAGGACGCCCTGCGCGTACTGGATCCGCTTCTGCCGCTCGGCCTCCTCGGCGACGCGGGCGGCGGAGTCGTCCTCGCCGAGCAGTTCGGCGGCCTCGTCGAGCAGCGGCACGTCGGCGGGCGTCCACGGCCCGCCGTCGGTGCGCCGGATCGCCGCCAGGTCCGCCTCGTCGTCCAGGTGGGTGGGCTCGGCGAGGTAGTCGGCGAGGAACTCCTGCGGGGTGAGCGCGGGCCACAGGGTGTCGAGGGCGGTGTGCACCTCGGGGTTGGCGGCGACGCCCTTGGCCAGCAGGGCGCGGTCGTCGGGGCCGAGGAAGTTGGGGCCGCCGTAGGGGTCGGCGCCGATGCGGTCCGCGAGCTGTTCGGCGAGCGCGTCGAGGATGTGGAAGACGAAGTAGGGCCGGGCGAGGTTGTGCGGCAGGAAGGTCTCGCGCGCCTTGTGCCGTGCCTCCAGGGCCATGTCCCAGTCGATGACGAGGTCGCCGTCCTCGTGCGGGACGATCAGCGGCGCGCCGCGTTCGGGGACCCGCTGGCGGTCGCGCACGGCCTCGGCCAGGGCGTCGGCCATCCGCGCCGATCCCTTGACGGCGGCGGCGCGCGGGCTGTCGGTGGCGGTGGCCCGGACACCGGGGAACAGCTCGCCGGGCGTGGCGAGCAGGACGCCGGTCTCGCCGAGGGAGGGCAGCACGTTGCCGATGTAGCCGAGGAAGGCCGGGTTGGGTCCGACGATGAGCACGGCGCGCTTGGCGAGCTGCTCGCGGTGGGCGTAGAGCAGATACGCGGCGCGGTGCAGGGCGACGGCGGTCTTGCCGGTGCCCGGGCCGCCCTCGACGACGAGGACGCCGCCGTGCGGGGAGCGGATGATGGCGTCCTGCTCGGCCTGGATGGTCTGCACGATGTCGTGCATGCGGCCGGTGCGGGCGGCGTCGAGCGCGGCGAGCAGGACCTCGTCGGCGTCGCGGTTCTCGTGACCGGTGCGGGTGGTGTCGGCGAGGTCGAGGACCTCGTCGTGGAGCGAGACGACCTCGCGGCCGTGGGTGGTGATGTGGCGGCGGCGGGTGAGGCCCATGGGCGCGTAGCCGGTGGCGAGGTAGAAGGGCCGGGCGACGTCGGCGCGCCAGTCGACGACGAGCGGGGTGCGGTGGGCGTCGTCGCGGCGGATGCCGAGGCGGCCGATGTGGTGGTCGCGGCCGTCCTGGAAGACGAGCCGCCCGAAACACAGCCCGGTCTCACCCGCGTTGAGCGCCGCGAGCAGTCCGGACTGCTCGGCGACGAGCACGTCCCGCTCCAGGCGTGCCTGGGCGCTGCCCTCGCCGGGCGTGGCGAGGGCCCGGGCGACGCCGGCCTCGGCCTGGTCCCTCAGGTCGTCGAGTCGTGCGTAGAGCTCGGTGATGAACTGCTGCTCTTTCCGAAATTCCTCGGTTGACAATTCGACTCCCGGCGCGATACGGTGCGTTTAGTGAAGTGGTCCGCGTCTCTGCTATGCCCAGAAATGCGGCCAGACACGGAACCTCCCAATATACGCGACGCACGACCCCGGCTGTCCATTCTAGTCCGGGGCTTTTTTGTGTCCGCGGAAAATCCCGTGCGCGGCCGACCGCTGCCGGGCTAGCGTGGCGCCCATGAAGCGTGCCGCTGTGATCACGACGACGCCGGAGAGTGTCCCGGCGCGCTGACAGCTGTCTGTGCCGAAAGCCCCGGGGCGAGTGCCCCGGGGCTTCGTCGTGCCGCCCGGGCACTCGCTCCTCCACCCATCGCGACGAGGAGTGACCGTGAACGCCGAGAAGACCGTCGACCACCGCAGGCTGGGCCGCGCACTCGACCTGTTCGACACCGACCCACTGATCGGGGCCGGACTGCCCTACTGGCTGCCCGACGGCGCCGTCGTACGGCATGCGCTGGAGGAGTACGTACGCGAGGCCGAGCGCCGGGCCGGATACCGGCACGTGTACTCACCGGTGCTCGGGAAGCGGGAGTTGTACGAGATCTCCGGGCACTGGTCGCACTACGCCGAGGACATGTTCCCGCCCATGGAGGTCGGCGGGGAGCAGTTCGTGATGCGGCCCAGCCTCTGCCCGCACCATGCCGTGATCTTCCGTTCCCGCCCGCACAGCTACCGTGAACTCCCGCTGAGGATGGCCGAGTTGGGCGGCATGTACCGCTCCGAGCTGTCCGGCGTGCTCGGCGGCCTCACCCGGGTGCGGGCCATCCAGCTCAACGACGCCCACATCTTCTGCACCCTCGACCAGGTCGCCGACGAGGCCGCCGCCGCGCTCGGCCTGATCCGCGAGGCGCACGCCGCGATGGGCGTCCGGCCGGTCCGCCACCGGCTCTCGCTGCCCGGGCCCGGCGGCAAGTACGTGGCCGCGCCCGAGAAGTGGGAGCGCTCGATCGCCCTGCTCCGCGAGGTCCTGGACGCCTCCGGGCTCGACTACGAGGAGGCGGAGGGCGAGGCCGCGTTCTACGGGCCGAAGATCGACGTGCAGGTCGCCGACCCGGCCGGCCGCGAGTCGACCCTCTCCACCGTCCAGATCGACTTCCACCAGCCCGAACGGTTCGACCTGCGCTACACCGGCGCCGACGGCGCCCGGCACCGGCCCGTGATGATCCACCGCTCGGTCGTCGGCAGCGTGGAGCGCGCCGTCGCCCACCTCGTCGAGCACCACGCCGGCGCCTTCCCCGCCTGGCTCGCGCCGCTCCAGCTCGCCGTGCTTCCCGTCTCCGGCGACCAGTGCGGCGCCGCCGCCGAACTCGCCGGCCGGGCCGCCGCGCACGGCCTGCGCGCCGAGGTCCTCGCCCCGGACCACGGCAGTCTGGGCGCCCGGATCCGCGCGTCCCGCCTCGTCCCGTACCAGGCGGTCGTCGGCGCCGAGGAGGCCGCCGACGGCCGGGTCTCCGTACGGCTCCGCGACGGCCGCCGCCTCGGCCCGCTGCCCGCCGCCGAACTCGTCGACCGCGTGGCGCGGGCGGTGGCGGCGCACACCACCGAGCTGTGGGACTAGGCCGTCTCCTCCGGACCAGGCCGGATCAGCGGACGTCCGCGAGCTCCTCCAGGAGGCGGCGCTTGGGACGGGCGCCGACCAGGGACTTCACGGGCTCGCCGGCCCGGAAGACCATCAGGGTCGGCATGGACAGGATGCCGTACCGGCTCATGGTCTGCGGATTGGTGTCCGCGTCGATCTGGACGACCTTCAGCCGGCCGGCCTCCTCCTCGGCGACGGCGCTCAGGACCGGCGCCAGCTGGCGGCACGGCCCGCACCAGTCCGCGGTGAACTCCACGAGCACCGGAAGCTCCGCCTCCAGCACCTCCGCGTCGAAATCGAAGTCGGTCACCTCGGCCACACCCCGCGCTCGGATCATCTTCCTCGCCCTCCCAGTTCGCACGTCGGTTCCGGGCCGCCCGGCAGCTCCGCCTCGGCCCGCAGCAGCTGCGCGCCGACCTGGGCGCGCACGTTCTGCAGCTGTTCGATGAGTCCGTCGAGCTCGGCGAGCTTGCGCCGGTAGACGGCGATCGACGCCGGACACGCGTCGCCCGCCGGGTGGCCGGCCCGCAGGCACTCCACGAACGGCCGGGTCTCCTCCAGTTCGAACCCGAAGTCCTGCAGGGTCCGGATCTGCTGGAGGAGACGCAGGTCGTCCTCGTCGTAGGTGCGGTAGCCGTTCTCCGTACGCCGTGAGGTCAGCAGACCGCGGGACTCGTAGTAGCGCAGAGTCCGCGTGGTCGTGCCCGCCCGCTCGGCCAGCTCGCCGATTCTCATGCCGACGAACGTACGCCTTGACGCCCACGTCAAGGCAAGCGGCGGCGGCTCAGGACGGCGGGAGCAGTGGCCTCTGCTCGACGGGAGAGGACAGGACGACCGAGGTCGTGGTCCGGCCGAGGGCGGAGGTCTGCGCCAGGATCTCCTCCAGGTGCCCGGTGTCGGTCACGGCGACCTTGAGGATCCAGCAGTCCTCGCCGACCACGTGGTGGACCTCACGGATCTCCGGGCGGGCGGTGAGCTCCAGGGTGCGGGGATGGGTGAGGGTGTAGCCGCCGTGCGGGTTGACGCGGATGAAGGCCTGGATGCCGTAGCCGAGACGGGCGGGCGCGACCTGGGCGCCGTAACCGGTGATCGCGCCGCAGGCCTCCAGGCGGCGGACCCGTTCGGTGACGGCGGCGGGGCTGAGCCGGACCCGGCGGCCGAGCTCGCTGAGCTTGATGCGGCCGTCGCTCTGCAGCAGGTCCAGGATCTGCCGGTCGATGGGGTCGAAGGCGCCCGCCGAGGTTTCGACGGCGGCGGGGCGCGGCGGCCGTGGTTCCTTCGGCGATACGGCCCGGACTCCCATGTTTCCCCCTTCAGATGACGAGCGCACACCGTAACACTGGTGCCCATGGACATTCTGATCATCGGCGGCAACCGTTATTTCGGAAAGCGGCTCACCAGCGCGCTGCTCGGCGCGGGCCATCAGGTCACGGTGCTCAATCGCGGTTCCTCGCCCGCGCCGGAAGGAACCCTTTCCCTGACCGCGGACCGGAATGACGAGGCCGCGCTCGAAAAGGCCCTTTCCGGGCGGAGTTTCGACGTCGTCGTCGACCAGGTCTGCTACACACCGCGCCAGGCGGACATCGCCCGGCGGGTGTTCGCGGGGCGGACCCGGCGCTATGTGATGACCTCGACGGTGGAGGTGTACGCGTACGAGGACTCCGCGGTGCCCGTCACCGAGGACGTCCTCGACCTGGGCGCGGTGGCGGTGGACCTCGGACTGCCGTGGGAGGACCCGGAGTTCCTGGAGGCGCACTACGGAGAGGGAAAGCGGCAGGCGGAGGCGGTGTTCGCGGCCGCGGGCGCGCCGTTCGCGTGGACGTCGGTTCGGGTGGCGCACGTGCTGGGCGGCGCGGACGACTTCACCGGGCGGGTCGGCCACTACGCGCGGCGGATCCGGGCGGGCGAGCCGATCGCGGTGCCGGCGGTGAACCGGCCGGCGACGTACGTGTACGTGGAGGAGATCGCCGCGTTCCTCGCGTGGGCGGCCGAGGCGGAATTCACCGGGCCGGTGAACGCGCATTCCCACGGCGCGCTGACGACGGCCCGGATCTGCGCGGAGATCGAGGAACTGGTGGGCGGCCGGACTGTTTTCCAGGAGGTGGAGGTGGGCGAGGTCAGCCCGTTCTCGTTCGCCCGTGGATACGCGATGGACAATTCCCGGGCCGAGGCCCTCGGTTTCCGTTTCCGTGATTCCTCGGAATGGCTGCGGCAGGCGCTTTCCGAGACGGTCGGGGCGGAGGTGGAGGCCTGATGCGGTACCGCACGCTGGGCGGTGTGACGGTGAGCGCGATCGGGCTCGGCGCGATGCCGCTGTCGATCGAGGGACACCCGGACGCGGCGCGCGCGGTCGCCACCGTCCACGCCGCCCTGGACGCCGGAGTGACGCTGCTGGACACGGCCGACTCCTACCATCCGCCGGGCGGGGAGCCGGGCGCGAACGAGCGGCTCGTGGCCCGCGCGCTCGCCGCGTACGGCGGCGACCGGGACGCGGTGCTCGTCGCCACCAAGGGCGGCCGCGGGCGAAGCGCCGACGGCGGCTGGACGGTCGACGGCCGGCCCGAACACCTGCGGCGCGCGGCCGAGGCATCGGCGCGGCGGCTCGGCGGCGGCGCGATCGGCCTCTACCAGCTGCACAAGCCGGACCCGGCCGTCCCGTACGCCGAATCCCTCGGCGCGCTCCGCGACCTGCTGGACGCCGGTACGGTGCGGCTCGCCGGCGTCTCTAACGTGGACCGCGAGCAGATCCTGCTGGCCCGGGAGATCCTGGGCGACCGTCTGGTCTCCGTGCAGAACCGCTACTCGCCGGCCGTCCGCGACGCCGAGCCCGAACTGCGGCTGTGCGCCGAGCTCGGTCTCGCCTTCCTGCCGTGGAGCCCGCTCGGCGGGATCTCGCGCAGCTCCCTCGACGGACCCTCGTCGCAGGACGCGGACCCGCGCTTCGCGGCCTTCCACCGCCTGTCCCGGGCCCGTGGCGTCAGTCCGCAGCGGCTCGCCCTCGCCTGGCTCCTGGGCCGCCCGGGCACCGTCCTCCCGATCCCGGGCGCGAGCCGCCCGGAGACCGTCCGCGACTCCGCGGCCGCGGCGGACCTGACGCTGACGGAGGAGGAGCTGACGGAGCTGGGCGGGTGACGCGGCCATGCCCCGGCCGGTGGCCGGGCGGGCCCGGTGACCGGCCGGGGCGTGGGCCGGGCGGGGCGTGGGCCGGGCGGGGCGTGGGCCGGGCGGGGCGTGGGTCAGGCGTGGGCCGGGCGGGTGTCGAGACGCCCCCGGTCGCGCCATCGCGACCGGGGGCGTTTCGCGCACCGGGGCCCGGATCCGGCTCAAGGCCCGGGACCCGGGGGCATCAGACGCCGGCGCGGGCCTTCTCCTCGCCCTCGTCCGAGCGCTGGGCGGGCGGCTGCGGGCCGTGGGCGTCGTCGAGGAGGGTCGTCTCGTCGAAGGGGACGCGGCCGGCGAGCACCTCGGTCACCCGGGACTTGTCGATCTCCTTGGTCCAGGTGCCGACGAGGACGGTGGCGACGGCGTTGCCCGCGAAGTTGGTGAGGGCGCGGGCCTCGCTCATGAAGCGGTCGATGCCGACGATCAGGCCGACGCCGTCGACGAGTTCCGGGCGGTGCGACTGCAGGCCGCCGGCGAGCGTGGCGAGGCCCGCGCCCGTGACGCCCGCCGCGCCCTTCGAGGCGATGATCATGAAGACGAGGAGGGAGATCTGCTCGCCGAGGGAGAGCGGGTTGCCCATCGCCTCGGCGACGAAGAGCGAGGCCATCGTCAGATAGATCGCGGTGCCGTCGAGGTTGAAGGAGTAGCCGGTCGGGACGGTGATGCCGACCACCGGCTTGCTGACGCCCAGGTGCTCCATCTTCGCGATCAGCCGCGGCAGCGCCGACTCGGACGACGAGGTCGACAGGATCAGCAAGAACTCGCGGCCCAGGTACTTCAGCAGCGCCAGGATGTTGACGCCGGCCACCACCCGCAGCAGCGTGCCGAGCACCAGGAAGACGAACAGCGCGCAGGTCACGTAGAAGCCGATCATGATGACGGCGAGCGACTTCAGCGCGGCGGCGCCCGTCGCGCCGACCACCGCGGCCATCGCGCCGAACGCGCCGACCGGCGCCGCCCACATGATCATCGCCAGCACGCGGAACACCAGCCGCTGGATGTGCCCGATGCCGCGCAGCACCGGCTCGCCCGCCGCGCCCATCGCCTGCAGCGCGAAGCCCGTGAGCAGGGCGACGAGGAGGGTCTGGAGCACCTCGCCCTCGGTGAAGGCGGAGACCAGGGTCTTGGGGATGATCCCGAGCAGGAAGTCGGCCGTGCCCTCGCTCGCGCCCTCGGCCTGCTTCGCGCCGGCCTCCGCGAGGTCCTTGGTCAGGTGCAGACCGGAGCCGGGCTCAAGGATGTTGCCGACGACCAGGCCGATGGCGAGCGCGACGGTCGACATGACCAGGAAGTAGCCGAGGGCGAGCCCGCCGACGGCGCCGACCTTGGCGGCCTTGCGCACCGAGCCGACCCCGAGGACGATCGTGCAGAAGATGACGGGCGAGATCATCATCTTGATGAGGTTCACGAAGCCGGTGCCGAGCGGCTTGAGCTCCACGGCGAAGCCGGGCGCCACGAAGCCGACGGCGATGCCGAGCAGGACGGCGCCGATCACGGCCAGATACAGATAGTGGGTGCGGTCCCGTCGTGCGGCCACGGGGTCCTCCTCGTACTCGGGGGTGTCCACGTCCCGGTGGATCCCCGCGACTATCCATCAGCCTGTGACCCGGGTCACGCTTGCGTACGTTTCGTTCACGGCCGAGGCCTGCCGGGGCGTGCCGGGCGTGAAGAGGTGTGCCGAGGTGTGCCGGGGTCTTCCGGGGTGTTCGTCTCGGTCGAGGAACGATTCGGGCACGCGGCTGCGGGCCCGCCCGCGGGGCCAGGCACACTGGCTCGCATGCGTCTCCCCCTTCCCCGGCCCCGCAGCCTCGCAGGTCAGCTCTTCGCGATGCAGGTCGTGCTCGTGGCCGCCGTCGTCGCGGGGTGCGCGGTCTTCGCGTACGTGACGGACCGCGCCCAGGCGGAGGAGACCGCGCGCCGGCAGTCGACGGCGACCGCGACGGCCGTCGCCGAGTCGCCCGCCGTGGTGGCGGCGGCGCGTGCGGCGGGCTCCGTGGACCCGACGCCGGCGCTCCAGCCGTACGCGGAGGCGCTGCGGCAGCACGCGGGCGTCACGTTCGTGGTGATCATGGCGCCGGACGGGACGCGCTGGACGCACCCGGAACCGGCGCAGATAGGCCGTACGTACCTCGGGCACATCGACCGGGCGGTGCGCGGCGAGACGTTCTCCGAGATCCACATGGGCGTGCTCGGCCCCTCGGTGCGCACGGTCGCGCCGGTCTTCGACGACCGCGACCACGGGCGGGTGATCGCCCTGGTGAGCGCCGGGATCACCATCGACAGGATCAGCGAGCAGGTGCGCGAGCAGGTCGCGGCGCTGCTCGGGACGGCGGGCGGGGCACTGGCGCTCGGCGGCGCGGGCACGTACGTGATCAACGCGCGGCTCCGCCGGCACACCAAGGGCATGAACGCGACCGAGCTGAGCCGGCTGCACGACTACCACGAGGCCGCGCTGCACGCCGTGCACGAGGGCCTGGTGATGCTGGACGGGCAGCGGCGGATCGCGCTGATCAACGACGGGGCGCGGGAACTGCTGGGCCTGGCCGGCGACGTGGTGGGCCGGTCGGCGGCGGAGCTGGGGCTTCCGGCGCCGCTGACCGGTGCGCTGCTGTCCTCGGGGCCGCGGGTGGACGAGCTGCACCTGACGGACGAGCGGGTCCTCGTCGTCAACACCCGGCCGGTGGTGGGCGGCGAGCGCCGCGGCACCGTGGTCACGCTGCGGGACCGCACCGAACTCCAGGCGCTGTCGGGCGAGCTGGACTCGGAGCGCGGCTTCACGGAGGCCCTGCGCTCCCAGGCGCACGAGGCGGCGAACCGGCTGCACACCGTGGTCTCGCTGATCGAGCTGGGCCGCGTCGAGGAGGCGGTCGGCTTCGCCACGGCCGAACTGGAACTGGCCCAGGCCCTGACCGACCGCGTGGTGACCGCGGTCGCCGAACCGGTCCTCGCCGCCCTCCTCCTCGGCAAGGCGGCCCAGGCCAACGAGCGCGGCGTCGAACTGACCCTGACGGACACCAGCCGCATCGACGACGGCGTCCTGCCGGTCTCGCTGCCCTCCCGCGACCTGGTCACCATCCTCGGCAACCTCGTCGACAACGCGGTGGAGGCGGCGAGCCCGGCGGACCTGCGGACCCCGGGGCTCGCGGACGGGCCCGGGCCGGACGGGCCCGCCCTGGGCGAGTCCGCCGGCCTCCCGGGTGACGTCAGGTGCGCGCGGGTCACGGTGACCGCGCTCGCCGAGGGCGGCGAGCTGCTGCTCCAGGTCGGGGACAGCGGGCCGGGCGTCCGGCCCGAGGACCGCGCCGCGGTCCTGGACCGCGGCTGGTCCACCCGCGGCCCGGGCCGCGGCCTCGGCCTCGCCCTGGTCCAGCAGGCCGTCACCCGCGCCTCCGGCACCCTGACGCTGGCCGAATCGCCCCTGGGCGGCGCGGAGTTCACCGTACGCCTGCCGCTCGGCGGCCCCGTGGCGGCCGGATCCGGCGCCGGGCACACGGCCGCCGTCCGGTCCGACCGCGTGGAGGTGGGCGCGTGAGCCGGCGAGGCGAGGGCATCCGGGTGCTGGTGGTCGAGGACGATCCCGTCGCCGCCGACGCGCACGCGCTGTACGCGGGGCGGGTGGACGGCTTCCAGGTGGTCGGCGTGGCGCACTCGCGGGCCGCGGCGGTGCGGCTGCTCGACCGGGTGCCGGTGGATCTGATCCTGCTCGATCTGTATCTGCCGGACGGGCACGGGCTGCAGCTGCTGCGGGCGCTGCGCGCCGCCGGGCACGCGGCGGACGTGATCGCGGTGACCTCGGCGCGTGACCTGGCGATCGTGCGGGAGGGCGTGTCGCTCGGCGTCGTGCAGTACGTGCTGAAACCGTTCACCTTCGCGACCCTGCGCGACCGGCTCGCCCGCTACGCGGAGTTCCGGGCGGCGGCCGGCGAGGCGTCGGGCCAGGACGAGGTGGACCGGGCGCTGGCGGCGCTGCGCGCCCCGCAGCCGGCCGCGCTGCCGAAGGGTCTGAGCGGCCCCACGCTGGAGGCGGTGACCCGTGCGCTGCGGGCCGCGCCCGAGGGCCTCACCGCGGCGGAGGCGGGCACGGCCGTCGGCATCTCGCGGATCACGGCCCGCCGCTATCTTGAGCACCTGGTCACCGCGGGCCGGGCGGCCCGGGCGCCGCAGTACGGTCAGATCGGCCGCCCCGAACTCCAGTACCGCTGGCTCGCCGGCGGCAACGTGCCTGGTGACGGCGGCGCCACCCGGAGTTACTGACCGGTTCCCACGTTCCTACGACCTTTGGGTTGGGCTGAACGCACCGTAGCTAACGATCACCCTCCGCATCTAGCGTGGGCGCCGTGCACCAACCCTCTCCTCCCTTCAACGCCCTCGCCGCGCGCCGTCTGCGCGAGGGTCTCGGTATGGGCCCGGACCACGTCGCCTACGGCCTGCGGGCCCAGTACGGCCTCCACATAGCCCCCGAGACCGTCGTCGCCTGGGAGCGCGGCCGTCTCACTCCCGCCTCGCACGAGCTGACCGCCCTCGCCGGCGTGCTCTGGTGCTCCCCGGCCGAACTCCTCGCCTCGGCCACCACCCTGCGCGAGCACCGGATCGCCCGCGGCCTGGCCCCCGAGGACCTGGCCCGCCGGGTCGGCCTGGATCCCACCGCGTATCTGCGGATGGAGGAGTCCGGCCGCTGGCGCGGGAACGAGCGCCAGACCACCGCCCTCGCCCAGGCGCTCGGCCTCGGCCCGCGCGCCCTGCTCACCGCGACCGGCGGCGACGAGCGGCTGACGGAGCTGCTGCGCGACGCGGCGACCACGCGCTGGCAGGCGTACGTGAAGCCCGTGATCAAGATCCTGCCGCTGCCGAAGCCGACCGTGGAGGACGCGCTGCAGCGCCTGCACGCCGAGTACCACTCGCGGATGGCCGCCACCAGCAGCTGGGGCGCCTCGGGCTCGACGGGCGACGCGGGACGCACGTACCTCGACGAGATCACCGACCACTTCTGGGCGATCGTCGCGCCGTAGCCGGCCCGCGCCCGAGACCGCGCACCGGCCTCTCTACATTGGGCGCGTGACCCGACACATACCTTTCCAGCGGCTCCACAACTTCCGTGACCTGGGCGGCTATCGAACCGCCGACGGCGGGAGCGTGCGGTGGGCGACCCTCTACCGTTCCGACTCCCTCGCCAAACTCGCCGGCCCCGGCCCCGACGCGCGCGCCGATCTGGAGCGCTTCCGGGAGCTGGGCATCGCCACCGTGATCGACCTGCGCTATCCGTGGGAGATCGAGGCCAAGGGCCGGCTGCCCGCGACCGAACCGCAGACCTGGCACAACCTGAGCATCGAGCACCGGCCGTACGACCAGGCCGAGATCGATCCGGACCTCGACCCCTGGCGCTACCTCGCCGACCGCTTCGCCGAGGTCGCCCTCGACGGCGCCGCCGAACTGCGCGAGGCCCTGGAGATCATCGCGGCGGCCGAGGGCCCGCTGGTCTTCCACTGCGCCTCCGGCAAGGACCGTACGGGTCTGCTCGCCGCCCTCGTCCTCGCCCTGCTCGGCGTCCCGGACGAGGAGATCCTCGCCGACTTCGCGCTGACCGAGCTGGCCACCGAGCGGCTGGTCGCCGACTGGAAGGCGGCCCACCCGGGCCGCGAGCTGCGCTGGCCCGGCTACGGCCGGGCACCCGCCGAGATCATGCGGCTCGTCCTCGCGGACCTCCGGGCGCGGTACGGCTCCGTGCACGCGTACGCCACCGGGCACGTGGGCCTGGACCCGGCGGTCGTCACGGCGCTGCGGGCCCGGCTCGTCGAGCCCGCCTAGGCGGGGCCCGCGCGGTCGAAGCTGAAGAGCTGGCCCCGGGCGTCGGCCGCGCAGGGTGCCTGGGCCAGGCGGGCCCATTCGGCGCGCGTGTCGCCGACGACGGTGACGCAGCTGCCGGCGGTCGCGGAGCCGGCCGGGACGATGCGGTAGCCGGTGACCGGGCTGCCGTACGGCTCCAGGGTGAAGCGCTCGACGCGGGTCGGGTCGCCGCACTCGGAGTCCTCGAACGCGGCGTCGGGGATCCGGCCGCCGGACGGGATGCCGGAGCAGCCGGGGCCGTAGTCCGGATGGTGCGAGACGATCCGCCACTCGGCGCCGCCGAGTCGTTCCAGCTCGTAGCGGGGCACGTCGGCGCCGGCGCAGGCCCGCTGGTGGATCTGGCCGCTGCGGCCGCCGCGCCGCTCGTTCAGGCAGAGGCCGGAGGCGATGACCCGGATCCGGACCGGGCCGTCGGCGGGCGCGGTGAGCACGGGCGGGCGGCGGTGGGCGGGGTGGTCGTCGCGGACGAAGGCGATGACGCTCACGGTCGCGATGACGAGGGCGGCCACCGCGACCGCCGCGACGGCGATCCGCCGCAGCCGGGCCCGCGGCCCACCGTCGGACCCTTGCCCGTCGCCGCCGTCGTCCTCGCTCTCGTCGTCCGCCCCGTCCGCCCCGTCCGCCTCGCCCCGGTCCGGTCCGTCCGGCTTGTACACGCCCCGGACCGCGAGTTCCTTGCGTACGGTCTGCCACTCCCGCGCCTGCGCCGGCCCCACTCCGCACGCGCGCAGGAAGGCGGCCAGCAGTTCCTCGCGCGGGACGGTGGTGCGGGCCAGCATGTTGGCCACGGTGGAGCGGGGCAGCACGTCGCCCACCGCCTCGGCGCGCGCGGTCAGCTCGCGGTAGGTCAGGCCGGACCGGTCCTTCAGCTCCTGGAGCCGGGCGATGAATCCGGCCGGATCGCGGGCCTCTCCCGGGTCGGGAGCCCTCTCCCCCGTCGCCATGCGCGCCATCCCCTCGCTCCGGCCTGGCCCGGACCGGGTGTGGGACATGTCCGGGACACGCCCAAGCCTTGTTGACCGCGGCTCCGGGCTCAAGCATGGATTCGGCCCCGATCCTCCACGGGGGGACGATCGGGGCCGCGTACGGGATGCCGTCGGCGTGGCCGGGTCAGAAGACCGACTCGGCCTCGCGCATCCGGTCCTCGGGGACGGTCTTGAGCTGGGTGACGGCCTCGGCCAGCGGGACCATCTGGACGTCGGTGCCGCGCAGGGCGGTCATCCGGCCGAAGTGGCCCTGGTGCACGGCCTCCACCGCGTGCCAGCCGAAGCGGGTGGCGAGCACCCGGTCGTACGCCGTCGGGGTGCCGCCGCGCTGGACGTGACCGAGGATGACGGGGCGGGCCTCCTTGCCGAGGCGCCGCTCCAGCTCGTAGGCGAGGGCGGTGCCGATGCCCTGGAAGCGCTCGTGGCCGAACTGGTCGATCTCGCCCTTGCCGTAGTCCATGGTGCCGTCGGCCGGGTGCGCGCCCTCGGCGACGCAGATGACGGCGAACTTCTTGCCGCGGGCGAAGCGTTCCTCGACCAGCTTGACCAAGTCGGCCGGGTCGAAGGGCCGTTCCGGCAGGCAGATGCCGTGGGCTCCGCCGGCCATGCCGGACTCCAGGGCGATCCAGCCGGCGTGCCGGCCCATGACCTCGACGACCATCACGCGCTGGTGGGACTCGGCGGTGGTCTTGAGCCGGTCCATCGCCTCGGTGGCCACGGTGACGGCGGTGTCGAAGCCGAAGGTGCGGTCGGTGGAGGAGATGTCGTTGTCGATGGTCTTGGGGACGCCGACGACGGGGACGCCGGCCTCGGAGAGCATCCGCGCGGCGGTGAGCGTGCCCTCGCCGCCGATGGGGATCAGCGCGTCGAAGCCGCTCTTCTCGATCAGTTCCTTGGCGTTGTCGCAGGCGGCGCGGAAGCGGGCGCGCTCGAGGCGGGAGGAGCCGAGGATGGTGCCGCCGCGGGCGAGGATGCCGCTGACCGCGTTTAGGTCGAGGGAGCGGTAGCGTCCGTCGAGCAGGCCCGCGTAACCGTCCTCGAAGCCGATGACCTCGTCGCCGTAGTGCGTCACGGCCCGGTGCACGACCGACCGGATCACTGCGTTCAGGCCCGGACAGTCGCCGCCTGCGGTGAGAACTCCGATGCGCATCGTGCTCTGTCTCCTGCTCGGTAGTGGTACGTGTGAGCCTTGTCGATTCTCACACGTCCGCGGGTGCCGTCGCGCTCGCGGACGTGCCGCGGGCCGGGCCCCGCCGGGCCTCGCGGGGCCTTTGGTCCCGGCGTTCCGGGCCCTTCGTCCAGCGGGCGTCGTATCCAGCCCCGGGGGTATTGTCAAGAGGGCAATGCCACCCTATCGGTGGTTTTTGAACACACTCGATTGACCTTCGAAGGACACAGGAGACGACGGCGTGACGCGCAGCGTGTACGTGACCGGGATCGACCGCGGAGACGGCCGCCAGGTCGTCGAGCTGGGAGTCATGGAGCTCCTCACCCGCCAGGTGGACCGGGTGGGAGTGTTCCGGCCGCTGGTGCACGACGGGCCCGACCGGCTGTTCGACCTGCTGCGCAGCCGCTACCGCCTCTCGCAGGACGCCTCCACCGTCTACGGCATGGACTATCACGAGGCCTCGTCGCTCCAGGCCGAGCGCGGCACCGACGAGCTGGTCTCCCGGCTCGTGGACCGCTTCCACGCCGTCGCCCGGGACTACGAGGTCGTGCTCGTCCTCGGCACCGACTTCGCCGCCACCCAGCTGCCCGACGAGCTGGCGCTCAACGCCCGGCTCGCGAACGAGTTCGGCGCCTCGGTGATCCCGGTGGTCGGCGGCAAGGACCAGACGCCCGAGTCGGTGCGCGCCGAGGCCCGCAACGCCTTCCGCGCCTACGACGGCCTCGGCTGTGACGTGCTCGCGATGGTGGTCAACCGGGTCGCGGTGGACGACCGGGCCGCGCTCGCCGAGCGGCTCGCCGCCCGGCTGCCCGTGCCCTGTTACGTCCTGCCCGACGACCCGGCCCTCGCCGCGCCGACCGTCGCCCAGATCACCCACGCGCTCGGCGCCTCCGTCGTCCTCGGCGACGACTCCGGTCTCGCCCGCGACGCGCTCGACTTCGTCTTCGGCGGCGCGATGCTGCCGAACTTCCTCAACGCGCTGACGCCCGGCTGTCTGGTGGTGACGCCCGGCGACCGGGCCGACCTGGTGGTCGGCGCGCTCGCCGCGCACTCGGCCGGCACCCCGCCCATCGCCGGCGTGCTGCTCACCCTGAACGAGCGGCCCAGCGAGGAGATCCTCACCCTGGCCGCCCGGCTCGCGCCGGGCACGCCGGTCATCTCCGTCCCCGGCACCAGCTTCCCGACGGCCGCCGAACTCTTCGCCCTCGAAGGCGAGTTGAACGCGGCGACACCGCGCAAGGCGGAGACCGCGCTCGGCCTCTTCGAGCGCCATGTCGACACCGCCGAACTGCTCGGGCGCCTCTCGGTGGCCCGCAGCGGCCGGGTCACGCCGATGATGTTCGAGCACGAGCTCCTGGAGCAGGCCCGGGCCGACCGCCGCCGGGTGGTGCTGCCCGAGGGCACCGAGGAGCGGGTGCTGCGCGCCGCCGACGTGCTGGTCCGCCGTGACGTCTGCGACCTGACCCTGCTCGGCGACGTGGAGGCGATCCGCAAGAAGGCCGCCGACCTGAGCGTGAACCTGGGCGGGACGCAGCTGATCGACCCGCAGACCTCGGAGCTGCGGGACGCGTTCGCCGAGAAGTACGCGCGGCTGCGCGCCCACAAGGGCGTCACCGTGGAGCTCGCGTACGACGTGGTGTCGGACGTGAACTACTTCGGCACCCTGATGGTCGAGGAGGGCCTGGCCGACGGCATGGTGTCGGGCTCGGTGCACTCCACGGCCGCGACGATCCGCCCCGCCTTCGAGATCATCAAGACCAAGCCGGACGCCTCGATCGTCTCCTCGGTGTTCTTCATGTGCCTGGCCGACAAGGTGCTCGTGTACGGCGACTGCGCGGTCAACCCGGACCCGGACGCCGAGCAGCTCGCGGACATCGCCGTGCAGTCGGCGGCCACCGCCGCCCGCTTCGGTGTCGAGCCGCGGATCGCGATGCTCTCCTACTCCACCGGCACCTCCGGCTCCGGCGCGGACGTCGACAAGGTGCGCGAGGCGACCAAGCTGGTCCGCGAGAGCCGGCCGGAGCTGCGGATCGAGGGCCCGATCCAGTACGACGCGGCCGTCGAGCCCTCCGTGGCGGCGACCAAGCTGCCCGGCTCGGAGGTGGCGGGCCAGGCGAGCGTGCTGATCTTCCCGGACCTCAACACCGGCAACAACACCTACAAGGCCGTGCAGCGCTCGGCCGGCGCGGTCGCCGTCGGCCCGGTGCTGCAGGGTCTGCGCAAGCCCGTGAACGACCTCTCGCGCGGCGCGCTCGTCAGCGACATCGTCAACACGGTCGCCATCACCGCGATCCAGTCCCAGGTTCCCGCCGCCCCGGCCGCACCCGCCGCACCCGCCGCACCCGCCGCACCCGCCCAGGAGCTTCCCGCATGACCGGCACTCCCACCCGCGTCCTCGTCCTCAACTCCGGCTCCTCGTCGGTGAAGTACCAGCTGCTCGACATGAGGGACAGCAGCCGGCTCGCGGTCGGCCTGGTCGAGCGGATCGGCGAGCAGACCTCGCGGCTGGTGCACACGCCGCTGCAGGGCGGCGGTGGCGTCCGGCGCGAGAAGAGCGGGCCGATCGCCGACCACGCGGCGGCCCTGAAGGCGGTCGCCGAGGAGCTGGCGGCGGACGGCCTCGGCCTGGACTCCCGCGAGCTGGCCGCGATCGGCCACCGCGTGGTGCACGGCGGGCTGCGCTTCACCGCGCCGACCGTGATCGACGACGAGGTGCTCGCCGAGATCGAGCGGCTCGTCCCGGTGGCCCCGCTGCACAACCCGGCGAACCTCACCGGCATCCGTACGGCGACGGCGCTGCGCCCCGACCTGCCGCAGGTGGCCGTCTTCGACACCGCCTTCCACACCACGATGCCGGAGTCGGCGGCGCGCTACGCGATCGACGTGGAGACGGCGGACGCGCACCGGATCCGCCGCTACGGCTTCCACGGCACCTCG
Source organism: Streptomyces sp. NPDC053493 (assembly GCF_044544825.1). NCBI lineage: Bacteria > Bacillati > Actinomycetota > Actinomycetes > Kitasatosporales > Streptomycetaceae > Streptomyces > Streptomyces sp. NPDC053493. The sequence continues at coordinate 340,105 of NZ_JBITXS010000001.1, forward strand.
CACGCGTACGTCTCGCGGGAGGCGGCGCGGCTGCTCGGCAAGGCGCCCGAGGAGGTGAACGTGATCGTGCTGCACCTGGGCAACGGGGCCTCCGCCTCGGCGGTGGCCGGCGGGCGGTGCGTGGACACCTCGATGGGTCTGACGCCGCTGGAGGGCCTGGTCATGGGCACCCGCTCGGGCGACGTCGACCCGGCGGTGACCTTCCACCTCAAGCGGGTGGCGGGGATGTCGGCGGACGAGATCGACACCCTGCTGAACAAGAAGTCCGGTCTGGTCGGGCTGTGCGGCGACAACGACATGCGGGAGATCCGGCGCCGGATCGACGAGGGTGACGAGCGGGCGGCGCTGGCCTTCGACATCTACGTGCACCGCCTGAAGAAGTACATCGGGGCGTACTACGCGGTGCTCGGCCGGGTGGACGCGGTGGTGTTCACGGCGGGGGTCGGCGAGAACGCGGCGCCCGTGCGGGAAGCTGCCGTCGCGGGCCTGGAGGAGCTGGGCCTGGCGGTGGACGCCGACCTGAACGCGGTGCGGTCCGACGAGGCCCGGATCATCTCGCCGGACTACGCGCGGGTGGCGGTCGCCGTGGTGCCGACGGACGAGGAGCTGGAGATCGCCCGACAGAGCTACGCGCTCGTGCGCGATCTCGACCACCCGAAGTGAACGCCTGAGCGGCACCGCGCCCATTTGTACATTCCACCAGACGGAATATTCCGCAGTGAAACAAACCGATAGGATCCGCCTCATGCGCCGTTCCAAAATCGTCTGCACGCTGGGCCCCGCCGTCGACTCCTATGAGCAGCTGAAGGCTCTCATCGAGGCCGGCATGAACGTGGCCCGATTCAACATGAGCCACGGAACCCAGGCAGAGCACCAGGAGCGGTACGACCGTCTCCGCAGGGCGGTGGCGGACACCGGCCGCGCCGTCGGCGTGCTCGCCGACCTCCAGGGCCCGAAGATCCGTCTGGAGACCTTCGCCGAGGGCCCGGTCGAGCTGGTGCGCGGTGACGAGTTCACCATCACCACCGACGACGTCCCCGGTGACAAGTCCATCTGCGGCACCACGTACAAGGGCCTGCCGGGCGACGTCTCGAAGGGCGACCAGGTCCTGATCAACGACGGCAACGTCGAGCTGCGGGTCGTGGAGGTCGAGGGCCCGCGGGTCAAGACCGTCGTCATCGAGGGCGGTGTCATCTCCGACCACAAGGGCATCAACCTGCCCGGCGCGGCGGTCAACGTCCCGGCCCTGTCCGAGAAGGACGTCGAGGACCTCCGCTTCGCGCTGCGCATGGGCTGCGACATGGTGGCCCTGTCCTTCGTGCGCGACGCCAACGACGTCAAGGACGTCCACAAGGTGATGGACGAGGAGGGCCGCCGGGTCCCCGTCATCGCCAAGGTGGAGAAGCCGCAGGCGGTCGAGAACATGGCGGACGTCGTCGCCGCCTTCGACGCCGTCATGGTGGCCCGTGGCGACCTCGCCGTGGAGTACCCGCTGGAGCGCGTCCCGATGGTGCAGAAGCGCCTCGTGGAGATGTGCCGCCGCAACGCCAAGCCGGTCATCGTCGCCACCCAGATGATGGAGTCGATGATCACCAACTCCCGGCCGACCCGCGCCGAGGCGAGCGACGTCGCCAACGCGATCCTGGACGGCGCGGACGCGGTCATGCTGTCCGCCGAGTCCTCGGTCGGCGCCTACCCGATCGAGACCGTCAAGACGATGTCGAAGATCGTCTCGGCGGCCGAGGAGGAGCTGCTCTCCAAGGGCCTCCAGCCGCTGGTCCCGGGCAAGAAGCCGCGCACCCAGGGCGGCTCGGTCGCCCGTGCGGCCGCCGAGATCGCCGACTTCCTCGGCGGCAAGGCGCTGGTCGCCTTCACCCAGTCCGGCGACACCGCCCGCCGGCTGTCCCGCTACCGCGTGGAGCAGCCGATCCTGGCCTTCACGACGGACGAGTCGACCCGCAACCAGCTCACGCTGAGCTGGGGCGTCGAGCCCTTCCTCGCCCCGTTCGTGGACAACACCGACGCGATGGTCGACCTGGTCGACGCGGAGCTGGCGAAGATGCAGCGCTTCAACGCCGGCGACGTCATGGTCATCACCGCCGGCTCGCCCCCCGGCGTCCCCGGCACCACCAACATGGTGCGGGTGCACCACCTGGGCGGCGCGGGCCGCGACTGACCCGGCCGGGCACGACGTACGACGAAGCCCCCGTCCCTCCTCGGAGGGGCGGGGGCTTCGCCTTGTGCGGCTCCCGGAGTGGTCCCGGTGGCCCTCAGGGCCGTACGCGGCTCAGCTGGGCTCGATCGTGTTGCGCAGGCCCGGCACCTTGAGCGTGCCGCCGAACTGGCCGGCCTGCTTCACCGTGGCGTTGGAGAAGAAGGCGAAGGGCACGTTGAGCGGCGGCGGGGTCTCGGGGCTGAAGGTGACCGGGATGAGGCCGAAGAGGTTGCCCTTCAGCTCCTCCGTGTACATGGTCACCGTGCCGTGCCGGATCGTGGACGTCGAGCCCTTGTCGGAGCGGACGTGGCCGGTCAGGCCGTCGGAGTGCACGGTCAGCTGGTGCAGGTCCTTGATGTCCACCTCGTCCGCGGTGAACTTGAGGACCTTCTTGATCTTCCCGCTGCCGGTCTTCACCTCGACGATGCCCTTGTAGTCGAGGCCCCGCAGGGTGAGCAGCGAGGTCTCGAGCCGCCACGGCTCGTCCGGCAGCAGCGGCAGTCCGGGCTCCAGGTCCGCGGCGGCGAGCGCCTCCGGGTCGGGCTCGGGGCACGGGAAGCGCGGCTTGGCGCCGTCGGGTATGTCCTCGTCCTTCTTGGCGTCGAGGCCCTTGGCGGAGTCGGCGAGCTCCTCGGTGGTGGCGCCGGCCTTGTCGGCGGCGGCCTTGATGGCGTCCTTGGTCTTGTCGACCGGGTCGTCGTCCGAGGTGCCGGTCTTCGGCGGCGTCGTCTGCTTCGGGGCGTCCGGGGTGTCCGGGCTGCCGGTGCCGGCCGTCGGCTTCGGTGCGGGTGCCTGGGTCGCGGGCGGCTCGGTCGCGGTCGGGGACGGGGCGGGCGGCGTCGTCTTCGTGCCGCCGAACAGGTCCTTGAGCGCGTCGCCGACGCCCAGCGGGTCGAGCGGGTTGACCGACTTGGTGGGCGTCGGGGCCGGCTTGGGCGCGGTGGTCGCGCCGGGAGCGGGCGCCTGGGCCGTCGCCGGCTTCTGGCCCGTCGCGCCGGAGGTCTCCGTCGGCTTGGGCGTGGCGGTCGCGGAGGACTCCGGACCGGGCGTGCCGGCCGGGGTGTCCGTCGCGCTCGGGGTCGCCGTCGGCCGGGGGCTCTTGGTGGCGTCGGGCGTGGCCGTCTCCTCGGCCGTCGGCTCGTCCGAGCGCGTGACGCACGGGCCGGGGGCGAAGGGGATGTCCTTGCTGTCGTCGGCGAGGGCGAGCCGGGGTGCCAGGCCCATGCCCACGAGCACCGCGGTGGGCATGGCCGCGAGGGCCATCGCCTTGCCTGCGGGGACGTGGATCTTGTTCAGGAAGGACTTGCGGGGGGCCGCGTGGCGCGGTCCTCTCGCCGTCCCTTCCGACTGAAGTTCGTCACCCCGCACTGTGCCTCCCGCCGTTGGCTTCGATCGTCGTCCCGGCCACCGGCGCCTCGGACCCCTGCGGCGGGATCACGGGCCGCGTCGTGCCGTCGTGCATGTGCTCGCCCGGGGCGGTCTGGGCCTCGGTGTACCCGGCCTTCTCCGGCGCCTCCTCGGTCTCCTCGGGCTCCTCGGTCTCTTCCGCGGCCGGCGCGGCCGGGGCCCACGAGGCGGACATGCCGCCGCCGACGAGGGCGAAGAGGAAGCCGACGACGAGTCCGCCGAAGTTCGACACGGGGATGGAGATGAGCCCGAGGACGATCGCCGCGACACCCGCGAAGACCCGGACGACGGGCTGGAACCACATCGTCAGGCCGAGCGTGACGAGCAGGACACCGATGATCAGCGCACCGGCGCCGGCCGTCGTCGCCATGGCGAGCGTCATGTTGCCGAGGCGCATGTCCCCGTACGGGAGGTAGGCGATCGGTACGCCGCCGAGCATGGTGAACAGGCCCGCCCAGAAGGGCCGGGTCTGGCGCCAGACACGGAACCGGTTCTCCTGGGGGACTCCGCTGGAAGCAGTGGACTCGGCGCTCATGGAAACAGCTCCCTGAAAGCGGTGTTGCTGAGAAGAGATGTGAGGAAATGCCGCGGACGGCCGCGGGTGGGGGCCGCTCGCACGGCCCCGCACCCTGGGCGTCAGTCCTGGACGGACCTCGGCGTCAGAAGCACTCGACCTTGCCGCGGTGCAGCGACAGGTCGAGGTCGGGCAGCTTGAAGGTGCCGGCGGTGGTCGCCCACGCCTTCTGCTCGACGTTGCTGAGCTTCGCCGTCTCGGCGCGCTGGCCGAAACCGTACGGGTTGGCCTTGGTGTTCGGCTGGATGCCCGGCTTGCCCGGCGACTTGGCCAGGTTGCCCGCGGCGACACCGATGTCGATGTTGCCGAACTCGGCGTCGGTCTTCAGCGAGGAGACATCCAGGTAGATGTTCTTCGCGTAGACCTTCTTCGAGTCGTCCTTGGCGCCCTCGGTGCCGGCCTTGAGCTGCAGCGTCACGTCGCCGACGAACGGGACGTTCGGCGTCACCACGGACTGGCACATGTTGGTGATCCAGGCCTCGGAGAAGCCGGAGACCGCGACCGGAGCCGCGAAGTCCTTGCCCTCGAGGTCCTTGCCGGCGTCAACGCTGCCGTACTGGACGAAGTCGTTGCCGACGAGGCTGTCGGCCTTCACCTTGAACTCCTGGCCGGAGATGCTGAAGGACGCGGCGAGCGCGCCCTGAGCCAGGCCGACACCGATCGCGGCCGTCGCGGCCACGCTCGGCACCATGACGACGGCGAACCGCTTCCATCTGGTCCCGCCACGAACCTGGGACTTCATGAGAATTCCTCCTTCTCGGACGTACATCTCCGGATGGGCCCAGGGCCCGTCCTGGGATGGGAGAAGTGCTACGTCCTCGGGAAGGAGAGCGCCGAGGGCTCAGGCGGCACGACGCGCGTCCGAATCACCGGCGATCACCCCCGAGCGACAACCACTGGCCGCGCGGTGGGCGCGGCCGGATTGGACAGGCCCTGCCGGTGAGAGCAGGAACCCCCCTGTCCACGACCGGCGGCGGGGCCGCCGGCCCGCTCGGTGGGGACCCTTCGCCGCGCGCAGTCGGCGGGTGTGCCGGGCTGGTGCGGTGTCGGACCGAGCGTCGCCGATCGTGGTCCATTACGGGCGCCCGCACAAGGGGGTTCGTTACTGGCTAGTAACGGCCCGATAACCACGGGACGACACCCCGGTACCGGGCGGCAACGCAGGGTGCCGCCGGGTGGCGCGACAAAGGGTGATGAGGAAGGAGAAATGCGGACAGAAATCCGGGTTCGATTTACTGCAAGTAACAGCAGCCGCGATTACCAAGTTTTGGTAAAACGCGGCTGCCGATTGTCACTGTGTCGCCAAATCGTCCCGGGCCGGAAGGCCCGGGCGACGCGATCCGGTCAGAACAGCACCCGGGCCAGCGCCTGCCGGGCCGCGGTCACCCGCGGGTCCTCGGGGCCGATCACCTCGAACAGCTCCAGCAGCCGCAGCCGCGCCCGGTCGCGCTCCTCGCCCACGGTGCGGCGCACCGTCTCCACCAGCCGCCCGAAGGCGTCCTGGACATGACCGCCCACCAGATCGAGGTCGGCGGCGGCGATCTGGGCGTCGACGTCGGCCGGGTCGTCGGCCGCGTTCTTGCGCACCTGGGCCGGGTCCGCCGTCTGCACCCGGGCGAGCAGCTCGGCCTGGGCGAGACCGAGCTTGGCCTCCGGGTGCTCCGGGTCGTCGGCGAGCACGTTCTTGTACGCCTGGACGGCGCCGGCCAGGTCGCCCGCGTCGAGCGCGGACATGGCCGCCTCCAGCAGGGCGTCGTACGGGCCGGCCTGCACCGGCGCCGGGGCGCCCGGGTCGGCGTCGGCGTCCACCTGGAGACCGGTGAGGCCGAAGCGCTCCTCGGCGACCTGGACCAGCTGGTCGAGGGTCTGGCGGATCTGCGCCTCGGGGGCCGCGCCCTGGAAGAGCGGCAGCGCCTGACCGGCGACCACCGCGAAAACGGCCGGAATTCCCTGGATGCCGAACTGCTGCATCAGCATCTGGTTGGCGTCGACGTCGACCTTGGCGAGCAGGAAGCGGCCGTTGTACTCGACGGCGAGGCGCTCGAGGAGGGGGCCGAGCTGCTTGCAGGGCTCGCACCACTCGGCCCAGAAGTCGATGACGACCGGGACCTCGGCGGACCGCTGGAGCACATCGCGCTCGAAGCCCGCCTCGTCGACGTCGATCACCAGGGCGGAGGGTGCGACGGCGGCCGTCCCGCCGTGCCGGGCGGCCTCGGCGCGCGCCTGCTCCGCCTTCGCCTTGGCCTCGCCGGCCGCCTTCACCGCGGCGAGGTCGACGACGCCGCTCATGGACATGTTTCGGGGCTGCATGCCTACATCCTCCCCCCTCCGCGCGCGTAACAGGCAAGCCATGGCCGAACCCTGCCGTCCGCGGGCGGGACGACACGGTCCACTGTTCGGGTGCGCCGGGTCCCCACCCGGCGCGGTGGTTGTCGCGAGGGGCCGGTGAAGCCTTTCGCTACGGGTCGTAGCGTAATGGCGGCGGGGCCGGAGGGGAGGCGAACGGTCACGTGAACTGGCTCACATCACCGGACTCTGGCGCAATACCTACTGACGGGTATGGTCGAGCCCCATGTGTAGCCGCACCCGTTCCCGCAGTCGAACCGGACGCCCCCGTTCCGCAGAGGCCGACACGGCCATCCTGGAGGCGACCCGGGCGGCTCTGGTGGAACTGGGCTGGTCGAAGCTGACCATGGGCGACGTGGCGACCAGGGCCAAGGTGGCCAAGACCACCCTCTACCGGCGCTGGGGCAACAAGAACGAACTGGTCGTGGACGCCGTCGCCGTCCTCTTCGACGAACTCGAACTGCCCGACCTCGGTTCCCTCCAGGCCGACATCGAGAACGTCGTCCTGCAGTTCGCGGCGCTCCTCGAACGCCCCGAGACCAAGACCGCCCTGATGGCCGTGGTCGCCGAGTCCACCCGCGACGAGCCGCTGCGCGAACGCATCCGCGCCTCGATCGTCGACCGCCAGAAGCGGCTGGTCCTGGAGGGCCGCCAGCGCGCCCAGGCGCGCGGCGAACTCCCCGAGGAGCGCGACCCGTCGACCGTGGCGGCCGTCGACGACCTGATCTTCGACGTGGTCGCGGGCGCGGTGGTGCACCGCGCGCTGGTGAGCGCCGAACCGGTCGACGAGGCGTGGGTGCAGCGCCTGACCGCACTGCTGCTCGGCGGGCTCGCGGCGGCGGCCGACTCCTGACGAGCGGCTCCCGACAGGCGACGGGCGAAGGGCCCGCGGACGCGGCGAGGCCGCCGTACGGAACGAGGAGCGTCCCGTACGACGGCCTGACGGAGACCGGCGGCGCGTCAGAAGCCGGCCGGCTCCACGTAGACGCCCCACTCCTCGCGCAGCACGTCGCAGATCTCGCCGAGCGTGGCCTCCGCGCGGACCGCGTCGAGCATCGGCGCGATCATGTTGGAGCCGTCCCGGGCCGCCGCCAGCATGGCGTCCAGGCAGGCCTTGACCTTGGCCTCGTCACGGCGGCCCTTGCGGTCGCCGAGGACGCGGACCTGCTCCCACTCGACCTCGTGGCTGACCCGCAGGATCTCCAGGTCGCCGGTGACCGAGCCGTGGTGCACGTTGACGCCGACGACCCGCTTCTCGCCCTTCTCCAGGGCCTGCTGGTAGCGGAAGGCCGACTCGGCGATCTCGCCGGTGAACCAGCCGTCCTCGATGCCGCGCAGGATGCCGGAGGTGATCGGGCCGATCGGGTGCTTGCCGTCCGGGTGGGCGCGCAGTCCGCGCTCCTTGATCTGCTCGAAGATCTTCTCGGCGTCGGCCTCGATCCGGTCGGTGAGCTGCTCGACGTACCAGGAGCCGCCCAGCGGGTCGGCCACGTTGGCCACGCCGGTCTCCTCCATGAGCACCTGCTGGGTGCGCAGCGCGATCTCGGCGGCCTGCTCGCTGGGCAGCGCGAGCGTCTCGTCGAGGGCGTTGGTGTGCAGCGAGTTGGTGCCGCCGAGCACGGCCGCGAGGGCCTCGACCGCGGTCCGTACGACGTTGTTGTACGGCTGCTGGGCGGTCAGCGAGACACCGGCGGTCTGGGTGTGGAAGCGGAGCCACTGCGCCTTGTCGGTCTTGGCGCCGTAGACCTCCTTCATCCAGCGGGCCCAGATCCGGCGGGCGGCGCGGAACTTGGCGATCTCCTCGAAGAAGTCCACGTGGGCGTCGAAGAAGAACGACAGGCCCGGCGCGAAGACGTCCACGTCCAGGCCGCGGGACAGGCCGAGCTCGACGTAGCCGAAGCCGTCGGCGAGGGTGTACGCGAGCTCCTGCGCGGCCGTCGCCCCGGCCTCGCGGATGTGGTAGCCGGAGACCGACAGGGGCTTGTACGCGGGGATGCTCGCCGCGCAGTGCTCCATCAGGTCGCCGATCAGGCGCAGGTGCGGCTCGGGCGGGAAGAGCCACTCCTTCTGCGCGATGTACTCCTTGAAGATGTCGGTCTGCAGCGTGCCGTTGAGGACCGCCGGGTCGATGCCCTGGCGCTCGGCGGCGACCAGGTACATGCAGAAGACGGGGACGGCGGGGCCGGAGATCGTCATCGAGGTCGTGACGTCGCCGAGCGGGATGTCCTTGAAGAGGACCTCCATGTCGGCGGCGGAGTCGATGGCGACGCCGCAGTGGCCGACCTCGCCGAGCGAGCGCGGGTCGTCGGAGTCGCGGCCCATGAGGGTCGGCATGTCGAAGGCGACCGAGAGGCCACCGCCGCCGGCGGCCAGGATCATCTTGTAGCGCTCGTTGGTCTGCTCGGCGTTGCCGAAGCCGGCGAACTGGCGGATGGTCCAGGTCCGGCCGCGGTATCCGGTCGGGTGCAGACCGCGGGTGTAGGGGTACTCACCGGGCCAGCCGATGCGCTCGAACCCCTCGTAGGTGTCCCCGGGCCGCGGCCCGTAGACCGGCTCCACGGGGTCGCCGGAGAGCGTGGTGAAGTCGGCGTCGCGCTTGCGGGCCTTGTCGTAACGGGCCTGCCAGCGACGGCGGCCTTCCTCGATGGCGTCAGCGTCCATACCTTCGAATTTACTAGGACGTCCTAGTAAATGTCGATGGGAAACCCCCGCACATCCGTGCGGGGGTGAATCCTCAGGCCTCGACCGGCTCCGGCTCCTCGGCGCTGACCAGCGGAAGCGTCTCGCGGGTCACCTTGCGCTCGACGAAGAACGCGGCGGTCGGAATCGTCCCGGCGAGCAGCACCCACAGGAGCTTGCCGACCGGCCACTTGGCCTTGGAGCCCAGGTCGAAGGCGAAGACCAGATAGATGATGTAGAGGAAGCCGTGGGCCTGGGAGACCGCGAAGGTCAGGTCCTCGCCGACGCCGAAGCCGTACTTGGCGACCATGCACGCGGACATGATGAGGAGCATGACCGCGGTCACGTACGCCATGACGCGGTAGCGGGTCAGCACGCTGGATTTCATGGCTACGAGCGTAACGGCACGTTCCGGGCGATCTTCCGCCGGGGCCGCCCGCTCTGCGGGCCCGCTCAGCCCTCGTCGAAGTCGTGCGCCGCGACCCGCAGCGGCCGCAGCATCGCGAAGATCTCGGCGCACTCCTCCGCGTCGTAGGCGCCGAGCCCGAAGTCCATCGCCATCAGGTCGCGGGTGGCGGCCTCGACCACCTCGCGGCCCTTCTCGGTGATCGAGGCGAGGGTGCCGCGGCCGTCGTTCGGGTTGGGCCGCTTGTCGACCAGCCCGGACCGCACCAGACGGTCGACGGTGTTGGTGACCGAGGTGGGATGGACCATGAGCCGCTCGCCGATCTTGGACATCGGCAGCTCGCCGGCCTTGGAGAAGGTCAGCAGCACCAGCGCCTCGTAGCGGGCGAAGGTCAGCCCGTACGGCTTGACCACGGCGTCCACCTCGGCCAGGAGGATCTGGTGGGCGCGCATGATCGAGGTGATCGCGGCCATCGAGGGCACCGGGCCCCAGCGCTTCTGCCAGAGTTCGTCGGCGCGGGCGATCGGATCGAAGGGGAGACTGAGCGGCTTCGGCACGCGTCGACCTTACCCACTGGTCATATGACGGTCAGCCGCGTCTCGCCTTTCGGTCGCCCGCACTTCCAGGGCCAGCAGGACCAGTGCGAGCGTGCCGACGACGCCGGTGCCGGCCACGACCACGTGCACGGCGGCGAACTCGGCGGCGACGCCGGCCGCGGCCATGCCGACGCCCTGCGCGGTCATCATGCCCGCGGTCATCAGCGTCATCGCCCGTCCCCGCCCGTCCTCGGGCACGGCGGCGACGAACCAGGCGTCCAGACCGAGGGTGTACGCACCGGTGGCGCCGGCCAGGAAGAGCGCCAGGGCCGCCACGGCGACGCCCGGCGCGACGGCGTACAGCAGGAACGGCAGCACGCCGGTGACGACGAGCGGGAGCACGATCCGCGCCCGCGCGGCCGCGCCCAGGGCGGACCCGGCGAGCAGCTCGCCGCCGATCGTGCCCACCGGCAGCGCGCACATCAGCAGGCCGAGGGCCGCGGTGGAGACGCCGATCTCGTCCGCGTACGGCGCGGCGAGCGCCTCGGGCACGACGGCGAACAGCGGCGGCACCCAGAACATCAGCATCAGCGCGCGGATCCGCCGGTCCCGCAGCACGCCCCAGGTGGCACGCAGCCCCTCGCGCCGGCCGCCGGCGGCGGCCCGGGCGGGACGGCGGACGGTGCCGAAGCGGATCAGCAGCGCGGAGGCGGCGAAGGTGGCGGCGGTGATCACGAGGGCGCCGCGCGGCGGGACGACGGTGAGCAGCAGGCCGCCCACCGCGAAGCCGGCGAGCAGGGCGCTCTGCGAGACGATCCGCAGCAGGGACCGGCCGAGGACGAACAGGTCGCCCTCGCCGAGGATGTCGGCGAGCGTGGCCGTGCGGGTGCCCTGGAACACGGGCGAGACGACGGCGACGGCGCAGCGGAGCACGAGCAGCGCGGCGACGGGAGTGCCGGGCGCGACCATCAGCGCGACGCAGCCGGCGCAGATCAGGTCGCAGACGACGAGGATCCGCCGCGGCGGGACCCGGTCGGCGGCGCCGGCGAGCAGGGTGCCGCCGAGGAGGTAGGGCAGGAAGCCGAGCGCGAAGGTGAGCGAGGACATCAGCGGCGAGCGCGTCAGGTCGTAGACGAGGACGGTGAGCGCGAGCTCGCTGACGACGACGCCGAGGAGCGAGAAGAGGTGGGCGACGAAGACGATGCGGAACTCGCGTACGGCGAAGACGGCGTGGTAGCCGGGTGAGGCGTCCGGCGGCGCCGGCACCGCCGCGCCCGCCCGGGTGTCGTTCGGGGACATGGCAGGCAGCGTGCCCGGGCCCGGGTGCCCGCTCTAGACTTTCGGCTCCAGCCGAAAGTCGGGAGCCTGCGCGTGCCGTACCACCTGCACTTCGGGGAGGCCGATCCGCTGCGGATCCGGTTCGCGATCTCGCCGCTGTGGGAGACGCACAGCGCGGTGCGGGTGCTCGCGCGGCCGCGGAAGCAGGGCTATCACCTGCCCTGGCTGCGGCGGATCGCCGCGGCGGCCAAGAGCGTGGACCTGGCGCCGTTGCAGCTGCTGATGCCGCTCCAGGGCCACAGCCCGGACTGTCTCTATCCGCCGCCGATCGGGCCCGCCGCCACCTTCGAGGAGGAGCTCGCGGCCGTACGGCGGACGCCTCCCGCCCTGGCCGCCGACGACTTCGCGCGGGCGCTCGCCGAGACGCCGGGCGCGGCCGGCAGCCCGGAGGGCCGGCGGATGCTCGCGGATCCGGCCGGCTCGCTGGAACGCCTCGCGGACCTGCTGGAGCGGGCCTGGGAGGTGCTGATCGCGCCGGAGTGGCCGCGGCTGCGCGCGCTTCTGGAGGCGGACGTGGCCTACCACTCGCGGCGCCTCGCGGAGGGCGGTCTGGAGCGGCTGCTCGCCGAGCTGCACCCGGCGTTCGGCTGGGCCGAGGACACCGCGACGCTCACCGTCGACTATCACGGCGAGCACGCCCGCGCCCTGGCCGGCCAGGGCCTGGTCCTGGTGCCCTCGGTCTTCATCTGGCCGGACGTGGTGAGCGGCTTCGACCCGCCGTGGCAGCCGACGGTGGCGTATCCGGCGCGGGGCATCGGCGGGCTGTGGACCGAGCCGCGCGAGCGGACGCCCGAGGCGCTCGCCCGGCTCCTCGGCCGGGCCAGGGCCGACGTCCTGTGCGCCCTCGACGAGCCGGCCGGCACCTCGGCGCTCGCGCACCGCCTCGGCCTCGCCCCGTCCTCCGTCTCCGCCCACCTGTCCACCCTGCGCGCCGCCGGCCTGCTGACCTCCCGCCGCTACGGCCACCAGGTGCTGTACGAGCGGACGCCGCTGGGCATCACCCTGGCGGCCTGCTAGCCGAGTCCGCCCGGCGCAGGGCGTGCCGGACGGTCGTGCGGACGACCGCCGGCGTCCCGTCGAGCGCGGCGAGCAGCCTGCCGAGGTGTTCGAGCGCGTCGAGAGCCGCGCCGGCGCCGGCCGGGTCGACTCCCTCGTACAGCTCGAGGCCGACGAAGGAGGCGGCGACCGCCCGGGCGAGGCCGGCCGGGTCGGCGAGCCCGTCGAGCGGGCCGTCGGCGAGCACCCGCCGCAGCACCTGCTCGATCTCCTCGATCCACAGGTCGAGCCCGGCGGCCGTGGCGGGCGCGAGCCGCGGGCAGGCCTGCGCCCCGGCCAGCAGCTGCGCGAGCACGGCGACATGTCCGCCCGCCCGCTCCTCGGCGTGCATCTCCCGCCCGAACGCCAGGAGTTCGGAGAGGCTGCCGATCGCCTGCAGCCGCGGCCGGTAGCGGGCGACCCGCTGCTCGGAGCCGTACCGGCAGGCCGCGGCGAGGAGCTCGTCCACCGAGCCGAAGTGATAGAAGACCAGCGCCTGGTTGACCCCGGCGGCCGCGGCCACGGACCGCGCCGAGGTCTTGGCGATGCCCTGCTCGACGAGGGTGCGCAGCGCGCCGTCCAGGAGCCTCAGCCGGGTGTCCTCGGCGCTCACGGCCGGGCCTCCTCGCGGACGGGGCACGGGCCCGGGGCGAGGAACGGGGCCAGGAACGGGGCCAGGACCGGGGCGAGGAAAGAACGCGGCGGCTCGGCCTGGGGCCGCTCGGGCGCGGCGTCGCGCGGGGCGGTGCGGAAGACCGACGCGAAGGCTCGGTCGCCGCCGGCTCGGTGGCGCTCCCCCGCGGAGACACCGGCGCCGGCGACGACCGGGAAGGGGTCCAGGTCGGTGCCCATGCGCGCCTCGACGTAAAGCCTCACGAGTCGGCCCCCCTCCCCGTCTTGAGCAACCGCTCAAAACGGCGCCTGGGCAGGACGATAGCGGTTTTTGATCGATCGCTCAAGATCGTTGAGCGCACCGGACCACCGGCCGCGGGCGACCCCGGAACCGCCGGCGGACACGACGGAGGGCGGCGCCGTCGGCACCGCCGACGAAACCGCCCTCACCCGTCTCGCGAGGCGTCAGGCGCCGAGGTGGCGCTCCACCGTCTCGACCTTCTTCGTCAGGCCGTCCGTGACGCCGGGACGGATGTCGGCCTTCAGGACCACCGACACGCGCGGGGCGCGGGCCTCCACCGCGGCGACGGCGCGCTTCACGACGTCCATCACCTCGTCCCACTCCCCCTCGATCGAGGTGAACATGGCGTCGGTGCGGTTCGGCAGCCCCGACTCGCGCACCACCCGCACGGCGTCGGCGACGTACTCGCCGACCTCCTCACCCACGCCGAGCGGGGTGACCGAGAACGCGACGATCATGCGTTGACCACGCCTTCCCGACGGGCGCGGGAGGCGATGACCGCCGCCTCCGCCTCGCGCTTGAGCTTGCGCTCGGCGAAGAAGCCGCCGGTGGGCAGGACGGAGAGGACGAAGTAGACCGCCGCCGTCTTGAACCCCCACTTGGTGCGGTTCCAGGCGTCGAGCCAGAACAGCACGTACAGGATGAAGAGGATGCCGTGGATCGTGCCCATCACCGGCACCGCGTCGAACTCCGTCGTCCGCTTCAGTACGGAGCAGACCAGGAGCAGCAGGAACGACACGGCCTCCGGCGCGGAGACGAGCCGGAGCCGGTGCAGGGAGGAGGCGGTCTTGAGGTCCACGGCAGAGGTCACCTTCGTTCGATCTTGTGAATCGGTGCACAAGGGCCGTCCCATTGTGCACGGCGACTTTGCTGTCCCTTTATCCGGGGGGCCAGTACCTTCCCTGTCGTGGCAACGTTCCGACTCCAGGGCTCCAAAGTGCTCGCCGTGTCCATGACCGGCGACGCCGTCAAGGCGAAAAACGGCTCCATGGTCGCCTACGACGGCCAGATGGCCTTCAAGAAGATGTCCGGCGGCGGTGAGGGCCTGCGCGGCATGGTGACGCGCCGGCTCACCGGTGAGCAGATGGAGGTGATGGAGGTCCGCGGGCAGGGCACCTGCTGGTTCGCCGACCGCGCCTCCGAGATCAACCTCGTCCAGCTGCACGGCGACAAGCTGTTCGTCGAGGCGAGCAATCTGCTCTGCGTCGACGCCGGCCTGCGCACCGGAACGACCTTCACCGGTCTGCGCGGCGGCGCCACCGGCAACGGTCTGTTCACCACGACCGTCGAGGGCAGCGGCCAGGCCGCGATCATGTCCGACGGCCCGGCCGTGGTGCTCCGGGTGACCCCGCAGTACCCGCTGTCCGTCGACCCCGGCGCGTACATCGCCCACCAGGGCAACCTCCAGCAGCACTTCCAGTCCGGTGTGACGTTCCGCACCTTCCTGGGCGAGGGCGGCGGCGAGGCGTTCCAGATCCGCTTCGAGGGCGACGGGCTCGTGTACGTGCAGCCGAGCGAGCGGAACACGATCGGAGGTGACGTCTGATGCCGTTCCGCGAGATCAACTCCAAGATGGTCGAGGCCCAGGTCGTCCCGGGACAGCGACTCTTCAGCCAGCGTGGCGCGATGCTCGCCTACCGCGGCGACGTCACTTTCACGCCGAACATCGCCGGCGGCCAGGGCGGCCTGATGTCCATGATCGGCCGCCGGGTGGCCGGCGAGGCCACGCCGCTGATGACGGTCGAGGGCAGCGGGACGGTGATGTTCGGGCACGGCGGTCACCACATCCAGGTGATCGAACTGACCGGCGACACGCTGTACGTCGAGGCCGACCGCCTGCTCGCCTTCGACGGCACCCTGGAGCAGGGCACCATGTTCATGGGCTCGCAGGGCGGCGTCATGGGCATGGTGCGCGGCCAGGTCACCGGCCAGGGCCTGTTCACGACCACGCTCAAGGGCCGCGGCTCGGTGGCCGTGATGGCGCACGGCGGCGTCATCGAGCTGCCGATCACGCCCGGCCGTCCGGTGCACGTCGATCCCCAGGCGTACGTCGCCCACCACGGCGACGTCCGCAACAAGCTGTCCACCGCGCTGGGCTGGCGCGACATGGTGGGCCGCGGCTCGGGCGAGGCGTTCCAGCTGGAGCTGAGCGGAAGCGGTGCGGTGTACGTCCAGGCCTCGGAGGAAAAGCTGTGACCGGTCCCGTGGTGCTCGACCCGCACTCGCTGCCGAGCGACGACAACGTCAACGCGTACACCTTCTGCGTGGAGCTCAAGGGCTCCCAGTGGTTCCTGCAGAAGGGCAAGATGATCGCCTACTACGGGCGGATCGAGTTCAACGGCATCGGCCACGGCCGGCTCGACCGACTGGTGCGCACCTCCTTCCACTCGCCGCTGCACGCGAGCGACTGGGTGGTGGCCGAGGGCAGCGGGAAGATGCTGCTCGCGGACCGGGCCTTCGACGTGAACTCGTACGACCTGGACGAGGGAAACCTGACCATCCGGTCGGGCAATCTGCTGGCCTACCAGCCGTCGCTGGCGCTGAAGCAGTCGATCGTGCCGGGTTTCGTCACCCTCATCGGCACGGGCAAGTTCGTCGCCGCCTCGAACGGCCCGGTGGTCTTCATGGAGCCGCCGCTGCGCGTCGACCCGCAGGCGCTGGTCGGCTGGGCCGACTGCCCGTCCCCGTGCCATCACTACGACCACGGGTATCTGACCGGCGTGATGGGCGGCGTACGGGCGCTGACGGGCATCGGCGGCACCTCGGGCGAGGAGCACCAGTTCGAGTTCGTCGGGGCGGGCACGGTGCTGCTGCAGTCCACGGAGCTGCTGATGCCGGAGCGCGCGATCGGCGAACCGGGCGGTGGTCACCCGGGCGTTCCGGGCGGGCAGGGCGTCCCGGGAGCGCATGGATCCGGCCAAGGTCCGCTGGGATCCGTACCGCGCCTTCCCGGTCAGCTCGGGGACCTGCAGCGTCGCTTCGGCCTGTGAGCGGTAGTCTGCGGAGCGTGACGCGTCGAACACACTCCCAGAATTCGTCAAGTATTCAACTTCTTAGGTAGAATCCATACATGGAGACCGAGACGGCCACCCCCTGGCTCACCGACGCCGAGCAGTGCGCCTGGCGCACCTATCTGGACGTCAACAGAATGCTGACGTACCAGCTGGAGAAGGACCTCCAGCCCTTCGGCCTGACGATGAACGACTACGAGATCCTCGTGAACCTCTCGGAGTCGGCGGAACGCCGCCTGCGGATGAGCGATCTGGCGACGGCGACGCTGCAGTCCAAGAGCCGGCTCTCGCACCAGATCACCCGGATGGAGAACGCCGGCCTGGTCCGGCGGGAGAACTGCGAGTCGGACCGGCGCGGTCTGTACGCGGTGCTCACCGACCAGGGCATGGCCACCATGCACAAGGTCGCGCCGCACCACGTCGAGTCGGTGCGCAAGCACTTCATCGACCAGCTCAGCCCCGAGGCCCTCGGCGACCTCCACGAGTCGCTGAAGCCGGTCGCCGAGCAGCTGCGCGGCCGCAGGGGCAAGCCCTAGGGCGGCCGCGGGCCGCGGGTCGCGGACAGACGCGCACGCGCACGAGCGGAAGGGCCCGGCACCTCGCACGAGGTGCCGGGCCCTTCCGTCGCTCGCGGTGCCTTGCCGTGCCCTGCCAGGCCTGGCCGCGCCCTGCCGGGCCTGCCGCGTCCTGCCGCGCCTCGCGGCTCCGTACGGCGGCCGTACGGGCGTCGGCGGTCAGTTGCCCGTCAGGCTCGCGACCAGCTCGTCGGAGGCCGCGTACGGGTCGAGCTCGCCGGCCGTGATGCGCTCGGCGAGCGCGTCGAGCCGGCGGTCGCCGTGCAGGTCGCCGATCCGCTCGCGCAGGGCCGTGACCGCGATCGTCTCGACCTCGCGGGCGGCGCGGGCCCGGCGGCGCTCCGCCAGGACGCCGTGCTCCTCCATCCAGGCGCGGTGCTTCTCCAGGGCCTCCACGACCTCGTCGACGCCCTCGCCGCGCGCCGCGACCGTCTTCACGATCGGCGGCCGCCAGTCGCCGGCGGCGCGGGCCTCGCCGAGCCCCAGCATGTGGTTGAGCTCGCGGGCGGTGGCGTCGGCGCCGTCCCGGTCGGCCTTGTTGACCACGTAGACGTCGCCGATCTCCAGGATGCCCGCCTTGGCGGCCTGGATGCCGTCGCCCATGCCCGGCGCGAGCAGCACCACCGAGGTGTCGGCCTGGGAGGCGATCTCCACCTCGGACTGGCCGACGCCGACGGTCTCCACCAGGATCACCTCGCAGCCGGCCGCGTCCAGGACGCGGATGGCCTGCGGGGCCGACCAGGCGAGCCCGCCGAGGTGGCCGCGGGTGGCCATGGAGCGGATGTAGACGCCGGGATCGGAGGCGTGCTCCGACATCCGCACCCGGTCACCGAGCAGCGCGCCGCCGCTGAACGGCGACGACGGGTCGACGGCGAGCACGCCGACCCGCTTGCCGGCCCGGCGGTACGCGGAGACGAGCGCCGACGTCGAGGTCGACTTGCCGACACCGGGCGAGCCGGTCAGGCCCACCACGTAGGCGCCGCCGGTCAGCGGGGCCAGCGCCGCCATGACCTCGCGCAGCTGCGGGGACGCACCCTCCACGAGCGAGATCAGCCGGGCCACGGCGCGCGGCCGGCCCTCCCGTGCCTGGGCGACCAGTGCGGGGACGTCCACCATGTGCGCTGCTCCTTGCGTGAAGGTGACTTACTTTCCGGGAACGCCGGGAACGCGCACGATCAGCGCGTCGCCCTGGCCGCCGCCGCCGCACAGGGCCGCCGCGCCCACGCCGCCGCCGCGCCGCTTGAGCTCCAGGGCCAGGTGCAGGACCAGGCGGGCGCCGGACATGCCGATCGGGTGGCCGAGCGCGATGGCGCCGCCGTTGACGTTCACCTTTTCGGGGGTGACGCCGAGGTCCTTCATCGACTGGTGGGAGACCGCGGCGAAGGCCTCGTTGATCTCGATGAGGTCGAGGTCCTCGACGCCCAGGCCCTCCTTCTTGAGGGCGTGCAGGATGGCGTTGGAGGGCTGCGACTGGAGCGAGTTGTCCGGGCCGGCCACGTTGCCGTGGGCGCCGATCTCGGCGATCCACTCCAGGCCCAGCTCCTCGGCCTTGGCCTTGCTCATCACGACCACCGCGGCGGCGCCGTCGGAGATCTGCGAGGCGGAGCCGGCGGTGATGGTGCCGTCCTTGGCGAAGGCCGGGCGGAGCTTGCCGAGGGACTCGGCGGTGGTCTCGGCGCGGATGCCCTCGTCCTGGGAGAAGACGACCGGGTCGCCCTTGCGCTGCGGGATCTCGACCGGGGTGATCTCGGCCTCGAAGACGCCGTTCTTCTGGGCGGCGGCGGCGCGCTGGTGCGAGAGGGCGGCGATCTCGTCCTGGACCTCGCGCGGGATGCCCAGGCGGGTGTTGTGCTTCTCGGTGGACTCGCCCATGGCGATGCCCTCGAAGGCGTCGGTGAGGCCGTC
Source organism: Streptomyces sp. NPDC053493 (assembly GCF_044544825.1). Taxonomy (NCBI): domain Bacteria; kingdom Bacillati; phylum Actinomycetota; class Actinomycetes; order Kitasatosporales; family Streptomycetaceae; genus Streptomyces; species Streptomyces sp. NPDC053493. The sequence continues at coordinate 359,045 of NZ_JBITXS010000001.1, forward strand.
GTACGCCATGGCGTCGAGCATCTCGATGGCGCCGTACTTGTAGCCCTCGCGGGACTTCGGCAGCAGGTGCGGGGCGTTGGTCATGGACTCCTGGCCGCCGGCGACGACGACGTCGAACTCGCCCGCGCGGATCAGCTGGTCGGCGAGCGCGATGGCGTCGAGACCCGACAGACACACCTTGTTGACGGTCAGGGCGGGGACGCTCATCGGGATGCCGGCCTTGACGGCGGCCTGGCGGGCGGGGATCTGGCCGGCGCCGGCCTGGAGCACCTGGCCCATGATCACGTACTGCACCTGGTCGCCGCCGATGCCGGCACGGTCCAGGGCGGCCTTGATGGCGAAGCCGCCGAGGTCGGCGCCCGAGAAGGACTTGAGCGAGCCGAGCAGGCGACCCATGGGCGTGCGGGCGCCCGCGACGATCACTGAGGTGGTACCGGTCGTTCCAGACATGAGGCACGGCCCCTTGGGATGAGGAGTGAACGAGGGTTTACCGCCAATGTACTGAGCCGTGGCGCGCCGGGTCACCGGCCTGCCGGTGTGATCGCGCGCACGTTGCGTAACCATCCGGACGGCGCTGCACTGGAGGCATGCTGACGCGAATCGACCACATCGGGATCGCCTGCCGGGACCTCGACAAGACCGTGGAGTTCTACCGGGCGACGTACGGCTTCGAGGTCTTCCACGAGGAGGTCAACGAGGAGCAGGGCGTCCGCGAGGCCATGCTCAAGATCAACGAGACCTCGGACGGCGGCGCCTCCTACCTCCAGCTCCTGGAGCCCACCCGCGAGGACTCCGCGGTGGGCAAGTGGCTGGCCAAGAACGGCGAGGGTGTCCACCACATCGCCTTCGGCACGGCGGACGTCGACGGCGACGCCGACGCCATCCGTTCGAAGGGTGTCCGGGTGCTCTACGACGAGCCGCGGATCGGTTCGATGGGCTCCCGCATCACCTTCCTGCACCCCAAGGACTGCCACGGTGTCCTGACGGAACTGGTCACCTCGGCGGAGCCGTCGGCTGACCACTCCTCAGCGGAGCACTGACCTCCGGATTCCCGGCCCGGTAGAGTGGCCACTCCGGGCCGGGGCCGGTCGGAGCCGTGCGCGCGCGGCGCCGAAGTCGGGATGTCGGGGTCGTCCGATCTGCCACGATTCCCCGGGGGGCCGTTCTGTCGGTTGAACGGTGCTCGTTGGAGTTACGAGCAGGGTTGGGGTCTCCCCTGCTCGGAGAGCTCGGGGAAGGATGGACCGCGCAGTGCGGGGCTACGAACGCCAGGAGAGCCACCGAGCTGAAGACGACCATCTCTCGCGGTTCGAAGCCGAGATGGACCGGCTGAAGACCGAGCGGGAGAAGGCCGTCCAGCACGCCGAGGACCTCGGTTACCAGGTCGAGGTGTTGCGCGCCAAGCTCCACGAGGCCCGTCGCACCATCGCGACCCGGCCCGCCTACGACAGCGCGGACATCGGCTATCAGGCCGAACAGATGCTGCGCAACGCGCAGATGCAGGCCGAGCAGCTGCGCCAGGACGCCGAGCGCGAGCTGCGCGAGGCCCGCGCCCAGACCCAGCGCATCCTCCAGGAGCACGCCGAGCAGCAGGCCCGCCTCCAGGCGGAGCTGCACACCGAGGCCGTGCAGCGCCGGCAGCAGCTCGACCAGGAGCTGAACGAGCGCCGCCAGACCGTCGAGTCGCACGTCAACGAGAACGTGGCGTGGGCCGAGCAGCTGCGGGCCCGCACCGAGGCCCAGGCCCGGCGCCTGATGGAGGAGTCCCGCGCCGAGGCCGAGCAGTCGCTCGCCGCCGCGCGCGCCGAGGCCGCCCGGATCGCCGAGGAGACCCGCCGCCGGGTGGGTTCCGAGGCGGAGGCGGCGAGGGCCGAGGCCGAAGCGATTCTGCTGCGCGCCCGCAAGGACGCCGAGCGGCTGCTCGGCGCCGCCTCCAGCCAGGCGCAGGAGGCCACCAGCCACGCCGAGCAGCTGCGTTCGGCGACCGCGGCCGAGACCGAGCAGGCCCGCCGCGAGGCCACCGAGCTGTCGCGCGCCGCCGAGCTGCGCGTCCAGGAGGCCGAGGAGAGGCTGCGCGAGGCCCGCGCGGAGGCCGAGCGGACCCTGGCCGAGGCCAAGGACGCCGCCGCCAAGCAGATCGCCACCGCCGAGTCCGTCAACGAGCAGCGCACCCGCACCGCCAAGACGGAGATCGCCCGGCTGGTCGGCGAGGCCACCAAGGAGGCCGAGGCCCTCAAGGAGCAGGCCGAGGAGAAGCTGCGCGAGGCGACCGCCCAGGCCGACAAGCTGGTCTCGGAGGCGTCCGAGAAGGCCCGTACGGCCGCCGCGGAGGATTCCGCCGCCGCGCTCGCCAAGGCCGCCCGGCAGGCCGAGGAGGTCCTGACCAAGGCGTCCCAGGACGCCCAGGAGACCACCCGCAAGGCGTCCGAGGAGGCCGAGCGGATCCGCCGCGAGGCCGAGACGGAGGCCGACCGGCTGCGCTCGCGGGCCGAGGAGCAGGCCGACGAGCTGCTCGGTTCGGCGAAGGACGACACCAAGGAGTACCGCGCCAAGACGGTCGAGCTGCAGGAGGAGGCCCGCCGGCTGCGCGGCGAGGCCGAGCAGCTGCGTGCGGAGGCGATCGCCGAGGGCGAGCGGATCCGCGGCGAGGCCCGCCGCGAGGCCGTGCAGCAGATCGAGGAGGCGGCCAGGACCGCCGAGGAGCTGCTCACCAAGGCCCGTACGGACGCCGAGGACCTGCGCGCCGGCGCGAGCGCCGAGAGCGAGCGGGTGCGCGGCGAGGCCATGGAGCGGGCGCAGACGCTGCGCACCCAGGCCGAGGAGACGCTGGAGCGCACCCGCGCCGAGGCCGAGCGGATGCGGGCGGAGGCCGAGGAGCAGGCCGAGTCGGTCAAGGAGGCGGCGGAGGCCGCGGCCACGGCGCTGCGCGAGGAGGCCGAGCGGGCCGCCGCGGCCCGGCAGGCGGAGGCGGCCGAAGAGCTGACCCGGCTGCACACCGAGGCGGAGGCGAAGCTGGCGTCGGCCGGCGAGGAGCTGACGGATGCGCGCGCCGAGGGCGAGCGGATCCGGCGCGAGGCCGCCGAGGAGACCGAGCGGCTGCGGACGGAGGCCGCCGAGCGGATCCGTACGCTCCAGGCGCAGGCGGAGGCCGAGGCCGAGCGGCTGCGCTCGGAGGCCGCCGCGGACGCGTCGACGGCGCGGTCCGAGGCGGAGGCCGCCGCGACGGCGCTGCGCGAGGAGGCCGAGACCGAGGCGGAGCGGCTGAAGTCGGAGGCCCAGGAGACCGCCGACCGGGTGCGGGCCGAGGCCGCGGCCGCGGCCGAGCGGGTCGCCGCCGAGGCCGCGGAGGCGCTGGCCGCCGCGCAGGAGGAGGCCAACCGGCGCCGCCGGGAGGCCGAGGAGACGCTGGACTCGGCGCGTTCCGAGGCCGGGCGGGAGCGCGAACTCGCCCGCGAGCAGAGCGAGGACCTCCTCGCCTCGGCCCGCAAGCGGGTCGAGGAGGCGCAGGCCGAGGCGCAGCGCCTGGTCGAGGAGGCGGACGCCCGCGCCACGGAGATGGTGTCGGCGGCCGAGCACACCGCGCAGGAGGTACGCGACTCGGTCGCGGGCCTGCGCGAGACGGCCGAGGAGGAGATCGCCGGACTGCGCAGCGCGGCCGAGCACGCGGCCGAGCGCACCCGTACCGAGGCGCAGGAGGAGGCGGACCGGGTCCGCGCCGACGCGTACGAGGAGCGGGAGCGGGCCACCGAGGACGCGAACCGCACCCGTGAGCGCGCCCAGGAGGAGTCCGAGGCGGCGAAGGCGCTGGCGGAGCGGACCGTCGCGGACGCCCTCGCCGAGTCGGAGAAGCTGAGGACGGACACCGCCGAGTACGCGCAGCGGGTACGGACGGAGGCCACGGACGCGCTGGCCTCGGCCGAGCAGGACGCGGCCCGCACCCGCGCGGACGCCCGCGAGGACGCCAACCGGATCCGTTCGGAGGCGGCCGCGCAGGCGGAGACCGTGGTGGGCGAGGCCCGTGCCGAGGCCGAGCGGATCGGCGAGGAGGCGTCGCGGGTCCTCGACGAGGCGCGCGAGGCCGCCGACAAGCGGCGCGCGGACGCGGCCGAGCAGGCGGACACGCTGATCGCCGAGGCGACGGCGGAGGCCGAGCGGATCGGTGCGGAGGCCGAGCGGCTGCTCGCCGAGGCCGAGCAGGTCAAGGCGGACGGCGAGGCCGAGGCCGAGGCGCTGCGGGCCGCCGCCCGCGCCGACGGCGAGCAGGTCCTCGAC
>NZ_JBITXS010000001.1:363416-1236486 GCF_044544825.1 Streptomyces sp. NPDC053493
GAGGCCCGCAAGGCCGCCGACAAGCGCCGCGCCGACGCCGCCGAGCAGGCCGACACCCTCATCACCGAGGCGACGGCGGAGGCCGAGCGGCTCACCGCCGAGGCGGAGCAGCTCCGTGCCGAGGCCGAGCAGGTCAAGGCGGACGGCGAGGCCGAGGCCGAGGCGCTGCGGGCCGCCGCCCGCGCCGACGGCGAGCAGGTCCTCGACGAGGCCCGCAAGGCCGCCGACAAGCGCCGCGCCGACGCCGCCGAGCAGGCCGACACCCTCATCACCGAGGCGACGGCGGAGGCCGAGCGGCTCACGACGGAGGCCGCCGAGCTCCTGGAGAGCACCGAGCAGGACGCCCGCCGCACGCGGGCCGAGGCCGAGCAGGTCAAGGTCGACGGCGAGGCGCACGCGCAGGCGCTGCGCAGTGCGGCGCTCGCGGACGCCGACCGGATCCTGGACGAGGCCCGCAAGGCCGCGGACCAGCGGCGCGCGGACGCGGCCGAGCAGGCGGACGCGCTCGTCGGCGAGGCCCGCGCGGAGGCCGAGCGGATCGCCGCGGAGGCGGCGCGGGTCAAGGCGGACGCCGAGGCCGCGGCCGAGGAGACGCGGGCCGAGGCGCGCGCCGAGGCCGACCGGACGCTCGACGAGGCCCGCGAGGCCGGGGCGAAGCGCCGGGCGGACGCGGCCGAGCAGGCCGACCAGTTGATGGCCAAGGCGCAGGAGGAGGCGCTGCGCGCCACCACCGAGGCGGAGACGCAGGCGGACACGATGGTCGGCGCGGCCCGCAAGGAGGCCGAGCGGATCGTCGCCGAGGCGACCATCGAGGGCAACTCGCTGGTGGAGAAGGCGCGTACGGACGCCGACGAGCTGCTCGTCGGGGCCCGCAGCGACGCGACCGCCATAAGGGAGCGGGCGGAGGAGCTGCGTTCCCGTGTGGAGGGCGAGATCGAGGAGCTGCACGAGCGGGCGCGGCGCGAGACGGCCGAGCAGATGAAGACGGCCGGCGAGCGCGTGGACAAGCTGGTGAAGGCCGCCGAGGAGCAGCGGGCGGAGGCCGAGGAGAAGGCCAAGGAGCTGGTCTCGGAGGCGAGTTCGGAGGCGAGCAAGGTCCGTATCGCCGCCGTGAAGAAGGCCGAGGCGCTCCTGAAGGAGGCCGAGCAGAAGAAGGCGTCGCTGGTCGCGGAGGCGGAGCGGATCAAGGCGGAGGCCGAGGCCGAGGCCGAGCGGACGGTGTCGGAGGGCAAGCGGGAGCTGGAGGTCCTGGTGCGCAGGCGCGAGGACATCAATGCGGAGATCTCCCGTGTCCAGGACGTCCTGGAGGCGTTGGAGTCTTTCGAGACGCCGTCGGGCGGCTCGAAGTCCGAGGGGGCGAAGTCGGCCGCGCGGTCCACCACGCGAGAAGGAGCCAAGGCGGGAGCGTCCGCGGGGGCCACTCGTTCGGGTGGCAAGTCCCCCGAGAGCTAGCCACTCAAAAGGCTGGACATTCTCCAGATCAAACGGGCATACGCTCGATGACACGCCGCTTCGACCCCTAGGATTCCCTCTAACACCTCACCGGTCTCATTCGACAGGAACCCCATGAGCGACACTTCCTCCCCCTTCGGCTTCGAGCTCGTGCGGCGTGGTTACGACCGCGGTCAGGTGGACGACCGCATTACCAAGCTCGTCGCCGACCGTGACAGTGCTCTGGCCCGAATCACCTCTCTGGAAAAGCGCATCGAGGAACTTCACCTCGAGACACAGAACGCCCAGGCCCAGGTCACCGACGCCGAGCCGTCGTACGCCGGCCTCGGCGCCCGTGTCGAGAAGATCCTCCGCCTGGCCGAGGAGGAGGCGAAGGACCTGCGCGAGGAGGCCCGTCGCGCCGCCGAGCAGCACCGCGAGCTCGCCGAGTCCGCCGCGCAGCAGGTCCGCAACGACGCCGAGGCGTTCGCGGCCGAGCGCAAGGCGAAGGCCGAGGACGAGGGCGTCCGGATCGTCGAGAAGGCCCAGGGCGAGGCGAACTCGCTGCGCGCCGAGGCGCAGAAGGACGCGCAGTCGAAGCGCGAGGAGGCCGACGCCCTCTTCGAGGAGACCCGTGCCAAGGCCGCCCAGGCCGCCGCGGACTTCGAGACCAACCTGGCCAAGCGCCGCGAGCAGTCGGAGCGCGACCTGGCCTCGCGTCAGGCCAAGGCCGAGAAGCGGCTCGCGGAGATCGAGCACCGCGCCGAGCAGCTGCGTCTCGAGGCCGAGAAGCTGCGGACGGACGCGGAGCGCCGGGCCCGCCAGACGGTGGAGACCGCGCAGCGCCAGGCCGAGGACATCGTGGCCGACGCGAACGCCAAGGCCGACCGGATCCGCAGCGAATCGGAGCGCGAGCTGGCGGCGCTGACGAACCGCCGCGACTCCATCAACGCGCAGCTGACCAACGTCCGCGAGATGCTGGCGACGCTGACCGGTGCCGCGGTGGCCGCGGCCGGCTCGCCGATCGACGACGAGCGCACGGCCGGCGTCCCGGCCCAGCAGACCCGCTGAACCGGCCGGAGCCGCCCGGCCCCGAGCGGTCGCCGGGCGGGCTCACGGCGCTGATCTGACGCGGAAGAACCCTCCGTCATTCCGGTGGCGGAGGGTTTTGCGTGCCCGTAGCTTGGGACGCATGATCGAGCTTGAGGGCCTCACCAAGCGCTACGGGCAGAAGACCGCGGTCGACCGTCTCACCTTCACCGTACGGCCGGGCGTGGTCACCGGCTTCCTGGGGCCGAACGGGGCGGGCAAGTCGACGACCATGCGGATGATGCTGGATCTGGACAACCCGACGAGCGGGACGGTCCGCATCGACGGGAAGCACTACCGCGAGCTCCAGGAGCCGCTGAAGTACATCGGCGCGCTGCTCGACGCCAAGGCGATGCACGGCGGCCGCTCGGCGTACAACAACCTGCTGTGCCTCGCCCAGTCGAACCGGATTCCCGAGCGGCGGGTCGGCGAGGTGCTCGATCTGGTCGGTCTGACGCCGGTGGCGCGGAAGAAGTCGAAGGGCTTCTCGCTCGGCATGGGGCAGCGACTGGGAATCGCCTCGGCACTGCTCGGTGATCCCGAGATCCTGATGTTCGACGAACCCGTCAATGGTCTGGACCCCGAGGGAATTCACTGGATCCGCAATCTGATGAAGGCGCTGGCCGCCGAGGGCCGGACGATCTTCGTTTCCAGCCATCTGATGAGTGAAATGGCTCTGACGGCCGATCATCTGATCGTGATCGGCCAGGGAAAGCTGCTCGCGGACACGTCGATGGCCGATTTCATCCAGCAGAATTCCCGGAGTTACGTCCGACTGCGCTCTCCGCAGCAGGAACTCCTGCGGGACGTGCTCCACGCCAACGGTTTCGTCGCCGTCGAGGCCGGCGGCGGGACGCTCGAGGTGGACGGCACGACGACGGAGAAGCTGGGCGAGCTGGCGGCGGCGCACCAGATCGTGCTGCACGAGCTGAGTTCCCAGCGGGCCTCGCTCGAAGAGGCGTTCATGCAGATGACGGCGGGCGCGGTGGAGTACCACGCGCACGGGACGGACGTAGGCGGCGGCGCCGAGCCGCCGGCCGGGCCCCGCTGGGGCGAGAGCTTCGAGGGAGCCTGATCGATGGCAGCGGCATCCGCGGTCCTCCAGTCCGAGTGGACCAAGATCCGGACGGTCTCGTCGACGGTGTGGACGCTGGCGAGCGCCCTGCTGGTGACGGTGGCGATGAGCGCGGCGCTGTGCGCGCTGATGAGGTCGACCTTCGACAACCTCTCCGAGGTCGAGCGGGCCACCTTCGACCCGACCTTCCTCAGCTTCTCCGGGATGGTGCTCGGCCAGCTGGCGATGGTGGTCTTCGGGGTGCTGGTGGTGGGCACCGAGTACTCCTCGGGCATGATCCGCACCTCGCTGGCCGCCGTGCCGCAGCGGGCCTCCTTCCTCTTCTCGAAGATCGCCGTGGCGGGCGCGCTCGCGCTGCTCGTGGGGCTCGCGACCAGCTTCCTGTCGTTCTTCCTCGGCCAGGCGCTGCTCGGCGAGCACCGCACCACGATCGGCGCGGACAACGTGCTGCGGGCGGTGATCGGCGGCGGCCTCTACATGGGCCTGATCGCGATCTTCTCGATGGGCGTGGCGACGATGCTGCGGTCCTCGATGCTGTCGCTCGGCATCCTGGTGCCGTTCTTCTTCCTGATCTCGCAGATCCTGTCGGCGGTGCCGAAGGCCAAGGAGGTCGCCCGCTACTTCCCCGACCGGGCCGGCTCCCAGATCATGCAGGTGGTGCCGGACGCGATGGGCTCGGAGAAGGCTCCGTACGGGCCGTGGGGCGGTCTCGGGATCATGCTGATCTGGGTGGCGGCGGCGCTGGTCGGCGGTTATCTGGTCCTGAAGAAGCGCGACGCCTGACGCGTCCGGCGCCCGACCCGCCCGGCGCCGGACGCGGCCCCACGGCCGGTTCGGTGCGGGTCCTGCGTCGGCCCCGTCACGGCCCCGCGGCCGGTCCGGTGGCGGGCCAGGATCACGATTCCGCTTCGGCGGAACCGTCAACGGCTGGATAAGCTCTTCGCTCATACGGGGGGCTGCGGCCGCCGGCCGCGACACGCCCCGACGACACGACCTGACCTGTCGATGGGGCTGGAGAATGATCGAGGCAGTCGGCCTGACGAAGCGCTACGGCGCCAAGACGGCCGTGTACAACCTTTCCTTCCAGGTGAGGCCCGGCCATGTCACCGGCTTCCTGGGCCCCAACGGCTCGGGCAAGTCGACCACCATGCGCATGATCCTCGGCCTGGACCGGCCGACGTCCGGCCACGTGACGATCGGCGGGCACCCGTTCCGGCAGCTGCCGAACGCGCCCCGCCAGGTCGGCGCGCTGCTCGACGCGAAGGCCGTGCACGGCGGACGCAGCGCCCGCAGTCATCTGCTGTCGCTCGCGCAGCTGGCCGGCATCCCGGCCCAGCGGGTCGACGAGGTGCTCGGCGTCGTGGGCCTCCAGGACGTGGCCAAGCGCCGTTCCAAGGGCTTCTCGCTCGGCATGGGCCAGCGGCTCGGCATCGCGGCGGCGCTGCTCGGCGACCCGCAGGTGCTGCTCTTCGACGAGCCGGTCAACGGCCTCGACCCGGAGGGCATCCTCTGGGTGCGCAACCTGATGAAGAAGCTGGCCTCCGAGGGCCGTACGGTCTTCGTCTCCAGCCACCTCATGAGCGAGATGGCGCTGACCGCGGACCACCTGATCGTGATCGGCCGCGGGCAGCTGCTCGCGGACATGAGCGTCACGGACTTCATCTCGGCGAACTCGGCGGACTTCGCCCGGGTGCGGACGCCGCAGACCGAGCCGCAGCAGCGGGAGAAGCTGACCACGGTGCTCACCGAGGCCGGCGGCAGCGTGCTGTCCGAGCCGGACGGCGCGCTGCGGGTGACCGGGCTCGCGCTGCCGCGGATCAGCGACCTGGCGCACGAGGCGGACGTCCGGCTGTGGGAGCTCTCCCCGCACCAGGCGTCGCTGGAGGAGGCGTACATGCGGATGACGCAGGGCGCCGTGGACTACCGCTCCACCGACGACCGGCTCGCCCACCTCCAGGCGCCGGTGCCGCCGTACCAGCAGCAGCCGCAGCAGCCGGGGTACGCGGTCCCGGAGGTGCCGCAGCAGGGCTGGTACGCCCCGCCGCCGCCCGGACAGAACCCGTACGCCGCCGCGCCCCAGGCGCCTCAGGCGCCGCACATGCCGCAGATGCCTCCGACGCCTCCGACACCGCACCAGAGCCAGAACCCCGAGGACGCCCGATGACGACCCCGTACTCGTACGTCTCCCCCATCCCGGTCCGCAAGGCGCACCTCGGCGACGCGCTCGCCTCGGAGTGGACCAAGATCCGCTCGGTGCGCTCCACGACGTGGACGCTGGGTGTGATGGTGCTGCTGATGCTCGGCCTCGGCCTCGGGGTCGCCGCGGTCGTGTCGAGCGCGGAGGTCTCCACCGAGGGCGAGACGGCGCTCGGCTTCGGCTTCTTCGGTGTGCTGCTCGGCTCGATCTGTGTGATCACGCTCGGCGTGCTGACGATCGCGTCCGAGTACGGCACGGGGATGATCCGCACCACGCTGACCGCCTGCCCGAGCCGCGGCCGGGTGCTGGCGGCGAAGGCGATCGTCTTCTTCCTGCTCGTCTTCCTCATCACCACGGTGACGGCGACCGTCGTCGCGCTGGCCCAGGTCTCGATGGTCGACGCCGCCGAGCCCACCGGCGCGGAGTGGCTGCGGGCCACGGTGGGCGTCGGCCTGTTCATCGCGCTGCTCGGTCTGGTGTCCCTGGGCGTCGGCGCGGTCATCCGGCATTCGGCGGGCGCGATCACCATCATGATCGGTGTCCTGCTGTTCCCGCTGGTGGCGGCGATGTTCATGCTGACCGAGTCGCTCACCGCCGTGCGGGAGTGGCTGCTCGACTACGCCATCCCCAGCCAGCTGATCGCGCTGTACGCGGGCCGGTCGGCGGTCGGTGCCGACGGCCCGTCCGGCTGGGACCCGGTGTGGATCATGGCGGTGCTCGCGGCCGCGGCGCTGGGCGGCGCCTTCGCGCTCCTGAACAGCCGGGACGTGTAGGGCCTTCGGCCCCTAGTACTTCGGCGCGTTACGGGACCGCTGCACCCGACTGGTGCGGCGGTCCTTCGCGTTCCAGCAGGCCTTGTGCCAGTGCCGGCGGTCGTCGACGCCGCCGTACTCCGGCCAGGCCACGACGTGCGGGGCGCCGGAGGGGATCTCCTGGTCGCAGCCGGGGCAGCGGTAGCGCTTGCCGGGCGCGCTCGCGCCGGCGACATGGCGGACGTACCACTCCTCGCCCTGCCAGGTCTCGGTGCGCTGCGCGCCGCCGTACCGGTCGCCCGGCTCGCCCTGCTGTCCGGTGGGTCCGGGCTTCGCGCCGCCTCGGGGGCGGTTGTGGCGCGGGGACACTTCGACACCTCGCTCGGGGGTACGGGAACACGGACGGTTCCGTCCAGCGTACGGGCCGCGACGGGGCGGCTCCGCACGCCCCCGGGCCGGATCAGCGGAAAATCGCAAGAACTTCATGAAGGGCCGTTGCCTTTGGCACGTGTCAGACGTTGTTGCCAGTACGAGGGGGGAAGACGCGGCGGAGAGGCAGAAGCGATGCGCGTGGGTACGTTCGTACTGGCCGCCCAGTTCCCGGGCCAGGGACAGGGGGAGGCGCTGCACCGGGCGGTGCGGACCGCCGAGGTGGTCGAGGAGGCCGGGCTCGACTCGGTGTGGCTGGCCGAGCACCACTTCGTGCCGTACGGAGTGTGTCCGTCGGCCACGACGCTCGCCGGCTTCCTCCTGGGCCGCACGCGGCGGATCCGGGTCGGCACGGCGGTCAGCGTGCTGTCGACCGCCCATCCGGTCGCGCTCGGCGAGCAGGCGGCGCTGCTGCACGTGGCGTCGGGCGGCCGGTTCACCCTCGGGGTGGGCCGCGGCGGGCCGTGGGTCGACCTGGAGGTGTTCGGCGCCGGGCTCGCGGCGTACGAGTCGGGCTTTCCCGAATCCCTCGATCTGCTGATGCGGTGGCTGACCGAATCCCGGGTCGGCGCCCAGGGGGAACGATTCGCTTTCCGTGACGTGGCGGTCGTCCCGCGCCCCGGTGAGCTGATCGGCGGGCCCGCCGCCCCGGAGGTGGTGGTCGCCTGCACCTCGCCGAAGAGTGTGCGCACGGCCGCCGAGCGAGGCCTTCCGATGCTGCTCGGCATGCACTGCGGTGACGAGGAGAAGGCCGAGATGGTGGCCTGCTGGGAGCGGTGCGCGCGGGAGGCCGGGCGCACGCCGGAGGAGATCGTCCGGATCGGCGCGGGCCATGTCTCGGCCGGCGTGGTCCAGCTCGCCGACCGTGCCGCGGACGCGAGCGAGGCGCTGGTGAAGGCGATGCCCGGCTGGCTGAAGCAGGGCCTTGACGCCCATGTGACGGTGGACGGCCGGCACCGCGCGATGCGCGACCCGGTGGCGTACACCGAGCTGCTGTGCGCCCTGCACGCCGTGGGCACGCCGCGGCTCGCCGCCGACCGGCTCGCGGCGACCGCCGAGCGCACCGGCATCACCCGCTTCGCGCTGCTCGCCGAGGGTTCCGGGGACCTCGCCGCCACCGAGGAGAACGTGCGGCGCCTGGGCGCCGAGGTGCTCCCGCTGCTCGTCTGACCCGCTCATCGAGGTGATCAAGAGGTGATCGAGAAGGACCGTGCCGCCGCTCCGCGTCCATTCCGCTCTCCCGCGACGGGGAGCGGCGGCACCAGGCCTGTCAGCAGTCGCGCAGTTCGGGCGACTGGTTGAGGAGCTGCGCCCGTACGGAGGTGAAGCGGGCGAGCCGCTCGTCCACCGACGGGTCCAGCGGGAAGACCGCCACCCGGTGGCAGTTCTGGAAGGCGAGTCGTACCCCGAAGTGCCGCTGCAGGGCGCCACGAATGGCATCGCTCGCGAGCGCGCGCAGCAGCTGACCACGTGCCTGCTCATCGGGCGGCGGCGTCTGGTTGTCGGCGAAGTCGCCGCCGTCCACCTTCAGCTGTGCCACCAGAGAACTGATCATCTCCCATGCGAAGGGCAGGGAGGTCCGGACGCAGTCGACGAAGTCGGCTTCGTCGACCTCGCCTCGCTCGGCCTGTTCCAACAGCGCCGGTGAGACGTCGAGCGACATGAGTTCTCCTCTCGCGACCCCGCGAGCGGGGCCTTGCGGGCAGGGACAGGGGCCGGCGATGCGCGCACGCAGCGTGCACGGGCGACGACCTCCTGTCCTCCACGTTAAGCGCCGGGTCCTGCCCGCACCAGGAGATTGGGCGCACAACCGGCCAATAAGTGACGGGTGTTGGGCGTACGCCGGGCGGGCGTTACGGACCGAATCGCGCCGGATGGCGTCCGTCTTGTAGCGTTGCGGACCATGCGTCTCGTCATTGCCCGTTGTTCCGTGGACTACGCGGGCCGGCTCACCGCCCACCTGCCCTCCGCTCCCCGTCTGATCCTGGTCAAGGCCGACGGCAGCGTCTCGATCCACGCGGACGACCGGGCGTACAAACCGCTCAACTGGATGTCTCCGCCGTGCACCCTGAAGGAGGGCGCGGACGGTGAGGCGGGCATCTGGACCGTGATCAACAAAGCGGGCGAGAAACTGATCATCACGATGGAGGAGATCCTCCACGACTCCTCGCACGAACTGGGCGTGGACCCGGGTCTGATCAAGGACGGCGTGGAGGCGCACCTCCAGGAGCTGCTCGCGGACCGCATCGAGACGCTCGGCGAGGGCTGGACGCTGGTCCGGCGCGAGTACCCGACGGCCATCGGCCCGGTGGACATCCTGTGCCGGGACTCCGACGGGGCGACGGTAGCGGTGGAGATCAAGCGGCGCGGCGAGATCGACGGCGTGGAGCAGCTGACCCGCTATCTGGAGCTGCTCAACCGCGATCCGCACCTGGCGCCGGTGAAGGGCGTCTTCGCGGCCCAGGAGATCAAGCCGCAGGCGCGGGTGCTCGCGACCGACCGCGGGATCGACTGCGTGGTGCTGGACTACGACGCGCTGCGCGGGATCGAGGACGACAAGCTGCGGCTGTTCTGACGGCCGGCGGCAGGGCGAAGGCCCGGGCGTGACGCCCGGGCCTTTGTCGTCCGCGGATCAGGCCGGGGTCCCGCTCTCGGAGGCGGGCGCGGACTCGGACCGGGAGGCGGTGTTGCTCGGGCTGCCGGTGCCGGTGGCCGTGTCGCTCGGGGTCGGTGTGGTCGGCGTGCCGGACGGCGTCTCGCTGGGCGTCGGCTGAGTCGTCGGCGGCCGGGTGGGCGTCGGCGTCCGCGTCGGCGTCGTCGTGGGCTTCGGCGGCTTCGTCGTCGCCGGGCCGCTCGGCGTGGCGCTGCCCGTCGCCGACGGCGAGCCGGAGGGCGTCGACGGGAGGCCGGCCGAGCCGGTGGCGCCCGGGGACGGCGTGCCGCCGGGGCTCGGGGCCGACGGGCCGTCGGCGGGGCCGGTGGCCTCCTCGGTGGGCTCGGTCTCGCCGCCGCTGCCGTCCGAGGTGTCGTCCTGGCTCGCGGTGCTGTCGGAGGTGACGCGGCCGGTGCCCGGGTCGTCACCGTTGCCGGAGGTGGCGCCGAGGGTGACGACGGTGCCGAGGACGGCGACGAGGAGCGCGCCCGCGCCGACGGCGGCCAGGTTGCGGCGGGCACCGGTGAGGATGCCGGTGCGCAGACCGCCGCCGCGCCGGTCGGCGCCGTCGCCGGAGCCCTGGGCCGGCGGGGTGACGACCGTCGGGGTCTCGTCCGCGAAGGCGGCCGGGAAGGCGGGCGGGAAGGCGTCGGCGGGCACCGGCTTGGCGAGGTCCGGGAAGGCGGGCGGGAAGGCGTCGGCCGGCGCGGGCTTGGCGAGGTCCGGGAAGGCGGACTTGGCCGGAAGCGGCGCGGTCACCGGGATGCCGCGGGGCGGCGAGGCGGGTCCTTCGCGGCGCGGCAGCGCCGGGAGCCGGGGCGCCGCCGGAGGGATCGCCGCCGTGGGCGCGGTGGCCGCGGCGGTCGCGGGCGCGGCCGGCGCGTCCGGTGCGGGTTCGGCGGGAGCGGCCTGGCCGGTGAGGTCGGCGACGAGCGCGAGGGCGCGGCGGCCGGCGACGGTGCCGCGCTTGTCGGCGAGGGCGCCGCGCAGGGCGATGGAGGCCTCCAGGGCGGCGCGGGCCCGCTGGAGGCTGCCGCGGCAGAGCGCGAGGACGCCCAACTCGTGGTGGAAGTAGGCCTCTTCGGCGACCTCGCCGGCGAGCCGGGCGGCCTCCTGGCCGCCGCGCAGGGCCCGTTCCCAGGCGCTCCAGTGCAGTCCGGCGGCGAAGGCGGGCGCGGCGGCGCGGGCGAGCTGCACGGCGGCGGCGGGATGTTCGGGCGCGCTGCCGGGCACGAGCACGGCGAGCGCGGCGAGCAGGGAGTCGGCCTCGGCGGTGGCGCGTTCCGGGGAGACGGAGGGGTGACCGGCCCACCAGGCGTAGTGCTGGGCGGCGGTGTGGGCGCGGGCGGCCGGGTCCGGCTCGTAGTCCGCGGCGAGCAGCTGGGTGAGGACGCCGGCGGCGAGCCGGTAGCGGCCGCCGACCGGGGAGAGCAGTCCGCAGGACATGAGTTCGCCGACGGCCGCGTCGGCGTGGGTGTCGCCGACGAGGGCGGGCAGGTGCGCCTGGTGGGGCACCTCGCCGCCGAGGGCGACGGCGAACCGCAGGGTGTCCTGGGCGGCGCGGCTGAGCCGGGAGGCGAGCAGGACGGCGGGTGCGGCGCCCTCGCCGAGGCTCGGCAGCGGTATGTCGCGCAGCTCGACGTCGGGGTCGTCGACGGGGTGGCCGTGGGTCGCCGGGGCGGCGCCGGGCGCGCCGCCGGACGGGCCGAAGGCCTCCTCCAAGGCGCCGAAGGCGTCGAACTCGGCGGGTCCGACGCGGAGCCGGTCGCGCTGCCGGAGCAGGGCGCCGGCCTGGACGAAGCGCAGCGGCAGTCCCTCGGACTCGAACCAGAGGTCGCCGGCCCAGTTGGCCTCGTCCTCGCCGAGGGTGCGGCCGACGGCCTTCTCGAGGAGTTCCACGGCGGCGGCGCGGCCGAGTCCGGTGAGGGCGACCTCTTCGAGGGCGGCCTCGGGCGAGGCGGCGGGCGTGTCGGGTGTGACGGCGAAGAGGAAGGCGCAGTCGGGTGTGGCGGCGAGCAGTTCGTCGAGGGCGCTGCCGCCGAACTCGAGGTCGTCGACGAGGACGATGGCGCCGATGCGGCGGACCTCGAGGAGCAGTTCCTCGCGGTCGGGCCGGAAGCCGGGTGCGTACTGGACGGCGTGGAAGAGGTCGTACAGCAGGTCGGTGGGCGTGCGGTGGTGGCCGCTGAGCCGGACGACGCCGTCGGGCGCGATGTCGGCGCAGTCGGCGGCGACGGCGTCGAGCAGGGTGCTGCGGCCGGAGCCGGCGGGGCCGGTGAGCCGGGCGGAGCGGCCTCGGGTGAGGTGCTGGACGAGCTGGTCGCGCTGCTCCTGCCGTTCGAGCAGCGGGAGGGCGGGGGCCGCGGGGCCGGGCGGTACGGGCGGGTGGGCGGCGCGGGCGGCCTCGGCGCGTTCCTGCGGGGTGCGGCGGCGCGGGGCCGCGGGCTGCTCGCCGGGCGGGCAGACCTCGATCTCGCTGCCGTCGAGGGGGTTGAGGTTGAGCAGCAGGCCGCCGGAGACGAGGCGCGCGGTGCGTACCCGGGCGGGGGCGGTGGACGCGGGCGCGGGTACGGCGTGTCCGGGGCGGGCGTCCTCGCCCTCGGTGTCGTGACCGTACTCCTCCGGTCCCCGGTTGATCGGGTCCATGGTCCAAGCTCCCAAGCGGCGGGCGATGTGCAGGCGAGCCGACCCTATGCGGTTGCGCGGATTCCGGGAACAGCCGGGGTGGTGCGGAGACCAAGACGTCACGGTCTCGTGAGGATTGGGTGTGACGCCTGGTTCGCACCGCGGCTTCACAGCCGCGTGTCGCGGCTGTGACGTGACGTTCCGGCAGCGGTCGCCGCGGCCGGGCGGTCAGACGCGGGGCAGCGACTCGGCGGCGAGGCCGCCCTCGATGGCGAGGATGCGGTGCAGCCGGGTGGCGACGAGGAGACGCTGCATCTGGGGCGGCACTCCGCGCAGGACCAGGCGGCGGCCGCAGCGGCCGGCGCGGCGGTGGGCACCCATGATGACGCCGAGTCCGGTGGCGTCCCAGGAGTCGAGGCCGGTCAGGTCGAGCACCAGATCGCCGACTCCGTCGTCGACGGCCGAGTGCAGGACCGTTCGGGCGTCCGCCGCGCTGCGCACGTCGAGGCGGCCCCCGACGACCAGCTCGACGTGGTCGCCCCTGATGTGCATATGCGCTCCCCGAGTGTGCTCCGTCGTGTGCCCGTCCACGCAACGCTTGACTGCCGCATCAGCAGAAGCGTTGCGCCTTGTAAGCGAACCGATATCGAAATTCACCCCTGAGGGCGATGGTGCCGGGGCGGTCGGACCCCTGTGCGGAATCGGTGCGCGCCACCCCGGCGCGGACGCGGCGCGGTGGCCGCGGTCGTGCGTCGCGGTGTGTCAGTACGTGTAGAAGCCCTGCCCGCTCTTGCGGCCGATGTCACCCGCGTCCACCATCCGGCGCATCAGCTCCGGCGGCGCGAACTTCTCGTCCTGCGACTCGGTGTAGATGTTGCTCGTGGCGTTGACGAGGATGTCGACGCCGGTCAGGTCGGCGGTGGCGAGCGGGCCCATGGCGTGCCCGAAGCCGAGCTTGCAGGCGATGTCGATGTCCTCGGCGGTGGCCACGCCCGACTCGTACAGCTTGGCGGCCTCGACGACCAGCGCGGAGATGAGGCGGGTGGTGACGAAGCCGGCCACGTCGCGGTTGACGACGATGCAGGTCTTGCCGACGGACTCGGCGAACTCGCGGGCGGTGGCGAGGGTTTCGTCGCTGGTCTTGTAGCCGCGGACGAGTTCGACGAGCTGCATCATCGGGACCGGCGAGAAGAAGTGGACGCCGACGACGGACTCCGGGCGCCCGGTCACCGCGGCGATCTTGGTGATCGGGATGGCGGAGGTGTTGGAGGCGAGGACGGCGCCGTCCTTGGCGATCTTGTCGAGAGAGCGGAAGATCTCGTGCTTGACCTCGAGCTTCTCGAAGACGGCCTCGACCACGACGTCGGCGTCGGCGACCGCGTCGAGGTCGGTGGTGGCGGTGATCCGGCCGAGGGCGGACTCGGCGTCGGCCGCGTCCATCTTGCCCTTGGCGACGAACCGCTCGTAGGAGGTCTTGACGGCGTCGGTGCCCCGGGTCAGCGCGGCGTCGGTGACGTCACGCAGGACGACGTCCCAGCCTGCCTGGGCCGAGACCTGCGCGATGCCGGACCCCATGAGTCCGGCCCCGATGACGGCGAGCTTCCTGGCCACGTCTTCCACCCCTCAATGCCCTCAACGACTGTTCATTTCTGGCTCTTCGGCGGAGATTAGCGGGCGCGGGGCGCCATGTGACCGTGAAGTAACGCGCGTCACGCCCCGTTTGACGGACGTCACACTCGCGACAGCTCCCGGCGCGGCGGCGGCCGGGCGGGCGGCGGGAGCCCGGACGGCTCAGCCGGCGCGGACGGCGTAGTCGAGGACCGCCTCGCCGAGCAGGTCCTCGATCTCGTCGAGCAGCCCGAGGGCTTCGCGGGAGACCTCGCCGGCCTTGCGTCCGGCGGTCATCTCGCCGCTGATGAACTCGACGACGGCGCCCTGGATCCAGGCGATCTGGCCGCCGACGAGCAGCGGCATCGGGTCGTCGGGCCCGGCGCCCACCTCTTCGCGCAGGGCGGCGACGGTGGTCCGGCGGACCTCCTGCTGGAGGGCGAGCAGCCGGGCCTGGAGGGTGGGCGCCTCGTCGATCACCCGCATGAAGTCGGCGTAGCCGTCCATCAGGCCGTACGCGGGCGAGACGGCGGCCACATGGCCGCGGATCTCGCGGAGCACGGCCCGGGCGGCGGACTCGCCCGGGTCGCGGCCGCGGATCATCCGGGCGAGGCGGTGGGTGATGCCCTCCATCCGGTCGAGGAACAGGTCCTCCTTGGCCGGGAAGTAGTTGTAGACGGTGTTGACGGAGACGTCGGCGGCCTCCGCGATCTCCGCCACCGTCACGGCCGCGAAGCCGCGTTCGAGGAAGAGCCCGGTCGCGATGTCCGAGATCCGCTGCTTCGTCTGGCGCTTCTTGCGCTCCCTGAGCCCTTCAGCCATGCCCTGATTCTAGGACGCCTGGAATTTTGGTGGCGTTGCAAAATTTCAGTGACTCTGTTTTTGTAGTCGCCATGGCAATCATCAGCACCTCCGGCCTGTCCCGGACCTTCCGGACCAAGCGGGGCGAGGTGACGGCGGTCCGCGGCATCGACCTCACCGTCCGGCCCGGCGAGATCCTCGGCTTCCTCGGCCCCAACGGCGCCGGCAAGACCACCACCCTGCGCATGCTCAGCACCCTGCTCGCGCCCACCGGCGGAGCCGCCACCGTGGCCGGCCACGACCTGCTGCGCGATCCCGTCGGCGTACGGCGCAAGATCGGGTACGTCGCCCAGTCCGGCGGCGTCGACCCGCAGGAGACCGTCCGCTCCGAACTCCTCCTCCAGGGCCGGCTGCACGGGCTCGGCCGCGCCGAGGCCGCCGACCGCGCCGCCGAGGTCGCCCGCGACCTCGACCTCACCGAGCTCCTCGACCGCGGCACCACCGCGCTCTCCGGCGGCCAGCGGCGCAGGCTCGACATCGCCCTCGGTCTCACCCACCGTCCCGAGCTGCTCTTCCTCGACGAGCCGACCACCGGCCTCGACCCGGGCAGCCGCACCGCGCTGTGGGCGCTCGTCCGGCGGCTGCGCGACGAGCACGGCACCACCGTCGTCCTCACCACCCACTACCTCGACGAGGCGGACGCGCTCGCCGACCGGCTGGTGGTGATCGACCACGGCGTCGTCGCCGCCGAGGGCAGCCCGGCCGCGCTCAGGGCCGCGCACGGCGCGGACACGCTGCAGGACGCCTTCCTCGCCGTCACCGGGCGCGGCCCGGCCCCCGCCGACCAGACACCCGTCGCCGTCTAGACGACGCCAAGGAGCCCCGCCATGCTGTGGCACGACACCGCCGTCCTCTTCGGGCGCTACGCCCGACAGACCCTCCGCTCGCCCTTCCAGATCTTCTTCGGCACCCTGATGCCGCTGCTCTACCTGTTCTTCTTCGGCCCGCTCCTCACCGGCCTCCCGCTCGGCCGCGCGGGCGACTCCTGGCAGGTCCTCGTCCCCGGACTGCTGCTCCAGCTCGGCCTGTTCGGAGCCTCCTTCGCCGGCTTCGCCGTCATCATGGAGAAGAACTGGGGCGTCCTCGAACGCCTGCGCGTCACACCGGTCAGCCGGCTCGCGCTGCTGCTCGGCCGGAGCCTCAGGGACGCCGCGCTCTTCCTCTTCCAGGCCGTCCTGCTCGTCCTCGCCGCCCTGCTCATGGGCCTGCGCGCCCCGCTCGCCGGCATCCTGATCGGCTTCGGCTTCGTCGCGCTGCTGACCTTCTCGCTGGCCTCGCTGTCCTACGTGCTCGCGCTCAAGCTGCCCAGCCCGCAGGAGTTCGGCCCGGCGGTCAACACGCTCGCGATGCCGTCGATGCTGCTGTCCGGCCTGATGCTGCCGATGGCGCTCGCGCCGGGCTGGCTCGACGTGCTCTCGCACCTCATGCCGTTCCGCTACCTGGTGGACGCGGTACGGGACGCGTACACCGGCCGCTACGGGACCTCGACGATGCTGTACGGCGTCCTCGTCGCCCTCGCGCTCACCGTGCTCGCCGTGACGGTCGGCACACGGACGTTCCGCCGGGCCGAGGCGTAACTACGCTGGAGCCATGGTCAATCTGACGCGCATCTACACCCGCACCGGCGACCAGGGCACCACCGCCCTCGGCGACATGAGCCGGACCGCCAAGACCGATCTGCGGATCTCGGCGTACGCCGACGCCAACGAGGCCAACGCCGTCATCGGCACGGCCGTCGCGCTCGGGCAGCTCGACGAGGAGGTCGTGAAGGTCCTCGTCCGCGTCCAGAACGACCTGTTCGACGTCGGCGCGGACCTGTCCACCCCCGTGGTCGAGGACCCGAAGTACCCGCCGCTGCGGGTCGAGCAGTCCTACGTCGACAAGCTGGAGGCGGACTGCGACCGCTTCCTGGAGCGCCTCGACAAGCTGCGCTCCTTCATCCTGCCCGGCGGCACGCCCGGTGCGGCGCTGCTGCACCAGGCGTGCACGGTGGTCCGGCGCGCGGAGCGCTCCACCTGGGCGGCGATGGAGGTGCACGGCGAGACGATGAACCCGCTGACCGCCACCTACCTCAACCGGCTGTCAGACCTGCTCTTCATCCTTGCGCGGACGGCCAACAAGGAGGTCGGGGACGTGCTGTGGGTCCCGGGCGGAGACCGCTGAGGTCTCCTTCTCCAGCGGCGGCTCCTCCTGGGGCGGCCTGTCGGCGGGGGCCTTCTTCGGCCAGATCACGTACGTCAGCGCGATCAGGCCGTGGATGCCCACCGCCCGCCAGGCGCCGTACATCCACATCTTCAGCGACGACGTGTCGCCGGCGTCGCCGACGTACCCCGTGGCGCCCAGGAGCAGGACGGTCGCGACGGCGCCGCCGACCAGCGAGCCGAGCCACACCCGGCCCTCGTGACGCGCCCGGGCCGTCCCGTAGCGCGGCGGCTTCACGGGCGGCGGGCCGCCGGCCAGCCGGTGGGCGGCGTGGCCGTCGAGCCACTTCACCGTGCGATGGCCGTGGCCGACGGTGTAGCCGATGTAGAGCGCGGCCAGCCCGTGCCGCCAGTTCGGCTCGGCACCGTTCCTGAGGTCGATCGCGGTGACGACCAGGAGCACGACTTCCAGGAGCGGCTCCGCGAGCAGCAGCGCGATGCCCAGGCGCGGCATCCTCAGCAGGTAGCGGGCGGCGAGTCCGGCGGCCAGCAGCACCCAGAAGCCGACCTCGCAGATCACGATCAGCGTGACGATCACGGCTCTCTCCTTCCGTACGCCTCCAGGCTCCCGTCGGCGCGGGCCGGTTTCGTCGTCGGCGGTGAGGAACCGCGTCTACATCCTTCGACGGAGTCACGGCTCGGCCCCGGCGAGGACGTCAGAGCCCCGGGCAGCGTGTTGGATGAGGACGTGCGTCTCCCCCGCCCTCACCGCCACGACCTGCTGATCGCCTTCATCGGCCTGGCCGGCGGCCTGATCATGTGGTCCTTCGGTCTCTACGTCACCGGCGACCGGGTCGTCGAGCAGCGCTGGGCCACGCTGATCCCGCTGGCGGTGATGGCGGCCATGGAGGCGGTACGGCGCACGGCGCCGCGCACCGCGCTGATCGTCGGCACCGTGGCCATCGCCGCGGACCAGTTCACCCACGGCAATCTCGCCACCGTCCTGATGTTCACGGACGTGGTCTACGCGGCGGTGGTGTACGGCACGCCCGCCTCCGCCCGGCGCATCCCGTACACCACCGGTCTGATCACCGTGGCGATCACGGTGGTGCTGCTGATCTGGTGGCAGAACGCGGTCGCGCTGCTCGTGGGCGTGCTGTCGGGCATGCTCTCCTTCCTCCCGGCCCTCACCGGCGCGATCGTGCGCAACCACCGGGAGGCCGCCGACTCCGCCCGGCTGCGGGCCGAGCAGACCGCGCTGCTCGCCGAGATGGACCGCGCGCAGGCGGTGGGCGCGGAGCGCGCCCGGATGGCGCGCGAGCTGCACGACATGGTCGCCAATCACCTCTCCGCGATCGCGATCCACTCCACGGCCGCGCTCTCGCTCGACGAGCCGGCCACCACGCGGCAGGCGCTCACCGTGATCCGCGAGAACAGCGTGGCGGGTCTGGCCGAGATGCGCCGGCTGATCGGTCTGCTCCGCGACAGCGGCGGGGACGCCGAGCCGGCCGCCGCGCCCCGGCTGTCGGGCCTGGCCGCGCTCGTCGCGCAGGCCGGCACCAACGGCGCGTCCAGCGGGCTCACGGTCACGCTCGACGACACCCGCGCCGACGGTGGCGAGCCGCTGCCGGCGCCGGTCGAGCTCGCCGCGTACCGGATCGTGCAGGAGTCGCTGACGAACGCGCTCAAGCACGCCTCGGCCGGTACGGTCACCGTGTTCCTCGGCCGCGACGAGCGGGCCCTGACCGTGCGGGTGACCAGCCCGTACGGGGAGCGGCCCGGGCCGCGCGCGCCGGGCTCGGGCGCCGGTCTCGTCGGCATGCGGGAGCGGGTGGCGCTGCTCGGCGGCGCGTTCGAGGCGGGGCCGGTGGCGGACGGCGACGGGACGAAGACCTGGCAGGTGCGGGCCGTGCTGCCCGCCGAGGAGAGGACACCGGAGGCATGACGATCCGGATCGTGGTCGCCGAGGACCAGAGCGCGGTACGGGCCGGGCTCGTGCTGATCCTGGGCAGCGCGCCCGACATCGAGGTGGTGGGCGAGGCGGCGGACGGCGAGCGCGCGGTCGAGCTGGCCCGCGAGCTGCGCCCGGACCTGGTCCTGATGGACGTGCAGATGCCGAAGCTGGACGGGGTGTCGGCGACCCGGCAGGTGGTGGGTGAGCGGCTGGCGGACGTGCTCGTGCTGACCACCTTCGACCTGGACGAGTACGTGTTCGGGGCGCTGCGGGCGGGCGCGGCGGGCTTCCTGCTGAAGAACACGGACGCGAAGGACCTGATCGAGGCGGTGCGGACGGTGGCGCGCGGCGAGGGCCTGATCGCGCCGGCGGTGACCCGGCGGCTGATCGCCGAGTTCGCGGCGCCGAGCCGGCCGGTGCTTCCGGTGTCGCCGGCGCTGGGGGCGCTGACGCCGCGGGAGCGGGAGGTGCTGTCGGCGCTGGGCGCGGGGCTGTCGAACGCGGAGATCGCGGTGCGGCTGGAGATGGCGGAGGCAACCGTGAAGACCCATGTGTCGAAGGTGCTGGGCAAGCTGGAGCTTCGGTCGCGGGTGCAAGCGGCGGTGCTGGCGCGGGAGTTGGGTGTGTGACGGCGGGATCGGGCGAAGCGGAACCGACGTTGGTCTGGACCTCTTGACGATTGGTACAGACCTTCCTACGCTCACGGGGCGCGCGCAACTCACGGACCACCCCCACCCCGAACGTCCGCTACTTGAGGAGCACCGTTGAGCACTCAAGCACCGACGCGCACCACGCGGTTCAGACGGCGGGCCGCCGCCGGTCTGACCGCGCTCGTCCTGCCGCTCGCCGCCATGGTCGGCCTCGCCGCACCCGCCGAGGCCGCGACCTCCGCCACCGCCACGTACACCAAGGTCTCCGACTGGGGCACCGGCTTCGAGGGCAAGTGGACGGTGAAGAACACCGGCACCACCTCGCTGTCCTCCTGGACCGTCGAGTGGGACTATCCCTCCGGCACCGCGGTCACCTCCGCCTGGGACGCCACCGTCACCCACTCCGGCAACCACTGGACCGCCAAGAACGTCGGCTGGAACGGCACCCTCGCACCCGGCGCCAGCATCTCCTTCGGCTTCAACGGCACCGGTGCGGGCGCGCCCTCCGGCTGTCTGGTCAACGGCGGCTCCTGCGACGGCACCACCCAGCCGCCCGGCGACAACCCGCCGTCCGCGCCCGGCACCCCGGTCGCCTCGGCCGTCACCGACACCTCGGTGAAGCTCACCTGGACGGCCGCCACCGACGACAAGGGCGTCAAGAACTACGACGTCAAGCGGGACGGCGCCACCGTCGCCACGGTCAGCGGCCTGACGTACACCAACACCGGGCTGACCGCCGGCACCGACTACACCTACACGGTCGTCGCCCGCGACACCGCCGACCAGACCGGGCCCGCCAGCGGCGCCGTCTCGGTCCGCACCACCGGCGGTGGCGGAGGCAACCCGCAGCCCGGCAGCACGGTGAAGATGGGCTACTTCACCAACTGGGGCGTCTACGGCCGCAACTACCACGTCAAGAACATCGTGACCTCGGGCTCGGCCGCGAAGATCACCCACATCAACTACGCCTTCGGCAACGTCACCGGCGGCAAGTGCACCATCGGCGACGCCTACGCCGACTACGACAAGGCCTACACCGCCGACCAGTCCGTCGACGGCGTCGCCGACACCTGGGACCAGCCGCTGCGCGGCAACTTCAACCAGCTGCGCAAGCTGAAGAAGGCCTACCCGAACATCAAGGTCATCTGGTCCTTCGGCGGCTGGACCTGGTCCGGCGGCTTCGGCCAGGCCGTGCAGAACCCGACCGCCTTCGCCCAGTCCTGCTACGACCTGGTGGAGGACCCGCGCTGGGCCGACGTCTTCGACGGCATCGACCTGGACTGGGAGTACCCGAACGCGTGCGGCCTGTCCTGTGACACCAGCGGCCCGAACGCCTTCAAGAACATGATGCAGGCCATGCGGGCCAAGTTCGGCGCGAACGGCATCGTCACCGCGGCCGTCACGGCCGACGCCTCCTCCGGCGGCAAGATCGACGCCACCGACTACGCGGGCGCCGCGCCGTACATGAACTGGTTCAACGTGATGACGTACGACTTCTTCGGCGCCTGGGACGCCAAGGGTCCGACGGCCCCGCACTCGCCGCTGACCTCGTACGCCGGCATCCCGCAGCAGGGCTTCAACTCAGCCGAGGCGATCGCCAAGTTCAAGGCCAAGGGGGTGCCGGCCGCCAAGCTGCTGCTCGGCATCGGCTTCTACGGCCGCGGCTGGACCGGCGTCACCCAGTCCGCGCCCGGCGGCACCGCCACCGGACCGGCCGCCGGGACGTACGAGCAGGGCATCGAGGACTACAAGGTCCTCAAGAACTCCTGCCCGGCCAACGGCACCGTCGCCGGCACCGCCTACGCCCACTGCGGCACCAACTGGTGGAGCTACGACACTCCCGCCACCGTCACCTCGAAGATGAGCTGGGCCAAGGGCCAGGGCCTGGGCGGAGCCTTCTTCTGGGAGTTCAGCGGCGACACGACGGGCGGCGAGCTCGTCGGCGCCATCAACAGCGGGCTGAGCTAGCCCTTACGCCGAAGCGGGGACGGCGCAGCACGCCGTCCCCGCTTCACTTACGTATGCAGGCCCTCAGGACTTCACGCGGGCAGACCCTCAGGCCACATTCACCCTCTGGCCGGGCGGTGCCGCCTCCAGCCAGGCCAGGAAGCCGGTGAGCGCGTCCTCGCTCATCGCCAGCTCCAGGCGGGTCCCGCGGACCCGACAGCGCTGGATCACGGAGTCGGACAGCAGCGCGAGCTCCTCCTCGCCCTCCGGCATCCGGCGCTCCAGGACCTCGATGGCCGAGCGCTCCAGGACGCGGCGCGGGCGGGGCGCGTACGAGAAGACACGGAACCAGGCGATCTCGTCACCGCTGTAGCGGGCGACGCCGTACACCCAGCCCTTGCCGGTGGAGTCCGGCGTCTCGGGCACGTTCCAGCGCAGGGAACAGTCGAAGGTGCCGCCGGCCCGCTGGATCAGTCTGCGGCGCAAGCCGAAGACGAAGAGCCCGATCACCACCAGTGCGACGACCAGGCCGCACACGAGCAGCGCGAGGAACATCTTCACCGACCTCCTCGCCGCTTCCCGTGGCCGGTGGACCCGGCCTGACCGAACACAACCTGCATATGCATCGCCTCAGCCGCGACACGGTCTGGAAAATTCCAACCGTGCCGCGGCTGAGGGTGTGGCTCTCGGCGCGGACCGCTAGCGGACCGCTACCGCGCGCAGCCGGACCTCGGCGCGCCGCTCGGCGGCGGCGTCCTCGTCCGACTTCGCGCGCTCCAGCGCGCGCTCGGCGCGCCGGGCGTCGATCTCGTCCGCCAGCTCGGCGATCTCCGCGAGCAGAGAAAGCTTGTCGTCGGCGAACGAGAGGAAACCGCCGTGGACGGCGGCGACGACAGTGCCGCCCTCGCTCGTACGGATGGTCACCGGGCCCGACTCCAGCACACCGAGCAGCGGCTGGTGACCGGGCATGACGCCGATGTCGCCGGAGGTGGTACGCGCGATGACCAGGGTGGCCTCGCCGGACCAGACACTCCGGTCCGCGGCGACCAGCTCGACGTGCAGCTCAGCAGCCAAGGTTGGCTCCTCGGGTCACCACCCGGCGGTGCTGCCGGGTGTTGGGATCAATTCTAGGGGGCGTGGCGAGGGGGGCGGGACCGATCCCGCCCCCCTCAGGCGAGCACGAGGCTCAGGAGACGCCGAGCTCCTTGGCGTTCTTCTTGAGGTCCTCGAGACCACCACACATGAAGAAGGCCTGCTCCGGGAAGTGGTCGAACTCACCGTCGCAGATCGCGTTGAACGCGGCGATCGACTCGTCGAGCGGAACGTCCGAACCGTCCACACCGGTGAACTGCTTCGCCGCGTGGGTGTTCTGGGACAGGAAGCGCTCGACACGGCGGGCGCGGTGGACAACGAGCTTGTCCTCCTCGCTCAGCTCGTCGATACCGAGGATCGCGATGATGTCCTGGAGGTCCTTGTACTTCTGCAGGATGCCCTTGACGCGCATGGCGGCGTCGTAGTGGTCCTGCGCGATGTAGCGCGGGTCCAGGATCCGGGACGTGGAGTCCAGCGGGTCCACGGCCGGGTAGATGCCCTTCTCGGAGATCGGACGGGAGAGAACCGTCGTCGCGTCGAGGTGGGCGAAGGTGGTCGCCGGCGCCGGGTCGGTGAGGTCGTCGGCGGGGACGTAGATCGCCTGCATCGAGGTGATCGAGTGACCACGGGTCGAGGTGATGCGCTCCTGGAGGAGACCCATCTCGTCGGCCAGGTTCGGCTGGTAGCCCACCGCGGAGGGCATGCGGCCGAGCAGGGTCGACACCTCGGAACCGGCCTGGGTGAAGCGGAAGATGTTGTCGATGAAGAACAGCACGTCCTGCTTCTGCACATCGCGGAAGTACTCCGCCATGGTCAGACCGGCGAGGGCCACGCGCAGACGGGTGCCCGGGGGCTCGTCCATCTGGCCGAAGACCAGCGCGGTCTTGTCGAGAACGCCGGCCTCCTCCATCTCGACCATGAGGTCGTTGCCCTCACGGGTGCGCTCACCGACGCCCGCGAAGACCGACACACCCTCGTGCAGCTTCGCCACACGCATGATCATTTCCTGGATCAGAACGGTCTTGCCGACACCGGCACCACCGAACAGACCGATCTTTCCACCCTTGACGTACGGGGTGAGGAGGTCGACGACCTTCAGGCCGGTCTCGAACATCTCGGTCTTGGACTCGAGCTGGTCGAAGGCCGGGGCCTTGCGGTGGATCGCCCAGCGGTCGGCGCCCGCGACGGTGGCCGGGTCCTCGTTGAGGACCTCGCCCAGGGTGTTGAACACCTTGCCCTTGGTGACGTCACCGACGGGGACCGTGATGGCGGAGCCCGTGTCGGTCACCGGGGCCTGGCGGACCAGACCGTCGGTGGGCTGCATGGAGATGGTGCGGACCAGGCCGTCACCGAGGTGCTGCGCGACCTCGAGGGTCAGCGTCTTGGTGCCCTCACCGGACGGGTCCGGCACCTGGACGTTCAGCGCGTTGTAGATCTCCGGCATCGCGTCGACGGGGAACTCCACGTCGACGACCGGGCCGATGACCCGGGCGACGCGGCCCGTGGCGGCGGCCGTCTCAACAGTGGTCGTCATTACTTGTCACTCCCCGCGGTCGCGTCGGCCAGGGCTGCGGTGCCACCGACGATCTCGCTGATTTCCTGGGTGATGTCGGCCTGGCGGGCCGCGTTGGCAAGTCGGGTGAGGTTGGTGATCAGCTCACCCGCGTTGTCGGTCGCCGACTTCATCGCGCGCCGCGTGGCGGCGTGCTTCGAGGCCGAGGACTGAAGCAGCGCGTTGTAGATCCGGCTCTCGACGTAGCGCGGCAGGAGGGCGTCGAGGACGTCCTCCGCCGACGGCTCGAAGTCGTACAGCGGACGGAGCGTGTCCTGCTCGCCCGCCTCCTTCGCCACCTCGTCGAGGCTGAGGGGCAGCAGTCGGGCCTCGACCGCCGTCTGCGTCATCATCGAGACGAACTCGGTGTAGACGATGTGGAGCTCGTCCACGCCGCCCTCCGCCGTGTCCTTCTCGATCGCCTCGATCAGCGGCTCGCCGATCTTCTTGGCGTCCGCGTACGTCGGCTCGTCCGTGAAGCCGGTCCACGAGTCGGCCAGCTTGCGCTCACGGAAGTTGAAGTGCGCGACGCCACGACGACCGACGACGTAGATGTCGACCGCCTTGCCCTCGCCCTCCAGCTTCTTGATGAGCTGCTCCGCCGCCTTGATGGCGTTGGAGTTGAAGGCGCCGGCCAGACCGCGGTCGCTCGTGAGGAGCAGGACCGCGGCGCGGGTCGGGTTCTCCGCCTCGGTGGTCAGCGGGTGCTTGTCGTTGGCGCCCGTGGCCACCGCGGTCACCGCGCGGGTGAGCTCGGTCGCGTACGGAGTCGACGCCTGCACCTTGCGCTGCGCCTTGACGACGCGCGAGGCGGCGATCATCTCCATCGCCTTGGTGATCTTCTTCGTCGCGGTGACGGATTTGATGCGACGCTTGTAGACCCGGAGCTGCGCTCCCATGAGTCAGGTCCCTTCCGTCGTCACTTCGAGACGTTGACGGCGGAGGCGTCCTCGCCGAGCAGCTTGCCGTCAGAGGTCTCGAACTGCTTCTTGAACTCCGCGATCGCGTCGGCGACGGACTGCAGCGTGTCGTCCGACATCTTGCCGCCCTCACGGATGGAGGTCATGAGGCCCGAGTGGTTCTGGCGCAGGTACGCCAGGAGCTCGGCCTCGAAGCGGCGGATGTCGGCCACCGGGACGTCGTCCATCTTGCCGGTGGTACCGGCCCAGATGGAGACGACCTGGTTCTCGGTCGGCATCGGCTGGTACTGAGCCTGCTTGAGCAGCTCGACCATGCGCTGACCGCGCTCCAGCTGCGCCTTGGAGGCGGCGTCCAGGTCGGAACCGAAGGCGGCGAACGCCTCCAGCTCACGGAACTGGGCCAGGTCCACGCGAAGGCGGCCGGAGATCTGCTTCATCGCCTTGTGCTGGGCGGAGCCACCGACACGCGAGACCGAGATACCGACGTTCAGGGCCGGACGCTGGCCGGCGTTGAACAGGTCGGACTCCAGGAAGCACTGGCCGTCGGTGATGGAGATGACGTTGGTCGGGATGAACGCCGAGACGTCGTTGGCCTTGGTCTCGACGATCGGCAGACCGGTCATCGAGCCGGCGCCCAGCTCGTCGGACAGCTTCGCGCAGCGCTCCAGCAGACGGGAGTGCAGGTAGAAGACGTCACCCGGGTAGGCCTCGCGGCCCGGCGGGCGGCGCAGCAGCAGCGACACGGCGCGGTAGGCGTCGGCCTGCTTCGACAGGTCGTCGAAGACGATCAGGACGTGCTTGCCCTGGTACATCCAGTGCTGACCGATGGCCGAACCGGTGTACGGCGCCAGGTACTTGAAGCCGGCCGGGTCGGACGCCGGGGCGGCGACGATCGTCGTGTACTCGAGCGCACCGGCCTCCTCCAGGGCACCGCGGACCGCGGCGATGGTGGAGCCCTTCTGGCCGACGGCGACGTAGATGCAGCGGACCTGCTTGTTCACGTCGCCCGAGCGCCAGTTGTCGCGCTGGTTGATGATCGTGTCGATGCACAGCGCCGTCTTGCCGGTCTGACGGTCACCGATGATCAGCTGACGCTGACCACGGCCGACCGGGGTCATGGCGTCGACAGCCTTGTAGCCGGTCTCCATCGGCTCGTGGACCGACTTGCGCTGCATGACGCCGGGGGCCTGCAGCTCGAGGGCGCGGCGGCCCTCGGTCGCGATCTCGCCGAGACCGTCGATCGGGTTACCGAGCGGGTCGACGACGCGACCCAGGTAGCCCTCACCGACACCGACGGAGAGGACCTCGCCGGTGCGCTGCACCGACTGCCCCTCCTCGATGCCGCTGAACTCGCCGAGGACGATCGCACCGATCTCGCGCTCCTCGAGGTTGAGGGCGAGACCGAGGGTGCCGTCCTCGAACTTCAGCAGCTCGTTCGCCATGGCCGAGGGAAGACCCTCGACCTTCGCGATACCGTCGCCGGCCAGGCTGACCGTGCCGACCTCCTCGCGCGAGGCCGCGTCCGGCTGGTACGACTGGACGAAGTTCTCCAGCGCGTCCCGGATCTCCTCCGGCCGGATCGTGAGCTCCGCCATCTGGGTTCCCTGCTCTCCTTGTTGGGCCCGAAGTTTCTTAGGGGGTCTGGGGGCGACCCCCAGGAATCTTCTGCAATCTCTGCACGGCCCAACCGGGCCGCTGGTCATGCTTGTTGAGTTGTGGCCGAGGTCAGCCGGCCAGGCGGCGGGTCGCCTCGTCGAGGCGCTCCGCGATGGTGCCGTCGATGACCTCGTCACCGACCCGCACCGTGATCCCGCCGAGGACCGTGGGGTCCACGTCCAGGTTCAGGTGCATCTGGCGGCCGTACAGCTTGGCCAGAACGGCACCGAGGCGCTGCTTCTGCTGGTCGCTCAGCGGCACCGCCGAGGTGACGACCGCGACCATCCGGTCCCGGCGCGCCGCGGCGAGCTTGGACAGGGACTCGAGTCCCGCTTCCAGGCTACGTCCCCGCGGCTGGGTCACCAGACGGACGACCAGCCGCTCGGTGACCGGGTTGGCCTTGCCGCCGAGCAGGCTGCCGAGCAGCTCGCCCTTGGCCGTGGCCTTCGCGGTCTTGTCCGTCAGCGCCGAGCGGAGCTCGGTGCTGGAGGAGACGATCCGGCCGAAGCGGAACAGCTCGTCCTCGACGTCGTCGAGGGCGCCCGCCTTCTGGGCCGCGGTGAGGTCGGCGGTGTTCGCCAGCTCCTCGACCGCGTCGACCAGGTCGCGCGACTGCGACCAGCGGGAGCGCACCATTCCGGAGACCAGGTCGACGGTCTCGCCGCCCACCTGACCGGTCAGGAGTCGCTGCGCGAGCTCGGCCTTGGCCTCGCCCGACTGCGCCGGGTCGGTCAGGACCCGACGCAGCGACACCTCGCGGTGGAGGAGGGCGGTGACCGCGGCCAGCTCGCCCGCGAGCTTGCCGGCGTCCGCCGACGTGTTGTCGGTCAGCGCGTCGAGGGCCTCGCGTGCGGCACCCAGTGCCTCGCGGCTCGCTCCGTTCATCGGACGGCCTCGGCCTTCTCCTCGAGCTCGTCGAGGAAGCGGTCGATGGTGCGGCTCTGGCGGGCGTGGTCCTCGAGGGCCTCGCCGACCAGCTTCGCGGCCAGGTCGGTGGCGAGCTTGCCCACGTCCTGACGCAGCGCGGCGGACGCGGCCTTGCGGTCGGCCTCGATCTGGGCGTGACCGGCCGCGACGATCTCCTCGCGCTGGCGCTGGCCTTCCGCCTTCATCTCCTGGATGATCGCGGTGCCCTGCTCCGTCGCCTCCTGGCGGAGACGTGCGGCTTCGTGGCGGGCCTCGGCGAGCTGAGCCTTGTACTGCTCCAGCACACTCTGAGCCTCGATCTGGGCCGACTCGGCCTTCTCGATGCCACCCTCGATGGCCTCACGGCGCTCGTCCAGAACCTTGTTGATGTTCGGGAGGAGCTTCTTGGCGAGGAAGCCGAAGACGATGACGAAGGCGATCAGGCCGATGACGAGCTCGTCGAGATGCGGGATGAGCGGAGGCTGCTCCTCCGCCGCTTCCGCAAGAAGCAGAGCGTTCACATCAGTGCCTTCCGTAAAAAGGTTGGGCTGTCAGAGCGATTTACTTGTAGACGAAGCCCATGACGATGCCGATGAGGGCGAGCGCCTCACAGAAGGCGAAACCCATGATCTGGTTGGTACGGATCAGGCCGGCCGCCTCGGGCTGACGGGCGAGGGCCTGGGTGCCGTTACCGAAGATGATGCCGACGCCGACGCCGGGGCCGATGGCCGCGAGGCCGTAGCCGATGGAGGCGACGTTTCCGTTGACGGCGGCGAGAGTCTCGAGAGCGGACATGCCGGTTCTTCCTTCTCTTTCAAGGACCCGGTGGGGGTTGGCCACCGGACGACTGTTGGTAGGGGGAGAGTGTGCTGCTGCCGGGCCGGCTCAGTGGTGCTCGGAGAGCGCGCCCTGGACGTAGCTGCAGGCCAGGAGGACGAAGACGTACGCCTGGACGGCCTGGATGAAGAGCTCGAAGGCGGTCATGACGAGGACCATCACGAACGAGGCGCCGGCGTAGACGAAGCCCAGGCCGTTCATGAGGTACCAGGTGGCCAGCGAGAACATCACGATGAGCAGGTGACCGGCGAACATGTTCGCGAACAGTCGGACCGCGTGCGTGAAGGGCCGGATGAGCAGGTTCGAGAAGAACTCGAGGACGACGACCAGGGGAAGGATCGGGCCGAGCGACTTGTCGTAGCCGACGATGTTCTTCCAGCCGCCGGCGAAGCCGTGCTTCTTGAAGGTCAGCGAGATCCAGAGCACGTAGACGATCAGCGCGAGGGCCGCCGGGAAGGCGATCAGCGAGGTGACCGGGAACTGGGCGACCGGGATGATCGACCACAGGTTCATGATCCAGACGAAGAAGAACAGCGACACCATCAGCGGGACGTACTTCTCGCCGTCCTTCTTGCCGATGATCTCGTAGACGATGCCGCGGCGCACGAAGTCGTAGCCGGCCTCACCGACCATCTGCATCTTGCCGGGGATCAGCTTGGGCTTGTTGAAGGCGGCCCAGAAGAAGCCGACGACCACGATCGAACCCAGGATGGCGAGCAGCATCGGCTTGGTGAACTCGAAGCTGCCCACGGTGAAGATGGGCTCGTACATGAACGTGTGCAGGCCCGGCGCCGGGAAGCCACATCCGGTGAAGATGTGGCAATCCGGGTCGAAGGCAAGCGTCTGGTCAGCACTCACCGCGGGCTCCTTCAGCGTGGCGCATAGGTACGGCAACCTCGTTGTGTCGGCGCGGCACGCAGCCGCGGGTCGGCACTGGACTGGTCTTACGGATAAGGGGGCGGCGGTTCGGCATCGAGCCTCGCGCTGGGACAGGCGCCGCTTCGGATGCCCGCG
The DNA here is from genome assembly GCF_044544825.1 of Streptomyces sp. NPDC053493. Lineage (NCBI taxonomy): Bacteria > Bacillati > Actinomycetota > Actinomycetes > Kitasatosporales > Streptomycetaceae > Streptomyces > Streptomyces sp. NPDC053493. The sequence goes on from NZ_JBITXS010000001.1 coordinate 392,806, forward strand.
CCCGCAGTGCCGCAGTTGGCACCGGACGATAGCAGGAAGCCGAACGCGCCTTTATCCCGGCCCTACCCTTCACGACTTCGGCCCCGTGTTCTCGGGGTCGACATACATGATCTTGGCCTTCATGTAGGCCCGGGCCTGGGCGGCGACCCACACGATGGTGGTGGCGAGCAGCGTGAAGGCGAAGGCCTTGAAGTCGAACGCCGAGGTGTCCTTCAGCAAGGCCAGGAAGATGAAGAGCACCAGCAGCTGGGCCACGTAGAGCATCAGCCCCATGGCCTGGAACAGCTGCGGAAGCTTCTTCGCCGTCCGCTGCAGAACCACCAGCCCGATGCCCATGAAGAGGATCACGACCGCGGTGCCGACGACGGCGCCGAGCGCGCCCTTGCCACCGGCGACGACACCGCTGATGACCGTGGCGAGTGCGCCGACGGCCGCGGTGGGTACGGCGGTGTGCAGCAGGGTGCGTGCGTCGTTGGACGGCATGGCGGTGTCTCCGCTTGCTGGAGGGGGCGATGGTGTCGTCATGGACGAGCGTAAGCCCGGTCCGAGGTGGGTCTCGGGGCCGAAGAACCGTCGCACTACGGTCTTTCGGCACTGTCGCCGGGTCTCGTGAACCGTATCACAAACTATTTGAATAGGTCTTTACCCGTGTGGTGTGCCAACTGTCACACGTGAGTGTGACCGCGCGCGTGTGTGCACGACAGCGAGGCGGCTTGTCTGGTATTGGGCCCCGATGCGGCTTTCGTCAACCGCGCGCTCCGGCCTTACTCCGGTCGGTGAAGCGCGAACGGTGACCGATGGCGGTCGAGCCGTTGACCCCGGCGGGCACGCGTACGGACTCCCCCGCGGCCGCCGGGGCGGCCACGGCACCCGCCGGCAGGGCGGCGGACTCCGGCCCGGCCGCCGACAGGGCGGCGGAGGCGGAAGCGGACGCGGGCGCGGTCCTGCGGCGGCGGTAGCGCGGCGGCACGACCGACTCCGCCCAGCGCGGGGCACGCGGCGAGAAGCGCGGCAGCAGGAGCAGCACCAGACCGACCGCGCTCAGGAAGACCACCGCGAGCACGATCCACATCGACGTCGAGTGGACCGAATAGGCCAGCGTCCCGAAGGCGATGAGCGCCGACCAGAAGTACATGATCAGCACCGCGCGGCTGTGCGAGTGGCCGATCTCCAGGAGCCGGTGGTGCAGGTGCCCGCGGTCCGCCGCGAACGGCGACTGGCCCTTCCACGTCCGGCGCACGATGGCCAGCACCAGGTCGGCCATCGGGATCGCGATGATGGTCAGCGGCAGCACCAGCGGGATGAAGACCGGCAGGGCCGCGTGCGTGGCCGCCTTCGTCGAACCCTCGAAGATCTTCAGCGCGTCCGGGTCGACCTGACCCGTGATGGAGATGGCGGACGCGGCCAGGATCAGACCGATCAGCATCGAGCCCGAGTCGCCCATGAAGATCCGCGCCGGGTGCATGTTGTGCGGCAGGAAGCCGAGGCACATGCCCATCAGGATCGCGGCGAACAGCGTCGCGGGAGCGGCCGCCTCGATCGTGTAGCCGAACCAGATCCGGTACGCGTAGAGGAAGAAGGCGGCGGCGGCGATGCACACCATGCCGGCGGCGAGGCCGTCGAGACCGTCGACGAAGTTCACCGCGTTGATGGTGAGCACCACCAGGGCGACCGTGAGCAGCGTGCCCTGCCACTGGGTGAGGGCGACCGTGCCGACGCCGGGAATGGGCAGCCACAGGATCGTCAGACCCTGCATCACCATCACGCCCGCGGAGATCATCTGCGCGCCCAGCTTGATCAGCGCGTCCAGCTCGAACTTGTCGTCGAGGACGCCGATCAGCCAGATCAGGGCGGCGCCGGACAGCAGCGCGCGGGGCTCGTTGGACAGCTCGAAGACGCTGTTGAGGTTCTGCAGGTGGTCGGCGACCAGGAGTCCCGCGCACAGCCCGAAGAACATGGCGATGCCGCCGAGCCGCGGAGTCGGTTCTCGGTGCACGTCGCGGGCGCGGATCTCCGGCATCGCGCCGGTCGCGATGGCGAACTTCCGCACCGGACCGGTCAGCAGATAGGTCACCGCGGCCGTGACACAGAGCGTCAGCAGGTAATCACGCACGGGCTGCCCCACAGGAATCGCTGGCCATCTCAGCCCCACACCCTAGCCGGGCCGCCCCCATGGTCGAGGACACACGGGGGCCCGGAACGGTTCCGGTCGGGGGCTCTTTACCGGCCATACGGGGGAAAACGCCCGGTCAGCGCGCGTACTTCGGCCCGTACCCGGGCCGTCTCCTCCGGGTCGTCCCGTAGCGCCGAGGTGAACAACGCCGCAATTCTCGCCATCTCTGGCGCCCCCATGCCCTGCGTGGTGACGGCCGCCGTGCCGAGCCGGATCCCGCGCCCGTCGCCGTACGGCAGGGCGCAGGTGTCGAGCACCATGCCGGCGGCGGCGAGCCGGGCCCGGGCGGTGCGGCCGTCGACGCCCAGCGGCGCCGGGTCGGCGGTGATGAGGTGGGTGTCGGTGCCGCCGGTGGTCACCGCGAAGCCCTCGGCGGCGAGCGCGTCGGCGAGGACGCGGGCGTGCTCGACCACCTGATGGGCGTACGCGGTGAAGGCGGGAGTGGACGCCTCGCCGAAGGCGACGGCCTTGGCGGCGATGGTGTGCATCTGCGCGCCGCCCTGCGTGAACGGGAACACCGCCCGGTCCACCCGTTCGGCGAGCTCGGCACCGCACAGGAGCAGACCGCCGCGCGGGCCGCGCAGCACCTTGTGGGTGGTGCCGCAGACGACGTCGGCGTACGGGACGGGGCTGGGCGCCGCGCCGCCGGCGACGAGGCCGAGCGGGTGGGCGGCGTCGGCGATGAGATAGGCACCGACCTCGTCGGCGATCGCCCGGAAGACCGCGTAGTCGAGGTGGCGGGGATAGGAGATGGAGCCGCAGACGATCGCCTTCGGGCGGTGGTGCCGGGCGAGGGCGGCGACCTGCTCGTAGTCGACGAGCCCGCTCTCGGCGTCGACGCCGTACGGGACGAAGTCGAACCAGCGGCCCGAGAAGTTGGCGGGCGAGCCGTGCGTGAGGTGTCCGCCGTACGTCAGGCCCATGGCGAGCACGGTGTCGCCGGGCCGCAGCAGCGCCGCGTACGCCGCGAGGACGGCGGAGGAGCCGGAGTGCGCCTGGACGTTCGCGTGCTCGGCCCCGAAGAGGGCGGTGGCCCGCTGGACGGCCAGCCGCTCGGCGGCGTCGGCGTACTCGCAGCCGCCGTGGTGCCGGGCGCCCGGATAGCCCTCGGCGTACTTGTTGGCGAGCGGCGACCCGAGCGCGGCGAGCACGGCGGGCGAGGTGAAGTTCTCCGCGGCGATCAGCTGCAGGCTGTCCCCCTGCCGCCGTGCCTCCCCGAGCAGCACGTCGGCGACCTCGGGATCCTGTCGGCGCAGCACGTCGAACTCTGCTTCGGGAGGAGCGGTGACCGGCATGGGGCACTCCGAGCGGGCGTCATGGATGGCCAGAAACCCACTGTAGGCACCCCGGCCCGCCCCCGCCTCGCGAAGGCGGCCCGGGCCACCGCGCCGCACTCCGCCTGGCGGAACCCCGTCTACCACCTGGCCGACACACGCGTCTCCCACCTGGCCGACACACCCGTCAGCGCCGCGCCGACACGCCCGTCAGCGCCTGGCCGACACGCCCGTCAGCGCCGTCACCACCGGATCCAGCGCCTCCTGGAGCCCCCCTCCTCGACGCGCCCCTCGCACTGCTCGGCCCCTGGGGGCCTCACAGGCTTCGGGACGCTGTGCCGGACTCCGTCCGGCGGTGGACCCGGCCGTCGCGAGGTCAGCGCCGCGCCGACACACCCGTCAGCGCCGTCACCACCGGATCCAGCGCCTCCTGGATCTCGTCGCCGATGGAGCGGAAGAAGGTGATCGGGGCGCCGTACGGGTCGTTGACCTCGTCCGCCTCGGCCGACGGGGCCAGCAGCCACCCGCGGAGAGCGGCGGCGGCGCGGACCAGGGCGCGGGCGCGGGCCACCGTGCCGTTGGTGCCCAGCGGGTCCGGCAGCGTGGCCGGATCTATCGCCCGGACGAGCCGGGTGAACTCCTTCAGCGTGAACGTGCGCAGACCCGCCGAGTGGCCCATCGAGATGACCTGCGCGCGGTGGTCGCGGGTCGCGGTGAGGACCAGGTCGGCGCGGATGACGTGCTCGTCGAGGAGTTCGCGGCCCGTGAAGCCGCTGTAGTCCGCGCCGAAGTCCGCGAGGACCTGCTCCGCGTTGCTCTCCATCGGGGCGCCCTCGTGGCCCCAGGTGCCCGCGCTCTCCACGATCAGGCCGCCGCCCAGCGGGTCGCCGAGCCGGTCGATCAGGGCGTGCCGGGTCAGCCGCTCGGTGATCGGCGAGCGGCAGACGTTGCCGGTGCTGACGTGGAGGATGCGGAAGGTACTGCCGTCGTACTCGTGCCCCGCTATGCCACGCCCCTCAGGGGCGGTCACGGGGCCACCTCGAGGTCGGGTACCACCTTCCGGAGCTCCTCGGCCGACAGCGCTCCCTCGCGCAGCAGCACCGGCACCTTGCCCGTCACGTCGACGATCGACGACGGCACGATGCCGGGCGTCGGACCGCCGTCGAGGTAGACGGACACGGCGTCGCCGAGCATGCCCTGCGCCGCGTCGCAGTCCTCGGGCGCCGGGTGTCCGGTCAGGTTCGCCGAGGACACGGCCATCGGGCCGACCTCCGTGAGCAGCTCGATCGCGACCGGGTGCAGCGGCATCCGGATCGCGACGGTGCCGCGGGTGTCGCCGAGGTCCCACTGGAGCGACGGCTGGTGCCGGGCGACCAGCGTCAGCGCGCCCGGCCAGAACGCGTCGACGAGCTCCCAGGCCATCTCGGAGAAGTCGGTGACCAGACCGTGCAGCGTGTTCGGGGAGCCGATGAGCACGGGCGTCGGCATGTTGCGGCCGCGGCCCTTGGCGGCCAGCAGGTCCGCGACGGCCTCCGAGCTGAAGGCGTCCGCCCCGATCCCGTACACGGTGTCGGTGGGCAGCACGACCAGCTCGCCGCGGCGTACGGCGGACGCGGCCTCACGCAGACCCGTCGCGCGGTCCGTCGCCTCGTTGCAGTCGTATCGCCGAGCCATCAGTCCCGGTCCTCCTCGTCGACGTCGTGCGTGGTCTGCGTGGTCATGGTGTCGCCTTGCGGGCGGTCGCGAAGCGCGGCCGGTTGTTCAGGTCGGGGTGGTCGGCGGCGTCCGTCCAGCCGGCCTCCTCGTTGAAGATCCACGGCACCTGGCCGCCCTGGGTGTCCGCGTGCTCGACGACGACGAGCCCGCCGGGCCGCAGCAGCCGGTGCGCCGTGCGCTCGATGCCGCGGATGGTGTCGAGGCCGTCCTCGCCGGAGAACAGGGCCATCTCCGGGTCGTGGTCGCGGGCCTCGGGCGCCACGTACTCCCACTCGGTGAGCGGGATGTAGGGCGGGTTGGAGATGACCAGGTCGACCTGGCCGTCGAGCTCGGGCAGCGCGGTCAGCGCGTCGCCGTGGTGGACGGTGACGCGCGAGCCCTCGGCGTTCTTACGGGTCCACACCAGCGCGTCGTCGGACAGCTCCACGGCGTGCACCCGCGAGCGCGGCACCTCCTGGGCCATGGCCAGCGCGATGGCGCCGGAGCCGGAGCACAGGTCGACGATCAGCGGCTCGACGACGTCCATGGCGCGCACGGCGTCTATGGCCCAGCCGACGACCGACTCGGTCTCGGGGCGCGGCACGAACACGCCGGGACCCACCTGGAGCTCCAGGTAGCGGAAGAACGCCCGGCCGGTGATGTGCTGGAGCGGCTCGCGCGCCTCGCGGCGCGCGATCGCCTCCCAGTAGCGGGCGTCGAAGTCCGCGTCCTTGACGTTGTGCAGCTCCCCCCGCTTGACGCCGTGCACGAACGCGGCGAGCTCCTCGGCGTCGAAACGCGGTGAGGGAACGCCGGCGTCGGCCAGCCGCTGGGTGGCCTGGGCCACCTCGGCAAGCAGCAGGTTCACGCTGGTCCTCCGTGGTGCGGGTGGGGCTCTACAAGGTCTTACGCGGCAGCGAGCTTGGCGGCGGAGTCGGCGTCCACGCACGCCTGGATGACGGCGTCGAGCTCGCCGTCGAGCACCTGGTCCAAGTTGTACGCCTTGAAGCCGACGCGGTGGTCCGAGATGCGGTTCTCCGGGAAGTTGTACGTACGGATCTTCTCGGAGCGGTCGACGGTGCGGACCTGGCTGCGGCGGGCGTCGGCGGCCTCGGCCTCGGCCTTCTCCTGGGCCGCGGCGAGCAGCCGGGAGCGCAGGATGCGCATGGCCTGCTCCTTGTTCTGGAGCTGGCTCTTCTCGTTCTGGCAGGAGGCGACGATGCCGGTCGGCAGGTGCGTGATGCGGACGGCGGAGTCGGTCGTGTTGACGGACTGGCCGCCGGGGCCGGACGAGCGGTAGACGTCGATGCGCAGGTCGTTGGCGTGGATCTCGACGTCGACCTCCTCGGCCTCCGGCGTGACGAGCACGCCGGCCGCGGAGGTGTGGATGCGGCCCTGCGACTCGGTGGCGGGCACGCGCTGCACGCGGTGCACCCCGCCCTCGTACTTCAGTCGCGCCCAGACGCCCTGGCCGGGCTCGGTGGCGCCGTTGCCGCCCTTGGTCTTCACGGCGACCTGGACGTCCTTGTAGCCGCCGAGTTCGGACTCGGTGGCGTCGATGATCTCGGTCTTCCAGCCGACGCGCTCGGCGTAGCGCAGATACATCCGCAGCAGGTCGCCGGCGAACAGGGCGGACTCGTCGCCGCCCGCGCCGGCCTTGATCTCCAGGATGACGTCCTTGTCGTCGCTGGGGTCCCGCGGGACCAGGAGCAGGCGGAGCTTCTCGGTGAGCTCCTCGCGCTGCTTCTCCAGCTCCTTCACCTCGGCCGCGAAGTCCGGGTCGTCGTGCGCCAGTTCGCGGGCGGTCTCGATGTCGTCACCGGTCTGCTTCCAGGAGCGGTAGGTGGCGACGATCGGGGTCAGCTCCGCGTACCGCTTGTTCAGCTTGCGCGCGTTGGCCTGGTCGGCGTGGACCGAAGGGTCGGCGAGCTTCTTCTCGAGGTCGGCGTGTTCGCCGACCAGTTCCTCGACCGCCTCGAACATCGGGGGCTCCTGGGTTTCGTAAGTTGCTACGGGACGGCAAAGCGCCGGTCCCGGCCGCCCCGCGCAGGGGCAGCCGAAGACCGGCGCAGTGGCTCGCTACTTCTTGGCGGAGCCGGCAGCCTTGCCGAAGCGGGCCTCGAAGCGGGCGACGCGGCCGCCGGTGTCGAGGATCTTCTGCTTGCCCGTGTAGAACGGGTGGCACTCGGAGCAGACCTCGGCACGGATGGTGCCCTCGGTGAGGGTGCTACGGGTGGTGAACGACGCGCCACAGGTGCAGCTGACCTGGGTCTCGACGTACTCGGGGTGGATCTCGCGCTTCAAGGTGTCTCCTAGTTCCGGGAGGGCTCCGGGTCGCCCGCGCGGGATGCGCGTGCGTGAACCGGGGCCGACGTACCAGTCTGCCAGGACCGGCCGCATCTCCCAAAACCGGGGTCGGGCCGGAACTATTCCTGGCTCTCGCCGTGCTACTGGACCAGGCCCTCGGCCTGGCCGGTGGCGGCGTCCTTGGTCGCCGAGGCGGGAATCGGCCGGTCCGCCTTGAGGGCCGCCCAGACCTGCTTGGCCTGCGCCTCGAGCGGCACGACGCGGTTGGGGTCCCGCGGGTCGTACTCGACCGGCATGGTGATCATGTGGACGTCGTCGGCGCCGAGGCCCGCGAGGCCCTTGGCGAAGCCCATCAGCTCGTTGACGGAGTCCAGCTCGGAGTCGGGCGTGACGGCCTTGGTCGCGGTGTCGGCGAGGTCGAGCAGCTTCTTCGGGCTGGAGAAGACGCCGACGCTCTTCACCTGGTCGAGGAAGGCCTTCATGAAGGCCTGCTGGAGCTGGATGCGGCCGAGGTCGCTGCCGTCGCCGACGCTCTTGCGGGTGCGGACCAGGCCGAGGGACTGCTCGCCGTCGAGGGTGTGGGTGCCGGGCCGCAGGTCGAGGTGGCTCTTCGCGTCCTCGATGGGCTTGGTGGTGGTGATCTCGACGCCGCCGAGCTGGTCGATGAGCTTCTTGAAGCCGGTGAAGTCGACCTCGACGTAGTGGTCCATGCGGATGCCGGACATCGACTCGACGGTCTTGACGGCGCAGGCCGGGCCGCCGACCTCGTACGCGGTGTTGAACATCGCCCGGTGTTCGGCGGCGACGGTCCCGCCGTCGCCGTTCACGCACGCGGGCCGGTCGATGAGGGTGTCGCGCGGGATGGAGACCACGGAGGCCTTCTTGTGGCCCTCGTAGACGTGCACGACCATCGCGGTGTCGGAGCGGGCTCCGCCCTCGTCCTTGCCGTAGGCGCGGTTGGCGCCGGAGCGGGAGTCGGAGCCGAGGACGAGGATGTCCATCGAGCCGTTGTCGACGTTCTCGGGGCGGTCCTTGCCGAGCTGGCCGTTGATGTCGACGCCCTGCAGGTTGCCGTTGAGCTTGAAGTAGACGTAGCCGAGTCCGGAGCCGCCGACGAGGACGAGCACGGCGGCGCTCCACGCGGCGACGGCCGCCGCACGGCGGCCCTTGGCGGGCGGCTTGCGGCGGCGGCCGGTGGCCCGTATTCGGCCGCTCCTGGTCTGCTCGGTCATCGTCTTCCCTCAGCCCTATGGTTCACCTTGTGTGACGGCAAAGCACCCGAAAGGGTTGCATAGGAGCCTGTGAGGTTTGGACGGACGAGCGCCCGTGAACACGACCGCGCCCACCGTACGGACACGGTGGGCGCGGTCGTTCACGCAGGTCACGGCGGGTTGACGGGCAGGGGGCCCGCCTCACGTCGTGTGACGAGGCTCTCGGCGTCGCGACGAGGTTCAGTCGTTGTTGGCGCCGGGCGTCGTCTTCTGGATCTGGAGCAGGAACTCCGCGTTCGACTTCGTCTGCTTCAGCTTGTCGAGCAGCAGCTCGATCGCCTGCTGCTGGTCGAGCGCGTGCAGCACGCGACGCAGCTTCCAGGTGATGGAGAGCTCCTCGCTGCCGAGCAGGATCTCCTCCTTGCGCGTACCCGAGGCGTCGACGTCGACGGCCGGGAAGATGCGCTTGTCGGCGAGCTTCCGGTCGAGCTTGAGCTCCATGTTGCCGGTGCCCTTGAACTCCTCGAAGATCACCTCGTCCATGCGCGAGCCGGTGTCGACCAGCGCGGTGGCCAGGATGGTCAGCGAGCCGCCGTCCTCGATGTTGCGCGCGGCACCGAAGAAGCGCTTCGGCGGGTAGAGCGCGGTCGAGTCGACACCACCGGACAGGATGCGGCCGGAGGCGGGCGCCGCGAGGTTGTACGCGCGGCCCAGGCGGGTGATGGAGTCGAGCAGGACGACCACGTCGTGACCCAGCTCCACGAGGCGCTTGGCGCGCTCGATGGCCAGCTCGGCGACCGTGGTGTGGTCCTCGGCCGGGCGGTCGAAGGTCGAGGAGATGACCTCGCCCTTGACCGACCGCTGCATGTCGGTGACCTCTTCCGGACGCTCGTCGACCAGGACGACCATCAGGTGGCACTCGGGGTTGTTGTGGGTGATCGCGTTGGCGATCGCCTGCATGATCATGGTCTTGCCGGTCTTCGGCGGGGCCACGATCAGACCGCGCTGGCCCTTGCCGATCGGCGACACGAGGTCGATGATCCGCGTGGTCAGCACGCCCGGGTCGGTCTCCAGACGGAGGCGGTCCTGCGGGTAGAGCGGCGTGAGCTTGTTGAACTCGGGGCGGCCGCGGCCGGACTCCGGCGCCATGCCGTTGACCGAGTCGAGGCGCACCAGCGCGTTGAACTTCTCGCGGCGCTCGCCCTCCTTCGGCTGGCGCACGGCACCGGTGACGTGGTCGCCCTTGCGCAGGCCGCTCTTGCGGACCTGGGCGAGGGACACGTACACGTCGTTCGGGCCGGGCAGGTAGCCGGAGGTCCGGATGAAGGCGTAGTTGTCGAGGATGTCGAGGATGCCCGCGACCGGGATCAGGACGTCGTCCTCGGAGACCTGCGGCTCGCCGCTCGCGAAGTCGTCACGGCCGCGACGGCCACGACGGTCGCGGTAGCGCCCGCGCCGGCCGCGCCGGCCGCCCTCGAAGTCGTCCTCGTCCTGCGGGCCGCCGGCCTGCTGACCGCCGCCCTGCTGGCCCTGGCCCTGGCCCTGGCCCTGGCGCTCCTTGCGCTGGCCGCCCTGGCCACCGCCCTGCTCGTCGCCCTTGCCGCGCTCGCGCTGACGGTCGCGACGGTCGCGGCGGTCACCGCGCTCGCCCCGCTCACCGCGGTCGCGACGGCCGCGGCCCTCGGCGCTGTCGACGGCGCCCTCGGCCTTGGCGTCGGCCTGCGTGTCGGTCTTGGCCTCGGTACGCGCCTCGGCGCGGGCCTCGGTCTTGACGGCGGCCGGGGCCGCCTCGCCCTTGCCCTCGGCGCCTTCCGGCGAACCGGCGGGGGCGGTGGCGCGACGACGGCGGCGCTCACCGGCCGGGGCGTCGTCGGAGGCCGGCTGGCCCGGGATCTCGATCTGCTGCTGGGCGACCGGCTCGGACTTCTCGGCCTTCGGCGCGGCGTCGGCCGCGGCTTCGCCCGTACGGGCCTTGGAGGTGGCGCGGCGCTTCGGCTTGGTCTCGGCGGCCTCGCCGGACGTGGCGGCGGGCGCGGCGGAGCCGGCCGGGGCGCCCCCGGCCTGCGCCTCCTTGATGACCTCGATCAGCTGGCTCTTGCGCATCCGCGCGGTGCCCCTGATGCCGAGGCCGGACGCGACCTGCTGCAGCTCGGCCAGGACCATGCCCTCGAGGCCGGTGCCGGAGCGGCGGCGCCGTGCGGTGGTGCCAGTGGCAGCACCTGCGGCGGGCGCGGCGGTGTCGACGCTGTTGTCGGCAGTCACGCCCATCAGATCGGTGGTGTCGCTCACGAAGGGTCCTTCCCTGGAGCGGACGTCGGCCATCTGGCTCGGCGACCGGTTGTGCTGTCCGGCAGCGGTCCTGCTTGGTGGACCGTGTCGGGGCGGTGGTCCCGCCGGGTACGGCGGAGAGAGAGAAATGCTGGGTCCGGCCCGAGGCCCCCGCTCGGCCCTCACCGGAGAGGAGCGAGGGGTGTCGTGCCGGTTCCGGAGCGTGCTCGAAACTGCTCAGGCAGGCTGCTCAGGCAGTGGAGGAGGCTCCCGGAAGAATTGGCGGTCCCGGATGGGGACACTCAGCACCGCGCCTCGAAGACGTCGGGTGCAGACTTGAGGTTAACACTACCGGCTCCAACAAACATTCCCCCTCTCCGTCACCGGCAATCTCTCGTGTCCGCGCGGCCCCCGGCTCCGAGACCGCGCGGGCGGGGCCGTACGGGCCGCCTGCGCGGGCGGCCGGCCGTACGGCCTCGTGTCAGGGCGCGAGCGGCAGGACGCTCGCCCCCGGCATGTCGAGGTCGAGCCGGTTCGCGGCCCAGCCCTCGCCGGCGAGCAGGGCGACCTTGTCGGCCGTCCCGTGCTCCGCCAGCGCGAGCACCGTCGGGCCCGCGCCGGAGATGACCGCGGGCACTCCGTCCGCCCGCAGCCGGTTCACAAGGGCGATGCTCTCCGGCATCGCCGGGGCCCGGTACTCCTGGTGCAGCCGGTCCTCGGTGGCCGCGAGCAGCAGCTCGGGGCGCCTGGTCAGGGCCTCGACGAGCAGCGCGGCGCGGCCGGCGTTGGCCGCGGCGTCCACGTGCGGGACCGTGCGGGGCAGCAGGCCGCGGGCGGTCTCGGTCAGGACGGGCTTCCCGGGCACGAAAACCACCGGAACGATGGAATCCGAGGGATCCATCCTGATCGCCCGGGCGGCGCCGGCCTCGGTCCAGGCGAGCGTGAAGCCGCCGAGCAGACAGGCCGCGACGTTGTCCGGGTGGCCCTCGATCTCGGTGGCGAGTTCGAGCAGGGCCGTCTCGTCGAGCCGGGCGTCGCCGCCTATGGTCACGGCGCGGGCGGCCACGATGCCGGCGCAGATGGCGGCGGAGGAGGAGCCCAGGCCGCGGCCGTGCGGGATGCGGTTGGCGCAGACGACCTCGAGGCCGCGCGGCTGCCCGCCGAGCAGGTCGAAGGCCGTGCGCAGGGAGCGGACGAGCAGGTGGCTCTCGTCGCGCGGGAGGTTTTCGGCGCCCTCTCCCGCGATGTCGATGTGCAGCCCGGAGTCGGCGACCCGGACGACGACGTCGTCGTAGAGACCCAGCGACAGGCCGAAGGCGTCGAAGCCCGGGCCGAGGTTGGCGCTGGTGGCGGGAACGCGCACCCGTACGGCGGCGGCGCGGAACGCTGGACCGGCCATCGCTCGATGACACTCCTTGACGTGCGAGGTGGTTCGGAGGACGTACGGAGAACCCGGGGGCCGCGTGCCTCACGGGCGACAACGGCAACGACACCGCGCATATGCGGCGGGGCGGGTTCGGTACAGCCTATCGAAGGAAGGTTCTGTGGCGACATAGGGCGCACAGGAGGCGCACGATGCGTGTCGCGCGCCAACCTGTGCGCCTATGTAGGTTCCTGATCGGCTTTGACGCCGGGTCAGAAGCCCGGCCGGGTGGCCGGGAGGCGGTTTCAGGCCAGTCCGAGCCGCTCGGCGGCGGCAGCGGCGTCGACCGGGACGGTGACCGGCTGCGGAGCACCCGCGACGGCCCAGTCCGGGTCCTTGAGGCCGTTGCCGGTGACCGTGCAGACGATCCTCTGGCCCGGGTCGACCTTGCCCTGGGCGGCGGCCTTCAGCAGACCGGCCACCGAGGCGGCCGAGGCCGGCTCGACGAAGACGCCCTCCTGCGAGGCCAACAGGCGGTAGGCCTGCAGGATCTCACGGTCCGTCACCTCGTCGATGAAGCCGCCCGACTCGTCGCGCGCGGCGATCGCGTACTGCCAGGAGGCCGGGTTGCCGATGCGGATCGCGGTGGCGATGGTCGACGGGTCCTTGACGACCTCGCCGCGCACGAGCGGCGCGGAGCCGGAGGCCTGGAAGCCCCACATGCGCGGCGTACGGGAGGAGACGCCGTCGCCGGCGTACTCCGTGTAGCCCTTCCAGTAGGCCGTGATGTTGCCGGCGTTGCCGACCGGCAGGACGTGGATGTCCGGCGCGTCGCCGAGCATGTCCACGATCTCGAACGCGGCGGTCTTCTGGCCCTCGATACGGACCGGGTTCACCGAATTGACCAGCGCCACCGGGTAGTTCTCGGACAGGCCGCGGGCCAGGGTGAGGCAGTCGTCGAAGTTGCCGTCGACCTGGAGGATCTTCGCGCCGTGCACGAGGGCCTGGCCCATCTTGCCCAGCGCGATCTTGCCCTGCGGGACGAGGACGGCGGACACCATGCCGGCGCGCACCGCGTAGGCGGCGGCGGAGGCGGAGGTGTTGCCGGTGGACGCGCAGATGACCGCCTGCGCGCCCTCCTCCTTGGCCTTGGAGATGGCCATGGTCATGCCGCGGTCCTTGAAGGAGCCGGTCGGGTTGGCGCCCTCGACCTTGAGGTGCACCTCGCAGCCCGTGCGCTCGGAGAGGACCTGAGCGGGGACGAGCGGCGTGCCGCCCTCACGGAGCGTGACGACCGGCGTCGTGTCCGTGACCGGAAGACGGTCCCGGTACTCCTCGATGATGCCGCGCCACTGGTGGGTGCCCTTGCTGGTCATGGGTCCTTACTCCCCTTCAACACGCATGATGCTGGCGACACCGCGCACGGTGTCGAGCTTGCGCAGCGCCTCGACGGTCCCGGAGAGGGCGGCGTCGGGCGCGCGGTGGGTGACGACGACGAGCGAAGCCTCGCCGTCTCCGTCCTGTCGACCGTGCTGGCGCACGGTGTCGATGGACACGCCGTGCTCGGCGAAGACCGTCGCGACCTGGGCGAGAACGCCCGGCTTGTCGGCCACGTCGAGACTGATGTGGTACCGCGTCACCACGTCGCCCATGGGGCTCACGGGCAGTCGGGTGTACGCGGACTCGCCGGGGCCCGTCGCCTCGTTGAGACGGTTGCGGCAGACGGCGACGAGGTCGCCGAGGACGGCCGAGGCGGTCGGCGAGCCGCCGGCGCCGGGGCCGTAGAACATGAGCCGCCCGGCGGCCTCCGCCTCGACGAAGACGGCGTTGTACGCCTCGCGGACGGAGGCGAGCGGGTGGCTGAGCGGGATCATCGCGGGGTGCACGCGCGCGGTGACGGACTCGCCGTCGGCGGCCCGCTCGCAGATGGCGAGCAGCTTGATGGTGCAGCCCATCTGCTTGGCGGAGGCGAAGTCGGCGGCGGTGACCTCCGTCATGCCCTCGCGGTAGACGTCGTCGAGGCGCACCCGCGTGTGGAAGGCGATCCCGGCGAGGATGGCGGCCTTGGCGGCGGCGTCGAAGCCCTCGACGTCGGCGGTCGGGTCGGCCTCGGCGTAGCCCAGCGCGGTGGCCTCGTCGAGGGCCTCGCTGTAGCCGGCGCCGGAGGTGTCCATCTTGTCGAGGATGAAGTTCGTCGTGCCGTTGACGATGCCCATCACCCGGTTGATCTTGTCGCCGGCGAGGGACTCGCGCAGCGGCCGGATGAGCGGGATGGCGCCGGCGACGGCGGCCTCGTAGTAGAGGTCCTGCCCGTGCTGCTCGGCGGCGGCGTAGAGGGTCGCGCCGTCCTGGGCGAGCAGCGCCTTGTTGGCGGAGACGACGGAGGCGCCGTGCTCGAAGGCGGTGGTGATGAGGCCGCGGGCCGGCTCGATGCCGCCGATGACCTCGACGACGACGTCGATGTCGCCGCGTTTGACGAGGGCGGTCGCGTCGGTGGTGATCAGCTCGGCCGGCACCCCGCCGCGGACCTTGTCGGGCCGGCGGACCGCGACGCCGGCGAGCTCGACCGGGGCGCCGATGCGCGCGGCGAGGTCGTCGGCGTGCGTCGTCATGATGCGCGCCACCTCTGAGCCGACCACTCCACAGCCCAGCAGCGCCACCTTCAGCGGACGCGTACGCATCATCCGACCTCGTTTCTCGTACTTCTTCGTCTTCGTATCTCTACGACGATCCCTACGGTGGAACCAGTCTCACGCACCGGACGGACGTTTCATGGCCTGGTCCGGATGGTGAGACATCGATTCCACCACCTGACTATTTCATCATCCGACGTCGAGACGCAGGAGATCTTCCTCCGTCTCGCGGCGCACGATGACCCGCGCCTCGCCGTCCCGGACGGCGACGACCGGCGGGCGCAGCGCGTGGTTGTAGTTGCTGGCCATGGAGCGGCAGTACGCCCCGGTGGCCGGTACGGCGATCAGGTCGCCGGGCGCCAGGTCGGCGGGCAGGAACGCGTCGCGCACGACGATGTCGCCGCTCTCGCAGTGCTTGCCGACCACGCGCGAGAGCATCGGCTCCGCGTCGCTGGTCCGGGAGACCAGGGCGACGCTGTACTCGGCGTCGTACAGGGCCGTACGGATGTTGTCCGACATGCCGCCGTCGACGGAGACGTACGTGCGCAGCCCCTCCAGCGGCTTGACCGTGCCCACCTCGTACAGCGTGAAGGCGGTCGGCCCGACGATGGCGCGCCCGGGCTCGACGGAGATCCGGGGCGTGGCGAGCCCGGCGGCCTCGCACTCCCGGGTCACGATCTCGGTGAGCGCCTTGGCGATGTGGTGCGGCTCGCGCGGGTCGTCGTCGGAGGTGTACGCGATGCCGAGGCCGCCGCCGAGGTCGATCTCGGGCAGCTCGACGCCGTGCTCGTCGCGCACCTCGGCGAGCAGCTGCACGACGCGGCGCGCGGACACCTCGAAGCCGGCCATGTCGAAGATCTGCGACCCGATGTGGGAGTGGATCCCGATGAGCTCCAGGCCGTCCAGGCTCAGCGCCCGGCGCACCGCCTCGGCGGCCTGCCCGCCGGCCAGCGCGATGCCGAACTTCTGGTCCTCGTGCGCGGTCGCGATGAACTCGTGGGTGTGCGCCTCGACGCCGACGGTCACCCGGATCTGCACCCGCTGCCGCTTCCCCAGCGCATGGGCGACATGGGCGACCCGGACGATCTCCTGGAAGGAGTCGAGCACGATGCGCCCGACACCGGCCTCGACGGCCCGCCGGATCTCGCTCTCGCTCTTGTTGTTGCCGTGGAAGGCGATGCGCTCGGCCGGCATGCCGGCCGACAGCGCGGTGCTCAGCTCGCCGCCGGAGCAGACGTCGAGGTTGAGTCCCTCCTCGTGCAGCCAGCGCACGATCGCCCGGGAGAGGAAGGCCTTGCCGGCGTAGAAGACGTCGGCGTCCGCGCCGAACGCGTCGGCCCAGGCGCGGCAGCGGGCGCGGAAGTCGCTCTCGTCGAGGAAGTAGGCGGGCGTGCCGAACTCCTCGGCGAGCTCGGCGACGCCGATCCCGCCGACGGTGACCTGGCCCCGCTCGTCACGGCCGACGGTCCGGGCCCAGACCTTCGGGTCGAGCCGGTTGAGGTCGGCGGGCGGCGCGGAGTAGTGGCCCTCGGGAAGGACGTCGGCGTGGCGGGGCCCGGCGGGGTGGGCGGAACGGCTCATGACGGCTGGCTCTTTCAGATCTGGTCGGGTGCGCTGATGCCGAGCAGGGAGAGGCCGCCGGCGAGCACCGTCCCGGCGGCTTCGGCGAGCGCGAGCCGGGACCGGTGGGCGGCCGAGGGTTTCTCGTCGCCGAGGGGCAGAACGGTGTGCTGGAACGCGAGGAGCGCGTCGGCGACGGCCTCGAGGTGCCGGGCGACCCGGTCGGGGGCGCGGTGGCGGGCGGCGGAGAGAAGGACGGCGGGATGGTCGCCGAGGAGGGCGAGGAGCGCGGCCGCGTCGCCGGTGCCCTCGTACGCCTCGGGTCCGGGCGTGACGCCGAGCTGTGCGCCGTTACGGATCAGGGCCCGGGCCCGGGAGTGCGCGTACCGGACGCGGAAGAGCCCGTTGCGCTCGTGCTGGACGAGAAGGGGCCCGCCGGCCAGCGCCTGATCACCCGCGGCGGCACGCAGCAGCGCCCAGCGCGCGGCGTCGGGCCCGAGCTCGTCGACGGCGTACGGGGCGGGCCGGACGGGGAGGCGCTCGACGCCGGGACCATCGGTGACGGCGGCGTGTGGGGCGGGACTGCCGGGGAGGCGCTGGCCGTCGGGGCGGATCTGCAGGCGCGGGCCCTCGGGGCGGACGTGCAGGCGCTCGCCGTCGGGGCCCTCGGGGCCGTCGGCGGTCGTGGCGTCGGCGCCCTGGGCGCGCAGGAGCCGGATCACGGTCTCGGTGACCAGCCGCGCGCGGTCCTCGCGGACGGCGGCGAACCGGACGGACGCGCCGGCGAGGGCGTCGGAGTGCCCGTACCGGAGCCCGGCGCGCGCGATCTCGCGCACCACGCGCTCGCCGCTGCCCTCGTCGAGGGTGAAGTTGAGGAAACCAGGCCCGGTGATGTCGACGGCACGGATCCCGGGGCTGCGGTGCAGCCGCTCCTTGAGGATCAGGGCGACGTCCAGGGGCGGGCGCCCGGAGGGCCGGGCGAGGCTGAGCGCGACGGAACTGGCGTAGTCGCCGACACCGCCCGGCCGGGGCCGCTCGACCTTGACGCGCGCCGGCACCTCGACCCGCAGCGCACCCTCGTCGACCGCGCGGCGCACGGCGTGCAGCACGGTGAGGGAGAGGTCCGCGGGGGTCACGGGACCAGCGTAGGGGAGGAGGGGGGTGGGAACGCGAACCGGTTTCGCCATGTGGTCGCCCGCCGCGCCCTCGACCCGGCTCCCGCTCCCTCTCTCTTCCCTTACCTCGCCCTGTCCCTCGCCCTGCCGACTGCGGGCGGCTCCTCACCGGCGTCCTGTCCCGCATCCTGCCCGGCGCCGCCCTCACCCCGCCGCCCGCCCCGCTCCCGGTGCATGAGCTGCCGCACGATCCGCACCAGCTCGGCCGGCTCGAACGGCTTGGCCAGAAAGGCGTCGGCCGCGGACACTCCCCCGCCGTCCGTCTCGTACTCGGTGCAGGCGCTGATGATCGCCACCGGCAGATGACTCGTCCGCGGATCCTCCCGGAGCCGCGCGGCCGTCTTCAGCCCGTCCAGCCGGGGCATGACGACATCGAGGGTGACGACATCCGGACGAACGTCATGCACGACATCCAGACACTCGGCACCATCGGCCGCGGTCACCACCTCGAACCCCTCGAGCTCGAGATTGACCCTGATCAGCTGGCGGATCACCCGGTTGTCATCGACAACCAACACCCGCCCGGACACGCCTGACACACGTCGAGAGTAGGTCGGGGGCAGCGGCTGCGTCCGGGTTTTGCCCACTTCCGACCCGTGCGGGGGAACACCCTCCTCATCACGCCCCGGAAATACCTGTTCACAGGCACCCGCACAGAGCTGGTAGGGTTCTACCCGTCGCCGCGAGAAGCGGCGGACGCCCCCGTAGCTCAGGGGATAGAGCAACGGCCTCCGGAGCCGTGTGCGCAGGTTCGAATCCTGCCGGGGGCACTTCGCAGGAAGTGCCAAAAGACCCCGCCGTCAGCGGAAACGCTGAGGACGGGGTCTTGTTGCATGCGTAGGCGTGTGCCGCCCCGAGTCGCCGTATGACAGGGGTCGCGGCCTATGGCGGCCTGAGCCGTAAGGAATCGAAGCAGGTCAGATCCAGGTCTCAGGCCGACGGACGAGGGGGAACAACCGATGGCCTCGGAAGCCGGGGAGACCTCGACGGAGCCAGTCCGGCCGGTGTGGGTGCTGAACCCGCTGGAGAGCGTCGGCCCACTGCACTTCGGCATGCCTCCCGACGAGGTCAGGGCTGCGCTCCCAGAAGCCTTTGAGCTGAAGCGCTTCTCAGCGGAACCCTTCTTCCCGGACGTCTACGGCCTCCAACTCGGCTTCCACCCAGCGATGCCCGCTGTCTACACCCACTTCAACCGCGTTGATCAGCTCTTCTGTGTGGCAGCTGACGCCGCCCACGGTCCGTACGTGACCCTGGAGGGACTGGAACTGACCGGCCGCGTGCCGGCCGTGCTCGAAGAGACGGTCCTGGGTCTCTCTTCCTCGCCTCCTCACAGGGTGTCGTACGGTCCGCGGGGCAACCCGGGGATCAACGATGTCGGCATGGTCCTACGTGTCCAGGACACCGCGAACGGGGTACTGACCCGGCCGGTGCTGGTGGGCCGCGACTGGGCCGACCGCTGCACCGACGACTGGGAAGGCGCCATACCGGAGTGCGAGTGGCTGGGCCGTCAGTGGCGCGTGCACAACGGCTCGGACGTTTGGCCCCCGCCCGGGTACGCGACGAACTGGCCGCCGAAATGGGCTCCCCCTTTCTAGACGCCGTCCGCACGGAATCGCAGCAGCTGAACGCGAAAGCCTCCCGACACCACGGACCTTGGGCAACCAGCACGATAGGCAGTTGACGAAATGATCACTGAGCAGCCAAAGCGACGAAGGCGCTCGTTCAAGTTGTGGGAGTGGCTCGTCGTGCTCGAGGCGAACGGGGGGAAGTGTGTCTACTGCGAGCGCGCCTCGGAGACCATGGACCACGTGATTCCCTTCGCCAGAGGTGGAGCGGACGCTCTGTCGAATCTTGCGCCGGCCTGCGAGTCCTGCAACGCAAGCAAGAACGACAAGACGCCTCCCGCCTGGTGGATCGCGACATACCTGCCGTTCGGCTACCACTTCGGCCACAACGCGACGCCGCAAGGAAGCGCAGGCTCTCGGAGCCTGCGCGACCGTTACCTCACCCTGCATGAAGAGGTGCTCTACCTACTCGACCAACTCGACGTGATCGCCTCAGAAATAGCCAACCCGACGCGCACGGCATGGTTCCGAAAAGCTTTCGCCAGTACACACTTCAACGCCTATCCTCCGCCCACGGCGCGCGAGATGGCGGCAGCGTGCCGTCGGCTATACGCCGACGAGTTGTCTATGGCGCGCGAGGCGGGGTGGCCCGAATTGAAGGCCAGCCCATTCCGCCTCATCAGACGAAAATGATCTCCGCCTCCAGCGGAGCCCCCTGTTCAAGGCTTGCGCACGTGACGCGATAGAGATCCAATCCCGAGGTACCTCCAGGCAGGGAGCACAGAAGCACCCGCCGCCTGCGCAGGCTGAGGCCGAGGTCCCGTCGATATGCGCAGCCCGTCTCGTTGACACCAGGACTTGAACGCGTTCAAGATGATGTCCGCCGCCTCCTCGAGGCGGCGCCACCGAGCATGCGCGTGACGACACGAGAGGCGGGGCTGCATGGCTGCCGGCCGGGATCAGTGGAGACGACGTGTGGTCAGGGGCGCCGCGTTGGGATGCGTGGCGCCGTTGCTGCTGGCCTCCTGTTCCGACTATGCCGTCTCGGTCGAGAGCGAGGACCAGGTGACGGGCGTGTGGGCGTCGTACGGATCCGAGGCGACGGTCGACTTCAAGGCCGACGGCACGTTCACGGCCAAGGATCTGGACACGTCGGATCTCGGCACGACGTGGTGCCCGGGCATCGCCGACCCTCAGCATGGCACCTGGTCCCTCTTTGGGACGTACGCCGAGGTCACCTTCGAGGGCGTCGACTGCGACGACACGATGTTCGCCTTCCACGGCTCGCCGGAGCACTTCATCGCCTGCTTCACGGACGACCTGACCGCCACGTGCACGGAGGAGTTCGACCGCGAGGAGCACGTGCCCGGGTCCGGCGATCCTGGCCGCAAGCCGACTCCTTGAGGGGTGCCGCCCGGTGAGGCCGAGGAGGATCGGTCAGGAAGGGGCGGGACGAGACAAAAGGTGGCCATAGACGGTCAGTTGGCGGCGTTCTTGGGGCAGCGGGAGCGGGTCGCCGGGACAATGCGTGCATGGATGACGACTGGGAGCGACGGATCGCCGAGGTGAAGGCGGGTCTCGCCGAGGGTGGGGATCCCGTGGCCTGGGTGACCGAGGCCGATGCCGTCGAGGGGGCCGTGCGGTATCCGGAAGTCGCCGTGCGGGGCGCGGTGTTCGGTGTGGTCGCGCGGGAGGGCGGGGCGACGCAGCCGTGGCGGGTGGTGGTGTCGGTGGCCGCCGGGACGCCGCAGGAGGCGCGGGACAGCCTGCAGTCGATGCTGTTCTTCCAGGCCAAGGACGACACCGACGATCCGGCCGTACGGCGTGAGCTGATCGCCGCCGTGGGCGTGCTCGAGCGCGAGCCGGTCGACGAGGTCGAGGTGGTGGGCGTGCGCTACCGGATCGTACGGGCCGACGAGTTCACCCGTACCGGACCCGAGGGGCTCGAGCCGCCGCGGCCCACCGATCCCGAGCCGGTGTTCCGGGTCTGGGAGGGACGGATCGCGCACCGCAGCACCGACGAAGGCACCGTCGTCGACCCCGGGCACTCGCGCGGCCCCATGGCGGAGGCGCTGCGGTTCGGGCTGCGCGGCTTCCACTACGGCGGGAAGCGGTATCCCGCCGCCGTACGGGCCGACTCCGAGCGGGCCGTCACCACGCACCCGGACATCGCCCTGCTGCCGGTCGCCTTCGGCATCGTGGAGCGCAGGGGCGACGGCTGGCGCCCGCAGGGCTCTCTCTTCGCCACCCCGCACGAGGCGCGCCAGGGCCTGTACGACCTCATGATCGACCTCTGGCCCCGGCTCTACTCCTGGGACGACGCCCAGCGCGAGCCCTACCGGCGGGCCGCCGAGCTCTTCCGCGCCGCCGGGCGGGCCGACGAAGCACGGGCCCGGGGCCGGGAGTTCAGGATCTGCCGCGTCGAGCGGCTGGTGCGTTTCGGCCCGGACGGGCCGGAGGGGCCGCGCCCGTCCGACGTGGACGAGTACGGCCCCCAGAAGCTGCATCCCCGGATGGACGAGGACGGAACGCTGCACTACGAGGAGTGAGGGGCCGGGCGGGCGGCCCCTCACGGCCTCGCGGCCGCGCGCCTGCTTACTTGACGTTGATCGCGGTCCAGGCGGAGGCGACCGCGTTGTACTGGGTGCTGCCGGCGCCGTAGAGGTCGGCGGCGGCCGAGAGGGTGGCCGTGCGGGCGCCCGCGTAGCCGGTGGTGGAGGTCATGTAGGTGGAGAGGGCCTTGTACCAGATCTTGTACGCGGCCTGACGCCCGATGCCGGTGACCGTGGAGCCGTTGTAGGTCGGCGAGTTGTAGGTGACGCCGTTGATGGTCTTCGTGCCGCTGCCCTCGGACAGCAGGTAGAAGAAGTGGTTGGCCGGGCCCGAGGAGTAGTGGACGTTCAGGCGGCCGACCGACTTCGACCAGTAGTCGGCGGAGCTGCCGTCCTTGCTGGGCTGGTCCATGTAACGCAGCGGCGTGCCGTTGCCGTTGATGTCGATCTTCTCGCCGATGAGGTAGTCACCGGTGTCGGAGGAGTTGTTGGCGTACCACTCGACCGCGGTGCCGAAGATGTCGGAGGTCGCCTCGTTCAGGCCGCCGGACTCGCCGCTGTAGCGGAGGTTGGCGGTGGAGGAGGTCAGGCCGTGGGACATCTCGTGGCCGGCCACGTCGAGGGACGTGAGCGGGTGGGTGTTGCCGATGCCGTCGCCGTAGGTCATGCAGAAGCAGGAGTCGTCCCAGAACGCGTTGACGTACGCGTTGCCGTAGTGGACGCGGGAGTAGGCGGCGACGCCGTCGCCGCGGATGCCGAGGCGGCCGAGCTCGTTCTTGTAGAAGTCCCACGTGACGGCCGCACCGTAGTGGGCGTCGGCGGCAGCGGTCTCGCGGTTGGAGGCGAGGCCGTTGCCCCACGTGTCCGTGGAGTTGGTGAAGAGCGTGCCCTGGCCGGACGTGCCGCCCTTCAGGTCGTACGTCTTGTGGCCGCCGCGCGTGGCGTCGGTCAGGGTGTACGAGCCCGAGGTGCCGAGCGTGACCTGGCCGGCGTACATGGTGTTGCCGACGCCGGTCTCGATCGTCTCGGCGGAGAACAGCTCCTTGCCGGTGGTGGCGTCGGTGACGACCTGGCGGCGGCTCGGCGTGCCGTCCTTCTGGACGCCGGTGACGAAGGTCTCCCAGGCCAGGACCGGCTTGCCGGTGGCGGCCCAGATCACCTTGCGGGCGGAGGAGACGGCCTCGTTCGCGTTGGCGGCGGAGGCGAGGGCGGCCTTGCCGGCGGCGGCGCGCTCGACGGCCGGGGTGGTGCTGGCCACGGATATACGGGCCTGGGTGGCCTTGGTGGTGGAGCGGGAGCCGTTCTTCTTCTGGTGCACGACGAGGTCGCCGCCGAGGACGGGCAGGCCCTCGTAGGTGCGCTCGTAGCGGGTGTGAACGGTGCCGTCCGCGTCCTTGACGACGTCGCGGGCGATCAGCTTCTCCTGGCCGGACAGGCCGATGGCCTTCGCGGTGCCGGCCGCGCCGGCCTGCGCACCCTGGATGGCGGCGGCGCGCTGGGTGCTGTTGAGCACGAGCGCGGTCGCGCCGGCCTCGCGCTGGGCATCGGCGTTGGCGGATCCGGTCTGGATTCCGACGACGACCATGGCGGCCGATGCGATCAGGGCGGCGGCTCGGGCGGTGGTACGACGGTGCGAGGACTGCTGGCGGGTCACGCGGGCTCCTTCGCTGTTACGCGTGGGGGATCTGTGTGGGGGGTGGTGCGGGTGTGAGCGTGCCAGCGGGCAACCCTGATTGACAGGTATGCAACAAGGATTTGACCAGGAGTTGTCCGAAGGGCGGCCAACTCCGTCCGGAATGCGGGGAGGTGACCGCCCTGAGGGTCATAGAGGGTTCATATAGGGGTGATAGAGGGGCGCCCGGGGGCCCGTTCGCGGGTGGCGCGGGCGGCGGCCCGCGTGACGCTGAGGCCTCAGTGGGAGGGCGCCGGGTCGTCGGTCCGCGCCGTGAGCGCCTCGGCCGACAGGCGGTGCACCACCGGCGGCCGGGTCGCGGGCCGCGCCGACCGCAGCGCGACGGCGGCGTGATGGTCCGGGCCGGCGTCCAGGTCGTCCACCGTCCAGCCGGCCGGCTCCCCGCTCAGGTCGTCCAGGGTGGTGGCCCGCCCCAGGCCGGTGCCGAGGCCCTTGAGATACGCCTCCTTGCGCGCCCAGATCCGGCCGAACGCCGCGGCCCGCCGCACCGGATGCGCCACGGCCTCGACCTC
The DNA here is from genome assembly GCF_044544825.1 of Streptomyces sp. NPDC053493. Taxonomy (NCBI): domain Bacteria; kingdom Bacillati; phylum Actinomycetota; class Actinomycetes; order Kitasatosporales; family Streptomycetaceae; genus Streptomyces; species Streptomyces sp. NPDC053493. The sequence continues at coordinate 416,787 of NZ_JBITXS010000001.1, forward strand.
GGCGCGCTCCCCCGGGTGCAGAACGGACAGCAGGTCCCGCACGGCCTCGGGCCCGGGCCGCAGTTCCACGTCCGCGCCGACGGGAACGGGCGCGGTCGCGATCAGGACGCGGCCGCGGGTGTGCGAGAGCGAGAAGTGGAGCGGCGGCGGCGCGGTGGCCGCCGTGCCGCGCGCGGCGAGCGCCGGACGGCCGTGCGGGGCTCCGCAGCACGGGCAGGGCTCACGCGTGAAGACCAGATCCCCGGGCCGCTCGCCGAGCAGGCCGCCGAGCACGGTGCGCAGCGCGAGGTGGGCCGCGGTGTAGAGGGCGCGGTCGACGGGCCGTACGAACGCGGCGGCCCGCTCGCGTTCCCGCGCGTCGAGCGGCCCGGTGTCGAGACCGGCGGCGAACTTGACGGCGAATTCGGCGGCGCGGCCGGCGTCGGGCGTCTCGTCGAGTTCCAGGAGCCAGGCGTCGGCCTGCATCGGTCGGCTTCCTCCGGATACGGCGGCAGGGGCCCCGACCGTACACGCGTTCCCGGCCACCCGATCACCCACCGACCATTTCCGGCCGCGGGGCGGCGGTTGCGGTTGTGCGGGGAAGGGCGTGGGTGGGCCGCACCTCCCCGGCCGGCGGGCGGTGAGCGGGCGTCGGCCGTAGGCGGGCGTCGGCCGTAGGCGCGGAACCTTTTGCGGGCGTGAGCCTGCACCTCGCCCGTACGCCCGGCCGGGCCGGGTCCTCCGAGGCACCCCCACACAGGGCGCCGGCCGCGGGCGCGAAGCCCGCGCGTGGTCCGTACGCCGGGACGGACCCTCCTGCGTGCGCCGCTACACGGGCGCCCGGCGCGGGCGTGAAGGCAGCGCCTGATCCGTACGCCAGCAGTGCCCAGCGGCCAGCGGGAGCCTGCGGCTCGGCCGTATGCCGGGCCGGCCGGTGCGCGGAGCGTCGGCCGCAGAGGCGAAGCCTGCCCCGGGTGCTGAGCCTGCTCCCTAGTCCGTACGCCGAGGGGGCGATCCAGCGTGCGCGCCAGGCGTCCGGCCGCTCCCGCGGGCAACAGCCCGCGCCTCCCGGCGCCACGCAGGCCCCGACCGTCGGCAGGCATCGGCCGCAGACGCGGAACCCACACCTCGCCGTACGCCCGGCCGGCCGAGCCTGGTCCTCCAACGTGTGCTGCGCAGGGCGCACAGCCGGGGCCGGCGCCTCGTCCGTACGCCGGGGCGGCCGGGGCGGGGCGCGTCGGCCGCAGGCGCCCGTGTGCCAGGCGTGGCCTGGCCGGGCCGGCGGGCGGGGGCCCGGGTCCTACGCGCTGCGCTTGCGCGGTGTCGCCTTCTTCGGCGGCTGCTTCTTCGTCGCCGTCTGCTTCTTCGTCGTGGACTTGGCCGTCGACTTCGCCGTGGACTTGGCCGGGGTCTTCGACGCCGGCGTCGCGGCCGTCTTCGCGGTCGACTTGCGGGGCTGGGCCGTCGCCGCCGTCTTCTTCGCGGCCGTGCGGGCCGTGGACTTCTTCGCGCCCGTTTCCTTCGGACTCGAGGCAGCCGCCTTCCGGCGGGATCCGAGTTCGGTCACCTCGGCCGCCGCGGCCGGCTCGCCGCGGGCCTCCTTCGCCGCGCGAACGCTGCTCTCCAGGGCCGCCATCAGGTCGATGACCTGGCCGCCGCCCGCCGCCGCGGGTTCGGCGGGAGCGAGGCCGGCGCCGCCCTCCGCCTTCGCGGCGATCATCTCCTCCACGGCCTCGCGGTAGTCGTCGTGCAGGCTGCTGATGTCCACCTCGCCGAGCGTGGCCATCAGGGCGTCGGCCAGGTCGAGTTCGGCTTCCCGGACGGTCACCTGGGTCTCCGGCGCCACGCCCTCCGGGGCGCGGATCTCGTCCGGCCAGAGGAGGCCGTGCATGGCGATCACGTCGTCCACCACGCGCAGCATGCCGAGCCGCTCCCGCCCGCGCAGGGCGTACTTCGCCACCGCCACCTTGTCGCTCCGCTTGAGCGCCTCGCGCAGCAGGGTGTACGGCTTGGCGGCCGGCACGCCGTTGGCGGAGAGGTAGTACGCGGCGTCCATCTGGAGCGGGTCGATCTCGGAGGCCGGCACGAAGGCCACGATCTCGATCGTCTTCGCCGTCGGCAGAGGCAGGGCGGCCAGGTCCTCGTCGGTGATCGGGATCATCGTCCCGTCGGCGTCCTCGTACGCCTTCCCGATCTCCGCCTGGCTCACCTCGGCCCCGTCCAGCTCGCAGACCTTCTTGTAGCGGATCCGACCGCCGTCCTCGGCGTGGATCTGGCGAAAGGAGACCGACCGGCTCTCGGTGGCGTTGACCAGCTTGATCGGGATGCTGACGAGCCCGAAGGATATGGCTCCGTTCCAGATGGATCGCACGGTTCATCCCCTTTCGCACCATTCGTCGGGAATCATGGGATTCTCATCGTATGACGCCCATCACAGAGGTGGAGGGGCGGCGCCTGTCCCTCAGCAATCTGGACAAGGTCCTCCACCCGGCCACCGGCACCACCAAGGGCGAGCTGCTGCACTACTACGCCACCGTCGCCGCCGTGATCCTGCCGCATCTGCACGACCGCGCGGTCTCCTTCCTGCGCTATCCGGACGGCCCGGACGGCCAGCTGTTCTTCACCAAGAATCCGCCGCCCGGCACGCCCGCCTGGGTGAACACCACCCCGGTCCCCCGCTCCGACGCGCCCGGCGCGCGGCAGGTGGTGATCCAGGACCTGCCGTCGCTGATGTGGGCGGCGAATCTGGTGGTGGAGTTCCACACCCACCAGTGGCCCGTCGAGTCCCCCGCCGTCGCCGACCGGCTGGTCCTCGACCTCGACCCCGGGCCGCCCGCGACCGTCGTCGAGTGCTGCCGGGTCGCCCTCCACCTGCGGGAACGCCTCGCGGCCGACGGTCTCACGGCGTACGCGAAGACCTCCGGCTCCAAGGGCCTGCACCTCCTCGTGCCGCTGGTCCCGGCCCCGTCCGAGCAGGTCTCCGCCTACGCGCGCCGGCTCGCCGTGGAGGCGGAGGCGGCGCTGCCCCGGCTGGTCGTCCACCGGATGGCGAAGGCCCTGCGGCCCGGCAAGGTCTTCGTCGACCACAGCCAGAACGCCGCCGCGAAGACCACCGCCGCGCCCTACACCCTGCGGGCCCGCCGGCTGCCGGCCGTCTCGGCGCCGGTGACCTGGGAGGAGGTCGAGAGCTGCACCTCTCCCGACACGCTCACGCTGCTGATGGACGACATGCCGCCGCGTCTGAGCGATTACGGCGATCTGCTCGCCCCGATGTTCGACCCCGCCGTGGCCGGAGCCGTGCCATGAGCCCCGGGCCAGGCCGACCCGCGGGGCCAGACCGCCCCGCCGGTGCCGACCGCCCCGCCGCCACCCCGGCCGGCGCCGCGGGCACCCCGGCCGGCCCCGCCGTCGTCCTTCGTCCGCCCGTCGATGTGATGCGCCCGAGGCCCGCCGACACCATGCCCCGGCAGGGCACGGTCCCCGGCGGATACCAGTACTCCCTCAAGCTCGACGGCTTCCGCGCGCTCGCCTTCGTCCTCGACGACGGCCAGGTCTTCCTGCAGTCCCGCAACCGCCGCGACCTCGCCCCGGAGTTCCCGGGCATCGCGGCCTACCTCGGCGCAAACCTGCCGCCCGGCATCGTCCTGGACGGCGAGCTGTGCGCGTACCGCGAGGGCCGGGTCAGCTTCACCGACCTGCTCCGCTCGCACCGGGAGCGCGAGCGGGCCGGCGTCCCCGTCTCGTACATCGCCTTCGATCTGCTCGCGCTCCCCGGCCACGACCTGCGCGGCCGGCCGCTGCGGGAACGGTGGGAGCTGCTCGGCGCGGCCCTCGAAGGGACCGGGCCGCCGCTGCAGCGCGTGCTGGCCACCGACGACGAGGACACCGCCCGCGAGTGGTTCGACGCACTGCGGGCGGCGGGAGTGGAGGGGCTCGTGGCGAAGGCCTGGAACTCGGCGTACCGGCCGGGCGGCACCTGGTCCTGGCGGAAGATCCGGCACTCGGACACCCAGGACGCCCTGCTCGTCGGGGTGTTCGGGCCGCCCGGCCGTCCGCACGCCGCGCTCGTCCGGCTGCCCGACGGCCGCACCCTGCGGACCGCGCCCCGGCTGACCGGGGCCCAGGCCCGCGAGGTGGCCGAACTGACGGCGGGCCGCGTCGCGGCGGATCCGGTGGACGACCCGGAGCACGGGCCGGTCCGGCCGCTCGCCGAGCCGCTCCCGCCGGTCGAACTCCTGCTCATCAAGGGCCGGCAGGACACCGCCCGTTTCGTGCGCGTACGGAACGCCGACGAACCGCCGCCAGATGCGCCGCCGGGCGACTCAACTGCCTTGGCGCCGGACGAGGTTGCCGGGGCGGACGAGGACGGGGCCCCGTAGCGAGCACGGAGCGACGACCACGGAACGACCACGGAACGGCCACGTGGCGATCCCGTAGCGGCCCGGGCGAGATGGCGCCGAGACGCCAACGAGGCCGCGTAGCGCCGCCGTAACGACCCTCTCGCCAGCCCGCGATCGCACCTCGGCCGGGCCTCCGGCCCCCAGCCCGTACCCGATATGCGGTGCGGCAGCGCGGCGAACGAGCCCTTCGGCCGGATCCCGACTCGCCCTTACCTCCGCTCCGTTCAGGACAAACTGTCGGTGCGCCCGCCCCGAGCGCCCCCTCGCGCGCCCCCGTGGACAACTGTGCCGGTCGGCCGTGCGCGGGCAGTGCGGGCGACACGCCCGGAGGGCGCCGAAACACCGCCGGAACGGCCGGTCAGGGGCCTGGCGGGGCTCCGGCGGGGTGGTCGGCGGACGTGGGGATGGCGCAAAGCTAGCGGCCGCACGGGCCTTGCGCGGCAACGTCCGTCAGGCGGGGCCTTGTTGTCCGTGCGTTGGTGCACACTTGCTGCCTGGTACAGCGCTCACGGGGAAGGCGGCCTGGCATGCTGACGGGGATCGAGGAGGTCGACTGGGCCTCGTTGGGGCACGCGTACGGGCCCGCCGACGACGTGCCGGAGCTGCTGCGGGGACTCGCCTCCGCGGATCCGGCCGAGCGGGAGACCGCCCTCGACGGCATGTACGGCGCCGTGCACCACCAGGGCGACGTCTACGACTCGACGCTCGCCTGCATCCCCTTCCTCCTCGAACTCGTCGCCGATCCCACCGTCCAGGACCGGGGCGCCATCGTCGAGTTGCTCACCAGCATCGGCGGCATCGACCTGTGCGGCGACGAGGAGCTCGACGAACTCGACCCGGACGACGAGGAGTTCATACCGGCCGCGAACTACGCCATGGCGGCCGCCGCGGTCGCCGCCGGCGCCGACGTCTTCCTCGGCCTGGTCGACGACCCCGACCCCGAGGTGCGGCTCGCGGCCCCGTGCGCGCTGGCCTCGCTGCACGCCGAGCCGGCCCGGGTGCTCGACCTGCTGCGCGAACGGCTGACGGTCGAGCGGGACACGGAGGTGCGGCTCGCCCTGGTGGCGGCGGTCGGGCGGATCGCGCTGCGGCACGAGTCGCTGCGCGACGAGACCGTGGACTGGCTGGGCTGGCTGTCGCGGGTGGCGCAGGCGCCGGGCCTTCGGCTCGCGGCGCTCGCCCAGCTCGCCCGGTGCGCGCCGGCCGAGATCCCGGACGACGTGGTGGAGCGGGTGACCGTCCTGCTCGACGAGGTGCGCACGGAGCCCTCGGAGCGCGCCGTCGAGACGCCGCGGGCGGCCACCCCGACGCTGATCGGCCAGGTCCGCGAGCTCCTCGAGGAGCACTCGGCGGGCCGCCCTACGCCCTGGACGGAGGAGCTGCTCCGTACGCTGCACACCGCCCTCGACGACCGGGTCGACGACCGCATCGCGCTCATCCTGGCGCAGCTGCGCAGCCCGGACTGGGGCCAGCGCTCGGACGCGATCTGGCTGTGCGGCGGTCTGATACGGGTGTGGCGCGGGCGGTACGACGAGGTGGTGCGGCTGATCGGGGCGCAGCTCGGCGACCCGGAGCCGCGGCTGCGGGAGGCGGCGACGTCGTTCCTGGAGCGGCTGTTCGAGCTGACCGGTCCGGCCGCCGACGCGCTCGCCGCGCGCCTGTCGAGCGGGCCCGCGGGTCCGCTCGGGCTGCCGGGGCCCGGCGCGCGGGCCGGCCGGGGCGGCGCGCTGCTCGCGCTCGCCCGTTCGGGTGACGCCCGGGCGATCCCGCTGCTCGCGCGCGCCCTGGAGGAGCGCGAGGTGCGGCGGGAACTGCTGTACGCGGTGGACGCGCTCGGCCCGGCCGCGCTGCCGCTCGCGCCGGCCCTGCGGCGCCGGCTCGGCGAGGTGGAGCTGGACGACCTGCTGTACGACCGGGCGGCGCCGCTGCTGTACGCGCTGACGGCGGTCCGGGGCTCCCAGGCGCTGCCGGAGGTGCTGCGGGTGCTGCGCGGGGCGCCGCCGAACCGGCGGGACTGGGTGCGGGAGGCGTGTCTGCGGACGCTCGCCGCGTTCGGGCCGGTGGCCCGGGAGGCCCTGCCGGACGTGCGGCGGCTGCTGGCCTCGGATTCGGCGGCGGTGTCGTCGATGGCGGCGCGGGCGGTGTGGTCGCTGGACGGCTCGATCGCGGAGGCGCTGGGCGCCCTGGATCGTTGGCTGCGGCCGGGCGCGTCGTGCGCGGAGTGGTGCGCGGCGGCGCAGGCACTCGGCGCGATCGGCCCGGCGGCGGCCCCGGCGGCCCCGGCCCTGCGGGCCGGGCTCGGCTCGCGGGACCTCTGGGTGCGGGTCCGTTCGGCGGCGGCGTTGTGGCGCGTCGCGGGCGACGCGGCGGCCGTCCTGCCCGCCCTCCTCGAGGCGTGGGAGGAGAACCGGCACGCCCGGGTGGCCGTGGCCGAGTGCCTCGCCGAGATGGGTCCCGCCGCGGCGGAGGCCGGGCCCGCGATCCGCGCGGAACTGTCCCGAAGACGACGGCACAACGCCCGCGAGGACGGAGCGGGCTCGCACGACGTCCACGACGACGAGAAGCTGCTCACCCTGTGCCGGGCGGCACTGGCACAGATGGAGCGACACGGGTTCTAGGGACGGGCGGGGGCGGACGCGGACGGGCGGGGGCGGACGCTGACGGCGTGTGCGGGGGTGCGCGGGTCCGCGGGGCGCCGGGCCCGGCGGGTCGACCGACCGGGGCGCGGGGCGCGGGTCCGGCGGTCGACGGCTCCGCCACTCCGCCAGGCGAGGCCGCAGGTCCGCAGATCCGCCCGGTCGACCGGTCCGCGGTTGCGCGGCCCGACGGTCGTGCCGTCGGTCGACCAGGCGGAGCGGCGGCCGGGCTGGCACACGGGTAGCGTGACGCCCGGCGAGCGCGGGGCGGCGGTGCTCGCGGCGCACGACGACACGGCCAGCGGCCCGGCGCTGCTGCGGGACGCGGCGAAGATCAAGGCCGGGGCCTGATCGAGGCGGGGCGGGCGGACGGCTCGACGGCCCGGTTCGGGGTGCGCGAGAGCCAGTAGATAGACAAAAAGGACTTCCCTACGAATAAGGTCTATGGGAAGACCGACCGTCCCGAGCTCCGCCTCATCACCCGCGGCGGCCCCGTCCGGAACGGTCACCGCACCGACAACGTCATCCGCTTCGCCGACCTGGTGAACCGACCTCGACCGCCGCGGAAGGAGCAGAGTGTGGGAGCGCGCCTCGGGCAGCTCGCCGCCACCGCGGCCGTGCCGGTCGCGGTGCTCGGCGCGCTCGCCCTCACCCTCGCCGGCTGCGGGAGCCAGGGCGGCCTCACGAGCGCCGGCCGCGCACCCACCGCCGTCGGCCCGGTCCGGCTCTGGCCCGACCTGCCGCCCGCGACCAATCCGCCGATCGACTACGGCGAGACCGACACCGAGCGGGTGCCCGGCATCCGGGTCCCCGACAACGACGTGCACCGGGTCGACCCGGTGGCGGTGGTCCAGGCGGAGGTACGCACCCACGGCGGCGCGCGGTCCGGCGCGGACGGTCTGTACGAGGAGACCGCGCGGGCGATCGGCGCGTGCACCACGGACCGCGCGCACTGCCCGATCCTCACTCCGTACTACCGCGACCTGACCGGCAACGGGCGTGACGAGCTGATCGTCGGCATCCGGATGCCGGACCAGCAGGTCGGCGTCCGCGTCTACCTCGCCGAGAACGACGGCCTGACGCGGATCATGTCCACCGTCGACCAGGTGATCAGCGTCGAGCTGGCCGGCCGGGACCTGATCATGCGGGTCAGCTCGGCCGGGATCCCGGGATACGAGTACCGCACGGCGTGGTCGTGGGACGAGCAGCAGCACTCGATGCTGCCGGCCCGGGACGAGATCGTCCGGGTCAAGCCGCCCGGCTCGGGCGCCACGCTGGTCCCCGCGCCCGCGTTCGTCAGCCCCACGCCGACGCCGTCGGCCGGTACGCCGGCGCCCGCGCCCTCCGAGGCGGGCCCATGAGCCCCGCACCCCGTCCGGAACGCCCCGCGGACCGACCCCCCGAGGGCCGACCCCGCGCGGACCGATCCTCCGCGGGCCGATCCCGCACGGGTCCATCCCACGCGGGCCGACCTCCCGAGGGCCGCTCCCCCACGAGCCGGCCCCGCCGCAGACGCCCTCGCCGGCCCGCCTGGACCGCGACGCTCACCTGGAAGGCCGCGCTCTTCATCACCGTCATGTGCTGCGCCCTGGCCGCGCTGCTCGGCGTCCTGGTGCACGTGTCGGTGGCCGGCCAGACCGTGAAGGACTCCCGCGACAAGGCGCTGACCCGGCTCGGTGAGGTCAGCCGGCTCTACGAGTCGGGTGAGCCGCTCCCCCGCTTCGCCGGCGTGGACCCGCCCGGGCTGCCCGGCTCGCTGCGGGACCTCGCGCTGCGCGGCGAGCGCGGCACCATGGTGAGCGAGTTCGAGGGCCGGCCGACGATGTGGGCGGCGGGCCCGGCGGACGGCCGCGCGCTCGCCGTACGCGTCGACTACACGCAGAGCGCCGCCACCATCGACGGGCTGGACCGCTCGATCCTCGGCTCCTCGGTCCTCGCGATCGCCGCGACGCTGCTCGTCGGGGCGTTCGCCGTCACCCGGGTCACCCGGCGGCTGCACGCCACCGCGCAGGTGGCCCGGCGGATCAGCGCCGGCGATCTGGACGCGCGCGTCAACGATCCGCGTACCGCGGACCCTTCGCGGCCGCAGGACGAGGTGGCCACGGTCTCCGGCGCCCTCGACACCATGGCCTCCTCGCTCCAGCGCAAGCTGCAGACCGAGCAGCGCTTCACCGCCGACGTTGCGCACGAGCTGCGCACCCCGCTGACCGGCCTGTCCGCAGCCGCCGAACTGCTGCCCGAGGGGCGGCCGTCGGAGCTGGTGCGGGACCGGGTGAAGACGATGCGCGCGCTCACCGAGGACCTCCTGGAGATCTCCCGGCTGGACGCGGGCACCGAGACGGTGGACCTGGCCGTGCACGTCCTCGGCCCGCTGGCCGAGCGGGTGGTGCGCGCCTCCGGGACCGACACCGAGGTGCGGGTGGTGCGCGACACGACGGTGGAGACGGACAAGCGGCGCCTGGAGCGGGTGCTCGGCAACCTGGTCGCCAACGCGCACCGGCACGGGGCGCCGCCGGTGGTGCTCACGGTGGACGGGCCGGTGGTGACGGTGCGGGACCACGGCGCCGGGTACCCGGAGTATCTGCTGGCGGCGGGCCCGCAGCGGTTCCGTACGGAGAGCGGCGGCAAGGGCCACGGACTCGGCCTGACGATCGCGGCGGGCCAGGCCGAGGTGATCGGCGCGGAGCTGGTCTTCGCCAACGCGCCGGAAGGCGGCGGCGCGGTGGCGCGCCTGACGCTGCCGGAGTACGTACGCCTCGCGGACCCGGAGGATCCCGACGCGGCCCCTGGGCCCGGCTCCTCGTCCGACCCCCACGCCGATCCCGACCCCGGCCCCGACCCCGCCCAACCGAAGCGGCGATGACGGCGCACCGTCACACAAAAGGGACATAAGGCTTACTGCTTGCTACGTTGCGGACCATGACGCCCGCACCGCGCAGCGACGAGCAGGACCCCGCCCCGCCCGGGGTCCGGGTCCCGAAGCGCCGCGGTGTGGAGTTCTCGCTCCTCGTCGGCGCCGTCCTCCTCTCCGTCTGCGGCTACGCCGAGGTCGGCCTCGCCCGCAGCGGCGCCGTACCGCAGGACGCCGCCCGCTACGGCGCCGGACTCGGCCTGCTCGCCCTCCTCGCGCACCTCGCCGTCCGGCTGCGCGCCCCGTACGCCGACCCGCTGCTGCTGCCGATCGCCGTGCTGCTCAACGGACTCGGCCTCGTCCTCATCTACCGCCTCGACCTGGAGACGCCCGGCGACCGGGCCGCGCCCACCCAGCTGGTCTGGTCGACGCTCGGCGTCGGCCTGTTCATCGTGGCGGTGCTGCTGATCCGCGACCACCGGGTGCTCCAGCGCTACGCGTACGTGTGGGTCGCCACCGCGCTCGGGCTGATGATCCTGCCGATCTTCTTCCCCGCCGTGAACGGCGCCAAGATCTGGATCCGGCTGGGCGGATTCTCCTTCCAGCCCGGCGAGTTCGCAAAGATCCTGCTCGCCGTCTTCTTCGCCGCGTACCTCGCCGCCAACCGCAACGCCCTCGCCTACACCGGGCGGAAGGTCTGGCGGCTGCAGTTCCCCACCGGCCGGGTCCTCGGACCGATCGTGGCGATCTGGGTGCTGAGCGTCGGCGTCCTGGTGCTCGAACGCGACCTGGGCACCTCGCTGCTGTTCTTCGGCCTGTTCGTGATCATGCTGTACGTGGCGACCGGCCGCACCGGCTGGATCGCGGTCGGCCTGCTGCTCGCCGCGGCCGGCGCCTTCCTCGTCGGCAGCCTCGAACCGCACGTGCACAGCCGGGTCCAGGACTGGCTCGACCCGTTCGCCTCCATCCGGGCGGGCGAGGGTCCCGGCCAGCTCGCCCAGTCCCTCTTCGCGTTCGCCGCCGGCGGGATGCTCGGCGCGGGCCTCGGGCTCGGCCACTCGGTCCTCATCGGCTTCGCCGCCAAGTCGGACTTCATCCTCGCCACCGCCGGCGAGGAGCTGGGCCTGGTCGGGCTGACCGCGCTCTTCCTGCTGTACGCACTGCTCGTCGGCCGCGGCTACCGGGCCGGCCTCGCTCTGCTCGACCCGTTCGGCCGGCTGCTCGCGATCGGCCTGGCATCGATCCTGGCGCTCCAGGTCTTCGTCATCGCCGGCGGCGTGATGGGCCTGATCCCGCTCACCGGCATGGCGATGCCGTTCCTCGCCCAGGGCGGCTCCTCGGTCGTCACCAACTGGGTCATCGTGGCCCTGCTCGTCCGGGTCTCCGACTCGGCCCGGGCCCCGCGCCCGGAGCCGGCCGACACCGGCGTCATCGCACCGATCACGGAGGACGTGAAGTGAGGGACGCACCATGAGAGGCCTCGCATGATCCGGTACATCCGGCGGGCCGCCGCGCTCTGCCTCGTCCTGCTCGTCGCGCTCCTCGTCAACGCGGCCCGCGTGATGCTGTTCCAGGCCGACACGTACGACGACAACCCGGCCAACCGGCGGATCGCCATCACCCGCTGGGGCCAGCCGCGCGGCGAGATCGTGGTGGACGGCCGCCCGGTCACCGGCTCGCGGGACAGCGGCCAGCAGCTGCGCTGGGAACGCACCTACACCCAGGGCCCGTTGTACGCGCCGCTGACCGGCTACGCCTCCCAGACGTACGGCACGACCCTGCTGGAGGGAGCCGAGGACGACCTGCTGTCCGGCACCGACCCGATGCTCGCGCCGCTGCCGCTGTGGAACGACATCAGCCGGGGCCGGCAGGCCGGCGGCGACGTGGTGACGACGGTCCGGGCCCGGATGCAGGAGGCGGCGTTCCGGGGCCTCGCCGGCAGGCGGGGCGCGGTCGCGGCGATCGAGCCGTCGAGCGGCCGGATCCTCGCGCTGGTCTCCTCGCCCTCGTACGACCCGGGAGTCCTGTCCGGTACGGGCCCCGAGGTGACCGAGGCCTGGCGCCGCCTCAACGCCTCACCGAACCAGCCGATGCTGGCCCGGGCGATCCGGCAGACCTATCCGCCCGGCTCCACCTTCAAGATCGTGACGGCGGCGGCCGCCCTGGACGCGGGCGTGGTCACCGACCCCGACGCCCCGACCGGTATCCCGGACCCCTTCGTCCTGCCCGGCACCCGCCAGGTCCTCCCCAACGAGGCCACCGGCTGCGCCGACGCCTCGCTGGCGTACGCGATCCAGTGGTCCTGCAACACGGTGATGGCCGGGCTCGGCGTGAAGGTGGGCCTCGCGGGGATGGTGGAGGCCGTGGAGAGCTTCGGTTTCAACGACAGCGGGCTGCGGGTCCCGTCCTGGGTGGCGAAGTCGAACTTCGACACCGACATGAGCCCGGACCAGCTGGCACTGTCCTCGATCGGCCAGTTCGACACGGCCGCCACGCCGCTGCAGATGGCGATGGTGGCCGCAGCGGTCGCCAACAACGGCGAGATCGCCCGGCCCCACCTGGTGGAACGCACCACCACCGCGGGCGGCACCCTGGTCGACTCCCCGGCCCGCCACACCTACCGCCGGGCGATGACCCCCTCCACCGCGGTCCGCCTCCAGGACCTCATGGTCCGCGCGGTCACCGAGGGCACCGGCACGAACGCCGCCATCCCGGGCGCCCGGGTCGGCGGCAAGACCGGTACCGCCCAGCACGGCCTGGGCAACACGGGCACCCCCTACGCCTGGTTCATCGCCTGGGCCCAGGCCCCGGACTCCGCCCAGCCGGCCGTCGCCGTCGCGGTCGTGGTGGAGGACGCCGAGGCCAACCGCACCGACATCAGCGGCGGCGGCAACGCGGCCCCGATCGCCCGCGCGGTGATGGAGGAGGCGCTGCGCCTTGAGGCGGAGGCGCGGGGGCGGTGACTACGCCGTCCGCCGACTTGCCGACTGCGCGGCCGTAGGAACGCCGAAGAGGCCCCACCGGAAGTACATCCGGTGGGGCCTCTGTAGGTGTGACGGAGCGGCTAGCTCAGGAAGAGAGTGCCGGAATCAGGTCGAGATCCCGCTGCCGAGACTCGTCGACCTCTCCCATTCACCCGCCTCCCGCAGCAGCGGCCCGACCAATGACCGCGCGCCTGCTGCGTAGGCCATCCACCGCAGCTCCTCGCAGCCGTAGACCGCTTCCTCCTGCGAATCGACCCACAGGCACACGATGTTCCCGAAGGCCAGGGTCACATCCCACCAGGTCCAGTTCCGCTGACCCGGCTGGAAGGCGTAGAGGAGGTCCTGAACCGTCCACTCCTCGTCACCCCGATGCGCCGCGTACCTCGGAGCCGCCTTCGCCCAAGCGTCAGCAGCCCAAGCGGGTACGTCCGCCTCCGAGACCGTCTCGGCCTCGAAGTCGGCCTCCAGGCTCGCCTTGACGCCGGCCCTGGCCAACTCCCGCAGGCGCTGTCCGAAGGCCTCCGCCTCCCGCCAGCTCTCCACCTCGATGTAGAACACCGAGAGCAGCCCGTCCGGGGATGCGGCGGGACGGCGGTCGATCATGGCGAGTTCACGTGATGACGTCACCGGACCACTCTTCCGGATCCTGGGACGATCGCGTTGACCAACGCGGAGAAGTTCTCCCCGCCGAACATGTGTGCCGGAATGCCGTAGAGGTCGTCCGCCACGTCCGGGTCATCGATCTGCGGCCTGCCCGAGAAGCGAATGTTCCACTCGCGCCGGCTCATACCCCGGGGGCGACGCTGGTCGATGGCCGCTGCGCGGATCTCTTCCAGGAACGACCTCGGAATGTCGAAGGCGACGATCTGGCTCGTGGCACCGCGGAACGCCTCGGTGTGCGTGATGTCTCCACTGAAATTGAAGTGGATCATCGTGTCACCGCTCATCGTGACGTTTCCGTCGTCGTCGATGTGCACCCGCTCGCTGAAGCCACCGGCGCGCTGCGCCCGGTAGACCGTGACGTTGCAGTTGTGGACGAGGACCGGCGTTGCGCCCGCGACGACGTAGTACGTGTGGATGTCGGAGACGGTCAGGTTGTGGACGGTCTTCTGGACCGCCGTCCAACGCTGGATCGCCGTGACCTGAACACGCGTACCACTACTCGTCTGGAGCCACTGTCCCGGCTTCAGGTCGGTGGCCTTGATCCAGTCGCGGAGTTCGGGAACCCAGATCGGGTGCCCGTCGGTCGCGGTGATCTGGGCCGTCTTCGCGCCCGCCTTGCCGTCGACATCGAGCGTGATCTTGACCAGGTGCTTGAGGCCCTGGCCCTTGATCTCGGCGGTGACCGTCTCGACGCGGGTCTCCCCGGTCTTCGGGTCGGTGGCGACGACCTTGTCGCCGGCCTTGACCTTGTCGATGGCCTTGGTGGAGCCGTCAGCCATCAGCACCTTCGTGCCGGGCACGAAGCTGTTGCAGGTCTCGCCTTCGCTGGCTTCGGCCTTGCCGGAGCCGCCACTGCCGCTCGAACCGCCCTTGCTGCGGGAGGCACCGCCGGACTTGCCGCTGCCTCCGCCGCCGGAGCTCTTGCTTGCCGCGCCCTTCTTGGGTGCGGGGTGGGACGAGGCCTTGGGCGCCGCCTTGGCCTGAGCCTTCTTCTGGGTGGGGTTACCCGTCTTCCGCTTTGCGGCGGCAGCTGCGTCGGCTCGTCTCTTGGCTGCTTCGGCGGCCTTCTTCTTCGCTCTTTGTGCGGCCTCCTTCTTGGCCCTCTCGATGGCGGCCTTCTTGGCCCGTAGTGCGGCTTCCTCGGCGGCCTTGGCCGCCTTCAGGACGGCTTCCGCAGCTCGCTTGGCCGCCTTGAACGCCTTGATCGCGTCGATCGTCCGGTTGACCGCCTTGATGACGGCCGGGATCTTGCCGAGCTTCGACCACGGAATGGCGTCGACCACGATGCTGACGCAGGACCACATGTCGCCGCCGAAGCAGGCGATGGCGTCGTTGATGCCGATGAAGTCCTTCAGCGTCTCCCACGCGACGGCCAGGATGACCGAGGTGAGGGACTTGCCCTGCATCGCCTGCGCCTGCGCGACCTGGGCGGCCGACAGACCCGCGCCGGCGAGGGCCGCGGCCCGCTCCGAAGCGGTCAGAGCGATCGACTCACCGGTCGGGTCGGAATAGGTGACCGGGTTGTTCTGCGCGTAGGCGTAACCGTTGGACTGCAGCGGGTCGTTCAGGTCAAGGACCGGGTCGACGGACAGGAAGCGTCCGACCACCGGGTCGTACAGACGCTCACCCAGCGGCTGGAAGCCGGAGGAGTCATCCCGCGTCTTGCCCAGGAAGCCCTTGTGCGTCTGGATGTTCTGACCTGCCGTGTCAGCAGCACGCTGGTTGCCGAACGGATCCTGCTTGCGCACCCGCACCGGCATGCCGGAGTAGAGCCCGACCTCCGAGTACACGCTGCCCTGGTGGTCCATGGCGAGCGCGGTGAGCGCGTCCGAGCTGGTGCCGTTGGCATAGCGGAGCACACCGCCGCCAGGGACCGTGTACGTGCGCTCGGTGCGGATCAGGACGCCGCCCTGCTGGACGGTGACCTGCGCTTCGCCCAGGTTCAGCGTGGCCTGCTTGCCCTGGATGGTCAGCAGGGCGTCGCCGCTCGGGCCGTAGATGTAACGGGTGTCGTTCTGCGGCAGCCACTGCTGGGCGGCCTGAGCCGCGTCACAGGTGGCCAGCACGATGGCCGTGCCGTTGACGTTGGCCGCGCCCTGCACCGCGAGGCACAGGTTGCCGGAGGCCGGATGGATCAGCTGGCCGGAGGCGTTGCGCTTCAGCTGCTGCGCGGCGGAGCCGTTGCACTTCTGCAGCTGGATCGCGGAGCCCGCGGTGTTGGCCGCCGGCTGGACGCACCAGGTGTCGTAGACCTCGAGCGTGCCGAGGTCGGCGCTCGCCTGCCCCGGGACCGGGTCGAAGTGCCAGTTCTGCGCGACGGTGGCGTTGCACCCGTACAGCTGGAGCGGCTGACCCGCGGCCGCGAGACCCGACTTGAGGTCGAGACACTTCTGGCCGAGACCCACGTACGGGGTCTTGCCGCCGGCTCCCTGACCGGTGATCCGGTCGACCCGGCCGTCGTAGGTCCAGGTCAGGTCCTGCTTGTCACCGTTCTGGACCGAAGTGATCGACTTCGTGTCACCGGTCAGCTCGTACAGACGCGTGGCCTCGGCCGTGACCTGTGCACCCGCAGGGGTGGTGTACTTCTTGGTCACCTTGGTCAGCGAATGGGGCTGGCTGCCGTCGGCCTTGCCGTACGCGTAGGTGCTGACGGCGTCCTTGGCGGTGTTGCCGGACAGGTCCTTCTCGGAGAGCTTGGTGCGGTTGCCGAGGAGGTCGTACTCGTACTCCTGCCAGTAGCCGGAGCCGTCCGCGCCGGAGGCGACGTTGAGCGTGCCGTCGGCGTTCTTCGGAGCGGCGGAGCAGGAGTCCTGGTTCTTGTCGGTCCACGCCTTGCTCAGCTGACCCAGCGGGTCGTAGACGAAGCACTGGCGCTCCGCGATCCCGACGGACTTCTCCTGGATCGAGGTGACGTTGCCGGCCGGGTCGTAGGTGTAGGCCCGGTTCGACACCAGGTTGCCACCGACCAGGCTGGCGTCGTTCTTCTCGCGGTAGACCGCCTGTTCCTTGAGCTCGCCGCTGCCCTCGTCGAACGAGTTCTGCGTCCACACCCGGTACGGCTGCGAGCCGAGGGTGGAACGGAGAACCTGGCCGGTGGGCGAGTAGACGGTCTCGGAGCCGTACCAGTCCTTGCCGGAGATCGAGAGCGGCTTGCCGTCCTTGTTGTAGCGGACGATCAGCTTCTCGCTGGCGAACTTGCCCACCGCAGGAAGGGTGGTCTCGTTCAGCATGCCGTTGTCGGAGTACGAGTAGTCGTACGTGTAGTCCTTGGCGAGACCCCACGTGTCGGCGAGGGACTGCGGCAGGGACAGGGTGGTCGAGGTCGGCTGGTACTCCTTGGTGTAGCCGTTGACCTTCTGCGTGTACGCCAGGCCGTCCGTGTAGCGGGTGGCGGAGGCGGGCATGCCCTTGCCGCCCGGAGCGGTGTCGTAGGTGAACTCGGCCAGGAGCTTGCCGGCGGCGCTGTCCTCACGCTGCTGGGTCGGACGCGACAGCTCGTCGTAGCCGTTCCAGACCTTGACGCCGCGGGCGTTGGTGGTCGTGAGGACCCGGCCACGCGCGTCGTACTCCGTACGGTTCGTACCGGAGTCGGGGTCGGTCGCCGTCTCGATCCGTCCGGTGTGGTCGTACGTCCACGTCCACGGGTGGGTCGGGTCGGCCGACGAGGTCGCCTTGACGGGCTGGCCGTGCGTGTCGAACTCGTAGCGCGTCGACGTGAAGCCGCCGGGCGCCGCCGGGTTGAAGGTGTCCGTGCGGATGGTACGGCCCAGCGCGTCGGTCCAGACGCGGTAGGACGAGTCACCCTGCGGCTGGATGACCTTCGACCAGTCCTCGCCGTACTCGTAGCGGACGGCCCGCTCCGGGTACGCCCTGGAGGAAGCCTCCTGGGTGGTCGGGTCCACGTACTTCATGTACGGGGTCTCCTGGACCACGCGGCCCAGACCGTCGTACGTGTAGCGCGTGATGTTCGGGATGGCCGTGTCGGCCAGCGGCGTGAACAGCTCGCCCGGAGTGGCCTCCCGGGTCAGGTAGGCGTTGTTCGTCTGCCAGACCTCACCGGAGCTGTTGTACAGCGTGTCGGTGACCATCCAGCCGGCGTTGTTGTCCGCCTCCTCCATCGACTGCCGCTCACGTCCGAGGCCGTCGTACAGCGTCACGGAGGTCTCGATCCGGTCCTCGTAGCCACGCGAATAGGTGGTGACGTACGGAGGCTTGCGGATCTTGATGTTCTCGTCTTCGGGGTCGGTCTCCTCCTTGGGGACGGTGTAGACCGCCCGGAAGTCCGGGACGCCGCTGCCAGGGGTGCGGCCAGGGGCCCACGCCTCGGCCAGTCGGCCCAGCGGGTCGTACACGGCCTCGCTGACCAGGTTGTTGGCGTCGGTCGTCTTGAGGGTGACCGCGCGGCCCGGCTCCAGTTCCTGGACCTGCGTATGGCCCAGGGCGTTGGTCTGCGTGACCTTGAAGACCTGCCCGGTGGGCGGGTCGAAGGAGATCGTGGAGGACTTGCCGTCCGGGTCGGTTCCCCGGATCGCGCGGCCCATCGCGTCGAAGGTGGTGGTGCCGTTGGACTGGAAGCCGGAGCCGTCGCCCTTCAGCGACCACGACTCGGTGGCCAGACCGCGAGTGGTGCCGGCAAGCGCCGTACCGTAAGCGGTTCCGTCATAGGCGGTACGAGCACCACCGCTCAGCGTCGACGTGTCCGCCCAGTTGGCGTTCGCGCAGGTGGTCGAGGACGACAGCACCTGCTTCGAGAGACCGATGAGGTTCTTGGTCGTCTCGTTCAGGTACTCGGACTTCGTGCAGGACTCGTCACCGCTCTTGCCGACGTCGCCCAGCGACTCGACCAGAGTCGGCAGCCCGTACGTCGGCTCGTACGTCGTCTTCGTCCGGACCTCGCGCACCGTGCGCGGGTCGTCCGGGTTGGTGCCCGACGACTTGGTGTACGCGATCTCCTCGGGCTCCGTGACGCGCCAGGCCTTGAGCGGGGTCAGGCCGTCGCCGCGGTCGCGGCTGGCGAGCTCCGTGGCCTCGGGGATCGTGACGCTGCGGCTCAGCCAGTTGGTGTCCAGGTCACCGGCGTTGGTGTACGTCAGTTCCTCGGATATGCGGCCGGCGAAGGGCTCGCGGTCGTAGACCGTCGAACCGTCCGACGCCTTGATCACGTTGCCGTGGACGTCCTTCACCGGCACGGTGTCGCCCATGCCGCGGAAGAACCGGGTCACGGCCTTGGACTGCTTGCTGCCGATCTCCGGGCTGTCGGCACCGGTGATGACCGTGGTCTGCTCGAAGCCCGCGAACTGCGAGTAGGTGCGCGTGGACTTCTTGGTGAACTCGGCCTCGGCGAGCTTCCAGCCGGGGTTGTCGTACTTGTACGCCGTCTTGGTGGCGTAGGCACCGTCGACGTTCGGGGATTCCTGGATCTCCGTGGCGACGTACTTGTGGAACCAGGCGATGTCCTCGACCTCGGGGTCCGGGTTCCAGTACATCGGGTAGCACAGCCGGTTGTTGGCCTTGAGCGCGGCCGTCTGCGTCTTGCCGGGCAGGTTCAGGCCGGTGGCGCAGTCGTCGGCGGTGTCGCCCCACTTCGGGATGCTGTACGTGACGTAGGTCTCGCCGCCGTACTCGTTGATGACCCGGCCGATGCGCAGCCTGGAGAACCCGGGGATCGAGTCGATCGGGTCACCCTTCTTGGCCGTGCCGTTCGGGTCGTCCGCCGTCCTGCGCAGCATGACGCGGTTCGGCATGTCCTCGAGGTTGGGCTCGAAGCGGACGGGGTTGAGCGTCACGCTCGCGTCCGTGGAGCCGTTGCGGGCGTAGCCGGTGCGCTGGACGGACTCCAGCCACAGGGCGGTGTTCGCGTTCGGGGTGCCGCGGTACTGCTCGGCGAAGCTCTGCTTCAGCTGGTACTCGTCGACGATCTGCCGGGCGCTGGTGTCGGTACGGCGCTGGGCCGAGGTGGTGATCTTGTCCAGGCGCTTGCGGGACCAGAAGGACGGGCCCGCGTTCCAGCACATCTTGCCCTTGGCGCAGCGCAGGTCGGCGGGAGTGTCGTACCAGATGCTGTAGTTGCCGGGGTCCTTGGACGTGAAGTTGGTCTCGGTGCACTTGACCGCGTCCAGGCAGCGCTCGGCGACGGTGAAGCCGACGCGGGCCGGGGCCGTCGCGCTGAAGATGTTGTCCTTGCGCTGGCCGTAGTAGATGTGGTCCAGCCAGCCGTCGCGGTCGTAGACGACCGGGCCCTTGAAGTACAGGTTCCGGGCGTAGTAGTTCTGGTCCTTCTTCCACCAGAACGACATGGCGTTGCCGTGGACGTCCTCGACGTAGTCGAGGCCCCAGCGCCAGCCCTGGTTGCAGTAGGACTGCTTCCAGTCGTCGACCGTCGGGCCCTTGTAGCAGTCCTCGCCCGGGTGGTTGCCGTAGACGGGGACGGTGAGGACCGAGTCGGTGGTCGGGTCGTCGTCCGCGGTGTCGGTCGTGTTCTTGTCGGACCAGCCCGGCAGCTTGTTCAGGCCGAAGTGGTACTTGGTGCCGTCCTTGGTGGTGACGATCCAGTACTCGCCGTCCTTGGCGCCGTTGCCGGTGCTCTGGCCCTTGACCTGCTGGATCTTGGAGCCGTCACCGTTGGCGGTGAACCACTTGTTCTTGGCGTCGTCCCACACGAGCTCGGTGGTCATGCCGCCGAGCGAGAGGGTGGCGTTGTTCGAGCCCCAGCACAGGTCGGGCGTGCGGTGGGTCGCGTTGTTGGACCCGGCCTTCTTGGAGTCCTGGCGGCAGTTGTTGTACGTACGGGTGATGGAGCCCGCGTTGTAGTCCCAGCCGTCGCCGATCCAGGAGGCCTGGTTGTTGCTCGCCGAGGTGCGGCCGTCGACCGACTGCGAGGAGTAGCCGAGGGCCACCTTCGGCATCAGGCCGCCGGCGGTCTCGGGCACCTGGACGTCGTACGAGTACGTGAACGCGCCCGAGGAGGAGCCCGCCGACCAGGAGCCGGAGGACAGCAGCGGGGAGGCGGTGAAGTCACCGGACGCCGAGGCGCCGGTGTCCATCATGCCGACCGCGCCGGAGCCGCCGGTCGAGCCGGAGGTCTTGAACGAGGCCTTGTGCGCCGAGGCGCCGGCGTCGGAGTCGTCGGCCAGCAGCTTCGCCACCGGGACGGTGCCGGTGACGATCTTGCGGGTCTTGGCCGACTTGGCGGAGTTCGTGCGGGTCGGGGCGTCCTTGGCCGCCACCGTCTCCACGGTCGAGCGCAGCCGCTCGAACGTGCCCGCGGTCTCCGAGCCGTCCTTGCCCGACATGGTCTGCGTGGAGGTGTCGACCTCGCAGTCGCCCACGCCCATGGCGCCGATGACGCAGTCGGGCAGCAGCACGAGGCCGAACCGGTCGGCGGCCTGCGGGCCGTAGAGGTCGGCGAAGCCGGTGGTGTCGACGCTGAGCGCGACCTGGGCCGCCGGGTCCACGGTGGCGGGCGGCGTGATCTTCATGATCAGGCCGGAGACGCCCGCGTCCTGGGAGGTCTCGGGAGCCTGGAGGTCGACCGTCCAGTTGCCCGCGACGGTGGCGGGGTCCGTGCCCTCGGGCACACCGACGGCGATGGGCAGACCGTTCGACACCGGCACCGTGGTGCCCGGCGCGGTGGTGGCCGTCAGCGGCGCCGATCCGGTTCCGGGCGTCCACGGGACCGCGTTCTTCGGGTCGTACGGGTCGATCGGAACCTGCTTGGCCAGGCTCAGCTTCTTGTCGGCCGTGTCGTCACCGGCTGCCTCGGTGTTCTTCGGCAGGTCGGGCAGGTCGACCGCGGAGATCGACTCCTCGCGGCTCATGCCCGGGCCGGGGATGGCCAAGGCCTGCCCGCCCAGGCTTGTCACCGTCAGTGTCGAGGACAACAGCAGGACGATCGCCGCGCGGCTTCGCCGCCGGCGTCGTCGTTGTGACTCTGTCAAGGCTGGGCGTCCCCGCCCCAACCATGACAGCGGACCTGAAGCACGCATGCGCGTCGACTCCCACCCTGGCAATTCAGACAACGAATGAGGTGCGGAAACACCAAAAGGCACGCCCCTGGTTCAGGCGCGTGCGTGCCCGCACTGTCTGTCATGGACGGCACAGAGAGCAAGGCGAGAAGTTTTCGGTTGCACACCAGGGAAGTGAAGTGAGTCACACCCTAGTTACGAGCAGACGATCACCAGTAGTGATGTTCATGGCAGATGCACCAATCCGGACATCGAAGACTCACAACCATGCCAAAACCTTCTGAACCGGACACTGGTGACGCTCAGTCAAGGCCTTTTCCCGATGGAGTAACAGGTTCATAAAATTCTCATGTGTAGACGGTGTGTGGCGGGTGTGTGATCGTGTCTCCGCTCTCTGCCCCGCGGCCTGCCGTCAGGGGCTGTTTGTGCTGTTCTCAATCCGTCTGGTCCACAGGGGAGTAGACCGCCGTGACCGCGCCGCCCCGATATCTCAGCCCATTCGTGCGCACGCGCACGCGGCTGTCGCTGACCCTCGGCCTCGTACTGGCCGCCCTGACCGCTGCCCTTTTGCCCTGGTGGCAGCACTCCACTCCGCCCACGGTGACCGGTTCGAAGCCGGTCGACGCCAAGCAGGCCTCGACCGGTCCGAAGGACGAGGCCGCCGCGATGGCCGAGGCCCGCCGGACCCGCAAGAAGGTCCTCGTCGACACGGCCACCACGGCCACGTCCCAGACCTGGGCCCTGCCCGACGGCCAGCTCCGCACGCAGACGTACGCGCTGCCCCAGCGGGCGAAGAACGCCGCCGGCCACTGGGCTCCGATCGACAACACCCTGAAGCGTTCGGCGAAGGCCCCGCGCGGCCTGGGCGTCGCACCTGCCAACGCCGCCGTACCGGTGCGGTTCTCGAGCGGCAGCGCCGACGCCTCGCGCGCGAACCGTTCGTACGCCCGTGCCCCTCAGCCCGGGGAGACGCTCCTCGCCGAGGTCCGGTTCCCGGGCCACACCATCGACTTCAGCTGGCCGGGCACCCTGCCCGAGCCGGTGCTCGACGGTCCGCGCGCCCTCTACTCCGAGGTGCTGCCCGGCGTCGACCTGCTGCTGGTCGCCCGCGACGAGGGCGGCTTCGGCCAGCTCCTGATCGTCAAGACGCCCGAGGCCGCCAAGAACCCGGCCCTCGCCAAGGTCGGTTACGGGCTGCGCTCCGCGACGGCCACCTTCCACAACGACCCCGAGCACAGCCGCGTCCAGGTCCTGGACAAGGCCGGCAAGGAGGTCGCCTCCCTGCCGACGCCCTTCGCGTGGGACTCGAACGGACGCGACGCCGAGCTGCCGGCGGGCACCCCGCAGCGCACCGCCACCGGCTCCCCGGCGGACGTCCTGAAGCTGTCCGGCCTGTCCGGCATCGAGCCGGGCACCAAGGCCGCGCAGCTGCCCGTCGCCCTGACGGGCGAGGGCACCGGCACCGCGCGCATCGAGCTCGACGTGGCCGGCACGGGGCTGCTGTCCCGCAAGGACGTGAAGTTCCCGCTCTTCGTCGACCCGACGATGACTCCCGGCACCGCCGCCTGGGCCCTGGTGGTCAAGAACTACCCGACCTCCAACTACATCAACGGCACCAACTACAGCGGCGGCACGTCCGACGCCCGCGTCGGCCACGAGAGCGACACCGGCATCACCGCCCGGTCGTTCTGGCGCATCGGCTTCGTGCAGAACATCCAGGACGCGACGGTCACCCGCGCCACGTTCAAGGTGCTCAACAACCACGCGTGGTCCTGCTCCGGCCGTGAGTTCCAGTTCTATCTGACCGGTGCGATCGGCTCCGGCACGACCTGGAACGCCCAGCCGTCCTGGTCGACGCAGCTGAAGAAGTGGTCCTTCGCGCACGGCTACTCCTCGTCCTGCCCCGACGCCTACGAGGCCATCGACGTCAAGAGCGCCGCCCAGTCGGCCGCGAACGGCAACTGGTCGAACATCACCTTCGGCCTGCGCGCCACCACGGAGACGGACTCCTACACCTGGCGCAAGTTCGCGGCCAAGTCGGCCGTGATGGAGTACGACTACAACCGCCCGCCGAACGAGCCCACCGACGGTGAGGTCAACGGTCTGGACTGTGTCGTCAGCGCCACGGGCCAGACGATGGGCAAGACCAACCTGGTCCTGAAGGCCAAGGCCACCGACCCCGACGGCAACCTCACCGGTCTGCGCTTCAAGTTCTGGAAGGCCGGCGACGCCGTCCCGGCCGGCACCGTGGTGCCGCTGTCCGCCGGCTGGGGCTCGACGACGATCCCGGCGACCTCGCTCGTGGACAAGGCCACCTACTACTGGGCCGTGCGCGCCGAGGACTCCGGCGGTCTGTCGTCCACCTACTTCCCGCCGAACACCACGGACAACTGCGCCGTCACCATCGACGGCTCCGCGCCGCCGCCGCCCGCGGTCAGCAGCACGGAGTTCAAGCGCGCCACCTCCGACGGCGCCACCTGGGCCACCGTGAAGTTCGGCTCGACCGGTTCGATGACCTTCACGTCCGCGGGTGCGGCGAAGTTCCGCTACGGCTGGGAGGGCGCGTCCTACACCGACGTCACCGCCACCAACGGCTCGTACACCCTCACGGGTCTCAAGCCCGCGCACGCCGGTCCGAACTGGATGCACGTCTTCGCGCTCGACTCGGTCGGCAACGTCAGTGGCCGCACCGACTACGCGACCTACGTCCCGCCGCGGGACACCGCGGACGGTCCCGGCGACGTCGGCGGTGACGGCGTCCCGGACCTGATGATCATCGACGCGAACGGCAACTTCTTCTCCTACCCGGGCACGCCCGGCGGTGAGCTGTACGCGGGCATGACCGGCTCCTACACCATCGGAACCGACGGCAAGCCGGTCCTGGCGCCCAAGGCGCCGTGGTGGAACGGCTCGAAGGCCGCGCTGATCTCGCACTACCAGGACGTCTACCCGGGCGACGGATCCACCGACCTGTTCGCGGTCGACCCCGACGGCACGTTCTACCTCTACCCGGGCGACGGTTACGGCACGTTCAACGTCGACGACCGCCTCCCGATCCGCCTCCCGTCGAACGCGCCCGCGCCCTCGACGTGGTCGGAGATGAAGGCGATCGGCGACATCACCGGCGACAAGCTGCCGGACGTGGCGGTCACCACCGGCACCCAGTTCTGGATCCTGTCCGGCTACACCGGAGCCTCCTTCCAGACCGCCACCCTCATGGAGGGCACCGCCTGGGGCCCGCGTGACATCGTCAACATCGCCGACATCGACCTCGACAACACGCCCGACCTGCTCTGGCGCAGCCTCGACTCCGGCACCATCTACATCCGCCACGGCAAGCCCGGCTCCGTCGCGGGCAGCGTCGACCTGAACTCGCTCAAGCTCGCCGCCAACTCCCGCGAGGGCGTCGACACCTCCTACGGCACCAACTGGACGACGACCAACATCACCGCGGTCATCGGCATCCCCGACGTCAACGGCGACAAGATCCCGGACATGTGGGTGCGCTACGGCGCGGACGGCACGATCAAGCTGTACTACCCGTCCACCACCAACACGGGTGCCGCCGTCAAGACGGTGCTCTCGTCGAACTGGTCCACCATCAAGTCCTTCGGCTGAGCCGAAAACCTCCTTCGGTACGGGTGAGCCCCCGGCGCCAGCACATGGCGCCGGGGGCTCACCCCTTTCCGCATGACGTCCGAGCTCCGTTACGAGCGCTCCGCGCCGCCCTCCGCGATCGCCTCCGCGACCTCCGCCACGCGCTCCGCCTCCTCGGCCGCGAACCGTTCGCGGTCCAGGGCCTCGGCGATCTCCTCGTCCTGGGTCATCAGCAGGTCGAGGTTGGAGTCGCCGAGGTCGAAGACGCCCATGTCGAGATAGGCCTTCTGGAGGCGCTCGCCCCACAGGCCGATGTCCTTGACGCACGGCACGATGCGGCTGAACAGCAGCTTGCGGAAGAGGTGCAGGAACTCGCTCTGCTCGCTGAGCGCCTCCGCCTCCTTCTTCGGGATGCCGAAGTTCTCCAGGACCTCGACGCCGCGCAGCCGGTCGCGCATCAGGTAGCAGCCCTCGATGACGAACTCCTCGCGCTCGCGCAGTTCGGCGTCGGTGAGCTGCCGGTAGTAGTCGCGCAGCGCCATCCGGCCGAAGGCCACGTGGCGGGCCTCGTCCTGCATCACGTACGCGAGTATCTGCTTGGGCAGCGGCTTGTCGGTGGTGTCCCGGATCATGCCGAAGGCGGCGAGCGCGAGGCCCTCGATGAGCACCTGCATGCCGAGGTAGGGCATGTCCCAGCGGGAGTCGCGCAGGGTGTCGCCGAGCAGGCTCTGGAGGTTGTCGTTGATCGGGTAGAGCATCCCGATCTTCTCGTGCAGGAAGCGGCCGTAGATCTCGGCGTGCCGGGCCTCGTCCATGGTCTGGGTGGCCGAGTAGAACTTGGCGTCCAGGTCGGGCACGGACTCCACGATCCGGGCCGCGCAGATCATCGCGCCCTGCTCGCCGTGCAGGAACTGGCTGAACTGCCAGGAGGCGTAGTGCCGGCGCAGGTCGCCCTTGTCCTTGTCGGTCATCTTGGCCCAGTGGCGGGTGCCGTGAAGGGACATGGCCTCGTCGGGAGTGCCGAGCGGGTCGTACGGGTCGACCTCCAGGTCCCAGTCGATGCGGGTGGCGCCGTCCCACTGCTTGTCCTTGCCCTTCTGGTACAGGGCGAGGAGACGGTCACGGCCGTCGTCGTAGTCCCAGTTGAAGCGGGCAGCACCGGTCGCCGGCACCTGCCAGACCGGCTCCTTGGGGGCCTGGGCGTAGAGGTCGTGCGTCGACACTGACGGCTCCTTCCGACGTTTTCAGCAGGCTCACACGTTGGTAGACGCAGGGTCAACAAGTCGCGCGTGAGGGATTGACGACGTTACTGACGGGGAGTCTTATAAAGCCGGAAGAGCCGACAACACCGCGCGAGGTGCCACCGCCATGGCCCGTACCACCGAGCCCGACTTCACCCTCCTGCGCGACGCCCTGGGCCCGCTGCGCGACCGCGAGCAGGTCGCCGAGCGGCTCCTGGAGTCCTCCCTCAAGCACTCCTTCGACCCCGACACCGAGCTCGACTGGACGGCGCCCTTCGAGGACGGCAAGTGGTTCTGGCCGCCCGAGCTGGTCTCGCTCTACGACACACCGCTGTGGCGGCGGATGTCCGAGGAGCAGCGGATCGACCTCTCCCGGCACGAGGCCGCCTCGCTCGCCTCCCTCGGGATCTGGTTCGAGATCATCCTGATGCAGCTGCTCGTCCGGCACATCTACGACCGGCCGCTCACCGGCAGCCACGTCCGCTACGCCCTCACCGAGATCGCCGACGAGTGCCGGCACTCGATGATGTTCGCCCGGCTCATCCGGCGCGGCGGGGCGCCCGAGTACCCGGTGCCGCGGATCTACCACAACCTCGGCCGGATCCTGAAGACCGTCTCCACCACGCCCGGCTCCTTCGCCGCCACCCTGCTCGGCGAGGAGATCCTCGACTGGATGCAGCGTCTCACCTTCCCGGACGAGCGCGTCCAGCCCCTCGTCCGCGGCGTCACCCGCATCCATGTCGTCGAGGAGGCCCGCCATGTGCGTTACGCGCGCGAGGAGCTGCGCCGCCAGATGATCACGGCGCCCCGCTGGGAGCGCGCGTTCACCCGGCTCAGCTGCGGCGAGGCCGCCCGGGTCTTCTCCACCTGCTTCATCAACCCGGCCGTGTACGAGAACGTCGGCCTCGACCGCCGCGAGGCCCTCGCCCAGGTCCGCGCGAGCGCCCACCGCCGTGAGGTGATGCAGTCCGGCGCGAAACGCCTCACGGACTTCCTGGACGACGTGGGCGCGCTGCGGGGCGCGGGCCGCAGGCTCTGGAAGTCGTCGGGCCTGCTGGCCTGAGCCCGCTCACCACCGTCGGAGCGTGTGCGAGACGCCGCGAGCCCGGCAGGATCGGCGAGGGACCCCCTAGGCTGCGGGGCATGACCAGTGCCGCCTCGCCCGCGTACCGCCGGCTCAGCGTCGAGGAGCGGCGGCTGCAGCTGCTCGACGCGGCCCTGTCGCTGTTCGCGCACCGGCCGCCGGAGGACGTCTCGCTCGACGACGTCGCCGAGGCCGCGGGTGTCTCGCGCCCGCTCGTCTACCGCTACTTCCCGGGCGGCAAGCAGCAGTTGTACGAGGCGGCCCTGCGTTCCTCGGCCGACGCCCTGGAGCGCTGCTTCGCCGAGCCGCCCGAGGGCCCGCCGACCGAGCGGCTGACCCGGGTCCTGGACCGCTACCTGGCCTTCGTGGACCAGCACGACGCCGGGTTCGCCGCGCTGCTGCGCGGCGGCAGCGTCGCCGAGACCTCGCGGACCACGGCGATCGTGGACGAGGTCCGGCGGGCCGCGGCCGAGCAGATCCTCTTCCACCTGGGCGTGTCCGGGCCGGGCCCGCGGCTCGGCATGATGGTGCGGACCTGGATCGCCGCGGTTGAGGCGGCGTCGCTGATCTGGGTGGACGAGGACAAGCGCCCGCCGGCCGCCGAGCTGCGGGACTGGCTGGTCGACCATCTGGTCGCGCTGCTCGCGGCGACGGCCGCCGGCGACGCGGAGACCGCCGAGGTGGTGGCCCGTCTCCTCGCCCAGGAGCGGGCGTCGGGGCCAGTCGGCCGGCTGGCCAGGAACGTGCTCCCGGTGGTCGGCGAGGCCGCGCACCTGCTCTGAGCGGGACCCGGGGCCGCCGGAGGGGACACTGGTGGGGTGAAGAGCGAGAACACCCCCTTTCGCGGCGGCCCCCTCGACGGCCGGACGCTGCCCGTCCTGCTGGGTCTGACCGGTCACCCGCCGAAGTGGTACGAGGTGCCGGTCCCGGCGCACGACGGGCGCCCGCCGGTCCTGTACGCCTACCGTCGCGAGCCGGCCGGTTACACGAGGCGGCTCGGGCTGCAGCGCGGCTGGGTGTACGTGTACGCGCCGGAGGGACGGGAGCGCCGGGAGATCCGGTGGCCGTGGTCCAAGCCGGGCGGCGGGGCGGCCGGCGGCGGGACCTCGGACGGCGGGGCGGCGGGCGGGGCGGGGGCTGCTCCGAAGGAGTGAGCGACCGGAACACCCGCCCGATCGTCCGTTCATCGGACTATTCGGCCCGTCATCATCCCGGTGGAGGTGGTGACGTGCCGGGACGACTGCTGCGCACGCTGGCGGGAGTGCTCGCCGTGACGACGACGCTGACCGCGGGCCCACAGGCCTCGGCGGCGCCCGGCGACGACCCGCCCGGCTCCGCCACCTCCTCCGGCCCCGCGTCCGGCCCCGCTCCCGGCCCGTCAGGTTCCGTCTCCGGCCTCCTCACCCGTCTCCGGACCCTCTACCAGGAGTCGGAGAAGGCCGCCGAGGCCTACAACGCCGCCGACGAGGCACTGAAGAAGCAGACGGCCGACACCCGCAGGACCGCCGCCGATCTGGCGGCCGCCCGCCGGGCCCTCGCCCGCGGCCGCGACGAGGCCGGCCGGCTCGCCCGGCAGCAGTACCAGGGCCGCTCCGAACTCTCCCCGTATCTGCGCCTCCTGCTCGCTCCCGACCCCCAGCACGCCCTGGACCAGGGCCACCTGGTCGCCCGCGCCGCCCGCGAACGGGCCACGGTCGTCGCCCGCCTCCAGGCCGCCGAGAAGAAGGCGGGCGCCCTCGCCGCCGCCTCCCGCACGGCGCTGGAACGCCGGCGCGGCCTGCTGGCCGCCCGGAAGAAGCACCGGGCCACCGCGCAGACGCGACTGCGCGAGGTCGAGCGGCTGCTCGCCGGGCTCTCGCCCGACCAGCTCGGCCGCCTCGCCTCCCTCGAGACCGCCCAGACCGCCGGCGCCCAGAGCCGGCTCCTCGGCTCCGGCGTCCTCGACGGGGCCCGCACTCCCTCCGAGGCCGGCGCCGAGGCGCTGCGCTTCGCGGTGCGGCAGATCGGCAAGCCGTACGCGTGGGGAGGCGAGGGCCCCGACACGTACGACTGCTCCGGACTCACCCGGCAGGCGTGGGCGGCGGCCGGGCACGAACTCCCGCGCACCAGCCAGGAGCAGTGGGAGACCCTGCCCCGCGTCCCGCTCACCCGCCTGCGGCCCGGCGACCTGGTCGTCTACTTCCCCGAGGCCACCCACGTCGCCCTCTACCTCGGCGACGGCCTCGTCGTCCACGCCCCGCGCCCCGGCGCCCGCGTCAAGGTCTCCCCGCTCGCCGCCAACCCGCTCCTAGGCGCCGTACGCCCCGATCCCGACGCCCCGCCCCTGAAAACGTTCACGCCGCCCGAGCTCCCGGAGGGAGCCACGGACGGCGCGGACGAGGGCGTCTCGGGCCTGGACCAGGCCGAGGAACAGGCTCGGGATCAGGCCGGGGATCAGGCTCAGGATCAAGCCGAGGATCAGGCTCCGGAGACCGAGGCCAGGTAGGCGTTCGTCTTCTCCGGGTCGAAGAAGAAGTTCTCGAAGTCGGCCGGGTCGTTGAAGCCGTTGGCGAAACGGTCGGCGACCGGCTGCAGCTGGCCGGCGGCGCCGAGCAGGTTCAGGACGTGCTCCGGCGGCGGCGCGAGCATCGCGTTGGTCCACTTGGTGACGTGCTGGGCGGTCTGCCAGTAGCGGTCGAACGCGCCCCGCATCCACTCCTCGTCGAAGGGACGCTCGCCGTGCTCCACGATCGCGGCGAGGTACGCGGCGGCGCACTTGGACGCCGAGTTGGAGCCCTGGCCCGTGATCGGGTCGTTGGCCACGACCACGTCGGCCACGCCCAGGACCAGACCGCCGCCGGGCAGACGGCCGATCGGGTTGCGGACGGTCGGGGCGTAGCGGCCCGCGAGGGTGCCGCCGGCGTCGGTGAGTTCGACCTCGGTGGCCCGGGCGTGCTCCCAGGGCGTGAAGGTCTCCATCAGCTTCAGCGTGAGCGCCAGGTGCTCGGCCGGGTCCTTGACGCCCTGGAAGACGTCCAGCGGGCCGCCCGGGACGCCCTCCCAGAAGAGGATGTCGGCGCGGCCGGAGGTGGTGAGGGTCGGCATGACGAACAGCTCGCCGACGCCCGGCACCACGTTGCAGCGCACCGCGTCGAAGTCCGGGTGCTCGGGGCGCGGGCCGAGTCCGTGCACGTACGCGACGGCGAGCGCGCGCTGCGGCTCGCTGTACGGCGAGCGGGCCGCGTCCCGGCCGAACATGGAGACCAGCTCGCCCTTGCCGGCCGCCACCAGCACCAGGTCGTAGTTGCGGGAGAAGTAGTCGAGGTCGCCGACGGCCGCGCCGTGGATGACCAGCCGGCCGCCGCGCTGGGCGAAGGTCTCCATCCAGCCGGCCATCTTGACCCGCTGGTCGACGGACTGCGCGTATCCGCCGAGCCTGCCCACCCAGTCGATGACCCGGGCCGAGTCCGGGCCGGCGACGGAGACGCCGAGGCCCTCGATCCGCGGGGCCTGGGACTCCCAGAAGTTGATGCCGAGGTCGCGCTCGTGCTGGAGCGCGGTGTCGAACATGCACTGCGTGGACATGACCCGCCCGGAGCGGATCTCGTCCGCCGTGCGGTTGGACATCAGCGTGACGTCGTAGCCCTTCGACTGCAGTCCGAGGGCGAGCTGGAGACCGGACTGACCGGCTCCGACTATGAGTATCTTGCGCATGGGGGACCTTGGGTGCTGGGGATCTATTCGGGGGTGGCTTCGAGAGCGTGCTCGACCATCGCGAGCAGCGTCTCGACCACGCTGTACCGCTTGCGCGCGTCCATGATCATGATCGGGACGTGCGGCGGAACGGTCAGCGCGTCGCGGACGTCCGCCACCTCGAAGCGCTCGGTGCCCTCGAAGTGGTTGACGGCCACGACGTACGGCAGGCCGCAGCTCTCGAAGTAGTCCAGCGCCGGGAAGCAGTCGGTCAGCCGGCGGGTGTCCGCGAGCACGACGGCGCCGATCGCGCCGCGCACCAGGTCGTCCCACATGAACCAGAAGCGCTGCTGCCCCGGCGTGCCGAACACGTACAGGACCAGGTCGTCGTCCAGCGTGATCCGGCCGAAGTCCATCGCCACGGTCGTCGTCAGCTTGTCGGGCGTGGCGGTGAGGTCGTCGGTGTCCTCGCTCGCCCGCGTCATCAGCGCCTCGGTCTGGAGCGGCGTGATCTCCGAGACGGCGCGGACGAAGGTGGTCTTGCCGACGCCGAAGCCGCCCGCGACGACGACCTTGGTCGCGATCGGCGCGCGGTTGTGGTCGAGCTGCCAGTCCTGGGCGCCCTCTTCGGGGTCGGCGCCGGGCGGCTCGACGGGCGTGGGCTGGGCGGGGATACCGGCGATCACCGGCGATGGCGATTCAGAGACGGCGGAGTCCACTCAGCACCCTTTCGAGGAGCGCGCGGTCGGGCCGGCCGGTGCCGTGGCCGGTCCCGTACACACGGATCTTTCCCTGGTCGGCCAGGTCGCTGAGCAGCACCCGGACGACGCCCAACGGCATCTTGAGGAGCGCCGAGATCTCCGCGACCGTCCGCATGCGGCGGCAGAGCTCGACGATGGCCCGCATCTCCGGCATCAAGCCGCGGGCGGCGGGCCCTCCGTCGGTGAGGACCTTGCGGTCCGGCGCCGCTTCGAGGGCGGCGACGAAGGTCTCCACGAGGAGGATGTGGCCGAAACGGGTGCGGCCGCCGGTGAGCGAGTACGGGCGGACACGGGAGGGGCGGCGCCCCTCCCCACGTATCGGAAGGCGGTGGGCGTGCGCTGCGGACGTCACTGGGCGCTCTCCATGGACTTGGCCAGTTCGCTGCGGAGTTCGGGCGTGAGGACGTGCCCGGCCCGGCCGACGAACAGCGCCATGTGGTACGCGATGACGCTCATGTCGCAGTCGGGCGTGGCGTGCACGCCGAGCAGCGAGCCGTCGCTGATGGACATGACGAAGACGCTGCCCTCCTCCATGGCGACCATGGTCTGCTTGACGCCGCCGCCGTCCATCAGACGGGCCGCGCCGACGGTGAGGCTGCCGATGCCCGAGACGATGGTGGCCAGGTCGGCGCTGGAGCCGCGGGGCCCGGCCGCCCGGTCGGCGGCGACGGGCGGCGGGGCGCCCTGGACGTCCGGGTCCGACGAGAGCAGGAGCAGGCCGTCGGAGGAGACGACGGCGACGGAGCGGACGCCCGGCACCTCCTCGACCAGGTTGCCCAGCAGCCATTGCAGGTTGCGGGCCTCGCTGCTCAGTCCGAATGTTCCGGTCGCAGTCAACTGCGTGCCTCCTCGACTGTGTCCCCCGTCTTCTCCTCGGTACCTGCGGTCCCGGCGGCGTGGATCTCGGCGGCCACGTCGCGGCGGCCGTCCTCGGCTCCTCGCTGGAACCCGCCGAGCCGCCGGCGCAGCGCCTCGGCGTCCACACCGCCGCGGCGTATGGGTGCGGCGGGGGCACCGGCCGGACGCACTATCCGCGGCGTCCGCTTCGGCAGCCCCTTGTCGGTGACCCGCTCCCACCGCCCTTCCCGCGGCCCGGCCTCCTCGACCCCGGCCCGCTCGTGCCCGTCGGGCTCCGCGGGCGGATCGGGCAGCCGCACCTGCAGCGTGGTCTCGGCCGCCACGGGCTCGCGGGGCGCGGTGGCGGGGGCGGGCGCGGGGTGCGCCTCGGGCGCGGCGGGCGCGCTGGGCGTGGCGTGCGCCTCGGGCGCGGGTGCGGGGTGCGCCTCGGGCGCGGGGTGCGCCTCCGGCCCGTGGTTGGGGTCCGCCGCCGGGGCGGCGTACGGGCCGGGCTCCGCCGGATCACCGAACGGCGCCGCGGGGTCCAGCGGTGCCGTCGGGGCCGCGTGGTCGGCGGCGACGCCCGTCTCCTCGGCGAGCCCGGCGTCCGCGGGGGCGTACGCGCCCGGGCCGGCCGGCTCGGACACGGCCTCCTGGTCCGACTCCGCGGAAGCGGCGTGGCCCGTCGGGGCGCCGGTCTCCGGGGCGAGCCCGGGGTCCGCGGAAGCGGCGTGGCCCGTCGGGGCGCCGCCGTCCCCGTCGAGGTCCCGCGCCGGGTTCTGGGCGGCCTGCGGCTGCGAGGCCACCGTGCGTTCCGCCGCCTCGATCAAGGGGTCGCGGTGGCGCGTCGGGAGGGTGTTGGAGTTGGCCTCGGCCACGGAGCCGGGGAGGTTGAGGGCCGGGGGCGAGGTCAGGCCCGGGAGCGGGGCGGCCGGAGGGGCCGTGACCGGCGGGGCCGTGGGGAGGAGCGGGAGCGGGAGGACCACGACGGCCGCGGTGCCGCCCTGCTTCTGCTCGCGCAGCTCGACCCGTACGCCGTGCCGCGCGGCGAGCAGCGCGGTGACGCGGATGCCGAGGCCCTCGCCCTCGGTGCCGGCCGCCGCCTCGGGGTCGGCGAGGCGGGCGTTGAGTTCGGCGCGGCGGTCCGGCGCGACGCCGATGCCGCCGTCCTGGACGGAGAGCATGACCTCGCCGGACTCCAGGAGCCAGCCGGACAGCTGGACCTGGGTGTCGGGCGGCGAGAAGGAGGTGGCGTTCTCGAGGAGTTCGGCCACCAGGTGGCTGAGGTCGTCCGCCGCGAAGCCCGCGACCTGGGCGTACGGCGGCAGCGACTGGATGCTGACCCGCTCGTAGCGCTCGATCTCGCTGACCGCCGCCCGCAGCACGTCGACCAGCGGCACCGGCCCCGGGTGCCCGTGGTGGTGCTCGTGGCCGGCGAGGACGAGCAGGTTCTCGCTGTGGCGGCGCATGACGGTTGCCATGTGGTCGAGCTTGAAGAGGGTGGCGAGCCGGTCGGGGTCCTGCTCGCGCTCCTCCAGCTTCTCGATGACGCCGAGCTGGCGCTCGACGAGTCCGAGCCCGCGCAGCGAGAGGTTGACGAAGGTGTGGTGGACGGTGCCGCGGAGCCGCTCGAGCTCGGCGGTGAGCAGGGCGTTCTGGGCCTGGAGCTCGGCCCGCTGCGCGGTCAGCTCGGCGGCGAGGGCCTCGCGCGCGCCGGCCAGGTCGGCGGCGTGGCCGTCGAGCTGCTCGACCCGCGCGGCGAGGTCGGCCAGCTTGCCCTGGAGGGTGTTGAGGGACCGTACGACCTGGGCGAACTCGTCGTTGCGCCCGGTGAAGCGGATCGCCTCCTCGTGCTGCGGCTCGGGCGCGGCGGCGAGCCGGGCGGCGCCGATGCGCAGGACGGCGAGCGGCCGGGTGAGCGTGCGCGCGACGTACGTGGAGATGCCGACGGCGACGAGCAGACAGCCGCCGAGGAAGGCGAGGCGCACTTCGAGCGCGGTGACGTCGTCGTCGCGGAGCTCGGTGAGGCGGTCGACGCGGCCCGTGGCGAGGGCGGATTCGACGCCGCGCATCTGCTCGATGCGGGCGGAGAGCGCGGCGTCCAGCTTGGCCGGGTCGGTGTTGAGCTCGGACTCGGAGAGTTCGGGCCGGTCGGTGAGGCGGGCGAGATAGCGCTCGGCGTTCTTGACGTCGGGGCCGGTGACGGTGGCGGCGAGGGAGTCGCGCGCGGGCGTGGTGGCGGCCTGGTCGAAGTCGGCGAGGGCGGCGAGTTCGCGGACCCGGGCCTGCTGGGCGGCGGCGGCGAGGGCGTTGCGGGTGCGGTCGGCCTCTTCGGCGCCCTCGGCGCGGTCGGTGACGTAGGTGCCGGTGGCCGGGTCGTAGTGGGTGGTGCCGGGCGCCTCGGGCCGGGGCACGGCGAGCGCGGCGAGCAGCAGGCCGCGCTCGGCGGAGGCCTGTTCGGTGGCGCGGCCGAGGGCGCCGGGGGCCCGGACGGCCTCGGCGGCGCGGCCCGGGGTGCGCTCGGCGAGCTGGTCGGCGAGGGCCTGGAGCTTGCCGATGACGTCGGTGTACGCCTTGTGGGCCTCGAGGGCGGTGCCCTTGCCGGTGAGGGCGGTGCGCCGGATGGAGGGCACGGTGGCGAGGTCGCGGCGCAGCTCGTCGGGCGCGGCGGCGCGGATCTCGTCGATCTGGCGGTCGACGCGGGCGGTGCGGGCGTCGGTGATCCGCCGCTTGTCCTTGGCGTCGCCCGGCTGCTCGTCGCGGCCGGCGGCGATGTAGGCGACGACCTCGTCGCGTTCGTCGGAGAGCGAGTGGGCGAGGGTGACGGCCTGGCGGTCGAGTTCGGCGAGGGCGACGAGGCTGACGGATTCGTCGAGGTCGCCGGAGGCGGTGAGGACGGCGGGTGCGCCGGCGGCGAGCACGGTGACGCCGACCAGGGCGACGCCGGCGACGAGGCGGCTGCGGACCCGCTTGGTGCGGCCGGCCGGCGGCTGCGCGGGCAGGCCGGACGCGGACGCGGGCGCGGAGGTGGGCGTGCCGGGCACGGGCGTGGGCGCGCCGGGCGCGGGCAGGCCGGGGCTCTGCGGATCACCGGGGGTCTGGCTCCGCGCGCCGTTGTTGCTCCGAGGCCGCTTCTTCTGCACCGGTGCTCGCATCCTTGACTCGTCCGCCCATGAAGCAGAGGTGACGACCGGTCACATGTAAGAGCCCCCACCCCTGGTGTGTCTTCCGACCATTTCAGCGGTTCTGGTCAGGGGACTGGCATCGGCCGCTCCGCCACCCGAACGAGTGAACAACACTCATGAGTTGGCGAACAACTCTTCCCGGTGGCCGCCGGGGCGCCTCGCTTACCGCCGGTTGGATCTTCCGCGCGGGCTTTGGCAGGATGCCCGCCCGCAGCTTGCCGGGGCCTGCGTTTCCGAGCCTTCCGGCCCTTCAGGACCCTTTGGTACAGGCCAGATTCGGGCGTTTGGAGGCGTTGTGAAGGAGTGATGCAGGCGGGGCGGGTGCGGGGCAGACTGTGGATCATGCGTACGGAAGCGGCCTCCCTGCCCGGCAGTCCCGAACGGCCCAACGAGGACTGGGCAGCCGCGGTTCTGCCCGCCTCGGGGACGGGAGGCGTGGTCGTCGTCCTGGACGGGGTGACACCGCCGGCGGACGACGACGGTTGTGTGCACGGGGTGCCGTGGTTCACGGCCCGACTCGGCGGCGCTTTGACCGAACTGTCCGCTTCGCGGCGCGATCTGACGCTGTCCGGGATCCTCGCGCTGGCAATCCGGCGCACCGCGGATGCCCACCGGAACACCTGTGACCTTTCTCACGTGCGCACGCCGCAGGCGACCGTGGCGATCGCGCGCTGGGACGAGACCGCCGTGGAGCACCTCGTCCTGTCCGACGCGGCCCTGCTCCTGCGGGCGCCGGACGGCGCGGTACGGGCGGTGCTCGACGACCGGCTGGACCGGGTCCCGGTGGAGGTCCTGCGCTCCCGGGAGGCGACGGACCGGCTGCGCAACCGGGAGGGCGGCTTCTTCACGGCCGCCGCCGACCCGTCCGTGGCGGACCGCGCGGTGACGGGTACGACCCCGAGGGCGCAGGTCCGCGCGCTCGCGGCGCTCAGTGACGGGGCGAGCCGATGGGTGGAGCTGTTCCGGGAGGGCGACTGGGCCGGCCTCTTCGACGTCCTGGACGAGGAGGGCGCGCGCGGCCTGCTCCAGCGGGTCCGGGCCCTGGAGGCGGCGGCCGCGGCGGCCGGCGACGCCCGCCGCTGGAAGCTCCACGACGACGCGACCGCGGTCCACGCCCTTCTGTGAGAGGGCTCGGTTCACCTCCGGGGCGCTGGAGGCCGGAGGAACAGGCCCACCAGACGGTGGGGCCGTCAGCCCTCCGCCGCGCGGACGTTGAAGTGGTGCAGCAGCCGGGCCAGTTCCGCGACCTCCGCGCGGTCCCAGTCGGCGAGCTTGCGCACGTACCGTTCGCGGCGGGCGTCCCGGACGTGCCGGAAGCGGCCCTGGCCCTCCTCGGTGAGGCGGACCAGCGAGGCGCGGCCGTCGGCGGGGTCCGGGTCGCGGGCGACCAGGCCGAGCTCCTCCAGGGCGCGCAGCTGACGGCTCATCGTGGCCTTGCCGACGCCGAACCAGCCGGCCAGGTCGGTGGCGCGCTGCGGGCCGGCCTCGTCGAGCCGTACGAAGAGTCCGTAGGCGGCGGGCTCCAGCTCGGGGTGGACCTCGCGGGCCATCTCGCCGGACTGGGCCCGGGCACGGCGCAGAAAGACCGCCAGTTCGCGTTCCAGCGCGAGGAATTCCTGGTCCACACCACTCCCGTTCCTGGGCCCGACTTCACTCCCCGTACCGCTTCCGTGCACGTCAGCACCCCTCGCGCGCTTTCCGCTCGCTGAAAGTTTCTTCCGGCCGCGGCCATCGCCGCAGCTCCTTCAGTATTTCGCAGGCGTAGACCAACGGCAGCACCCAGGCCCTCTTCCCCGGGCGGGTCTACGTGCGTAGCGTCGTTCCCGGCGTCACAGCCTGACATGTCCACACCAGGATGTGTTCCCCCCTCGCTCCCACGAGCCTTTCGGAGGCACGCAATGCGTGTGCACAGATCCGGAACGTCCCTCGCCGGCGCCGCCCTCGCGGCCCTGGCACTCCTCCTCCCCCTCTCCCTCTCCGGCACCGCCAGCGCCGCCCAGGACCCGGGCGCCCGGCAGGTGCCCGCCCGTGGCTCCGCCTACATGGGCATGGGCGTCATCGCGCACGACGGCCAGGGCGGCAAGCCCGGCGGCGGTGTCACGATCCAGGCCGGCCAGACGGAAGGCGTGGACGTCTCCAGCCACCAGGGGAACGTGGCCTGGTCGACGCTGTGGAACAGCGGGGTGAGGTGGGCCTACGTCAAGGCGACGGAGGGCACGTACTACCAGAACACCTACTTCGCGCAGCAGTACAACGGCTCGTACAACGTGGGCATGATCCGCGGCTCGTACCACTTCGCGACGCCCGACACGACGACCGGCGCCGCGCAGGCCGACTACTTCGTGAACAACGGCGGCGGCTGGTCCCGGGACGGCAAGACGCTGCCGGGCGCGCTGGACATCGAGTGGAACCCGTACGGCGCGACCTGCTACGGCAAGACGCAGTCCGGGATGGTCACCTGGATCCGGGACTTCGTGAACCGCTACAAGACCCGGACCGGCCGCGACCCGGTGATCTACACGGCGACGAGCTGGTGGAAGCAGTGCACCGGCAACTACGGCGGCTTCGCCACCGTCAACCCGCTGTGGATCGCGCGTTACGCCGCCGACGTCGGCGAGCTCCCGGCCGGCTGGGGCTACTACACGATGTGGCAGTACACGTCGTCCGGCCCGACGGTGGGCGACCACAACCACTTCAACGGGGACCTCTCGCGGGTCCAGGCGCTCGCCAACGGCTGAGCGCGGGCCCGTTCGGGGGAGGGCGGGGCTTCGGGGTGAGGGCACCCCGGGGCCCCGCCCGGCCTTTCCGCGACTCGTCCGCGACTCGCCCTCGACGCCGTTTTCCGCTCTCCCTCTTGCTCATTGGTATGGACCAATGCGACCCTCGGGGCGGCGCCCGGGACCGCAACTCCCGTGTGCCACACCGGTGTTGCTCGTCCCGTACTCCCCCACGCACGAGAGAGAGCCCCCCTCATGCCGCCCTTCCGCCGTACGTCCTCCCGCCGTACGTCCTCCGGCCCTGCGCCGGCCCGCCGCACGTCCGTGCGCCGCACCTCCGCCGCCGTCGCCGCCCTCTCGGCGGCGGCCGCGCTCACCGCCCTCACCCCGACCGCCGCCCAGGCCCACGGCGCCGTCTTCAACCCGGTCAGCCGGATCGCGGCCTGCTACGCGGAGGGCCCGGAGACCCCGAAGTCGCAGGTGTGCAAGGACCTCGTCGCCGACTCCGGCACCCAGCCGCTGTACGACTGGAACGAGGTGAACATCGCCAACGCCGCCGGCAACCACCAGGCCGTCATCCCGGACGGCAGGCTCTGCTCCGCCAACCGCGACAAGTACCGCGCCCTCGACTGGGCCCGCACCGACTGGCCCGCCACCGCCGTCGCCTCCGGCGCCTTCGGCTTCCGGATCCGGGTCACCGCGCCGCACTCCGGCACCATGACGATGTACGTCACCAAGCAGGGCTTCGACCCGGCCAAGCCACTGAAGTGGTCCGACCTCGACAGCACCCCGGTCGCCACGTACGCCACCACCCGCACCGCGACCGACGGCTACTACGCCTTCTCCGGCACGCTCCCGGCCCGCACCGGCCGCCACGTCGTCTACATGGTCTGGCAGCGCAACGACAGCCCCGAGGCCTTCTACAGCTGCTCGGACGTCACCTTCGGCACCACGGCGAGCACGGCAGGAACGGCGGGCGGCGTCGACACCGCCGGAAACGCGGGCACGGCAGGTGCCACGGGCAAGGCGGGCAGCGTCGGCCAGGCGGGCAAGGCCGGCGCGGCGGGCGTCGCGCAAGCTCCGACCGAGGCGGAGATCGCGGCGGGCGCGGCGCGCTCGACGGTCAGCCACGCCGGCCACGGCGGCGACGAGCGGCCTCCGGCGCTCTCCGCCGACACCGCCGAGGCCCCCTCCTCCCCGCTCCCGCTCGCCCTCGCGGGCGCCGGCGCGCTCGCCGCCTTCGGCGCGGGCAGCCTGCTGCTGACCCGCCGCCGGGCCGGCAGCGGCGAGAACTGACCCGCCCGGCGGCCACCGGTCACCCAATTCCCGCCATGTGCGAGCGGACGGGTGCATACCGGCGGACTCGTGGACACGCTTGGGGAAAGCTCCGTTCGAACGGCCGTCAGCGCACCGTCGTCCGACCGTGAAGGAGAGCACTCCATGCGGAATGAGCAGCCCTGGACCTACCACCGCGGAGCGGGGCCGCGCACGTTCGGGGTGGAGGAGGAACTGCTCCTCGTGGATCCCGGCAGCGGGGTCCCGCGACCACTCGCCGCCACCGTCACCGAGATCGCCGCCTGGCACGCCGACGTCCTGCGCGAGGAGGACCGGGGCGAGCCGGTGAAGACCGAGCTGTTCTGCGAGATGCTGGAGATCGGCACGCGTCCGTGCGCCACGGCGGACGAGCTCGCCGAGCAGCTGCTCCGGGCCAGGACCGCGGCCGCGGCCGCCGCCAAGGAGGCGGGGGCCGCGGTCGCGGCCCTCGCGACCGCCCCGATGCGCTTCGACCCGGTCCTCACTCCCGACGACCGGTACCGGCGCATCGAGGACCGCTACGCCCGGCTCGTCGACGACAAGCTCACCTGCGCGTGCCACGTCCACGTCCATCTCGTCTCGGCCGAGGAGGGCGTCGGCGTCCTCGACCGGATCCGGCCCTGGCTCGCGCCGCTCCTCGCGCTCAGCGCCAACTCGCCGTACTGGCAGGGCGAGGACACCGGGTACGCGAGCTGGCGCCACCAGCTGTGGTCGCGCTGGCCGATGAGCGGGCCGAGCGAGCTGTACGGGGACGTGGCGGCGCTGGAGGAGACGACCAGGGCGATGCTGGCGAGCGAGGTGCTGGTCGACGACCACATGATCTACTTCGACGCCCGGCTCTCCCGCAGCTATCCGACCCTGGAGGTGCGGGTCGGCGACGTCTGCCAGCACGTCGAGGACGCGGTGCTCCTCGCGGTCCTGGTGCGCGCCCTGGTGGAGACCGGGGCCCGGGCCTGGCGGGCGGGTGTGGCGGCCGATCCGGTGCCGACCGTGGTGCTGCGCCTGGCGTCCTGGCGGGCCAGCCGCTACGGCGTCGGCGGCGAGCTGCTGCACCCGCTGACCTGGCGGCCGGCGCCGGCCGCCGACGTCCTCCAGGCCCTGCTCGACCACGTCGCGCCGGCGCTGCGCGCCACGGGCGACTTCGAGCGGGCGGTGCGCGCGGTCGAGGAGCTGCTCGCCCGGGGCACCGGGGCCGATCTCCAGCGCGCCGCGTACGACGGCGGCGCGAGCCTGGCACCGGTCGTCGCCGACGCCGTGCGCCGCACCGCGCCCGCGTGAGCCGGCGGCCGGGGCGCCCTCCACCCGGAGGGCGCCCCGGCCGCGGGTCACGCCGCCGCGCTCACCGCGACCTCCGCCGGGGTGAGGGCGATCTCGAGGACCTGGCGGACGTCCGTGACCGGGTGGACCTCCAGCTTCTCGAGGATCTCGGCCGGGACGTCGTCGAGGTCCGGCTCGTTCCGCTTGGGGATCACGACGGTCGTGATGCCCGCGCGGTGGGCGGCCAGCAGCTTCTGCTTCAGTCCGCCGATCGGCAGGACCCGGCCGGTGAGGCTGACCTCGCCGGTCATCGCGACGTCGGTGCGGACCAGGCGGCCGGAGAGCAGCGAGGCGAGGGCCGTCGTCATCGTGATGCCGGCGCTCGGGCCGTCCTTCGGGACCGCGCCCGCCGGGAAGTGGATGTGCACGCCGCGGTCCTTGAGGCCGGTGACGGGCAGCTCCAGCTCCGCGCCGTGCGAGCGGAGGAAGGAGAGCGCGATCTGCGCGGACTCCTTCATCACGTCGCCCAGCTGGCCGGTCAGGGTCAGTCCGGCCGCGCCGGTCTCCGGGTCGGCGAGCGACGCCTCGACGAAGAGCACGTCGCCGCCGGCTCCGGTGACCGCGAGTCCGGTCGCCACGCCCGGCACCGAGGTGCGGCGCTCGGCCGGGTCCTGGGCGGACTCGGGCACGTGGTGCGGCCGGCCGATCAGGGCGCGCAGGTCGTCGGCGCCGAGTGTGAAGGGCAGCTCGCGCTCGCCGAGTTCGTTCTGCGCGGCGACCTTCCGCAGCAGCCGGGCGATCGAGCGCTCCAGGGTGCGGACGCCCGCCTCCCGGGTGTACTCGCCGGCCAGCTTGCGCAGGGCGGACTCCTCCAGGACGACCTCGCCGGGTGCCAGGCCGGCCCGCTCCAGCTGCCGGGGCAGCAGGTGGTCGCGGGCGATGACGACCTTCTCGTCCTCGGTGTAGCCGTCGAGCCTGACCAGCTCCATGCGGTCGAGCAGCGCCTCCGGGATGGCCTCCAGGACGTTGGCGGTGGCGAGGAAGACGACGTCGCTCAGGTCGAGTTCGACCTCCAGGTAGTGGTCGCGGAAGGTGTGGTTCTGCGCCGGGTCGAGGACCTCCAGGAGGGCGGCCGCCGGGTCGCCCCGGAAGTCGGAGCCGACCTTGTCGATCTCGTCGAGCAGGACCACCGGGTTCATGGACCCGGCCTCCTTGATGGCGCGGACGATCCGGCCGGGCAGCGCGCCCACGTACGTCCGCCGGTGGCCGCGGATCTCGGCCTCGTCGCGGACGCCGCCGAGGGCGACGCGGACGAACGAGCGGCCCATCGCGTGGGCGACGGACTCGCCGAGCGAGGTCTTGCCGACGCCGGGCGGGCCGACCAGGGCGAGCACGGCGCCGCCGCGCCGGCCGCCGACCACGCCGAGGCCGCGCTCGGCGCGCCGCTTGCGCACCGCCAGGTACTCGGTGATGCGCTCCTTCACGTCCTCCAGGCCCGCGTGCTCGGCGTCGAGGACCGCCTTGGCGCCCTGGATGTCGTACTGGTCCTCGGTCCGCTCGTTCCACGGCAGTTCGAGGACGGTGTCGAGCCAGGTGCGGATCCAGGAGCCCTCCGGGGACTGGTCGCTGGACCGCTCCAGCTTCTCGACCTCCTTGAGGGCCGCCTCGCGGACCTTCTCGGGCAGGTCGGCGGCCTCCACGCGGGCGCGGTAGTCGTCGGACTCGTCGCCCTCGCTCTCGCCGTTGAGCTCGCGCAGCTCCTTGCGGACGGCTTCGAGCTGACGCCGCAGCAGGAACTCGCGCTGCTGCTTGTCGACGCCTTCCTGGACGTCCTTGGCGATGGTCTCGGCGACGTCCTGCTCGGCCAGGTGTTCGCGCAGCTGCGCGGTGGCGAGCTTGAGGCGGGCGACCGGGTCGGCGGTCTCGAGGAGTTCGACCTTCTGCTCGACGGTGAGGAAGGGCGAGTATCCGGAGTTGTCGGCGAGGGCGCCGACGCCCTCGATCTGCTGGACGCGGTCGACGACCTGCCAGGCACCGCGCTTGCGCAGCCAGCTGGTGGCGAGCGCCTTGTACTCCTTGACCAGTTCGGTCACGGAGCCGGGCAGCGGGTCGGGCAGGGTCTCCTCGACGACGGCGCCCTCGACCCACAGGGCCGCGCCGGGTCCCGTCGTGCCGGCGCCGATCCGCACGCGGCCGCGGCCGCGGACGAGCGCGCCCGGGTCGCCGTCGGCCAGCCGTCCGACCTGCTCGACGGTGCCGAGCACACCGGTGCCGGCGTAGGTGCCGT
Source organism: Streptomyces sp. NPDC053493 (assembly GCF_044544825.1). Classification (NCBI taxonomy): domain Bacteria; kingdom Bacillati; phylum Actinomycetota; class Actinomycetes; order Kitasatosporales; family Streptomycetaceae; genus Streptomyces; species Streptomyces sp. NPDC053493. The sequence continues at coordinate 460,216 of NZ_JBITXS010000001.1, forward strand.
CCACGCGGGGCACCAGGAGCACGCGGGGCTTGCCGGACCCGGTGCGCGCGGCGGCCTGGGCGGCCTCGACCGCGGCCCGTACGTCCGCGTCGGACAGGTCCAGCGGCACCACCATTCCGGGCAGCACGACCTCGTCGTCGAGCGGCAGCACGGGCAGAGTGAGCGGCGCGGACGGCATGGACTCAGCAGCCATGATCTCCCCTTCGGCAGTCAAGTTGAGCTATGTGCACTCAATGCTTGTGAGTCGTCGAATGTTCCCCATCGGCTGTTCGCTCTGAGCGATCACCGTCACGCGCACCGTGAACAGCGGATGTAATGCCTCCATGGATACAGCAGCCATTACATCGGCCTGGGTGGCCGGGTGGACCGTCTCCCGGGGCACGCCGCCCGCCGTCGTCGAGCCCTGGGGCTACCGGATCGACGTCGGGCAGCCCCGCCACGTCCTCCGGCACGTGCTGCCGCATCCCGACGCGGTGTCCGTGCGAAAGCTGTGCGAGGCGGTCACCGAGCCGTACGCCTGGCTCAAGGTGATGGCGGCGCCCGAGGAGGTGGCGCCGTGGATCACCGAGGGATGGACGGTCCCGGACGACCCGGGCTTCATGATGACCAAGCGTCTCGATCCCGCCGCCCGGCCGGCACCTCCCGACGGTTACGCGCGGACGACGGAGACCCGGGACGGCGTGATCCGGGTCCGGATCCTCGCGCCCGACGGGACGCTCGCCGCCCGCGGGCAGATCGCGCCGACCGGTGCGACGGCCGTCGCCGACCGGATCGAGACCGATCCCGCCCACCGCCGCCGCGGGCTCGGCGCCAACGTGATGCGGACGCTGGAGGCGGCCGCCGCGCAGGCGGGCGCGGAGACCGGCGTCCTCGCGGCGACAACGGAGGGCATGGCGCTCTACGACTCGCTCGACTGGTACTACCGGTGTCCGCTCACCGGAATCGTCCGCAACGGTTGAGCCGCACCAGGCCGTTCCGGCTGCACGGGCGCGAGCCGACGGGCATGCTCAGGCCCATGGAGTACGTGAAGCGGTACGGAGGAAGGTACGCAGCCGCGGCGGCGCTGGCCGCGGTCGTCGTCGTGGCCGGGTGCGGCGGGTCGCCCGCGGCGCCGTCCGGGAAGTCGCCGTCGACGCCCGCGCCGGGCGCGAGCTCGCCGGCCACGGCACCGGCGCCGTCGACACCGGCGCCCACCACGGCCGGGAGCCGTGAGCCCGCGCCCCAGGACGTCCTGGTCGAGGTCGTCGTGAACGGCGGGTTCGCCGGCGTGCGCAACAAGCTGGTCGTCCACTACGACGGCGCGTACACGCTCAGCAAGGGCACCAGGCCGCCCAGCTCCGGCACCATGACCGCCGCCCGGGCGGCCGAGCTGCGCGCGGCCCTGGAGGACCCGGCGTACGCGAAGGTCCCGGACCGCCCGACGGGCGGCGGCACACCGGTGGCCGACGGCTTCTCGTACTACGTCACCCACGACCACCGGCTCGTCGTCACCCGGGACGGCGAGGATTGGCCGCCCGCCCTCCAGCGCGTCTTCGACGCCCTCCCGGAGGGCCACCCGCCCACCGCGCCGTGAGGCGCCGGGGCGTATCTCAGGCGATCGCGCCGTGAGGCGCCGGGGCGCACCTCAGGCGCGCAGCTCCTCGTAGCGCCGCCGCAGGTAGTCCCGCACCCGGGCCGGCATGTCCACTGCCTCCGGGTCGAGCGCCCACTGGATCTGCAGACCGTCCATGACGGCGAGCTGTTCCTCGGCGACGGCCCGGCAGTCGGTGCCGGCGCGCAGTTCGCCGCGCTCGACCGCCGACTCGAGCAGGGCGACGGTGTGCCGGAGCACGCGCGCGTAGCGCTCCTTGAAGTAGGCGTGGGCCGGGTGCCCGACGTCTCCGGACTCGCCGACGAGCACGTTGAACATCCGGACGATGCCGGGGCGCCGGGTGTTGTCCTCGATCAGCGCGACGAGGGTGTCCAGATAGGCGCCCCAGGAGGCGGGTTCGGCGGTGAAGAGCCGCTCCATGTCGTGCTGCTCGCTCTGCGCGAGGACCGAGAGCAGCAGGTCCTCCTTGCTGCGGAAGTGGTGCAGCAGTCCGCCCTGGGTGATGCCGCAGTCGTGGGCGATCCGGGCGAGCGAGGAGGCGTGGAAGCCCCACTGCCCGAAGTGCTCGACGGCGGTGTCCAGGATCTTGCGGCGGCGCGCGTCGCCGACCGCGTAACCGCCCCGGCCTGCGCTTCTGCCGCCCGCGGCCGCCTTCTTCTCCGCCATGGAGGCCACCTTAGCCCCGGCTCCACTCCGCCTTTCGATCACGTGATCCAGGTCACCTCACACAAACCTAGTACCCACTCGGTTTTCGCGCTTAGCCTCTGGGCCCATGCACCCCTACCAGGACTCCCGTCGCCCGGTGGCCGAGCGGGTCGAGGACCTGCTCGGCCGGATGACGCTGGAGGAGAAGGCCGGACAGCTCTTCCACTCCATGCTGACGATGAACCCGGACGGCACGCCGGTCACCGAGACCGACGGCTCCCTGCTGCCCTTCACCACCCCGGAGCTCATCGCCGGGCGCGGGCTGACCCACTTCAACCTGCTCGGCACCCACGGCGCCCGCGAGATGGCCGCATGGCACAACGCGATCCAGGAGATGGCGGCGAGCACCCGGCTCGGCGTCCCGGTCACCCTGTCCACCGATCCGCGCCACGCCTTCACCGACAACATCGGCGCCTCCTTCAACGCGGGCGCCTTCTCCGCCTGGCCCGAGCCCACCGGCCTCGCCGCCGTCCGCGACCCGGAGCTGGTGCACCGCTTCGCCGACACCGTGCGCCGCGAGTACCTGAGCGTCGGCTTCCGGGTGGCCCTCCACCCGCAGATCGACCTCGCCACCGAGCCCCGCTGGGCGCGTCAGTCCGGCACCTTCGGCTCCGACGCGAAGCTCGCCGCCGAACTGGCCGAGGCCTACGTCAGCGGCCTCCAGGGCCCGGCCCTCGGCCCCGACTCGGTCGCGGCCATGGTCAAGCACTTCCCGGGCGGCGGCCCGCAGAAGGACGGCGAGGACCCGCACTTCCCGCACGGCAAGGAGCAGATCTATCCGGGCGGCCTGCGCGACCTCCACCTGGAGCCCTTCCGGGCGGCGATCGCGGCCGGCTGCTCGCAGGTGATGCCGTACTACGGAAAGCCGGTCGGCACCGACTGGGAGGAGGTCGGCTTCGGCTTCAACCAGGGCGTCGTCCAGGGTCTGCTCCGCGACGAGCTGGGCTTCACCGGCATCGTCTGCACGGACTGGGGCCTGCTGGCCGACTCGGTGATCTTCGGCGAGCCGCACGAGGCCCGGGCCTGGGGTGTCGAGCACCTGAGGACGGCCGAGCGCGCGGCGAAGGCGCTGGACGCGGGCGTGGACCAGTTCGGCGGCGAGCAGTGCCCGGAGGTGGTCGTCGGCCTCGTCCGCTCCGGCCGGATCTCCGAGGCGCGCCTCGACGCGTCCGTACGGCGGCTGCTGCGCGAGAAGTTCGTCCTCGGCCTCTTCGACGAGCGGCGTTACGTGGATCCCGACGAGGCCGCCGAGACGGTGGGCCGCGCCGACTTCACGGCGGCGGGCGCGGCGGCCCAGCGCCGCTCGCTGACGGTCCTCACGAACGGGCCGCTGCCGCTGAGCGGCCGGCCGAAGCTGTACGTGGAGGGTGTCGACGCGACCGTGGCCGCGGCCTACGGCGAGGTCGTGGCCGGTCCGCAGGAGGCCGACCTCGCGGTCCTGCGACTGCGGACGCCGTACGAGGAGCGCCCGAACAGGTTCGAGTCCTTCTTCCACTCGGGCTCGCTCGCCTTCGATGAGCCGGAGCTGAGCCGGATCCTCGCGCTCCTCGCGGCGGTCCCGACGCTGGTCTGCGTCAACCTGGAGCGGCCGGCGGTGCTGCCGGAGATCGCGGAGCACGCGGCGGCGCTCGTCGCCGACTACGGAGCGAGCGACGAGGCCCTGCTCGACGTGGCCTTCGGCCGGGCGGCGGCGGAAGGACGGCTGCCGTTCGAGCTGCCGCGCTCGATGGCGGCGGTGGAGGCCTCGCGCCCGGACGTCCCGAACGACACGAAGGGCCCGGTCTTCCCGTACGGGCACGGCCTGCGGATCTGATCCGGGATCCCGGCCACGGATAGCGGATCCGGGATCCGGGATCCGGGATCCGGGATCCGGGATCCGGGATCTCATCTGCGGATTCTGGATCCGATATCCAAAATCCAGGATCCAGGATCCAGGATCCACCCCTAGACCGCGGGGCTCCTGACGCCGCCCCGCGCCGATCCGGGGCCCCCGCCGGGGGGCGGGGCCCCGGATCTCCTCACCCACCCACATGTCATGCACATGAAGGAAGCCTCGCCATGCGCACCTCACTCGTCCTGTCCACCGCCGCCGCCCTCCTCGCGGCCACCGCCCTCGGCGCCACCGCTCCCCTGCCCGCACCCGCACCCGCGCCCGCGCCCGCGCCCGCCCACTATCCCGCCAAGCCCCTCTCCGGCCTGCGCGTCCTGCTGTCCAACGACGACTCCATGCAGGCCGCCAAGGCCGCCAACTCCGACGGCCTCGGCCTCTACGAGCTGCGCCGCGCGATGTGCGCCGCCGGGGCCGACGTCGTCGTGATGGCGCCCTGGCAGGTCCAGTCGGGCAAGGGCACGGCCGTCACCAACGGCGGCACGCTCACCGTGCAGCGCCGTACCGCCGCCGAGCTGCCCGCCGGATACGCGGACGACTGCGCCTCCGCGCCCGCCCGCGGCGCGGTCTTCGGCGTCTGCGTCTCCGCTGGGCCCTGCGAGAAGGACACGCCGAGCGCCACACCGGCCGACACGGTCAAGCTCGCGCTGCGCGGCGGCCTGAGAGCCAAGGCCGGCTGGCCCGACGCGCCCGACCTGGTCCTCACCGGCATCAACTCCGGTCCGAACGTCTCGGCGAACGTCAACGACTCCGGCACGGTCGGCGCCGCCGTCGCCGCGATCGACCAGGGCGTCCCGGCGGTCGCGTTCTCCTCCTCCGGGGACGCGACCAACACGTACTTCCCGCGCGAGAACTACCGCGCGCACGCCGAGTTCGGCGCCCGTTTCGTGGCCGGACTGCGCGCCCGCTCCCTGCTGACGCCGGCGTTCGCGCTCAAGGTGGACTACCCGGACGTGAGCGCCGGCCGGCGTGCGAAGGCGCCGGTGTGGACCCGGGTCGGCGACGGCGCGGTGGCCTACCACGCGTACCGGCAGCGCGGCGGAGGCGACTCCTTCGACATCACGCTCGGCCTGTGCCCGGCGGACGGCGGAGACGGCGGCAGCGAGGGCGGCGGTGAGGGCGAGTGCGCCGAGGGCCGCGCGGACGCCGACTCGACCTGGCTGCTCGGCAAGGGTCACGTCACGGTCGCCCCGATCACCTGGGACCGCACCTACGGCACTCCCGTCGACGCCCGCCGCACGCTCCGGCGGATCGAGCACTACGTGACGTACGAGGCCCCGCGTTCGTAACAGGTTTGTCCCGGTCTCCGGTCCTCGCGAGGATGGCCGGGACAACCCGTACGTACCGAGCCACGGAGTGATCATGACCGACCCCGTCACCCTCGACCGCCGCGAGGGCCCGTACGGAGAAGTCGTCCTGCGCAGGCGCGTCGCGCCCGGTCCGCCCAGCGGCCCGCAGGACGGCCCGGAGGCCGCGTCCGCCGGCGTCCACTACGAGATCATCGCCAACGGCACCTTCCTGATGGACACCTCCGACGGCCGCTCCGAGCGGCTCCTGGTCGACGCCGCGATGGCGGCGCTGCCCGAGCCGAGGCGGCTGCGCGCGAGCGTGCTCGTGGGCGGCCTCGGCGTCGGCTTCTCCCTCGCCCACGCGGCCGCCGACCCGCGCTGGGGCCGGATCGTCGTCGCCGAGCGTGAGGAGGCGATCATCGACTGGCACCGGGAAGGCCCGCTCTCGGCCGTGTCCGGCGCGGCGCTCGCGGATCCCCGGACCGTGATCCTGCACACGGACCTGGTCGAGCACCTCCGCACGTCCACCGACACGTACGACGCGCTCTGTCTGGACATCGACAACGGCCCGGACTGGACGGTCACCGAGGACAACGAATCCCTGTACTCCGCCGAGGGTTTGGCGGCCTGCGCGGCCCGTCTGAACCCGGGCGGAATCCTCGCGGTCTGGTCGGCCCGGCCGTCCGCCGATTTCGAAGAGTCGTTGCGGAATGCCGGATTCAACGGGGTACGGACGGAAGAGATCCCCGTTGCCCGGGGCGTCCCCGACGTGGTCCACCTCGCCGTCCGCCCCGGCTGATCGTCTGCGTAGCCTTGACGCCGCCGGTGCCTCTAGGCTGCTGCACCGACATCGGCGACGCGAGGCGGGGCAATGGAGCAGACACACACCACGAACCACGGTGCGGCGACGACTCCGGGGGCTCAGCGGCGCGTGCTCGTCGTCGAGGACGACGCGACGATCGTGGAGGCGATCTCGGCCCGGCTGCGGGCCGAGGGCTTCCTCGTGCAGACCGCGACCGACGGCCCGGCCGCCGTGGACGCCGCCGAGGCGTGGCAGCCGGACCTGATGGTCCTCGACGTGATGCTGCCGGGCTTCGACGGCCTGGAGGTGTGCCGCCGGGTCCAGGCCCAGCGGCCGGTCCCGGTCCTGATGCTCACGGCGCGCGACGACGAGACGGACATGCTGGTGGGCCTCGGGGTCGGCGCCGACGACTACATGACGAAGCCGTTCTCGATGCGCGAGCTCGCCGCCCGGGTGCACGTCCTGCTGCGCCGGGTGGAGCGGGCCGCGCTGGCGGCGGTGACACCGCGCAGCGGGATCCTGCGGCTCGGCGAGCTGGAGATCGACCACGCGCAGCGCCGGGTCCGGGTCAGGGCCGAGGACGTGCACCTGACGCCGACCGAGTTCGACCTGCTGGTCTGCCTGGCGAACACGCCGCGCGCGGTGCTCTCGCGCGAGCAACTGCTCGCCGAGGTGTGGGACTGGGCGGACGCCTCCGGCACCCGGACCGTGGACAGCCACATCAAGGCGCTGCGCCGGAAGATCGGGGCCGAGCGGATCCGTACGGTCCATGGCGTCGGATACGCGCTGGAGACCCCGGCGTCGTGAGCCGGCGCGGGCCGAGAGGGCCGAGGCAGCCGCAGCCGCAGCCGCGTCCGAGGGACGGGCGGCGCCGCCGGATAGCGATATCGATCAAGACCAAGCTCGGCGCCCTGGTCGTCGGCGCGGTCCTGCTGACCTCGGGCCTGGCCCTGGTCGCGATCCGGACCTCGACGGAGTTCCGCTACATCACCATCTTCGCGATGATCGCGACGCTGCTGATCACGCAGTTCGTGGCGCAGTCCCTGACGGCCCCGCTCGACGAGATGAACCATGTCGCGGGCTCGATCTCGCGCGGCGACTTCAGCCGCCGGGTCAGCGGCGCGGACCGCCGGGACGAGCTGGGCGACCTGGCGTCGACGATCAACCGCATGGCCGACGACCTGGAGGCGGTGGACCGGCACCGCAAGGAGCTGGTCGCGAACGTCTCGCACGAGCTGCGCACGCCCATCGCCGCGCTGCGCGCGGTCCTGGAGAACGTCGTGGACGGCGTCTCCGAGGCCGACCCGGAGACGATGCGGACGGCGCTGAAGCAGACCGAGCGGCTCGGCCGGCTGGTGGAGACGCTGCTCGACCTGTCACGGCTTGACAACGGTGTCGTCACGCTCAGGCGTCGCCGTTTCGAGGTGTGGCCGTACCTGTCCGGCGTGCTGCGCGAGGCGAACCTCGCGGCCTCGCAGCGCGGCCTGTCCTCCACCTCCGGCCTGCACAACCGTACGGACGTGCATCTGCACCTGGACGTGTCGCCGCCGGAGCTGACGGCGGACGCGGACGCGGAGCGGCTGCACCAGGTGATGGCGAATCTGATCGACAACGCGGTGAAGCACTCGCCGCCGCACGGCCGCGTGACCGTGCGGGCCCGGCGCGGGCCGTGGCCGGACTCGCTCCAGCTGGAGGTCGAGGACGAGGGCCCGGGCATTCCGGAGTCGGAGCGGCACAAGGTCTTCGAGCGCTTCAACCGGGGCACGGTCCCGGCCCAGCACGGCCCGAAGAGCGACGGCGGCACGGGTCTCGGCCTGGCGATCGCCCGCTGGGCGGTGGACCTGCACGGTGGCCACATCGGAGTGGCCGAATCGTCACGCGGCTGCCGCATCAGGCTCACTCTTCCGGGCAGCCTTCCCTCACGGGATTGACGTAGGGTTCGAACCGGAAGCGCACGTTCTGCGTGTACGCGTACGACAGACGTACGACGGACGCGCGTGACGTGCTCAGGGGTGCGGCCGAAGAGGGCCGCAACCACGGTTCCGCGTACCCTCACAGGAGCGGAACCACGTTTGTTTCCCGCCATTCACGGCACCGAAACACCGCGTCAAGTGTGACTTGCGCGACGTTGGAGTGCCCGGCCTGCACCTCCACGCCAGGGAGGCGTAGCCTTTATTTCCGCTGTCCATCACCTTGTGAAGCGGAAGAGGGCGGTTGCCGCCGTGTCGTCTCAGTCCCCCAGTACCCCGAGCTCCCCGACCGACCAAGACGGGCAGGGAAAGTCCCCTGCAACCGCCTTCGGTGCCAATGAGTGGCTCGTCGACGAGATCTACCAGCAGTACCTCCAGGACCCGAATTCGGTCGATCGTGCCTGGTGGGACTTCTTCGCCGACTACAAGCCCGGAGCCGCGGAGAGCACCGCCGCCCCGGCCGCCACCACCCCGGGCACCACGAGCACTCCGAGCGCGCCCGCCGCGCCGCAGACGGGCCCCGCACAGGCCGCGTCTGCCGCACCGGCCGCCGTTCCCGCTCCGGCCGCACCGGCCGCTGCTCCGGCCGCCGCCCCGGCCCCGGCCCCGGCGAAGCCCGCCGCGGCCGCCCCGGCCGCCGTGAAGGCCGCCCCGGCCCCGGCCGCCGCTCCGGCGAAGCCCAAGGCCGCGGAGGCCACCGAGGCCCCTGCCGGCCCCGAGCTGGTCACCCTGCGCGGCCCGGCCGCCGCGGTCGCGAAGAACATGAACGCCTCGCTCGAGATGCCGACGGCCACGTCCGTCCGCGCCGTCCCGGTGAAGCTGCTCTTCGACAACCGGATCGTCATCAACAACCACCTGAAGCGCGCCCGGGGCGGGAAGATCTCCTTCACGCACCTGATCGGCTACGCGATGGTGCAGGCGATCAAGGCCATGCCGTCGATGAACTACTCCTTCGCGGAGAAGGACGGCAAGCCGACCCTGGTCAAGCCGGACCACGTGAACTTCGGCCTCGCGATCGACCTGGTGAAGCCCAACGGCGACCGCCAGCTCGTCGTCGCCGGCATCAAGAAGGCCGAGACGCTGAACTTCTTCGAGTTCTGGCAGGCCTACGAGGACATCGTCAAGCGCGCCCGCGTCGGCAAGCTGACGATGGAGGACTTCACCGGCGTCACGGTCTCGCTGACCAACCCCGGCGGCCTCGGCACCGTCCACTCCGTGCCGCGTCTGATGCCCGGCCAGTCGGTCATCATGGGCGTCGGCTCGATGGACTACCCGGCCGAGTTCCAGGGCACCTCCCAGGACACCCTGAACAAGCTGGGCATCTCCAAGGTCATGACGCTGACCTCGACGTACGACCACCGGGTCATCCAGGGCGCCGCCTCCGGCGAGTTCCTGCGGATCGTCGCCAACCTCCTCCTCGGCGAGGACGGCTTCTACGACGACGTCTTCAAGTCGCTGCGCATCCCCTACGAGCCGGTCCGCTGGCTCAAGGACATCGACGCCTCGCACGACGACGACGTCACCAAGGCCGCGCGCGTCTTCGAGCTGATCCACTCCTACCGGGTCCGCGGCCACGTCATGGCCGACACCGACCCGCTGGAGTACAAGCAGCGCAAGCACCCCGACCTGGACATCACCGAGCACGGCCTCACCCTGTGGGACCTGGAGCGCGAGTTCGCGGTCGGCGGCTTCGCCGGCAAGTCGATGATGAAGCTCCGCGACATCCTCGGCGTGCTCCGCGACTCGTACTGCCGCACCACCGGCATCGAGTTCATGCACATCCAGGACCCGAAGCAGCGCAAGTGGATCCAGGACCGCGTGGAGCGCCCGCACGCCCGCGTGGAGCGCGAGGAGCAGCTGCGCATCCTGCGCCGGCTGAACGCGGCGGAGGCCTTCGAGACCTTCCTGCAGACCAAGTACGTCGGCCAGAAGCGCTTCTCGCTGGAGGGCGGCGAGTCCGTCATCCCGCTGCTCGACGCGGTCATCGACTCCGCGGCGGAGTCCCGCCTCGACGAGGTCGTCATCGGCATGGCCCACCGCGGCCGCCTGAACGTCCTCGCGAACATCGTCGGCAAGTCGTACGCGCAGATCTTCCGCGAGTTCGAGGGCAACCTCGACCCGAAGTCGATGCACGGCTCCGGCGACGTGAAGTACCACCTGGGCGCCGAGGGCACCTTCACCGGCCTGGACGGCGAGCAGATCAAGGTCTCGCTGGTCGCCAACCCCTCGCACCTGGAGGCGGTCGACCCGGTCCTGGAGGGTGTCGCCCGCGCCAAGCAGGACGTCATCAACAAGGGCGGCACGGACTTCACCGTCCTGCCGGTCGCCCTGCACGGTGACGCGGCCTTCGCCGGCCAGGGCGTCGTGGCCGAGACGCTGAACATGTCGCAGCTGCGCGGCTACCGCACCGGCGGCACGGTCCACATCGTCATCAACAACCAGGTCGGCTTCACCGCGGCCCCCGAGTCCTCGCGTTCCTCCATGTACGCGACGGACGTGGCCCGCATGATCGAGGCGCCGATCTTCCACGTGAACGGCGACGACCCGGAGGCCTGCGTCCGGGTGGCGCGGCTCGCCTTCGAGTTCCGCCAGACGTTCAACAAGGACGTCGTGATCGACCTCATCTGCTACCGCCGCCGCGGTCACAACGAGGGCGACAACCCGCAGTTCACCAACCCGCAGATGTACACCCTGATCGACAAGAAGCGTTCGGTGCGCAAGCTCTACACCGAGTCGCTGATCGGTCGCGGCGACATCACGCTGGAAGAGGCGGAGCAGGCGCTCCAGGACTTCCAGGGCCAGCTGGAGAAGGTCTTCGCGGAGGTCCGCGAGGCCACCTCGGCGCCGGCGCCGACGCACGTCCCGGACGCCCAGCCCGAGTTCCCGGTCGCCGTCACCACCGCGGTTTCCGCGGAGGTCGTCAAGCGGATCGCCGAGTCCCAGGTCAACGTGCCGGAGCGGATCACGGTCCACCCGCGTCTGATGCCGCAGATGCAGCGTCGCGCGGCCTCGATCGAGGACGGCACGATCGACTGGGGCATGGGCGAGACCCTCGCCATCGGCTCCCTGCTGATGGAGGGCACCCCGGTCCGCCTGTCGGGCCAGGACTCGCGCCGCGGCACCTTCGGCCAGCGCCACGCGGTGCTGGTGGACCAGGAGACCGGCGAGGACTACACCCCGCTGCTCTACCTGGCCGAGGACCAGGCCCACTACAACGTCTACGACTCGCTGCTCAGCGAGTACGCGGCGATGGGCTTCGAGTACGGCTACTCGCTGGCCCGCCCGGACTCCCTGGTGATCTGGGAGGCCCAGTTCGGTGACTTCGTCAACGGCGCGCAGACCGTCGTCGACGAGTTCATCTCCTCGGCCGAGCAGAAGTGGGGCCAGACCTCCGGCGTCACGCTGCTCCTGCCGCACGGCTACGAGGGCCAGGGCCCGGACCACTCGTCCGCGCGCCCGGAGCGCTTCCTGCAGATGTGCGCCCAGGACAACATGACGGTCGCCATGCCGACGCTGCCGTCGAACTACTTCCACCTGCTGCGCTGGCAGGTGCACAACCCGCACCACAAGCCGCTCATCGTCTTCACGCCGAAGTCGATGCTGCGTCTGAAGGCCGCGGCGTCGAAGATGGAGGAGTTCACCACCGGTGGCTTCCGCCCGGTGATCGGCGACACGACGGTCGCGCCGGCCGACGTCCGCAAGGTCGTCTTCTGCGCGGGCAAGGTCTACTACGACCTGGAGGCCGAGCGTCAGAAGCGCGGTGACACGGAGACCGCGATCATCCGTCTGGAGCGTCTGTACCCGCTGCCGGGTGCCGAGCTGCAGGCCGAGATCGCCAAGTACCCGAACGCCGCGAAGTACATCTGGGCGCAGGAGGAGCCGGCGAACCAGGGTGCCTGGCCGTTCATCGCGCTCAACCTGATCGACCACCTGGACCTGGCGGTCGGCGCGGACATCCCGGCGGGCGAGCGCCTGCGCCGGATCTCCCGCCCGCACTCCTCGTCCCCGGCGGTCGGCTCGGCCAAGCGCCACCAGGCCGAGCAGGCGCAGCTGGTCGCGGAGGTCTTCGACGCGTAAGGCGTCCCGGACCCGGACAGCCGGAGGCCCGGCACCCCACGTGGGTGCCGGGCCTCCGGCGTTTCCCGTGCTCGTACGGGGCGGGTCTCCCGTGCTCGTACGGGGCGGCTCTCCCGTGCTCGTACGGGCGGACAGCCGCGTGCGTACGGGCGGTCAGCCGAGGTTGGCCTCGAAGTCCCAGTACGGCCGGTTGCGCTGGCGGGCCGAGAGCGTGTGCGGGTGCTGGGCGCCGAGGGTCCGGGTGAGGGTGAGCAGGGCGTCCTCCTCCAGCTTGCCCGCCTCCTCGTTCTCGCGCAGGCCGCGCAGGTCGGTGGCGAGCGCCACCTGGCTGGACAGGGTGAGCGGATGCTCGTTGCCGAGGGTGTGCCTGGCCCGGCGCAGGGTGTCCCGGCTGAGCTCGGCGGCGTCGACCACGCGGCCGTTGAAGTTGCGGGCGGCGCAGGTGTTGAGGGCACAGCCGAGGACCCACGGGTGGTCGGGGCCGAGGGAGGCGGTCAGGCCGGCGAGCGCGGCCTCCAGGATGGCGAGGGCGTCGGCCCGTTCGCCGGAGGCCTGGAGGACGAGGGCGGTGTTGGCGAGGACGCCGGTGGCGACCGGGTGGGCGGGGCCGAGGAGGGCGCGGTAGCCGGCCTCGGCCTCGTGGCTGAGTTCGCGGGCGTGGTCGAGGTCGCCGTGCTCGCGCAGGTAGTTGGCGTAGTTGTTGATGGAGGAGAGCGTCACGTAGTGGCCGCGGCCGTGGACCTGCTCCAGCTGGTCGAGCAGGCTGGCCATGGTGGCGCCGAGGTCCTGCTGGAAGCCGCCCTCGCGGCGGCGGCACAGGGCCAGCTGGGTGCGGGCGTAGAGGGTCTGGAGGTGTTGCGGGCCGAGGACCTGCACATGGCGCAGGACGTTGGCCTCCTGGCGGGCGAGGGCCTCGCGGTACTGGCCGAGCAGGCGCAGGTCGTGGGCCAGGGCGTTGCTGGAGTTGAGGGTGTGGGAGTGCCGTTTGCCGAGCACCCGCTCGTTGCGCCCGAGGGTCTCGGCGTCGAACTCGTACGCCTCCTGGAAACGGCCGAGCAGGCGCAGGGTGACGCCGAGGTTGTGCCGGGCGACGAGGGTGGAGAACTCGGTGTCGCCGAGGAGGCGTTCGGCGTCGTCGAGGACCTGGCGCTGGAGCCGTTCGGACTCCTGGTACTGGCCGAGGAAGCGCAGGTCGCTGGCGATGGCGCTGGAGGAGAGCAGGGTGCCGAGCTCGTTGGGCGGCTGGGCGGCGGTGAGGCGTTCGCGCTGGGCGAGGTCGAGGTCGTACGCCTCGCGGAAGCGGCCGAAGGAGCGCAGGATGTTGCTCTGCTGGGTGGTCAGGTCCAGCATGGGCTGGTCCAGCGGGTCCATGAAGGTGGACCAGTTCTCCCGGATGGTCTCGGCCAGTTGGATGCCGGCCTTGAACTCGCCGCTGCGGAAGCAGTAGCGCAGGCAGTTGAGGACGGCGGTCTGGGTGCGCGGGTCGCGGCTGAGGAGCGCGCCGGAGGGCTCCAGGTGGGGCAGGAGTTCGGCGTAGCGGGGCCAGTGCCGGCTGTCCATGGGGTTGCCGGGGTCGGCCTCGGCGAGCAGGGTGCGGACGGCCTTGCGGTGGGCGTCGCGGTGGTCGCCCTCGGTGAGCCGGGCCACGATGTCGTGGACGAGCCGGTGCATGTGGACGGACTCCTGGTGCGGTCCGACCTCGGCGTTGTTGACGGGGCCGCGGGTCTCGCGGGTGAGCACCGAGTAGTTGACGAGGGTGTCCAGGGCCCGGGACCAGGCGGCGAGGTCGGTGACCATCCAGCGCAGGTCCTCGGGGAGTTCGGCCTGCGGGTAGGCGCGGATGAGGCCGAGCGGGATGCGGCCGGGCGCGAAGGAGGCGCACAGGCTGAGCACGTCGATGGCCTGCGGCTGGGAGCGCCGGAGCCGGTTGATCAGTATCGCCCAGGAGGTCAGGGACGCGTGCGGGAAGCCGTCGCCGCCGGACGGGTCGTCCACGGTGGACAGGCGTCCGTCGCGGACCATGCGCAGGTACTCGGGGACCTCCATGCGGGACTCGCCGAGCCAGGCGGCGGCCTGGACGAGCGGCAGCGGCACGTCGCCGAACTCGTTGGCGACCTCGTCGGCCTCGGGCGCGGTGATGTGCGGGGCGCGGCGCATCAGGTAGGCGGTGGACTCGGCGCGGTCGAAGCCGGGGATCTCGAGGATCTCGGTGTGCTCGCCCCAGCCGCGGTTGCGGGAGGTGATGAGGACGTGGCCGGGGCCGTGCGGCAGCATCACGTTCGCGCCGTCGGTGTCGTCCCAGCCGTCGAAGACGACGAGCCAGCGGGCGTGCGGGTCGCCGCGGCGCAGGGCCTCGCGGACGGCGCGGATGCGTTCGCCGGGCTCGTTGCCGGTGGTGAGGCCGAGTTCGGCGGCGAGTTCGCCGAAGCGGTCGCGCTGGACGTTGCGGTCGTCGGAGCTGACCCACCACACGACGTCGTAGTCGGAGCTGAAGCGGTGGGCGTACTCGGCGGCGATCTGGGTCTTGCCGATGCCGGACATGCCGAGCAGGGTGCAGGCGGCGTTGCCGCGCTCGGCGTCCATGAGCTTTTCCTGGAGCTCGGTGAGGAGGTCGTCGCGGCCGGTGAAGCGCGGGTTGCGGCGGGGCACCTCGCCCCAGATCTCGGGCGGTGTGTCGGGGAAGCGGACGAGCGAGCCGGCGGGCAGCCGGCGGCCGGAGGCGCGGCGGGGTTCGACGCCGAGCCGGCTGAGCAGCCGCGCCTCCGCCTCCTCCTCGCCGACGCCCCACAGGCTGACGGGTTCGAGGACGGCGGTGGCCGGGAGCAGGGTGCGGTTGGTGAGGTTGACGGCGGCGAACCGTTCGGCCTGGGCGGCGACGAAGCCGCGCAGGACGTCGTTCCATTCGCCGGCCGGGCGCGGGCCGAGCTGGAAGAACCAGTCGTCGAGGACGAGCAGGACCTGGCCGCGGGCGAGCAGCAGGTCGCCGAGGGAGTCCTCCAGCGGGACGTCGCGCGGCGGGTCCCAGCGCTGCAGGGTGGCGCGCACGCCGTGGGCGTCGAGCCGCTGGTTGATCCAGGTCGCCCACGGACGGTGATAGCCGGGGAAGACCACGAGGACATGTTCCGGCTGGCTCCTGGCTCCGTGGTCCGCCGCACCGCCCGACCGCTGTTCCGCCATCTGTCGTGTCTCCCGTCCCGCTCCCGCGCAACGCAGTGTCATGTGCCGTGGGCACAGTGTTACCCAGTGACGAGGGGGGCCGCGCCGAGGCTCGCGTGGTGCTGCCTCATTTGGAGCGCGAACTCCCGCCCTTCCGTGGTCAGTTCATCGGATTCAAGCAGGATCCGCAGCGCCTCGCCCACCTGATCGTGGATGTCGTCGAACTGTTGCCCGGCGCCGGACCGCCAGGACTTCGGGACTCCGTCGGCGGTGCTCGCCCGGCGCCACAGGTCGGCCAGCGCCAGATGGGCGTAGGCGCCGTGCAGCACGCCGGCGATGGGCCGCGGGTCGGACCGCCAGCCGACCTGGTGCACGGCCTCGCGCCCGGGGCCGTAGAGCGGCACGAGCTCGTGGAGCGTGGCCAGCTTGCTGTGGTGCAGCTCGTGGACGAGCGTCTCGGCGAGGCCCTGCGCCGCGGCGGGCAGCGAGGTCAACACGGCTCCGGGCGCGGCGCTCAGGGTGGCGCCGCGGTGTCTCGGCCCGCGCTCGACCAGCGGGACGACCGCGCGGACGGCGCCGGCGACCTCGGCGGCCCGGCCGGGGTGGGTGCGCGCGAGCAGGTCCTGGGCGGCGCGCCAGCGGGCGGACCAGGCGGCGTGGTCGGTGTCGGCGTGCTCGGCCGGCGTGCCGACGGAGGCGCCGCCGGTGCCGGCCGGCACGCGGTACGGGTCGAGGTCGTCCAGGCGTGCGGCGCTGCGGGGCAGCCGGCGCACCGCGCACCAGCCGGGGCCGCGGCCCGCGAGGGCGCCGGGGCGCCGGCCGACGAGCGCGAGGACGGCGGGCGCGGCCTGCCGGGCGCCGTCCGGGTGGAAGCGGACGGTCCGGTCGCCGGCGCTGATCCGGACGCGGTCGGCGGCGACCCGCAGCCGGCCCACGCCGGGCAGCGACAGCAGGCCGTCCGGCGTCTCGACGGTCAGGTCGAGCGGGCCGCCGCAGCGCAGGGCGGCGGTGACGGCGAGGCCGTCGAGGCGGGCGAGCAGCCGGTCGAAGACGGGCCCTGCGGGCTCGGCGAGCGCCGCGGCCAGCCAGGAGCCGGTGGTCGGGTAGTCGAGGACGTCGCGGACCACGGCGGGATGGCGCCGCTCGACCCGTTCGAGCAGCTCCCAGGCGTGCTCGAACCGGCCGAGCGCGCCGGGCTCGACGGACCCGCGGTGCCGGTGCACCCGGACCAGGAGTGCCTTGAGGAGCAGCAGCCGCCGGGTGTGCAGGGCGGACCGCAGCAGGGTGAGCCCGGCCGGGGCCGGGCTGGTCCGGGCCAGCTGGGCGAAGGCGGGCGCGGGCAGTGCGGCCGCGTTCACTCCCGCCTCCTCGGTCGCGTCCGGAGGGCGGCGTCGTCCGCCCGAGGGGCAGGCGGGAGGTCCGGACACGGCCTGGGCCCGTCGACGGGCGGCGGGCATCTGGCCGGAAACGGCCGGTCGGCGCGGCCCGTCCACCGGAGCTCAGCCGTGGACCTTGTCCCCGGCTCCCTCCTGCCAGGAATCGGCCAGCTCCTGCGGGTGCCAGAGCACGCGCTCGACGGCGGCCGCCAGGTCGGGATCGTCCATGAAGCGCAGGGTCCGCAGGTCCACGCCGGTGAGATCGGGCAGGTGCCGGGGCCGACCCGCGGCCCGGTCGACGCCTGCAACCCGCTTCGTGTGCTCCAACACCCTCGGCTCCTCCTCACCGACCCTTGTCCCCCACGGTCGTAGCGGCGGAGCGGTTCTTCCCGACGCCCGAAAGTCAGAAACCCGTTCGACTCAACTGCGCCCATGCGCGCCCCCGTTATCAAGCCGTTCCGATTCCGCCCCAGGCCCACCACGGCGGGGCGACGCGTCGCCGCTGCTCGCGGGTGAGGCGGGCCGGCGCGGCCCGGCCGGCCGTGCTCACCTCGGCCAGCAGGGCCCGGGTCCTTTCCACGTCCGCCCAGTCGACCTCGACCAGTGCGGCGTCGAGCGCGCGCCAGCGGTCGAGGGCCTCCCGCAGGGTGGTGGTGGCCCGGCCGACGCGGCCCATCAGATGGAGCACCGCGCCCTGGGCGTGCAGCGCGCGGGCCAGGGTGCGGGTGCCCGGTGTGTCACCGTGCGCGGTACGGGTGTCCTCGGCCGCCCGCTGGTAGGCGGTGAGGGCGTCGGCGAGCCGGCCGTCGCGGGCCGCCTCGCTCAGCTGGAGCCTCACCCAGCCGAGTTGCAGCCAGACGCCGGCCCGGTCGGCGGGCGCGCGGGCGGTCCGCACCGCCTCGTCGAGCAGGTGGCGGCTCTCGTACAGGTCGGGCAGGAAGCCGGCCCGGTCGAAGCGGAGGGCGAGGACGCTGCCGATGAGGACGCGGGCCCGGAAGCGGGCGCCGGCGTCGGCGGGCAGGCAGGTCAGGGCCTCGCGCAGGACGGACTCGGCGCGGTCGACGGGCGCGGTGCCGGTCGCGGCGGCGGCGCGGCGCAGCAGGGACTCGCCCCAGGTGAGCAGGAGCAGTCCGCGCTGTTCGCCTTCGGCGGGTGTGAGCAGGGTGGCCCGCTCGTAGGCCTCGTCGGCGGCGGGGCCGTCGCCGGTGGTCTCGTGCAGCCGGGCGCGTGCGGTGGTCCAGCGCAGCCGGAGCGCCGTGGAGTCGCCGAGCAGCGGTTCGGCGCGGTCGAGGGCGTCGGCGACGGCCTCGGGGGCGGAGCCGGCGAGGTGGAGGGCGTCGGCCAGGTCGAGCAGCACGGGCCCGGTGGGGCGCAGGGCGAGGGCGGCGGTGAACGCGGTCGCCGCGTCCGGGCCGTCGCCGCGGGCGAGGTGCAGCCGGCCGCGCCGTACGAGCAGGGCGTGCCGGTGGGTCTCGGGCCAGTCGGCCGGGTCGCCGGCGAGGGCGGCGAGGGCCGCGTCGAGCCGGCCCCGCTCGCCGCTCCCGTGCCACAGGGCGTGCTGGGCGGCGGCCTGTTCGAGGCGGGCCTCGGCCCAGTCCTCGCCGCCGGGCGCGGCGAGTTCCGCGGCCCGTACGAGCTCGTCGAGGGCCTGGCCGAGCAGCTCCTGGCGCCGGCCGGTGTCCCGTACGGCGGCGGTGCCGGCCTGCGCGTACAGCACCTGGCCGAGGACGAGACGGGCGCCCGCGGTGTCCTCGGGCCGGCCGGGCGGGCCTTCGGTCCGCGGGTCCTGCGCGCGCAGCGCGGTCTCGGCCAGCTCGCGGGCGGAGGCGAGCAGCGACGGGTCGGACTGGGCGCGCCACTGGGCGAGGAGCCGGCGGGCGGCGGCGAGCGGTTCGGGTGTGACGAGGTCGGGGTGGTAGAAGCGCAGCACTCGCGCGGGGATGCGGGCGAACAGTTCGCCGGCGGCGCCGGACGGCTCCTCGGTCTCCTCGCCCGGCCCGGTGGCGGCGGCCGGTTCCTCGTCGGTGTCCTGTCCGGCGAGCCGGGCGGCGGCGAGGGCGGGGAAGTTGCGCATGCCCTGGCCGAAGTGGCGCTCGACGAACTCGGAGCAGTGCTTGAGCACGAGCGCGGCGGCGCCTCGGTCGAGCGAGCCGAGGAGGTGCTCCTGCACGGCCGGCGGATAGCTGAAGCAGGGGTACGGGGTGGGGCCGGGCAGGCGCCGGAGGAGCCCGCTGAGCAGTACCTCGGAGAGCTCCATGGGTCCGGTGTCGGGCAGCATCGCGCGCTGCACGAGCTGCATGACGGGCAGCGCGAGCGGGGCGGCGGCGAGGTGGACGGCGAGCCGTACGGCGCCGGGCGAGGCTCCGGCGCGGAAGGCTCGCAGGAGCTCCTCGTCGCCGCGGCGGGCGGAGGCGGTGGTGGCGATGGGGCCGGCGGTGCTCGTGGTGCCGGCGGGGCTGGTGGTGACGGTGGTGCTGCTGGGACCGGTGACGCCGCTGGGGCCGATAGCGCCGCTGGGGCCTGTGGGGCGGACGCGGGCCGTGGGTCCGTCGTCCGCCGGTCCGGCGGTCCTCGCGTACGGCCTCGTGGTGGGCTCGGGCGGCGGGGCGACGCGGGCGGCCCAGCCGCGGACCGCGCCGCCGCCGTGTCCGGTGAGCAGCCGGGCCCAGGAGGTGAAGGCCTCCGGGGTGGGAGTGAGCACGGGCACGGCCCGCGGATCGGCGGCGACCGGCTCCCAGGCCGCCTCGTCGGGCTCGAAGCGGACGTGACCGCCGGGCGCGGCGGGCCGCAGCAGGACGCCGGGTTCGACGGGCAGGGCGGTGCGCGGCCACAGGCGGGGCGGCAACGGCTGGACGAGGGCGAGCGGGGAATGCCGGGGCCACTGGTGGATGAGCCGCTGGGCGGCGCCGCGCTGCCACAGCGGGCCGACGCAGTCGCTGACGACGAGGGTGAGGCGGCGCCCGGTCGGGTCGTGCAGCTGGTCGCCGGGCCGCAGCCGGGGCCGGCCGTCGGCTCCGGAGGTGGTGGTGACGAGCGGCGGGCCCTCGCCGGTGTCGTAGAGGCGGTGGACCTGGACGTCGCGGAAGGCGCCGGACTGCTGGCAGGCCTGGCGCAGTTCCTCGACCATCCGGCTCCACACCACCATGGCCGGGCCGGTGTCCATGAGGAGCTGGATGTCGGGGCGCAGGCCGCCGGCGGGACGCAGGACGGGCGTGAGGATGCCGGCGGCGGCACTGCGCTCGGCGGTGGCGTCCTCGTCGAGCCGTTCCTCGCCGGGCCGGGCGGGCAGATGGGTGGCGTAGTGGCGCAGCGGCCGGAGCGCCTTCTGCAGGCCGAGGAGCCCGGGCAGGGCGTTGGCGCCGGGCGCGCGGACGGGCAGGCCGGCGCCGCCGGTGCCGATGCCGCCGGTCCGCCCGGCGGCGGCCCGGCCCGCCGGCGGCATCAGGAGGTCGACGGTCTCGGCGGCCCGGGGCGGCGGTACGCGCGGTGCGGACGGTTCCTCGGGGACGGGTAAGTCACCGGTGGCAGCGGCCTCGATGGCCGGATCCCGACGGTCCTCGGGGCTCTCCGTCGGGGACGGTCCGGGCGTCGGGCCGGGTGCCCGTCGCCCGGCGTCGGCGCCCGGCAGCCACTGGGCGAGCCAGACGGCGTCCGCGACCTCCTCGGCGGTCGGCTCCTGGCCGCCGGCCCGCAGTCTGCGGGTGAGCTCGTCCAGCCGCATCCGGTGACTCCGGGGCATCCGGCCATCACCTCGGCTGGTCGAGCGGCTGCATGAGCATGTCCGCGATGCGTTCCCTGGTCACCCGCTCGGCGCGCGGGGTGTGCTGGGTCAGATAGAGCGCGTTGAGCAGCTGGTCGGTGGCGATGACCTCGCCGGGCTCCCGGTCGAGGAAGCGGGCGACGAGCCCGGGTTCGGCCGCCGCGGCGTCCGCGCCGAGATGGGCCTCGATCATGGCGCCCAGCTGCTCCTCGCCGGGCGGTTCGAGCTCCAGGCGGATGCAGCGGCGCAGCAGGGCGGCCGGGAAGTCCCGTTCGCCGTTGGAGGTGAGGACGATGAAGGGGAAGGTGGTGCAGCGCACCCGCCCGCCGTACACCGGCACCTTGCGCCCGTCGTCGGTGAGCACCTCCACGACCGGTTCGCGGTCGGCGAGCCGCTCCAGCTCGGGGATCGCGAACTCGCCCTCCTCCAGGGCGTTGAGGAGGTCGTTGGGCAGGTCGAGGTCGCTCTTGTCGAGCTCGTCGATGAGCAGGACCCGGGGCAGTTCGGAGGGAAGCAGCGCGGTGCCCAGCGGGCCGAGCCGGAGGTACGAGCCGATGCCGGCCGGGCTCGCGGCGGACGGCTCGCCGTCGGCTCGGGCGCGCTCCAGCTGGACGTCCTGGAGGCGGCCGATGGCGTCGTAGCGGTAGAGGCCGTCCTGCAGGCTCGAACGGCTGACGATGGGCCAGCGCAGCACCCGGCCGAGACCCAGCTCGTGGGCGACGGCGTGGGCGAGGGTCGACTTGCCGGTACCGGGATTGCCGGTGACCAGGAGCGGGCGGCGCAGATAGAGCGCGGCGTTGACGGCGTCGGTCTCGGCGGGCCGCGGGTGGTGGTTCTGGACGAGCCGGCGGCGCACGCCGAGCCGCCGGTCGGAGCCGGCGAGGGTGTCGTCGGCGCCGCCCGCGGAGAAGTCGCGCCAGGGCGGCGGGGCGGGCAGCCGCCGTATCTCGTCGTGCGGATGTCCGGCACCGCGGTAGATCCGCCAATCGTTCACGCCTGACCCCTCCTGGCTGTGGTGACTTCGCCGGGCCCGTCGAACGTACCGCTCACCGGACCGCTCTGCCGACTTTCGAACCGGTCAAACCCGTCCGCTTGTGGGGGAGTTGAGAAGGCGGGGCGGCGCCGCCCGGCGCGCGCGGGGTGCGCGGGGGCGTGACCGGGGCGCGCGGGGTGCGCGGGTACGTGACCGGGGCGCGGCGCGCGCGGGCCGGTCACCGGTCGGCCTCGCCGAGCAGGGGCGGGCCCTGGAGCGGAGCCTCGTACGGCGGCCGGTCGGGCGGGTCGTAGAGCACGGCCAGGTCCTCGGCCCAGGCGTGCTCGGAGCGGTCCCGGGGGTCGGCCTCGGTGTCGCCGGCCCGCAGCCGCAGCACGCGCACCGGCCCGTGCAGGCCCTCCGCGCCGTCGACGTCCGCGAGCAGCTCGCCGGCCCTCTTGTGGAACTCGGCGCAGTCGGTGTGCTCGCGGGCCGAGTGACGCCACAGCGCGATGGGATGCCCGGCGGCGAGCGCGGCCTCCATGGCCCGCTGCCCGTCGCCCGCGGCGACCGGCCCGCAGAAGACCGGCACGCTGCCGTCGGCGGCCGCGCCCAGCCGCTCGTACGCGGTCATCCGGCTCTCCCGGCGCAGGTGCGGTCCGTGTCCCTCGTCGCCCGGGGTGAGGACCTCCGCGCGCAGCGGCACCGCGCGCAGCGGACCGGCCGCGCTGCCCCGCCAGCGCCGGCGCCACTCCGGGGACGGCGCGTGGTGGCTGCGGTAGCGGTCGCGCAGGACGACGGTGCGCCGCTGGCCGAGCGGCAGGGAGCGCTCACCGAAGGGCTCGTCGTCGGGCGAGAGCCGCCAGGTGTCGAGCGGTTCGTCGAACAGCTCGCGCGGCAGCACCACTTCGACGGCGGCGAGGTGGTCGCCGCTGTCGCCGAGGCCGAGGGCGTCGGTGAGCGGGCCGCGCAGCGTCTCGCGCAGCCGGTCGCGGGTCACTCCGCCGTCGTCGCCGCGCAGCGGGCTGACCGTGCGGCCGTCGAAGAGCAGCATCACGCGCCAGGCGTAGCGCCGGGGCGTGCTGTAGGGCACGGCGTCGATCTCGATCCGGACGTCGGCGCGCGCGCCCCGCTCCGTGGCAGGCGCGTCGGCGGCGTGCGGCGGCGCCGGCTCGAGCAGGGCGGCGATCTCCTCGCGTACGGCCGCGTGGGCGCCGCCCGACTCGTCGGCGATCCAGTCGACCAGGCTCCCGACGCCGGTGCCTGGGCCGTACCGCTCGGTGAGGTGGCGCACCACGTGGGCCGCGTAGAGCAGGACGGCGTCGAGGCCGAGGTCGGTGCTCTCGGGCCGGTCCTCGCGCCGGGCGGCGTGCAGTTCGTGGAGCAGGCCGACGCCGTCCCGCCAGGTGCGGGCGCCGGTCTCCAGGACGTCCTGGTACTCGGGGTGCAGGACGCGGCGCTTGACCGCGTCGACCAGGGCCATGACCTCGCCGGGTGCGGTGGGCGGCGGGAGTTCGGCGAAGTGCCCGTAGAGCTGGACGCGGCGGGCGGGGCTGACGCCGCGGGCGGTGGCGGTCCACAGCTCCGTCTGCGCGGCGGTCCAGGTGCGGCCGGCGCCGAAGGAGCGGTGGCGGGTGAGGTGGTGGCGGTCGTGGGCGCGCAGCACGTCGTGCAGGACCTCGCCGCCGGGCACGTCGTACAGCTCGCGCAGCGAGGTGAGCGGCACGGCGGCGCCCTCGTCCCGGCCGCGTCCCTTGTTGACGCCGATGACGGCGCCCCGACCCAGGTCGACGACGGGCCCGCCGGAGCAGCCCTCGACGGGCACCGCCCAGCGCACCAGCAGGGCCCGGCCCACGGTGCCGTGCGCCTCGCCCTCCACGTCGCGGACGCCGAGCTCGCCGGTCTGGCGGGCCCAGCCGTGCAGGCTGATCCGGGCCGGAGTGGTGGGCGGGCGTTCGCTGAGGCGTACGCAGGCGGCACGTTCGGCGCCCTCGACGCGGACGAGGGCGAGGTCGGGGAAGTCCCAGGAGTCGAGCGCCGTGTCGGGCGTGGCGGGGCGCGGCTTGGCCAGGACCACCTGGCCGGTGGTGCGGCCGCCTTCCCAGGTGATGCCGACGGCCGGTTCCTTCCTCCACACCGCGCTTCCCCCCTTGGCCACGACGTGGGCACAGGTCAGCACCCAGCCGGGGGCGATGAAGAAGCCCGTGCCCCAGAACGGGTCGCCGTGCGGGTCATACCCGCCGCCGGGAGCGGCGATGCGTACGAGTGCGGGGCGCACGAGGGTGTCGAAGGCGCTCATACGGCGCCGGGGCCGTTCTCCGGGGAGACGGCGGGTGAGGGGAGGGTGGGCGCGGTCGCGGGCGGAGGCGGGAACGCGGGCGTGGGCATGGGCGCGGGCGTCGGCGTGGGGGCGGGCGGAGGCGCGGGGTGGGTGGCGGCGGTCGCGGCGGTGGTGGCGGTCGCGGCGGTGGTCGCCGGGGCGTCGGCGCCGGCGACGGGGCGGCCGGGCTCGGTCCAGGTCAGCGAGACGTTGACGGAGGCCTTGCCGCCGCCGTCGGCGAGGACGCCGATCACCTTGCCCGCCTGCGCGGACAGTTCGATGCCGAAGCTGACGGCGACCTCGACCGAGCCCTGCGGGTCGAGCCCGGCGCGCAGCGAGCCGACCACTCCGCGGACCACGTCGGTGAGCCCGCCGGCCATCGACACCACCCGGTCGCCGAAGCCGGTGTCCTGGAAGCCGTCCCCGCGGTCGAGTTCGTCCGCGCCGCTGATCCGGGCCCAGACGGGCGTGCCGTCGTCCAGCCGTATCCGAGCGATTCCCTGCGTCACAGCGGCCCCCGCTCCCCGAGACGATGATGAAGAAGGCTAGTCCGTGGGGCTGGGGAGGAACAGGGGACGCGGTCGGTTCTCCCGTACGGCCTATTCTGATCGCATGTACTTCACCGACCGTGGCATCGAGGAACTGGAGAAGCGGCGCGGCGAGGAGGAGGTCACCTTCGAGTGGCTCGCCGAGCAGCTGCGGACCTTCGTCGATCTCAACCCCGACTTCGAGGTGCCGGTCGAGCGCCTCGCGACCTGGCTGGCCCGTCTCGACGACGAGGACGACGAGGAGTAGGAGCCGTCCGGGACGGTCTCAGGCCCCGAGCGGGCGGTCACGGGCGAGACCGGACGCGCCGTGGACGACGAGCAGCGCGCCGGCGACCGCCCAGCCGGCGCTGCGACGGCCGAGGCCCCAGGCGAGCAGCGGCACTCCGGCCGCGAGTTGAACGGCGCCGAACAGGCGGGCGCGAGGCCCTCGCGGGAACGGGGCGTGTGGGATCAGGTCGCGCGGGTGCGGCGCGAGCGGGGACGCGTCGGACCGGGGCTCGGCGGTCGGGTACGGCCCGGGCGCGTCGGCCGACGGCGTGCCGGGTTCCGCGCGTACGGTGTCACGCCGGTCTCCTTCGAGGAGTTCCGCGCCCTGGGCGCGGGCGGCGGCGCGCAGCCGGTCGGCGCTCTCGCCCGGCGCGAGGCCGGCGGGCAGCGCGAGTCCCGTGCGGGCCAGGACGGCGGTGAGGCCGACGAGCCGGGCGTGGGCGTCGGAATCCGGGTCGGGGCGGGTGAGCGGCTCCAGGTCGTGTCCGGAAAGTAGCGTCGTCTGCCCGCAGGCCAGGCGGGACTTTCCGGACACGGCCTGGCCTGCACGTCGAGCACCGGATCGAGCGCGAGCCGGTCGGCGAAGGTGCGCATGGCCTCGTCCTCGCCGGCCGGGGTGCCGTCGGCGAGCCAGGTGTAGCCGACGGTGCGGCGGAAGCCCGCGGCGAGCGTGAGACCGGCCCGGTCGGCGTCCCACCACAGGGCCACGACGGACCGGCCGAGGGCGGCGACGGCGAGCGCGGTGGCCCAGCCGGTGACGACGCGGTCGACGGGTTCGCCGTCGTCGAGCCAGGGCTTGCCCTCGGGCACGAGCACGCTCCAGTTGGGTCCCGCCGGGGCGAGCAGCAGCTGTTCCCCGATCAGACGGGCGGGCGGCCGGACGGCCGGCGGCTCGGCACGGCAGAGCAGCAGCGCCCCGGCGGCGCGGGGACCCGATGTCGCGTTCATGGCCCCACGCTAGGGCAGTTTGTCCGTGTTCGCGGTTGATTGACCATCCCTTACGGGCTGTCGTCAGGGGCGAGTCGGGGTTGACTTGACCGGACCGCGATATATCGTGTGTAGCGAAAGACGCGATATGTTGCGTCGGCGGCATCCGCCCGCCGCGAGACACGGGAGGCCAGCACCATGACAGAGTGGTCCGTCACCGAGCCCAGGAAGATCCCGCTGACCGGCCCCGTTTCCCGGCTTCAGGTCCGCGTGGTCAACGGAGCGGTGAACGTGGTGGGCACGGACGAGAGTTCCGCCCGCCTGGAGATCTCCGAGATCGAGGGGCCGCCGCTCGTCGTCACGCAGGAGGGCTCCACGCTGACCGTCACCTATGAGGACCTGCACTGGAAGGGCTTCCTCAAGTGGCTCGACCCGAAGGGCCACCGGCGCCGGGTCGTCGTCTCGGTCGCCGTCCCGGCCGGCGCCGACGTCGAGGTCGGCGCGATCGGCGCCGAGACCGTGATCTCCGGCGTCAAGGGGCGCACCGAGGTCCGCGGCGTCACCGGTGACACCACCCTCGTCGGCCTGGCCGGCCCGGTCCGCGCCGAGTCCGTCTCGGGCAATCTGGAGGCGCAGTCCGTCACGGGAGCCCTTCGGGTCAACTCGGTGACGGGCGACGTCACGGTGATCGAGGGCGCCGGCGCCTCCGTGCGGGCCGAGACGGTCAGCGGCGACATGGTCGTCGACCTCGACCCGGCCGCGGACCTGGACGGGCCGCCCGCCGACATCCGGCTCGCCAGCGTCTCCGGCGAGGTCGCCATCCGGCTGCCGCACCCCGCGGACGCCCGGGTCGAGGCGACCACCACCAGCGGCTCCGTCTCCAACGCGTTCGAGGACCTGCGGGTCGGCGGACAGTGGGGCACCAAGTCCATCACCGGCACCCTCGGCGCCGGGCGGGGCACGCTGAAGGCGACCACGATCTCCGGCTCGATCGCCCTGCTGCGCCGCCCCGAGCCGGAGCCTGACGGCGACGGCTGGACCGCCACCTCCCCCGCGTCCGGAAAGGTTCTGTGACATGCCGCCCGTCTTCGCCCACGGCCGTCTCCGCCTCTATCTGCTCAAGCTCCTCGACGAGGCTCCTCGTCACGGGTACGAGGTGATCCGCCTCCTGGAGGAGCGCTTCCAGGGCCTCTACGCACCCTCGGCCGGCACGGTCTATCCGCGGCTGGCCAAACTGGAGGCCGAGGGTCTGGTCACCCACGCCACCGAGGGCGGCCGCAAGGTCTATTCGATCACCGACGCCGGCCGCGCCGAGCTGGCCGGACGCGGCGGCGAGCTGGCCGATCTGGAGGTGGAGATCCGCGAGTCCGTCTCCGAGCTGGCCGCCGAGATACGCGACGACGTCCGCGGCGCGGCGGGCAAGCTGCGCAGCGAGATGCGGGCGGCGGCGAGCGCCTCCCGCTCGCCGGGCTCTTCGTCCTTCGCCGACGCCAAGGAGGAGCTGCGCAAGGCGAAGCAGGAGTGGAAGGAGCAGGCGCGTCAGGCGCGCGCCGAGGCCCAGTCGGCCAAGCGCCAGGCGAGGGAGTTCCAGCGGATCGCCCGCCAGGTCCAGGAGCAGGTGCAGGACCGGATGGCGCACGGCGAGTGGCCCAAGGGCGTCTGGGAGGGCATCTCGGACATCACGGCCCAGCTCGGCAATCTGGTGACGGGCACGGCGCACGGCTCGGCGCAGGGCCGGCCCGCCTCCGCCGAGCAGGCCGTCACGGACTGGGCCAAGGACATGGACGCCGCCGCCGAGCCGGCCCGCGAGCTGGACCGGCTCCTGGACCGCTTCCGCGACGACATCCGCGACGCCGCCCGCGACCACGGCGTGACCCGCGACCAGCTGACCGACGCCCGCCGCCACCTGGCCACGGCGGCGGACAGCATCCTCGGCCTGCTGACACCCGACGCCGGAAAGCAGCCGTAGCACCCGGGCCCGTCCGCCCCACGGCGCACCGCGCACGCGCCGGTCGGCCCGCCCCCTCGGCGCGTCGGCGCCCCCGGCACCGTCGGCCGGCGACCACCTCCGGCCGACGGCCGGCCGGACCCGGCCTGCCCGGCGTCACCACCGCCCAGGCGTCAGCGCGCGCCGCGGCACCAACGGCGGCGGCCGGGCCGGGTCCGGCCGGCGATCGGCCGGACCCGGCCCGCGCGGCGTCACCGCCGCTCCGCCGTCACCGCCGCCCAGGCGTCAGCGGCGGGTGACCGTCACGGTCACCGAGGCGCCGGGCGCGGCGAGGACGAGGGCCCTTCCCGGGGCGGGGCGCAGGACCAGCGCCTGCCCCCGGGCCGCGACCTGCCACGCGCCCGGGGGCAGGGAGAGCTCGGTGACCCGGGAGGCGCCGCGCCGGGCGGCGGAGTCGTACTCCAGGCGGTAGACGCCGGCCGCCGCGTCGTAGGAGGAGGCGCGGACCGTGCCGGCGACGGCCTCCGCGTACGGCTCGGCGGTCAGCTCCTTGTTCGTACGGAAGGTGCCGGCGCCGTCCACCGCGCAGTAGCCGCCTCCGTAGCACCAGACGTAGCCCGCCCAGCCGGAGCTGTAGCGGCCGAGCGAGGCCATCGCCTCCCGGTAGAAGCGGTTCATGTTCGGCAGGGAGTTGTTCAGGGGTCCCCACTCCCCCACCACCACCGGGACCTTGTACTCCTTGGGGTACACGGTCACGGCCTGCTCGTAGCTCTCGATCCAGCCGGCCGCGGGGTCGTAGTCCGCGCCCGCCTCCATGCCGGTGTTGTAGAAGTGCGGCGCGTACACCACCTTCGGGTCGTCGATCCGGCCGAGGCCGGTGGGCACGCCCTCGCCGACGATCGGGGTCGGTTCGACGAAGACCCAGCCGTCCCGGTCGGCCGAACGGACCGCGTCCGCGAGCCGGTTGTACATCGGCGTCAGCTGCTCGCGCTCGATCCGGCGGGCGGCGGTCGGCAGGTCCTCGCCCTCCTTCAGCTCGCCCATCGGCTCGTTGATCAGGTCGTAGCCGAGGACGGCCGGGTGGTCGCGGAAGCGCTCGGCGAGCACCCGCCACATCCGGGCCTGGGCCTGCCGCAGGTCGGCGTCCTCGTAGAGGTGGGTGAAGGCGCGCTGCACGGCGGGTTCGAAGTACTCGGAGAACCAGTCGTCGGGATGCGGGGTGAAGGGCAGTCCGTCGGTCCGGGTCGCCCACGCCGGTATGCCGCGGTGACCGAAGGCGGGGCCGAAGACGTCCTGGTGGGCGTCGATGACGACCTTGACGTCGTGCTTCCGGGCCCAGCCCAGGACGCGTTCGATCTTCCGGAGGTAGTCCTGGCTGTAGTGGCCGGGCCGCGGCTCCAGGTCGTCCCAGAAGACCAGCAGGCGGGCGAAGTTGAAGCCCTTGGCCCGCATGTCGCGGAAGTGCTTCTCGGTGATCGCGGAGAGCGCGGCCTCGCCCCGGTTCGCCTTGTCCTCGACGTTCCAGCCGCGCAGGGTGAGGGCGCGGCCGCGGGAGTCGGTGAGGACGGGTGTCGCCTCCCCACCGGGATCGGCGTGCGCGACGGCGGGAGCGAGCAGCGCGGCGACGGCGGTGGCCGCCACGAGGGTGGTTCGCAACAAGAGGACCTCCGGCACGAGGAAGTGAGCGTTGTTCACGTTTCACGTGCCGGAGATCCCATCAGTTGTGCTGACGAGTCATCAAGAGGTCGTCACCAAGGTCTTCGGAAGCGGATCCGGAGGAGACTCAGGAGGCCGTCAGGACGATCTTCCCGAAGAGCTCACCGGACGCCATCTTCTCGAAGCCCTCGCGGGCCCGGTCGAGCGGCAGCACCTCGTCGATCACCGGGCGCACACCGGTGGCGGCGCAGAAGGAGAGCAGGTCCTCCAGCTCGTCCTTGGAGCCCATGGTGGAGCCGACCACCTTCAGCTCCAGGAAGAAGATCCGGGTCAGCTCGGCGTGCGAGGGCCGGTCGCCGCTGGTGGCGCCGGAGATGACGAGGGTGCCGCCCGGGCGCAGCGACTTGACCGAGTGCGACCAGGTGGCGGCGCCGACGGTCTCGATGACCGCGTCCACCCGCTGCGGAAGGCGCGCGCCCGGCTCGTACGCCTCGACGGCGCCGAGCTCGACGGCCCGCTTCCGCTTGGCCTCGTCCCGGCTGGTGGCGAAGACCCGCAGTCCGGCCGCCTTGCCGAGGGCGATGGCGGCGGTCGCGACACCGCCGCCGGCGCCCTGCACGAGGACCGAGTCGCCGGGCCGTACGCCGGCGTTGGTGAAGAGCATGCGGTAGGCGGTGAGCCAGGCGGTCGGCAGGCAGGCGGCCTCCTCGAAGGAGAGCTCCTTCGGCTTGGGCAGCACGTTCCAGCTGGGCACGGTGACCCGCTCGGCGAAGGTGCCCTGGTAGCGCTCGGTCAGGATCGAGCGCGGCTCGTCCGGACCGACGCCGTGGCCGGTCTGGCCGATGACGGAGTGCAGGACGACCTCGTTGCCGTTCTCGTCGATCCCGGCGGCGTCGCAGCCGAGGATCATCGGCAGCTTCTCCTCGGGCAGTCCGACCCCGCGCAGCGACCACAGGTCGTGGTGGTTGAGCGAGGCCGCCTTGACGGTGACGGTGGTCCAGCCGGGCCGGACCTCGGGTTCGGGGCGTTCCCCCAGTTCGAGGCCGTTCAGGGGCTGGTCGCGGTCGATTCGGGCAGCGTAGGCGGCGAACATGACCTTGAGCGTAGGGCGGCAGCGGTACGCGGCGGAACCACGCACCGGTGTGACGCATGCCTCGGGCGCCCGGCCGCGCGGGCCCGGCGCCCTCCCGCCGCAAGGCCCCCTCACGACCTCGGGCCCCCGGCCACGCGTGCCTCGGGTTCTCCCGTCTCGCGCCACTCAGGCCCCGGTCGCTCCCGCCGCGCGCTCCTCACGGCCCCGGACGCTCCCGCCGCATGCGCGAGGGGCCCCGTCCTGGTCCAGGACGGGGCCCCTCGGCGACGACGGCCGGTGTCAGCGGCGGGCGACGCCCTCCGCACGGGCGGCGGCGGCGACCGCGGCCGCGACGGCCGGGGCAACGCGCTCGTCGAACGGCGACGGGATCACACAGTCGGCGGCGAGCTGGTCGCCCACCACGCCGGCGATCGCGTCGGCCGCGGCGATCTTCATGCCCTCGGTGATCCGGGAGGCCCGGACCTGGAGCGCGCCGGCGAAGATGCCGGGGAACGCGAGGACGTTGTTGATCTGGTTCGGGTAGTCCGAACGGCCGGTGGCCACGACCGCCGCGTACTTGTGCGCGACGTCGGGGTGGACCTCGGGGTTCGGGTTGGCCATGGCGAAGACGAAGGCGTTCGGCGCCATCGTCGCGACCGCCGCCTCCGGGACCGTACCGCCGGAGACGCCGATGAAGACGTCGGCGCCGGCCAGCGCGCTCTCGAGCGAGCCGGAGAGACCGGCCTTGTTGGTGAGCTCGGCGATCTCGCGCTTGACGTCCGTGAGGTCCTCACGGTCGGTGCTCACGATGCCCTTGCGGTCGGTCACGGCGACGTCGCCGATGCCGGCCTCGAGCAGGAACTTGGCGATGGCCACACCGGCCGCGCCGGCGCCGGAGATGACCGCGCGCAGGTCGCCCAGGGTGCGGTCGGTCAGCTTCGCCGCGTTGCGGAGGGCGGCGAGGGTGACGATCGCGGTGCCGTGCTGGTCGTCGTGGAAGACCGGGATGTCCAGGCGCTCCTGGAGCTTGCGCTCGATCTCGAAGCACCGGGGGGCCGAGATGTCCTCCAGGTTCACGCCGCCGAAGGACGGGGCGAGCCGGACGACGGTCTCGACGATCTCGTCGGTGTCGGTGGTGGCGAGCGCGATCGGCACCGCGTCCACGCCGCCGAACTGCTTGAAGAGGATGGCCTTCCCCTCCATGACCGGAAGCGAGGCCTCCGGGCCGATGTCGCCGAGGCCGAGCACCGCCGTGCCGTCGGTCACGACCGCGACGACCTGGGACTTCCAGGTGTAGTCGTTGACCAGCTCGGGCTGCTCCGCGATTGCCGTGCACACCTTGGCGACGCCGGGCGTGTACGCGAGGGACAGGTCGTCCTTGTCGCGCAGCGGCACCGTGGCCTGAATGGCCATCTTGCCGCCGCGGTGCAGCGCGAAGGCCGGATCGAAGGGCTCGCCGGGAGCCCCTTCCGTACCGCTCTCGCTGCGAGGATTGACGATCTCCGCTGCCATTGGGTTGACCCCTTAAGTCTTCTTCATTTGAGGGTGGCCACTCCCGGTTCAGGAGGGGTGGGTGGGTCCCGCGGCCGCCTTGTCTGGCAGCCGCGCGGGCGCGCCGCACAACGCGCCCTGAGCCCCGGATGAGGGGTGTAAGGATCCTTCTTACCGGACAGAAGCCTCCGGAGACGAGTTCATACCTCCTCGGTGACGCGACTCATACCGAGTGCTACCGGGCACGGATGGAGCACGGATAGAGAACGACTCGTCACTCGATGTCCGGATAGATGGTGCCCCCACCCGAATAGGGGTCTTCGTGTCGTCCGAATGCCGAGATGAACCGGAGAATTTACGGTAGAGGTGAACCCCTTCCGAAGAAGGTGTTGCCTTGCGGCGCCTGGTCGGCGTCATTCGGCCGCGACCCGTTATCCGATTTTGACATCCGAGGCCGTCGGTTTGTGGCAGTCCGAATGGCAAGATGCCGTAATCACACGAGGTCGCGGCGCTCGAAGGCGCGTGCGCGGCCTAAGGCAACTCCCTCACACGCCGGAGGAACCCGACCATGACCGCACGCTCCACGCGCTGTACGACCGCCGCCAAGACCCGCACCTCCCGTCTTGCCGCGGTCGCCGCCATCGCGGTCGCCGGCTCGATGCTGCTGACCGCCTGTGGCGACCAGACCGAGGGCGGCTCCACGAAGGAGGGCGGCTCCTCCAGCGCCGCCGCGAGCAAGGCCCCGCTGTTCTCGAAGCTCCCGGCCGACATCCAGAAGGCCGGCGTCATCAAGGTCGGCACGGACGCCTCGTACGCCCCGATGGAGTTCACCGAGGGCGGCAAGATCGTGGGTGTCGACCCCGACATCGCCGAGGCCCTGAGCAAGCAGCTCGGTGTCCGCTTCGAGTTCACCTCGGGCACCTTCGACGGCCTGATCACCTCGATCTACACCGGCCGCCAGCAGCTGATCATGTCCTCGATGACGGACAACAAGAAGCGCCAGGAGGGTCTGGACGACTCCGGCAAGAAGATCGGCAAGGGCATCGACTTCGTCGACTACTTCTCCTCCGGCGTCTCCCTGCTGGTCAAGAAGGGCAACCCGCAGGGCGTGAACTCGCTCGACGACCTGTGCGGCAAGACCGTCGCCGTCCAGCGCGGCACGATCTACGAGGACACCTTCAAGGCCCAGGCCACGAAGTGCGGCGCCAACAAGCTCACCATCCAGGCCTTCGACACCGACGCCGAGGCCCAGACCCGCGTCAAGGCCGGCGGTGCCGTCGCCGACCTGAACGACTACCCGGTCGCCGCGTACATCGCGAAGACCTCCGGTGGCGGCAACGACTTCGAGGTCGTCGGCAGCCAGAGCGACGTCGGCCTCTTCGGCATCGGCGTGTCCAAGGACAAGACCCAGCTGCGCGACGCCGTCAAGGAGGCGCTCGACGCGATCATCAAGGACGGCTCCTACGCCGAGGTCCTGAAGAAGTGGAACGTCGAGGGCAGCGCCGTGAAGCAGGCGACCGTCAACGCCGGCAAGTGACCTCCCAGCTCCACTGAAGGGCAGTCGTCATGACTGACAAGATCTCCAAGGACCCGGGCGCGTCTCCGTCCGGGTCCGGCCCCTCGGACACGCCGCCCGGCGGCGCGTCGGGCACCCCGTCGGGCACCCCGTACGAGGCGATCAAGGCCATCCCGGTCCGGCACTACGGCCGCTGGATCAGCGCCGTCGTGGTCGTCGCGCTGCTGGGCTGGCTGCTCTACGCCTTCTCCCAGGGCAACATCATCTGGGACACGGTCTGGGACAAGCTGTTCGACACCTCGATCCTCGACGGCCTCACCAACACCATCGTCATCAGCGTCGCCTCGATGGCGCTGGGCCTGGTGCTCGGCATCCTCTTCGCCGTGATGCGCCTGTCGAAGAACCCGGTCACGGGCGCCGTCGCCTGGCTCTACATCTGGTTCTTCCGTGGCACGCCGGTGTACGTGCAGCTGCTGGTGTGGTTCAACCTGTCGCTGATCTTCGAGTACATCAACCTCGGGCCGATCTACAAGAACGAGACCGTCGACGTCATGACGCCGTTCATGGTCGCGCTCCTCGGCCTCGGCCTCAACGAGGGCGCGTACATGGCGGAGATCGTCCGCGCCGGCATCCAGTCCGTCGACGAGGGCCAGACCGAGGCGGCGCACGCGCTCGGCATGTCGCAGACGAAGACGATGTGGCGGGTCGTCCTGCCGCAGGCCATGCGGGTGATCGTGCCGCCGACGGGCAACGAGTTCATCAACATGCTGAAGACCTCGTCGCTGGTCTCGGCCGTGCAGTACACCGAACTGCTGCGGGCCTCCTCGAACATCGGCAGCACGGCGGGCGCCGTGATGGAGATGCTCTTCGTCGCCTCCATCTGGTACCTGGCGCTGACCAGCGTGTTCAGCATCGGCCAGTACTACCTGGAGCGCCGCTTCGCCCGCGGCTCGACCCGTAACCTGCCGCCCACCCCGTGGCAGCGGGTCAGGGCCAACCTCACCACGTTCAAGCGTTCCCCGGAGGCGACCGCATGACCGGCGAGCCCATGGTCAAGGCCGAAGGCGTCCACAAGTCCTACGGCGCCGCGCACATCCTGCGGGGCATCGACCTGGAAGTGCAGAACGGAGAGGTGTTCTGCCTGGTCGGTCCGTCCGGCTCCGGCAAGTCGACCTTCCTGCGCTGCATCAACCACCTGGAGCGGATCGACGGCGGCCGGCTGTCCGTCGACGGCCAGCTGGTGGGCTACCGCCAGAAGGGCGACAAGCTCTACGAGCTGAAGGACAGCGAGGTCGCCACCCAGCGCCGCGACATCGGCATGGTCTTCCAGCGCTTCAACCTCTTCCCGCACATGACGGCCCTGGCCAACGTGATGGAGGCGCCGATCCAGGTCAAGGGCGAGTCGAAGGCCGTGGCGCGCGAGCGCGCCGAGCGCCTGCTCGACCGGGTCGGCCTGCGCGACAAGACCGGCAACTATCCCTCGCAGCTGTCCGGCGGTCAGCAGCAGCGCGTGGCCATCGCCCGCGCGCTGGCGATGGAGCCGAAGCTGATGCTCTTCGACGAGCCGACCTCGGCCCTCGACCCGGAGCTGGTCGGCGACGTCCTCGACGTCATGCGCGACCTGGCCGAGTCGGGCATGACGATGATCGTCGTCACCCACGAGATGGGCTTCGCCCGTGAGGTCGGCGACTCGCTGGTCTTCATGGACGGCGGCGTCGTCGTCGAATCCGGCCACCCGCGCGAGGTCCTGACGAACCCGCAGCACGACCGGACCAAGGCGTTCCTGTCCAAGGTCCTCTAGGTCCTCCAGGGGCTCCAGGGGTCACGGAAAGGGGCGGTACGGGCGAGAGCCCGTACCGCCCCTTCGGCGTGCGCGAGGCGCTACTTCACGGCCAGCACCAGGGCGTCGGAGGGCGAGGCCCAGACGGTCCGGGCCTCGGCGAAGCCGGCCGCGCGCAGGGTGTCGGCGTGCCAGCCAGGCCCGGGCGCGTCGCCGTCGGCGTGCTCGCCGTAGATCTCGAAGCGGCGGGCAGTGGGCTCGGCGAGCACCGGGTCCTTGGCGGCCAGCGCCCACCAGTCAGCCCAGTCGAGGACGCCGGCGTCCTTCTCGCGCTCCATGCGGGCGTGCCGCCGGGCCCGCTCGGCGGCGTTGATGCGGGGCGTGGTCTCGTCGATCATGTGGTCGGCGTTCATGAAGACGCCGCCGTCGCGCACGAGGCCGGCGAGCTGCCCGTAGAGGGCGGCCAGGGGCTCGCTGTGGAGCCAGTGGAGGGCGGTGGCGGTGAGGACGGCGTCGTACGCGTCGTGCGGCAGCGCCTCGGTCCACGAGGGGTCCTTCAGGTCGGCGGTCACGAAGCTGACGCGCTCGTCGCCCGCGAAGGAGCCCCTGGCGATGGCGAGGAGGGCCGGGTCGAGGTCGACGCCGGTGCTGGTCGCCTTCGGGAACCTGCGCAGGAGCCGGTCCGTAATACTTCCCGTACCGCAGGCGAGGTCGAGGACGCGGGGCTCCGGCCCCACGACGGCCTCGACCATGTCGAGCATCACCCGGAAGCGCTCCTCGCGGTCCGGCATGTACCACTCCTGCTGGCGGTCCCAGCTCCGCTGCCAGGCCGCCCAGTCGGTTCCGGTCGTGGTCGCGTCCGTCATGGCTCTGCCTCCACCGTCTTCGTAATACCCTCGAAGGGAAGGCGTCGCTTACCCTTCCCCGCCCCGACCCTAGCCCGCCGGAGTAAGGACTACAAGTGGAACTGGCCTATTACTCGGATTACGCCGTGCGTCTGGTCAACACCGAGGAGCCGGCCCGCAACAAGGACTCCCTCACCTCCGTCGAGGCCGTCCGGGAACTCTTCGGCACCGCCTCCCAGATGGCCCGCCGGGCGACGGACGCCGACGTGACCCGCTTCCGCTCGGTACGCGGCAGGCTGCGGGCCGTCTTCACCGCGGCCGACGAGGGCGACCACACCCAGGCCGTCGACCTGCTGAACTCGCTCCTCCTGGAGTTCCCGGTCAGCCCGCAGATCTCCGGCCACGACTACCTCGACGAGGAGGGCCGGCCCCGCTGGCACATGCACCTCGCCGACCACCCGTCGAACGCGACCGCGGGCTACGCCGCCATCGCCGCCATGGGCCTCGCCTTCCACCTGACCGAGTTCGGCGCCGACCGGCTCGGCCTCTGCCAGGCCGCGCCCTGCCGCAACGCCTACCTCGACACCTCCACCAACCGCTCCCGCCGCTACTGCTCCGACCGCTGCGCCACCCGCGCCAACGTCGCCGCCTACCGCGCCCGCAAGCGCCAGGAGGCCGTGGCGGCCGAACGCACCGGCCGCACCGACGAGAAGAGCCAGGAGAGCACCACACCGGCCGACCGCTGACGCCCGCGGGTGACGGGCCGGTAGCGCGCCCGCACCCGCCCGAGCACCAACTGCTCCGGTACGACCCCGAACACCCGGCTGTCACCCTCCGCGTCCGGATTGTCCCCGAGCACCCACCAGCCCGCCCCGCGTCGCTCGACCAGCCGCTTCACGATGAGCAGGTCCTGCTGCAGCGGATGCCGCAGCACGGCCACGTTCCCGGGCCGCAACCGCGCCCCGTAGTGCACGAACAGCTGATCGCCGTGCAGCAGCGTGGGCACCATCGACACCCCGGTCACCTCGGCGATCCCGAACGGGGCCCCGGTCTCCTGCCCCGGCTCACGCCCCGATTCCACCATCCGGCACCTCCCGGTCCGATCGTCCACGAGTCCCATGGTCACCCTGGACTTTTGTCCTAAGCACCAGGGGGCACTCGCGAAAACGAGCTTCTCACCGAGTAATGTCCCACCTGAGAAGACGATCACGAGGAAGGACAGCAGCATGCTCTCCCGCCTGTTTGCCCCCAAGGTGAAGGTCAGCGCCCACTGCGACCTCCCCTGCGGCGTGTACGACCCGGCCCAGGCCCGCATCGAGGCCGAGTCGGTCAAGGCCGTCCAGGAGAAGTACCAGGCGAACGAGGACCCGCACTTCCGGGCCCGCGCCACGGTCATCAAGGAGCAGCGCGCGGAGCTCGCCAAGCACCACGTCTCGGTGCTCTGGAGCGACTACTTCAAGCCCCCGCACTTCGAGAAGTACCCCGAGCTGCACACGCTCATCAACGACACCCTGAAGGCCCTGTCGGCGGCGAAGGCCTCGACGGACCCGAAGACGGGCGAGAAGGCGCTGGAGCTCATCGCCGAGATCGACCGCATCTTCTGGGAGACGAAGAAGGCCTGACCTTCCTCGCCCTCACTCCGAAGGGGCCCGGCCGCGCTGCGGCCGGGCCCCTTCGTCCTGCGAAACCCAAGCACTGACCGATCCCGCTCTTACAAGCTCAGATGACGCCCTGGGCCGTCATCGCCTCCGCCACGCGCAGGAAGCCGGCCACGTTCGCGCCGAGGACGTAGTCGTCGGGGTCGGCGGCGTAGGTGTCGGCGGTGGTGCGGCACTCGGTGTGGACGGTGCGCATGATGGTGGCGAGGCGGGACTCGGTCTGGTCGAAGGTCCAGGTGTCGCGGGCGGCGTTCTGCTGCATCTCCAGGGCCGAGGTGGCGACGCCGCCGGCGTTGGCGGCCTTGCCCGGGCCGAAGAGGACGCCGGCGTCGCGGAACACCTCGACCGCCTCAGGCGTGCACGGCATGTTCGCGCCCTCGGCGACGGCGCGGACGCCGTTCTTGACCAGGGACACCGCGTCCTCGCGCCGCAGTTCGTTCTGCGTCGCGCAGGGCAGGGCGACGTCGCAGGGGACGTCGTAGAGGGTGCCGCGGGCCGAGAAGACGGCGCCGGGGCGGGCCTCGGCGTAGGCGGAGAGGCGGGCGCGCCGCACCTCCTTGACGTCCTTGAGGAGGTCGAGGTCGATGCCGTTGTCGTCGACGAGGTAGCCGGAGGAGTCGCTGCAGGCCACCACGCGGCCGCCGAGCGCGTGGACCTTCTCCACCGCGTAGACGGCGACGTTGCCGGAGCCGGAGACGACCACGCGGCGCCCGTCGAAGCTTTCGCCGCGGGTGGCGAGCATCTCCTGGGCGAAGTACACCGCGCCGTAACCGGTGGCCTCGGTACGGGCGTGGGAGCCGCCCCAGCCCACCGGCTTACCGGTCAGGACGCCCGCCTCGTAGCGGTTGGTGATCCGCTTGTACTGGCCGAACAGGTAGCCGATCTCCCGGGCGCCGACGCCGATGTCGCCCGCCGGGACGTCGGTGTGCTCGCCCAGGTGGCGGTACAGCTCCGTCATGAAGGACTGGCAGAAGCGCATGACCTCGGCGTCCGAGCGGCCCTTCGGGTCGAAGTCCGAACCGCCCTTGCCGCCGCCGATGCCCAGCCCGGTCAGCGCGTTCTTGAAGATCTGCTCGAAGCCGAGGAACTTCACGATGCCGAGGTTCACGCTCGGGTGGAAGCGCAGACCGCCCTTGTACGGGCCCAGCGCGCTGTTGAACTCGACCCGGAAGCCCCGGTTGACGCGTACGACACCCTGGTCGTCGACCCACGGCACCCGGAAGATCAGCTGCCGCTCCGGCTCGCACAGCCGCTCCAGGAACCCCGGCTCGGCGTACTCCGGGTGCCGTTCGAGCGCCGGCGTCAGGGAGTGCAGCACCTCGGCCGCCGCCTGATGGAACTCCGCCTCCCCCGGATTGCGCCGGCGGACCTCGTCGTAGACGGCGTCGATGTGTGCGCGGATGCTCATGAATGTGCCTCGCTGTTCGGTGTCTGCTCTGCTGCGGACCCCACCGGAAGGGAGTAGCGCCGCTTCTCCTTCGAGGTGGCGCCCAGGCGGTCGTAGAAGCGGATGGCGCCCTCGTTCCAGGTGGGCGTCTGCCATTGGATCTCGGGGAGGCCGAGGGCGTCGGCCTCGCGGCGGACGGCGGTCATCAGGAGGGCGCCGAGGCCGTGGCCGCGGGCGGACTCGGTGAGGTAGAGGCAGTCCATGTGGAGGTACTCGGCGGCGTCCCAGGTGGAGAGTTCGGGTGCGCAGGTGGCGTAGCCGGCGAGGGTGGTGTCGGGGAGTTCGGCGACCAGGCAGCGCAGGCGGGAGGTGCCGGAGGTGAAGAGGAGGTGGTGGAGGCGGCGGGCCAGGTCGGCGGGCGGGGGCGCGGCCTTCTCGTAGGCGGCGTGTTCGGCGGCCAGTTCGGCGACGCGCGGCAGGTCGTCGGGGCGGGCGTGCCGGACCAGGGGCAGGGTCATCGGACCTCGCCGTCGAGCGCGTCGTCGGGGCGGGCGTGCCGGACCAGGGGCTGGGTCATCGGACCTCGCCGTCGAGTGCGTCGTCGGACCAGGCGGCGAGCCGGTCGGCGGCGGGGCCGGTGCCGTCGAGGACGTGGCGGACGAAGGCCTCGCGCTCGTGGGCGAGGACGGCGGCCTCCCAGACGCAGGACGCGAGGCCGGCGCGGCCCGGGCGGAGCGCGTCCGGGCGGCCGGCCGGGCCGGTCCAGATGGCGAGGTCGGACATGTGGCCCTCGATCCAGGTGTGGACGAGGACGTAGTCGCCGTCGCCGCCGGCGTGCACCAGCAGCACCGCGAGGCCGAGCGAGCCGCGGTGGCGCCCGAGGACGAGGTGGTCGGCGGCGAGCCGTACGGCCGGGTCGGTCTCGGCCTCGCCGACCGTGCGGCCGGGGGCCTCGACGGCGTACACCTTCAGCAGGTGGCCGGCGACCTCCCGTACGCCCAACGCCCGGACCGTGCGGGCGTGGTGGTCGTCCGCGAGCGCCATGACGGCGCCCCATTCCCCGTGATCGTTCATACGGCCATCATGCACGGTCCGGCCGTCCCGCCGCGCCCGAACCACTGCCGGTACGGGGCCGCGCGCAGGGCGGCTTCGCGGTAGGCGGCGGCCAGTTCCGCGTACGGACGGTCGAGCGGGACGCCCGGCGCCGCGTGGAGGAGGAGGCGGACGGCCAGCGGGTCGCCGCGCAGCGGGCGGACGGCCATGTCCTCGCGCGGGACCGAGGTGGGCTGGCAGGGTGCGACGGCCTCGCCGAGGGCGATGAGCGAGGCGGCGGTGTGGTAGTCGGCGTGCAGCACCGGCGGGTCGAGGCCCGCGGCGCCGAGGACCCGGCGCAGGCCGTCCCATTCGCCGTCGACGGCCGGGTCGACGGCCCAGCGGTCGTGGGCGAGGTCGGTGAGGTCGACGACCTCCTGGCGGGCTGCCGGATGGTCACGGGCCAGGGAGATGAACTGGGGCTCGCGCTCGACGAGCACCCGTCTCTGGAGGCCGTCCGGGACCCTCAGCGGGCAGCCCTCGACCTCGTGGACGAAGGCGAGGTCGAGCTGTCCGGCGGCGACCGCGCGCAGCAGGCCGTTGGCGGAGACGTCGACGCGCAGCCCGATGTCGGTGCCGGGCAGGTCCTGGCGGAGCCGGCGCAGCCAGCCGGGCAGGGCGCGGCTCGCGGTGGAGCCGACACGGAGGGCGGGGCCGGCGGCGCGGCCGGCGGCGGCCCGGGTCTCGGTGATCAGCGCGGTCATTCCGGCGAGCAGCGGCCGGGCGCGGCTGAGGACGGCGCGGCCGAGCGGGGTGGGGTCGCAGCCGGTGCGGCCGCGGGAGAAGAGTTCGGCACCGAGCGCGTTCTCGATGCGGCGCAGCTGGGTGGTCAGGGAGGGTTGGCTGACACCGAGTTGGCGGGCGGCCTTGTGCAGACTGCCGTGGTCCGCGATGGCGCAGAGCGCCCGCAGGTGCCTCACCTCCAGCTCCATGACCCGAAGGTTAGGGCGGCTCCATCCGGCGCACCAGACCGCCCTCGAGCCGCAAGTGGCCGGATTCGAGAGCACCTTGGCGTGGGGGCGATAGGACGGGGTTATCGGCGGATGACATCATTCCCACCCGCCACGGCTCCCCCGACACTCTCCTCAACCCCACAGGAGGAGCCCCCCATGCGTCACTCGAGAATCCTCACGTCCGTCCTGACCGCCGCCCTCGGTGCCGGTCTCACCCTGTCCCTCGGCGCTTCCCCCGCCGGTGCCACGACCCAGCACCGGGAGGCCGGCTACACCGCCTACGCCGGTTCCGCCGAGGAGGCCAAGGCCAACCAGGCGTTCTTCGACGCCGTCGTGAAGTCGGTCGCGAAGAAGCGGGCCGCCGTGCCCGGCGCCACCGCCGTCACCGTGGTCTACAGCTCCGCCAACGCGCCGAGCTTCCGCACCCAGATATCCCGTTCGGCGCAGATCTGGAACAGCTCCGTCGTCAACGTCCGCCTGGTGGAGGGGTCCAACCCCGACTTCGCGTACTACGAGGGGAACGACTCCCGCGGTTCGTACGCGAGCACCGACGGGCACGGCAACGGCTACATCTTCCTCGACTACCGCCAGAACCAGCAGTACAACTCCACCCGCGTCACCGCCCACGAGACCGGGCACGTCCTCGGCCTTCCCGACCACTACAGCGGCCCGTGCAGCGAGCTGATGTCCGGCGGCGGGCCCGGCACGTCCTGCCAGAACGCCTACCCGAACTCCCAGGAGCGTTCCCGCGTCGACCAGTTGTGGCGCTACGGACTCGCGTCCGCCTTCAAGACCCACTGAGCCGAACGGGGGCGGTGGCCGGGGCCGCTTGGTAGCGTGGCGCGCATGCCCGACGAGCGCAGCACTCCCCGGAGCACCACCTTGTACGAGGCCGTGGGCGGCGCCGACGCGCTGCGCCGGCTCTCGGACACCTTCTACGAGGCGGTCCTCGCCGACCCGGTCCTCGCCCCCGTCTTCGCCGACTTCACGCCCACCCACGTGGAGCACGTCGCCGTGTGGCTCGCCGAGGTCTTCTCCGGCCCGGCCGACTTCACGGCCCGCCACGGCGGTCATCACGCCCTGCTCACGGCGCACCTCGGTCTCGGCATCACCGAGGAACAGCGGCTGCGCTGGATGGAGCTGATGACCGCGGCGGTGGAGAAGGAACTCCCGGACGACGCGCTGCTGCGGCAGCGCGTCGTCGAGTATTTCGACTGGGGCACCCGGATCGCCGAGGACGTCTCGGCCTCGCCGCGCGGAACGGATCTGGGCGAGCCGGGTCCGACTCCGCGCTGGGGCTGGGACGGTCTCGCCTGAGTCGTACGCGTACAACCTCCACGTACGCGCACACGTCGGCGCACACGTACGCGTACGGGCGCGAGGCGCGGGAGCGTCAGGCGGCCTGGAGCAGCCGGCGGCCGAACTCGGTGCCCGGCGGCAGCTGGCGCCTGACCCGGCTCAGGGCCTCCTCGAAGTCGCCGCCGGTGACGCCGGACTCGAAGGCCGCACCGCCGTAGTGGAGGGTGAGGCTGAGGTCGGCGCGCTCGCCGAGGGTCAGCAGGCAGCTGAGCGTGGCCTGCTGGGTGACGCCGTCCGCGACGACGGGAAGCGGCAGGTCCCACTCCAGCACGCACCCGGTGAGGGCCTGCCCGCCCTCGTCCGCGGCACGCAGGGCGGCGAAGGTCGCGCCCGTGTACTCGATTCCCCTGATGCGGGTGGCCACCTGGCTCCCGTCCGCCGTGATGACGATCGCTTCCGCGCCGCTGCGGTCCCGGTACCAGCCGGTCCAGACTTCTGTCGACTCCGATGACATGCGCGGACTGTAGCGGTATGACCGGCTCCGGCGCGCGGCCGGTCACCCAGGGGCCGGACTTCTCCCGGTCTCGCCGTTCTTGCCGGTCACGTGCGTGGTAGTGGCTTCCGCGCCGTCGTCCGCGCTGCGGGCCGGGCCGGCCTCGTCGGCGCGGGCCCCGGCGCCGGCCTCGGTGCCGGCTTCGTCGATGTCGGCTTCCTCGGCGCCGGCCTCGGGAGGCTCGTACAGCTCGCACCCGGGATTCCGGCAGGGCTGCACCTCCCACTCCGGCACCCACGCGCCGAGGACCTTGTGCCGCCGGGCGATGACCGCCCGGGGCTGCCCGCAGGCCGGGCAGGGATGCTCGGCCCGAGGGTCCCGTGTGGTGTGCGCCGCCTCGCTCGCCATGCCTCCAGCGTAGGGCGCGGCCCCGGTCACCGCTTCCTGGTGTAGGTCCGCACGACGACGCCGTTGCCGAAGCTCCGCATCTCGTCGAGCGTGAAGTCGCGCGGGGTGAAGCCGGCGCCGAACATCGGCATTCCGGAGCCGTACACCTGCGGATACGACTTGATGACCAGCTCGTCGATCTCGTCGACCAGCTCGCCGGCGACGGTCGAGCCGCCGCAGAGCCAGATGCCCA
The DNA here is from genome assembly GCF_044544825.1 of Streptomyces sp. NPDC053493. Taxonomy (NCBI): domain Bacteria; kingdom Bacillati; phylum Actinomycetota; class Actinomycetes; order Kitasatosporales; family Streptomycetaceae; genus Streptomyces; species Streptomyces sp. NPDC053493. Next base: position 503,695 of record NZ_JBITXS010000001.1, read on the forward strand.
GCGGGCTGTCCTCGGCCTTGAGCGCGCGGACGCGGCCGACCAGGTCCTCGGAGATCAGCTCGACGTTGGGGTCGGGCGACTCGGTGAGGGAGCGGGTGGCGACGAACTCCCGCAGATGGGCGTACGGGCTGGTGACGCCGGTGTCGAGGGCGAGGCGGTAGGAGCCGAGGCCCTGGATCACGGTGTCGAAGCGCTTGTTGGCGACACCCTCGAGTCCCCAGGCCTTGCGGAAGGCCGTCGGGATCGTCTCCGGGTACTCGCTGTTCATGAAGGCGCCGTACTCCTCGTCGAGGAACGCGAGCATCGAGGAGGCGTCGCCCTTGGGGTCGCCGATGAAGCCGTCGAGGGAGCAGGCGACGTAGTAGGTGAGCTTGCGCAAGCCGGAACTCTTTCACTGGGAGGCGTGGCGGGCGTTAACCACTACGCACATAGTGCTCCATCCGTAGTGGTTACGCAAGCTCTTTTTCGCACGCCCGCTCGGCGGCGTCCCGGTCAGCGGTTTCTGCGCGTCACGAACTCCGCGAGCGCCAGCAGGTCCCCGGCCGCCGACAAGTCCGGCACCGCGCGGGAGAGTTGCTCCACCGCCCGGGCCATCCGCTCCGCCGCCTGGGCCTGCGCCCAGTCCCGGCCGCCGGCCCGCTCCACCGCGTCCGCGGCCGCCCGCACCGCGGCGGCGTCCAGGACCGGGCGGGCGTACAGCTCCGCCAGCTCCTCGCCCGCCCGGGTCCCGGAGGCCAGCGCCGCCACGACGGGCAGCGACTTCTTGCGGGCCGTCAGATCGGCACCGGCCGGCTTGCCGGTGCGCCCCGGATCTCCCCAGATGCCGATCAGGTCGTCGATCAGCTGGAACGCGAGGCCGGCCTCCCGGCCGAAGGCGTCGAGCGCCGTGACCGCCTGCTCGTCCGCGCCCGCGTAGAGCGCGCCCAGCGCGCAGGCGCAGCCGAGCAGGGCCCCGGTCTTGGCGGTGGCCATCGCCGTCACCTCGTCCAGCGAGACCTCGTGCGGCCCGCGCTGCTCGAAGGCGCAGTCCGCCTGCTGGCCGGCGCACAGCTCGATGACACAGGCGGCGAGCCGGGCCGAGGCCGCGGTGGCGGCCGGGTGGGGATCCTCGGCGAGCAGCCGCAGCGCGAGCGCGGACATGGCGTCGCCCGCGAGCAGGGCGTCCGGGATGCCGAACACCGCCCAGGCGGTGGGCCGGTGGCGCCGGGTCGGGTCCTCGTCGACGATGTCGTCGTGGAGCAGGGTGAAGTTGTGCGCCAGCTCCACCGCCGCGGCGGCCTTCACCGCGGGAGCCGGGTCGGCGCCGAGCGCGCGGGTCGCGGCGAGCACCAGGGCCGGCCGGATGGCCTTGCCTCCGGGCCGCGCGGACGGGCTGCCGTCCGCCTCCTCCCAGCCGAAGTGGTACGCGGCGATACGCCGTATGGAACCGGGCAACGACGCGACGGTCGTACGGAGTTGAGGGTCGACGACGCTGCGCGCCCGGTCCAGGAGCAGCACGGCGCCCTGCCCGCCGCCGGCCGCGCCTGCGGTCGCGGCGTCCTCATGGGTGGTGGTCATGGATGCGCGGTCACCTTCTTCCACAGCGGTGGGGAGATCGGGAGGCCGGGGGCGGGGACCCGTCGGCGAGGCCCCCGTCCCCGGTCGCCGGCTCAGCGCCGGCGGTTGACCTCCACGTTCTCCAGGACGCCGAGGGCGTCGGGGACGAGAACCGCCGCCGAGTAGTAGGCGGTGACCAGGTAGGAGATGATCGCCTGCTCGTTCATGCCCATGAAGCGGCAGGACAGGCTGGGCTCGATCTCGTCCGGGAGGCCGGTCTGGTGCAGGCCGATCACACCTTGGTCCTTCTCGCCCGTACGCATGCAGAGGATCGAGCTGGTGCCCGCGTCGGAGACCGGGATCTTGTCGCACGGATAGACCGGCACTCCGCGCCAGGTCGTGATCCGGGTCCCGTCGACGTCGAGGGAGCCCGGGACGAGACCGCGCCGGTTGAACTCGCGGCCGAGGGCGGCGACGGTCCGCGGATGGGCCAGGAACAGCCTGGCTCCGCGGCACCGGGAGAGCAGCTCGTCCAGGTCGTCGGGGCCGGGCGCGCCGTCGTGGGGCTGGAGGCGCTGCCCGTAGTCGCAGTTGGCGAGGAGGCCGAACTCCCGGTTGTTGACCAGCTCGTGCTCCTGGCGCTCGCGCAGCGCCTCGACCGTGAGCCGCAGCTGGTGCTCGGTCTGGTTCATCGGGTGGTTGTAGAGGTCGGCCACGCGCGTGTGGACCTTCAGGACGGTCTGGGCGACGCTCAGCTCGTACTCGCGCGGTGACGCCTCGTAGTCCACGAAGGTGTGGGGCACCAGGGCCTCGCCGACGTGGCCGGCCGAGAGGTCGACGGCCGCCTCGCCGTAGGCGTTGGTGCGCGCGTGGGACAGCGCGGCGAACTCGGCGAGATGGCCGGCCAGGGCGCCGGCCCGCTCCGCCAGGCTCAGCACGTCGGCCCGGGTGAGCTCCAGGACCGTGCAGGCGGTGGCGGCGCGGGCGGTCCACTCCCAGGAGGCGTCCGCCTCGGTCAGCGCGGTCTCGCCGAAGTAGGCGCCGTCGGCGAGCACGCCGAGGACGGTCGCGTCCCCGTACGGCCCCTGGCCGACCCGCTCCACCTTGCCGTGGGCGAGGAGGTGGACCCGGTCGGCGGGCTCGCCGCGTGCGGCGATGACCTCGCCCGCCGCGTACTCCCGCTGCCGGCAGCGGTCGGCCAGCTCCCGCAGGACGTCCTCGTCGTCGTATCCCCGCAGGGCGGGAAGCTCGCCGAGCTCCGCCGGGATCACGGCGACCCGCTCCCCGGTCTGCACGAAGGTGACGCGGCCGTCACCCACGGAGTAGCTGAGCCTCCGGTTCACCCGGTAGGTCCCGCCCCGCACCTCCACCCACGGCAGCGTCCGCAGCAGCCACCGGGAGGTGATCTCCTGCATCTGCGGGGCCGACTTGGTGGTGCTCGCGAGGTTCCGCGCGGCGGCGGTGCCGAGACTCTGCTGCGGAGCCGGGCGGTCTCCGCGCACCTCGTCGCCGACCGAACCAACGGACATGGAACTCCCTCTCGATACGACAAACCTGCGAGAGAAGCCTTTCAGCACGGAGCGTGTCCGCGCCATTACACAAAAGAGTGGGTGTCGTCGGTCCGCCTGCGGGGCAGGACGGGCGATTTTTCGTCCCGACGAGGCGGCGTGGCCTCGGCGTTCTGTCCGGATCGGCTCGCACACGGTCCGAACGGATGGCACCGGAGCACAGCGCTCCGGTACTCCGGAACCACCGCGATCCCCCACCCGGAAGGAGCCGGCCATGTCCGCACCCATGTCCGCGAACCGCTTCCTCGACGCGCTGCGCGACGAGGGCCTGACGGTCGTCGAGGTCGGCGACTGGCGCACCCACAACCGCAACCACAAGGGCCCCTGGGGTCCCGTCCACGGCGTGATGATCCATCACACCGTCACCCGGGGCACCAGCAACACCGTCCGCATCTGCCGGGACGGCTACGCCTCCCTGCCCGGGCCGCTGTGCCACGGCGTGATCGCCAAGGACGGCACCGTCCACCTGGTCGGCTACGGCCGGGCCAACCACGCCGGCCTCGGCGACGACGAGGTGCTGCGGGCGGTCATCGCGGAGAAGCGCCTGCCGCGGGACGACGAGGCCACCACGGACGGCAACCGGCACTTCTACGGCTTCGAGTGCGAGAACCTCGGCGACGGCGAGGACCCCTGGCCCAAGGTGCAGCTGGACGCCATCGCGAAGGCCGCGGCGGCGCTGTGCCGGGTGCACGGCTGGACCCAGCGCTCGGTGATCGGGCACCTGGAGTGGCAGCCGGGCAAGGTCGATCCGCGCGGCTTCACCATGGGGTCGATGCGCGCCCGGATCGCCGACGTGCTGCGCTGACGGGCCCCCGCCCCGACCGGCGACAATGGCGGGGTGAACGCGTTCGATCCCGCCCGGCTGCGGCCCCGGCTCCCCTCGCCCCTGCTGCCGGTCGACGACGAGCGCCTCACCCGGCACGGTCTGACCCTGCTGCTCAAGCGCGACGACCTGATCCACCCGGACCTTCCGGGCAACAAATGGCGCAAGCTCGCGCTCAACCTCCGGGCGGCCGGCGGCCGCCCGGTGCTCACCTTCGGCGGCGCGTACTCCAACCACCTGCGGGCCACGGCCGCCGCCGGCCGGCTCCTCGGCTTCCCGGCCGTCGGCGTCGTGCGCGGCGACGAGCTGGCCGGCCGCCCGCTCAACCCGTCGCTCGCGCGCTGCGCGGCGGACGGGATGCGTCTGGTCTTCGCCGACCGCGCCACCTACCGCGCGAAGCACGAGCCCGCCACCCTCGCCAGGCTCCTGGCCCTCGCCGGCGCGCCCGAGGACACCTACGTCGTGCCCGAGGGCGGCAGCAACGCGCTCGCCGTCCGGGGCTGCGTGGAGCTCGGCCGCGAGCTGGCGGCCGCCACGGAGCCGCCGGACGTCGTCGCCGTCGCCTGCGGCACCGGCGGCACGCTGGCCGGTCTCGCGGCCGGCTTCCCGGGCCGGGTCCTGGGCGTCCCGGTCCTCAAGGGCGGCTTCCTCGGCGCCGAGGTGCGGGACCTGCAGGAGGCCGCGTTCGGCGGCCCGCGCGGCGAATGGTGGCTCGACGAGCGCTTCCACGGCGGCGGCTACGCCCGTACGACCCCGGAGCTCGACGCCTTCGCACGCGATTTCGAGGCGCGGCACGGGTCGCGGCATGGACTCGCCATCGAGCGGTTGTATGTCGCCAAAATGCTGCACGCCGTCGTGACCCTCGCCGAGGAGGGCGCCTTCGCTCCCGGGACGCGGATCGCCGCGGTGGTGACGGGCGCCCCGGAGCCCCGGCCGGACGAGCCCGCCCCGGCGGACCGGCCGGAGCTGGCAGACCGTGCGGACCGGCCGGAGCGGCCGGAGCGGATGGAGCGGGCGGGGCAGGCGGACCGTGCGGTCCAGGTGGACAGGGCGGGGCGGGCGGACCGGCCCGTCTAGCCGGACTCCTCCCGGTAGGCCGCCGCCTCCTCCAGGTCGAGCCGGCGCAGCAGCGAGCGCATCATCTCGTCGTCGATGCGGCGGGTGTCGCGCAGCCGTACGAAGACCTCGCGCTCGGCGTCGATCATCTCGCGGGCGAGCCGCCGGTAGGTGTCGTCGGCCGTCTCGCCGGTGAGCTCGTTGACGGCGCCGAGCCGCTCCCAGACGGCGTTGCGGCGGCGTTCCATGACCGTGCGGAGCCGGTCGGCGAGCGGCCCGGGCAGGGCGTTGCGCTCGTCGGCGAGGAGCACGTCGAGCCGTTCCTCGGCGGCCCGGGACGCCTCGCTCTGGGCCTGCGCCTCGGCGAGCGTCTCCTGATAGCGGTCGCGGCCGGGCAGCTTCAGGGCCCGGATGAGCGGCGGCAGGGTGAGGCCCTGGACGACGAGGGTGCCGATGACGGTGGTGAAGGTGAGGAAGAGGACCAGGTTGCGGGCCGGGAAGGCGTCCCCGTCGGTGACGACGGGGATGGAGAAGGCGATGGCGAGCGAGACGACGCCGCGCATGCCGGCCCAGCCGACGACCAGCGGCGCCCGCCAGTCCACCTCCGGCTCGCGCTCGCGGATGCCGGCGGACATCCAGCGGGGCAGGAAGGTGGCCGGGTAGACCCAGACGAAGCGCACGACGACCACCGCGAGGAAGACCCCGGCCGCATACCAGGCGGCCTCTCCCATCCCGTACGGGCCGAGGCCGCGGACCACGAACGGCAGCTGGAGGCCGATCAGCGCGAAGACCGAGGACTCCAGGACGAAGGCGACCATCTTCCAGACGGCCTCCTCCTGGAGACGGGTGGCGAAGTCGACCTTCCACGCCTTGTGCCCGAGGAAGAGGCCGACCACGACGACCGCGAGCACGCCGGAGGCATGCACCTCCTCGGCGGCGGCGTACGCGATGAACGGGATGAGCAGCGAGAGGGTGTTCTGCAGCAGCGCCTCGTGCAGATGGGTGCGCAGCCAGTGGATGGGCACCATGAGGACCAGGCCGACGCCGATGCCGCCGACCGCGGCCAGCGCGAAGTCCCACAGCCCGCCGGCCCAGCTGACGGCCTCGCCCACGGCGGCGGCGAGCGCGACCTTGTACGCGGTGATGGCGGTGGCGTCGTTCACCAGGGACTCGCCCTGGAGGATCGTGGTGATCCGGTTCGGCAGGCCGAGCCGGCGGGCGATGGCGGTGGCGGCCACCGCGTCCGGCGGGGCGACGACGGCGCCGAGCACGAGGGCGGCGGTCAGCGGCAGGTCGGGCACCAGCACGTAGGCGAGCCAGCCGACCGCGACGGTCGCGAAGAGCACGTAACCGACGGAGAGCAGGGCGACGGGCCGGATGTTGGCGCGCAGGTCGAGGTACGAGGAGTCGACGGCGGCCGTGTACAGCAGCGGCGGCAGGATCAGCGGCAGCACGATGTGCGGGTCGAGGGTGTAGTCGGGCACTCCAGGCACATAGGCGGCGGCGAGGCCGACGGCGACGAGGAGCAGCGGCGCCGGCACCGGCGTCCTGCGGGCGAAGCCCGCCACCGCGGCGCTCACCGCGACCAGTGCCACCAGCTGCAATGCGTCCATTCCGGGTCCCCGCCTCGTGTCTCGTCTCTCGCGCCACCACGTAATCTGGCCATCATGAGCGAGTGCCCGCACGTTGCCGAAATGCCGCGCCCCGAACCGGCGCCGCTGCACGACACCTGTCCGGAATGCCTGGCCGACGGCACGCACCCGGTCCAGCTGCGGCTCTGCCTGAGCTGCGGCCACGTCGGGTGCTGCGACTCCTCGGCGGGGCGGCACGCGACGGCGCACTTCACGGCCACCGGGCACCCGGTGATGCGGACCTTCGAACCGAACGAGCGCTGGCGCTGGTGCTTCGTGGACGGTTCGATCGTCTGACGGCTGGGTACGTCACCCCTCCGCGGGTTCTCCGCGGCCGCCGGGCAGGGGGTCCGGTCCTCAGGCCCCCGGCGACACGGGGGGACGGATCGCGATAGCGTCTCGGCGGACTGCGCAACCGACTGCGTACCGCCTGGTTCGGGGGGCTTCCTCCCCGGACCCCGAAAGAGCTTGTGCCACCTTGGAGGTGAGGGTGTCCCAGATCGCAGGCGAGCCCGGGACCCAGGACTTCGTGGAAGTCCGGCTGCCCGCTGCGGGTGCCTACCTGTCCGTGCTGCGTACGGCCACGGCCGGCCTCGCGGCGCGCTTGGACTTCACCCTCGACGAGATCGAGGACCTGCGGATCGCCGTCGACGAGGCGTGCGCGATCCTGCTCCAGCAGGCGGTGCCGGGGTCGGTGCTGAGCTGTGTGTTCCGGCTGGTGGAGGACTCGCTCGACGTCACGGTGTCGGCTCCGACGACGGACGGCCGGGCGCCGGAGCGGGACACGTTCGCGTGGACGGTGCTCTCGGCCCTCGCCGGGAAGGTGGAGTCCTCCGTGGCCGACGACAAGACGGTCTCCATCAGCCTGTACAAACAGCGCGGCGCGGGGCCAGGCCCGGCGTGAGGAGCGGGGACGCGACGGCCGGCATCCCTGAGCAGCAGGCCCTGCCGCGGACGGCCGCGGGTGCCGAGGCCGCGGGTGCCGAGGCCGCGGGCGCTGGCGCGAAGGCCGCGGGTGCGGGTGCCGAGGCCACGGGTGCGGAGGCCGGAGGAGTCGAGGTCGAGGTCGCTACGGAGCAGGCGGACCAGATGAGCGAGCACGAGCAGCACGAAGAGGTCCCTGACGCGGCCGGGGAGCCCGCCGTGCCCGACCCGCACGACCGCACCGGGGCGCGGGCGCTCTTCATCGAGCTGCGCGGCCTTCCGGAAGGTTCGCCGGAGAAGGCGGCGCTGCGCGACCGCCTCGTGCGGATGCACCTGCCGCTGGTGGAGCACCTGGCCCGGCGCTTCCGGAACCGCGGCGAGCCGCTGGACGACCTGACGCAGGTGGCGACGATCGGCCTGATCAAGTCGGTGGACCGGTTCGACCCGGACCGCGGCGTGGAGTTCTCCACGTACGCGACTCCGACGGTGGTCGGCGAGATCAAGCGCCACTTCCGGGACAAGGGCTGGGCGGTCCGGGTTCCCCGGCGTCTCCAGGAACTGCGGCTCTCGCTGACGACGGCGACGGCGGAGCTGTCGCAGCAGCACGGGCGCTCGCCGACGGTGCACGAGCTGGCGGAACGGCTCGGGATCTCGGAGGAGGAGGTCCTGGAGGGTCTGGAGTCGGCGAACGCCTACTCGACGCTCTCCCTGGACGTGCCGGACACGGACGACGAGTCGCCGGCGGTGGCGGACACGCTGGGCGCGGAGGACGAGGCCCTGGAGGGCGTCGAGTACCGGGAGTCGCTCAAGCCGCTCCTGGAGGACCTGCCGCCGCGGGAGAAGCGGATCCTGCTGCTTCGCTTCTTCGGGAACATGACCCAGTCGCAGATCGCGCAGGAGGTCGGCATCTCGCAGATGCACGTGTCCCGGCTGCTCGCGCGCACGCTGGCGCAGCTGCGGGACAAGCTGCTCGTCGAGGAGTAGGACGAGGAGGAGGAAGCGCCGTTACGGCGTGTCCTGGCCGGGGCGCTTGATGCCGAGCGCCTCGGTCGTGGCCGGGCTCACCAGGAGGACCAGGCCGGCCACGGCCAGGACGGCGAGCGCGATGCCGGCCGGGATCATGACGCTGTTCGCCTGGAGGAGCTGCCAGGCGACGGGCAGTGCCAGGATCTGGGTGATGACGGCCGGGCCGCGGCTCCAGGACCGGCGCAGCCACAGGCCGCGGGCGGCGGCGAGCGGGATGAGGCCGAGGGCGATCAGGGTGACGCCGCCCATGAGGGCCGAGGTGAGGTCGCCGGACCGGTCGACGAGGCTGGTCACCAGGAGGTAGAGGCCGCCGGCGACGAGGGCGAGGCCCTCGACCGCGGCCACCGCCGCGGCGGCGGTGAGCCGCCCGGGCCGGGTGCCCGGCTCCGTAGCCTGCTGCGTCCTGCTGGTGTCGGCACTGCTCGCACTGCTCATGCAGGAAGGGTAGCGGGGGCCCGGCCGGAACCGACGGGCCGGAGGTGTGGGCGAAGGCACGGCACGGCAGGGCCGGGCTACGGCGTCGGCCCGGTCCCGGGTGCAGGCACGGCGTCGGCCACGGTCCCGGGCGAAGGCGTCCGGCGGAGGTGCCCGCCAGCTGGACCGGGACTGCGTCCGGTACCGCCGGGTAGGTACGCTGGCGAGCATGCGCGCGCTTCTCGTGGTCAATCCGGCAGCAACCACCACCAGTGCCCGCACACGGGACGTGCTGATCCACGCGCTCGCCAGCGAGATGAAGCTGGAGGCGGTGACGACCGAGTACCGGGGCCATGCCCGTGACCTGGGGCGCAGGGCCGCCGACTCGGACGACGTCGATCTGGTGGTGGCGCTCGGCGGCGACGGCACGGTCAACGAGGTGGTCAACGGGCTGCTGCACGCGGGGCCCGATCCGGACCGGCTGCCGGGGCTCGCGGTGGTGCCGGGCGGCTCGACCAATGTCTTCGCGCGGGCGCTGGGGCTGCCGAACGACGCCGTGGAGGCGACCGGCGCGCTGCTGGACGCGCTGCGTGAGCGGCGGGCCCGGACGGTGAGCCTGGGTCTGGCGTCGGGGACGCCGGGCACGGAGGACGAGGCGGTGCCGGAGCGCTGGTTCACCTTCTGCGCCGGGTTCGGTTTCGACGCGAGTGTGATCGGCCGGGTCGAACAGCAGCGCGAGCGGGGCAAGCGTTCGACGCACGCGCTCTATCTGCGTCAGGTGGTGCGCCAGTTCCTGGGCGAGCGGAACCGGCGGCACGGGACGATCACCCTGGAGCGCCCGGGTGAGGATCCTGTGGAGGATCTGGTCCTCTCCATAATCTGCAACACCTCTCCGTGGACCTACCTGGGCAGTCGTCCGGTGTACGCGTCGCCGGAGGCGTCCTTCGAGACGGCCCTCGACGTGCTCGGTCTGAGCCGGCTGTCGGCCCCTTCGGTGGCCCGGTACGCGACCCAGCTGCTCACCTCGACCCCGGAACGCGGACCGCACGGTAAGCACGCGGTGACTCTGCACGATCTGACCGACTTCACCTTGCATTCGAAGGTCCCGCTGCCGCTGCAGATGGACGGAGACCACCTCGGACTGCGTACGAGCGTGACGTTCACAGGCGTACGCCGTGCACTGCGTGTGATTGTGTGACCAGAAGGACCGAAAGTCCTTCCACTCGAACGTTTAGGCTGCCCACCACCCCCTAGAAGTACGGCTGTGACCGAGCCGACACCGAGGAATCAAAAAAAACTTTCCAGAAGGGGTTGTATCCGCCTCTGGGGTTTGGGAGTCTCTTCTTGGCGATCGGGACGGCCCGCAAGACCGGCCTCCACTGAGAGCCAGAACCCCCTCCTAAGTAACCAGGACCACACCAGTTCACCTGGCAGTCGGCCCTTCCCTTGCGGGGGGATTCGTGAAAGCGTTCACATTCACAAGCAACTCGCACGTAACACCGAGAGAGGTAGCAGCCATGGACTGGCGTCACAACGCCGTTTGTCGTGAGGAAGACCCCGAGCTGTTCTTCCCCATCGGCAACACCGGTCCTGCGCTGCTGCAGATCGAGGAAGCCAAGGCCGTCTGCCGCCGCTGCCCCGTCATGGAGCAGTGCCTGCAGTGGGCGCTCGAGTCCGGCCAGGACTCCGGCGTCTGGGGTGGCCTCAGCGAGGACGAGCGCCGCGCGATGAAGCGCCGCGCCGCCCGCAACCGGGCGCGCAACGCCAGCGCCTGAGCCACCTGCAACAGCCTGAGGCCCCGCGGCGCGTACACCGTGTACGCAATCACCGCCTTCGAGCCGCAGCGCGCGCAGTAACCCACAGCATTCGAGCCCCGGACCGGATTTCCTTCGGTCCGGGGCTCGCTGCTGTGGAATTCCGGGGAAGGCCGGAAAGCGCGCGGAGACGAACTCCCGGCTTTCCGGGGCGGGTTACTTCTGCGGCTGTACGGGAATGTCGAGGACCACGCGCGTGCCGCGCTCGGCGCCGGGCTGCATGTCGAAACTGCCGCCCAACTCGCCCTCGACCAGCGTCCGTACGATCTGGAGGCCGAGGTTGCCGGCCCGCTGCGGGTCGAATCCCTCCGGCAGACCGCGGCCGTCGTCCTTGACCGTGATGAGCAGCCGGGCGTCGGCGCGCGGCTCGCCGCGGACGGCGGTGACCTCGACCGTGCCGTGCTCTCCCGGCGCGAAGGCGTGCTCCAGCGCGTTCTGCAGGACCTCGGTGAGGACCATGGAGAGCGGAGTGGCGACCTCGGCGTCGAGGATGCCGAAGCGGCCGTTGCGCCGACAGGTGACCTTGCCCGGCGAGATCTCGGCGACCATCGCGATCACCCGGTCCGCGATCTCGTCGAACTCGACCCGCTCGTCCAGGTTCTGGGACAGCGTCTCGTGGACGATGGCGATCGAACCGACGCGCCGCACGGCCTCGTTGAGTGCTTCGCGGCCCCGGTCGGAGTCCATCCGGCGGGCCTGGAGGCGGAGCAGGGCGGCGACCGTCTGCAGGTTGTTCTTCACCCGGTGGTGGATCTCCCGGATGGTGGCGTCCTTGGTGATCAACTCGCGTTCGCGGCGGCGCAGTTCGGTGACGTCACGGAGCAGGACCAGCGAACCGATGCGGGTGCCCTTGGGCTTGAGCGGGATGGCGCGCAGCTGGATGACGCCGCCGTTGCCCTCGACCTCGAACTCGCGCGGGGCGTAGCCGGAGGCCATCTTGGCCAGGGCCTCGTCCACCGGGCCGCGGGAGGGTGCGAGTTCGGCGGTGATCTGGCCGAGGTCCTGGCCGACCAGGTCGGCGGCGAGGCCGAGCCGGTGGTAGGCGGAGAGCGCGTTGGGCGAGGCGTACTGGACGACGCCCTCGGCGTCGAGGCGGATCAGTCCGTCGCCGGCCCGCGGCGAGGAGTCCATGTCGACCTGCTCGCCGGGGAAGGGGAAGGAGCCGGCGGCGATCATCTGGGCCAGGTCGGACGCGGACTGGAGGTAGGTGAGCTCCAGGCGGGACGGCGTCCGGACGGTGAGCAGGTTGGTGTTGCGGGCGATGACGCCGAGGACGCGGCCCTCGCGGCGTACGGGGATCGACTCGACCCGGACCGGGACCTCCTCGCGCCACTCGGGGTCGCCCTCGCGTACGATCCGGCCCTCGTCGAGGGCGGCGTCGAGCAGCGGGCGGCGGCCGCGCGGGACCAGGTGGCCGACCATGTCGTCCTGGTAGGAGGTGGGGCCGGTGTTCGGCCGCATCTGGGCCACGGAGACGTAGCGGGTGCCGTCCAGGGTCGGGACCCACAGGACGAGGTCCGCGAAGGAGAGGTCGGAGAGCAGCTGCCACTCGGAGACCAGCATGTGGAGCCAGTCGAGATCGGACTCGCTCAGAGCGGTGTGCTGGCGTACGAGGTCGTTCATGGAGGGCACGTGTGCGAGCGTACCCGTGGAATTACGGGGCGGTGAACCTGGATCTCCGGGCCTCCGTGTTGGAGGATGGGCCCGTGACGACCGTGTGCGCATGGATGGACAGACAAGAATGGTCTAGTCCACAATGCATTTCACGAGCCTCCGTCCTCCCCGCACAGGAGGACGGACGAGGTACCCGGCGCTCTCTGCCCTGACTGCGCCGAGACCTCCCACACGGCCGAGGGACCGCACACCCCCGGCCGGGCAACTCCGGGCTGCGGTGCCGGACGGGTTGAGGGTCCCGTCAGGCGCCGCGGCCCGCGGGTGTTTCCGGGGGCCGCTCAGGTGTCCGTCTCGGCGGGCCAGGCCCGCATCGCCGCCTCCGCCACCGCCGCCAGCTGCTCCCTCGTCGCGCCGTCCCGGGCCTGCTGGGACATGCCCTGCAAAACGGCGCCGCTGAAGCGGGCGAGGGCCTCCGGGTCGGTGCCGGCCGGCAGGACGCCGGAGTCGACGTCCCGGCGGATGCGCTCCTCGAAGACGGCGAGATTGGACCGCCGGCGCGCCCGCAGGGCCTCCTCGACCTCGGTGGTGGAGCAGTTGGCGGCCGCGGAGATCACCAGGCAGCCGCGCGGGTGGGCCGGGTCGGTGTACTCCACCGCGGCCTCGCGCAGCATCCGGCCGACGGCGGCGCGGGCGGTCGGCTCCTGCGCGAGGGCGCGACGGCCGAAAGCGCCGTACGACTCGACGTACGCCTCGACGACCTCCTCGAACAGCGTCTTCTTGTCGCCGAAGGCCGCGTAGAGGCTCGGTGCGCTGATGCCCATGAGGCGGGTCAGGTCGGAGACGGAGGTCGACTCGTACCCGTGCTCCCAGAAGGCCATCGTCGCCTGCTCCAGCGCCGTCGGGCGGTCGAAGGAGCGGGGGCGGCCGCGCTGCTTGGTCGTCATGGGGAAATTCTATAGCGGTCGCTACGGAAGGTGGGGTACGGTTCTTTCTGTAACGACCGCTACGGAAGTGAGGGGGGGCGTCCGCATGGGCGTGCTCGAGGGGAAGACGGCGCTGGTCACGGGCGCGAGCCGGGGCATCGGACGAGGCATCGCCGAGCGGCTGGGCCGCGAGGGTGCGCGGGTCGCCGTGCATTACGGGAGCAACGAGGCGGCCGCGAAGGAGACGGTCGAGGCGATCGCCGCGGCCGGCGGCGAGGCCTTCGCGATCGGGCAGGAGCTGGGCGTGCCGGGCGACGCGGCGGCGCTGTGGGCAGCCTTCGACGCGGCCGTCGGCGAGGACCGCGGCCTGGACATCCTGGTGAACAACGCGGGGATCGGCGTCTCGAGCTCCTTCGAGGCGATCGGCGAGGAGGAGTACGACCGGGTCTTCGCGGTCAACACGAAGGCGCCGTTCTTCCTGGCGCAGCTGGGCGCGGAGCGGCTGCGGGACGGCGGCCGGATCGTGAACGTGTCGACCGGCCTCTCGCACGCGGCGATGATGCCGGACCTGATGGCGTACGCGATGACGAAGAGCGCGCTCGACATCTTCACCCGCTATCTGTCGAAGGTGCTGGGCCCGCGCGGGATCACGGTGAACGCGGTGGCCCCGGGGATCATCGACACCGACATGAACGCGGCATGGCTGCGGGACGACCCGGAGGCGCGGGCGCAGGCGGCGGCGTATTCGGCACTGGGCCGGGTCGGCACTCCGCAGGACATAGCCGCCGTGGTGGCGTTCCTCGCCTCCGACGACGGGCGCTGGGTGACCGGGCAGTGGATCGACGCGACGGGAGGTTCGCTGGCCTGACGCGGAGGCTTCGGGGCACCCGTCGGATCGGGGCCTCCGGTCCGGTGGCGTGGGGTCCGAGTGGCCGGTGGGACAGGGGCGACTGACGATGGGATCAGCCGCGTCCACGGGGCGGAACGGCATGGGCGGACGGCCTGCGCTCTGCTAAATTTGGGGCTAGATTGGTCTATACCACCCGGCTGCTCAGAAGCCCCTCACCAGATCGGCAGGCACAGCGTGGAAGTTGTCATCGTCAAGGACGCCAAGGCGGGCGGCGAGCTGATCGCGGACGGCATCGCCGGCCTCCTGCGCCGCAAGCCCGACGCGCTGCTGGGCGTGGCCACCGGATCGACCCCGCTGCCCATCTACGACGCCCTGATCGCCCAGGTCCAGGCCGGCACCGTCGACGCCTCCCGCGCCCGCGTGGCCCAGCTCGACGAGTACGTGGGCCTGCCCGCCGGGCACCCGGAGTCGTACCGTTCGACGGTGCTGCGGCAGGTCGTCGAGCCGCTCGGGCTGTCCCAGGACGCCTTCATGGGTCCCGACGGCTCCGCCGAGGACGTCCAGGCGGCCTGCGAGGCCTACGACAAGGCGCTCGCCGAGGCCGGCGGGGTGGACCTGCAGATCCTGGGCATCGGCACCGACGGGCACATCGGCTTCAACGAGCCCTGCTCCTCGCTGGCCTCCCGCACCCGGATCAAGACGCTCACCGAGCAGACCCGCGTCGACAACGCGCGCTTCTTCGACGACGACATCGACCAGGTGCCGCACCACGTCATCACCCAGGGCATCGGCACCATCCTGGAGGCCCGTCACCTGGTGCTGCTCGCCACCGGCGAGGGCAAGGCCGAGGCCGTGGCGCAGACGGTCGAGGGCCCGGTCGCCGCGCTCGTGCCGGCCTCCGCGCTCCAGCTGCACCCGCACGCGACCGTGGTCGTGGACGAGGCCGCCGCCTCCAAGCTGAAGCTCGCCGACTACTTCCGTCACACCTTCGCGAACAAGCCGTCCTGGCAGGGCATCTAGGACCTCGCGCGCACAGCCGGTGCGCGAAGGGGCCCGGCACCTGGTCCAGGTGCCGGGCCCCTTCGTCGTGGGCGAGGTGTCGCGGGCGGGCGGGTCAGCGGCCCGCGATGACCTCGGCGGCGGCGCGGCCGCAGACCCGGGCGGCGCCGTGGGTGGCGATGTGCAGGGCGCCGCGGGGCTCCGACTCGTTCAGGCCCATCTCCACCACCACGGTGTCGGGACGGGCGGCGAGGAGGGCGTCCAGGGTCCCGGACATCCACGGGTGGCGGTGGGCGTCGCGGACGACCGCGACCACGCGCCGCTCCCCCGCCGCCGCGAGGACGGCGTCCGCCGAGGCGTCGGTCCCGTAGGAGCCGGTGGTGGTGCCGGGGAGGAGCCGCTGAAGTTCGGCGGCGATGCCCCAGGGCGTCTCGTCGCCGACGGCGAAGTTGGCGACCGGGGTGAAGGAGGCGACGTAGGGCGCGGCGGTGATCGGCTCGTAGGGCCGCGTTCCGGGCGTCACCTTCAGGGCCCGGCGGGCCGCGACGAGTCCGACGTCGGTGCCGGGCGCGGTCCCCTCCTGTTGTGCCGCGCCCGGCCCCGATACAGCCCCCCTGACCCGGTGCGCCTGGGTCCAGGCCGCCAGGGCGCGCACGCGCGCCGCGGCGTCGGCCAGCCGCTCCTCGGGCAGTTCACCGGTCCGTACCGCCGTCACGAGCGCGTCGCGCAGCCGCAGTACGGTGTCCTCGTCGGCCAGCCCGCCGCCGACGCAGATGGCGTCGGCGCCCGCGGCGATCGCGAGGACGGATCCGCGCTCGATGCCGTACGTCGCCGAGATGGCCTGCATCTCCATGCCGTCGGTGACGATCAGGCCCTCGAAGCCCAGGTCCTGGCGCAGCAGACCGGTGAGGATCTGCGGGCTCAGGGTGGCCGGGCGGTCGGGGTCGAGCGCGGAGAGCAATATATGCGCGCTCATGACGGCTTTGGTACCCGCGGCGATCGCGGCGCGGAAAGGTGCCAGCTCACGGGCGTGCAGTGTGGCGAGGTCCACATCGATCCGGGGCAGGGCGTGGTGCGAGTCGACGTTGGTGTCGCCGTGTCCGGGGAAGTGCTTGGTGCACGCGGCGACGCCCACGGCCTGGAGGCCGTCGACGTAGGCCACGGTGTGCCGGGCGACCAGGTCGGGGTCGGCGCCGAAGGAGCGGACGCCGATGACCGGGTTGGCGGCGTTGGAGTTGACGTCGGCGGACGGGGCCCAGTTGAGGTCGACGCCGCACGCGGCGAGCCGGCGGCCCAGCTCGCGGGCGACGGCCCGGGTGAGCTCGACGTCGTCGACGGTGCCGAGGGCGTAGTTGCCGGGGAAGGAGGAGCCCTCCTTGACCTCCAGGCGGGTGACGTCGCCGCCCTCCTCGTCGATCGCGACCAGGACGTCGTCGCGTTCGGCGCGCAGCCGGGCGGTGAGGGCGGCGAGCTGCTCGGGAGCGGCGATGTTCCGGCCGAAGAGGCCGACCGAGGAGAGGCCCTCGCCGATCCGGCGGAGCAGCCAGTCGGGTGCGGTGGTGCCGACGAAGCCGGGCTGGAGGACGGTGAGCGCGTCCCGGGTCAGGGTGTCGGTGCCGGTTGCGAGTGTGGTCATGGGGCGGTCGTCATCCCTTCACTGCGCCGGCCGTCAGACCCGCGGCCATCTTGCGCTGGACGAGGAGGAAGAGGATCACGATGGGGACGGCCATCATGGTCGAGCCGGCCATCATCGGGGCGTACTCGGTGCCGTTCTTGGTGATGAAGTTGGACAGCCAGACGGTCGCGGTCTGGTTCTGCTGGCTCATCAGCATCAGCGCGTAGAGGTATTCGTTCCAGGCCTGGATGAAGCCGTAGACCGAGGTGGCGACCATGCCGGGCGCGAGCAGCGGGAAGACGACCCGCAGGAAGGCGCCGGTGGGAGTGCAGCCGTCGACCTGGGCGGCCTCCTCGAGCTCCTTGGGGATGTTGACGATGAATCCGCGCAGCGTCCACACCGTGAAGGGCAGGATGAAGGTCAGGTAGGTGATGACGAGGCCGCTGAGCTTGTCGTACTGCCCGAGGTCGTTGAGCAGCAGGAAGACCGGGATGATCATGGCGACCAGCGGGATCATCTGGACGGTGAGGATGCCGACGATGACGATCTTGCGGCCGCGGAAGGCGAAGCGCGAGATGGCGAGCGCGGCGAGCAGGCCGACCGCGATGCCGATGACGACCACCACGGTGGAGACGACGAGGCTGCGGGTGACCGGGCCCCAGAAGTCCGCGATGTCCAGCGCGCGCCGGAAGTTCTCCAGCGTGAAGGTGGACGGGAAGAAGTGCGGGTCCGGGTCGATCGCGTCCTTGGCCGGCTTGAAGGCCGTGTTGATCATCCAGTAGACCGGGAAGCCGGCGGTGACGAAGACGAGCAGGCCGAGCAGGTTCCAGCCGAGCTTCGACTTGCGCGGCCTGCGCGGGGCCTGGGTGGCGGTGCTCACTCGACATCTCCGATCTTGAGCATCTGGCGCATGTAGACCGCCACGACGCCGAGCAGCAGCAGGACCGAGACGAGCGCGATCGCGGAGCCGGTGCCGTAGTCGTTGACGACGAAGGCCTTGTCGAAGGAGTACGTGGTGAGCAGCTGGAACTCGGCCTCCGGGTGGCCGTTGCGCATCACGTAGACCTGCGGGAAGACGCCCATGTCCCAGATGACCGACAGCGTCGTCAGCATGACGATGACGGGCTTGAGGATGGGCAGGGTGACGTAGCGGAAGACGCCCCCGGCGCCGGCGCCGTCGAGGCGGGCGGCCTCTTCGAGTTCCTTGGGCACCTGGGTGAGTCCGGCGCTCAGCGTGATCACGACGAAGGGCACGGCGCCCCAGACCACCAGGAGCATGATCACGGCCAGGCCCTGCGGGCCGCTGGCGAACCAGTTGTGGCCGATCATGTCGACTCCGGGCAGCCGGCTGAGCAGCCAGTTGAGCACGCCGTAGTCGGCGTCGAAGAGCCATTTGAAGATGGCGGTGGCGACGATGATCGGCATGCCCCAGCTCGCCACGAGCACGATGTTGATCAGCATCTTGACCCAGCCCGAGACGCGCTGGAGGAGCAGGGCGATCGCCATGCCGAGGACCATGGTGACGATCACCGCGCCGGCCGCGAAGAGCACGGTGCGCAGCACGACGGTCCAGAACTCGCCGTCGCCGAGGATCGCGGTGAAGTTGTCGAAGCCGGCCGACTCGGGTTCCTGGAAGCCCCACAGCTGCGGCTGGCCGAACTTCTGGAAGGAGAGGGTGACCAGGCGTATCAGCGGATAGCCGAGGACGAGGAGCAGGACGATCAGGCACGGCGCCAGGAGCAGCCATGGGGTGCCGGTCTTGGCCCTGGGCTTCCCGGCCGGGCGGGCGGTCGGGCCGGCTCCGGAGCCGGAGGGTGGCGATTGCCGCACCGGCGGCACCTTCGCGGTGGTTGTCTCAGCGGCACTCATCCCGTGCTCCTCAGCGGTCCCTCTCGTGGTACGGGCCGCAGGGCCCCGCCGCGCCGGCGGGGCCCTGCGGTGTCAGGTCACTTGGTGTTGATGACCTTGTCGATCGCGGCGTCGGCGTCCTTGGCCGCCTGCTCGACCGACTTCTTGCCGTTGGCGATCTCGATGAGCATCGTCTTGAGGGTCTGGGCCTTCTCGACCTGGCCCCAGCCGGGGGCGGTCGGGACGAACCAGCTGGACTCGGCCGCGGTCGCCGGGACGGCGGTGGCCGGGTCGCTCTTCAGCGGAGCGAGGTCCTTCTTGTTGTTGGGCAGGTTGCCCTTGGCGACGAGGCCCTTCTGGCCCTCGGCGCCGGTGAAGGCGGCGATCCACTCGGCCGCCACGCCCTGGGCCTTGGACTTGATCGGGACGGCCAGGTCGGAACCGCCGAGGAAGACGGGGAGGTTCTTGCCGGACGGGCCGGGCATCACGAAGTTCTCGAGCTTGTCCTTCAGCCCGCCCACCTTGTCGGTCTTGGGGTCGGCGGCGGTGGCGCCCTCCCAGCCGGCGGCGAACATGGTCGCGGACTTGCCCTGGCCGAAGACGACGGGACGGTCGGACTCGTCCTTCGTCTTGTCGCCGTGCATGTACTTGTCGACGATGTTCTTGTACTCGGTGAGGCCCTTGACGGACTCGGGCGAGGAGAGGTTGGCCTTCCAGGTCTCGCCGTTCTGCTTGGCGATGGAGCCGCCGGCCTCGAAGACGAAGGACATCGCGGCGTACCAGTCGGGCGACGGCTGGTACCAGGCGCTGAACTTGTCGCCCTTCTTGGCCTGGATCTTGTCGAGCGCGGCGGTCAGCTCGGCCCAGGTCTTCGGGGCGGCCTTGACGCCGACCTCGGCGGCGATGTCCTTGCGCCAGGTGCCCACGCGGCCACCGGCGTAGTAGGGGACGCCGTAGGTCTTGCCGTTGTAGGTGACCGAGTCCTTGAGGGCGTCGAGCCACTGGTCGGAGTTCTCGAACTTCGACGGGTCGACCTCGGCGAAGGCGCCCTTGGCCATGTAGCTGATCATCTCGGTGTTGCCCATCTCGACAACATCCGGGGCCTTGTCGGTCGCGAGCACCGCGTCGAGCTTGGTGTTCTTGTCCGGCCAGCCGTAGTACTCGTGCTTGATGGTGATGCCCGGGTGCTTCTTGGTCACCGCGTCGTCGGCAGCCTTGACCAGCTCGGGCCAGTTGTTCTGGGCGTCGACCGTCAGCCAGACGGTCAGCTCCTTGGCCTCGCCGCCGGCCTTGTCGCCGCCCTTGTCGGAGCCCCCGCACGCCGCGATCGAGACCATCATGCCCGCGACGCCGATCGCCGCGATGAGCTTGCGCTTCACGCCACCCTCCTCAGGGATGCCTGCAACCCCTGCCCACCGCGCGAAGACATACGTCGAGTAGTGCTCGTGGGGCTGGGACCTGGTCTTTAATGGTGTAGACCAGTACCCGGAGCTTGGCCTAGACCTTTAGGGGTGTCAAGGGTGTATAAGAAGGGCAGTCGGGTCCGTTATCGGACCGACACCTGAGGGAGGGCGACGACCCGTGACCGGTCCGTGCCACCATGTGAGCCGCGACAGACGGAGGAGCCGGTGACGGCAGCAGCACAGGAGTCGGGAAGGCAGGCCATGGCCACGGACGCGGGCAGCACGGAGACAGAGGGTGGCGCGGCCACCCGTACCGCGCGCGTGCCCAAGTACTACCGACTGAAGCGGCATTTGCTCGACATGACGGAGACCCTGCCGCCCGGCACGCCGGTCCCGCCCGAGCGCACGCTCGCCGCCGAGTTCGACACCTCGCGCACCACCGTGCGCCAGGCCCTCCAGGAACTGGTGGTCGAGGGCCGCCTGGAGCGGATCCAGGGCAAGGGCACCTTCGTGGCCAAGCCCAAGGTCTCCCAGGCCCTCCAGCTCACCTCGTACACCGAGGACATGCGGGCCCAGGGCCTCGAACCCACCTCGCAGCTCCTCGACATCGGCTACGTCACCGCCGACGACACCCTCGCCGGACTGCTCGACATCTCGCCCGGCGGCCGGGTGCTGCGGATCGAGCGGCTGCGCCTGGCGAGCGGCGAGCCGATGGCCATCGAGACCACCCACCTGTCCGCCAAGCGCTTTCCCGCACTGCGGCGTTCCCTGGTGAAGTACACCTCGCTCTACACCGCGCTCGCCGAGGTGTACGACGTCCACCTCGCCGAGGCCGAGGAGACCATCGAGACCTCGCTCGCCACCCCGCGCGAGGCCGGGCTGCTCGGCACGGACGTGGGCCTGCCGATGCTGATGCTCTCCCGGCACTCGCTGGACGCCCAGGGCGAACCGGTCGAATGGGTGCGCTCGGTCTACCGCGGCGACCGCTACAAGTTCGTCGCCCGCCTCCAGCGGCCCCACGGCTGATCCGGCCGGAGCCGCCGCTTCCCACTGACGGTTGATCCGTTATACGGACAGGGGTTCCTAACAGCGAGACCGTCCCCTAGATTTCCCCGTCATTACGAGGTGATCAGCGAGGGGACGGTTTCGCCATGTCAGAAGCGACACAAGGGAAACAACCGGTCATCACACCCGCCAGAGTGGTGATCGCGCTCTGCCTCGTCGCGCCGTTCGTCGCGATGCTGTGGGTGAGCTCCTACGCGAAGGTGGAACCCACCTTCGTCGGTGTCCCGTTCTTCTACTGGTACCAGATGCTGTGGGTCGTGATCTCCACCGCTCTGACCATGGTCGCGTACCAGCTCTGGAAGCGTGACCAGCGCTCCCGCAAGGGAGGTGCGTCGCAGTGAAGCACGACGGCGTGAACGGCGTCGCCCTCGGCGTCTTCGTCTTCTTCTTCCTGGCCGTCACGGTCATGGGCTTCCTGGCCGCCAAGTGGCGCCGGGCCGAGAACGAGCACAGCCTGGACGAATGGGGCCTGGGCGGCCGCTCGTTCGGCACCTGGATCACCTGGTTCCTGCTGGGCGGCGACCTCTACACCGCGTACACCTTCGTCGCCGTCCCGGCGGCCATCTACGCGGCGGGCGCGGCCGGCTTCTTCGCCGTGCCGTACACCATCCTGGTCTACCCGCTGATCTTCACCTTCCTGCCCCGCCTGTGGTCGGTGTCCCACAAGCACGGCTACGTCACCACCTCCGACTTCGTCCGCGGCCGCTTCGGCTCCAAGGGCCTGTCGCTGGCGGTCGCCGTCACCGGCATCCTCGCCACCATGCCGTACATCGCGCTCCAGCTCGTCGGCATCCAGGCCGTCCTGGACGTGATGGGCGTCGGCGGCGGCGAGAACACCCACTGGTTCGTCAAGGACCTGCCGCTGCTCATCGCCTTCGGCGTGCTGGCGGCCTACACGTACTCCTCCGGCCTGCGCGCCCCGGCCCTCATCGCCTTCGTCAAGGACACCCTGATCTACCTCGTCATCGCGGTGGCGATCATCTACATCCCGATCAAGCTGGGCGGCTTCGACGAGATCTTCGGCAAGGCGGCCCACGCCTACGAGGCACTCAACCCGAAGACCGGCAAGCCCAAGGGCGCGCTCGTGCCCGGCGAGGCAGGCCAGTGGACGTACGCGACGCTCGCGCTCGGCTCGGCGCTCGCGCTGTTCATGTACCCGCACTCGATCACCGCGACGCTCTCCTCCAAGAGCCGCGAGGTGATCCGGCGCAACACCACCATCCTGCCGCTGTACTCGCTGATGCTGGGTCTGCTGGCGCTGCTCGGGTTCATGGCGATCGCGGCCGGTGTGAAGGTGACCAACGGCCAGCTCGCCATCCCGCAGCTGTTCGAGAACATGTTCCCGGCCTGGTTCGCCGGCGTCGCCTTCGCCGCCATCGGCATCGGCGCCCTCGTCCCGGCCGCCATCATGTCGATCGCCGCCGCCAACCTCTTCACCCGCAACATCTACAAGGACTTCATCAAGCCCGACGCCACCGCCGCCCAGGAGACCAAGGTCTCCAAGCTCGTCTCGCTCCTGGTCAAGGTCGGCGCCCTCGTCTTCGTCCTCACCATGGACAAGACCGTCGCCATCAACTTCCAGCTCCTCGGCGGCATCTGGATCCTGCAGACCTTCCCCGCCCTCGTCGGCGGCCTGTTCACCCGCTGGATGCACCGCTGGGCCCTCATCGCCGGCTGGGCCGTCGGCATGGTCTACGGCACCGCCGCCGCCTACGGCGTCGCCAGCCCCACCCAGAAACACTTCGGCGGCTCCTCCGCCGAGATCCCCGGCATCGGCGAGATCGGCTACATCGGCCTCACCGCCTTCGTCCTCAACGTCCTCGTCACCGTCGTCCTCACCCTCGTCCTGCGCGCCGTGGGCACACCCGACGGCGTCGACGAGACCTCCCCCGAGGACTACACCGCCGACGCCGGCGACACCGGCGTCGTCACCGAGCCGCCGAAGGTCGGCAGCGCGCACTGATCCCACCGGGCGGGCAAACGGTCCCGCCACGCTTCCGAACGGCCGCCGGGGCCCCTGCCAGGGGTCCCGGCGGCCGTTTCTCGCGGCGAGGCGACTCCCGGGCGGCCCGACTGCCCCGGCGGCCCCAGCGCCCCCGCACCGCCCGGCGGCCCCAAGCGCCGCCCGGCGGCCCCCCGGCGCGCGTCCGGCGCGGGGCGCGGGAGACTGCCGGGCATGGACTTCATGATCAGAGACGTACGGCCGGAGGAGTACGCGACCCTCGGCGAGCTCACCGCCCGGGCCTACCTCGACGACGGACACCTCCTCCAGGGCGAGGACGACTGGTATTTCGGCCATCTGAAGAACGTGGCCGGGCGGGCCGAGGTCGCCGACGTGCTCGTGGCCGTCGCCCGCGACGAGGCGGACGGCGCCGTCCTGGGCGGTGTGACCTTCGTCCCGGCGCCCGGAGTGATGGGCGATCGCGCCGAGGCCGGCGAGACCGAGATCCGGATGCTGGCCGTCGCGCCCGCCGCCCGCGGCCGCGGTGTCGGCGAGGCGCTCGTGCGGGCCTGCGTGGACCGCGCGCGGGCCGTTCCTGGCTGTGTGCGGATCGTTCTGTCCACCCAGACCGGGATGCGCACCGCGCACCGGATCTACGAGCGGCTGGGCTTCGGCCGCGCCCCGGAACGGGACTGGTCGCCGATCCCCGAGCGGCCTGAATTCCGACTCCTCTGCTACACGCTGGAGTTGTAGCGGCGCAAACGACACACAACATGTGGGGGGTGCGGCAAGCGGCGCCCCCCACATGTATGCTCGTCCTCGCTGTCGCCGCAGGGGAATCCGGTGGAAATCCGGAACTGTCCCGCAACGGTGTGCTTTTGCGTGTTTCGCGCACGGGCGAGTCCGAGGACCTGCCGGCAGCGCGCCCGGTCCGTCCGTTCCGGGTGTCACAGACGTCCGGGCCTCGCGGAGTGGGCCGGTGGACGCGGCGCCGCCATGCCTGCGGCCGCCGCCGCCCGCCTCCCTTCGCCCTGGCCCCGAGCCGAGCGAGGGAGAGCCCCCACGTGACCATCGCGCCCGCCGATCCGGCCGCAGCGATCGAGAACGACGGCCCCGGGACCGTACTCCTGCGGACCCTGACCGATCTCACCGCCGACCTCCCGGACGCCGACCCCGGCAAGGTCGCCGCCGCCGCGCTGCGCGGCCGGCACGCGGGCTCGGACGAGGCGGAGCTGCGCGAACTGGCCACCGAGGCCGCCGCCGGCCTGATCGCCGAGGACCCGGCCTACTCCCGGCTCGCCGCCCGGCTGCTCACCCTCACCATCGCCGAGGAGGCGGCCGGACAGGGCGCGACCTCCTTCGCCGCCTCCGTCGCCGTCGGCCACCGCGAGGGCCTGATCGCGGACCGCACCGCCGAGTTCGTCGCCCGGCACGCCGACCGGCTGGACGCGACGATCGACCCGGTCGCCGACGACCGCTTCGGCTACTTCGGCCTGCGCACCCTCTACTCGCGCTACCTGCTGCGCCACCCGATCACCCGCAAGGTGATCGAGACGCCGCAGCACTTCATGCTGCGCGTCGCCTCCGGCCTCGCCGAGGACGACAGCGACCGCGCGGTGGACGAGGTGACGGCGCTGTACGGGCTGATGAGCCGGCTCGACTACCTGCCCTCCTCCCCCACCCTGTTCAACTCCGGCACCCGCCACCCGCAGATGTCCTCCTGCTACCTGCTGGACTCCCCGCAGGACGAGCTGGACTCCATCTACGACCGCTACCACCAGGTGGCGCGCCTGTCGAAGCACGCGGGCGGCATCGGCCTGTCCTACTCCCGCATCCGCGCCCGCGGTTCGCTGATCCGCGGCACCAACGGCCACTCCAACGGCATCGTCCCGTTCCTGAAGACGCTCGACGCGTCCGTCGCCGCCGTGAACCAGGGCGGCCGGCGCAAGGGCGCCGCGGCCGTCTACCTGGAGACCTGGCACGCGGACATCGAGGAGTTCCTGGAGCTCCGCGACAACACCGGCGAGGACGCCCGCCGCACCCACAACCTCAACCTCGCGCACTGGATCCCGGACGAGTTCATGCGCCGGGTCAACGCGGACGCCGACTGGTCGCTGTTCTCCCCGGCCGACGTCCCCGAGCTCGTCGACCTGTACGGCGAGGAGTTCGACGCCGCGTACCGCAAGGCGGAGGAGGCGGGCCTGGCCAAGAAGACCATGCCGGCCCGCGACCTGTACGGCCGCATGATGCGCACCCTCGCGCAGACCGGCAACGGCTGGATGACCTTCAAGGACGCCTCCAACCGGACCGCCAACCAGACCGCCGAGCCCGGCACCGTCGTCCACTCCTCGAACCTCTGCACCGAGATCATCGAGGTCACCGACGACGGCGAGACCGCGGTCTGCAACCTGGGCTCGGTCAACCTCGGCGCGTTCGTCGTCGGTTCGGACATCGACTGGGAGCGGCTCGACGAGACCGTCCGCACCGCCGTCACCTTCCTCGACCGGGTCGTCGACATCAACTTCTACCCGACCGAGCAGGCGGGCCGCTCCAACGCCCGCTGGCGCCCGGTCGGCCTGGGCGCGATGGGCCTGCAGGACGTCTTCTTCAAGCTGAAGCTGCCGTTCGACTCCGCCGAGGCCCGCGCGCTGTCCACCCGGATCGCCGAGCGGATCATGCTGGCCGCGTACGAGGCCTCCGCCGACCTCGCCGAGCGCAGCGGCCCGCTGCCCGCCTGGGACAAGACCCGCACCGCGCGCGGCGTCCTGCACCCCGACCACTACGACGTGGAGCTGAACTGGCCCGAGCGCTGGGCGGCGCTGCGCGAGCGGATCGCCTCCGTCGGCATGCGCAACAGCCTGCTGCTCGCCATCGCCCCGACCGCGACGATCGCCTCCATCGCGGGCGTCTACGAGTGCATCGAGCCGCAGGTCTCCAACCTGTTCAAGCGCGAGACGCTGTCCGGCGAGTTCCTCCAGGTCAACACCTACCTGGTGG
The DNA here is from genome assembly GCF_044544825.1 of Streptomyces sp. NPDC053493. Taxonomy (NCBI): domain Bacteria; kingdom Bacillati; phylum Actinomycetota; class Actinomycetes; order Kitasatosporales; family Streptomycetaceae; genus Streptomyces; species Streptomyces sp. NPDC053493. Next base: position 529,743 of record NZ_JBITXS010000001.1, read on the forward strand.
ACGAGCTGAAGCGGCTCGGCGTGTGGGACGCGCAGACCCGCGAGGCGCTGCGCGACGCCAACGGCTCGGTGCAGGGCTTCGGCTGGGTGCCGGCCGAGGTGCGCGAGCTGTACCGCACGGCCTGGGAGATCCCGCAGCGCGGCCTGATCGACATGGCGGCCGACCGCACGCCGTTCCTCGACCAGTCGCAGTCCCTGAACCTGTTCATGGAGACGCCGACCATCGGCAAGCTGTCGTCGATGTACGCGTACGCCTGGAAGCAGGGCCTGAAGACCACGTACTACCTGCGCTCGCGCCCGGCGACCCGGATCGCCCGCGCCGCCCAGGCCGCCACCCTTCCCGTCCAGCAGGTCGCCGACCCCGACGCCGTCGCCTGCTCCCTCGAAAACCCCGAGTCCTGCGAGGCCTGCCAGTAATGAGCACCACCCGGAACCAGAACCTCCTCGACCCGGGCTTCGAGCTGACCCTGCGTCCGATGCGCTACCCGGACTTCTACGAGCGCTACCGCGACGCCATCAAGAACACCTGGACCGTGGAGGAGGTCGACCTCCACTCGGACGTCGCCGACCTCGCCAAGCTGTCGCCGGGCGAGCAGCACATGATCGGCCGCCTGGTCGCGTTCTTCGCGACCGGCGACTCGATCGTGGCCAACAACCTGGTGCTCACGCTCTACAAGCACATCAACTCCCCGGAGGCGCGCCTGTACCTGTCGCGCCAGCTCTTCGAGGAGGCCGTGCACGTCCAGTTCTATCTGACGCTGCTCGACACCTACCTGCCCGACCCGGACGACCGCGCCGCCGCGTTCGCCGCCGTCGAGAACATCCCCTCCATCCGCGAGAAGGCGCAGTTCTGCTTCAAGTGGATGGACTCGGTCGAGAAGATCGAGAAGCTGGAGACGGCCGCCGACCGCCGCCGCTTCCTGCTCAACCTGATCTGCTTCGCCGCGTGCATCGAGGGCCTGTTCTTCTACGGCGCCTTCGCCTACGTGTACTGGTTCCGCTCCCGCGGCCTGCTGCACGGCCTGGCGACGGGCACCAACTGGGTGTTCCGTGACGAGACGATGCACATGAACTTCGCCTTCGAGGTCGTGGACACCGTCCGCAAGGAGGAGCCGGAGCTCTTCGACGACGAGCTGCGGCAGCAGGTCACCGACATGCTGAAGGAGGCCGTCGAGGCCGAGCTCCAGTTCGGCCGCGACCTGTGCGGCGACGGCCTGCCGGGCATGAACACCGAGTCGATGCGCGCGTACCTCCAGTGCGTCGCCGACCAGCGCCTGACCCGCCTCGGCTTCGCCCCGGTGTACGGCTCCGAGAACCCGTTCGCGTTCATGGAGCTCCAGGGCGTCCAGGAGCTGACCAACTTCTTCGAGCGCCGCCCGTCCGCCTACCAGGTGGCGGTCGAGGGCTCGGTGGACCTCGACGAGGACTTCTAGCCGGTACGGCGAAGGGCCCCGCACTCCTCGGAGTGCGGGGCCCTTCGGCGTGACGGTGTGCGGTCAGTCGTTCGCGACGACCGGGTAGCGCGGGGTGCCCTCTTCCATCTGGCGCAGGGCGTCCTTGCGGTCCCGCTTCGACAGCTTGTCGATGTAGAGGAAGCCGTAGAGGTGGTCCGTCTCGTGCTGGAGGCAGCGGGCGAAGTAGCCGGTGCCGCGGACCTTGATCGGGTTGCCCTTCAGGTCGACGCCGTGCACCTCGGCGAAGTCCGGACGGGCCAGCGAGGCGTACGCGGTCGGGACCGACAGGCAGCCCTCGTTGGAGTCGTCGAGGTGGCGGCGGTCGGCCGGCAGGTCCTGGAGGACCGGGTTGATCACGTGGCCGACGTGCCGGACGCCCTCGTCGTCCATGCAGTCGTAGACGAAGACCTTCAGGTCCACGCCGATCTGGTTCGCGGCGAGGCCGACGCCCTCGGCGGTGCGCTGGCTGGCGAACATGTCGTCGACCAGCTGGGCCAGCTCGTCGTCGAACTCGGTGACGTCCTTGCACTCCCGGTGGAGCACGGGGTTGCCGACCACCGTGATCGGACGCGAGGTGCCGCGCTCGCGGTGGGCGGCCTCGCGGGCCTCGGTGTCCTCGGTGTCGACGACGAAGCCCTCGTCGTCCACCGCGAACACGCCCGTCTGCTCCTGCTCAGTGCCCTGCTGCGCCATCTCCGCCGTACGCCTTCTTCCTGGAAACCGATACAACCGCTGTAGGTGTGGGATACAGCCTACGGGCAGAGGTCAGCAGACTTCCTCCAGATCACGCCATTCCCGGCTGTCCGGACTGTCCGCGACCCAGCCGTCGAGGAGCCCGCGGACCAGGCCCGCGGGCGCGGCGATACCGCACTCGCGCTCCGGCACCCACAGCTCGCCGGGCGAGCGGTGGCCGAGCGGGCCGGGATGTCCGGGCTCGCTGTGGTCGTGCGGGTCCAGGTGCTCGCCCTCGCCCTCGGCGCTCGGCATCGTCGACTCGGAGCAGGCCCGGCACAGCAGCCGTACGGAGGACGACCAGTCCTCGGCGGCGAAGCCGGCGTCGGCGGCCAGCTGCTCCAGGGCGTCCCGGTCGGCCTCCGTGGCGGCCTCCAGGAGGACCACCCAGGTCGGCACCGGCGAGGGCGCCCACAGCTCGATCTCGTCGAAGACCGGATAGGACGGGCCGGCGCTGGTGGTGCGCTCGCCGTTCGGCACGCCGTCGTGGAGGACGACCTCGCCCCAGCGGCGTCCGGACGACGGCAGCGGGATGGACAGCACCTCGATCCGGGCCGGGTCCAGACGGCGGCCCCACACGACCTCGGCCTCGCCCTCCGGGGACAGCCGCACGGCCGCGCTGCCCAGCTCCATGCCGGCCGGCTCGCCGGTGCCGGCGGCCGCGCCGGGCACCTTGAGGCCGTAGGCCTGCCAGGCGCGGCGGGCCAGCGGCCAGTCCTGCAGGGCGGTGGCGGCGATGCCCACGTTCCACCAGTCCGGGGCGCCGCTCTCCTTGTCGAGCAGCGCGACGGCGCGCAGCCCGGCGGCCCGCGCCTGCTCCCAGTCGTGCCGGAACTTGTGCAGCAGGGCCAGGTTGAACCAGGACTCCGAGAGCCAGGGCTCCAGGTCCGCCGCGCGCGTCAGCAGCGCGCCCGCGTCCTCGTACCGGCCGTCGCCGATCAGCGTGAACGCGCGGTCGGTGGCCTGCCGCCACGAGGCGGAGGGCCGATGCCGTACCTTCCCGAAGATCCTCACGATTCCCGCCTGCCGGTCGCTTCACCCTCTTGTTCGCATCCAACCATGCCCGGTCGGACGCGCGCTCATTACCCATGGGTTACCCCGGCGGGACGGAGGCGATACCCCTGGTCGCGGCGGGCGTGGCCGCGCCCCTGGCCAGAACCCTGGCCAGGGACTCGACCACGTCCGGGTGGTAGTCGCGGGCGGCGCCGAGACGGAGCCGCTCCAGGGCGCCGAGCCCGCCGCCCGCGCTGCCGGCGGCGAGGTCGTCGTACGCGTTGACGACCCGGACGATCCGGGCGGGCAGCGGCTGCTCCCGGTACGGGTCGGCCTGCCGCTCCACGACGACGGCGACGGCCGCCGGGACGCCGGTCTGGCGGACCACGGCGCCGCCGAGCAGGGCGATCCTGCGCTGCTCCTCGGCGGGCAGCAGCGCGGTGGCGCCGCCGTCGACCGGGTCGACCAGCGAGAGCTGTCCGATGTCGTGCATGAGCGCGGCGTATTCGAGGACGGTCAGCTCGGGGCCGGAAAGGCCCATCTCGCGGCCCACGGCCCGGCTGAGCGCGGCGACCCGGCGGGCGTGGCCGGGCGGTGTGCAGCCGGCGATCTCGGTGGCCCGGGCGAGCGAGGCGATGGTCTGCCGGCTGGTGGTGCGCACCGCCGCGTAACGCCGGAAGGAGACCTGGGTGAGCAGCAGCGGTACGGCGAAGACGGGCAGCGCCCACAGTCCGGCGACGGCCGTGCCGAGGGCCATGACGGTGCCGGTGGCGCAGACGGCCGAGCCGATGCCGAGCAGGGCGTGCAGTTCCTCGCGGAGCAGCGGGCCGTAGGGATGGCCGGTGCGGGCGCGGTGCAGCAGGGCGGCGAGGACGGCGTCGCACAGGGCGGTGAGCAGGAGCAGCAGGAGCAGGAAGAGGGCGTAGGAGGCGCCCTGGCCGAGGTGGGCGGTGAGAGCGCCGGCGTTGTAGAGCGGCTGGAAGCAGAGGGCGGCGAAGCCGACGGTGAGGATGCGCCGGGCCAGGTGGTCGAGGACGGGACCGCGGCCGCGGGCGACGTGGGGCACGATCCCGGCGAGCCCGGCCGCGACGACGACGGCGACGGTCTGCAGGACGCCGTGGGTGGTGGGCTCGCCGCCGCTCTCGCCGAGCAGGGCGTACGCGAGGGCTCCGGCGGCGGCGAGCGGCGCGGGCTCGCGCTCCTCGGCGTCGGCGCCCCGGCGGGCGAGCTCGCCGCAGGCGATGAGGACGCCGAAGGCGAGGGCGGTGCCGGGTTCGCGGAGACCGGTCCAGAGGGTGGCGCCGAAGGCGGTGAGGGCGAGCAGCACGGCGGCTGCGTGCACGGCGCCCACGACGGCCCGCCCGGCCCTCACCCGCGCTCCCGGGCGGGCGCCGGGGCCTGCGCGCCGGGCGGTGCCGAAGCCGGCCTGGGAGCCGGGGTGCGCGGGGCCGGGACGGTGGTCTCGTCGGCCGTGACCTCGGTCTGCCAGCCGTGCCGGTCCAGGGCCCGGGCCAGCGCCTCGACCATGCGCGGGTCGAACTGGGTGCCGGCGCACCGCTCCAGTTCGGCGAGCGCCGTCCCGACGGGCCGGGCCCGGCTGTAGCAGCGGGTGGAGGTCATGGCGTCGAAGGCGTCGGCGACGGCGACCACGCGCGCGTACTCCGGGATCTCGTGGCCCTTCAGGCCGTACGGGTAGCCGCTGCCGTCCATGCGTTCGTGGTGGTGCAGGATCGCGGTGCGGGCCTCGCCGAGGAAACCGATGCCCCGCACCATCTCGTGCCCGTACTCGGGATGGAGCTCGATGACCCGCCGCTCCTCCGGCGTGAGCGGGCCGTCCTTGCGCAGCACCCGGGTCGGCACGCCCAGCTTGCCGACGTCGTGGAGGATGCCGGCGAAGCGGACGACCTCCAGCCGGGGCTCCGGCATGCCGAGCTCACGGGCGATCAGGACGGAGGCGTGGCCGACCCGCTCGCTGTGGCCGCGGGTGTAGCGGTCCTTGATGTCGACGGCCTGGACGAGGGCCCGGATGGTGGCCTGGTGGGCGGCGCGCTCGCGGTGGTACTGCGCGAAGCCCCAGCAGGAGATGTACATGGGCAGCAGGACGAAGAGGGCGGCCACCGGCCCGTACCCGCTGCGCCAGAGCACGGCCATCATCAGCCCGGCGAGGCCGTGGACGGAGTGCGGGGCGAGGGAGCGGGCGAGCAGCCCGCGCCAGGCGGTGCGCGGCGGCATCTGTTCGGCGGTGGCGCGGATGCCGCCGTCGAGGGCGGTGAGGACCAGGCAGAAGGTGAGCGCGGTGACCGCGGCCGGGAGCAGCACGTACGGGAAGTCGGGGCCCAGGGCGCCGCGGCCGAGCGCGCCGGGACACTGCAGGAGCTGGCCGACCAGGGCCGCGGCCCAGACGGCGAGGGCGAGTTCGGCGGCCCGCCAGGCCCGGCGCAGTCCGGCGGGCGGCTGGTCGACGCGGGCGAGCACGGCCCCGGGCAGGGCGGTGAGCGCGGCGGCGGCGGGCGGCAGCAGCAGCGCGGCGGCGAGCAGGACGGGGAAGAAGGAGACGGTGCCGAGCGGCGAGACCGGGACCGCGCCGCCGCGGCCGGAGCGGCGGTGCGAGCGGGTGGCGAGCGGGCAGCGGGCCGGCACCTCGCACACGGTGTTGAGGGCGGCGAGCAGCAGCACGGTCTGCCAGGGAGTGTCCGCGCCCGGGCGTAACGCGGGCAGGGTGACCGCGGCGGCGGCGAGCAGGGCGCAGCCGACGTAGCCGCGTGCCGTGTGCGGAACGACCTTCATCCGCGGAATGACCTTCGCGCCCATCACACCGGCCACGCTAGCGAGTCGGCGCCGTCGCGACGGCCGGCCGGGAGCGATTCGCACCATCGGGTGATACAAGCGGATGGACACACCGGAGGCCGGGCGCGATGCGCGCCCGGCCTCGGTCACGGCCGCGGGAGTCGCCGCTCTCCTGGAGTCACCGGCCCCGGGGTCACCCGTCCCGGGGTCACCGGTCCCGGAGTCACTGCTCCTGCGAGGTCGCCTGCGGTGTCGCCTCGGGCGCGCTGATGTCCTGCTCGGGCACCGTGTGTCCCTCGCGGATCAGCTCGATCCGGCCCATCACCTTGGCCCGCAGGTCGATCGGGACCTCGTCACTGCCGCAGCAGCGCTTGACGAGCTTCTTCACGGCCTGTTCGAGCCCGTACTTCTCCAGGCACGGGGAGCACTCCTCGAAGTGCACCTCGAACTTGGTGCAGTCGTTGTCCGGCATCTCGTGGTCGAGGAACTCGTAGAGATGGTCGAGGATTTCCGAGCAGTCCGTCTCGTGCGGCTCTCCGCAGCTCATGAGCCCGAACCTTTCAGATCGTGCGACGACTCTCCGGCGCCCGCGGGTACCAGCCCGCGGTCGCGGGCGTAGTCCTCGAGCATGCCGCGCAGCTGGCGGCGGCCCCGGTGCAGTCGGGACATCACCGTACCGATGGGTGTACCCATGATGTCCGCGATCTCCTTGTACGCAAAGCCCTCGACGTCCGCGAGATACACGGCGATGCGGAACTCTTCGGGGATCGCCTGCAGCGCTTCCTTCACGTCGGAGTCCGGCAGGTGGTCGAGGGCCTGCGACTCGGCCGACCGCAGACCGGTCGACATGTGCGACTCGGCGCGGGCGAGCTGCCAGTCCTCGATCTCCTCGGCGGCGGAACGCTGCGGCTCGCGCTGCTTCTTCCGGTACGAGTTGATGAAGGTGTTCGTGAGGATGCGGTACAGCCACGCCTTGAGGTTCGTGCCCTCACGGAACTGGTGGAAGGATCCGTACGCCTTGGCATACGTCTCCTGCACCAGGTCCTCGGCGTCCGCGGGGTTGCGCGTCATGCGCAGCGCGGCCGAGTACATCTGGTCGAGGTAGCCGAGGGCGTCCCGCTCGAAGCGCGCGTTGCGCTCCGCGGTCGTCTCCTCGGGGCCTTCGTCGGTCCCTGTGTCGGTCCCGGTGACCGGACCCACCTCCTCCAGCGCTGCGGCGAACCCGAACGCGGACCCGCTCGCTTCGGAGGATAGACGAGGAACCGCTCCGCCCGCCGCCCGAATAGGCGTGGCCTTGGGCCCGGGCAGCACCGTCCAGTCGAGGTCAGCGGCCTGCGGGCGCTCCGGGCAGATGGTCGAACCCATGCGACGGACTCCCTCTTCCTTGCTCTCAAGCACCGATGTCCCTCACAACAGTGGTCCCCGCCTCAACATTCCCGGGGCGGCCGGGCGGTCAGCGCAGTGACGCGATCCACTCCGTCACCTCGCGGACGACGGTGCCGACGGCCTCGTCCTGGGTGAGCGGCGCGCTCTTGGCCACGGCGAAGCCGTGATCGCCGTACGGGACCTCGGCGAGGGCAAAGGGGCCGGCCGGGAACTCGGCGGGCCGGCCGAAGGGATCGTTGCCGCCCTGCACGACGAGGGTCGGGACGCCGGAGCCGAGGAGTTCGTCGGCCCGGGACTTCTCGGGCTTGCCGGGCGGGTGCAGCGGGAAGCTCAGCGCGAGCACGGCGCTGGCGCCCAGTTCGGCGGCGGTGCGGCAGGCGACCCGGGCGCCGGCGCTGCGGCCGCCGGCGATCACCGGGAGGCCGGGAGCGGCGAGCGCGGGCCACAGGCCGCGCCAGCCGGTGTCCAGCGTCCTGGGCGCGGGCGCGAGCTTCTTGCCGGCGACCCGCCAGGGCTGCTCGACCAGGGCGACGGTGACGCCCTCGGCGGGCAGCGCGGCGGCGAGGGCGACCAGGTCGCGGGCCTCGATGCCGCCGCCGGCGCCGTGGCTCACGGCGAGCACGGTCCACGGCTTCTTCGCCGGGGCCCAGGTGATCCGGGCGTCGCCGGCGTCGGTCGGAACGATCTCGGTCTTGGTCACGCTCCCCATCCTGCCCCGGCAGACTCCCGAACCGGCGCACCCCGCGGCGCCCTGCGCCACCTCGCCGGCTCACCGGGCCCGCGGCACGCGGGCGGTCGCCGTCAGAACAGCGTCGCCACCTCCGGGCCCTCCAGCTCCGTCAGGAGCTCGGGCCCGTTGTTGCGCACGTTGCTGACCGCCGTCGCCACCGGGTAGGCCCGCATCAGGCCCTCCGGCGGCGGGGCGAGCAGCGAGCGCAGCTCCTCCACGTCGGTGCGGGACGGGTCCAGCCAGGCGTCCCAGCGGTCCGGCGTCAGCATCAGCGGCATCCGCGGGTGGATGTCGGCGAGCGAGCGCGGGCCCTCGGCCGGGGCGACGCCCAGCGGGCCGGTCTCGGCCTCCGTGGTGACGACGGAGCAGGTCACCCACCAGGCCTGCGGGTGGTCGTCGGGCAGGGTCCGGTCCCGCCAGAACTCGTAGAGGCCGGCCATGGCGAAGACCGAACCGTCGGCCGGGGTCACGAAGTACGGCTGCTTGCGGGGCCGCTTCTTCCTGCCCTCCACCTCCAGGTCGCGCTCGTCGGTGCCGGTCACCCACTCGTAATAGCCGTCGGCGGGCAGGATGCAGCGGCGCGCGGAGAAGGCCCGCTTGAAGGAGGGCTTCTCGTGCACGGTCTCCGCGCGGGCGTTGATCATCCGGGCGGCGCCCTCCGGGCTCTTCGCCCAGGACGGCACGAGGCCCCACTTCAGGACCCGCATCTGGCGAACCGGACGCCGCGATTCCGCGTCTTTGAGAGGACGCTCCAGAATCGCGTAGACCTCCTTGGTCGGGGCCACGTTCCAGTCGGGCGCCAGGGTCTCCTCCGGCTCCCACTTCTCGACCTCGAAGGCGTCCACCAGATCCTCGGGGCGCCTGCTCGCCGCATACCGTCCGCACATGAGTGCCACACTGCCACGGACCCGACCGCTGATGAGGAGCCCGTTCACAAAATGAGCCTCGCCCCGGCCCTTCTCGGCACCCAGCCGGCCCCCGAGCAGTGGATCGTGATCGCCACCGCCCTCGCCGCCCTCGCCGCGGTCGTCCCGCGCCCGATATGGCGGCTGTCGCGCAACGCGATCACCATCGCGCACGAGGGCGGCCACGCCCTGCTCGCCGTCGCCACCCGCCGGCGGCTGGAGTCGATCAGGCTGCACTCCGACACCAGCGGACTCACCGTCTCGCGCGGCCGTCCCACCGGCCTCGGCATGATCCTCACGGCCGCCGCCGGCTACACCGCCGCACCGCTGCTCGGCCTCGGCGGCGCCGCGCTGCTCTCCTCGCACCGGGTCACGCTGCTGCTGTGGCTGGCCACCGCGCTGCTGCTCGCCATGCTGGTGATGGTCCGCAACGCGTACGGGATCCTCACCGTGCTCCTCACCGGCGGAGTGTTCCTCCTGGTGTCCTGGCTGACCGGCCCGGACGTGCAGTCCGTCTTCGCGTACGCGGCGGTCTGGTTCCTGCTCCTCGGCGGTGTGCGCCCGGCCTTCGAACTCCAGCGCAAGCGGCGCCACGCAGGCGCCGCCGACTCCGACGCCGACCAGCTCGGCCGGCTCACCCATGTGCCGCCCACGCTGTGGCTCTGCTTCTTCCACGCGGTGTCGCTCTGCTGCCTGATCGGCGGTGGACGCCGGCTGCTCGGCGTGTAGCGGGCGGTCGCCGCCACCGTAGAGTGAGGGCATGACCGAAAGCTCCCCGAAGCCCGATCCGCTCACCGGCCTCTGGCCCGCCCCGTACGCGGGCGGCGCCGTCGACGCCACCGTCACCGTGCCCGGATCGAAGTCGGTCACCAACCGCGCGCTGGTGCTCGCCGCGCTGGCCGCCGAGCCGGGCTGGCTGCGCCGTCCGCTGCGGTCGCGCGACACGCTGCTGATGGCGGAGGCCCTGCGCACCCTCGGCGTCAAGATCGAGGAGGGCGTGGGCCCGGACGGCACCGGCGAGGCCTGGCGGATCCTCCCGGCCGGACTGCGCGGCCCGGCGACCGTGGACGTCGGCAACGCCGGCACGGTCATGCGCTTCCTGCCGCCGGTCGCGGCCCTCGCCGACGGCCCGGTCCGCTTCGACGGCGACCCGCGCTCCCACGAGCGCCCGCTGCACGGCGTCATCGACGCGCTGCGCACGCTCGGCGCCCGGATCGACGACGACAAGCGCGGCGCGCTGCCGATGACCGTGCACGGCGGCGGCGGTGTCGAGGGCGGTGTGGTGGAGATCGACGCCTCCTCGTCGTCCCAGTTCGTCAGCGCCCTGCTGCTGTCGGGCGCCCGCTTCAACCAGGGCGTGGAGGTGCGGCACGTCGGCGACCGGCTGCCGTCGCTGCCGCACATCCGGATGACGGTCGACATGCTGCGCGCGGTCGGCGCCCAGGTCGACGAGCCGGAGCACGGCGGGCGGCCCAACGTGTGGCGGGTCGCGCCGTCCGCGCTGCTCGGCCGCGACCTGGTGGTGGAGCCCGATCTGTCGAACGCGCAGCCGTTCCTGGCCGCGGCGCTGGTCACCGGCGGGCGGGTGACGGTTCCGGACTGGCCGGCGAAAACCACCCAGCCCGGTGACGCGCTGCGGGAGATCTTCACCGAGATGGGTGGCTCCTGCGAGCTCGACGAGCGGGGTCTGACCTTCACCGGCACGGGCCGGATCCGCGGCATCGACGTCGACCTCGGCGAGGTCGGCGAGCTGACGCCGGGCATCGCCGCCGTCGCCGCTCTCGCCGACTCGCCGTCCGTGCTGCGCGGCGTGGCGCATCTGCGGCTGCACGAGACCGACCGGCTGGCCGCGCTCACCAAGGAGATCAACGGGCTCGGCGGTGACGTCACGGAGACCAAGGACGGCCTGCGGATCAACCCGCGCCCGCTGCACGGCGGCGTGTTCCACACGTACCACGACCACCGGATGGCGACCGCGGGCGCGCTCATCGGCCTGGCCGTGAAGGGCGTGGAGATCGAGAACGTGGCGACGACCGAGAAGACCTTGCCGGACTTCCCGAGGATGTGGACCGAAATGCTCGGGGTCTGAGCCATGCGGCGTTACGGGAAGCACACCGACGAGGACGACATCCGCCAGCGGCCCAACCGCAAGGGCAACCGTCCGCGGACGAACATCCGGCCGAAGCACGAGGACGCCGTCGAGGGCATGGTCCTCACCGTCGACCGGGGCCGGCTGACCTGCCTGGTGGACGACCGGGTCGTGATGGCGATGAAGGCCCGCGAGCTGGGCCGCAAGGCCGCCGTGGTGGGCGACCGGGTCTCCCTGGTGGGCGACCTGTCCGGCGAGAAGGACACCCTGGCGCGGATCGTGCGGATCGGTGAGCGCAGTTCGGTGCTGCGGCGCACGGCCGACGACGACGACCCGTACGAGCGGGTGGTCGTCGCCAACGCCGACCAGCTGGCGATCGTGACGGCGCTCGCCGACCCGGAGCCGCGCCCGCGCCTGATCGACCGCTGTCTGGTCGCGGCCTACGACGGCGGGCTCGACCCGTTCCTGGTGCTGACCAAGTCGGACCTGGCCCCGCCGGAGAAGCTCCTGGAGCTGTACGGCGCGCTGGACATCCCGTACGTCGTCGTCAACCGCGAGGAGCTGTACGACGGCGGCGCCGCGGACCGGGTGCGCGAGCACCTGGGCGACCGGGTGACCGCGTTCGTCGGGCACTCCGGCGTGGGCAAGACGACGCTGGTGAACGCGCTGGTGCCGCAGGAGCGGCGGCGGAGCACCGGCCATGTCAACGCGGTCACGGGCCGCGGCCGGCACACCACGACTTCGGCGCTCGCGCTGCCGCTGGACAAGACCGGCGGCTGGGTCATCGACACGCCGGGCGTGCGCTCCTTCGGTCTGCACCACGTCGATCCGTCCCGCGTCATCCACGCCTTCCCGGACCTGGAGCCGGGCACGGAGAACTGTCCGCGGGCCTGCTCCCACGACGAGCCGGACTGCGCGCTGGACGACTGGGTCGAGGAGGGCCACGCCGATCCGGCGCGGCTGTTCTCGCTGCGGCGGCTGCTCGCGACCCGGGAGCGGCGCGAGGGCGACTGAGCCGCGCACGTTTGCGCGGGCGCCGGCTGTTGGTAAGTGCATAATCGCACCAAGTGCGACGAAGCAGTCACCGACGGCGTGGGAGGCACTGACGATGGCGTGGCTGCTGGTGGTGGTCGCCGGACTGCTCGAGACGGGCTTCGCCGTCTGTCTCAAGCTCTCGCACGGCTTCACCCGCCTGTGGCCGACGGTCGCGTTCGCCTGTTTCGCGCTGGGCAGTTTCGGTCTGCTGACGCTCGCGCTGCGCAAGCTCGACGTGGGCCCGGCGTACGCGGTGTGGACCGGGATCGGGGCGGCGGGGACGGCGATCTACGGGATGATCTTCCTCGGTGACGTCGTGTCCACCCTCAAGATCGTCTCGATCACGCTGGTGATCGCCGGCGTCATCGGCCTCCAGCTGTCGGGCTCCGCCCACTGAGCCGCGGCTCCCGTGCGGGCCGGCGGTGTCACGACGTACGACAGGGCGAGCCGCAGCGCCAGTTCGCAGCCGCGGACGGCGGCGTCGGCGCGCCGGGCCCGGTCGGCCGTCCCGGCGGTCCCGGAACTCCCGGCGCTCCCGCTCCTGCCGGAACTCCCGGAACGCGCGGTGTCCCCGGAGCCGTCGGCGGCGCCTCCGCCGCTGTCGGGCTCGGCCGCGAGCAGGGCCGCCGCCCGGTCCCGTGCCTGCACGAGCAACTCGCCCGGCGTGGGCACCCCGGCGTCCGCGCGCCGCTGTTCCGGTACGGCGGGCGGGCGGGCGCCGGCGCGCGCGGGCCGCGGCGCGGGAAGGCGTTCGCCCCAGGCGCCGGTGAGCAGGGCGCGCAGCACGGGCCGGGCGCCGGCCGCGGCGACGGTCCACTCGGCGACGGCGACCAGGCGGCGGGCGGGCGGTCCCGGCTCGGCGAGCGCGGCCTCGACCCCGCGCAGATAGAGGTCGGCCTCGCGGCGGACGAGGGCTCTGGCGAGCCCTTCCTTGCTGCCGAACTCGTTGTAGAGCGTCTGCCGGGAGACCCGGGCGGCGGCGGCGACGTCCACCATCCGCACGGCGGACCAGGGCAGGCGGCCGAGGGCCGCGAGGGCCGCGTCGAGCAGGGCCTCGCGGGCAGTCGGCGGCTTCGGTGGCTTACGGGCAGTCGGCATCCTCGCCTCCCAGCCGGTTCGGTTCTGCGCTCAGCGTTGACGCGCGACCACGCACTGTCAAGGGTCGCCGCCGGTCGATCCCCGTCCGGGGGATAGAGTTTCGACCATGGCCGATTACCACGACGATCTGCGTCTCGCCCATGTCCTCGCGGATGCCGCGGACGCGGCCACCATGGACCGGTTCCAGGCGCTCGACCTGAAGGTCGAGACGAAGCCCGACATGACTCCGGTGAGCGAGGCCGACAAGGCCGCGGAGGAGCTGATCCGCGGGCAGTTGCAGCGCGCCAGGCCGCGCGACGCGATCCTCGGCGAGGAGTACGGCGTGGAGGGCACGGGCCCGCGCCGCTGGGTGATCGACCCGATCGACGGCACCAAGAACTACGTCCGTGGCGTGCCGGTGTGGGCGACCCTGATCGCGCTGATGGAGGCCGGGGACACCGGTTTCCAGCCGGTGGTCGGCGTCGTGTCCGCGCCGGCGCTCGGCCGCCGCTGGTGGGCGGCGAAGGGGCTCGGCGCCTACACGGGCCGCAGCCTGGCGTCGGCGACCCGGATCGGGGTGTCGAAGGTGGGCCGCCTGGAGGACGCCTCGTTCGCGTACTCGAGCCTCAGCGGCTGGGAGGAGCGGGGCCGGCTCGACGGCTTCCTGGACCTCACGCGCGCGTGCTGGCGGACCCGGGCGTACGGCGACTTCTGGCCGTACATGATGGTCGCCGAGGGCTCGGTCGACCTGTGCGCCGAGCCGGAGCTGTCGCTGTGGGACATGGCGGCCACGGCCGTCGTGGTGCAGGAGGCGGGCGGCACGTTCACCGGCCTCGACGGGCGGCACGGCCCGCACAGCGGGAACGCGGCGGCGTCGAACGGACTGCTGCACGGAGAACTGCTGAGTTACCTCAACCAGCGCACCACCACGGAGGACTGACCGCCCCTCAGCGCTCCCGGGGGCGCTTCGCGCGCCCCCTTGTCGCCCCTCTCCCCCGGTGCCACTCTGAGACTCCGCTCACTTGTGAACTTGTGAAAGAGTTCTCGAAGTCATCGAACAGGAGGTGGTCCCCTCCATGCTCGTCCGTGACGCCATGAGCACGGTGGTCCTCACCATCGGCCCGGCCCATACCCTCCGCCAGGCGGCCCGACTGATGTCGGCGCGCCGCGTGGGCGCCGCCGTCGTCCAGGACGGCGACTCCGGCGGATTCGGCATCCTCACCGAGCGCGACATCCTCAACGCCCTGGGCGCCGACCGCAATCCCGACCACGAGACCGCCGACGCCCACACCACCCGGGACGTCGTCTTCGCCGCCCCGACCTGGACCCTGGAGGAGGCCGCGGACGCGATGACCCGCGGCGGCTTCCGCCACCTGGTGGTCCTCGACGACCACGGGCCGGTCGGCATCGTCTCCGTACGCGACATCATCCGCTGCTGGCTGCCGGTGCACAGCGCCGCCTGAGGGCATACGGGAGGGCCGGGCCTCCGTACGGATACGGAGGCCCGGCCCTCCACCTCTCCGGCGGCGCCTCCCGTCGGCCGGGAAGGGCCTGGACCACGGCCGTCGAGCCGCCCGCCGAAGTCTGCGATCGTCGCGCGATCGCAGCGATCCTACTCTGGACATAATCCAAGTCAAGTCCTCATCCAACCTCACACGGGTTCGTGGCTCTTCGAGGGCGACTGTTACCCTGACCCTCATGAGTGACCTGTTGGAACGACTGCGCGGCCGCGGCTGGCGGATGACCGCGCAGCGCCGTGTCGTGGCCGAGGTGCTCGACGGGGACCATGTGCACCTGACCGCCGACGAGGTCCACGCCCGCGCCGTGGAGCGGCTGCCCGAGATCTCCCGGGCGACCGTCTACAACACGCTGGGCGAGATGGTGACGCTCGGCGAGGTGATGGAGGTCGCGACGGACGGCCGTGCCAAGCGGTACGACCCGAACGCGCACCGGCCGCACCAGCACCTGGTCTGCGCCCGCTGCGGCGCGATCCGCGACGTCCACCCGGCCGGCAACCCGCTGGCCGACCTGCCCGACTCGGAGCGCTTCGGCTTCACGGTCTCGGACGTCGAGGTCACCTACCGCGGCATCTGCCCCAGCTGCGCGGCCTCCGCCTGACGGCCCACGGCCCAGCACCTACGAGAAGGCCCCCATCGGCGGATCGGTGGGGGCCTTCTCGTGCGCCCGCGCGCATGCGCGGGAACGACGAAGGCCCGGATCCGCTTCCGGATCCGGGCCTTCGTGCTACTGAGTAGCGGGGACAGGATTTGAACCTGCGACCTCTGGGTTATGAGCCCAGCGAGCTACCGAGCTGCTCCACCCCGCGTCGGTGAACCCAACCTTACGGGAGCCCTCCGAGCAGCGCAAATCGATTAGGCGGTGAGCTCCTGGTGCAGTGCCTCGCTCAGCCGCGCCGCCCGCTCCGCCACCTCCGCGGGGCCGAGCTCGACCGCGCGGGCGCACCAGCGGCGCCCTTCGGTGAGTTCACCGCGGCGCGCCGCGAGCAGGCCGAGCCGGAGCGCGGCCCGGCCGTGACCGGCGTGGGCGGCGCGGGTCCACCAGAGGGCCGCCTCGCGCTCCGCGCCCTCGCGGGCGAGCAGCAGCCCCAGGTTGAAGGCGCCGTTGCGGGAGCCGGCCTCGGCCGCCTCCCGGTACCAGCGGGCCGCCTCGGCCACGTCGCCGCGGGCGGCGGCGAGCATGCCGACCCGCACCTGGGCACGGCGGTGGCCCTGCTCGGCCGCCCGCTCGTACCACTCCTCGCACTCGCTCTTCTCCTCGCGCGGTGCGCCGAGCGCGGGCGGGCCCGGGTCGGGGCGGCGCGCGTCGAGGACGGTGGCGAGCCGGTAGGCGGCCTCGGCGCTGCCGCCACCCGCCGCGCACCGCAGATGGCGCTCCGCGCCCTGCTCGTCGCCGTCGCGCAGATAGGCGATGCCGACCTGCAGGGCGGCCTCCGTGTGCCCGGCGGCCGCGGCGCGCTCGTACCAGGTCAGGGCGGTGCGGTCGTCGTCACGGCCGGCGTGCAGGATGCCGAGGTTGAAGGCGGCGTCGACGCTGCCGGCCTCGGCGGCCTTGGAGAACCACGGCTCGGCGCCGTTCGCGTCGCCGGCCTGCAGCAGCAGCACGGCGAGCGCGTTGGCGGCCTCGCGGTGGCCGGCGTAGGCGGCCCGGCGGTACCACTGCTCGGCCTGGGTGATCCGCTCCTGGGCGGCGCAGAGCAGCCCGAGGTTGTACGCGCCGTTGACGTCGCCCGCGTCCATGGCAGCGCGGTACCAGCGCTCGGCGGTCTGCTGCTCGCCGCGGGCGGCGTGCAGAGCGCCGAGCGCGTTGGCGGCGTTGCCGTCGCCGTCCTGGGCGGCCCGCAGCCACCACACGGCGGCGCTCTCCTCGTCGCCCGCGTCGCGCAGCAGGAACCCGAGCGCGCAGGCGGCCTTGGCCTCACCGTCCTTGGCGGAGGTGAGGTACCAGCGGCCGGCCTCCTTCAGGTCGCCCCGCTTCTCCAGGATCGCGCCGAGGTGCAGCGCGGCCCGCCGGTGGCCGCGCGCGGCGGCCTGCCGGAACCACTGCTCGGCCTCGGAGAGCCCGTCCTGGGGCCCGGTCGGCTGCTCGGCGGCTTCGGTACCGGTGCCGGTCCGCGTGCCGGTGCGGGCGCCGGGGCCGGCCGCGGAGCCCGTACGCGTGCGGGCGCCCGGGCCCGTGCCCGTACCGGACGCGAGGCCGGGGCCGCCGCGGGTGGGCGCCGCGAGGACGGCGTCGACGGCCGGGCGGGCGGCTCCGGTGCCGGACGGCGCGGTGCGCAGGCCGGTGCCGGTGTCGTAGGCGTGCGGGCCGCGGGCCGGCTCGGTCGCCCGCCGCTCCAGGGCGAGGGCGAGCCGGTAGGCGGCCTCGCGGTGGCCCTGTTCGGCGGCGGCCCGCAGCCAGCGCTCGGCGCCGACGTCACTGCGGTGCTCCAGGAGATCGGCGAGGGCGTAGGCGCCCAGCGCGTGGCCCTGCTCGGCGGACTGGCGCAGCCAGTACTCGGCGGCGGGCTCGTCGCCCCGCTCGCGGTGGTGGCGGCCCAGCGCGTGCGCGGCCGGCGCGGAGCCCGCGACGGCGGCGACGCGCCACCAGCCGGCGGCCTCCTCGGGATAGCCGCGCTGGTGCAGCAGGACGCCCAGGTTGTTCGCGGCGGCGCGGTCGCCCTGGGCGGCGGCCCCGCGCAGATACGGCTCGGCGCCGTCCAGGTCCCCGCGGCGCAGCAGCAGCGCGCCGAGGACGCTCATCCCCGCGGCGTCCCCGCTCTCGGCGGCACGCCGGTGGCGGGCCTCGGTCTCGGCGTCGGTCTCGTTCTCGGTGGTGGTGTCGACGGCCGCATCGACGGCCCCCGCGGCCTCGATGATCTCGTCTGCGGCGTTTCCGGCATGCCGCTGCACAAACCGCCCTGTCTCCAACAGAGTTGCCCTGTCCCCCATAAATACCATCGTCGCACCACCCGCAACCCGCGTACACCTGGTATATCGCAGCCAGTGAGGTCACTTCAGCGTTTTGTCGACATGCCCACAGAGAGATAAGTCAAACACGAGTCACCCCAACTCGCCCCCTCCCCACCGCTCTTCGGGGCGCGTCGCGTGTCCGGGCACACGACGAGGGCCCGAATCCAGCTGGATCCGGGCCCTCGTCTTCAGTAGCGGGGACAGGATTTGAACCTGCGACCTCTGGGTTATGAGCCCAGCGAGCTACCGAGCTGCTCCACCCCGCGTCGGCTACGCCACCGTATCACGACGCGGGGTGATGCCTTGGCGACGGATCAGCCGCCGGGACTCGCGCTCGGGGCCGGCCTGGCGGACGGGGTCCCCGGGCCCGGCTTGGCGGGCGGCGTCCCGGGGGCCGGCGTCTGGAGCTTCGCTCCCGCGTCCGCCGCCCTCCTGAGCGCCTCGTCCAGGGCGTCCTGGGCCTTGCCGTACGCCGCCCAGTCGCCCTTCTGCAGCGCCGCCTCACCGTCGTCGAACGCCTTCTGCGCGTCGGCGATGGCCTGCTTCAGCGCGGCGTCGTTCGTCGTCGGCGTCGGCGGCTTGGTGGTGCCCGGCGGCTGGGTCGTCGGCGGGGCCGTGCCCTTGACGCCGAAGACGGCGTTCAGCGCCTCCGTGAGGCTGTTCTCGAACACCGTGGTGTCCTTGGTGGTGTCGCCGCCCGGCTGGTCCGCGTCCACGTAGGACACCGCCACCTTCTTCAGCAGCGGATAGTGCGCGTTGCGGCCCTGGGCGTACACCGGCTCGACGTACAGGAAGCCGCCGTCCAGCGGCACCGTGAGCAGGTTGCCGTACTGGATGTCGGAGTCGGCGCCCTTCATGTCACGGACGAACTGGGCCACCGACGGAAGGCCGTTGAGCTTGTTCTGCACCTGCTCGGGTCCCGGCACGTCCTCGCCGACGCGGAGCAGCCTTATCTTTCCGTAGTCCTTGCTGCCGGCGTCGGCGTCCACCGCCATGAAGCCGCCCAGGTTGGGCCGCCCGTTGGGCGTGAACGTCGTCGTCAGCGAGAACTTCTCCGCCGTGTCCCCGGGCATCTTCATGCTCAGGTAGTACGGCGGGACCGCGTTGCCGTCCTTGTTGGTCGGGTCGTCCGGCACCTGCCAGGCGTCCGAGCCGCTGTAGAACTGCGCCGGGTCCTGGACGTGGTAGCGGGTGAGCAGCTCGCGCTGGACCTTGAACATGTCCTGCGGGTAGCGCAGGTGCTTCATGAGGTCCGCGTCGATCTGCGAACGGTCCTTGACCGTGCCCGGGAACGCCTTCATCCAGGTCTTGAGGACCGGGTCCTTCGTGTCCCACTGGTAGAGGTTCACCGTGCCGTCGTAGGCGTCGACGGTGGCCTTCACCGAGTTGCGGATGTAGTTGACCTGGTTCTGCTGGGCGACCACCGCGCGCTGCTGGTTGCCGACCGTCAGGGAGTCGGCCGTGGTGTCGCCGAGCGTGGTGCGCGAGGCGTACGGGTAGCCGTTGGTGGTGGTGTAGGCGTCGACGATCCACTGGATGCGGCCGTCCACGACCGCCGGGTAGGCGTCGCCGTCGATCGTCAGCCAGGGCGCGACCGCCTCGACCCGCTCCTTGGGAGTGCGGTTGTACAGGATCCGCGAGCCGTCGCCGATGGCGCCCGAGTAGAGGATCTGCGGCTCGCTGAAGGCGACCGCGTACGCCGCCCGGTTGAAGGTGTTGGAGAGGCTGACCCCGCTCTTGCCCGCGTAGCTGGTGGTCTTCTCGCCGTTCTCCTCGTAGTCGAGCTCCTTCTGGGGCCCGCCGACGATCGAGTACTGGTCGGTCTTCTCGCCGTAGTAGACGCGCTGCTCGTACGGGCCGAGGTTGCCCGTCGTCGGCAGCCCCTGCTCGGTGAAGACCGGGGAGCCGTTGGCGTCCGTCTGCGTCCCCATGGCCATGATCGCGCCGTAGCCGTGGGTGTAGGTGAAGTGGTCGTTGATCCAGTTCCGCTTCGGGATGCCGCGGATGTTGAGCTCACGCAGACCGACGACGGTGTCCTTGCCCTGGTAGCGGTCGACGTCGAGGGTCAGCGGGAACTGGTAGTACTTCCGCTTCTGCTCCAGCTGCTGGAAGGTCGGCGAGACGATGTTCGGGTCGATCAGCCGGTAGCTGGCCGCCGTGTCCGCGTCGCCGCGCAGCTGGTTCTTGTCCTTGACCGTCGACTTGCCCGAGTAGTCCTCCGGCTTGGTCGAGTCGATGTCGTAGGCCTTGCGGGTCGCGTCGATGTTCTTCTGGATGTACGGCGCTTCCTTGGCCTGCTCGTTCGGCTGGACCTGGAACTTCTGCACGATGGCCGGGTACAGGCCGCCGATCAGGATCGCCGACAGCACCATCAGACCGAAGCCGATCACCGGCAGCTGCCAGGTGCGCCGCCACAGCGTCGCGAAGAACAGCACCGCGCAGATCACCGCGATGCAGAACAGGATCGTCTTCGCCGGCAGATAGGCGTTGGCGTCCACGTAGCGCAGGCCGGTCCAGTTGCCGGTGGCCTTGAAGTCGCTGGACTTCACGGCCAGGCCGTACCGGTCGAGCCAGTACGCGACGGCCTTGAGCGTCACGAACACGCCGAGCAGCACCGACAGGTGGCCGGTGGCGGCGGCGGTGGCCCGCGCGCCCGGGCTGGTGATCCGCAGCCCGCCGTAGAGGTAGTGGGTCAGCGCGGCGGCGATCAGCGACAGGATCGTGGCCGCGAAGCCGAAGGCCAGCAGGAAGCGGTACCAGGGCAGGTCGAAGGCGTAGAAGGCCACGTCCAGCTGGAACTGCGGGTCCTTCTCACCGAAGGAGACCCCGTTCACCCACATCAGCCAGGTCCGCCACTGCCCGGAGGCGGAGGCGCCGGCGATCAGGCCGACCAGCGCGGTGACGGCGAGCAGCACCCACTTCCGGAAGGGCGCGAGGCCCGTGCGGTAGCGGTCGAGACTCTGCTGTTCCATCGACATCGCGCTCAGCGGCGGCCGCAGCCGGTACGCGAGCCAGATGTTCAGGCCGACGGCCAGCGCCATGAGCAGGCCGAAGACCAGGAAGAGGCCGATCTTGGTCCACAGGGTGGTGGTGAACACCGACTGGTACTTCACCGAGCGGTACCAGAGCCAGTCCGTCCAGAACCCGGCGAACATCACGAACACCATGGCGAGGACGGCGAGGACGCCCAGCGTCATCAGCAGCGTACGGGCGCGCCGGGACGGCCGGCCGACTCTGATCCTTGGCCCGGAAGGACCTGTGCCGCCTCCGCGGTCCGGCATCTGGAAAGCCAACGTGCGCCCCTCGAGGTTGATGCGTCGTATGCGTCGATAAGCAGGCTCCGCGATCGTAGAGCCCACTGATGCAACTTACTGAGGCTTTACCTAGTTCCCGTCTTCCGGGGAAGAGGAGGCAGGATGTTGTCCATGTCCAACGTTTCCCCCTCCGGCCCCCCGATGGCCGCGAGTCCTCTCACCCGCGCCGTGCTCGAGATCGACGAGTACGCGTCGGGCCTCGGCTGGGACCGCCCCGCCCGGCTCTTCGCCCTGGTCGACACCGCCCGTCTGCGCGCCCAGGCGCCCTCGCTCGGCGGCCGTCTCGGCGCCACCGGCGACGACGCCGCCACGGCGTACACGCCCATCGAGCAGGAGGAGCTGCCGGCGGGCAAGCCGCTCGACGAGTTCCTCGGCACGATCGCCTGGCCCGACGCCGTGGCCGGCTGCGCGCTCACGGTCGAGCGGCTGATGCTGCCGCCGTCGGCCGAGGCCGCCGTGCCCAAGGGCCTGGACGAGGCCGGGCTCAGCAAGTGGGTGGCCCGGCACCCGGACCGGCAGGAGGTCAGGATGACCGTCGCGGTGCTGCGGGACGGGGCGCGCGAGGCCGCGATCCGGCTGCGGGAGAAGGACTCGCCGAGCGAGGTGCTGACCGGGCCGGACCTGGTGCCGGGACTCGCGGACGCGCTGGCGGCGACGTTCGAGGCCTGAGGCCGTTCGCGGCCTGAGGTCGCGAAGGCGTGGGCAGGGGGCGCTCCAGGGCGCCCCCTGCCGCGTCTCAGCTCTTGGAGCAGCTGGGCAGGGACGCGGTGTCGCCCTTGCGGAGCTTCTCGAGCGACTTCGTCGCGTCGTCGATGGTGTCCACCTTGATCAGGGTGAGGCCGCTCGGGGTGTCGGCGGCCGCGGCCGCGCAGTTCTCGGCCGGGGTGAGGAAGTACTCGGCGCCCGCCTTGCGCGCGCCGACCAGCTTCATCTCGATGCCGCCGATCGGGCCGACCTTGCCCTTGTCGTCGATGGTGCCCGTGCCGGCGATGAACTTGCCGTCGGTCAGCGACTCGGGCGTCAGCTTGTCGACGATGCCGAGCGCGAACATCAGGCCGGCGCTGGGGCCGCCGACGTCGGCCAGCTTGATGTCGATCGTGAACGGGAAGACGTGGTCGGTGCCGGCCTGGATGCCGACGATGGCCCGGTCGCCCTCCTGCGACTTCGTGGTCGTGATGACCACCCGCCGGGTCGTGGTGGCGTCCTTGTGGGCCTTCTCCGCGGCGGCGGCCTCCTGGGCCGGGACGATCGTGAAGGCGACGTCCTGGCCCGGCTTCCGCTTGGTGACCAGCTTGGCCACGTCGCCGGGCTCCTTGACCGCCACGCCGTCCACCGCGCGGATGACGTCGCCCGCGTGCAGCCTGCCCTCGGCGGGCGTGCCCTTGACGACGGTGGCGACGACGACCCGGGTGGTCACCGGGATGTTCAGCTCCTTCAGGGCCGCGACCTTGGCGCTCTCCTGGGACTGGCTGAACTCCTCGGCGTTCTCCTGGCTCGACTGCTCCTCGGTCTTGCCGTCCGGGTAGAGCGTGTCGTGCGGGACCACGACGTTGTCGTGGGCGAGCCAGCCGTAGACGGCCTCGACCGCGTTCATCTTGTAGTCCGCGCCGGTGACCCGGACCGTCGTCATGTTGAGGTGTCCGGACGTCGGGTAGGTCTGGTGTCCCGAGATCTGCAGGACCGGCTCGCCGCGCGCGTCACCCAGGGTGTTCACCGTCGGGCCGGGGCTCATCTCCGCGTAGGGCACCGGGATGAGGACGCCGACACAGAGCAGCGTGATCAGGACCAGGGTGGAGGCGAGCATCGTCGCGGTGCGGCGTGGCATGGAACGACAGTACGGGACGGGCCTGTGAGTGCACCCCCGGGGCGGTCCGTACGAGGCGCCCCGCGGGCCCGGCGGACCTGGCCGGCCGGCGGGCCGGCGGTCAGCCGGTGGTCGGCGTCGCGGCGGAGGCGGGATGCGGCGTCTCGTGCTCCGCGCGGGCCGAAACGGAGGCGGCGGGAGCGACCGCGACGGCCGTGACGGGTGTGGTGGCGTGGGACCGCTCCATGGCGTCCCGGAACCGCGCGTAGCCCGCGAGCTCGGCGACGTCCCCGATGGTCTTGTTCCGTTGCGCCCAGCTTCCCCATATCGCCGCGCCGACGACGGCGAAAAGCGGAATCAACAACCAGGCCAGCGCTGCCATTCCGACCTCCCATCCCCAATGGTCCCCAGTGAGTGGATCAGCAGATTATTCATCCGCGAGACCAACGCTCACGCCTGGGGGTCGGTTACGCAAATCGGGGCGTTCGGCTACAGCACGTCGGCGTGGCTGCTTGCGCGTCCTCGTGCTACGACCGCTCCCGATCGGAGCGGACGTTCAGCAGGCGCCGACCCTCCCCCAGCCTTCGGCCGGGGGGACCCCCAGCTCGGAGCGGAGGTTCAGCAGGCGCCGACCCACTCCTCGGTGCCGTCCGAGAAGGTCTGGTGCTTCCAGATCGGGACCTCGTGCTTGAGGTCGTCGATCAGCTTGCGGCAGGCCTCGAAGGCCTCGCCGCGGTGCGGGCAGGAGACGGCCACGACCACGGCGAGGTCGCCCACATGGAGGTCACCCACACGGTGGACCGCCGCCAGGGCGCGGACCGGGTAGTTCGCCACGACCTTCTCGGCGACGCGGCGCAGCTCCGCCTCGGCCGTGGGGTGGCAGGAGTAGCCGAGCGCGTCGACGTCGGCGCCGCCGTCGTGGTTGCGCACCGTGCCCACGAACAGCGTCGTGCCGCCCGCCGCGTCGTCGCCGACGGCGCGGAAGACCTCGTCGACCGAGAGCGGGGTGTCACGGATCGCGAGCAGCTTGATCGGTTCGTCCGCGACCCGCTCGCCGGGGTGGTCATGCCTGTCTGCCATGCCTCCATCGTGCCGCACGGCACGGACACGGCGGAATAGCGCTTTCCGCCGGTGGCTCGGGACCCTCCGTAGGAGGGTCCTACAGGCCCCGCCGCTTCCGCATCTGCCGGACCAGCGCCGCCGTGCCGAGCAGCGCCACCGTCGCGCCCGCCGCGCCCGCCGCCGTGGCGTCCTTGCGGCCGAGCCGGCGGCCGGCGACCGTGTGCCGGCCCTCGACCTCCTCCAGGAGCGCGGCGAGCACCTCCTCGTTGGTCCACCGGGGCCGCCAGCCCGCGTCGTGCAGCCGGCCGACGCTGACCACCCACGGGTGCATGGTGTAGGCGAGGTCGCCCGCCGGGGACGGCGTGAGGCCGATCCGGTGCAGCCGGGCCGCCGCGCCCAGGGCGACGGCCGAGGGCAGCTCCATGCGCCGGATCCCGGACAGCTCCTCGACCTCCTCCTGCTCGAGCCAGCCGTCGCAGCCGACCGCGAACTCGCCGTCGACCTTCTCCAGGGCCGCGTACTCCAGCGCGCTGACCAGGTCCTCGACGTGGCAGAACTGCCAGGTGGGGCGGGAACCGGCGACGACGAGCAGCCGGGGCGACTCGAAGTAGCGGGTCAGCGCCGTGTCCGTGCCGCCGACCAGGACCGCGGGCCGGACCACCGTCACGTTGAGCCCGGGATGGGCCCGCGGCGCGCGGCGTGCGAGCCGCTCGATCTCCAGGAGGTCGCCGACGCCGGTGGCCTCGGCGGTGGCGCGCAGCTCGGCGTCCTCGGAGAGCGGGATGTCGTTGTCGGGCAGCGCGCCGTAGACCATCGCCGAGGTGCACAGGACCACCCGGTGCACGCCGGCCGCGGCGGCGGCCGTGAGGACGGTCTGCGTGCCGCGGACGTTGTAGGCCGTACGGGCGGCGGAGTCGGTCTCCAGGTCGAGGTCGACCGCGAGGTGCACCACGACGTCCGCGCCGCGCAGCTTCTCGGCGATGGCCGGGTCGCGGACGTCGAGGATGTGCCACTGCGCCTCCGGGACCTCGCCCCGGCGCTCGTCGATGGCGATGACCTGCTTGACCTCCGCGGACTCGGCGAGGCGCCGGGTCAGCAGGTCGCCGACGCCGGACGCGGCACCGGTGACCGCGACGACGGGGCCGCGCGCGGCGGACCTGGTTGACGGGTTTCGCGCTGCGCGAACCTGAGGATCTGGGGAACTCACCGGGCGTCTCCAGCGGTTGACTTCAGTACGTACCCGAATGACGCGTACGTACCAGGTGGCGTCCATCCTGCCGCAGGCCACGGCCCGGCGGAGCACCGAGCCCGGATCCGGTGCGGATGTCTACGCTGGTGGTGTGGAGTCGGGGAGGCGAGCCGAGCCGAGAGCCCGCCGTCGGCAGGAAGCCGGCGGCCTGACGAGCCGAGGAAACCTGTGAGTGACACCCCATTCGGATTCGGCCTTCCGCCGGAGGAGCCGGACAACGGCGACGAGGGCAAGAAGAAGGACCCCGCCGGAGGTGGCCAGGGGTCCGGTGGCCAGGGCGGCGCGAACCCGTTCGGGGCGAACCCGTTCGGCTTCGGCGGTCTGCCGGGCATGAGCGGCGGCCAGGGCGGCGCGGACAATCCTTTCGCCGCGATGTTCGGCTCGCTCAATCCCCAGGACCTGGGAGCGGCCTTCCAGCAGCTGGGCCAGATGCTCAGCTACGAGGGCGGGCCGGTCAACTGGGACATGGCCAAGCAGATCGCGCGCCAGGTCGTCGCCCAGGGCACGGCGGACGGCACCAAGGACGCGAGCGTCGGCCCGGCGGAGAAGGCCGCGGTCGAGGAGGCGGTGCGGCTTGCCGACCTGTGGCTCGACCAGGTGACCTCCCTGCCGTCCGGCGCGAGCACGGCCGTGGCGTGGAGCCGCGCCGAGTGGGTCGAGGCGACGCTGCCCGCGTGGCAGCAGCTTGTCGACCCGGTCGCCGAGCGGGTCGGCGCGGCCATGGGTGACGTACTGCCCGAGGAGATGCAGGCCATGGCGGGCCCGCTGATCGGCATGATGCGCTCCATGGGCGGCGCCATGTTCGGCCAGCAGATCGGCCAGGCCGTGGGCGTGCTCGCGGGCGAGGTCGTGGGGTCGACGGACGTCGGTCTGCCGCTCGGCCCGGCCGGCAAGGCGGCGCTGCTGCCGCTGAACGTCGAGTCCTTCGGCAAGGACCTGGGTGTCCCGTCCGACGAGGTCCGGCTCTATCTGGCCCTGCGCGAGGCCGCCCACCAGCGGCTCTTCGCGCACGTGCCGTGGCTGCGCTCGCACCTGTTCGGCGCGGTCGAGGGCTACGCCCGGGGCATCAAGGTCGACACCTCCAAGCTGGAGGAGGCGGTGGGCCAGCTGGACCCGAGCCACCCCGAGCAGCTGCAGGAGGCGCTCCAGCAGGGCATGTTCCAGCCGGAGGACACGCCGGAGCAGAAGGCGGCCCTGGCCCGTCTGGAGACGGCGCTCGCCCTGGTCGAGGGCTGGGTGGACGCGGTGGTGCACGAGGCCGCGAAGACCCGGCTGACCTCGGCGGACGCGCTGCGCGAGACGCTGCGCCGGCGCCGGGCGACGGGCGGTCCCGCGGAGCAGACCTTCGCCACCCTGATCGGCCTCGAGCTGCGTCCGCGCCGGCTGCGCGACGCCTCGCGGCTGTGGGCGTCGCTGACCGACGCGCGCGGCGTGGACGGCCGGGACGGCCTGTGGGAGCACCCGGACATGCTGCCGACGGCGACCGACCTGGACGACCCGGACGGCTTCGTGCACCGCGAGCACCTGGACTTCTCGGAGCTGGACAAGATGCTCGGCGAGGCCGCGCGCGGCGACTCCGGCGGCTCCCGCGACTTGGACGGCTCCGGCGGCTCGGGCGGCTCGGACGACTCCAAGGGCGAGGGCGACAAGGAGTGAGCCTGTACGACGACGCGGTCCTGGTGCTGAAGGAGTACGAGGACCAGCCGGAGCTCCGGGACGTCTATCTCGAGCACCTGGCAGCTCATGAGGACGGCATGTACAAGCCCTGCCGGGCGGGTCACCTCACCAGCAGCGCGCTGGTGATCGATCCGTCCCGGGAGCGGGTGCTCCTGACCCTGCACCGGAAGCTGGGCATGTGGCTGCAGATGGGTGGCCACTGCGAGCCGGGCGACCCGACGCTCGAGGCCGCCGCGCTGCGCGAGGCCACGGAGGAGTCCGGGATCTCCGGTCTGTCGCTGCTGCCGGGCGGCCCGGTCCGGCTGGACCGGCACCCGATCCCGGCGCCGTGCCACTGGCACCTGGACGTGCAGTACGCGGCGCTGGCGCCGGACGGCGCGGTGGCGGAGATCAGCGACGAGTCGCTGGACCTGCGCTGGTACGGGTACGACGAGGTGGCCGGCGTGGCCGACGCCTCGGTGGTGCGGCTCCTGGAGAGCGCCCGCGCCCGTCTGTGACCGACGCGTACACCGACGCGTACACCGACGCGTGAGGGGCGGCCTCCACGGAGGCCGCCCCTCATCCGTGCTCGGTGCCGGGCGCTCAGTTCCAGGCGTTGTTCTGGTTCTGGGCGTGGGCGCCGTGCTGGCCGACGCCGTACTGGGCGGCGATGCCCTGGCCGAGGGCGGCGTTCTGCGGCGGCATGACCTCGCTGGGCTGCACCAGGGCGAAGCCCTGCCCGAGGAAGCTGAGCTCCCAGCCCTCGCCGGTGCTGCCGCGGCGGCGGCGTACGGACGCGTTGTGCGTCTGGGCCTGCATCTGGACCCTGAGCCCGGTGGACCAGGCGACGATGGCGTCCGCGTCCGCGCTGACGTACTTGTCGGGCGTGACCTGCAGCATCAGCGGCTGGCCCGAGGTCATCAGGGCGACCTTGCCGCGGCCGGAGATGTTGAGCTGGTACTTGCCGGTGCCGGAGACGCCGTACTGGCTGTCGACGGCGATGACCTCGGTGTGGAGGCTCGAGTCGAGCGCCAGGACGTAGGCGCTGTCGACGGTCATGCCCTCCGGCTCGATGTCGACGACGTGGATGTACTGGGCGAGGTTGGCGAAGTAGACCGTGCCCTGGCCGGAGCAGCGCATCAGGTCGAGGCCCTCGCCGGTGCGGGCGCGGGCCCGGCGCTGGTTGGGGGTCTGGTACTCGCCGTCGAAGTCGATCAGGCCCTGGTAGGCGACCATCGCGCCCTTGCGGGCCAGGATGTCGTCCTGGCCGCCGAGGGCGACCCGCAGCAGCTGCGGGTTCTGGACGACGTAGCGCTCCTGGCTCTGCTGTTCGGCGTAGTTGAAAAGCGGGCTCTGCATGGTGTGTTCTCGCTCCCCCTCAGCCCCGGGCCCGCAGGCGGTCGGTGCTGTCCTCGCTCGGCTGTACGACGACGATGCCCTGGCCCGAGAAGCCCATCTGATAGGCCTCTCCGCTGCCCCGGCCGATCAGCGAGCCGGCCTTGAAGCTGCGCTTGCCCTTGACCTTGAGGGTGGGCGACCAGGCGACGAGCGCGTCGGGGTCGACGTAGGTCTCGTCCTCGCCGCGGCCGCAGTCGACGACGATCGGCGTGCCGCGCGAGGTGATCGCGACCCAGCCGGTGCCCGCGATCTGCACGTTGAACAGGCCCTGGCCGGCGAACTTGGCGAGGCCCTTGACCCGCTCGACGCCCCACTGGAGGTGGGCGTCGAAGGCGAGGACGTTGGTGCCGTTCACGGAGAGGGAGTCGTTGTTGAGGTTGATGACGACGACGTCGGCGCCGTAGTCGGCGAGGTAGAGCAGTCCGTCGCCGGAGCACTTCATGATCGGCGCGCCTTCGCCGGTGGCCCACTGGTGGGCGATCTGGCGGACGGCCGGCGGGTTGGGCTCGTAGGAGACGAAGCCCTCGTAGGCGACCATCGAGCCGGTGCGCGCGTACAGGTCCTGGCCGGTGGCCATGGCGACCTTGAGCATGGAGCGGCCGTGGTTCTCCATGCGGGCCGTGACGGGGGTCGGGGCGTAGCCCGCGAGTTGCTGGTTCATGGTTCCGGGCTCCCTCAGACCTCGTAGGGCTGAACGACGATGAAGTTGCCGGGAGCGCCCCGGAACTGGAGGTTGACGGTCTCGCCGCTGTGGCCCGGATAGGCGTTGCGGCGCAGCCTGACCTGGCTGGAGAGGATGACCTGGGAGGCGGCCGACCAGGCGACGACGGCGTTGCAGTCGGCGAAGGTGGTCGGGGTGACGGGCAGCACGACCGGCGTGCCGTGGGTCTTCACGACGACCGTGCCGGTGCCCTGGAACTGCATGGTGAACAGCGCGCCGCCCGGGATGCCGTGGCCGTCGATGCGGCGCACCTCGTACTGCAGCGACTCGTCGAAGGCGAGCACGTTCTCGGCGGAGACGCAGATGCCGTCGCCCTGGAGCTCGATCGGGTGCAGATGGGCACCGTTCTCGGCGAGGAA
The DNA here is from genome assembly GCF_044544825.1 of Streptomyces sp. NPDC053493. Lineage (NCBI taxonomy): Bacteria > Bacillati > Actinomycetota > Actinomycetes > Kitasatosporales > Streptomycetaceae > Streptomyces > Streptomyces sp. NPDC053493. The sequence continues at coordinate 558,962 of NZ_JBITXS010000001.1, forward strand.
GACCTGACCGCGGCCGGTGCACCGCATCAGCTGCATCTCCTGGCCGGTGGCGTTGCCGACGATCCGGCCGGCAAAGCCGGCGCCCTTGTAACCGAACTCGACCTTGCCCTGGTACATGACCATGGAGCCCTGGCGGGCGAGGACGGGCACGCCGCCCATGGCGAGGTCGACCCGGACGAGCTGCTGGTTCTGCGGCGTCCAGCGGGCGCCGGTGGCGTTCTCCTTGTACGGCGCGAGCGCGGCGGCGAGCCCGGCACCGGCGGCGGGGACCCCCTGGGGCACGCCCTGCGGCGGCATGCCCTGCGGGGGCATGCCGGGCGGCGGGACCTGGCCGTAGGGAGCCGGGGCCTGCTGGCCGTACGGGCCGGGAGCGGGCTGGCCGTAGGGCGCGGGGGCCGGGGCGGGCGCGCCGTGGGGCGGGGCCTGGCCGGGTACCTGGCCGTACGGGGCGGGGGCCGGCTGTCCGTACGGTGCCGGGGCGGGCTGGCCGTAGGGCGCGGGCGGCGGGGTGGGCGCGGGCGGCGCCGGAGCCGGGGCGGGCGCGGGCGCCGGGGGCGCCAGGGGCGCGGCCATGGTGGGCGCGGCGTGCATCGGCGCCGGGGCGGGTGCCGGAGGCGGGGTGGGCGCCGGGGCGGCCGGGGCCGCGGGCGCGCCGAAGGCCGGCGGCGCCGCGGTCTGGGCGGGCGGGGCGAAACCGGGCGCGGCGGCCGGCTGCTGCTGGGCGGCGGGCTGCTCCTCCTCGGCGACCTCGCCGCCGAAGTTCTTGAGCAGCGCTTCCAGGCCGCCGTCGAAGCCCTGTCCGACGGCCGCGAAGCGCCACACGTCCTTCAGGTAGAAGTCGCCGAGCATGACGGCGCGTTCCGTGGAGAACTCCGCGCCGGTGAAGGCGTAGCGGGCGACCTCCTCGCCGCCCGCGACGATCCGGATCCAGCCGGGGCCGACCTGGGACATCTGCCCGGCGCCGTCGATCGTCGCCGTGAAGGACAGCTTGTGGATGTGCGCCGGGACGCGGTCCAGGGTGACGCGGAAGGACTCGGTGTCACCGGCCTGCGCGCCGAGCAGCTGGATGGACTCCTCGGGCGACTTGGGCTGGTTGAAGAAGACGAAGTAGCGGTCGTCGGAGAGCCGCTCGTCCGCGTCGAGGCCGAAGCAGCTGATGTCGAAGGTCAGGCCGGGCGCCGCGATCTGCACGCCCACGTACAGATCGGTCCCTGCCGTGAGATCACTGATCTTGGCCTTGTGGCCGCGTTGGAATTCCCTGGCCATATGTGACGACCGTCCCCCATCCCGGAAGTACGACATTGCGTCGCGCCAGGCTAACGGCTGTCCCGGAGATCGGACCAAGCCCGTACGTCTTCGGTACAGAACCGCAGCACGGGCGCGCTCACTCCTCGCGGGCGCGCGGCAGGTGCGGCAGCCGGCCGGCGGCGGCGACGCCCTCCAGATAGCCGCGGGCGCGTTCGGTGCGCGGATACGCCTCCAGCAGCCGCCAGAAGCGGGGGCCGTGGCCGGGGACGAGGAGGTGGGCGAGCTCGTGGCACAGGACGTAGTCGACGACGTACTCGGGCATGCCCTGCAGACGGTGGGAGAGCCGGATGCTGCCCTCGGAGGGCGTGCAGGAGCCCCAGCGGGTGTTCTGGTTGGTCACCCAGCGCACGGAGGTGGGCCGGGCGCGGCCGCCGAAGTACTGCTCGGAGAGCTGCTCGGCGCGCTCGGTCAGCTCCCGGTCGCCGAGGACGCTCCTGCTCTCCTGCGCGGCCAGCTTGTCCAGCATGACCGTGACCCAGCGGCGCTCCTCCGCCTCGGACATCCGGGCCGGGATGAGCACGACGGTCCGGTCGCCCTCGCGGTAGGCGGAGACGGTTCGGCTCCGGCGGGAGCTCCTGCGGACCTCGACCGCGCTCGTCCCCGAGCCGCGGGGCGGTCTGCTTGTCGCGCTGCGTTGTGGGTCGGCCGGCACGGCCCCGACGTTACCCGCTGCCGGCGCGGGAAGTCCCGCACCGTTCGAATGATTAATCCCTCGTCCCTGTGGACAACTTTCCGCACCGCTCGTCCCGGACGGGCAGTCTGATCCCGGACGGAAAAGCGACGAATCGAGATCGTTCACGGGGGTGGGTCATGCATCCGATGGTGAAGCCGGCGCTGCGTCGCGCCTGGCGGAACATGCGGGACGTGCAGTTCGGGGTGACGCCCGCGCACGCGGTGGTGCTGGGACCGGTCGACACGACGACCGGCAGTCTGATCGGGCTGTTCGACGGGACGCGCGGAATGGAGCTGCTGCGGGCCGAGGCGGCGGCCCTCGGTCTTCCGGCCGGCCGTCTGGAGGCCCTGCTCGGCCGGCTCGCCGCCGCCGGGCTGATCGCGGACGCCTCGGTGCGGCCGCCGGGCGGGCCTCCCGGCGGGCCGCCGGGCCGGGCGGACGCGGAGCTCGATCCGGTGCGCGCGGACCTGGCCTCGCTCTCGGTGGTCCACCGGGAGCCGGACGGCGCGCCGCGGACGCTGGCCGCGCGGCGGGCGCTGCGGGTGCAGGTGCGGGGCGCGGGACGGGTGGGCGCGGCCGTGGCGGCGCTGCTGTCCGCGGCGGGTGTGGGACGGGTGGAGATCTTGGACTCGGGCACGGTCGCACCGTGGGAGGTGTCGCCGGGCGGGCTGCCGGCCGAGGCGGTCGGCGAGCGCAGGGCGGTGGCGGCGCGGAAGCTCGTGGGGCGCGCGGCGCCGGGCGGTCGGCCGCCGCGGGGCGGGACCGGCGAGCCGGGGCTCTCGCTCGTCGTGGTGACGCCGCGGGACGGACTCGGCGCCTACGTCCCCGATCCGCTGCCGGCCGAGGCCTGGCTCGCCGGCGGCACGCCCCATCTGTACGCGGGCGTCCTCGAGGCCACCGGGGTGGTGGGGCCGTTGGTGCTGCCGGGCGGCACGGCGTGCGCGGGCTGCATGCAGCGGGAGCAGGCGGAGCGGGAGCCGGTCTGGCCGCGGCTTCCGGCGCAGTGGCGTTCCGGCGCGCCGCACGCGCTGCCCGCCTGCGACGTGGCGTTGGCGTCGGCGGTGGCGGGGCTCGCCGCCGCGCACGCCCTGACGTTCCTGGACGGCGATCTGCCGTCGAGCACCGGGGCGCGCTGGGAGGCCTCGCTGCCGCTGCTGGAGTGGCGCTCGGCTCCGGTCCGGCCGCACCAGGCGTGTCCGTGCGGGGCCTGGCGCGGCGGGGAGGGGGAGCATGCGACGGCGGCTCGAGCGGTGCACGACACAATGGCGGGGTAACGAGCCTGCGCGGCACGGCAGTCTGGGACTTGGAGGGCGTATGTCTGATCTTCCCCGGAAGGCGGTCACCAGGACCGCCAAGTTGGCCGCGTTGCCACTCGGCTTCGCCGGGCGGGCCACCTGGGGCCTGGGCAAGCGGATCGGCGGGAAGTCGGCGGAGATCGTCGCGCGGGAGCTCCAGCAGCGCACCGCCGAGCAGCTGTTCAGGGTGCTCGGCGAGCTGAAGGGCGGGGCCATGAAGTTCGGGCAGGCCCTGTCGGTCTTCGAGTCGGCGCTGCCCGAGGAGATCGCCGGGCCCTATCGGGCGGCGCTCACCAAACTCCAGGAGGCCGCGCCGCCGATGCCGACGCGCACGGTCCACGGCGTGCTGGCGGAGCGGCTCGGCCCGCAATGGCGGGAGCTGTTCCTGGAGTTCGAGGACAAGCCGGCGGCCGCCGCCTCGATCGGGCAGGTGCACCGGGCGGTGTGGCACGACGGCCGCGAGGTGGCGGTGAAGGTGCAGTATCCGGGAGCCGGCGAGGCGCTGCTGTCGGATCTGACCCAGCTGAGCCGGTTCGCCCGGCTGCTGGGGCCGCTGATTCCGGGCATGGACATCAAGCCGCTGATCACGGAGCTGCGGGACCGGGTCTCGGAGGAGCTGGACTACGGCCTGGAGGCCGAGGCGCAGCGGGCGCACGCGGAGGAGTTCGCGGACGACCCGGACGTGGTGGTGCCGGCGGTGGTGCACCAGTCCGAGCAGGTGCTCGTCACGGAGTGGATGGACGGCATCCCGCTGTCGGAGGTGATCGCGGACGGCACCGAGGAGCAGCGGGACCGGGCCGGACAGCTGCTCGCCCGGTTCCTGTTCTCCGGGCCCGCGCGCACGGGGCTGCTGCACGCCGACCCGCATCCGGGGAACTTCCGGCTGCTGCCCGGGCCGGCGGGCGAGGACGGGGACGAGGCCGGTGCGGCGGCGTCCTGGCGGCTGGGAGTGCTGGACTTCGGCACCGTGGACCGGCTGCCGGGCGGGCTGCCGGAGACGATCGGCACCTGTCTGAGGATGACGCTGGCCGGCGAGGCCGAGCCGGTGTACGCGCTGCTGTGCGCGGAGGGCTTCGTGAAGAAGTCGATCGCGCTCGATCCGGACGCGGTCCTGGAGTATCTGCTGCCGATCATCGAGCCGGCCCGGGCGGAGGAGTTCGTGTTCACCCGCGGCTGGATGCGGGCCCAGGCGGCCCGGATCGCCGATCCTCGCTCTCCCGCCCACCAGTTGGGCAAGCAGCTCAATCTGCCGCCGTCGTATCTGCTGATCCATCGTGTGACCTTGAGCACGATCGGGGTGCTGTGCCAGCTGGGCGCGACGGTGCGGCTGCGGGACGAGCTGGCGCGGTGGCTGCCCGGCTTCGCCGCCGAGGAGCCGGACGAGGCCTAGGGCCTGGCAGGTCGGGGTCGGGCTCACCACCAGGAGGAGTCGAGGCGGCCCTCGATGGCCCTGATGTTGGCGCGGGCGCACTCCTCGCAGAAGTACTCGCGGGTGCCGTTCTCCACCGAGCAGGTCCAGGTGAGCGGCAGCTCCGGGGCGGTTCTGCCGCAGCGGGCGCACACGACGGGGGGCTCGGCCGTGGGGGCTTCGTTCACCTTGGTGACGATAACCCGACGAGCGCCCGTGGCGGGCGCAACGCACCGCGGGGGCCGGTCCGTTCGGACCGGCCCCCGCGGTGTCAGGGATCTGTGCCTGGGTCAGTGCATGACGGCCATGGCGAGCGCGCGGCGGGCGCGCATCGACACGCGCTCGGCGCGTCGCTGCATCCGCCGAGCGGCGACCAGGCGCACGGCCTGGCGTTCCGCGTCGGCTTCCCGCAGGCGGTCGCGCATATGGGCACGGGCCAGGGCTTCTGGGATGAGTTGCATTTCACGGGTCCTGTTCTGACGCGAGCGGTGCGCGCCGGCGGTGGAGACGTCTGGAGTAGCGGAGCCGGAGGGCTCGAAGGCGGGCGAGGTCATCGGGGCCTGCTTCTGGGGATCGTGCGTGAGGGGGCGGTCGATGGTTCCGGTGGCGTTCATGCCGCGACCGGGTTCTTGCGCGGGCGGCCACGGGGCCGCTTGCGGGCCACGACCACGCCCTGGACGAAGAGCTCGCCACCCCAGACACCCCAGGGCTCGCGGCGCTCCTTGGCGCCCGCGAGGCAGGCCTCCATGAGCGGACAGGTCTTGCACAGCGACTTGGCGTACTCGACGTCGGCCGGGGACTCGGCGAAGAAGACCTCGGGGTCGTACGAGCGGCAGGGCACGGGCACACCGAGGTTCTCGATGGCGTCGTCGAGCGCGGTGAGCGCGGTGAGGGGGGTGAGGGCGGTCAAGGCGGAGTCCTCCGTGAGGCCGGGCGGGGGGATCGTTTCGGAAGGCGGTACGGACGGGGCGTGCGCTTCGAGTTGCACGGGTGTTCTTCCTCGTCTGTTGGTTCCGGCCTGTTGGCCGGGGTTTCGGCTGGTACCGGTCACTGCTGGTCCCGAGGCCCCCTCGCTCCGTCAGCCCCGTTCGGGGACAAACAGAAGGGCCGCGGATCCCTGATGGGGTTCCGCGGCCCTGAAGGCGCCGGCCTGATCGTCGATCAGGCTGGATCACTCCAGGGTTCGAGCCCACGGAAGGCCCACATCGTGTGGTGCTGCGTCGTCTGCTGAATGCCGGCACCGGTCGCGGTCGCCGCAAAGCCATAGGCCGGGGCCTGGGCCTTGCCCACCACTCCTGCTTCCAGTGCCTTGGTCGGTCGCTCATTGCGCTCCGGGCGATCCATCAGCAGACCGGGCATGCCGAGAACGGGCAGGCCGGCGCCGGACAGACCACTGCCAAGAAGCGCGGAGGACGCGGAGGCGGAGAGGCCGAGCGTGCAGGCGGAGACGACCGAGAGATCGGTCATTTTGGCGGTGCTGGTCTTGACGTTCTTGATGCTGCTGATCACTGGAATCGCCTCCTCTCGGCGTCTCGGAGGGCTCGGGGTGAGCCGGACCCTCATGTTCATTTGGACAAGTACAGCACGAAGACAGGGCTTCGAAGAAGCCGCTGTTTCCGTGGTTAAGAACCTATGGGGCTTGACGGGGCGGGCGCAAACTATTTTTCCGACGAGTTTCGCTCAGGCTTCCTCGTCGCTTCCTCCGGGCTCCTCACCTGCGCAGATGGCGAGAACGTCGGCGCCGAAGCGGTCCAGCTTGCGGGCGCCCACGCCGGAGATGGCGGCGAGCTCACCGTCGGAGGACGGGACGCGCTCGGCGATCGCCATGAGCGTCTTGTCGGTGAAGACGCAATAGGCGGGCTGGCCGAGCTCCCGGGCCTGGCCGGAGCGCCACTCCCGCAGCCGCTCGTACAGGCCCTCGTCCATGTCGGAGGGGCAGTCCTCGCAGCGCATCAGCTTCATCTCACCGGCCTCGGTGAGGGTGGCGCCGCAGACCCGGCACTGCACCGGCCCGCGCCGCTTGCGCCGTCCGGAGCCGCTGCCCCGGTCGATGCCGCCGCCCGCGCCGCCCGAGCCGGCCGCGCCGAGCGGCCCCGAGCCGGGCCGCAGGCCCTTGAGGAAGCGGGTGGGGCGACGCGACGCCCGGCCGCCGGGCGAGCGCGAGAGCGCCCAGGACAGCGACAGGTGGAGCCGGGCGCGGGTGACGCCGACGTAGAGCAGGCGCCGCTCCTCCTCGACCTGCTCGTCGGTCTTGGCGTAGGTGATCGGCATCATGCCCTCGGTGAGGCCGACCAGGAAGACGGCGTCCCACTCCAGGCCCTTGGCCGCGTGCAGCGAGGCGAGCGTGACGCCCTGGACGGTGGGCGCGTGCTGGGCGGCGGCCCGCTCGTCGAGCTCGGCGACCAGGTCGGACAGGGTGGCGCCGGGCTTGGCCCGGGCGAAGTCCTCGGCCAGCCGGACCAGTGCGGCGAGCGACTCCCAGCGGTCGCGGACCGCGCCGGAGCCGGCCGGCGGCTCGGTGGTCCAGCCCTTGGTGGAGAGCACGGCCCGGACCTGGGCGGGCAGGTCCTCGGTGTCGTCGAGCAGTGCGTCGTTCCCGCCGGCCCGTGCGGCGCCGCGCAGCGCGACGCCCGCCTCGCGGACCTCCTGGCGCTCGAAGAAGCGCTCGGCGCCGCGCAGCTGATAAGGCACTCCGGCGTCGGCGAGGGCCTGCTCGTAGACCTCCGACTGGGCGTTGACCCGGTAGAGCACGGCGATCTCGCCGGCCGGGACGCCGGCGGCGATCAGGTCGCGGATGCGGCGGGCGGTGCCCTCGGCCTCGGCGGGCTCGTCCGCGTACTCCGTGTACGCGGGCTCGGGGCCGGCCTCGCGCTGGGAGACCAGCTCCAGGCGGTGCTCGGCGGCGCGGCCGCGGGCCTGGCTGAGCAGCCCGTTGGCCAGGTGGACGACCTGCGGGGTGGAGCGGTAGTCCCGGACCAGCTTGACCACGGTGGCGTTCGGGTGGCGGGTGCGGAAGTTCAGCAGGTGGTCGGGGGTGGCGCCGGTGAAGGAGTAGATGGTCTGGCTGGCGTCGCCGACCACGCACAGGCTGTCGCGGTCGCCGAGCCACAGGTCGAGCAGCCGCTGCTGCAGCGGGGACACGTCCTGGTACTCGTCCACGACGAAGTGCTGGTACTGCCGGCGGATCTGGTCGGCGATGTCGTGCCGGTCCTGGAGGATGCCGACCGTGAGCAGCAGCACGTCCTCGAAGTCGATCACGTCACGGTCGCGCTTGAGCTGCTCGTACATCGCGTAGATCTGGCCGATCTCGGCCGGGTCGCGCGGGGCGTCGCGGACCGACTTGGCGACCGCGGCGGGATAGTCGGCGGGCACGGTCTGGGTGACCTTGGCCCACTCGATCTCGCTCGTGACGTCCCGCAGCTCGTTCCGGTCGAGCCGGATCCGGCAGCGGGCGGCGGACTCGGCGACCAGCTGGACCTTCCGCTCCAGGAGCCGGGGCAGCTCGCCACCGACCGCTTTCGGCCAGAAGTACTGGAGCTGGCGGAGGGCGGCGGAGTGGAAGGTGCGGGCCTGCACGCCGCCCGCGCCGAGCTGCCGCAGCCGGCCGCGCATCTCGCCGGCGGCCCGGTTGGTGAAGGTGACGGCGAGCACGCTGGCGGGCGCGAGGATGCCCGCCCGCACGCCGTAGGCGATGCGGTGGGTGATGGCGCGCGTCTTGCCCGTGCCGGCTCCGGCGAGGACGCACACCGGGCCGTGCAGGGCCAGGGCGACCTCGCGCTGCTCCGGGTCGAGCCCGTCGAGCACCGCGTCGGCCGACTCGGGGACCTGCGGGAAGAGAGTGGAGTGCGTTGCTGCTGTCACCCCGCCATGCTGCCAGGTTCCAGGGGGTCGGTGCGGCGGGCTGTCCACAGGCGCGGGGCCGCGGTCATACGAATGTGAGACGGGTCGCGTGCGGGAATGGCCGGGAGACGTCGTACGTTCTCTCCCTCGGCACCCACCGTCGAACGTAGTGAACGAACAAGAGGAGCGCCTGGCCATGCAGGGCACTGTGACGATGTACAGCACGACGTGGTGCGGCTACTGCCGCCGGCTGAAGAGCCAGCTGGACCGTGAGGGCATCGCGTACACCGAGATCAACATCGAGCAGGACCCGGAGTCGGCGAAGTTCGTCGAGCAGGCCAACGGCGGCAACCAGACCGTTCCGACCGTCCGGGTCAGCCCGACGGCCGGCGGCGACGAGGTCGTCATGACCAACCCGAGCCTGGCCCAGGTCAAGCAGGCCCTCGCCGCCTGACCCGCCTCTCTGGCTGAAAACAGCCCCCTCCCGGCACGCCGGGAGGGGGCTGTTCCGCTTCCGTTTCCGCCGCCGGAGACGCGCCCGGCCTCGCCGGACCGGCCCCGCCGAACCGCCTTGGCTCAGGTCGGCTCAGACCACGTCGCCCGGCTTCGGCAGCGGCTTGCCGTACCAGAGCTCGATCAGCCGCGAGGCGATCGAGATCCCGTACGGCGGCAGCACCTCGCCCGACTCGAAGCCCGCGGCCAGGTCCTCGCGGGAGAACCAGCGGGCCTCGTGGATCTCCTCGCCGTCCACGTTGATCTCCGAGGACGTCGCCCGGGCGAAGAAGCCCAGCATCAGGCTGGACGGGAACGGCCACGGCTGGCTGGCGATGTACTCCACCTCGCCGACCGTCACGCCCGCCTCCTCGAAGACCTCGCGCGCCACCGCCTGCTCGATCGACTCGCCCGGCTCGACGAAGCCCGCGAGCGTGGAGAACCGGCCTTCGGGCCAGTGCACCTGGCGCCCGAGCAGCGCCCGGTCCTGGTCGTCGGTGACCAGCATGATCACGGCCGGGTCGGTGCGCGGGTAGTGCTCGGCGCCGCACGCCGGGCAGCGGCGGATGTGCCCGGCCGCCGCGACGACCGTGCGCTCGCCGCAGCGCGAGCAGAAGCGGTGCAGCCGCTGCCAGTTCTCCAGGGCGACCGCGTGCACCATCAGACCGGCGTCGCGCGGCGACAGCAGCAGGCCCGCCTCGCGCAGCCCCGCCGGCCGCGCGGACTGGTCCATGCGGCCCGGCAGGCTGTCCTTCTGCAGCGCGAAGTACGAGACGCCGTCCTCGTCGGTGCCCAGGAAGTAGCGGTGGGTCTCAGTGACCGGCGCGTCGAAGGCCGGCGTCATGACCAGCTCGGTCCGGCCGTCCGGTGTGTCGTCGATCAGCACCTGGCCGCCCGAGACCACGAAGACCCGGGTCGTCGGGTGACTCCAGGCGGCCGCGAGCCACGCCTCGTCGAGGCGGTGGTGCGCCGCCCGGTCGATGCCGCTCGGGGCGGTGAGCGAGATCGGGCGTTCCGCGAACGCGTTGTTCAGGGTGCTCACAGGTGCTTCCAACTCCCCCGGATCGATGGGTGGGTTCAGCGCTCGGTGCCGCGGAGGGCGGCGGGCAGGTCGCCCCACAGATGAGCGGTCGTCTCGACGCCCTTCATGAGGAGATCGAGCTCGATCTTCTCGTTCGGGGCGTGCCAGCCGTCGGAGGGGACCGAGATGCCCAGGAAGAGCACCGGCGCGCCCAGGACGTCCTGGAGGTCGGCGGCCGGTCCCGAGCCGCCCTCGCGGGTGTAGCGGATCTTGGCGCCGTCGAAGGCGCGGCTCATCGCACCGGCCACCGCCTTGAGGGCCGGGTGGTCGAGCGGCGTGAGGCAGGGCCGGGTCGGGGCGCCGAAGACGATCTCGTGGCGGATGCCCGCCGGGACCAGGCCGGCCAGCCAGGCGCGCACGGCGGTCTCGATCCGCTCCGGGTCCTGGCCGGCGACGAGCCGGAAGGAGAGCTTCAGGTGGGCGGAGGCCGGGACGATCGTCTTGCCGCCGGGGCCCTGATAGCCGCCGCCGATGCCGTTGACCTCGGCCGTGGGGCGGGCCCAGACCCGCTCGAGGGTGGAGTAGCCGGCCTCGCCCAGGGTCCCGTGGGACCGGGCGGTGGCCAGCCAGGCGCTCTCGTCGAAGGGCAGCTCGGCGATCAGCGCCCGCTCGGCGTCGGAGAGCTCGGTGACACCGTCGTAGAAGCCGGGTATCGCGACCCGCTCGTCGGCGTCGTGCAGGGCGGCCACGATCCGGCCCGCGACGGTCGCCGGGTTGGGCACGGCGCCGCCGAAGGAACCGGAGTGGATGTCCTGGCCGGGCCCGAAGAGGTCGATCTCGCAGTCCGCGACGCCGCGCATGCCGGTGCAGACGGTCGGAGTGGTCTCGGACCACATGCCGGTGTCGGAGACGATCACGACGTCGGCGGCCAGCCGGTTGGCGTGCTCCTCGGTCAGGGCGCGGAAGTGCGGCGAGCCGGACTCCTCCTCGCCCTCGACGAGCAGCTTGAGGTGGACCGCGGGCGCGGTGCGGCCGGTGACGGCGAGGTGCGCGCGGACCCCGAGCGTGTGGAAGAGGACCTGGCCCTTGTCGTCGGCGGCGCCGCGCGCGTACATCCGGCCGTCGACCACCGTCGGCTCGAACGGGTCGGTGTGCCAGCCGTCCTCGCGGGCGGCGGGCTGCACGTCGTGGTGCCCGTAGACGAGGACGGTCGGCGCGTCCGGGTCGTCCGACGGCCATTCGGCGAAGACGGCCGGCGCCCCGGCGGTCTCCCAGATCTCGACGGTCGTGAACCCGGTCTCCGTCAGCGTGGCGGCGAGCCACTCGGCGCTGCGCCGCACGTCCCCGGCCCGGTCCGGCTGACCGGACACGGACGGGATCCGCAGCCACTCGGCGAGGCCGTCGAGGAAGGCGGACCGGTGCTGGTCGACGTACGCGCGCACGGCACGCACGGAGTCGCGTACGGCCTCGTCGGCGGGCACGGAGTCGACGGAGTGGACGGCGTTGTCCGGGGTCTCGCTCATGGTCCCGAGCCTATCCGGCGCCGTGCGGCGGTCCGTCGTCGGCCGGTGTGCCGAGGAGCACGGCCTCCAGTTCCGCCCGTCCGGGCAGCCGCGAGGGCCGTACGACCTCTCCCGTGCGCACGTAGACGAAGGCGGCCTCGACCTCCTCGGGAGCCAGTCCGTGCTGCTCGGCCCAGGCGAGGCGGTAGATCGCCAGCTGGAGCGGATCGGCGGTGCGCAGGTGGCTGGTCTTCCAGTCGACGATCTCGTACGCGCCGGTGTCCGGGTCGCGGTAGACGGCGTCGATCCGGCCCCGGACCACCCGGCCGGCGAGGGACAGATGGACGGGGACCTCCACGCGGTACGGCGTGCGGCGGGCGTACGGCGTGCGGTCGAAGGCCTCCTTGAGCGCGTCCAGGTCCCGCTCGTCCAGGATCTCCGGCTCGCCCGCGAACTCCTCGCCGCCGGGCAGCTCGTCCGGGCCCAGCATGGGCAGCGGCAGCTCCTCGAAGCGCGACTCCACCCAGGCGTGGAACCGCGTCCCGCGCCGGGCGGCGGGCTGCGGCGGCTTGGGCATCGGCCGGGCCAGCTCCTTGGCGAAGCCGTCGGGATCGGCGGCGAGGCGCAGGACCTGGGAGGCGGAGAGGTAGGCGGGCAGGACGACGTCGCGGGTGGTGGCCCGGGAGCGGTGGAGCTCGGCGGTGAGGGCGGTGAGGTCGCGGTCCCAGGAGGCGATGGTCCTGGCGTCCTCCTGGGACAGGACGTGCGGCTCCCGGGGACCTGGACGCGGCTCCTGGCGCGGGGCGGGGACCTCCGCGCGGGCGGCCGGGACCTCCGGGTGCGGGGCGGGGACCTCTGGGTGCGGGGCCGGGTCCGCGTCGGCGGCCGGGGCCTCCGCGTGGGGCTCCTCGTCCCAGTCGAGCTCGCCGGGGAGCCAGAGGTCGTCCTCGGCGGCGGTGGCGGCGGTGGCGGCGGTGGTGTCGGTGGCGGTGACGTGCGGCGCCGCCGTGCGGCCGGGCCCGCCCTCCCGCGGGCTCCGGCCGGACGCACCCGCGTCGCCGTCCCGCGGAACGATCGCCCACAGCCGGGTCAGGACGTCGTCCGCCGCCTGCCTGCGCCGTTCCAGGCTCTCCTTGTCCAGCGGCAGGGGCCAGGCCTGGTCCGCCAGCTCGGACGCCAGCAGCGGATTCTCCGATCCCTCCTCCGGGGCGTCCGCCCATGCCTCGATCTCGCCGTGGCCCGCCTCGCAGTGGGCGTACAGCGCGTGGAGGAAGTCGGACGGGCCGCGCGGCTTCTTCTGCGCCGGGCCCCACCAGTGCGCGGAGGCCAGGAGGAGGGAGCGGGGCCGGGTGAAGGTGACGTAGCCGAGGCGGAGTTCCTCGGTGTGCTGGTGCTCCCGCATGCCGTTCTTGAAGGCGGTGAGCGCCTTGGCGTCCCAGGCGTCGAGGTGCGGCAGCGTCGCCGCGTCGCCGCGCAGGGCGTGCGGGAGGACCTGGGGCTGGGAGGTCCAGGACTCGCGCGCGCGGGTGGACGGGAACTGGCCGGTGACCAGGCCCGGCACGGCGACGACGTCCCACTCCAGGCCCTTGGACTTGTGGGCGGTCATCACCTTGACGGTGTTCTCGCCGCCGGGCAGGGCGTTGTCGAGGCCCTTCTCGTACTGCGCGGCCGTGCGCAGGAAGCCGAGGAAGGCGAGCAGCGTGGCCTCGCCGTCGAGGGAGGCGAAGCCGGCGGCGATGTCGAGGAAGTTGCCGAGGGTCTCGCGGCGGCGGGCGGCGAGGGCGTGCGGCGAGGCCGACAGCTCGACCTCCAGGCCGGTGGCGGCGAGGACCCGGTGCAGGACGTCCATCAGCGGGTCGGCGAGCGAGGAGCGCAGGGCGCGCAGCTCGGCGGCGAGGCGGGCGAAGCGGACCCGGGCCTCGGGCGAGAAGGGCAGGCCGTCGTCCTCGCCGCCGCCGGAGTCGAGGAAGGTGTCGAGCGCGTCGGCGAGGGAGATCACCTCGGCCGGGTCGACGCCCTCGACGGCGGCGGCGAGCCGCTGGTCGGCGTCGTCGGAGCCGTCTGCCGGCCGGTGGACGAGGAGCCGGGCGCGGCGGCCGAGGAGGGCCAGGTCGCGAGGGCCGATCCGCCAGCGCGGGCCGGTGAGGAGCCGTACGAGGGAGGCGTTGGCGCCCGGGTCCTGGAGGACCTCGCAGACGGCGACGAGGTCGGCGATCTCGGGCAGGTGGAGCAGTCCGGAGAGGCCGACGACCTCGACGGGCACGTCCCGGGCGACGAGGGCGGCCTGGATCGCCGGGAAGTCGGTGGCCGTGCGGCACAGGACGGCGATCTCGCCGGGCGCGGTGCCGGTGCGGACGAGGTGGGCGAGGGAGTCGGCGAGCCAGTCGATCTCCTCCACGTGGGTGGGGAGCAGGGCGATGCGGACGCTGCCGTCCCGTTCGGCGCCGGGCGCGGGCCGCAGCGCCTCCACGCCCGCGTGCAGGGCGCGCAGCGGCGCGGCGAGACCGTTGGCGAGGTCCAGGAGGCGGCCGCCGCTGCGCCGGTTCTCGGAGAGCGCGTAACGGGTGGCAGGGCTGCCGTCCTCGTACGGGAAGTGCTCGGGGAAGTCGTCGAGGTTGGCGACGGAGGCGCCGCGCCAGCCGTAGATGGCCTGGCACGGGTCGCCGACGGCGGTCACGGCGTGCCCGGTGCCCTGCCCGAAGAGGCCGGAGAGGAGCAGCCGCTGGGCGACGGACGTGTCCTGGTACTCGTCGAGGAGGACGACCCGGAACTCGTCGCGCAGGATCGCGCCGACCTCGGGGCGGGTGGTGGCGAGCTCGGCGGACAGCGCGATCTGGTCGCCGAAGTCGAGCAGGTCGCGGGAGCGCTTGGCGGCGCGGTAGCGCACGACGAGGTCGAGGAGTTCGCGGCGCGCTCCGGCGGCCTCGGGCAGTTTGCGCAGGTCGGCGTTGGTGAGCTTGGCGGTGGCGAGACCGGCGAGCAGCTCGGTGTCGTACGCGCGGAGACGCTCGGGCCGTACGAGGTGTTCGGCGAGCTCGGCGTCGAGGGCGAGGAGGTCGCCGACGAGGGTCGGGAAGGAGCGGGTCAGCGCGGGATACGGGCCGGGGGCCTCGCGCAGGACGCGGGCGGCGAGCTGATAGCGGGTGGCGTCGGCGAGGAGCCGGGAGGTGGGCTCCAGGCCGATGCGCAGGCCGTGGTCGGTGAGGAGCTGGCCGGCGAAGGCGTGGTAGGTGGAGATGCGGGGTTCGCCCGGAGGGTTGTCCGGGTCGATGACGTCGGGGTCGGTGACGCCGGCCCGGACGAGGGCGGTGCGCACGCGCTCGGCGAGTTCGCCGGCGGCCTTGTTGGTGAAGGTCAGGCCGAGCACCTGCTCGGGTGCGACCTGGCCGGTGCCGACCAGCCAGACCACCCGGGCGGCCATCACCGTCGTCTTGCCGGAGCCGGCTCCGGCCACGATGACCTGCGGGGCGGGCGGCGCGACGATGCAGGCCGTCTGCTCCGGCGTGAACGGGATGCCGAGCAGCTCCTTGAGCTGCTCGGGGTCGGTGATGCGTGCGGTCACCCGAAAGAGGCTAACGGGACGGACCGACAATCCGGCCCGGCCCGAAGGTGCCCTCCGTCTCACCCCGGGGCGCGTCAGGGCCGAGGCCGCGGCGGACCGGGTGCCTCAGGCGGGGCGCGTCGGGCCGGACGTCGGGCCGGACGTCTGGCCGGGTGCCTCAGGCCGACGTGCCCTGGTCCAGCTTGGAGAGGTCGACGGTCTCGTCGGCGGGCGGGACGACGACCTTGACCGGCTTGTCGTAGTCGGACAGGACCACGTCTCCGGGCTCGCCGCCGCCCGTCTTGAGCATCCTGAGGATGTACGGCTTGCCGCGCTCGGAGACGGACACGGTGGTGGTCTCGCCGCCCGGCTTCTTCTTGACGAGCGTGGCGACGGGAGTGCCCTTGACCTCGGCGTCGGGGCCTCGCGTGAGACCCCTGCGCTCGGCCTTGTCCTTGCCGATGTCGGCGAGGAGCGACTTCAGGTCGCAGACACCGCCGAGGTCGCCGGTGCCCGCCTGCCCCTGGGTGATCTTCAGCCAGCGGCCCTTGAGCAGCTCGATCGTCGCCTCGATCTGCGGGGCGGGCAGGCCCTGGGAGGTCATGGAGGCGCGCCAGAACTTCTCGTCGCCCTTCATGTACGTGACCTTGCCGGTCTGGCGGAGTTCGGCGGCGCCGCCCTCCAGCTTGATGGCGCCGGTGCACTCGTTGTGGTCGTTGACGGAGAAGTCGACGGCCATCGGCTGTCCGCCGGTGACGACCCGGCCGGCCATGCGCAGGGAGGTCGCGGACCGGGTGGCCTTGACGGCCTTGTCGGCGATCTGGTCGGCGCTGAGGCCTTTGAAGGGGTCGGGCGAGGGGCTGGGCGCCGCGGCCCGTACGACCGCCGTCAGCGGCTCCGGCGCAGTCGCCGGTGCCTGGAACTGCGCCTGCGCCTGTGCCTGCGCCTGCGCCTGCGCGGGCGTCTCCGTCTGTGCCGACTGTGCCGAGGCGACCGAGGTGACCGGGGCGGCGGCCCCGGCGATCAGGGCGGTGACGACGACGGTGGCGGCGCGGAGCCGGGTGCTGTGGGACGCCATGCGAGCCTCCTCGCGGACTCCCCCGGTCTTCCAGCGTGCCGGAGCGGGCCGGGGCCCGCTACCGCACGCCTCGGGCGCGCCTGGGGCCTGTGGGAGCCCGCCCGGGGCACGCCCGCGCGGCCGTACCGCCGCCGTCCTAAGGCTTCGGTCAGGAACGGCCGCCGAGCTTCTCCAGGTCGATGACCTGGTCGGCCGGCGGCTTGGTGGCGTTGACCGGCTTGTTGTAGTCGGTGAGCGTGACGGTGCCGGGCTCGTCGCCGCCCGTCTCGACGACCCTGAGGATGTACGGCTCGCCCTCCTTCGCCACGTACATCGTGACCGACTCGCCACCGCTCTTCTTGTTCGTCAGGACGGCGGCCGGCTGCCCGTTCACCTCGGAGTCGGGGCCGCGGGTCGCGCCCTTGGTGTCCGACTTGTCCTTCTCCATGTCCTTGCGGAGCGAGTCGAGGTCGCAGACCTCGCCCATGTCCTTGTCCTTGCCGGAGACCTTCATCCAGCGGCCCTTGAGGAGCTCGACCATGGCGTTGGTCTCCTCGGCGGAGCCGCCCTTGCCGCCGGCGGTGGTCCGCCAGAACTTCTCGTTGCCCTTCATGTAGAGCTGGCCCTCGGCCTTCAGCATCTCCGCCGTCGCGCCCTGCTGGGTCATCTTGCCGGTGCAGGCGCCGCGCTCGTCGACGGCGAAGTCGACCTTCATGTCGGCGCCGTCGTTCTTGCCGCCGCCGATCATGTGCAGCGAGGTGGCCTTCTTGGTGGCCTCGGTGGCCTTGTCGGCGATCGCGTCGGCGTCCATGCCCGCGAACGGGTCCTTGGGCGCCTCCTTGGTGGGCGCGGCCGACGGGGACGTGGTGCCGCCGCCCTTGGCCCCGGTGTCGTCGCCCTTGCCGCAGCCCGTCACACCGACGGTGGTGGCGGCGGCACAGACGAGCGCCGCGATCCAGAGCTTTCGGTTGGCAGCCATGCGCAACTCCTCACAGGTTTCCTTCACAGCAGTCTTATGCGACAGCCGGAAACCTCAGAAGGTTGCACGGACAACAAGAGATGTCGGTCACGCCGCGACGAGGTCCACGATGACGTCGGTTCGCGACGAGGTCACTCCACGATGTGGCGGCCCTCGGGGCGGGCGCTGCAGGAGGCGCGGAAGGCGCAGGTCGTGCAGTGCTGGCCGGTGGAGGGCGTGAAGCGCTCGTCGAGGACGCGGCCGGCGGCGGTGGCGAGGAGGTCGCCGACCCACTCGCCGTCGAGCGGCTCCTGCGCCTGCACCTTGGGCAGGGCGTCGCCGCCCTCCTTCTTGGGAGCGGACTGGCGGAGGTGGACGAGTTCGGCGCCGCCCGGCTCCGGAGTGCGGCCGCCGAAGACCTCGTCGACGGCGCCCTCGCGGACGGCGAGCTGGTAGACGGCGAGCTGCGGGTGGTGGGCGACCTCGTCCTTGGTCGGGGCGGACTTGCCGGTCTTGAAGTCGACGACGTAGGCGCGGCCCTGTTCGTCGGCCTCGACGCGGTCCATGGAGCCGCGGATGCGGACCTCGTACGCGCCGGCCGGCAGCGTCACGTCGAAGGCGTGCTCGGTCGCGGCGGGAGTGCGGCCGGCCCGGTCCATGACGTGCCAGTGCAGGAAGCGTTCCAGGGCGACGCGGGCGTTCTCCTTCTCCTGCGCGGACTTCCACGGCGCGTCGAAGGCGAGGGCGTCCCAGACGGAGTCGAGACGGGCCATGAGGACGTCGAGGTCGGCGGGCGTACGGCCGGAGGCGACCTCGTCGGCGAGGACGTGCACGACGTTGCCGAAGCCCTGGGCGGCGGTGGCGGGTGCGTCGGCCTTGACCTCACGGCCCAGGAACCACTGCAGGGCGCAGGTGTGGGCGAGCTGGTCCAGGGCGGAGCCGGACAGGGCCACCGGGCGGTCGCGGTCGCGCAGCGGCACGGCGCTGCGGGTCGGCTCGGCGAGGCCCCACCAGCGGTCCGGGTGGGCGGCGGGCACGAGCGGGCCGCCGTCCTCGTCGGTGAGGGCGGCGAGCCGGGCGAGGCGTTCGGCGGCGGCGGCGCGCAGCTCGGGCGAGGCGTCGGGGTCGACGGTGGTGGCGCGGAGTTCGGCGACGAGAGCGGCGACGGCGAGGGGCCGGCGGGGCCGGCCGGTGACCTCCTTGGGCTCGGCGCCGAGCTCGTTGAGGAAGCGCGAGGGCTGGTCGCCGTCGTCGGCGGGAGCCTTGACGGCGGTGACGACGAGGCGGTCGCGGGCGCGGGTGGCGGCGACGTAGAAGAGCCGGCGCTCCTCGGCGAGGAGGGCGCCCGGAGTGAGGGGCTCGGCGAGGCCGTCGCGGCCGATGCGGTCGGCTTCGAGGAGGGAGCCGCGGCGGCGCAGGTCGGGCCAGAGGCCTTCCTGGACGCCGGCGACGACGACGAGGCTCCATTCGAGGCCCTTGGAACGGTGGGCGGTCATGAGGCGCACGGCGTCGGGGCGGGTGTGGCGGCGGGTGAGGGTGTCGGCGGCGATGTCCTGGGCGTCGAGCTCTTCGAGGAAGTTGAGCGCGCCACGGCCGCCGACGCGGTCCTCGGCGCGGGCGGCGGTCTCGAAAAGGGCGCAGACGGCGTCGAGGTCGCGGTCGGCGTTGCGGCCGGCGGGGCCGCCGCGCAGGGAGGCGCGTTCGAGGCGGGTGGGCCAGGGTGTGCCGTTCCAGAGGAGCCAGAGCGCCTCCTCGGCGGTGCCGCCGGCCCGCAGGGCGTTCCGCACGGCGCGCAGCAGCTCGCCGAGGCGCCGCGCGCCGCGCGCGTACGCCTGGTCGTGCGCGACCAGCCGCTCGGGCTCGGCGAGGGCCCGCGCGAGCAGCACGTCCGACGGCGCGGGCACCGCGTTGCCGCCGGCCCGCTCCTCGTCCCTGAGCGCCCGCCCGAGCCGCCGCAGATCGGCGGGATCCATCCCGGCGAGTGGCGAGGCGAGCAGCGCGACGGCGGTCTCGACGTCGAGCCACCCGGCCTCCTCGGCCTCCCCGGCCGAGCCGGGCTCCGCGGCCGAGCCGGCGCCACCGGCCTCCTCCACCGCGCCGGGCTCCGCGGCCGCGCCGGCGCCGCCGAGCTCCTCCACCGAGCCGGCCTCCTCGGCCGAGCCGCGCTGCCCCACCGCGTCGGCACCGGCCGCGACCTCGTTGTCCGCCGGCCCATCCGCGCCGCCCCCGTCGCCCGCGGGCCCGTCCGCGCCGACCTCGTCGCCGCCCCCGTCACCGGCCCCACCCTCGACGACGTCCGCCGCCTGGCCCTCCGGCCCGGTGCCGGGGTCCTCGGCAGGTGTGGCCGGCGCCGACGCGTCCGTGGGCGGGCCGGCGGAGGTGGCGGCGGCGCGCAGCGCGAGCAGGAGAGGGGCCACGGAGGGTTCGTGGCGGAGAGGGGTGTCGGCGGTGTCGGTCTCGACCGGGACGCCCGCGGAGGTGAGGGCGCGGCGGAGGGACGGGAGGTGGGCGGCGGCGCGGGTGAGCACGGCCATGTCGTGCCAGGGGACGCCGTCCTCCAGGTGGGCGCGGCGCAGGAGGTCGGCGATGTTGTCCGTCTCGGTGGACGGAGTCGGATACGTGTAGACCTCCACCCGCCCGCCGTCCCGTACCGGCGCGAGCTCGCGGTGGGCACGGGCCTGGGCGGCGGGAAGGCGGGGCAGCGGCATCCGCTGGGTCAGCAGCCTGGTCGCGCCGAGGAGCGTCGCGCCCGAGCGGCGCGAGGTGCCGAGCACGCGGACCTCGCCGCCGAAGACGGACGGGAAGTCGAGGATGCCGTTCACGTCGGCGCCGCGGAAGGCGTAGATCGACTGGTCCGGGTCGCCGAAGGCCACCACCGTCGGGGCGGCGGCCGAGATCCCGCGCAGCAGCCGGACCTGCGCCGGGTCGGTGTCCTGGTACTCGTCGACGAAGATCGCGTCGTACGACGGCAGGGCGCCCGGCCGCGCCGTCTCCGCGAGGAGCACGGCCCGGTGGACGAGCTCGGTGTAGTCGAGGACTCCCTGGAGGTCCATCACGTCCAGGTACTCCGCGAGGAAGCCGGCCGCCGCCCGCCAGTCCGGCCGCCCGACCCGCCGGGCGAACGCCTCGAGCTCGCCCGGCCCGAGGCCCAGCTCCCGGGACCGCGCGATGACCGCGCGCACCTCGTCGGCGAAACCGCGCGTGGTGAGGCAGGCCCGCAGTTCGTCGGGCCAGCGGACGTGGGCGAGACCGGCCTTCTCCAGGTCGATCTGGCCGGCGAGGAGTTCCCGGACCGCCAGGTCCTGCTCGGGGCCGGACAGCAGCCGCAGCGGCTCCGCGAAGAGGTCGGCGTCCTGGTGGGCGCGGACGAGGGCGTAGCAGTACGAGTGGAAGGTGGTGGCCTGCGGCGGCCGCCGCCCGCCGAGCCGGGCCGCCATCCGGTCGCGGAGTTCCACGGCGGCCTTGCGGCTGAAGGTGAGGACGAGGATCCGCTCGGGGTCGGCGCCCCGCTCCATCCGGGCCGCGACCGCCTCCACCAGCGTCGTCGTCTTCCCGGTGCCGGGTCCGGCGAGGACGAGAAGCGGTCCTTCCGCATGCTCAACCACCGCCCGCTGCGCTGCGTCCAGCACAGGGGGCCGCACCGGCGCCGGGACGGCCCGCACCAGCCGGTACGCGCCGGGGCCCCGGGTGTGCCGAAGGGTGGAGGAGGAAGTCACGTGGGTCGCCGGTCCTGCTGGTGGGTCTGTGGAGGAGTACGAGGAGTACGAGGAGCACGCCGGGTGGTGCGCGGCGTACGCCGGGTGCGCGGTTCGGCCGGGGCGCCCGTGGGCCGCGGTCCGCTGGGTGCCCGGATGAGCCGCGCGACCCTCGACGTTACGCGATGTCGTCCTCGTATCTCACGCGTCCGCGCCCACGGCGGCCCCGTCCCCGTCGACCTCCCCGCCCCGCTCCCCGTCCCCTCCCGCCGGCGTCCCGTCCCACCGCGCCTCGCGCATGTCCAGCCGTACCGCGCCGCCGCCCCTGGGCTCCCGCAGCGGTGTGCCCTCCGCCCGGTAGTGGCCGAGCGCGCGGTGCTCGTGGCCCGGCAGGAGCGTGCCGTCGGACTTGACCACACGCCACCACGGCACCGAGCCGCCGTACAGGGCCATCACCCGGCCCACCTGGCGCGGGCCGCCCTCGCCCAGCCACTCGGCGACGTCGCCGTACGTCATCACCCGGCCGGGCGGGATCTCCTCGGCGACCTGAAGGACTCGTTCCGCGTACTCGGGCAGCTCGGGCAGCTCCTGCGTCTCCATTCGGCTCATCCTGCCTCACCCCACCGACAGGGCCCTGATGCCTCCGAACGGGCCCACTTCGTGCCACCATCGTGCGGGCGGTGACTGGTGATACGAGAACAAGAACACGTGACAACGACGGCACAGAGCGCAGAGACGGACATGGTGATGGCGCACGACAGCCCGCCGGAGGGCGCTCCCGAGCGCGTCTCCGGTGACGAGCCGCTGCTCGCCGCCCGGGTGCACCGGCCGTCCGATCTGATGCGGCTGCTGATCGGCGTGCTCGCCATCGCCCTGGTGCTCGCCATCGCCGCCTTCGCCCACGGCACCACCTCCGGCCTGGAGCAGGACATCAACAAGGGCGCCGGCGGCGCGCCCGACGTCTTCGTCAAGATCGCCGGCCTGGTGTCGTCGATCGCGGTCCTGCTGGTCCCGGTGGCGTTCGCGATCGAGCGGCTGGTGAAACGTGACGGACTGCGCATCGCCGACGGCGTGCTCGCCGCCGTGCTCGCGCACGGCGTGACGCTCGCCACCGACCTGTGGGTGGCGCGGGCGGCGCCCGGCACCATCCAGGACGCGCTCACGCAGCCGCAGTCCGGCGGCGGGCTCACCGACCCGGTGCACAACTACCTGGCGCCGGTCATCGCGTACATGACCGCCGTCGGCATGGCCCGCAGACCGCGCTGGCGGGTGGTGCTGTGGGTGGTGCTGCTGCTCGACGCGTTCACCATGCTCGTGGCCGGCTACACCACCGCCTTCTCGATCATCCTGACCGTGCTGATCGGCTGGACCGTGGCGTACGGCACGCTGTACGCGGTCGGCTCGCCGAACGTCCGGCCCACCGGGCAGACGCTGCTGGCGGGCCTGCGCCGGGTCGGCTTCCGGCCGGTGACGGCGCTGCGCGCGGAGGGCGTGCCCGACTCGGCGGACAGCGGGGACCGGGGCCGGCGCTACATCGTGACCCTGGAGGACGGGCCGCCGCTCGACGTCACCGTCGTCGACCGCGAGCAGCAGGCGCACGGCTTCTTCTACCGGGCCTGGCGGCGCCTGACCCTGCGCACCATCACCACCCGCCGCTCGATCGTGTCCCTGCGCCAGGCCCTGGAACAGGAGGCGCTGCTCGCGTACGCGGCGATCGCGGCGGGCGCGAACGCGCCGAAGCTGATCGCCACCTCCGAGCTGGGCCCGGACGCGGTGATGCTGGTCTACGAGCACCTCGGCGGCCGGACCCTGGACTCCCTCGACGACGAGGAGATCACCGACGACCTGGTGCGCAGCGCCTGGCGCCAGGTGAAGGCGCTCCAGTCGCGCCGGATCGCGCACCGCAGGCTCGCGGGTGACGCGATTCTGGTGGATCGTTCCGGCAAGGTGATCCTCACGGATCTGCGGGGCGGCGAGATCGCCGCCGGCGATCTGGTGCTGCGGATGGACATCGCCCAGCTGCTCACCACGCTCGGTCTGCGGGTGGGCGCCGAGCGGGCGGTGGCCGCGGCCGTGGAGATTCTCGGACCGGACGCGATCGCCGACTGTCTGCCGCTGCTCCAGCCGATCGCGCTGAGCCGGTCGACCCGCGCGGAGCTGCGCCGGCTCGGCCGCGAGCGGTCCAAGCGGGAGCGCGAGGCGGTCCTGGCCGCCTCCGAGGCGGCCAAGCAGGCCCGGGCGGAGGCGCGGGCGCAGGCCGATCTCCAGGAGGACCGCAGGTCCGCGCGGGCGGAGAAGCAGGCCGACCGGAAGGCCGACAAGAAGGCGGAGAAGCGGGCGCTCGACGTGGCCCTGGACGAGGCCCGCGAGGAGGACCTGCTGGCGCAGATCCGCCGCCAGGTGCTGCTGATCCGGCCGCAGGCGCCGGTGGAGCCGGTCCGCCTGGAGCGGATCAAGCCGCGGACGCTCATCTCGCTGATCGCGGGCGCCGTCGCCGCGTACTTCCTGCTGAGCCAGATCGCCCGTACGCCGCTGTCGACGGTCAGCGAGGCCGACTGGCGCTGGGTGGCGGCGGCCGTGCTGTTCTCGGCGCTCAGCTATGTGGCGGCGGCGATGAGCCTGCTCGGCTTCGTGCCGGAGCGGGTCGGCTTCTGGCGGACGGTGGTGGCCCAGGTCGCCGGCTCCTTCGTGAAGATCGTCGCCCCGGCGGCGGTCGGCGGCGTGGCCCTGAACACCCGCTTCCTGCAGCGTGCGGGCGTACGTCCGGGGCTCGCGGTCGCGAGCGTCGGCGCCTCGCAGCTGTTCGGGCTCGGTGCGCACATCCTGCTGCTGCTGTCCTTCGGCTATCTGACGGGCACGGAGAAGTCGCAGTCCTTCACGCCGTCGAGGACGGTGATCGCGGGTCTGCTGACGGTCGCGGTGCTGGTGCTCGTCGTGACGGCGATCCCGTTCATGCGGAAGTTCGTGTCGACCCGGCTGCGGTCGCTCTTCGCGGGCGTGGTGCCGCGCATGCTGGACGTGCTCCAGCGGCCGATGAAGCTGGTCACCGGCATCGGCGGCATGCTGCTGCTCACCGGCGCGTTCGTGTTCTGCCTGGACGCCTCGATCCGGGCCTTCGGGACCGAGTCGACGACGCTGAGCTACGCGAGCGTGGCGGTCGTCTTCCTCGCGGGCAACGCGCTGGGCTCGGCGGCACCCACGCCGGGCGGTGTCGGCGCGGTCGAGACCGCGCTCACCCTGGGCCTGGTCGCGGTCGGCCTCCCTCTGGAGGTCGCCACCCCGGCCGTGCTCCTCTTCCGGCTCCTGACGCTCTGGCTGCCGGTGCTGCCGGGCTGGATCTGCTTCAACTGGCTGACGAAGCGCGAGGCGCTCTGACGCGGCGGCCCGAGCCCGGCCGCCGGGGAAGCCGCACCCGCCACCGCCGGGACCGGCGTCCGTCCCCCTCACCCGCTTCGGACCCGGACCGTCCCCGCCACCCGCTGGGACGCCGTGCGTCCCCGTCACCCGCCTGGACCCGCACCGCACCCGCCACCCGCTTGGACCTCCGCCCGCGCGGGCGCGGAGTGGGCGGACCACGATGGGGGCATGCCGATCTCCGCCGCTCAGCGTGCCGCTCTGTTCACCGCGACCGCCCTGCTCCTGACCGCCGGGTGTTCCGACGACGGAGGTGACCCGGCGGGCGCGCCGTCGGCCACGCCGTCGGCCGGCGGGTCCGGCGGGCAGGCCGCGCTCGACCGGCTCGCGGCGCAGAAGCTGGAGTGGTCGCCGTGTCTGCCGCCGTCCGCGGCGGAGGGCGGCGGCCCGGCGCCCTCGCCGCTGCCCGGCGGCACGAAGTGGGAGTGCGCCTTCATGGCCGCGCCGCTGGACTACGCGAAGCCGGACGGCGAGACCGTCGACATCGCCCTCATCCGCGGCCGGGCCCGCGACCAGGCCGGCCGGATCGGTTCGCTCGTGTTCAACTTCGGCGGGCCCGGCGGCTCCGGCATCACCGGCCTGCCCGGTTTCGCGAGCGACTTCGAGAGCCTGCGGTCCCGCTACGACCTGGTCTCCTTCGACCCGCGCGGCGTCGGCCGCAGCGAGCCCGTCGAGTGCGCCACCGACAAGGAGCTCGACGCCTACTACGCCCTGGACTTCATGCCGGACGACGCCGCAGAGGAGAAGTCCCTCTCCGAGGCGCAGCGGAAGTACACCGACGGCTGCGAGCGGAACGCCGGTCCCCGGCTGCCCCACGTCGGCACCGAGAACGCGGCCCGCGACATGGACCTGATGCGCCGGGTCCTCGGCGACGACAAGCTGCACTACTTCGGCATCTCGTACGGCACCGAACTCGGCGGCGTCTACGCCCACCTGTTCCCGAAGAACGTGGGCCGCGCCGTCTTCGACGCCGTCGTGGACCCGTCGGCCGGGGTCAAGGCCGGGGCGATCGGGCAGGCGAAGGGCTTCCAGCTGGCGCTCGACAACTTCGCCAAGGACTGCGTGGACCGGGGCGACGAGTGCGCGCTGCCCGGCGACTCCGTCGCCGGGATCGAGGACTTCGTCGTCCAGCTGCTCGCCGAGCTCGACAAGAAGCCGATCGCCGGCATCGGCGACCGCAAGCTGACCCAGACGCAGGCCACCAACGGCATCGCGCAGGCGCTGTACTCCAAGGAGTTCTGGCCCTATCTGGAGCAGGGCCTCGACGAGGCCGACGGCGGCAACGGGGCGCTGCTGCTGGCCCTGTCGGACTCGATGAACGGCCGTGACCAGAACGGCGGTTACAGCAACATCCAGTCCGCCAACATCGCCATCAACTGCGTGGACTTCAAGGAGCGCTTCACCCTCGGCCAGGCCAAGGAGCAGCTGCCCGAGTTCCGCAAGGCCTCGGCCGTCTTCGGCGACTTCATGGGCTGGGCGCTCGCGAACTGCGCCTCCTGGCCGGTGCCGGGCGCCTGGGAGCACCCGGACGTGTCGGCGGCCGGTTCGGCCCCGATCCTGGTGGTCGGCAACACCGGCGACCCGGCGACGCCGTACGCGGGTGCCCGCGCGATGGTGAACGCGCTCGGCAAGGACGTCGGCGTGGAGCTCACGTATCACGGCCAGGGCCACGGTGCCTACACGAGCGGCAACGGATGCGTGAAGGCGGCGACCGACGCGTACCTCCTGGAGGGCAAGGTGCCGGCCTCGGGGACCGTCTGCCGTTAGGGCCGCGGGCGCCGCCTACGATGGCGGTCCGGTACGGAAACACGGGGGGTCGGCGCATGGGCAGGTCGGGCGGGTTCATACGCAGGGGCGCGGGGCTCGGTCTCGCGGGTCTGCTCGTGGCGGGCTGTACGGGTTCCGGCGGCGGGACGGCCGCGCCGTCGCCCACCGGCCCCGGAAGGACCACGACCGCGACCACGACCACCGCTCCCACGACCACCGCTCCCTCGACCGCCGCTCCCGCCGAGGGTCCGCTGCCCGCCGCCCTCACCGGCCAGCGCCCCGACTGGCAGCCCTGCCCCGCGCCCGACGACGGCCAGGCCCCGGGCGCCGCGTGGCGCTGCGCGTCCGTCAAGGTGCCGCTGGACTACGCGCGGCCGGACGGCGACACGATCCCGGTGGCCCTGATCCGCAAGGAGGCCACCGACCGAGGACACCGCATCGGCTCGCTGCTGTTCAACTTCGGCGGGCCCGGCGGCTCCGGCGTGGAGATCCTGCCGCGCGCCGCCGCCGAGTACGCCGGCCTCGGCGAGCGCTACGACCTGGTGTCCTTCGATCCCCGCGGCGTCGGCCGCAGCGCGGGCGTGGTCTGCCGCGACGACGCCGAGCAGGCCGCGGCCGAGGCGAGGATCGACCTCACGCCGGACTCGGCGGCCGAGGAGACCGCCTTCCTGAAGGACAACGCGGACTTCGCGGCCGGCTGCGCCCGCCGCTCCGGCACCGTCCTGCCGCACACCACGACCAGTGACACGGCCCGCGACCTCGATCTGATCCGCCGGATCCTCGGCGACGCCAAGCTGAACTACTTCGGCATGTCCTACGGCACGGAGCTGGGCGGCACCTACGCGCACCTCTTCCCGGGGAACGTGGGCCGGCTCGTCCTCGACGCGGTCGTCGACCCGACCGCCGACACCTTCGGCCACGCCCGTAACCAGACGCTCGGCTTCCAGCGCGCCCTCGACAACTACCTGCGCAGCACGGGCCAGGACCCGAAGGCCGGCACGGAGCGGATCGCGCGGCTGCTGCGCAAGCTGGACCGGGCGCCGCTGCGGGTCGGCGAGCGCAGGCTCACCGAGGGCCTGGCGACCACCGGGATCGCGGTCACGCTGTACGGGCAGGCCAACTGGCCGCTGCTGACGCAGGCCCTCGCGGACGCCGAGCAGGGCCGCGGCGGGCGGCTGCTCCAGCTCGCCGACTGGTACAACGACCGGGACGGGAGCGGGCATTACGCGACCCAGTCGCACTCCCAGCGGGCGATCTCGTGCGCCGACTCCAGCATCCGGCCGACGGCCGCTCAGGCGAAGGCGCTGCTGCCGGAGTTCCGCCGGCTGTCGCCCGTCTTCGGCCCGTTCCTGGCCTGGGACACGGCCGGTTGGTGCGCGCGGTGGCCGGTGCCGGGCGAGCGCGCCCACCCGGAGGCGAGCGCGCCGGGCGCGGCCCCGGTCCTGGTGGTGGGCACGACGGGCGACCCGGCCACGCCGTTCGAGGGCGCGGAGAAGATGGCGAAGGAGCTGGGCGCGGGCGTCGGCGTGCTCGTCACCAACAAGGGCGAGGGGCACGGCGCGTACGGCACTTCGCCGTGCGTCACGCGCAAGGTCGACGCCTACTTCCTGGACGGAAAGGTCCCCGCGTACGGCACCGCCTGTCCGTGACGGGGCAGGCGAAGGGGCCCGGATCCGGTGGACGGATCCGGGCCCCTTCGCGTGCGAGGCGCGCGGGTGCGGCTAGTAGACCGGCTTCTCGGGCTCGATCTGGTGGACCCAGCCGATCACGCCGCCGCCGACGTGGACGGCGTCCGCGAAGCCCGCGGACTTCAGGACGGCGAGGACTTCCGCACTGCGGACACCCGTCTTGCAGTGCAGGACGATCCGCTTGTCCTGGGGCAGGTCCTGGAGGGCGGTGCCCATCAGGAACTCGTTCTTCGGGATCAGGCGGGCGCCGGGGATCGAGACGATCTCGTACTCGTTCGGCTCGCGGACGTCGATGATGTCGATGTTCTCGCCGTCGTCGATCCACTCCTTGAGCTGCTTCGGAGTGATCGTGGAGCCGAGCGCCGCCTCCTGGGCCTCCTCGGACACGACGCCGCAGAAGGCCTCGTAGTCGATGAGCTCGGTGACGGTCGGGTTCTCGCCGCAGACCGCGCAGTTGGGGTCCTTGCGGACCTTGACCTGGCGGTACTGCATCTCCAGGGCGTCGTAGATCATCAGGCGGCCGACCAGCGGGTCGCCGACGCCGGCGAGGACCTTGATGGCCTCGGTGACCTGGATGGAGCCGATGGACGCGCACAGCACGCCCAGGACGCCGCCCTCGGCGCAGGAGGGGACCATGCCCGGCGGCGGGGGCTCCGGGTAGAGGCAGCGGTAGCACGGGCCGTACTCGGACCAGAAGACCGAGGCCTGGCCGTCGAAGCGGTAGATGGAGCCCCACACGTACGGCTTGTTCAGCAGCACGCAGGCGTCGTTGACCAGGTACCGGGTCGCGAAGTTGTCCGTGCCGTCGACGATCAGGTCGTACTGGCTGAAGATGTCCATCACGTTCTCGGCCTCGAGCCGCTCTTCGTGGAGGATCACGTTCACGTACGGGTTGATGCCGAGCACGCTGTCGCGGGCCGACTCGGCCTTGGACCGGCCGATGTCGGACTGGCTGTGGATGATCTGGCGCTGCAGGTTCGACTCGTCGACCTCGTCGAACTCGACGATGCCGAGCGTGCCGACACCGGCGGCGGCCAGGTACATGAGGGCGGGCGAGCCGAGGCCGCCGGCTCCCACACAGAGCACCTTGGCGTTCTTCAGGCGCTTCTGTCCGTCCATCCCGACATCCGGGATGATCAGGTGACGGGAGTACCGACGGACCTCGTCAACGGTGAGCTCGGCTGCTGGCTCAACCAAGGGTGGCAGCGACACGGGGACTCCAGGGTCATCCCCGCGTCCGCGGGGAGGGGGCAGGCATCGTTCTTCCCTGTAACCCTGCCACGCCTTATTTCATTCCGAGACTCCCTGTCCGATACGCGAGACGATTTCGTCCCAGTAGCCGGGCAGCGCGTGGAATTGGTCACTTTGTCCGTCCTGGCCCCTGCGGTCGGTCATGAACACCGTGCCGGCGCCCTGCCAGCGGGCGATCCGCAGGGCCTCCTCCAGGTGGGTGCGCGGCACCCCGTGGACCAGGTGGACGAACTTCCGCGCGGGATGGTCGGCCGTCCACTCCGCCACCTGCGACCAGCGGTAGTCCGCCCAGCCGCCGCAGAAGGTGACGAGCTGGTCGGCGACCTCCGCGTAACCGGGATACGGGTGGGTGCCGTGGCCGAGGACGAGGTGGACCTCGCCGTCCCGCAGCGCCTCCAGGGTGGCGGCGATCCGGCGCACCGCCGCGAGGTCGGCCCGGTCGGCCGGGCTGCGGTCCAGGTAGAAGCCGTCGGCCCGGTACCAGTCCAGGAAGCGCTGGGCGTCCGCGACGACCTCGGCGAAGGGCCGCGAGCCGTGGCGCAGGTCGAGGTGGCCGAGCACCCGGACGCCCGCGTTGCGCAGCCTGCCCGCTGCCTCCAGGCAGTGCGGGTCGGGATGGGCGCCCGGGCCGTCGGCCACGTTGAGCACCGCCCAGTGGACGGGCGTGCCGGGGCGGGTGAGTTCGGCCCATTCGACGGGTGCGAGCAGGGGGTGGGCGTAGCCGGGGACGCCCACTCCCATCCCGGTGACCGTCCCGGTGGCGGTCAGATGCGGCATGCCGCCTCCATCCAGATGTCCGCGAGTGACTCCTCCAGGTTGATCCTCGGCCGCCAGCCGAGCCGGTCGCGGGCGGTGCGCACGTCGGCCTGCTGCCAGGGGCCGCAGCCGTCCGGGTACGGGTACGGGGCGGCGGCCAGCTGCTCGGCGATGGTGGCCTCGCTGCGCGGGGCGCCGATCATCGGGCGCGGCGGCGGGCCGTCGATCTCGTGGAGCTGCCCGGCGTATCCGGCGACGCGGGCCAGGACGGCGGCGGCGTCGCGCAGCTTCACGGCCCGGCCGGTGCCGATGTTGACCACGCCCTGCGCGGCGGAGAGCGAGGCGGCGTGCACGGCGCGGGCCACGTCCCGGACGTCCACGAAGTCCCGCTGCACGCCGAGTCCGCTGAGCTTCAGCTCGCCGTCGCCGGCCTGCATGGCGCGGCGCATCGCCTCGGCGAGCCGGCCGAGCGGCGAGCCGGCCGGCGTGCCGGGTCCGACCGGTGAGAAGACCCGCAGCACGACCGCGTCCAGGCCGGAGCCGAGGACGAGTTCGGTCGCGGCGAGCTTGGACACGCCGTACGGGCCGCCGGGGCGGGGCACCGCGTCCTCGGCGGTGGACGAGCCGGGCTGGCTCGGCCCGTACTCGGAGGCGCAGCCGACCTGGACGAGGCGGGCGCCGCAGCCGCTGCGGCGCAGCGCCTCGCAGACGGTGGCGACGGCGACGGTGTTGTGCCGGGTCAGGTCGCGGGCGCCGCCGCGGGTGGCGCCGGCGCAGTTGACGACGACTCCGGGATGGACGGCGTCGAGGAACCGGGTCAGCGCGCCGGGGCTGCCGCTGGCGAGGTCGAACCGTACGTCGGCGTCGTCGCCGCGTCCGAGGGCGGTGAGGTGGACCGCCGGATCGGCGAGGAGGCGGTCGGCGACGAAGCGGCCGATGAATCCGTTGGCTCCGAGCAGCAGCACCCTCATCGTGCGGCCCCTTCGTGCCGACCGGCCGTGGTGTGGGCTTGGGCAGTCATGTCTCTTTCGTCTCCTTGGGAGTTCTCGCTGGGAAGGGCGGCACGCCCGCGGCGTCGGCTCCGCGGGTGCGCCAGGACGGTGAGGCGTTCCGGAGGTCGGACTCTCGGGTGGGCTCGGGCTCTCAGGCGTGGGGCTCCTGGGCGTGGTGCTCTCGGGCGCGGTGCTCTCGGGCGTGGGCCGAGGCCCGGGAGAGGGCGGCGATCGCGTGGACGAGGAGGACGAGGGCCGCGCCGCCGCAGACCAGGACGGCGACGGCGCCGGGTCCGCCGAGCCGGACGGCGGCGCGGACCGGGGCGTCGAGGACGTCGAGGCCGGGAAGGCGGGCGGCGAGGACGCTCGCGAGGGCGAGCGCCTCGGCGGCGCAGGCGGCGGCGAGGGCGCCGGACGCGGCCTCGGGGAGGCCATGCGCGACGAGGAGCCGGGCGGTCAGGAGCAGCGATCCGAGGGCGAGGGCGCCGGGGTGGAAGCCGGTGAGGAGGAGCAGCCCGGCGAGCGCGGCGAGGTGGAGGGCGACGCTGCCGAGGAGCAGCGGCCGGGTGGCGGCCGCGAAGTCGTCCAGGCCCCGGCTCGCGGCCAGTCTGCGGCGGGCGCGGGCCGCGAAGAGCCGGGCGCAGCAGGCGGCGGGCGCGACGGAGAGGGCGAGGGCGAGCAGCGGGCCGGTGTCGAACGCCCAGCCGGCCCCGGCCGGGCCGTCCAGGACGGTGACGACGGCGGGCGGCCCGTCCGGTCCGCCGCTGAGCAGCTGGTCGAGGAGTCCGTCGCCGGCCGCCGCGTAGCCGAGCAGTCCCAGGGTCCACAGGCGGGCGGCGGGCGCGGTGCGGCCGCGGGCGCGCAGCGGGCCGCGGTGGGCGGCGAGGAGGAGCGCGGCGGCGAGGCCGAGGGCCGCGAGGACGCCGGCGGCGGCGCGGACGGCACCGGTGGTGAGGGCGAGTGCGGCGGTGCCGAGGACGGCGACGGCGCCCGGGGCGCAGGCGGTGAGCGCCCAGGTCCAGGGCGCGCCGTCCGGCTCGGCCGGCGCGGCGGCGGGACGGGCCGAGGGTCCTTCGTGGCGCGGGACGCGGGCGTACAGCTCCTCGGCGAGGGAGAAGACGTCCCGGTGCCGGAAGCGGGCGGCGGTGCGGTCGGTGACGCCGTGGGCTTCGAGGCCGGCGGCGATCTCCAGGGCGTCGACGGCCCGTTCGCACAGCTCGCGGTGGCGGTGCATCAGGGCTTTGACGGGGTCGGCGGGGCCGCGCCGGGCGCGCGGTGCGGCGGCGGGCTGGTGAATCGCTTCGGCGGGCGGGGCCGCGGCGGCCGGCACGGTGGTGCCGGTGCCGGTGTTGCCGGTGGCGGCGGGTGGGGCGAGGGCCGGCGCGGCGAGGGCGGAGGCCTTGAGCAGGGCCTCGGAACGCGAGTCCCAGGGGCCGGGGCTGACGGGTGCGGCGGGGCCGCGCATGGCTGTGCCTCCTTCAGGCATCGGGATCTCCCGTGCCGGCCGTCGCGGTGACCGGCTGGTCGGCCCAGCTGCCCGGCACATGGGCCTCGGCCGGGTGCGCGAAGGGCACGCCGCGGGTGGTGCGGCGGCGGACCGGGGCGTGGGAGAGAAGTTCCAGATAGATGCCGCGGAACGCCGCGAGGTTCTGTTCCACGGTGAACAGCTCCAGGGCGCGGGCGCGGGCGGCGGCGCCGAGGCGGTAGCGGCGCTCGGGGTCGCGCAGCAGCGCGAGACAGGCGTCGGCGAGGGCCTTGGGGTTGCGCGGCGGGACGACGAGGCCGGTGCCGCCGATGACCTCGACGACCGCTCCGACGTCGGTGGAGACGGTGGCGCGGGCACAGAACATGGCCTCGACGAGGCCGACCGGGAAGCCCTCGACGACGCTGGACAGGACGACGACGGCGCTGGCGGCGTAGGCGTCCTCCAGGGTGGGTGCCTCGGGTCCGCCGAGTTCCTCGAAGGAGACGGGGTTCTCGCCGACGGCGTGGGCGCCGGCCGCCTCGTCGGGGAAGAGCTGTTCGGCGAGGCCGCGGCAGTGCGCGAGGTAGGCGGCGGCGCCGGCTTCGCGGACCGGCGCGGCGATGACCCGCAGCCGGGCGTCCGGCTGCCGGCGCCGGACCTCGGCGAAGGCGTGGAGCAGGCCGACGAGGTCCTTGGCGGGTTCGACGCGGCCGATCCAGGCGAGGGTCGCCGGGTCGCCGCTCTCCTCGTCCTCGCCGACCTCGGCGAAGCGCTCGGCGTCCATGCCGGGATGGACCGTGCGCAGCCGGGCCCGGTCGGCGCCGCACCGCTCCTGCCAGCGGCGGGCGTGGGTGTTGCCCGGGGTGAGGAGGTCGGCCCGCCGGTAGACCTCGCCGGCGAGCCGTCCGTGGAAGGCGGCGAGCAGGGCGCGTACGGGAGTGGCGAGAGGTGCTCCGGTGGCGGCGAGGTAGTGGGCGCGGAGCTGGACGCCGTACTCGGTGACGAGGAGCGGGGTGCCGAAGAAGCGTTTGGCCAGCAGGCCCGGGAGAGCCGCGGCTCCGGCGGAGGCCGCGTGGCAGAGGTCGACGAGTCCGAGGCCGCCGGCCGTCCCGCCGCCGGGCGCACCGCCCGCGGCCGTACCGCCCGTGCGTGCCGCGGGCCCGTCGTCCTCGTCGTACCAGTCGAGGGAGAGCGGGCGCAGGGCGCGCTCCAGCTGATCGGTGAAGGCGAGCTGGTCGGGAACGGTGGCGCCGGCCACGGCGCGGCGTGCGCCGGGCGCGCGGCAGGCGGACTCCAGGACGCGGACGGCGGTCTCGGAGCGCAGGGACGCGGCGAGACCGCCGTGGTCGCGGGCGAGTTCGGCGAGCGCGTACAGGCCGGCGGCGAACCGCTCGGCGCCTTCGTCGCGCGCGCCGTCGGCAGCACCGCTCGCGGCCATGCCGCCCGGGGCAGCGCCGCCCGTGGCCGGGCCGCCCGTGGCCGGTCCGCCGTACGGGCCGCGGGCCGGTCCCGGTTCGGCGCAGACGCCGTCCGCGAGTTCCTTGAACGCCGCCTCGAAGCGGCGCCGCTCGCGCCGTCCGTGCCCGCGCCGGCCGTGGCCGCGCCCGTCGCTCCCGGCCGCCCACAGCGGCGCGGTGCGCACGCCGCGCACGTTGGGCGGGAGCGGGAGCAGGCCGGCGGGATCCTGGCCGGGGTCGCGGCCGAGGGCGTAGAGGACGAACTCGTGCGGGGCGAGCCCGCGGACGAGGCGGTCGCACCAGAGGGCGGCCTCGCCCGTCGCGTACGGGTAGCCACCCTCCGTGAGCAGTCCGATCCGCATGAGCACACACCCCCGTTCTCCCGTGACGGCGGCCACCGTTCGGTCCGGTGACCCGCAGCGGGTAGAAACGTAAGCGGATGTGACGGTGGTGCGACGGACGGTTGTCCGTCGCACCACCGGAAGGGGTGAATGCACGTAACTTTCGCACCCCGGTAGCGTTCCGTCGCGCTACGAGGTGGTTCGGTCACCCTGGGTCAGGCCGCGACCGGGTCCTCGGCGAGGGTCCGGCGCCGTTCCCTGCGCTCGGCGGCGAGCACCGGGTCGAGGGACGGGACGGCGGCGAGCAGGGCGCGGGTGTAGGGGTCGCGGGGCGCCGCGTACACCTCCTCGACCGTGCCCTGTTCGACGATCCGGCCCCGGCGCATCACCGCGACCCGGTCGCTGACCTGCCGCACGACGGACAGGTCGTGGGCGATGAAGACGAGCGCGAGCCCGAGTTCCGCCTGGAGGTCCGCGAGCAGGGCGGTGACCTGGGCCTGGGTGGTGACGTCGAGCGCCGAGACGGGCTCGTCGCAGACGATCAGGCGCGGCTCGGCGGCGAGTGCCCGGGCGATGCCGACGCGCTGGCGCTGGCCGCCGCTGAACTCGTGCGGGTAGGCGTCGTAGCGGTCGGGGTCGAGGCCGACCCGGTCGAGCAGTTCGCGCACCCGGGCGCGTACGCGCGTGTCGTCGAGCGTGCCCGCCGCGCGCAGCGGGTCGGCGATCGACTCGCCCACCGAGCGGCGCGGGTTGAGCGAGGAGACCGGGTCCTGGAAGACCATCTGCAGCTCGCGCCGGCGCGGCCGCAGTTCCTTCTCCGACAGGCGCCCGATGTCGGTCCCGTCGTAGCGCAGCTGCCCGTCGGTCGGGTCGAGGAGCCGGACGAGCATCCGGCCGAGCGTGGTCTTTCCGCTGCCGGACTCGCCGACGACGCCCAGGGTCTCGCCGGCGCGCACGGTCAGCGACACGCCGTCGACGGCGGTGGTACGGGACCGGCCGCGCCCGAACTCCCGCCGCAGACCGACCGCTTCGAGCAGCGGCTCTCCCGCCGGCTCCCCCGCCGGCCCGCCCGGCGGCTTTCCGGCGGCGCGCGCCGGGCCGGTCCGCACCGGCCCCGTCCGCGCCGGCCCCGTCCGCACCGGGCCGTCGAGCCGGGGGACGGCGGAGAGCAGTTCGCGGGTGTACGGCTGCGCGGGCGCGCCGAACACCCGGGCCACGGGCCCGCGTTCGACCGCGCGTCCGCCGCGCATCACGAGCACCTCGTCGACGCTCTCGGCCGCCACGCCCACGTCGTGCGTGACGAGCAGCAGTCCCATCCCGGTCTCGTGGCGCAGCTCGTGCAGCAGGTCGAGGATCTGCGCCTGGACGGTGACGTCGAGGGCGGTGGTCGGCTCGTCGGCGACGAGCAGCTTGGGCGTGCGGGCGAGGGCCATGGCGATGAGCGCGCGCTGGCGCATGCCGCCGCTGAACTCGTGCGGGCGGGCGCGGGCCCGGCGGGCCGCGTCGGGGATGCCGACCCGGTCGAGGACCTCGACGGCGCGCGCCCGGGCCGCCTTCCTGGATCCGGGGTTCTGGATCCGGTACACCTCGGCGATCTGGTCGCCGATCGCGTAGTACGGATCGAGCGCGGACAGCGGGTCCTGGAAGACCATGGCCGCCACTCCGCCGCGCAGCGCGCGCAGTTCGGCCGGGCCCGCGCTCGCGACGTCGATGCCGTCGACGGTGACGCGGCCCTCGACGCGGGCGCCGGTGTCCCGGTGGAGGCCGAGGAGCGCGCCGGCGACGGTGGACTTGCCGCTGCCGGACTCGCCGACGAGGGCGAGCGCCCGGCCGGCCTCGAGCGTGAAGGACAGGCCGTCCACGGCACGCACGCCGTCGTCGGCGCCGGTGCGGGTGCCCTCGGCGCCGTCGAAGGTGACGCAGAGGCCGTCGACGGTCACGAGCGGGGTCATGCGAGGGCCACCCTTCGGTCGGCGACGGCGTAGAGGAGGTCGGCGATGACGTTCGCCAGGACCACGGCGACTCCCATGACGAGCACCACGCCCACGACGACCGGCAGGTCGACCTGCCGGACACCGTCGATGAGGGTCTTGCCGAGACCGGGAATGCCGAAGAGGGACTCGGTGAGCAGGGCGCCGCCGAACATCGTGCCCAGGTCGATCGCGCTGAGCGCGATGACCGGCGGCAGCGCGCCGCGCAGCGCGTGCCGGGTGACCACGGCCCGCTCGCCCACGCCGTACGCGCGGAAGGTGCGGATGTGGTCCTCGGCGAGCGTCTCCAGGGTGGAACTCCGGGTCAGCCGGGCGTACTTGGCGGACTCGAAGAGGCCGAGGGTGAGCCAGGGCAGCAGCATGTTCCAGGCCCACTGCTCGGGGTCCTCGCCGAGCGGCACGTACGTCGGGAACGGCAGCCACCGGAGGTAGGCGCAGACGGCCATGAGCAGCAGCAGGCCGAGGATGAAGACGGGCGTGCCGGTGCCGGCCAGGGTGAGCACGGTCAGCGTCCGCTCGGTGAGCCCGCCGCGCCGCAGCGCGGAGAGCAGGCCGGTGCCGACGCCGATGACGAGCCAGATGACCATCGCGCCGAGCGCGAGCGAGGCGGTGGCGGGCAGCCGGTCCAGGACGAGCCGGGTCACCTGCTGGTCGGTCTGGTACGACAGGCCGAGGCAGGGCGCGTCGCAGTGCAGCACGCCGGTGCCGGTGGAGTAGTCGCGGCCGGCGAGGACGCCCTGGAGGAAGTGCAGGTACTGGGCGGGCACGCTCTCGTTCAGGCCGAGCTGGGCGCGGACCTGGGCGATCTGCTGCGGGTTGCAGCGTTCGCCGCAGGCGAGCCGGGCCGGGTCGCCGGGCGCGAGGTAGAACAGGGCGTAGACGAGGACGGAGAGCGCGAGCAGGACGAGGGCGGCGCCCGCGAGCCGCTTCAGGACGTAGCGGGTCATGAGGTCTTCTCCTTGTCGGCGCCGGTCTCGGCCGCCCTCGCCTCGGGCGGCCCGGCCTTGCGCGTCCCGGCCCCGCCCGTCGCTCCCGGACGCGTCCCGGCGCCGCCCGTCGCGGCCTTCCGGGTCCTGGCGCCGGCCCTCCCCGCCTTCCGGGTCCGGTTGCCGCGCGCTCCCACGCCGAGCCGGCCGGCCTCTCGCGGGTCCAGGGCGGTCCGCACGGCGTCGCCGAGGACGGTGAAGGCGAGCACGGTCACGAAGAGCACGCCGGCCGGCAGCAGCACGTACGCCGGATCGGCCCGGAACCAGGTCTGCGCCGTGGACAGCATCTGGCCCCAGGACGGTGTGGGCGGGGTGACGCCGACGCCGAGGAAGGAGAGGGACGCCTCGACCACGATGTTGACGGGCACGAGGATCGCCGCGTACGTGATGACGGGTGCGGCGAGCGAGGGCAGCAGCTCGCGGCGGGCGGTGCGCCACCGGCCCGAGCCCGCGAGCCGGGAGGCGGCGACGAAGTCGAGGCTCTTGAGGGTGAGGGTCTGGGCGCGCACGATCCGGGAGGTGCCGGCCCAGCCGAGCAGCCCGATGACCAGGATCAGCAGCAGCGGGCGCGGGAAGTCGCGGGGTACGACGGCGGTGAGCGCGACGGCGAGGACGAGGAACGGCAGGGCGAGGAACACGTCGGTGATCCGGCCGACGGCGGCGTCGACCCAGCGGTTGCCGAGTCCGGCGGCGAGGCCGACGAGCACGCCGACGAGGACCTGGACGGCGGTGGCGCCGAGCGCGACGAGCAGCGAGACCCGGGCGCCGTACAGGAGCCGGACGAACAGGTCGCGGCCGGTACCGGGTTCGACGCCGAGCCAGTGCTCGGCGCTGATCCCGCCGAAGGAGCCGTACGGGACGCCGCCGCGGGCGGAGTCGACGAGGTCGTCGTGGTAGGTGTGCGGGTCCTGGCCGGCGAGGGCCGCGAGCAGCGGCGCGGCGACGGCGAGGAGGACGAGCAGGAGGAGCACGCCGGCGGCGGCGAGGGCGGAGGGGCGGGTGCGCAGCCTCCGCCAGACCCGCCGGGCGGCGCCCGTGGCGGGGACGGCCCCCGCCACGGGCGCCGGCGGGCCGGCCGGTGTGCCGGCCGCCGGTTCGGTCAGGGCGGCGGTCACTTGACCGCGACCTGCGAGATGTCGAGGACGCCGGTCCAGTCGCTGATGACGACGTTCTTGACGTTCTTGCCGACGAGCCGCTTGTAGACGGGGTGGAAGAGCGGCACGTCGAGCGCCTGCTCGCCGATCTTCTTGTCGAGCGCACCCCAGCGGGCGGCGGCGGCCGTGAGGTCGGTGAGCTTGTTGATCTCGTCGATCTCCTGGTTGACCGCCGGGTCGTTCAGCTGGGCGTGGTTGTAGTTGGAGCCGTTGGTGACGATCTGCCGGCCGTCGAAGATCGGCGCGAGGAAGGGTCCGCCGGCCGGCCAGTCGGCGCCCCAGCGGGAGAGGAAGAAGCCGGGCGCGTCCTTGACGCTCCAGCGCTTCTCGTTGAAGGAGTTGGGCTCCTGGCCGTCGAGCTTGACCGTGATGCCGGCCTTGGCGAGCGCCTCCTGGACGGCGGTGGCGATCTCGGGGCTGGTGGTGCGGTTCTGGGCGGTGGAGTGCAGCAGCGTGACGGTCAGGCCGTTCGGATAGCCGGCCTCCTTCAGGAGTTCCCGGGCCTTGGCCGGGTTGCCGGCCGGGCCCGCCGGGAAGTGGTCGTAGGCGGTGAAGCCGAAGGCCTTCTGCTCGGGCAGGAAGGTGGTGGCGGGCTCGGCGAGCGCGGAGCCGCCGGCGGCGTTGACGACGCTGGTGCGGTTGACCGCGTAGGAGATGGCCTGGCGGACCTTGATGTTGTCGAAGGGCTTCACCTTCGGGTTGAAGGCGATGTAGTTGGTGAAGCCGAAGTGGCCGGTGCCGACGCGGGAGGTCAGCTCCTTGTCCGAGCCGAGCTGGGCGAGTTCGGCGGGGCCGAGGTTGGTGTCGGTGGTGACGGCGGAGGCGTCGCCGCCGGCGGAAGTGGCCAGCCGCTGGTTGATGACGGCCTCGTCCAGGCCGGAGCGGACGTCGATCCGGTCCGGGTAGGCCTTGCGCTCGGCGTCGGTCTTCGGGTCCCAGTGCGGGTTGCGCTCCAGGACGAGGTGCTCGCCGTCGTTCTCGTTCTTGACGACCTTGTACGGGCCGGAGGAGACCGGGTGATCCTCGTACTTGGCGCCGGTGTCCTTGGCCTTGGGAACGGGTGCGAACTGCGTCTGGGTGGCGACGAAGGGGAACTCGCCCTCGGGCTTGCGCAGCTTGAAGACGATGGTCTTCGGGTCGGGCGTGACGACGGAGGCGAGGCCCTTCGGGTCCTTGTAGGGGCCCTGGTAGGTGTCGCCGCCGACGAGCCAGTCGCGCAGGTAGGGCGCGCCGCCGGAGAGTTCGGCGGCGAACGAGCGCTCGATGCCGTACTTGACGTCGGCGCTGGTGACGGGCGTGCCGTCCTCGTACTTCAGCCCGTCCTTGAGGGTGAACGTCCACTCGGTGGCGTCCTTGTTGGGGCGGCCGGTGTCGGTGGCGAGGTCGGGGACGACCTTGGTGCCGGCGGCGCCCGCCTCGCGGTTGCGGGTGGTGAGCGTACGGAAGACGAGGGAGGGGACGTTGCCGCCGCCGGAGGTGTAGAGCCGGGCCGGGTCGAAGTCGCTCTGGGCCTCGGCGTTGAGGACGGTGAGGGTGCCGCCCTTGCGCGGCGCGCCGTCCGCGCCCTTGCCGGCGGTGCCGTTGCCGGCGGCGTCCTGCGGTCCGGCGCAGGCGGCGGCGCCCGAGGCCAGGACGAGACTGACGGCGGCCGCTGCCACGCGGCGCGAGATGACGGACGATGGACGCATCGGAGGAAGCCTCTCCAGGTGAACTGCGGGAATGGGAAAGGGAATTCCGCAGGCACGGAGAAACAGCCCGAAACGAGGAGGGATGCGCGCGCCCGCGGAGAAGAACCCGGGCGCGGGAGGAAGCGGCGATGAGGAAAGGGCCGACGTGCGCGCGGGCTGCGTCAGCGACAGAGGATGTCGGCGACCGCGTGTCCGGTCACGCCGAAGAGCGCCAGCTCAAGGGCGGCGCGATCGGAGGCGACGGGACGGTGCGACATGCCGAGAAATATGGACGACCGTCCGGGTGATGTCAACGCGCGGACACCCGTTTCCGAGACGCCCGTTCCGATATGCGGACACACGTGGATCGGACGGCCCGTCAACTTCCGGGGTGCACCCAGGGGTTGGGGCGGCACTTGATGCCGTCGATGTCCAGCGACTTGGTCTGCTGCTGCATCACCGGGGCGAGCGCGCCGGGCGTGCGGCAGCTCACATGGCCGTGTCCGAGCCGGTGGCCGACCTCGTGGTTGATGAGCATCTCGCGGTAGGCGTACATGGCCTGCGGACCGAAGGTCTCCGAGCCCTGCGCCCAGCGGAAGGCGTTGATCATCACGCGCTCGGTGGAGGCGGAGTCGCAGGAGACG
Organism: Streptomyces sp. NPDC053493; assembly: GCF_044544825.1. NCBI lineage: Bacteria > Bacillati > Actinomycetota > Actinomycetes > Kitasatosporales > Streptomycetaceae > Streptomyces > Streptomyces sp. NPDC053493. The sequence continues at coordinate 599,325 of NZ_JBITXS010000001.1, forward strand.
TTGTCGACGGTCGTGTCCAGACCGGACTTCCGGCACCAGTCGCCGGTGGTCCCGGGGCTGGCCAGGGTGATCACGAAGTCGGGCCGGCCGCTGGAGATCCGCTCGAAGGCCATCTCGCCGTTCCCGGCCCAGCTGCGCCGGTCGTTGAGGGTCTTCTGGACCGCCTGCGCGAACAGTCCGCCGTCGAGCCCGAGCCCCTTCTCCACGTCCACCCGGTAGCGGATCTTGCGGCCCTTTCCGGGCGCCTTGTCGAAGCCGGGCACGGCCTCGAAGTCACCCGACGCGTCCAGCTTCGGGTCGATGGGGAACTGGCGGGTCATCAGCTGCTCGTACGTCGGCGGCGCGGCCTCGACCGGACGCTCCGGGACCGCGCGGTCGTCGGAACGGGAGGCCGGGCTCGCGGCGCCGTCCCGGCCGGCGGACTCGTCCGCCGTGCGGGACCGGGGCGCGGCCTCGGTGTCGCGGGCGGTGACCTGGCCGGCGACGACGACGGCGAGGACGGTGGTGACGGCGGCGGCCGCGATGCCGGTGAGCGTACGGCCCATGCCGCCGGTCCTGGCGGGCTGCCGGCGCTCGTCCGCCTCGGGAGTCTCCTCCGGGTGCCCGGCGGTCGTGTCCACCGGCTGTCCGGCGGGACCGGACGGGCGGCGCTGTCCGGGTATGCGGGGCCCGGCGGGCCCGGCGGGCGCGGTGGCGGCAGCCGTGGCGCCGTAGGGACGACGGGCGGCGCGCGGCGTGCCCTCGTCGTGGGCCGGGTGGCCGCCGCGTACGGAGGCGCCGGCGGTGTCCTCGGGGCCCCGGTGACGCGGAGTGCCGTGGCGGGGCGTGTCGTACGCCTGCGGGATGCCGTGGGCGGGCGTGTGCGGGACCTGCGGGATGCCGTGGCCCGGCGTGTCGTACGGGCCCGGCGTGCCGAGTCCGGGTGTGTCGTACGGTCCCGAGGGCCGCTGGCCCTCCGTCCTTCGGCGTCGCCCCGTCCCCGGCCCCGGCCCCTCGGCCTCCCGCTGCCCGGTGTCGGCCACCGGGGCGGCGGGCCCCTTGCGACTATGTCGTCCCACGGTCCGGATCAGCTCCCGCCCTCGGCCGAGGCCGCCCGCGCGGCATCGGTGATCAGCTCCCGTACCGCCGCGGCGACGGTCTCCGGATACTCCATCATCGCCACGTGCCCGGCGTCCGGGAGCGTCAGCAGACGCGAGCCGCGGAACGCGGCGGCCGCCCGGCGCGCCATCCGGTACGAGACGAGCTGGTCGCGCCCGCCGTAGACGAGCAGGGTCGGGGCGAGCACCCGCTCCGCCTGCCGCCACAGCCCGTGCTGGCCGCCCAGCGTGTAGGCGTCGACGATGCCGCGCGAGGAGCGCGCCATCGCGTCCCAGAAGTACGGCAGCTCCAGGCGCCGCTCCATCTCCTCGACGGCGTGCCGCAGGCCCTCGTCGGTGACCTGCTTCGGGTCTCCGTAACAAAGGGCGAGTACGGCGCGGACCCGCTGCTCGGCCGTCCAGCCCCGGGTGAGCCGGGCGAACAGCGAGGCGACGCCCGGCATCGCGAGCAGCGCGGTCGGCCAGGCGCTGCGCTGGGCGCGCAGCTCCGGCAGGGCGGGCGAGATCAGGGTGAGGGTGCGGACCAGGTCGGGCCGCACGGCGGCGATCCGGGTGGCGACCGCGCCGCCCATCGAGTTGCCGAGCAGATGGACCGGGCCGCGGCCGGCCGCGTCGAGCAGCCGGATGACCGCCCGGGCGTGTCCCGTCACGGAGTAGTTGCCGTCGTCCGGCGGCGGCGAGACGCCGAAGCCGGGCAGGTCGACCGCCTCGCCGTCGACCAGGCCGGACAGCAGCGGCATCAGGGCCGACCAGTTCTGCGAGGAACCGCCGAGCCCGTGCACGTACAGCGCGGGCGGCAGTCCCGGCCGGTCGCCGGGCCGCGCGCGCACGGTCAGCGTGAGCCCCGGAAGCGCCACGGAGCGCAGCTCCTCGCCGTCGGCGATCCGCACGGTGCGCGGCCGGGTCGCGGGCGGTGCGGCGGTCCGGGTTTCCGGCAGCTCGGTCGAGGACATGGCAGCGATATTACGAGACGATCACGCCCGGGCGTGTGTGGGTGGCGTCACAGGTTCGGGTGCGGCGCGCCGGAGGAACTCCTACTCTCGGAGATAAGGGTCATCGGACAGGACCCGCGGACCCGCACGCCGCACGCCGGAAGGAACCGCATGACTGTCGACCCGGACGAGCCGGACACATTCACCGAGAAAGAGGAAGACGTGCTCGACCAGGAGATCCCGGAGGCCGACGCGGCCGAACAGCACACCGAAATCCAGCAGCGTGAGGACGAGCCGCTGAGCCGGCTTCCGCACGACGCGGCCAACGACGCGGACGCGGTCGAACAGGCCCGTGTGGTCGCGCTGGACGAGGACGACTACCGCTGACGCCGGGCCCCGGCCCGCTCTCCTCTCGCGTTCCCTCGGGTGGGCATCCGTGGCGCCACCTGGGCGGATGACTACTCGGCGGTAGCCGAAGTCGTGCCCGCTGTTCTGTTCGGTTCCATGACCATCTCCTTGCCCGAAGCCTCTCGCCCCGGGCGTCCGGTCCGTGAAATTCTGCGTTCGCACCGCGCACAGCCGGGTTACCCAAAAGTACGATGGCGGCGCGACGCATATGCGCGCATGGATCGATTTTTGGGAGGCGGCGTGAGCGCCATCGAGCAGACAGAGGCAGCACGCCCGCGGGGCACGCGCCTGCCGCGCCGTGCCCGACGCAACCAGCTCCTCGGCGCGGCCCAGGAGGTGTTCGTCGCCCAGGGGTACCACTCGGCCGCCATGGACGACATCGCCGAGCGGGCCGGCGTCAGCAAGCCGGTGCTCTACCAGCACTTCCCGGGCAAGCTCGAGCTCTATCTCGCCCTGCTCGACCAGCACTGCGAGGCCCTGCTCCTGTCGGTGCGCACCGCCCTGGCGTCCACCACCGACAACAAGCTCCGGGTCGCGGCCACCATGGACGCCTACTTCGCGTACGTGGAGGACGAGGGCGGCGCCTTCCGGCTGGTCTTCGAGTCCGACCTGACCAACGAGCCCGCCGTGCGCGAGCGCGTCGACCGGGTCTCGCTGCAGTGCGCGGAGGCGATCTCCGAGGTGATCGCCGAGGACACCGGCCTGTCCCAGGACGAGTCCATGCTGCTCGCCGTGGGTCTCGGCGGCGTCTCGCAGGTCGTCGCCCGCTACTGGCTCTCCAGCGAGTCGCCGGTCGCCCGGGACAAGGCGGTCGCCCTGCTCACCTCGCTCGCCTGGCGCGGCATCGCGGGCTTCCCGCTGCACGGCGCGGACGGGCAGCTGAGCGCCGAAGGCCACTGAGCCGGACGGCCGCGGCGGCGGCTGTTCGCTCTTGGCGTTCCGAGCCCGCACCGTGTCCGTCCCCTCACCGGGCTAATGTGTGGCAGGTACGGCGCGGGACCCACGCGCAAGGCTGACCGTTCGGAGGGACATAGCCGTGGAGGTCAAGATCGGCGTGCAGCACGCACCCCGGGAGATCGTGCTGGAGAGCGGGCAGTCCGCCGAGGAAGTCGAGAGCGCGGTGGCCGAGGCGCTGGCCGGCAAGGCGCAGCTGCTCAGCCTGACGGACGAGAAGGGCCGCAAGGTCCTGGTGCCGGCCGACAAGATCGCGTATGTCGAGATCGGCGAGCCGGCGGTGCGCCGGGTGGGCTTCGGCGCGCTCTGAGCGACATCTGAAGGCCCGCGGAAGCGGCGAAGGCCCGGTGGACTCCGCGTCCACCGGGCCTTTCGTTCGCCCGCGTCCGCGGCCGCTTCGTGGGGCGTCCTCACCTGTCTGCCCACGTCAGGGGGTACGGGGAGGATTGTCATCCGGAGTGACCGGGTAGGACGGGTGTGACCGAACTGCCCGCCCCGCACCCCACGCGAGGTGATTCGCCGTGTTCCTGGAAGCCCTCGGTTCCGCCCTGCTCGGATTCGCCCTGGCCTGGGCCGCCGTGCACCGGCTCTCCGACCGCCTCCCCGCACGGGGTCGCGTCCTCGCCACGGGCACACTGGGCGGAGTATTCGGCGCCCTGGTGACGCACGGCGCGCTCGGGCCGGGACACTTCCTCGCGACCCTGATCGGCGCCGTCGCCGTGGCGGCGGTGCTGCTGTCGCTGCTGCTGCGCCCCGCCTCGCGCCGACTGCGCCGATCAGCCGCGGCCTGAGCGGGTCGGGTCCGAGCGCGTCGGGTTCGAGCGGATCCGGTCCGAGCGCGTCCGAACCGGTTTGGTCCGAGCGGGTCCGGTCCGGGCGGGTCGAGTCCGAGCGGGTCCGTCAGGCCGCGAGACCCAGCGCCGCCATGCGCTTGGTGTGCGCCTCGGTGATCCGGGAGAACATCCGGCCGACCTCGGCGAGGTCGAAGCCCGCGGCCATCCCGTCCACACCGCCGACCAGCATCGTCGACAGCGCGTCGCGCTCGGCGACCACGCGCTGCGCCTGGGAGAGGGCCTCGCCCATCAGCCGGCGGGCCCACAGGGCGAGCCGGCCGCCGACGCGCGGGTCGGCGTCGATCGCCGCGCGCACCTTCTCCACGGCGAAGTTGCCGTGGCCGGTGTCGTCGAGCACGGAGAGCACCAGGGCGCGGGTGTCGGCGTCGAGGCGGGCGGCGACCTCGCGGTAGAAGTCGCTGGCGATCGAGTCGCCGACGTACGCCTTGACCAGACCCTCCAGCCAGTCCGACGGCGCGGTCTGGCGGTGGAAGTCGTCGAGCGCCTTGGCGAACGGCTCCATCGCGGCCGTCGGCTCGGCGTCCACGGCGGCGAGCCGGCCGCGCAGCTGCTCGAAGTGGTGGAACTCGGCGGAGGCCATCTTCGCCAGCTCCGCCTTGTCCGCGAGGGTCGGCGCCAGCTTGGCGTCCTCGGCGAGCCGCTCGAAGGCCGCGAGCTCGCCGTAGGCCAGCGCGCCGAGCAGGTCGATGACGGCGGCGCGGTACTGCGGTACGGCGGAGGCCGTCGCCCAGTCCTGGGCGGCGATACCGGTGGGTGTGGCGTTGTCAGGCGTCTCCATGAAGCGCACAATAGCCCGCTCCGCCGGACGGCCCGGGCCCCGGTGGGTGACTGTGACGGTGGCCTCGTCGGGAATTCTCCCAACACACATGCGCGATTCCGGGGTACAGTGGTAATGCGCCTGCTGAGTATGCGGACATGCTTTCGCACGTTCGGACGTACCCGGTGGGCCGACTCATGAATGAGGATGCCCGGTCGGTGGCCCGATCGGCTCCGGCCCGACAGCCCTTCCGGCGGCCTGCCGAAGGGTCCCTCAGCGGCAAGACGCTCGAGCGACGGCAGTGGTCCCGCGCCACCCGGCGGAGATCTCCCCGATCCCCCCGGAAGTTCCCGGCACGGTGAGACCCCTATCGCTCGCCTCGCGCCGCGTCTCACAGAAGAGGCAGCACCCTGACTACGTTCCGAGACCTCGGGATTCTTCCCGAGACGGCCGAGGCCCTGGAAGCCGTCGGCATCGTTTCCCCCTTCCCCATCCAGGAGATGACCCTTCCGGTCGCCCTCTCCGGCACCGACATCATCGGCCAGGCGAAGACCGGCACGGGCAAGACCCTCGGCTTCGGCCTCCCCCTCCTGGAGCGCGTCATCGTCCCCGCCGACGTCGAGGCGGGCCGGGCCAAGCCCGAGCAGCTGACCGACGCCCCGCAGGCGCTCGTCGTCGTCCCCACCCGCGAGCTCTGCCAGCAGGTCACCAACGACCTGCTCACCGCCGGCAAGGTGCGCAACGTGCGCGTCCTCGCCATCTACGGCGGCCGCGCCTACGAGCCGCAGGTCGAGGCCCTGAAGAAGGGCGTCGACGTGGTCGTCGGCACCCCGGGCCGCCTGCTCGACCTGGCCGGCCAGCGCAAGCTCGACCTCTCCCGCGTCAAGGCGCTCGTCCTGGACGAGGCGGACGAGATGCTCGACCTGGGCTTCCTGCCCGACGTCGAGAAGATCATGAACATGCTTCCGGCGAAGCGCCAGACCATGCTGTTCTCGGCGACCATGCCGGGCGCCGTCATCGGCCTGGCCCGCCGCTACATGTCGCAGCCCACGCACATCCGCGCCACCTCGCCGGACGACGAGGGCGCGACCCACCGCAACATCGCGCAGCACGTCTTCCGCGCCCACTCGATGGACAAGCCGGAGATGGTCTCGCGCATCCTGCAGGCCCGCGGCCGCGGCCTCGCGATGATCTTCTGCCGGACGAAGCGCACCGCCGCCGACATCGCCGAGCAGCTGGAGCGCCGCGGCTTCGCCTCCGGCGCGGTCCACGGCGACCTCGGCCAGGGCGCCCGCGAGCAGGCGCTGCGCGCCTTCCGCAACGGCAAGGTCGACGTGCTCGTCTGCACCGACGTCGCCGCGCGCGGCATCGACGTCGAGGGCGTCACCCACGTCATCAACTACCAGTCCCCCGAGGACGAGAAGACCTATCTGCACCGCATCGGCCGCACCGGCCGCGCGGGTGCGAGCGGTACGGCGATCACGCTGGTCGACTGGGACGACATCCCGCGCTGGCAGCTGATCAACAAGGCGCTGGAGCTGGACTTCAACGACCCGGTCGAGACGTACTCCAGCTCGCCGCACCTCTACACCCAGCTCGACATCCCCGAGGGCACCAAGGGCGTCCTGCCCCGCGCCGAGCGCACCCGCGCGGGCCTCGACGCGGAGGTGCTCGAGGACCTCGGCGAGCCCGGCGGCCGCCGTGGCCGCGGTCCGAAGCAGGACCGCGAGCGCACCGAGGAGCGCCCGGCCCGCACGCCGCGCCAGCGCCGCCGCACCCGTGGCGGGGCGGCGTCCGCCGAGGACACCGCCGTCGCGCCCGTCGCGACTCCGGAGACGGCCGAGGACGACGCTCCCGCGACGCCGCGACGCCCGCGACGCCGCCGCACCCGTGGCACCGGCCCGTCGGCCGGCATCCCGGTGGCCGGCGCCACCGCGTCCCCGGTCGCCGAGGCCGCGGTGACGGAGGCTCCCGCCGCCGACGCCCCGGCCGAGCCGCGCCGTCGCCGCAGCCGCGGCCGTACGGCGGAGTCGGCGGCCCCGGCCGTCGAGACCGCCGAGACCCCGGCCGCCGTCGAGACCCCGGCCGCCGTCGAGGCCGAGGCCACGCCGGCGCCGGCCGCCGACGCCGAGCCGCGCCGCCGCCGCTCGCGGGGCCGCGCCGCCGAGGCCCGTACGACCGAGGCCCCGGCCCCGGAGACCACGGCGCCCACCGCCGCGACCGACGCTCCGAAGGCCGCGACCGAGGCCGTCACGACCGACGCCCCGGCTACCGAAACCGCCACCGAGGCCCCGCGCCGCACCCGTGGCCGCGCCGCCGAGACCGTCACCACCGACGCCCCGGCAGCCGAAACCGCCACCGAGGCCCCGCGCCGCACCCGTGGTCGCGCTGCCGAAGGCCGTACCGGCGAGAGCCGGGCGCCGCGGGCCCGCGTGGCCGCCGCCGCTCCGGTGGAGACGCCGGCGCCGCGGCGCCGTCCCGCGCGGCGTCGCCCGGTCGAGGACACGGTGACGTTCCAGACCGTGGAGACGGCGGCCGCCGCGCTCGCCGCCACCACCAGCAGCACCGGCACCAGCACCGGCACCACCGGCACCGGCACCGGCACGACCGCCGGCACCACCAAGACCGCGACCGTGCCCGCGCAGGCCGTCGAGGAGCCCAAGGCTCCCGTCGCCTCCGTGCCGGCACAGGCCACCGAGCCGACGGCGCCCCGCGGTCGCCGGCGGGTGACCCGGCCCGCGACCCACACGGCCGCGCCGGCCGAGGCTCCGGCCGCCGCGCCCGTCGAGGCTCCCGTCGCCGCACCGGTCGAGGAGCCCAAGCCGGCCCGTCGCCGGGCGACCCGCCGGGTCTCCAGCCCGGTGACGTCGACCTCGGCCGCCGAGGTCGTGGTGATCGTCGAGGCGGCGCCCGCCGCCGCGACCGCCGCCGCGCCGGTGGAGGCCGTCGAGGCGCCGAAGAAGGCCGCCCCGCGCAAGCGGACCGCCAAGAAGGCCGTCGCCGAGCCGGCCGTGACCGAGGCCGCCGACACCGTCGAGGCGCCCGAGGCCGCTCCGAAGGCTCCGCGCAAGCGGGCCGCCGCCAAGAAGACGGCCGAGCCGGTCGGAACGGCGGTCGAGACCGTGGCGGAGCCCGCGACCGAGCCCGCCGCCGAGGCGCCGAAGAAGGCCCCGCGCAAGCGGGTCGCCAAGAAGGTCGCCGAGGCCGTCGCGGAGGTCGTCGAGGCCGCCCCGAAGGCCCCGCGCAAGCGCGCCGCCAAGAAGGCCGTCACGGCCGAGGCGCCGGACGCGTCGGAGCCGCAGAGCACGACCCGCCGTCGCACGACCCGCAAGGCCGCCGCCGCGCCGGTCGAAACCGGGGCCGCCGAGGCCGCCGAGGCCGCTCCGAAGGCTCCGCGCAAGCGGGCCGCGAAGAAGGCCGCCCAGCCGGAGGCCTGAGCAGGCGGTTCCGCCGTACCGCCGCGGCCCGGTCCCTCACCCGAGGGGCCGGGCCGCGGCGCGTTCGGGACCGGTCACGCTCCCGGTTACAGTCCCTGTATGAGCAAGCCCCGCTCCCTGGCGCTGCCGCCCCGCACCCGTGCCTACCGGCTCTCCACCGCGCGGGGCGACTTCGCCGTCCTCGACACCGCGCCGCCCGCCGGCACGCGGCCGCACGGGACCGCGCTGCTGCTGCCCGGCTACACCGGCAGCAAGGAGGACTTCCTCGCGCTGCTCGGCCCGCTCAGCGAGGCGGGCTATCGCGCCGTCGCCGTCGACGGGCGCGGCCAGCACGAGACGCCGGGCCCGCGCGGCCGGGCCGCCTACCGCCGCAAGGCGCTCGCGCTGGACGCCGTGGCGCAGGCTGCGGCGCTCGGCGACGGGCCCGTCCATCTGCTCGGGCACTCGTTCGGCGGTCTGGTGGCCCGCGCGGCGGCCGCCCTCGCGCCGGACGCGTTCGTCTCGCTGACGCTGCTGTCCTCGGGCCCGGGCCGGGTCGCGCGGCCCCAGCGGATCCGGGTCCGGGCGCTGCGCGGCGCGCTGGCGCTGCTGCCGAAGGAGCGGGTGTGGCAGGCGACCCGCTGGCTGGACAGCCGGGGCGAGGAGCCGGACGCGGCGGATCCGCCGGAGCTGGTGCGGTTCCTGCGCCGCCGCTGGATGCGCACCCGGATCGCGCAGCTGGCGGGCGCGGGCCGGCTGCTGCTCGCCGACCCGGACGGCACGACGGCGCTGAGCGGTCTGCCGCTTCCGCTGCACATCGCCTACGGCGACGAGGAGATGGTGTGGCCGGTGGCGGACCTGGCGGCGGCGGCCGCGCGTACCGGCGCGCACCACACGGTGGTGGCGGGCGCCGGCCACTCCCCCAACGTCTCGCATCCGGCCGAGCTGGCAGCCGGCCTCGCCGCGTTCTGGGACGCGGTCCCGGAGCTGGTCAGCGCCGGTGCGCGGGCGGCGGGCGCTAGTACTGGGCCCGCAGGTGCTGCCAGAAGCCGTCCCGCAGGGACCGGCGGAGGGCCGCGTGGCCGCGCAGGGACCGGCTGAGCAGCCGTTCCGCCTCGACGAGGAGTTCCTGGTCGACGGGGCCGGGCAGATAGGGCTGGCCGGGCAGGAGTTCGGCGAGCTGGTCGCGGCCGCGTTCGGCGAGCCAGGTGGCGGCGATCTGGGCGCCGATGAAGCGGACCTCCTCGCGTGAGGGCGGCGGCTCGCCCTCGTTCTCGTACAGCGTGACCGGCTTGCGCGTCACGTAGGGCCGGCAGAAGTCGAGGTCGAAGACCCGCTGGCTGTCGACCTCCCACAGCAGCGGCTCGGCCTGGTTGCTGCCCTCGGCGGCCTCGATGCCCCACAGGTGGACGCGGGCGCCGTAGCCCTGGGCGGCCTCGACGGCGGAGACGAGGTCCTCGTCGCCGCCGACGAGGGCGGCGTCGCTGATGGCGCGGTGCCGGGCGAGGGACTCCAGATCGGTGCGGATGAGGGAGTCGACGCCCTTCTGCTGGTTGTTGGAGTTGAGGTTGCCGAGGCGGACCTTGACGTCGGGCAGTTCGGCGACGGCCTGCTGCTCGGCGGTGTGGATACGGCGCCGGGCACCGTCGTACCAGTAGACGCGCAGCAGCCGGCTGTCGGCGAAGATCGTGCGCGCGGTGTCGATGAAGGCGTCGATCAGGCCCTCGGCGTCGAGGTCGAAGTTGCGCCGGTCCTCGGTGCCCGCGACCAGCAACCCGGCGGAAGCATAGACGTAACCGGCATCGACGAAGATGGCGTGGGTAGAAGGGGTTTTGGCCACTTCGGCCAGCATGCGCTGGAGGAGCTCGTTGGTGCGCTCCAGGCGGGCTTCGAGCCCGTCAAGACCGTCCCTCCCTACCGATGAGTAGTTAGTCATCCAAAAAATTTCCTTAGCGTAGGGAATGTTTGCAGGATGCATGCCGTTGGACCCGTACGTAACGCAGTTCTCCACCTGGAGGATCAACTCAGACGAAGGGAGAAGCCCGTGCGCTTCGAAATCCTGCGACTCGACGACATCGACGGTACGCCCGTCGACCGGACCGTCGTGGACGCCGCCTCCGTCACCGGGATCGTGCAGCAGGCCGCAGCGATCGGCCAGCGCATCTGGATCCGGCCCGCCGACACCACGGCCTCGTAACGGCCACACCGCTTCCACGCACCGCGCCCCCGCACGGACTCCGCAGAGCCGGAATCCGTACGGGGGCGCAGTGGTGTGCGGGAGGGCGCGTCAGGCGCCATGGATGATCTGGGTGACGCCGTTGACGATCTGCTGGACCGCGATGGCGGACAGCATCATGCCGGCGAGCCGGGTCACGAGGACCACGCCGCCGTCCTTGATGACGCGGATGATCAGCAGCGAGTAGCGCATGGTCAGCCACAGCACCACGTGCATGGCGGCGATGGCGGCCCACACCGACACCTGCGAGGCGACGCTGTCCGCGTGCTGCACGGCGAGGATGACGGACACGATGGCGCCGGGCCCGGCGAGCAGCGGCATGCCCAGCGGTACGAGGGCGACGTTGACGTCCTTGGTCTGCTTCGGCTCGTCGGTCTTGCCGGTGAGCAGGTCGAGCGCGATCAGCAGCAGGAGCAGACCGCCCGCGATCATCAGGGCGGGGACGGAGACGTGCAGATAGGCCAGGATCTGCTGGCCGAGGATGCCGAAGACGGTGATGACGCCGAAGGCGACGGCCACGGCCTGCCAGGCCATGCGGCGCTGGACCTTGGCGGCGCGGCCGGAGGTGAGGGCGAGGAAGATCGGGGTGATCCCGGGGGGATCCATGATCACAAAGAGAGTCAGGAAGAGCGAGCCGAAGACGGCGACGTCGAACACGGTGAAGGGCCTTGCGGGAAAGGGGTGTACACGAAGATCCGGAACTGGGGGTTCCGGAGAGGGGGCAGGGCAGAGCCCCGCGCGGCGCGAAGAAGCGCGGAGTGAGGGTCCGAGGCGGAAGGCCGCGTCGGACGCGCGTCCGGGAGGCTCTCCCAGGTGCGCGCCCGGGAGGCTGTCCCGGTGCGCGCCCGCCGGGCGTGCGCCGGATGCGTCAGGCGCGTCCGCCGGCGCCCGGCACCGGGAAGGCGCCGGTGGCACGGCGGGTGATCTCGCCGTAGATCTCGGGGTCCGTCGTGAAGTCGCCGAGGCCGACGGTCTTGCGCGTGCCGTGATAGTCGCTGGAGCCGGTGGTCAGCAGGCCCAGCTCCTTGGCCAGGCCGCGCAACCGCGCCCGGGTCGGCTCGTCGTGGTCCATGTGGTCCACCTCGATGCCGTCGAGGCCGGCCTCGGCGAGGCGGGCTATCGCGGACTCGGGCACACACTCGCCGCGCTTGACGGCCAGCGGGTGGGCGAAGACGGTGACGCCGCCGGCCGCCTTGACCAGGCGGATCGCGTCGACCGGGTCCAGCTCGTGCTTCTCGACGTAGGCCCGGCCGCCGTCGGCCAGCCAGTCGAGCGTGAAGGCGCCGGAGACGTCGGGCACGACGCCCAGTTCGACGAGGGCCTCGGCGACGTGCGGGCGGCCCACGGAGCCGTCGCCGGCGATCCGGGCGACCTGCTCCCAGGTGACCGGGACGCCGAGTTCCTGGAGCTTGCCGACCATGGCGCGCGCCCGTGGCACCCGGTCGTCCCTGACCAGCTCGCGCTCGGCGAGCAGGGCGGGCTCCTCGGGATCGAAGAGATAGGCCAGCATGTGGAGGCTGACGCCGTCGTAGCGGCAGGAAAGTTCGGCGCCGGTGACGAGGGTGAGGCCCTCGGGCAGGGCGGCGGTCGCCTCCGCGTAGCCGCGGCTGGTGTCGTGGTCGGTCAGCGCGACCACGTCGAGCCCGGCGGCCGCGGCGTTGCGCACGAGCTCGGCCGGGGTGTCCGTGCCGTCGGAGGCCGTGGAGTGGGTGTGCAGATCGATGCGCACGACGCGGGACTCCAGGGGTTCGGGACGGACGGGGCGGACGCTCCAGCATAACGGGCGAATCGAACACGCACGTACGGATTCGCCAAAGCCGTCACCCCTTACCCGACCCGGTCGGGCTCGGTCGGACGCGGGCGCCCGGGCGGGGTACGCCCGGGCCAACACCCTCTACGTGAGCAGCCTCGGCGTCAGCGCGCCGCACGGCAGCAGCTCCACCTCCGCGCCCGCGTCCCGCAGGTCGGTCAGGACCAGCTCGTCGTACATCAGCAGGCCGGACTGCTCGGGCCAGACGATCGCCCACAGCCACAGGCCGCGCGCCTCGCCGGCGAAGACGGCGCGGTCCCGCGGGGCGCCGTTGACGTGCCAGAGCGGGGTCGGCCGGCCGGCCGCGAGCACCTTCACCTGGGGCGGCTTGTCGATCGACATGCCGTGCCCCGGGTCCGGTCCGTCCATGCCCGCGTACCGCGCGCCGAGGCCGACGCCGAGCTCCTCGGCGACGAGCAGCAGTTCCCCGATGCCGCCGAGCGGGCCGGGTCCGGAGCACGCCACGGCGGTCGCCCGACCGCCGCTGCGGTCGTCACCGGCGTACGAGACCCCGGTGAAGAGCCATCCGACGGGCAGCGGCCACGGCATCCACACCGGCACGTGGGCGCGGTTCACCACGACACCGAGGCCCTCGACGCTGGGTGGGATCACGGGCTGGAGCGGGTGCACCGAGCCGTGCACGTCGCACTGCCAGGAGTCGGCGAAGAGACCGGGCGCCCTGACCCGGCCACCGCACTTCGGGCAACTGGGTTCGCCCCTCATAGGGCTCAACGGTCCTACCACGGGCGCCCCGCGTCAAGGACGATCACCCGTCCGGCCCGAGAGTTCACCCCGCCCGACCATTCCGTCCCATGAGCCCCGTGCGCACACATAGGTGTAGCTTGCATTCATTAGATCGGCTAACTTATTCTGTGTATATCGCAACCATCTCGACGGGCGGAGGAGTTCGGCATGAGGAGAGCGGAAGACACCTTCGACGAGGGCGCCACCGGCGGCGGCATCCTGCGCCAGCCGCCCGCCGTCTGGGCCACGGCCGGCGCGTCCGTCGTCGCCTTCATGGGCATCGGCCTGGTCGACCCGATCCTGCCCTCGATCGCCCAGGGCCTGCACGCCACACCCAGCCAGGTGTCGCTGCTCTTCACCTCGTACTTCCTGATCACCGCCGTCGCGATGCTGGTCACCGGCTTCGTCTCCAGCCGCATCGGCGGCCGCCGGACGCTGCTCGCCGGCCTCGCCCTCGTCGTCGTCTTCGCGGGCCTCGCCGGCACCTCCGACACCGTCGGCCAGCTCGTCGGCTTCCGGGCCGGCTGGGGCCTCGGCAACGCGCTCTTCGTCTCGACCTCGCTCGCCGTGATCGTCGGCGCGGCGGCCGGCGGCAGCGCGGCGGCGATCCTGCTGTACGAGTCGGCGCTCGGCCTCGGCATGGCCTGCGGGCCGCTGCTCGGCGCCGTCCTCGGCGACGCCAGCTGGCGCTACCCGTTCTTCGGCACCGCCGCCCTGATGGCGATCGGCTTCCTGTGCATCACGGTCTTCCTGAAGGAACAGCCGAAGCCGGCCCGCACGACCTCACTGCTCGACCCGCTCAGGGCCCTGGGCCACGGCGGTCTCGCCTCGGCCGCCGCCTCCGCGTTCTTCTACAACTACGCGTTCTTCACGGTGCTCGCGTTCACGCCGTTCGTGCTGGACATGACGCCGTACAAGTCGGGCGCCGTCTTCTTCGCCTGGGGCGTGCTGCTGGCCGTCTTCTCGGTGCTCGTCGCGCCCCGGCTGCAGCGGCGCCTCGGCTCGCTCACGGTGCTCGGCGGCTCACTGGTGCTGCTCGCGGCCGACGTCGTGGTCCTCGGCTACGGCGGCCACACCACCGCGGTCGTCTGCACCGTCCTGTCGGGCGCCTTCATCGGCGTCAACAACACCGTCTTCACCGAGCTGGCGCTCGGCGTCTCCGACGCGCCGCGCCCGGTGGCGAGCGCGGGCTACAACTTCGTCCGCTGGTTCGCGGCGGCCGCCGCCCCGTACCTCGCGCCGAAGATCGAGGAGTGGAGCGACGTCCACATGCCGTTCGTGGTCGCGGGCGTCGCCGCGGTCATCGGCGCGGGCATCGTGTGGGTCCGGCGCGCCGCCCTCACCCACGAGGCCGCGGAACTGGCCCCGCGCCACGCGACGGAGGACGGCGTCACGGCCTTCGCGGGCTAAGGCCGGTCCGCGGCCGCCCGGCCTGGCCCGGTTCACCCGGCTTCCGCTCGCCGCGGTTCAGTCCAGCGGCACCGACCTGCGCAGTGGATCGCGCAGGTCGGTGCCGTTCGTCAGCCAGCGCTCCTCCAGGGCCTGCGCGCCGTGCACCCGCTTCCACGCCGCCTCGTTCGAGGTCATCGGCAGCAGCGGCAGGAACCGCACCGGATCCATCGGGTCGTCCAGGTCCAGGTCCTCGACCAGACCGCCCGGCTCGGCGACGAGCACCGAGCTGAACGGCGCGCCCGGCCACAGCGGCTCGCCGACGTCCAGCGAGGCGCCCGGGGCCACGACCACGCCCTCCACCTGCGGCGTGGCGGCCAGCACCGCGAGCGGGCGCAGCACCTTGTCGGTGTCGGCGCGCCCGAGCCGTACGGAGAGCACCAGCTCCGCGCGCGGGCCCTTCACCGGGTCGGCGAGCGCGGAGGTCGGATCGGCCATCGGCTGCGCCGACATGCCGAGCGTCGCGTAACGCACCAGGCCGGCGTCGGTGTCCACGAAGCGCAGCACCTCGATGCGGTCGGTGCCGAGGAAGGTGATGGCGGCCCGTGCGTCCGGCTCGCCGAGGGCCGTACGGAGCCGGGCCTCGACCAGAGCAAGAATTTCTCCCATGTCGCGAGCATAAAGCGCGTATGGAACGGGCAAAGTAAGGGATTGACCCTCAGTCGGCTGATAGTCTTGGCCACTGGTCGGGATTCCCGACTGCTCGTCACACGACACGTCATCCCTCACGAGGGACCGGCCGGAGGAGGTGGGACTGCGATGGATCGAAGTCGATCGGGCAGTACCAGCCGCTCTTCCGCCGAGCCGCACCCGAGCCCGGTGCGTTTCTCCCTTCGGTGACCCGAGGATCCCGTCAGCCCTGACAGCACGGTCACGGCCGCCTCCTCTCCGGCATCGCGCACGACGGAAGAGCACCTCTCTTTGCCTGTCCGTAGCGAACGCCGTCATCGCGATCCTCCGGTGCCGCCCGCTTTGTGGACGACGTAGCTCCACGTCCTCATTCCGGGCTGTGCCACGCTCGCCGACGGCCTCTCCGTGAAGGAGCACGCCCATGTCGATGATCCGTGACCTCCGCGCCGCCGTCCGGCCCTCTCTGCGGCACCCGCTGCGCAAGGCCGGCACCACCTCTCCGTACGCCAACTACGACGCCACCCGCGACCCGACGGCCGCCACCGCCGTCGTCGACTGCGCCGTCTACCGCGACGGGCGCCGGGTCGACGACCGGGCGTGCCTGACGCCGCGCGGCGCGATGCGGCAGGTACGGGAGAGCGGCGGCTTCGCGTGGATCGGCCTGCACGAGCCGACCGAGGCCGAATTCGCCGGTATCGCCGCCGAGTTCGGGCTGCACCCGCTCGCCGTCGAGGACGCCGTGCACGCCCACCAGCGGCCCAAGCTGGAGCGGTACGACGACACCCTCTTCACCGTCTTCAAGACGATCCACTACGTCGACCACGCCGAACTCACCGCCACCAGCGAGGTCGTGGAGACCGGCGAGGTGATGGTCTTCACCGGCCCCGACTTCGTCATCACCGTCCGGCACGGCGGGCAGGGCTCGCTGCGCAACCTCCGCCACCGCCTGGAGGGCGAGCCGGAGCTGCTCGTCAAGGGCCCCTCGGCGGTCCTGCACGCCATCGCCGACCACGTCGTCGACGGCTACATCGCGGTCGCCGACGCCGTCGAGCTCGACATCGACCAGATCGAGATCGACGTCTTCTCGCCGCCCGCCAAGGGCTCGACGCGCGGCACCGACACCGGCCGGATCTATCAGCTCAAGCGCGAGGTGCTGGAGTTCAAGCGGGCCGTGTCGCCGCTGCTGCGCCCGATGCAGCTGCTCAGCGAGCGGCCCATGCGGCTGGTCGACCCGGACATCCAGAAGTACTTCCGGGACGTCGCCGACCACCTCGCCCGCGTCCAGGAGCAGGTCGTCGGCTTCGACGAACTGCTCAACTCGATCCTCCAGGCCAACCTGGCGCAGGCGACCGTCGCGCAGAACGAGGACATGCGCAAGATCACCTCCTGGGCGGCGATCGTCGCCGTCCCGACGGCGGTCTGCGGCGTGTACGGCATGAACTTCGACCACATGCCGGAGCTGCACTGGAAGTACGGCTATCCGATGGTGCTCGGCGGCATCGCCGTCATCTGCTTCGCCATCCACCGCACCCTCAAGCGCAACGGCTGGCTGTAGATAGGCTTCGGCCATGACCGATCAGTCGCTCGGGCCCGCCCTCGTCGAGGAGGCCACCAAGAAGTCCGGCCTCATCTGGGTCCGGGGCGAGGCCCCGGCCGCCCGGGCGCTGTGGCACGTCTGGCACGACGGCGCCGCGCACGTCGTCGGCGACGGCCCGGGCGAGCAGCCGCTGCCCGGCCTGGTCGACGGCGGTACGGCCGAGGTGACCGTACGCAGCAAGGACAAGGGCGGCCGGATCGTCGCCTGGACCGCGGCCGTACGGGAGGTGCCGGCCGGCACCGAGGAGTGGGACGCGGCCGTCGCCGAGCTGAAGGGCAAGCGGCTGAACGCCCACGACGGCGAGGCGATGCCGGAGCGCTGGGCCCGCGAGTGCCGGGTCGTACGGCTCGACCCGCGCTCCTCGACCACCGACCTGCCGGACGGCTCGCTGGCCGCCGCACCGCTGCCGTCGCCCGGCATCACGCGCCGGCCGGTCCCGGCCGGCCTGCCGAAGCTGCTGCTCAAGAAGCGCCGCCGCAAGAGCTGACGCCTCCGCCGGCCCCGGCCCCGGGACGGCGGTCACGGCCGTGGGAGCACCGTCACGGGCCGGCCCCGGGCGCGCCCGTCCGGCCGCCCCGGTCTCCGGGCCCGGCGGCCGCCGGCGGGTAGTCGTCGACGGTCACCGCGTCGTAGTGCCGCGCGCTCCTGGTGGTGAGGCGGACCAGGGCACGGGCGGGGCGGGCGGGCAGGGCGGAGATCAGGCGGGCGCCCTGGGCCAGTCCCCGCACGCCGAGGCGGGAGGTGGGGATCAGGGTCTTCGCCGCGCTCAGCCCGACCGCGCGGCTGCCGCGCACGTGCTCGGCCATGACCCGCTCGTAGGCGGCGAAGGCGCGCTCGTGATCGCCGCCCGCCCGCGCCAGCTCCCCCGCGAGGACGTACGCGCCGACGACCGCCAGCGTGGTGCCGCCGCCGACGACCGGCCCGGGGCAGTAGCCCGCGTCGCCGACGAGCGTGACCCTGCCCCGCGACCAGGTGTCCATACGGAGCTGGGTGAGCGAGTCGAAGTAGAACGCCGGGCTGCCGTCGAGCTCGTCCAGCCAGCGGTCCACGTCGGCGTGCAGGCCGGCGAACGCGCCGCGCAGCAGCTCCTTCTGCCGGGGCACGTCGCGGTGGTGCACGCCGAGCTCGCGCTCGCTCCGGAACAGGAACAGCGCCCGTGCGTCGCCGAGGTGCCGCGCGCCGTACATGCCTGCGGTGCGGCCGACGCCGACGTGCAGCAGGAGCTCGCCGTCGAGGTCCGCGCGGTTCGGCAGGCTGAGCACGCCGAAGTAGGCGCCGATGAAGGCGGTGAAGCGGGACTCCTCGCCGAAGACGAGACGGCGCACGGTGGAGTGCAGCCCGTCCGCGCCGACCACGAGGTCGAAGCGGCGCGGCGCGGCGTTCTCGAACCGGGCCTCGCCGTCGGGAGACAGCGCGGTGACCGAGTCGCCGAAGAGGAACTCGACGTCGTCGCGCACGGCGTCGTAGTAGATCTCGCTCACATCGTCCCGCATGATCTCGACGTGCCGACCGGAGGCGGCGCCGAAGATCTTGGAGAGGTCGGCCCGGACCGGGCGCCGTGAGCCCTCGCCGTGGACCGTCATCCGGCTGGTGCCGATGGCCCGCTCCTCGACGCGCGGGAGCACGCCCATCCGCTCCGTGACGGTCGTCGCCGGCCGGAACAGGTCGACGGCGTGGCCGCCGGTCCTGCGCGGAGCGGGCGCGCGCTCGACCACGGTGACGCAGAAGCCGTGCCGGGTGAGCCAGTAGGCCAGGACGAGTCCGGCGATGCCGCCGCCGGAGACGAGGACCCGCAGGCCGCCTGCCCTGGTCATACGGGCCGCCGGGCGGCGTGGAGCGCGGCGAAGGGCAGCAGCGGGGCGGCGGTGCGCGGCGGGTCCTCCAGCAGGGGCGAGTGACCGAGGCCGGCCAGCAGCTCGATCCGAGCGCCGGGAACGGCGCGGTAGGCCAGGGCCGACGAGGACCGCCAGCGCCGGTCGTCCGCGCCGAAGACCACCAGCAGCGGCTTGCCCAGGACCGCGAGCCGGTCCGGCAGCGTCCGCTCCTCCAGGTAGGCGCGGGTGGCGGCCGTCGTGGCGGCGAAGCTGTGCGGGGTCATGAGGCGGACGTCGTCGAGGAGTTCCTCCGGGATCCGGTAGCCGGCGCGGCTGACGGCCGTGGCCGCGAAGCCGCGGAGCTGCTCGTCGGACGGCGGCCACTGCGTGGGGCCGCTCGGGGCGGCCCGCGGTGCGAGGAAGGCGTCCAGGCAGGGCCCGGTGTTGATCAGGGCGAGCGCGCTCACCAGGTCGGGCCGCTCCTCGGCGAGGGCGGTGGCGACCACGCCGCCGCTGGAATGCCCGACGACCAGGGCCTGCCCGACGCCGAGCCGGTCGAGCACGGCGCCGGCCCGGCGTGCCTGGTCCGGCACGGCGTAGCCGGGGCCGGCGGGTTTGGCCGACCGGCCGTGCCCGAGGAGGTCGACCCGGATGACGCGGTGCGTTCCGGTCAGCAGCGGGACCAGCGGGTCCCAGGAGCGGGTCGAGGAGGCGGACCCGTGGAGGAGCAGGAGGGCGGGGGCGTCGCGGGGCCCGTCCTCGCACACGTGGAGGTCGTCGCAAGCGGTCATGGGCTCACTGTCGCGCCGGCGCGCGCGGGTGGCTTGGACGAATGTTCCCGGCGCCGTGGTCCGCGCACGACCGGTGCACGGCCCTGGGTGGGGCCCAGGGCGCCGGCGCGCGGCTCTCGTAGCATGGGCCGATGCAGACGTTCGCGCACGGGGCGGCCACGTGGGACGTCGAGTGCCCGCGGCGGCCCGGCCGGGCGACCGGTGTCACCATGGCCGGTTTCCGCGTCCGGGACCTGGAGGCGCTGCGGATCGTCCCGCACCCGGCCGTGACGCTGCTCCTGGACTTCGGCGACGGCTCGCCCGTCGTCGACGGTGCGGCGGGCCGGCAGGAGCGGGGAAGCGTCGTCGCCGGCCCCGGCACCGGGTCGGGCGGCGCGGTGTGGGCGCGGGGGAAGAACGTCGAGTGCGTGCAGGTACGGCTGTCGCCGGTCGTCGCCCGCGCGGTCCTGGGCGCCTCGCCCGCCGAACTCGACGGCGCCGTCGTGGCGTTGGGCGACCTGTGGGGCCGGGAGGCGTCACGGATCCGGGAGCGGCTGCGCGACGCCCCCTCGTGGCAGGACCGCTTCGCGTGGACGGACGCGCTGCTCGCGCGCCGGCACGAGGCAGGCCCGCCGGTGGACCCGGAGGTGGCCTGGGCCTGGCGGCGGATCGTCGGCAGCGGCGGCCTGGCCCGGGTCGACGCACTGGCGGCCGAGGTCGGGTGGAGCCGGAAGCGGCTGTGGTCCCGGTTCCGCTCGCAGCTCGGTCTGCCGCCCAAGCGGGCCGTGCGGCTGGTGCGTTTCGACCGGGCCGCGCACCGGCTGGTCGCGGGTGAGGGTGCGGCCCGGGTCGCGGCGGACACCGGCTACGCCGACCAGTCCCATCTGCACCGGGACGTCATGGCCTTCACCGGCGCGACTCCGGCGGCCGTGGCCGGCGAGCGCTTCCTCGCCGTGGACGAGCTCGCCTGGCCGGGCCGGGCGGCGGAACCGTCGTCGGCTCAGGTGCGGGGCAGCTGCTTGCCGTAGTCCAGGGTCTGGCCCTTGGCCGGCTCGGTGAGGGCGAAGTCCTTGTCCCAGTCGGAGAGGATGACGACGCCCGCGCCGCCGCCGCGCTCGAAGCGCAGCGGGAACGGCGTGCCCTCGAGGGAGACGTCGAGGGATCCGCCCTCGCCGTCCTCGCCGCCCTTGACGTTGATCGTGCGGATGCCGCCGATCTTGTCGTAGTCGCCCTTGGCGACGTCGCCGTGCAGCCCGATGAGGCCGTCGAGCAGCAGGTCCATGTCGGTGAAGCCGCGCAGCTGCTTGTACGAGGGATCGTCCTGCGGCACCTTCACGTACATGTCGTCGAGCTTGTCGGCGGCCTCGTCGCCGGCGTCGTCACTCGTGTCACCGCCCGCGTCACCACCGCCGGAGGGCGCGGACGACGGCTTCTCGTCGTGCGCCCAGAAGCCCGCGTCGGCCTTCAGATAGAGCGCCTCACCGACCCGCAGCAGCTCGAACGTGCTGTTCTTCGTCGTCACCGAGCCCGACGCGCCGTCCTGCTTCAGCCGCATGTTGAGCTTGTACGTGCCGCCCTTGCTGACCAGCGTGCCGGACAGCCGCACCGCCTTCGCCGCGTCGGCCGCCGACTGCGCCTTCTGCTCGATGGCCGTGGCCTCCAGCTTCCCGACGCCGTTGGTGCCCTCGTCCGGATCGGCGGCGCAGGCGGTCAGCGCCATGACGAGACCGGCGGACAGGGCCAGCGGCAGGGCGGCCGCGCGCGGGCGCGGTGACGACCACGAGGACGACGGACGGAGAACGGTCACCTGGGCGCCTCTCGAGTCGGTGGGGGACCCTGTGGGGTCGATACGGGCGGGGCGGGACGGGCCGGGCAGGCGGGACGTCCGGGAGCCGGTGGGGACGGCAAGACCGCAGCGTACCCGGGACGCGCCGCGGCCCCGCAGGCAGCCGGACGGGCGCTCTGCCGAAGCGCCGCGCATCGGCACGGGCTAGCCTGAACCCGGCAAGGCGGTCGAAGGCCGAGGACCGACCCGAATCGTGCGGCATCGAGGAGGCGCGTGGCATGGCGGCAGGCGCCCCCCGCATCTTCGTCTCCCATCTCGCCGGGGTTCCCGTCTTCGACCCGGTCGGCGACCAGGTCGGCCGGGTCCGCGACCTGGTGGCCATGCTGCGCGTGGGCCGCCGCCCGCCCCGGCTGCTCGGCATGGTCGTCGAGGTGCTGTCCCGGCGGCGGGTCTTCGTCCCCATGACCCGGATCACCGGTGTGGAGTCCGGCCAGGTCATCACCACCGGCGTGGTCAACATGCGGCGCTTCGAACAGCGCCCCACGGAGCGGCTCGTCCTGGGCGAACTGCTCGACCGGCGGGTGCGGCTCGTGGAGCCCGACGGCCGCGAGGGCGAGGAGGTGACCGTCCTCGACGTGGCCATCCAGCAGCTGCCGGCCCGACGCGACTGGGAGATCGACAAGGTCTTCGTACGCCGTGGCAAGGGCGGTGCGCTGCGCCGCAAGGGCGAGACGCTGACCGTGGAGTGGTCGGCCGTCACCGGCTTCTCGCTGGAGGAGCACGGTCAGGGCGCCGAGAACCTGGTCGCGACCTTCGAACGGCTGCGCCCCGCCGACCTCGCCAACGTGCTGCACCACCTGTCTCCCAAGCGCCGGGCCGAGGTGGCCGCCGCCCTCGACGACGACCGGCTCGCCGACGTCCTGGAGGAGCTGCCGGAGGACGACCAGATCGAGATCCTCGGCAAGCTGAAGGAGGAGCGGGCCGCCGACGTCCTGGAGGCGATGGACCCGGACGACGCGGCCGACCTGCTGTCCGAGCTGCCCGAGGAGGACAAGGAACGGCTGCTGACGCTGATGCAGCCGGAGGACGCGGCGGACGTGCGCCGGCTGATGGCGTACGAGGAGCGGACCGCGGGCGGTCTGATGACGACCGAGCCGATCGTGCTGCGCCCGGACGCCACCGTCGCGGACGCGCTCGCCCGGGTGCGCCAGCAGGACCTGTCGCCGGCGCTGGCCGCGCAGGTGTACGTGTGCCGGCCGCCGGACGAGACGCCGACGGGCAAGTACCTGGGCACGGTGCACTTCCAGCGGCTGCTGCGCGATCCGCCGTTCACGCTGGTCGGCTCGCTGGTGGACAGCGACCTGCCGCCGCTCGGCCCCGCCACCCAGCTGCCGGCCGTGACCAGCTATTTCGCCGCGTACAACCTGGTCGCGGCGCCGGTCGTGGACGAGAGCGGTTCGCTGCTGGGCGCGGTGACGGTGGACGACGTGCTCGACCACCTGCTGCCGGACGACTGGCGTGAGACGGAGTTCCACGAGGAGGGGGTCCACCGTGGCTGAGCGCACCCAGGAACGGGAGCGGGACCGCGAGCGGGAGCGGGAACGGGACCGCGCGCTGCCCCGGATCCGGCTCGACCAGCCGCGGATCCGGCGCCCGCGGCTGCTGCCGGAGTACGACCCGGAGGCCTTCGGGCGGCTGTCGGAGCGGATCGCCCGCTTCCTGGGGACGGGGCGCTTCATCGTCTGGATGACGGTGATCATCATCGCGTGGGTGGTGTGGAACATCGCCGCCCCGTCGCCGCTGAAGTTCGACGAGTACCCGTTCATCTTCCTGACCCTGATGCTCTCGCTGCAGGCCTCGTACGCGGCGCCGCTGATCCTGCTCGCGCAGAACCGGCAGGACGACCGGGACCGGGTCAACCTGGAGCAGGACCGCAAGCAGAACGAGCGCTCGATCGCCGACACCGAATACCTGACCCGGGAGATCGCGGCGCTGCGGATGGGCCTGGGCGAGGTGGCGACCCGCGACTGGATGCGCTCGGAGCTTCAGGACCTGCTCAAGGAGCTGGAACACCGGGAGGGAGAGCGCCGGGATCTATTCCCGGGTGACCATGCCCACGGAAGTGACGTTCCCGACCGTTGACAGGGCTTTCATGAGCCGGTGGTCGGCGCCGTACCATCTCCCTATGGCTACGGAAGACGCGGTGCGCGAAGCACTGGCGACGGTGAACGACCCCGAGATCAACAAGCCGATCACCGACCTCGGCATGGTCAAGTCGGTGGAGATCGGATCCGACGGGCGGGTCGCGGTCACGGTGTACCTGACGGTCTCCGGCTGCCCGATGCGCGACACCATCACCCAGCGCGTGACCGACGCCGTCTCCCGCGTCGAGGGCGTGACGGGCGTCGACGTGACGCTGGACGTGATGAGCGACGAGCAGCGCAAGGAGCTCGCCTCCGCGCTGCGCGGCACCACCGCCGAGCGCGAGGTGCCCTTCGCCAAGCCCGGCTCGTTGACCCGTGTCTACGCGGTCGCCTCCGGCAAGGGCGGTGTCGGCAAGTCCTCGGTGACGGTCAACCTGGCGGCGGCGATGGCGGCCGACGGCCTGAAGGTCGGTGTCGTGGACGCCGACATCTACGGCCACAGCGTGCCCCGCATGCTGGGCGTGGACGGCCGTCCGACCCAGGTCGAGAACATGATCATGCCGCCGTCGGCGAACGGCGTGAAGGTCATCTCCATCGGCATGTTCACCCCGGGCAACGCCCCGGTCGTGTGGCGCGGCCCGATGCTGCACCGCGCGCTCCAGCAGTTCCTCGCGGACGTGTACTGGGGCGACCTGGACGTCCTGCTGCTCGACCTGCCGCCGGGCACCGGTGACATCGCGATCTCCGTGGCGCAGCTGGTGCCGAACGCGGAGATCCTCGTCGTGACCACGCCGCAGCAGGCCGCGGCCGAGGTCGCCGAGCGGGCCGGTTCGATCGCCGTGCAGACCCACCAGAAGATCGTCGGCGTCGTGGAGAACATGTCGGGCATGCCGTGCCCGCACTGCGACGAGATGGTCGACGTGTTCGGCACGGGCGGTGGCCAGAAGGTCGCCGACGGCCTCACCAAGACCACCGGTGCGACCGTCCCGGTCCTCGGCTCCATCCCGATCGACGTCCGCCTGCGTGAGGGCGGCGACGAGGGCAGGCCCGTTGTCCTGGCCGATCCCGACTCGCCGGCCGGCTCGGCGCTCCGGACGATCGCCGGCAAGCTCGGCGGCCGCCAGCGCGGCCTGTCCGGCATGAGCCTGGGCATCACACCGAAGAACAAGTTCTAGGTCTCCCAGGCATGGCGAAGGGCGCCCCGTTCGCGGGGCGCCCTTTCCCGTGCCCGCCGGTCAGGCGTACGCGCTGAGGTCCTTCACGCGGGCGAAGCCGAGCCCGTACGCGCTCATCCCCCGGCCGTACGCGCCGATGTGCACGCCCTCGGCCGACCCGGCCAGCACCCACCCGAACTCGGACTCGCGGTAGTGGAACGGCACCGGTGACCCGTCGACCGGCAGCGACAGCGTCGACCACTCCGGCCCGTCGAGGTCGTCGGCGAGCTCGAACGCCGTCTCCGTCTGCTGGTCGAGCCAGTTGTCGCGCAGGGTGTGGTCGAGCTGGGGCGGCCAGGTGTGGGCGAGCAGGCCCGAGCCGGCCAGCCAGGCCGCCGAGGAGACCGTGGTGGCGTCCAGGACGCCCGTGCCGTCGCCGGTGCGGCGTACGGGATGGGCGGCGACCGTCACGACGACCGCGAACCGTTCCTTCTCCGCGCCGCCCGCCTCGGACTTTATCGACGGCTCGTCACCGTGGCCCATGGAGCCGTGCTGTACGGTGCCGTCCGCCGCCGTACCGATCTGCATCAGCCGGCGCGGGCCGGTGAACGCCTCGTCGAGCCCGTACCAGGCGAAGGGCGCGCGTAGAAAGCCGTCGGCTTCCGCCCGGCTCGTGGTCTTCATCTCGGCAGCCTCCTCGTTCCTTCAACAGAGGGAGGATAGCCACCAGGGCGCGGTGGGGCGGTGACAGCCCGTCGTCAGGTGGCGTCCGAGTCGTACGGCGGACGCTCGTCGGCGGCCGGCTTGTCCTGCTTCTTCAGCAGGTCCGGCGAGCCGTTGACCGAGGTCGGGACGGACGAGGAGGACGCCGGCTCACGGCCGTGGACGGCGTCGGCGACCTCGTTCATCTCCTTCTTGAGGTCGAAGGTCGAGCGGAGCTCGTTCAGCTCCTTGAGGTCCTCGTTCTCCGCGAGCTGCTTGCGGATGAAGTTCTTGGGATTGAGGTCCTCGAACTCGAAGTCCTTGAACTCGGGACCCAGCTCGCTGCGGATGTCCGCCTTGGCGCTGTCGGAGAACTCGCGGACCTTGCGGATGAAGCGGGAGACGTCCTGGATCACCTTCGGCAGCTTCTCCGGGCCGAAGATGAGCACGGCGAGCACCACGAGCGTCACCAGTTCGAGTGCGCCTATGTCGCTGAACACCCTGTAGCTCCTTCACGCCGGTCCCGGGCCCGCTCCACCGTACCCGCCGAAACCGTCCGACGGGTACCACGTGGTGTCCTCCACATGACGGCTAACCACCCGTCGAGGAACCGAGCGTCAACGTCTTTGTCCGCTCTTTGCCGTCGCGGGTCAGGGTCAGCGCGAGCCGGTCGCCGGGGCGGTGGGCGCGGATCTTCACGATCAGCTCCTCGCCGCTGTGCACGCGCTGGCCGTCGACCTTGGTGATGACGTCGCCGGGCCGGACACCGGCCTTGTCGGCGGGGCCGCCGGGCGTGACGGACGCGCTGCCGTCCTTGCCCTTGGTGCCGACCCGGGCGCCGTCGCCCTCGTACTGCATGTCGAGGCTCACACCGATGACGGGATGGGTGGCCTTGCCGGTGTTGATGAGCTCCTCGGCGACGCGCTTGCCCTGGTTGATCGGGATGGCGAAGCCGAGGCCGATGGAGCCGGACTGGCCGCCCTCCTCGCCGCCGGAGCCGTTGCCGGCGGCGCGGATGGCGCTGTTGATGCCGATGACGCGGGCGTGGGAGTCGACGAGCGGGCCGCCGGAGTTGCCCGGGTTTATCGGGGCGTCGGTCTGGAGGGCGTCGACGTAGCTGACGTCGCTGCCGTCGCCCTTCTCGCCGCCGGCGGTGATGGGCCGCTCCTTGGCGCTGATGATGCCGGAGGTGACCGTGTTGGACAGGTCGAAGGGCGCGCCGATGGCGACGACGGGGTCGCCGACGCGGACGCTGTCGGAGTTGCCGAGCGGCAGCGGCTTGAGGCCGGAGACGCCGCTGACCTGGATGACGGCGAGGTCGTAGCCGGTGTCGCGGCCGATGAGCTTGGCGCGGGCGGACTCGCCGTTGCTGAAGGTGACCGAGATCTCGCCGGAGGAGGCGGCGGCGTCGACCACGTGGTTGTTGGTGAGGATGTGGCCGCGGGTGTCGAGCACGAAGCCGGTTCCGGTGCCGGAGGAGCCGCTGCCGCTGACGTGGATGGTGACGACGCTGGGCAGGGCGCTGGCGGCGATGCCGGCGATGCTGTCGGGGGCGCGGCCGGTGTCCTCGGCGTCGGACTGGGGCAGCTCGACGCTGGTGATGCCGCCGTGCCGCTCGACGTACGCGCCGACGCCGCCTCCGACGACGCCGGTGACGAGGGCGAACGCGAGCGCGCCGACGAGCGCGAGCCCTCGCCGCGGCTTGCGAGCCGTCGCCTTGCCGCCGCCCGCGCCCGGCGCGGCGGGCACCGCCCACGGGTCGTAGGCGAGCGCCAGCGGCTGCGCCGGCCCCACCGGCACAGGCCGCTGTACGGGCGGCGCGGGCGCCCACGGCCCCGGCTCCCCGTACGGCGGCGTCCGATACGGATCGGGCGCGTGCAACGCCTGCGGCGCGGCTTCCACGGGCGCCGGGGCCGCCGGGACGGCGGGCGCGGGGGCCGCCGGGACGGCGGGCGCGGGGGCCGCCGGGACGGCGGGCGCGGGGGCCGCGGGCGGGACCGGCGCGTCTGCCACCGGAGCCGCCGGGGCCGCCGGAGCGTCTGTCGCCGGGGCCGCGGGCGGGACCGGAGCGTCTGCCACCGGAGCCGCCGGGGCCGCCGGAGCGTCTGTCGCCGGGGCCGCGGGCGGGACCGGCGCGTCTGCCACCGGCGGCGCGGGTGGCTGGGACGGAGGCGGGGTGGGGGCCGCGAGGGGGAAGTCGGTGGGGGTGGGGTCAGGAGGGGCGGGAGTGGTGGTTGTGCTCGACGGCCGGCTCCACCATGTCGGCTTCCCGTTCTTCATGCTCTCCCCGCACCCGATGAACCCTGTCCGCGCCGCCCGCATCGTCGGACGGCGCGCCCCTGCTCCCTGGATTCAACCAGGTCGCCGGTCAGCGGTGGGAGGGGCTGGGGGCAGGGGTGACGGTCGGGGCGTGGCCGGGCTCGAAGGAGAGGCGCAGGGCGGGGCTCACCGGGCGGGCGTACGGGGACAGTTCGAGCCGGGCCGGGATGACCGTCGGCGGCGTCGCCTCCGAGCCCGGCTCGCGGCGGGAGCCGGAGGCGAAGGTCGCCGGGGCCCGCAGCGGCGTGACGTTGCTGCCGGTGCCCTGGCCGCCGCGGGTGCTGTCGAGCGGCAGGGTGCCGCTCAGCGCGATCGCGGCGAACGAGACGGCACTGGCGGCCGCGAAGGCGAAGCGCCGGCCTCGTCCCGAGGAACGCTCACCGACCTCGTGGATGCGGAACCCGGTGTCCGGGCTGACGGGCGCGGCCGTGGCGAAGCCGTCGGCGCGCACTCCTCCCCGGCGCAGCAGGTCGTCGAAGGGTCCCCCCTGGTCATCCGGTCCCCCCGGCAGCCCCTGGAGGCGTGCCAACAGCCCCTCCGAGGGCGGAGGGGGCGCGGTGGACGCGAAGACGCTCTTGAGGGTGCGCTGGGCGTCGGCCTCGGCCTTGCACCTGGGGCACGTCGCGAGGTGGGCGAGGACCCGCTCGCGGGCGTCGTGGCCGAGCTCGCCGTCGACGAGCGCGGCGAGACGGTCCCCGAGGTGCTGTTCCGCGAGGCCGTGCTCCGCGGCGTGCGCCGAGGGTTTCGCTGACGGACTCGTACCGCTCACGCCGTTCCGACCTCCCAGCCGACGCCGGCAAGAGCGCGCTCCGCGCGCGCCTCGGGCGAGCGGTGCTTGAGCGCCTTGCGCAGGTGGGAACGGCCGCGGTGGATGCGGCTGCGGACGGTGCCGAGCTTCACGCCGAGGGTCGCGGCGATCTCCTCGTAGGACAGGCCCTCGATGTCGCAGAGCACCACGGCGGCGCGGAACTCGGGCGCGAGGGTGTCCAGGGCCTGCTGCACGTCGGCGTCGAAGTGCGTGTCGTTGAACGCCTGCTGCGGGGACGGCTCGCGGCTCGGCAGCCGCTCGGCGGCGTCGTCGGCGAGCGCGTCGAAGCGGATGCGCTGCTTGCGGCGGACCATGTCGAGGAAGAGGTTCGTGGTGATGCGGTGCAGCCAGCCCTCGAACGTCCCCGGCGTGTAGGACGACAGGGACCGGAAGACGCGGACGAAGACCTCCTGGGTGAGGTCCTCGGCGTCGTGCTGGTTGCCGGTGAGGCGGTAGGCGAGGCGGTAGACCCGGCCACTGTGGGTGCTGACGATCTCCTCCCAGCTGGGCGGAGTCCACGCCTGCGATTCCGCGTCCGATGCGAAGGTCGCGGTGGTGGGTGCGGAGTCGGCGGTGCGGAAACGGTCAGCGGTGTCGGTCACGGATTTCGGCTCACCCGCCGACCTGAGAAGGCGCCGCAGCGGCCCTCTCCGATCCACAGGCGCAGCCGCACCTCCCCTGTCGGCTCTGGTGGTGTCCAGTGGAGCCCCTACCATAGCCACCTCGCCCGTTAGCTCCGGATAAGAATCTTTACGCGAATTTGGGGCGGGCTCGTGCCCGTGTCCCGTCTCGCTTCCCATCCATAGGAACGCACGGTCCCATCTGCGGGTTCCCGCGCGCAGCGGATACAGTCGACGCCTGCGTCAACTACGGCGTCGATGACGGGAACAGGAGAGGGCCATTACCGCCAACCGGCAGACGAGCTTGGCGTTCGCCGACGCCTTTGTCGCCGAGGACGAAGCCCTGCGCTGGGCCCGCGAACGGGCCCGCGAGTCCGGGCTCGCCTCGGTGTCGCCGGGCACCGGCGCCGCGCTGCGTCTGCTGGCCGCGACGGCGGACGCCAAGGCGGTGGCCGAGATCGGAACGGGCACGGGCGTGTCCGGGATCTATCTGCTGCTCGGGATGCGTCCGGACGGGGTCCTGACCACGGTGGACGTGGAGCCGGAGCGGCAGGCGCACGCGAAGGCGGCGTTCCGCGCGGCGGGTTTCGCGGGCAACCGGGCGCGGTTCATCCCGGGCCGCGCGCTCGACGTCCTGCCCCGGCTCGCGGACGGCGGCTACGACCTCGTCTTCTGCGACGGCGACCGCCTGGAGCTCCTGGACTACCTCGCTGAATCGTTGCGCCTGCTGCGGCCGGGCGGTCTGGTGTGCTTCGAGGGCGTCTTCGCCGACGGCCGCACGGTGGACTCTGCGGCCCAGCCGGCCGAGGTGCAGCGGATACGCGAGCTGCTGCGGACGGTGCGCGAGAGCCGGGAGCTGCTGCCGACGCTGCTGCCGGTGGGCGACGGTCTGCTGTGCGCGGTGCGCCGGGGCGCATAAGCCCGCCCCTGTCCCGATCCGCCCGCGTCCGCCCCCGGATCCACCCGGACGAAACACCGCTGCCCCGGTGCGGTGGGTACCGTACCGGGGCAGAAGCGGAAATACGCGGGGCGTTAGCCGACGACCTGCTTCAGGGCGTCACCGAGCGCCTCGGCCTCGTCCGGGGTCAGCTCGACCACGAGCCGGCCGCCGCCTTCGAGCGGAACGCGCATGACGATGCCCCGCCCCTCCTTGGTCACCTCGAGCGGGCCGTCACCCGTCCGCGGCTTCATGGCCGCCATGCTCGTTCCCCTTCCTGAAACCAGCTCACACTCAGCATCGAACACGATTGCTTCCCGGTCATTATCCCGCATCAGAGGACCCGATGACCAACATCAGGTGGCATCGCTTCCGCAACGCGCTTTCACAAAGCCGCACATTTCGCCGATCCACCTGCGATACTTCGCCGCCGCCCGTCCGCGCCCGGCCCGGGATTCTTTGACGCAGCTCACATGTGCGCCACGGGTGAACTCCGCCATGCTGAGCGTGTCAACGACGCAAGGACGCGAAGGGATCACGCGATGGCCGACACGGTGCTGTACGAGGTGAGCGACGGACTCGCCACCATCACCCTCAACCGGCCCGAGGCCATGAACGCGATGAACGTGGCGGCGAAGGTCGCCCTGCGCGACGCGGCGGAGGCGGCCGCCGCCGACCCGGCGGTGCGGGCGGTGCTGCTCACCGCGGCCGGCGACCGGGCTTTCTGCGTGGGCCAGGACCTGAAGGAGCACGTCGGGCTGCTGCTCCAGGACCAGGAGTCCGGCACGAACCACACCATGAACACGGTCCGTGACCACTACAACCCGATCGTCCGCGCCCTCACCGGCATGGCGAAGCCGGTCGTCGCGGCCGTCAACGGCGTCGCGGCCGGCGCGGGCTTCGGCTTCGCTCTCGCGGCCGACTACCGGGTGGTGGCGGAGAGCGCCTCCTTCAACACCTCCTTCGCCGGCGTGGCCCTCACCGCCGACTCCGGCATGTCCTGGACGCTGCCCCGCCTCATCGGCCACAGCCGCGCGTCCGACCTGCTGCTCTTCCCGCGCTCGATCAGCGCCCAGGAGGCGTACGAGCTGGGCATCGTCAACCGTCTCGTCCCGGCGGAGTCGCTCGCCGAGGAGGCCGCGAAGGTGGCCCGCAAGCTGGCCGAGGGCCCGACCGTGGCCTACGCGGCCCTGAAGGAGTCCCTCGCCTACGGCGCCGACCACTCGCTGTCCGAGGCCCTCGACAAGGAGGACGAACTCCAGACGAGGGCGGGCGCGTCGCAGGACCACACGATCGCGGTCCAGGCGTTCATCGCCAAGGAGAAGCCGAAGTACCTCGGCCGCTGAGCGCGGACCCGCGCTCAGCGGGCTCCGGCGCCCCGGGCGAAGCAGCCGGCGACGTGGTCGTCGACCAGGCCGCAGGCCTGCATCAGCGCGTACGCCGTGGTCGGGCCGATGAAGCGCAGGCCGCGCTTCTTCAGGGCCTTGGACAGGGCCGTCGACTCGTCCGTCACGGCCGGCACGTCACCGGTGCCGGCCGGGGCCGGGCGGGTCGCCGGGTCCGGCGCGTACGACCAGATCAGCGCGTCGAGCTCGCCGGGCTCCCACGCGGCGAGCAGCTTCGCGTTGGCCAGGGTGGCGTCGATCTTGGCGCGGTTGCGGATGATGCCCTCGTCGGCGAGCAGCCGCTCCCGGTCGGCCTCCGTGAAGGCGGCCACGGCGGCGACCCGGAAGCCCGCGAACGCCTTCCGGAAGCCCTCCCGGCGGCGCAGGATCGTGATCCACGACAGGCCGGACTGGAAGGCCTCCAGGCACAGCCGCTCGAAGAGCGCGTCGTCGCCGTGGACCGGGCGGCCCCACTCCTCGTCGTGATACGCCACGTAGTCCTCGGCCGACAGGCCCCACGGGCAGCGCAGCCGCCCGTCCGGGCCCGCGATCGCCCTGCCGTCGCTCACGCGCCGCCCTCCTCGTCGCGGCGGTCGCCGCGCGGTCCGGCGCCCGCGAGGGCGGCCTCGAGCTCGGCGATGCGGGCGTCCCGCTCGGCGAGCTCGGCGGCGAGGCGGTCGAGGACGTCGTCGACGTCCGCCATCCGATAGCCGCGGGCGGTCACCGGCAGCCGCAGCGCTTCGACGTCGGCGAAGCCGACCGGGCGGGCCGCCGGAAGCGGGTCCACCAGTTGATCGGGCGCCACCTCGGGCAGCACCTCGCTGTCGCCGCCGCCGACCACCGCCAAGGTGACCGCCGCGACGACCACGACCATCGTGATCAGCAGAAACCAGAACACCTGCGCGCCTTTCCCCGTCCGTGGAAATCGTCCCGTGCCGATCGTGCCATGCGCCACCGACAGTTAGGGTCGCAGGCGAAGAGACGCGAGGGAGGACATAACGGATGCTCCGTTTGGGACGGCGTGAATTCGGGCCGCACGAACCGGTGATCATGGCGATCGTGAACCGGACCCCGGACTCCTTCTACGACCAGGGGGCGACCTTCCGGGACGAACCGGCCCTCGCGCGGGTCGAGCAGGCCGTCGCCGAGGGCGCGGCCGTCATCGACATCGGCGGCGTGAAGGCGGGCCCCGGCGAGGAGGTCACGGCCGAGGAGGAGGCCCGGCGCACGGTCGGCTTCGTGGCCGAGGTGCGGCGGCGTCACCCGGACGTGGTGATCAGCGTGGACACCTGGCGCGCGGAGGTCGGCGAGGCGGTGTGCGAGGCGGGCGCGGACCTGCTCAACGACGCGTGGGGCGGTGTCGACCCCGGCCTCGCGGAGGTCGCGGCGAAGTACGGCGCGGGTCTGGTGTGCACCCACGCGGGCGGCGTGGAGCCGCGCACGAGGCCGCACCGCACCGAGTACGAGGACGTGATGGCCGACATCCTGCGCGTCACGGTCGGGCTCGCGGAGCGGGCGGTCGCGCTGGGCGTGCGGCGGGACGGAATCATGATCGACCCGGGTCACGACTTCGGGAAGAACACCCGGCACAGCCTGGAGGCGACGCGGCGCCTCGGCGAGATGACGCAGACGGGGTGGCCGGTGCTGGTGTCCCTGTCGAACAAGGACTTCGTGGGCGAGACGCTGGACCGGCCGGTGAAGGAGCGGGTGCTCGGGACGCTGGCGACGACGGCGGTCTCGGCGTGGCTCGGGGCCCAGGTGTACCGGGTGCACGAGGTGGCCGAGACGAAGCAGGTCCTGGACATGGTCGCGTCCATCGCCGGCCACCGCCCGCCGGCCGTCGCCCGCCGCGGCCTGGCGTAGGCCCGCAGGGCCCGATGGCGCCCCGGCGCCGGAAGGCCGGGGCTCCGGAGGGCCGGGGCCCGCGGCTCCGGCCCGCAGGACGGGGGCACCGGGTGGCGCCCCCGGGAGGAGCGGCCGGAGGCCTCTAGCGGCCGACCTCCTTCGTCACCAGCGCCACCGCCTCGTCCACGTCGTCCGTCACGTGGAAGAGGAGCAGGTCGTGCTCGGAGGCCTTGCCGCCCGCGACGACCGAGTCGCGCAGCCAGTCGACGAGGCCCTTCCAGTACTCCGTGCCGAAGAGCACGATCGGGAAGCGGGTGACCTTGCGGGTCTGGACCAGCGTGAGGGCCTCGAAGAGCTCGTCCAGGGTGCCGAGGCCGCCCGGCAGGACGACGAATCCCTGCGCGTACTTCACGAACATCGTCTTGCGGACGAAGAAGTAGCGGAAGTTGACGCCGATGTCGACGTGCGGGTTGAGGCCCTGCTCGAAGGGCAGCTCGATGCCGAGGCCGACCGAGACGCCCTTCGCCTCGCGCGCGCCCTTGTTGGCGGCCTCCATCGCGCCGGGCCCGCCGCCCGTGATCACCGCGAAGCCGGCCTCCACCAGGGCGCGGCCGATGCGGACGCCGGCCTCGTACTCCGGCGAGTCCGGCCTCGTACGGGCCGAGCCGAAGACGCTGATCGCGCTCGGCAGTTCGGCCAGCGCGCCGAAGCCCTCCACGAACTCGGACTGGATGCGCATGACCCGCCACGGGTCGGTGTGCACCCACTCCGAGTCGCCCTCGGTGTCGAGCAGACGCTGGTCCGTGGTGCCGGGCTGGACCTGATCACGGCGCCTGAGCACCGGTCCCAGTCGCTGCTCCTCCGGCTTCCTCGGGTCCTCGGGTACGTCCATGGCCCGCTCCTTTCACCGTTCCACTGATCTTCCGGTCCGGTCAGGGTAGGTCCACAGAGGTGACGAAAAGCGAAATTACGGCAATCAGTCGGTCAGCCAGTCGTGGAGGCGCGCCTCGCACTGGTGGATCTTGTCGACGTGGACGTGCTCGTCCCGCTTGTGCGCGTAGAGCGGGTCGCCGGGGCCGTAGTTGACCGCCGGGACGCCGAGCGCGCTGAAGCGGGCCACGTCGGTCCAGCCGAACTTGGGGTGGGCGCTGCCGCCGACCGCCTTCATGAAGGCCGCGGCGGCCGGGTGCGAGAGGCCGGGCAGGGCGCCGCCGCTCTCGTCGTCGATCTCGAACTCCGCGACGCCGCAGTCCGCGAAGACCTCGCGCACGTGGGCCACGGCCTGCTCCGGGGAGAGGTCGGGGGCGTAGCGGTAGTTGACGGTGACGACGCACGCGTCGGGGATGACGTTGGTGGCGACGCCGCCCTCGATGCCGACCGCGTTGAGGCCCTCGTGGTACTCCAGGCCGTCGATGACGGGCTTGCGCGGCTCGTAGGCGGCGAGCCGGGCGAGGATGGGAGCGGCGGCGTGGATGGCGTTGGAGCCCATCCAGGAGCGCGCGGAGTGGGCCCGCTCGCCGCTGGTGTGCAGCTTGACCCGCAGGGTGCCCTGGCAGCCGCCCTCGACCTCGCCGAAGGAGGGCTCGAGGAGGACGGCGAAGTCGCCGACGAGCCAGTCGGGGCGGGCTTCGGCGATCTTGCCGAGGCCGTTGAGGTGGGCGGCGACCTCCTCGTTGTCGTAGAAGACGAAGGTGAGGTCGCGGTTGGGCGCGGGGACGGTGGCGGCGATCCGCAGCTGCACGGCGACGCCCGACTTCATGTCGGAGGTGCCGCAGCCCCACAGGATGCCGTCGTCGTCGAGCCGCGAGGGCACGTTGTCGGCGATGGGGACGGTGTCGATGTGGCCGGCGAGGATGACGCGCTCGGCGCGGCCGAGGTCGGTGCGGGCGACGACGTTGTTGCCGAGGCGGTCGACGGTGAGGTGCGGCAGGGCGCGCAGGGCCTGCTCGATCGCGTCGGCGAGCGGCTTCTCGGTTCCGCTGACG
Organism: Streptomyces sp. NPDC053493; assembly: GCF_044544825.1. Lineage (NCBI taxonomy): Bacteria > Bacillati > Actinomycetota > Actinomycetes > Kitasatosporales > Streptomycetaceae > Streptomyces > Streptomyces sp. NPDC053493. The sequence continues at coordinate 634,478 of NZ_JBITXS010000001.1, forward strand.
GACGGGAAGTCGACCAGCGCTGCGGTCAGCGCGGCGCCGTCGAGCGTGAGGTCCAGCGAGGCGTCCGGCAGGGCGGGGTGAGGAGCGGTGTCAGCCATGTGCCGACCCTAACGCGGCCTCCAGTACGGTGGGGCGCGTGTCCGAGCCCATCCGCCGCCCCCGCCCCGCCCGTCGCGGCCGCCTCGCCCGGTTCACGGCGGCGTTCGCCGTGCTCCTCGGCCTGGTCGCCTACGTGGCCGTGCACTACGTCACGGGGAGCAAGGGCGCGCCGCGGTGCAGCGTGGGAACCGGAGCGAACCGGTACGAGTTCACCCCGGAGCAGGCGTCCAACGCGGCGACCATCGCGGCCGTGGGCACCACGCGCGGGATGCCGGAGCGGGCGGTGACGATCGCGCTGGCGACGGCGCTCCAGGAGTCGGCGCTGCGCAACATCGAGCACGGCGACCGGGACTCGCTGGGCCTGTTCCAGCAGCGGCCGTCCCAGGGCTGGGGAACGCCGGAGCAGATCCTGGACCCGGTGTACTCGTCGGGGAAGTTCTACGAGGGCCTGGACAAGGTCCCGGGCTATTCGCGGCTGCCGCTGACGGTGGCGGCGCAGAAGGTGCAGCGCAGCGGTTTCCCGCAGGCGTACGCGAAGCACGAGCCGGACGCGACGCTGCTGTCGGCGGCGCTGACCGGCCGATCGCCGGCGTCGTTGTCCTGCACGGCGGACGTGACGGCCGGCCGGCCGGGCGACCCGGCCCGGATCCGGGCCGAGCTGTCCCGCGCCTTCGGCGCCGGCACGACCGCGAGGCCCGCGCCCGTGGCCCCCGGCGCCGCCGGCGCGAACGCCGGCGCCCCGCCGGCCACGTACCTCACGATCCCGGTCCAGGAGTCCCGCGGCGCGCGGGAGCAGCGGGGCTGGGAGCTGGCCCAGTGGGCGGTGGCCCGCGCCGAGGACCTGCGCGTCGCGGAGGTCGTCTACGGCGACCGCGCGTGGGTCGCGGACGACGCCTCGGGTGACTGGGAGCCGGCGGGTTCGCGGTCCACCGACGGCGCGTCGGTCCGGATCAGGCTGGCGCGCTAGTCCGGCCACGGCCCGGCACCCGACGACGAGAGATCCACCCGCCCGCGTGGCGGTCCTTCGCGACGCCTCCGCCGGCGCGGCCGACGCCTCCGCCGGCGCGGCAGGCGCCGCGGGCGGCGGGGCGGGCGTGCGTGCGGGGTGTCGCCCGGAGGTGTCATGCGGGCGGTGCGGCGGGAAGTTCTGCGGGAAGCTTTCCCGCGGGCTGACATGTCACCGCAAGGGCCTTGCGGCACAAGGGAAGTGACGGTTCGGCAGCGGGCGGCGCAAACTCCCGTTCGTCCGGTTTCCTCCCCGGCCGACAATACGACGCATTGCCCAGTCTTTACCTTCGGCGTCCGCAACCTCTCCCGCCCCGGGGCCGGTTGTCATCGCGTCATCGCTCGTCCCCTCCGTCGAAGGAGCACCATGTCCCTCCCCCTGACCCGTCGGATCGCCCGCGCCGCCCTCCTCGTCGCGGCCGGTGCAGCGCCCGTGGTCGGTGCGGCCGGCTCCGCGGGTGCCGTGGAGCAGAACCTCGCGCCCACCGGCACCCTGTCGGGTCTGACCGCCCTCGACGCCACGCACGCCGGCACCGCCGTGGACGGCGCCTCGCAGACCGCGACCACCGTCGTCGGCAAGACCGGCGGCGAGGCCGTCTCCTCCGCCGTCCCGGCCGCCGGCAAGGCGCTCGGCGCGGCCGGCAAGACCGCCACTCCCGCCGCGCAGAAGATCGCCGGCGACACCGCGGGCCAGGCGGGCGCGGCCGTCGGCCAGACCGCGGGCGCGGCCGCCGAGAGCGCCGAGGCGCCCACCGGTGGCGCGCTCGGCAGCCTGCCGACCGGCGGCATGCTGGGCGGCCTGCCCGTCGGCGGCTGACCCGCGGCGCACCGCTGACGCGTGAGGGCCCGGGGAGCGCGCGCTCCCCGGGCCCTCACGCGTGCCGTGGCCGTCAGCCCAGGCGCTTCACGGCCGCCTCGACGCGCTCGTCGGTCGCCGTGAAGGCCACCCGCACGAACCGCTCGCCGGCCGCCCCGTAGAAGTCGCCGGGCGCCACCAGGATGCCCTTCTCCGCGAGGTACGCCACCGTCTCCCAGCACGGCTCGTCCCGCGTCGCCCACAGGTAGAGACTGGCCTCGCTGTGCTCGATCCGGAAGCCGTGCGCCTCCAGGGCCGAGCGCAGCGCGGCGCGCCGGGCCGCGTACCGCTCGCGCTGTTCGGCCACGTGCGCGTCGTCGCCGAGCGCCGCGACCGTCGCCGCCTGCACCGGCGCGGCCGTCATCATGCCGCCGTGCTTGCGGATCTGCAGCAGCTCGCCGAGGACGGCCGCGTCGCCCGCGACGAACGCGGCACGGTAGCCGGCCAGGTTGGACCGCTTGGACAGCGAGTGGACGGCGACGATCCCCTCGTAGGAGCCGCCGCAGACGTCCGGGTGCAGCACGGAGACCGGGTCGGCCTCCCAGCCCAGCTCCAGGTAGCACTCGTCGGAGAAGACGAGCACGCCGTGCTCGCGCGCCCAGGCCACGATCCGGGTCAGCTCGTCCTTGCCGAGGACCTTGCCGGTCGGGTTGGAGGGCGAGTTGAGCCAGAGCAGCCTGACCGCGGCCGGGTCGAGGTCGGCGACCGGGTCGTCGTAGACGACGGGCTCGGCGCCGCACAGCCGCGCGCCCACCTCGTACGTCGGGTAGGCGAGCCGCGGGTAGGCGACCTGGTCGCCGGCGCCGAGGCCGAGCTGGGTCGGCAGCCAGGCCACCAGCTCCTTGGAGCCGACCACCGGGAGGACGTTCTCGTGGGCGAAGCCCACCGCGCCCAGGCGCCGCTCGCACCAGCCGGTGAGCGCGTCGCGCAGTTCCTTCGTGCCCCACACCGTGGGATAGCCCGGCGAGTCCGCGGCCGCGACCAGGGCGTCCTGGATCAGCGCCGGAACCGGGTCGACGGGCGTGCCCACGGACAGGTCGACGATCCCGTCCGGGTGGGCGGAGGCGGCCGCCTTGTAGGGCTCCAGCTTGTCCCAGGGGAAGACGGGCAGGCGCGAAGAGACTGCGCTCACGGGTTGGCTCACTTCCTCGTGCGTACGGAAAACGCTTCGGTCCCGTACAGCGGCGAGGCCGTACGGGACCGAGGGCGAATGATCAGCCGTTCTGCGGCGGCAGGGCGGCGATGAAGGGGTGGTCGCGCTCGATCAGACCGAGCTTGGAGGCACCACCGGGCGAGCCGAGCTCGTCGAAGAACTCGACGTTCGCCTTGTAGTAGTCCTTCCACTCCTCCGGGGTGTCGTCCTCGTAGAAGATCGCCTCGACCGGGCAGACCGGCTCACAGGCCCCACAGTCGACGCATTCGTCCGGGTGGATGTACAAGGACCGCTGGCCCTCGTAGATGCAGTCGACGGGGCACTCCTCGATGCACGCCTTGTCCTTGACGTCGACACAAGGCTGCGCGATGACGTAGGTCACGCTGTCGTTCCTCCTCGATAGGGCTGGTCTGCGCGGGAGCGCGGCGTCGTCGATGCCCGCCCCTAGTATCTCCGTTCTTGGGGACGATCCGAACAGGAGGGGCTCAGAAGCTGTGGAATTCACCGGTGGAGGACGCCTTGAAGTGCGCATCACGGCTTCTGACGTGGGAAAACGTGTCTCGGTGCGGTACCTGACGGACGCGGGTGCGAGCGGTGAGCGGTTCACCGACGCGGTCGGGGTTCTCACATCATGGGACGCCGGTGTGCTGCTGATCACACGCAGAAGCGGCGAGACCGTCCGGATCGCGGAACAGGCCCTCGCCGCGGGCAAGGTCGTCCCCGCCGCGCCCGCCCGCCGCCGCGGTCCCGCCGCGACCTTCGCCGAGCTCGCCCGGGCCACCGCGCGCGCCTGGCAGCCGCTGGAGAGCGAGGCGCTCGGCGAGTGGACGCTCCGGGCCGCGTCCGGCTTCACCCGGCGGGCCAACTCCGTGCTGCCGCTCGGCGATCCCGGCCTTCCGCTGGACGCCGCCCTGGAGCGCGTACGGGAGTGGTACGCGGCCCGCGGCCTGCCCGCGTACGTCCAGACCGCCACCGGCGCGGAGGGCACCCAGGAGCTGCTGTGCGCCGAGCTGGAAGGGCGCGGCTGGGTCCGCGAGGTCTCGGCCGAGGTGCGGATCGCGGCGCTCGCGCCGATCGGCGACCTCGACGCCGACGTCACGGCGGTCCGCCTCGAGCGCTCCTTCGACGAGCGGTGGCTGCGCCGCTACCAGCGTTTCGGCGAGCCCGGTCCGCACGTCCTGAAGGTCCTCGGCGGCGGCCCGAGTGTGTGGTTCGCGTCCGTGGCGGGCACGGAAGACATACCGGCGGCGATCGGACGCTGTGTCGTGGACGGCCGCTGGGCCGGTTTCATGGCCGTGGAGGTCGCTCCCGACCAGCGGCGGCGCGGTCTCGCCACGGCGGTGATGACGGCGCTCGCCCGCCGGGCCCTGGAGGAGGGCGCCTCGGCCGCCTGGCTCCAGGTGGAGTCGGACAACGACGGCGCCCGCGCGCTGTACGACGGGATGGGCTTCGCCACCCATCACCACTACCACCACTACCGATGGACGGACGCATGACCGACTGGCGGCGGGAGTTCGCCGAGGAGGCCCGCTCCGAGCGGCCCGCCCTCGCCCGGCTCTGCCTCCTGGTCGGCGCCGTGGCCGACCCGGCGGTCACCGAGGCCGATCTGGACGCCGCCGAGATCGAACTCGACCGGCTCGCCGGTCTCGTGCCGTACGGAACGCGCGGCGCCGACGCGTGGGTCGCGGCGCTCGCCGACCTGCTCGGCCGCCGTGAGGGCTTCCAGGGCGTTCCCGCCGACTACCAGCGACTGGAGTCCTCGCTGCTGCACGAGGTGCTGCGGCGGCGGCGCGGTCTGCCCATCCTGCTGTCCGTGGTGTGGCTCGAGGTCGCCCGCCGGGCCGGTGCTCCGGTGTACGGGCTCGGCCTGCCGGGCCACTTCGTCGTCGGCTTCGGCGACCCGGCCGACCTGCGGCTCGCCGACCCGTTCGCGGGCGGCCGCGCGATGACCGGTGCCGACGCGGAACTCCTCGTGGCGGGCGCCACCGGTGAGGCGCTCGACCCGTCGATGCTGCGGCCCGCCACGCCGGGCGCCATCGTCCTGCGGATCCTCAACAACATCCGGGCCTGGGCCTCCGCCCGCCCCGAACGCTCCGACGTCGCCCTGTGGGCGGTGGAGCTCTCCCTGCTGCTGCCCAGCCACCCGGCGCGGCTGCGCTACGAGCGCGCGGAGCTGCTCGTCCAGCGCGGCGACTTCCTCACGGGAGCGGCCGAGATGGAGGCGTACGCGACGGTGATGGACGCGGTCGAGCCGAGCGCGGCCGAGACGATCCGCCGCAAGGCGAAGGCGGCGCGGGCGCTGCTGAACTAGGTCGTGTGCGGGAAGTCCCGCCGGCCCGCGGGCCCGCCGCGCGTGTCCACCCTCCGGCGTCGGCGTGCGGACGCCACTGTGTGACCTACACGGCACACAGAGCGAAAGGCGCACGATGAACACCCCTCACGGCCCCGGCAGCTTCGTCGCCCACACGGGCACCGACGTCTACGGCCCCGGCAAGGTCATCGGCGTGGACGGTGTCCATCGCCGGGTGCGGTTCGTGCACTTCGTGGCGACGGTACGGGCCTGCGACCTGCGGGCGGCGTCCGCGCGCGAGGCCAAGGAGGTCCAGGAGTGGCTGCGCGCGAAGAAGCGGCGCTACGGCGGCGAGTGGTGACGGTACCGGGCGGCGGAGACGGGGCGGGGCCCCGTGCGGACGTCCACGCGTCCGTACGGGGCCCCGGGCCCTGCGCTCCTCGGGTCGGGCCTCAGCCCTCGCCGTTCAGGTCGATCGTCTTGGTGCGCTCGGCCGCGGTCTTGCCGCGCAGCGCGTCGCGCATCACGAACGCCACGTCGTCGGCGGAGACCTCGTGCTTGGTGCCGTCGCCCTTGGTGATCATGATGCCCTTGAAGACGCCGTCCAGGAGCTCGTCGATCGCCTGCTTGTTGTAGACCTCGACCAGGTGGCCGTCGACGGCCTTCATGGAGAGGATCTTCGGCAGGGACCGCGAAGGACCGAAGTCGATCTTCTTGCCGCCGGCCTTGATCGTGATCAGGCCGGACATCGCGGGCCGGGCGAACTCCTCCATCGCCCGGTCCAGCTCCGCCTTGGTGATGGTGGGCCGGCGGGTGACGACGGGGACCTCGACGGTGTTCGGGTGCCCGGTCTCGACCTGGGCGCGGTAGGCGTCCTTGACCGCGATCATCGAGCGCTGGACGTCCAGGCCCTTGCCCGGCTTGCCCTCGACCGCGGTGACCTTGCCCGGCGAGAAGACGATGGTGCCCTCGGTCGCCGAGCCGGAGCTGCCGGCCAGGTCGGTGAGGGCGACGCCCAGCTTCTCCTCGTCGACCGGGAAGACCGGCTGGGCGACGCGCTCGCCGCCGAAGAGCGAGCCGATGACGGAGACCGGGTTGTAGTCGCTGCCGGCCGCCGCGCGGACGGTCTCCTGGGCGTCCAGGGAGAGACCGGCCTTGTCGGGCGCCAGCTCGACCTTCTTGCCGCCGACGCTGAGCTGGAGCGGCGCGTGGGCGCGCTTGCCGAGAGCCGCCTCCAGTTTGGCGACGGCCTCCTCCTTCGTACCGCCGCCGATGTCGACGCCGAGGACGGTCGTCCCCTTCGCCACCTCGGAGTGGTTGAGGAGGAGTCCGGCGCCGTAGGCGACACCGGCCAGGCCGACGACGGCGACACCGGCCAGGACCAGCTTGGAGCGGCCCTTCTTGGCGGGCGCCGGGGCGGACCTCGGTGCGGGCCTGGGCGCCGGCGCCGGGGCGTCGTCGTCGTGCCGGTCGGGGATGCGGGGCGTCAGGTCAGGACCGGCCGACGGGACGACGGGAATGCCGCTGGTGAGCGTGGAGCCGGAGACGTGGCCGCGGTCGGCGCCCGCCGGCACGGCGGCCGGCGACTGCGGCGTCAGGATCGCGGTGTCGTCGGACATCCGGGGCGGCGCGGGGCGACGGGGCGCCGCACCGCGCGGGCCGCCGGGGCCGACGACCGGGCTGCTGCCGGTGACCGGACCCGTGGTCGGGCCGGTGGGCGGCGAGGCGAGGCCGCCGAGGCCGCCGACGGGCGTGCCCGCGGCCGGGGTGTGGCCGGGGCCGCTGTCGTAGAGCGGGTTGGCGGGCGCGGCGGACGGGCCGGGACCGTCGTGCATCGGCGTGCCGCCGGCGGGCGTCCCGCCGGGGCCGTCGTACATCGGCGTGCCGCCGGCGGGCGTCCCGCCCGGGCCGCCGGCGAAGGCGTCGTCGCCGTACGCGTCGTCGCCGTAGGAGCCGTCGTACATCGGCGTTCCGCCCGCGGGCGTGTGGCCGCCGCCGCTGGTCAGCGGGGTGACGATCGGCATGCTCTGGGTGGTGCTGCCGACCGAGGGCACACCGTCGGAGGCGGAGCCCGCGAAGCCGGGGGCCGGGGCCGCCGGGGCGGGCGCGGACGGCGACGGGCCCGGGCCGACGGCCGGGGCCGCGGGCGCGGCGGGACCGGGGCCGCCGGCGGGCTTCGGGGCGGCGGCGGGCTTGCGCGGGGCGAACCAGTCGCTGGTCTTCTCCTCCGCCGCGGCCGCCGGGGCCGGCGGCTCGGCCGGCGGGGCCACGGGGGCCGGCTCGGGCGCCGGCTCCGGCCGGGTGTGCTCGGCGGCGGGCTCCGGGGCCGTCCGGGGCTCGGCGCCCGCGCCCTTGCGCTCGCCGCCGCCCGCCTGGGCGTCGGCGACCGGCTTGCGGACGACCACGGGCGGGATCGGACGCGAACCCGGGATGTTGATCCGGATACGGGTGGTCAGCGTGGTCTCGGTCTTGGGCTCCTCCGGCGGCGCGGAGGCGGCGGCCTCGTCCGCGTCCGCTCCGCCCCGGAGGCCGTACGGCGGGGTGCCCGAGGGGTACGCGGCCCCGCCGCGCGCCTGGGCGCCGGAGGACGAACTGTCAGTCTCTCGACCAGTTTCACGACTCAAAGCAGGATCTCCCGGTTGGCTCCGCCGCCCGCTCTTGCTGATGCTCGTGGTGATCCGGGCGGTCGGCGGCGCGCACCACCATACTGGCCGCCGCCGATCAGTACCTGTCCCGGCGTGGATCCGCCATGGGCAATCCGGCCGAAGTCAAGACACTCCCCCGTCAAGTCGCGCTGTTCACGGGGCCGGTCGGGCGATCCGGGTCATGGTGGCGCACATCACAGCGACGGCCATGCCGCCGAGGAGGTAGACCATCTCGCCGATGCCGCCGCCGAACAGGCCGTCGCCTTCCGCGCGTCCGAAGCTGAGCAGCACGATGGCGACCAGCCAGCCGCCGCCGGCCGCGGCGACGCCGAGCTGGTTGCCGGTGGCGCGCCGTCCGCCGTAGAAGACGGCGGCGGAGGCGAGCAGGGCGAGCAGCAACCCGGCGGGGAACCAGGCGGCTTGGACGAGCGAGCCGGCCGTGCCGACGAGTGCGCCGAGGACGACGAGTACGGCGTACCAGACGTAACGGGCCTTCGGGGTGAGCGTGCTCATGCCTCGCCCACCTCCGCGAGGCCGGCGAAGAGGTCGGTCTCGCGTTCGCCCGCGGGAGCGCCCGGCGTGCCGTGGACCAGCTCGTAGTACTCGGTGGTGAAGACCGGCTGGCCGAGGTTGTTGGAGAGCGCGAAGAAGGGGCCGTCGACGGCGACTTGGGTGACGTGGGCGGCCATGGCGGCGCTCTTCCGGGCCGCCCAGCGGCCGCCCGTCCCGCCGGCGTCGCCCGTCCCGCCGGGCGCACCGGGCTCGCCGGGCTCACCGGGCTCACCGGTTTCACCGGCATCGTCCGGTTCGCCGCCCGCGATCTCGGCGGTGACGCGGGAGTCGTCGACGACGCCGGGAACGTCGTCGATCGTCGCGTCGGCCGGGAAGACGGAGCCCTCGGCGCGCAGCCGGGCGAAGCCGGCCTCGGCGACCGAGCGCGGGACCCGGTTCCAGTAGATCTTGGCGACGGCGTGGGCGGGGCCGAGGTCGGGCCGGTAGGCGGGGTCGGCGGCCAGTTCGGCGGCGCGCATGGCGACCCGGTGGGCCTGGATGTGGTCCGGGTGGCCGTAGCCGCCGTCCGGGTCGTAGGTGACCATGACCTGGGGCCGGGTCTCGCGGATGACCTCGACGAGGTGGGGCGCGGCGGTGTCGACGTCGGTGTTCCAGAAGGCCTTCGGGTGCCGGTTCTGCGGGGCGCCCATCATCCCGGAGTCGCGGAAGCGCCCGGGCCCGCCGAGGAAGCGGTGGTCGGTGACGCCCAGCTCCTTCATCGCGGCGGCGAGTTCGCCGACGCGGTGCTCGCCGAGCCGGTTCTCCCGGTCGGGTGCGAGATGGGCGAGCTCGGGCGGGATGACCTCGCCCTCCTCGCCGAGCGTGCAGGTCACCAGGGTCACCAGGGCGCCCTCGGCCGCGTACCTGGCCATGGTGGCGCCGTTGTTGATCGACTCGTCGTCCGGGTGCGCGTGCACGAGGAGCAGACGACGGGCTGGGAGAACCGTCATGGCCCCACCCTACGAGGCGGGGCCCGGCGAGGACCGTCAGGTCAGAACTTGAGGCCGCCGATCATGCTCGCCACGTTGGTGGTGAGGGTGCTGATCGACGGGGCGATGGACGAGCTCGCCAGATAGAAGCCGAGGAGCGCGCAGATCGCCGCGTGTCCGGCCTTGAGTCCCGATTTCCTGATCAGCAGGAAGACGACGATCGCCAGCAGCACAACCACCGAAATCGAGAGTGCCACGGCGGTTCACCTCCACACTTCTTCGGTCGGACTTTCCCGGTCGGACGTTCGGATGGCATGTGCCAGGGGATGCATACCCACCTAGCGCTACGGATCATAACTATCCGTGCCATCGCATCGATCGGTGTACGGGGGCATGAGGGGGCGCACGGACGCTAGTTTCGGTCACATGACTTCGCCACGAGCAGGAGAAGAACCGGTGTCCTTCCCCCGGCAGTACGCCCGGACGCAGCGCTTCACCCTCGGCGCTCCGCGCGGTTTCACGGTCTCGCCGGACGGCGAGCGGGTGGTGTTCGTCCGGTCCGGTTCCGGCACGGACCGCTCGCACCGGCTGTTCGTGCTCGACCTCGGCGAGCGGGTGGAGCGGCTCGCGGCCGATCCGGAGGTGCTGCTCGCGGGCGCGGTCGAGGAGTTGTCGCCCGAGGAGCGGGCGCGCCGCGAGCGCAGCCGGGAGGGCTCGTCGGGGATCGTGGGCTACGCGGTGGACGGGGCCGTGGAGTTGGCGGCGTTCGCGCTGTCGGGGCGGCTGTTCACGGCGGAGCTGCGGGCGGGCACGGCGCGCGAGCTGCCGGTGCCGGGGCCGGTGGTGGACCCGCGTCCCTCGCCGGACGGGCGGTACGTGGCGTACGCGGCGGGCGGGGCGCTGCGGGTGACCGGGGCGGACGGTGCGGGCGACCGGGCGCTCGCCGAGCCGGAGGAGCCGGGTGTCACGTACGGGCTCGCGGAGTTCGTCGGCTCCGAGGAGATGGGCCGCAGCCGGGGCTTCTGGTGGTCGCCGGCCTCGGACCGGCTGCTGGTCGCGCGGGTCGACGAGCGGCCGGTGCGGCGCTGGTGGATCGCGGATCCGGCGCAGCCGGACCGGGAGCCGCAGGCGGTGGCGTATCCGGCGGCGGGCACGGACAACGCGGACGTCGCTCTCTTCCTCGTGGATCTGGCCGGAAATCGCAGCGAGGTGGTGTGGGACCGGGCGGCGTTCCCGTATCTGGCCCGGGTCCACTGGTCGTCCGGCGGCGACCCGCTGCTGCTGGTCCAGGCCCGGGACCAGCGGACGCAGGAGTATCTGGCGGTCGACCCGGAGTCGGGCAGGACGCGGACCGTGCACCGGGAGGAGGACCCGGTGTGGCTGGAGCTGTTCACGGGCGTGCCGGTGTGGACGGCGGACGGGCGGCTGGTGCGGGTCACGGACGAGACCGGCGCCCGGGCGCTCGCGGTCGGCGACCGGGTCCTGACGGACGCGTCGCTGCACGTCCGGGCGGTGCTCGACGTCGGTGCGGAAGATGTCCTGATCTCGGCGTCGGCGGGCGAGGCCACCAGGGCGGACGGGGCCGCCGGGGCGGACGGGGCCCGCGAGATCGGTGAGATCCATGTGTACCGGGTGGACGAGCAGGGCGTGGAGCGGGTCTCGGAGGGCGCCGGCGTGCACGGGGCGGTGCGGTGCGGGGCGGTGACCGTGCTGTCCTCGGCCCGCCCGGACGCGCCGGGCGGCGTGACGCGGGTGCTGCGGGACGGCAAGACGCTCGCCGAGGTCGCCTCGTACGCGTCGACGCCGGCGCTGACCGCCCGTCCGCGGCTGGTCGAGGCCGGCGAGCGCCGGATCCCGTGCGCCGTGCTGCTGCCGTCGTCCTGGCGGGAGGGCGACGGGCCGCTGCCGGTGCTGATGGATCCGTACGGCGGTCCGCACGGCCAGCGGGTGCTCGCGGCCCACAACCCGCATCTGACCTCGCAGTGGTTCGCCGAGCAGGGCTTCGCGGTGGTCGTCGCGGACGGGCGGGGCATGCCGGGCCGCTCGCCCGCCTGGGAGAAGGCGGTGGTCCGTGACCTCGCGCTGTCCCTGGACGACCAGGTCGACGCGTTGCACGCGCTGGCCGGCCGCTTCCCGCTGGACCTGGAGCGGGTGGCGATCCGCGGCTGGTCCTTCGGCGGCTATCTGGCGGCGCTCGCGGCGCTGCGCCGGCCCGACGTCTTCCACGCGGCCGTGGTGGGCGCGCCGGTGACGGACTGGCGGCTGTACGACACCCACTACACCGAGCGCTATCTGGGCCACCCGGACGAGGAGCCGGCGGTGTACGCGGCCAACTCGCTGATGACGCGGGACGGTCTGACCCAGGCGCGGGAGCCGGCGCGGCCGATGATGATCGTGCACGGTCTGGCCGACGACAACGTGGTGATGGCGCACACCCTGCGGCTGTCCTCGGCGCTGCTCGCGGCGGGCCGGCCGCACGAGGTGCTGCCGCTGTCGGGCGTCACCCACATGACGCCGCAGGAGCAGGTGGCGGAGAACCTGCTGCTACTCCAGGTCGACTTCCTCAAGCGGTCCCTGGGGCCGGTGCGGTAGCCGCGGGCCCTCGGCCGCCCGCCGGGCCGGTGCTCACCAGCCGGGCGGGCGGCGGACCGGCGGGGCCGGTGGCAGGGCGGCGACGGGGCGGTACGGGACCCGGCGGCGCCCGGGCAGGCCGAGCAGCACCAGGACGGCGAGGCCGGCGAGCACGGCGAAGGCGGAGCTGAGGTCGTAAAGCCCGGTGGCGAGGTCGCGTTCCGGTGCGAAGGTGTGCCAGTCGGAGCGCAGTGCCGCCGCGACCCCGCAGCTCCCGGAGCCGGCCAGCAGCAGCCCGGCGAGCAGGCCGAGCGGGCGGGCGTGGCCGGCGCGGGCGAAGGCGGCGCCGGCGGCGGCGAGGAGCAGCAGCACGAGGACGGCGTTCAGCCAGCCGGGCGGGACGGCGAGGGTGGGCAGGAGCAGGGAGCGGCCGCCGGTGAAGCGGCCGACGGTGTACTCGACGGGCAGCAGCGTGGCCCAGCGGATCTCCCAGGCCGCCCAGATCAGCGCGGCGGCCGCGCACAGCGCGGCGGCGGCGAGGGTGGGGCCGCGGCGCGGCCGGGCGGGCGTCTCCTCGGCCGCCACGGCGCGGACCGCGGCGCCGGCCGCGTGACCCGCCGCCGGGCCCGGCTCGGCGGACGACGCGGTGGACGATCCGGTGGACGACGTGGTGGGCGTCGCGGCGGGGCCGGCCGGCGTGCCGAAGCCGGAGCCGTCGATGCCGCGGCCGGCGGCGGCGGTGACGACGAGCGCGGCGGCGAGGCCGAGGGTGAGCAGGGTGGTGACGAGTTCGTCGACGCCCGAGGCCCACAGGCCGGGCAGCCGCAGCGCGAGCGTGGTGAGCCCGGTGACCGCGAAGGCCGCGCCGGCGAGCGGGGAGCGCGGGGCGGCGAGGGCGGTGGCGGCGTAGGCGAGGAAGAGGAGGGGATCGATGTACGAGGTCGCGGTGCGGTCGCGCGGCTGGAAGCCGTGGTCCCCGGCCCAGGAGCGGAGCAGTTCGGCGCCCGGACCTGGGCGGCCGAGGTCGCGCAGCACCCAGACGACGATGACGAGGGCGAGCGCGGCGCACAGGGCGGCGCCGGTGAGACGTGCCGTTCGTGTGACAGTCACGACGCCGATACTCTCGGTCGCCATGGGCCGAAACAAGCGGTTCCGCATATGCGGGGCGGTTGTGCGTCAAGTCGGGCCGCGGGCGTTCGCGCGGGCGCGGTACGGGCGGCCGGTCGGGGCGACATGGCGCGCCCCGGCCGGCCTACGGCACCCGCACGGCCGTACGCCGAGCAGACTCCCGCGTCCGTATATCGGATCCGATTCGGCTGGATTGCGCGGGCGTTAAGAGCCCGGCCGGCTCACGGTCCGGGCCGATCCCGGGCCGATCCCGGGCCGGACCCGGCCGGGACCGTCGGCGCTCAGGCGCGGCAGCGCAGCAGCTCCAGCGGCGGGTTGGCGAGCAGGTCGGCCCAGTAGTCGGCGCCGAACTCGCGGATGCCGGCCTCGGACACCTCCAGCGGCACCCAGGTGATGTCGCCGAAGCCGGCCGCCCGCAGCGCGTTCTCGTAGACCTCGCGGCGCGGGCGGGTGGCCACGATCGAGACCGGCGGGTCGAGCAGCGCCGTGGTCCGCACGCGCGGCCCGGCCTCGGCCTCCTCGCCGGTCAGCTCGGTGAGGAAGCCGTACTTGGCGAGCGAGGGCCCGTCGAAGTCGTAGTCGGGCGACTGGTTGAAGAGGAACAGCTCGGCGCCCGGCTTCAGGCTGCGGTGGATGTTGCGGCACATCCGCTCCATGGCGGCGACGTCCTCGGCGTAGTTGAGCAGCTGGACGGCGAGGGCCAGGTCGAACCGCTCCTCCAGCGGCCGCAGCCCGGCCGCGTCACCCACCTCGTAGCGCACGCCCAGCGGCTCGCGCTCCTCCAGCTGCCGGGCCACGGCGACCATCTCCGCGGAGATGTCGATGCCGAGCACGTCCTTGGCGCCGCGTCGCATGAACTCCCGGCTGTAGAAGCCGGTGCCGGAGGCCATGTCGAGCACGGACTTGCCGCGCACGTCGCCGACCAGGGCCAGGACGCTGGGCACCTCTCCGTAGCGCACCACCGGCAGGGACTTGAAGCCGTCGAACGCCTCACCGATCTCGTCGTACTGTTGAACGCTCATGACGGGCAGTCTTCCCGCGGCCCGGCGCGCGGCCGTATAGGCGGAAGCCACGAAGATACGGGCACGGCGCCGGTCGTGCGTACGAACAGGCCTGCGGATTCAGCGAGTTGGCGGTTCCTCCGCGCCCGGGCCCGCGCCCGGGCCTGTGCCGGGACCCGCGCCGGGACCTCCACCAGGCCCCGCGCCCGGGCCCTCGCCGTGCTCCGGTGGCACCACCTGCTTCTCCTCCGCGAAGTGGCACGCCGAGTCGTGCCTCGCCGGGGAGTCGGTGAGCCGGAACTCGGCCGGGACGGCGAGCAGCGGGACCTCCAGCGCGCACCGTTCCCGCGCCTTCCAGCAGCGGGTGCGGAAGCGGCAGCCGGAGGGGATGTTGGCGGGCGACGGCACGTCGCCGGTGAGGATGACCCGCTCGCGGTGCTCGCGCGCCTGCGGGTCGGGCACCGGCACGGCGGAGAGCAGGGCCTGGGTGTAGGGATGCGTCGGGTGGTCGTAGATCTCGGTGTCCGTGCCGATCTCGACGATCCGGCCGAGGTACATGACGCCGACCCGGTCGGAGATGTGGCGCACGATCGACAGGTCGTGGGCGATGAAGACGTACGACAGGCTGAACTCGTCCTGGAGCCGTTCGAGCAGGTTGACGACCTGCGCCTGGACGGAGACGTCGAGCGCCGAGACCGGCTCGTCGGCGACGATGACCTCGGGCTGGAGGGCGAGGCCGCGGGCGATGCCGATGCGCTGGCGCTGGCCGCCGGAGAACTGGTGCGGGTAGCGGTTGATGTACTCGGGATTGAGGCCGACGACGTCCAGCAGGTCCTGGACCTTGCGGCGCCGGTCGCCCTTGGGCGCGACCTCGGGATGGATCTCGTACGGCTCGCCGATGATGTCGCCGACCGTCATGCGCGGGTTGAGCGAGGTGTACGGGTCCTGGAAGACCATCTGGATGTTGCGGCGGACGGCCTTGAGCGCGCGGGCGGACAGTTTGGTGAGGTCCTCGCCCTTGTACGAGATGGTGCCGGAGGTCGGCCGCTCCAGGTTGACCAGCATCTTCGCGACGGTCGACTTGCCGCAGCCGGACTCGCCGACGATGCCGAGCGTCTCACCGGCGGCGAGGTCGAAGTCGACGCCGTCGACCGCCTTCACCGCGCCGACCTGCTTCTTGAAGAGGATGCCCTTGGTCAGCGGATAGTGCTTGACCAGGTCGCGGACCTGGAGAATCGCCTCAGCCATGGAGGCACTCCTTCCAGAAGTGGCAGGCGCTGGTGCGGGGCACGGGCGATTCGGTGACGTCGTACAGCGGCGGCACGTCGGTGCGGCACACGTCCTGGGCGAGCGGACAGCGCGGGTTGAAGGCGCAGCCCGGCGGGATGTTCAGGAGGTTGGGCGGCAGGCCCTTGATGGCGTAGAGCTCCTGGCCCTTCTGGTCCAGGCGCGGGATGGAGTCCAGCAGGCCGCGGGTGTACGGGTGGGCGGGCGCCTTGTAGATCTCGTGGACCGGGGCGTGCTCGACGATCCGGCCGGCGTACATCACCGCGATCTTGTCGGCGACGTCGGCGACGACGCCGAGGTCGTGGGTGATGAGGATGAGGCCCATGTGGAGCTCGCGCTGGAGCTCGGCCAGCAGGTCCATGACCTGGGCCTGGACGGTGACGTCGAGGGCGGTGGTGGGCTCGTCGGCGATGATCAGCTCGGGTTCGAGCGCGAGCGCCATGGCGATCATGATGCGCTGGCGCATGCCGCCGGAGAACTGGTGCGGATACTGGCTGACGCGTTCGGCCGCGGCCGGGATGCGGACCCGGTCCATCAGCTCGATCGCCTTGGTCCTGGCGTCCTTGCGCGACATGCCGCGGTGGACCCGGAACATCTCGCCGAGCTGATCGCCGACGCTGATCACCGGGTTCAGGGAGGACAGCGCGTCCTGGAAGATCATCGCCATCTTGGCGCCGCGGATCTTGCGCCGCTCCTCCTCCTTCAGCGTCAGCAGGTCCTGGCCCTGGAAGAGGATCTGCCCGCCGGTGATCTTCCCGGGCGGGATGTCGAGGATGCCCATGACGGCCTGGGCGGTGACGGACTTGCCGGAGCCCGACTCACCGAGCACGGCGAGCGTCTCGCCGGCGTCGACGGAGTAGTCGACGCCGTTGACGGCCTTGGCCACACCGTCGCGGGTGTGGAACTCCACGTGCAGGTCGCGCACTTCGAGCAGCATGGTCGGCTACCTCAGCTTGGGGTCGAGGGCGTCGCGCACCGCGTCGCCGAGCATGATGAAGGCGAGCACCGTGACGGCGAGCGCGCCGGCCGGCCAGAGCAGCATGTGCGGGGCGTTGCGGATGTACTGCGAGGCCGAGGAGATGTCGATGCCCCAGGACACGGTCGGCGGCTTCAGGCCGACGCCGAGGAACGACAGGGTGGCCTCCAGGGCGATGTAGGTGCCCAGCGCGATGGTGGCGACGACGATCACGGGCGCGACGGCGTTGGGCGTGATGTGGCGCAGCAGCATCCGGGAGTTGGAGGCGCCGAGCGCGCGGGCGGCGTGGACGTAGTCGTTCTGTTTGGCGGTGATGACGGAGCCGCGGGCGATGCGGGAGATCTGCGGCCAGCCGAGCAGCACCATGAAGCCGATGACGGGCCAGATGGTGGCGCTGGTCACCACGGAGAGCAGCACCAGGCCGCCGAGGACGACCGGGATGGCGAAGAAGATGTCGGTGACCCGGGACAGGACGCCGTCCCAGGCGCCGCCGAAGAAGCCGGCGAGGCCGCCGAGGACGCTGCCGAGGATGGCGACGCCGAGGGTGGCGAGGACGCCGACGGCGACGGAGGTCCGGGCGCCGTAGACCGTACGGGTGTAGACGTCGCATCCCTGGCCGTTGAAGCCGAAGGGGTGGCCGGCCTGGGAGCCTTCCTGGGCCTTGGAGAGGTCGCAGTCGAGCGGGTCCCCGGAGGCGATGAGCGAGGGCCACAGGGAGATGACGACCAGGAAGAGGATGACGAGCCCGGAGATGATGAAGACCGGGTTGCGGCGCAGGTCGTGCCAGGCGTCGGACCACAGGGAGCGGGGCTTGGTGTCGGGTCCGGGGCCTTCGGGGCCGGTGCCTTCGGGGCCGGTGGGGGTGGCCGGGGGACGCCGCTCCAGGGTCTCCGCCTCCGCGGTGCCGAGGTCGGAGGCCCCGCCGGCGCCGGTGGAGGCGATCTGGCGGCCTTCGTCGTACGACTCGAGTGGCTCAAGCGGCTCAGGCATAGCGGATCCTCGGGTCAAGGACGGCGTACAGGAGGTCGACCAGCAGGTTGGCCAGGAGGAACACCAGGACGAGGACGGTGACGAAGCCGACGACGGTCTGCGTGTTCTGGCGGACGATGCCCTGGTAGAGCTGGTAGCCGACGCCGTGGATGTTGAAGATCCGCTCGGTGACGATGGCGCCGCCCATGAGCGCGCCGACGTCGGCGCCGATGAAGGTCACCACCGGGATGAGGCTGTTGCGCAGCAGGTGGCGGGTGATGACGCGGCGGCGCGGGAGGCCCTTGGCGACGGCGGTGCGGACGTAGTCGGCGCGCTTGTTCTCGGCGATGGAGGTGCGGGTGAGCCGGGTGACGTAGGCGAGGGAGACGGAGGCGAGGACGAGGCCGGGCACGATCAGCTCGTCGAAGGTGGCCTCGGGTGACACGGCCGGTTTGATCCAGCCCCACTTCACGCCGAGGAGCAGCTGGATGAGCAGGCCGGTGACGAAGGTGGGCACGGAGAGCACGACGAGGGTCAGCAGGAGCACCGTGGTGTCGACGGGCCGGCCGCGGCGCAGGCCGGTGACGACGCCGAGGGTGATGCCGATGACGATCTCGAAGATGATCGCGACGACGGTGAGCCGGATGGTGACCGGGAAGGCGTCGGCCATCAGTTCGGTGACGGGCTGGCCGTTGAAGGCGGTGCCGAAGTCGCCGGTGAAGACGTTGCCCATGTACGTCAGGTATTGCTGCCAGACCGGCTTGTCGAGGCCGAACTCCTTCTTGAGCTGGGCGGCGGTCGCCGGGTCGCACTGGCGGTCGCCGCACAGGCCGGCGACGGGATCGCCCATCACGTTCACCATCAGGAAGATCAGCAGCGTGGCGCCGAAGAAGACCGGGATCATCTGCAGCAGCCGCCGGATCACATAGCGACCCACGAATACCTCCGGGAGGGGTGAGGAAGGCATACGGCCCGGCGCGGAGGTCCGCGGGCCGGGCCGTACGCCACCGGCCTGCTACGGCGTCACTTCACCGTGATCCGGTCGTAGACCGGGACGCTGAAGGGGTTCAGGGACACGTTCTCGACCCGGTCCGAGTAGCCGGCGCTGCCGTTCTGGTACCAGAGCGGGATGGCGCCCATGTCGTCGCGGAGGACTTCCTCGGCCTTCTGGAAGGTCTCGACGGCCTTCGTGGTGTCGCTCTCGCCGTTGGCCTGGTTGACCAGCTTGTCGAACTCCGGGCTGGAGTACTTGCCGTCGTTGGACGAGGCGTTGGTGTAGTACAGCGGCTGGAGGAAGTTCTGGATGAGCGGGTAGTCCATCTGCCAGCCGGCCCGGAAGGGTCCGTCGAGCTTCTGCGTGGTGACCTGGTTGCGGTAGTCGGCGAAGGTGCCGACCGGGTTGCCGACGCAGGCCTTGTTGTTGCCGAGGGCCCGGTTGATGGAGTTGCAGACGGCGTCCACCCACTCCTTGTGGGAGCCGGTGTCGGCGTTGTACGAGATCTTCAGCGTGCCGCCGGGGATGCCGCCGCCCTCGGCGACGAGCCGCTTGGCCTCGGTGGGGTTGTACTCGCAGGCGGCGCCGCACAGTTCCTTGTAGCCGCCGTCGGCGCCGAGGACGGGCGAGGTCCAGTCCTTGGCGGGCGTGCGGGTCTTCTGGAAGATCGTGTCGGTGATCTGCTTGCGGTCGATCGCCATGGACAGGCCGGTGCGCAGCTTCTCCTGGCCCGGCTTGTTGAACTCGGGCTTGTAGAAGGGCCAGGCCAGGGTCTGGATGATGCCGGCGGGTGTGTTGATGTAGCGGTCGCCGAGGTCGGCGGAGACGTTCTTGAGCTGCGAGGCGGGCACGTCGTCGACGAGGTCGAGGTTGCCGGCCGTCAGGTCGGTGTAGGCGGTGTTGTTGTCGGTGTAGACCTTCAGGGTGATGCCGCCGTTCTGGGCCTTGTCCGTGCCGGGATAGGCGTCCCACCTCTTGAGCACCATCTGGGAGCCCTTGGCGTAGGAGTCGACGGTGTACGGCCCGTTGCCGACGGGCTTGGACAGCCAGCCGGCGTGGTCGTCGTAGAAGGCCTTGGGCAGCGGGCTGAAGGCGGCGTAGCCGAGGGTGTCGGGGAAGGTCGAGAACTTCTGCGTCAGCTTGACGGTGAAGGTCTTGTCGTCGACGACCTTGAGCCCGGACATGGTGGTGGCGGTCGGCTCGCCCTTGTCCGGGTGGATCTTGTCGTAGCCCTCGATGTAGCCGAAGAAGTAGGCGTTCTTCTGGTTGTTCTTCAGGTTCGCGCCGTAGTTCCAGGCGTCGACGAAGGACTTGGCGGTGACCTTCTCGCCGTTGGAGAAGGTCCAGCCGTCCTTCAGGGTGATGGTGAAGTTGGTCGAGTCGGTGGTGTCGATCTTCTCGGCGAGCATGTTCTTGGCCTCGCCGGTCTTCGGGTCGTACTGCTTGAGCCCGCGGAAGATCATGGACAGGACCTTGCCGCCCTGCACCTCGTTGGTGTTCGCCGGCTCCAGCGGGTTCTGCGGATCGCCCCACGAGGAGGTCACCACGCCGTTCTCGCCCCCGCCGCCGCTGTCGCCGCCTCCGCCGCAGGCGGTCGCCGCGAGGGCGACGGCGGTGGCCAGTGCGGCCCACTTGGCGTGCGTGGCTCCGCGCATGGAGTGCCTCCCGAATGTCCACGATGTCACTGAGAGACCCAATATCACCCGATACTGACGGGAGTGCATGTTCACTGCGCCCGGATGAACGGGTCACCCGCCGCCGGGTCCTCCGGACACGCGAAACGGCCGGTTCCCGGCGCCAGAGGCACCGGGAACCGGCCGTTCACCGGACCGGGGAGAGGGTCAGGACGCGTGCACGACGTCCTTCTCCTCGGCGAAGTGGCACGCCGACTCGTGCGCGGCCGGGGTGTCCTGGCCCTGGAAGCGCTCCGGCACCGCGAGCAGCGGGACCTCGGTGGCGCACTTGTCCTGGGCCTTCCAGCAGCGGGTGCGGAAGCGGCAGCCCGACGGCGGGTTGGCCGGCGAGGGCACGTCACCGGTGAGGATGATGCGCTCGCGGTGGGCGCGGGCCTCCGGGTCCGGCACCGGCACCGCCGACAGCAGGGCCTGGGTGTACGGGTGGGTCGGGTGGTCGTAGATCTGGGTGTCCGTCCCGATCTCCGCCAGCTTGCCCAGGTACATCACGCCCACGCGGTCCGAGATGTGCCGGACGATCGACAGGTCGTGCGCGATGAAGATGTAGGAGAGGTTGAACTCGTCCTGCAGCTTCTCCATCAGGTTGATGACCTGGGCCTGGACGGACACGTCCAGGGCCGAGACCGGCTCGTCGCAGATGATGATCTCCGGGTTGAGCGCGAGGCCGCGGGCGATGCCGATGCGCTGGCGCTGACCGCCGGAGAACTGGTGCGGGTAGCGGTTGATGTACTCGGGGTTCAGACCGACGACGTCCAGCAGCTCCTGCACCTTGCGGCGCCGGTCGCCCTTCGGGGCCACCTCGGGGTGGATGTCGAAGGGCTCGCCGATGATGTCGCCGACCGTCATGCGCGGGTTCAGCGAGGTGTACGGGTCCTGGAACACCATCTGGATGTTCCGGCGGACGGCCTTCAGGGCACGGCCGGACAGCCTGGTGATGTCCTGGCCCTTGTAGAAGACCTCGCCCGCGGTGGCCCGCTCCAGGTTCATCAGGAGCTTGGCGACCGTGGACTTGCCACAGCCGGACTCGCCCACGATGCCGAGGGTCTCGCCCTGGTAGAGGTCGAAGGAGACCCCGTCCACGGCCTTGACCGCGCCGACCTGCTTCTTGAACAGGATGCCCTGGGTGAGCGGGAAGTGCTTCTGCAGGTTGCGGACCTGCAGGATCGGCTCCCCGCGCTCGACCGGAGCCTCGATGGCGGCTACGGCCTCCGCCTCGGACACGCCCCCGGCCTCGTTCGTCTTGCTCAGCTCAGCCATGGATCGTCTCCTTCCAGAAGTGGCAGGCGCTCTTGCGGCCCGGCAGCTCGGCGCCGTCCTGCTCGGTCACCGGCACCAGGGCCGGGATGTCCGTGCGGCACAGGTCGGTGGCCTTGGGGCAGCGCGGGTTGAAGGCGCAGCCCGACGGGATCTTCAGCAGGTTGGGCGGCAGGCCCTTGATCGCGTAGAGCTCCTGGCCCTTCTGGTCCAGGCGCGGGATCGAGTCCAGCAGACCCCGGGTGTACGGGTGGGCCGGGCGCTTGTAAAGCTCGTGCACCGGCGCCTGCTCCACGATGCGGCCGGCGTACATGACCGCGATCTTGTCCGCGACGTCGGCGACGACGCCGAGGTCGTGGGTGATGAGGATCAGGCCCATGTTGTACTCGCGCTGGAGCTCCGCGAGCAGGTCCATGACCTGGGCCTGGACCGTCACGTCGAGCGCCGTGGTGGGCTCGTCCGCGATGATCAGGTCCGGCTCGAGGGCCAGCGCCATGGCGATCATGATGCGCTGGCGCATACCGCCGGAGAACTGGTGCGGGTAGTCCGAGACCCGGGCCTTGGCGGCCGGGATCTTGACCTTGTCCATCAGCTCGACGGCCTTGGCCGTGGCCTCCTTCTTGGACAGGCCGTGGTGCACCCGGAACATCTCGCCGAGCTGGTAGCCGACGGTGAGGACCGGGTTCAGGGAGGACAGCGCGTCCTGGAAGATCATGGCGATCTTCCGGCCGCGGATCTTCCGGCGCTCCTCGCCCGACATCTTGAGCATGTCCTGGCCGCGGAAGAGGATCTCGCCCTGCGGGATCTTGCCGGGCGGCATGTCGAGGATGCCCATGATGGCCTGGGCGGTGACGGACTTGCCGGAGCCGGACTCGCCGAGCACGGCGAGCGTCTCGCCGGCGTCGACCGAGTAGTTGACGCCGTTGACCGCCTTGGCCACACCGTCACGGGTGTGGAACTCGACGTGCAGGTCGCGGACTTCGAGCAGCGGACCGGTGTGGTCGCCGTCGCGCGGCGCCGGGACCGTCGCGGTGTTGTCGATGATGGTCATGTACGCCCTCCTCAGCGCAGCTTCGGGTCGAGGGCGTTGCGGACTGCTTCGCCGAGCATGATGAACGCCAGGACGGTGATGCTCAGCATGATCGACGGCCAGAGCAGGATGTGCGGGGCCACTCGGATCTGGTCGACGGCGGTGGAGATGTCGACACCCCAGGAGACGGTCGGCGAGGCGAAGCCGAGACCCAGGTAGGACAGGGTCGCCTCGGCGGAGATGTAGCCGCCGAGCGAGATCGTCGCGACGACGATCACCGGCGCCATGGCGTTCGGCAGGATGTGCTTGAACAGGATCCGCGAGGTGCTCGCGCCGAGTGCCTTGGCGGCGTGCACGTAGTCGGCCTGCTTGACGGTGATCACGGCACCGCGCATGACGCGGGCCATCTGCGTCCAGCCGAGGAAGGCCAGCGCGCCGACGATGACCATCACGGTGCGGTCGGTGAAGGACTGCAGGACGACCATGGCACCGAGCAGGAACGGGATGCCGAAGAAGATGTCGACGATCCGGGAGAGGATCGCGTCGACGACGCCACCGAAGTAGCCGGCGATCATGCCGACGAGACCGCCGAGCACGGTGACGATCACGGTGACGGCGATGCCGACGATGATCGAGGCACGGGTGCCGTGGATCATGCGGGCGTACACCGAGCGGCCCTGGCCGTCGTAGCCGAGCCAGTCGGGCTGGCCGAAGTTCGCGAGGTCCGGCTTGCCCAGGTAGTGCTTCACCAGGTCACCGGCGGTCGGCGAGGCGCTGGTGAAGACGCCCGGGAAGGCGGCGATCGTCAGCAGGAAGAGGATCAGCACCGACGAGACGATGAAGTACGGGTTGCGGCGCAGGTCCCGCCAGGCGTCGCCCCACAGGGAGCGCGTCTTCTCCTGCGTCGGCGCGGCAGCCGCGGGCGCCCCGGCCGTCGGAGGAGCGATGGCGTCCTCGACGGCGGAGGCGGTGTTGGTCACGTCAGGCATACCGGATCCTCGGGTCCAGGACCGCGTACAGCAGGTCGATGAGCAGGCTGGTGACGAGGTAGACGATCACCAGGACGGTGACGAGGCCGACCAGGGTCGTGCCCTCGCGACGGGAGATCGACTCGGCGATCAGACCACCGACGCCCTTGATGTTGAAGATCTTCTCGGTGACGACCGCGCCGCCCATGAGCGCGCCGATGTCGGTGCCCAGGAAGGTGATGACCGGGATCATCGAGTTGCGCATCAGGTGCACACCGATGATGCGGCGCTTCGGCAGGCCCTTGGCGACGGCCGTGCGCATGTAGTCGGCGCGCAGGTTCTCCGCCATGGACGTACGGGTCAGACGGGTCACGTACGCGAGGGACAGACCACCGAGGACGACCGCCGGGGCGATCAGCTCGGACCACAGCACGTCGTTGCTGACGTTCGGGGCGATCCAGCCCAGGTTGAACGCGAACACCATCTTGATGATGAAGCCGAGCACGAAGACCGGGATCGAGATGATCAGCAGGGTGAAGATCAGGATCGCGTTGTCGGCGAGCCTGCCGGCCTTCAGGCCACCGATGATGCCGAGGCCGATGCCGAAGATGAGCTCGAACGCGAAGGCCAGGCACGCCAGCTGGAGCGTGACGGGGAACGCGGCTCCAAGGACCTCGGTGACCGGGCGACCGTTGCGGATCTGGTTGCCGAAGTCGAAGTGCAGGATCATGTCCCGCATGTAGACGAAGTACTGCTCCGGCAGCGACTTGTCGAGACCCAGCTCATGGCGCTTGGCGGCGAGGGTCGCGGGATCCGCGCCCTTGTCACCGAACATCGCCAGCACGGGGTCACCGGGCAGGGCGTGAACCATGAGGAAGATCAGCAGGGTTGTCCCGAGGAAGACCGGGATCATCTGGAGCAGTCGTCGTGCGACATAGCGCCCCATCATGCCTCCGTTGAGATGTGACGGCCGCAGCCGACGGGCCCTCCCGCGACGGGCTGCCCTCATTTGGGCATGCCGATGTCGTGGAAGGGCCCCCCAGCCACTGCGTAAGGCGCCGGGGCGGGGCTGACGAACGGTCAGCCCCGCGACGGCGAGCGGACTACGCTTGGGTGATTACTTCTTGACCTCGACGCCGGTCAGGATCGGGTCGCCGTCCTGGCCGTACGCCACGCCGGAGACGTTCTCCGAGTAGCCCGCGTTGACCTTGTAGTACCAGAGCGGGATCGACGGCATGTAGTTGATCAGGTCCTTCTCGATGGCCTGGTACGCCTTGACGGACTCGTCGAGGGTCTTGGCCGAGTCGGCCGCCGCGATCTTGGCGTCCAGCTCCTTGTTCGAGAAGTCACCCTGGTTGCCGCCCGCACCCGTGCGGAACAGGTCCGAGATGAAGTTGGCGTTCACCGGGTAGTCGAGCACCCAGCCGGACCGGTACAGGGACTTGACCTGCTTGGTCTTGCGCGCGGTCAGGTCGGCCTGGAAGTCCGGCTTGCCGTCACCGACACACTGGACGCCGGTGGCCTGCTGGATGGAGTTGCAGACGGCCTCCACCCACTCCTTGTGACCGCCGTCGGCGTTGTACTGGATGGAGATCTTGTTGCCGGGGACGCCGCCGCCGGCCTTGATGAGCTCCTTGGCCTTCGCCGGGTCGTACTTGGTGACGTCGCCGGCCGCGTTCTCCTGGAAGCCCAGGACGCCCTTGGCGACCCAGCCGGTCGCGGGCTCGCGGGTGCCGTTCAGCACCGTCTTGGTGATGGTGGCGCGGTCGATCGCCATCGACAGACCCTGGATGACCTTGGGGTCGATCGCCTTCGGCTTCTTCCACTGGTCGGAGTAGAAGGCGACGGCGATGGTCTGGATCGCGGAGTACGGCTGGTCCACGGCGCGGTCGCCGAGGTCCTGGCGGTAGACCGGCAGGTCCTTCGGGGCGAGCTGACGCAGGACGTCGACGTTGCCGGACTTCAGGTCCTCGTACGCGGCCTCGAGGGTGGTGTAGTTCTTGAAGACCACACCGCCGTTCTTCGCCTTGTTCGGGCCCTTGTAGCCGTCGAAGCGGGTGATCTCGATCTGCTTCTTGTGGTCCCAGCTCTTGAACTTGTAGGGACCGTTGCCGACCGGCTTCTGGCCCGCGGCCTTCGGGTCCTTGTAGAAGGACTCCGGCAGCGGCGCGAAGACGATGTAGGCGAGCTTGTGCGCGAAGTACGGAACCGGCTTCGTGAGCTCGATGGTGAAGGTGGTGTCGTCGACGACCTTCAGACCGTCCATCTTGTCGGCGGTGGGCTTGGCGCCCTCGCCCTCCGGGTGGACCTTGTCGAAGCCCTTGACGTCGGCGAACCAGGACGAGAGGCCCTGGGCGTTGGTGACGTTGGCGTTCCAGTTCCACGCGTCCACGAAGGACTTGGACGTGACCGGGGTGCCGTCGTGGAAGGTCCAGCCCGGCTTGAGCTTGACGGTCCACGTCTTGGAGTCGGTGGTGGTGACCGACTCGGCGTTGATCATCTCGAGCGAGCCGTCGGCCTTGTAGTCGACCAGGGTCGAGAACAGGCCGGACATGACCGCGGAGCCGTTGGACTCCATCGTGTCACCGGTGTAGAGGGGCTTCTCCGGCTCACCGAGCTCGATCGAGAAGATCCCGTTCGGGTCCACCTTGCCCTTGGCGTCGGAGCCGCCGTCGCTCTTGCCCCCGCCACAGGCGGTCGCTGCCAGGGCGACGATGATCGCGCCCGTTACCCACTTGGCGCTCTTGGCACCGCGCATGGGGTTCCTCCTCATGAGTCCACTTGTCACTACAAGAGGGGCACTTCGAGTTCTGCCGACACCCCTGACGGCGTTGCACTCAAGTGCCCCGAGTGTGCTCGTGAGTCGGCACTCCCCACAGTGCGTGACCCATTGACCCGAGCTCAATGGAGCCAACTATTAAGTACGTCCGGGCCGTAAACCACACTTAAGTGGTCTCGGTTTGACAACATCACCAGGGCCCCGAAGACCGAAATCCGGACAAAGCGAGCACAGACAGACAGCGACGAAACGGACTGTTACCACACGTTCCGGAGAGCGACGACCGATATCCGGACACTCGTCCGATGAAACGAGGTTGACGAAACGTAGAGAAAGGGTCCGGCCCCCCGTACACAGTACGGGGGGCCGGACCCTGAATGTGAGCTTCCGGGCAGACTGCCCAACAGCCCAGGCGTCAGCCGTTCTTGGCGCGGGAGGCGGCGCGGGCGCGCTCGCGCTGGTCCAGGTTCACCTTACGGATGCGGACCGCCTCCGGGGTCACCTCGACGCACTCGTCGTCGCGGCAGAACTCCAGGGACTGCTCCAGGGAGAGCTTGCGCGGCGGGACGATCGCCTCGAAGGAGTCGGCCGAGGAGGAGCGCATGTTGGTGAGCTTCTTCTCCTTGGTGATGTTCACGTCCATGTCGTCGGAGCGCGAGTTCTCGCCGACGATCATGCCCTCGTACACCTCGGTGCCGGGCTCGGTGAACAGCACACCGCGCTCCTGGAGGTTGGTCATCGCGAAGGCGGTGACCGAACCGGCGCGGTCGGCGACCAGCGAACCGTTGTTACGGGTCTGCAGCGGGCCGAACCACGGCTCGTGGCCCTCGTGGATCGAGTGCGCGATGCCGGTGCCGCGGGTCTGGGTCAGGAACTCCGTACGGAAGCCGATGAGGCCACGGGACGGAACGACGAACTCCATGCGGACCCAGCCGGAGCCGTGGTTCGACATGTTGTCCATGCGGCCCTTGCGGACGCCCATGAGCTGGGTGACGGCGCCCATGTGCTCCTCGGGCACGTCGATCGTCATGCGCTCGACCGGCTCGTGGACCTTGCCGTCGACCTCCTTGGTGACGACCTGCGGCTTGCCGATGGTCAGCTCGAAGCCCTCACGGCGCATCTGCTCGACCAGGATGGCGAGCGCGAGCTCGCCACGGCCCTGGACCTCCCAGGCGTCCGGACGCTCGGTGTCCAGGACGCGCAGCGAGACGTTACCGATCAGCTCGCGGTCGAGGCGGTCCTTGACCTGGCGGGCGGTGACCTTGCGGTCCTTGACCGCGGACTTGGCGTCCGCGCCCTTGCCGGTGCCGCCGCGGCCGACCAGCGGCGAGGTGTTGGTGCCGATGACCATGGAGATGGCCGGCTCGTCGACCGTGATCAGCGGGAGCGCGACCGGGTTCTCCGGGTCGGCGAGGGTCTCGCCGATCATGATGTCCGGGATACCGGCGACGGCACAGATGTCACCGGGGCCGGCGACCTCGGCCGGCTTGCGGGTGAGCGCCTCGGTCATCATCAGCTCGGAGATGCGGACGTTCTGGATGGTGCCGTCACGCTTGATCCACGCGACCGTCTGGCCCTTGCGCAGCTCGCCCTGCTCGACGCGGAGCAGCGCGATGCGGCCGAGGAAGTTGTCGGCGTCGAGGTTGGTGACGTGGGCCTGGAGCGGCGCGTCCTCCTCGTACGTCGGGGCCGGGACGTGCTCGAGGATGGTGGAGAAGAACGGCTCCAGGTTGGTGGAGTCCGCCGGGACGGTGCCGTCCTCCGGCTTGGTCAGCGAGGCGATGCCGTCGCGGCCGCAGGCGTAGACGATCGGGAACTCGATCTGGTCCTCGTCGGCGTCCAGGTCCAGGAAGAGGTCGTAGGTCTCGTTGACGACCTCGTCGATCCGGGAGTCCGGGCGGTCCGTCTTGTTGATGCAGAGGATCACCGGCATGCGCGCCTGGAGGGCCTTGCGCAGCACGAAGCGGGTCTGGGGCAGCGGACCCTCGGAGGCGTCCACGAGGAGGACGACGGCGTCGACCATCGACAGACCGCGCTCGACCTCGCCGCCGAAGTCGGCGTGGCCGGGGGTGTCGATGATGTTGATCGTGATCGGGGCCCCGCCGTCCTTGGGGTGGTACTTCACCGCCGTGTTCTTGGCGAGGATCGTGATGCCCTTCTCACGCTCCAGGTCGTTCGAGTCCATCATGCGGTCGTCGAGCTGCTGGTGGGCGGCGAAGGCACCGGCCTGCTTGAGCATGGCGTCGACGATGGTCGTCTTGCCGTGGTCGACGTGGGCGACGATGGCGACGTTACGGATGTCGTGGCGCGTGGGCATGGGTGGCTTGCGCTTCTCTCGGATCGTGGGAATCGGCGTCAGTTCCTCTATACGCCCGCCGGGCGGACGCGCCACGGCTATGTCCTATGGTACGGGGCCGCCGTGCAAGGGGCTTCCCCGGAGGGATCCGAGAGGGTCTACTGGGAGGTTTCAGGGTGTGGGGAGGGTGGTGCGACCGGGTCAAGGGGCCGACGTGATCCTGCCCGCCGGGATCACCGGCGGGCAAGGAAATTGAGCTGGTTCTGAGCTTGCGACTTGGAGTTTCGGCTACTTTCGGGTAATGGGATGGCTTTGGTGCCGGGGCCGCGAGGCCGAGGGGGCGCCGGAGCCCAGCGGCTGGAGCGCCCAGGCCCAGGGGGCCTGAGCTTCACGGTCCCCGGGGCTATCCGTTCGTGTTGCGCTCGGCGCCGCGGGCCGACTCCGGCTTCTTGAAGCCGATGTCCTGGTAGCGCGGGGCGGCGAAGCCCCAGGCGCCGGCGTTCAGCAGATCGTTCCTGGCCGCGACCAGCTGAGGACGCTGGTAGAGCGGGATCGAGCCGGCCGCGGCCCAGATCCGTGCGTCGGCCTGGCGCACCAGGTCACGGGCCTCCTCCTCGTCGAGGGTGGCCGCCGCCTGGTCGAAGAGCTGGTCGATGCGGTCGGTGCCGACCCGCGCGTAGTTCTGCTCGACCAGGAGCGAGCCGTCGGAGGCCGGCTCCGGCTTGGCGTAGATCGGCCGGGCGTCGGTCGCCGGGAAGGCGGTCGCGGGCCAGGAGTAGAGCGCCAGGTCGTAGTCGCCCGAGGCGATGTGGTCCTTGAAGAAGCTCTCGTCCGAGACCTTGGTGACCTCGGTACGGATGCCCACGGCGTCGAGCATCCGGACGATCCGGTCGCCGACCGCGCGCAGCGACTCCGAGCCGGGCCCGGACGGCAGCACGAAGCGGAGGCTGAGCGGCTTGCCGTCCTTGCCGAGCGACCGGCTCGCCGCGTCCGCCTCGGCGGGCGCGGCCGGGGCCGCGCTGCCGCGCGGCGCGTAGGCGCCGGCCACGGGCTTGGCCTCGCCGGCGGCGCCGGCCGGCTTGGCGTCCGGCCGCTCCTCGGGACCGGCGGGGCCGATCGCCGGGCCGGCCGCCGGCCGCTCGCCGGGCTTGTCGTCGCCGACGATGTAGAGGCCCTCGTCGGAGGCGGCGTCGCCCTCCTTCTTCCCGGCCTTGTCCTCGTCCTTGTCCCGGCCCTTCTTCTCGTCGGACCCGGCCTGGCCGGCCTTGGTCCCGGCGCCGGCCGCCGACGGCTTGCCCGCGGCCTTCTTCGGCTCGGCCTCGCTGCCCGCCTTCGTCCCGGCGCCCGGCTTCTTCAGCGCGCCGCCCGGCACCCAGCCGGCGTCCGCGAGCAGCGCCTGCGCCTCCTTGGTGTCCTGGCCGCCGAGCGCGTCGCTGCTGTCGGCGTAGGCCGGCTGGCCGAGCAGGGCCAGATGGCTGCCCGGAGGCTTCGCCGGCAGGCCGAGCGGCTTGAGCACGGTCTCGGCCAGCTCCTGGCGGTCGATCGCGCGGGCCACCGCCCGGCGCACCCGCTCGTCGGCGAGCGGGCCGGACTCGCCGTTGAGCGAGAGCTGGGTGTAGGCGGGCTCCAGGGACTTGCGGACCACGAACCGGGCGAGGCCGTTCTGCTCGGTCGCGTAGCGGGCGACGGCCAGCTGGTTCTGCTCGCGGGCGGCCTGCACCTCGGCGGCCTTCTCGGGGTCGGAGCCGTGCGCGAGCGCCCAGGACTTCAGGGCGGCGGCGGGCGTGATCCCGGCGCCGGGGCCGTGGGCGAGGGCGGGCTGCGCGCCGGCCCGGCCGGCCCGGGCGTCCCGTACCGCGAGGGCGATCCGCTCGGCGACGGCCCGGTCGATCTCGGCCAGGTCCAGCTTGCCGGCGGCGAGCGCGGCGGCCCGGTCGGCGCGGGGCACGGCGGTGAGCACGAGGGTGTCGAGCTTGGGCGCCTGGCCCCACCAGCGGGGGTTGCGGGCGAGGGTGACGGTGCCGTTCTTGCGGTCGATCGTCTTGAGCAGGAACGGTCCTGCAGTGGCCTTGAGGGCGGTGCGGGCCCCGTCGTTGAAGGTGTTCGGGGTGCCCATCACCTCCTTCGGGTAGAGCGGCGTGAACAGCGAGCGCCAGTCGGCGTACGGCTTGGCGAAGGTGACCCGTACCTCCAGGTCGTTCTTGCCGCGCTCGATCTTCTCGATCCGCTCGTAGCCCGCGTTGCGGGCCGTCCAGTAGGCGGTGTCCCGGCCGCTGAGCGCGCGCCACTGGGCGACGAAGTCCGCTGCGCCGATCTCGCGCCCGTCGCTCCACACGGCCTGCTGGTTGAGCTTGTAGAGCACGACCTGCCGGGGCTCGGTCTCGATGACCTGGGCGGACTCCAGGTAGTCGGGGTTGAGCTTCGGCCGGCCGCGCTCGTCGAGGGTGTGGAGGGCGGGGAGCACGGCTCCGGCGATCCTGGAGGTGGCGCCGTCGGCGTCGGCCTGGAAGGCGTTGAGGGTGGTGGGCAGCGCGTCGACGGCCCAGCGCAGCGTTCCTCCGTCGGCGACCTGGTCGCGCGCGGCCGGCGCGTTGTCCTGGGCGGCGGCGGGCGGCTCGTCGCCGCCGTCGCCGGAGCCGCAACCGGCGAGGACGGTGAGCGCGAGGACCGCGCTGCCGAGGGTCGCGACGGAGCGGAGCGTGCGGGAGCGGGGGCTCCTGGAGCATGTCCTCCCGCGAGGGGCGCCGACCTGGGACATGACTTGTACCCCTTCGTCCAGTTTCATGCCATTTGGAGATGATCACACCTATTGCTCATACACTGAAAAGGACGGAGCGGATCCGG
This sequence comes from Streptomyces sp. NPDC053493, assembly GCF_044544825.1. Lineage (NCBI taxonomy): Bacteria > Bacillati > Actinomycetota > Actinomycetes > Kitasatosporales > Streptomycetaceae > Streptomyces > Streptomyces sp. NPDC053493. Next base: position 665,798 of record NZ_JBITXS010000001.1, read on the forward strand.
TGGCGACGACACGGCGGCACGGCCGGCAAACCCCACTCGTGCGGCCCAATCGCCCGCCCGCCGGGGCGCTCCGGACGAGTGGAATCAGGTGCACACGGCTTCACAAGCGGGATGTGACGCGCGACACTCGCGTGTGACCCGCGCTCGCGGAAGTGAGGGCAACCATGTCCCTTCAGGACGACCTGGCGGCCGTCAAGCGTCGCCTGCACGACCTGGAACAGACGGTCGAACAGCTGGAACGCCGCGCCGGGACGGAGCGGGCCGCGCCCACGGCGCCGCCCAGAGGCCGCGCCGAGAACGTGGTGACCATCCCCGACGCCCCGTACGACAGCGGACTGTGGACCGACACCGACGACGAGGGTCTGGGAGCACGCGACCGCCACGCGCCGTAGGGGGACATCCCCGGGAGCCGAGGAGGCCCTGTTGGCCACAGGTACCGAACCCGCCGCGGCGACGGGGGTGCGCTCCGCGGGGCGCGCCTCCCTCGCCGCCCGCCATCTGCGCACCGACCGCTGGTGGCTGGCGCCCGCCGGCACCGCGGCCGGACTGCTCGCCTTCGTCGCCTACTCGACCTGGCGGGCCTTCGCCAACGCCCACTACTACGCCGCGCCCTACGTCTCGCCGTTCTACTCGCCCTGCCTCGCCGAGAACTGCGTCCCCATGCGCGGCGGCCCCAACTGGGCGCTCTTCGGCAGCTGGTGGAGCCTCTCGCCCGCCCTGCTGATCCTGGTCTTCCCGCTCGGCTTCCGGCTGACCTGCTACTACTACCGCAAGGCCTACTACCGGGGCTTCTGGGCCTCTCCCCCGGCCTGCGCGGTCGCCGAGCCCCACCGCACGTACACCGGCGAGACCCGCCTTCCGCTCGTCCTGCAGAACGTCCACCGCTACTTCTTCTACCTGGCCCTCCCGGTCGCCGGCGTCCTCACCTACGACACCGCGCTCACCTTCCGGGACGCCTCCTACTCCTGGGGCCACGCGGGCCTCGGAACGCTCGTCTTCCTCCTCAACATCGTCCTCATCTGGGCGTACACCCTGTCCTGCCACTCCTGCCGGCACGTCGTCGGCGGCCGGCTGCGGCACTTCTCGAAGCATCCCGTCCGCTACCGGCTGTGGACCTGGGTGGGCCGGCTCAACCGCCGCCACATGCAGCTGGCCTGGGCCTCGCTGATCAGCGTCGCCGTCTGCGACCTGTACGTGTATCTGCTCGCCACCGGCGCCTTCGACGACCCGAGGTTCTTCTGAGATGACCGACACGGAACGACAGCGGTGGGACGTGATCGTGGTCGGCGCGGGCGGCGCCGGGCTGCGCGCGGCGATCGAGGCGCGCCGGCAGGGCGCCCGTACGGCGGTGATCTGCAAGTCCCTCTTCGGCAAGGCGCACACGGTGATGGCCGAGGGCGGCATCGCCGCCTCCATGGCCAACGCCAACCCGCACGACACCTGGCAGATCCACTTCCGCGACACCATGCGCGGCGGGAAGTTCCTCAACCAGTGGCGGATGGCCGAGATCCACGCCCAGGAGGCACCGGAGCGGGTCTGGGAGCTGGAGACCTGGGGCGCGCTGTTCGACCGCACTCCCGACGGGCGGATCTCGCAGCGCAACTTCGGCGGCCACGAGTACCCGCGCCTCGCCCACGTCGGCGACCGCACCGGTCTGGAGCTGATCCGCACGCTCCAGCAGAAGATCGTCTCGCTCCAGCAGGACGACTTCCGGGAGACCGGCGACTACGAGAGCGGTCTGAAGGTCTTCCAGGAGTGCACGGTCACCCGGATCCTCAAGGACGGCTTCGGGCGCGTCGCGGGCGTCTTCTGCTACGAGCGGGAGTCCGGCCGCTTCTTCGTCCTCCAGGCGCCGGCCGTCGTCCTCGCGACCGGCGGCATCGGCAAGTCCTTCAAGGTGACGTCCAACTCCTGGGAGTACACCGGCGACGGGCACGCGCTCGCGCTGCTCGCCGGGGCGCCGCTGGTCAACATGGAGTTCGTGCAGTTCCATCCGACCGGGATGGTCTGGCCGCCGTCGGTGAAGGGGATCCTCGTCACCGAGTCGGTGCGCGGCGACGGCGGGGTGCTGCGCAACTCCGAGGGCAGGCGCTTCATGTTCGACTACGTGCCCGACGTCTTCAAGGAGAAGTACGCGCAGTCGGAGGAGGAGGGCGACCGCTGGTACGAGGATCCGGACAACAACCGGCGGCCGCCCGAGCTGCTGCCGCGTGACGAGGTGGCCCGGGCGATCAACTCCGAGGTGAAGGCGGGCCGCGGCTCGCCACACGGCGGCGTCTACCTCGACGTGTCGACGCGGATGCCGGCCGAGGTGATCCGGCGGCGGCTGCCGTCGATGTACCACCAGTTCAAGGAGCTGGCCGACGTCGACATCACGGCCGAGGCGATGGAGGTCGGGCCGACCTGCCACTACGTGATGGGCGGCGTCGGCGTCGACTCGGAGACGGCGGCCGCGACGGGCGTCCCGGGTCTGTACGCGGCCGGCGAGGTCGCGGGCGGCATGCACGGCTCGAACCGGCTCGGCGGGAACTCGCTGTCCGACCTGCTGGTGTTCGGCCGGCGGGCCGGGCTGTACGCGGCCGGGTACGCGGCGCAGGCCGGCCCCGCCGAGGTCGGCGAGGAGGCCGTCGCGGCGGCCCGGGCCGAGGCCCTGGCCCCGTTCGACGGCGAGTCCTTCGGCGCCGCCGCCGAGAACCCGTACACGCTCCACCAGGAACTCCAGCAGACGATGAACGACCTCGTCGGGATCATCCGGCGGGAGGGCGAGATGGCCGAGGCCCTGGAGCGGATCGCCGAGCTGCGCGAGCGGGCCGGGCGCGTCGCCGTCGAGGGCCACCGGCAGTTCAATCCCGGCTGGCACCTCGCCCTGGACCTGCGCAACATGCTGCTCGTCGGCGAGTGCGTGGCCCGGGCCGCGCTGGAGCGCACGGAGAGCCGGGGCGGGCACACCCGCGAGGACTACCCCGGCATGGACAGCGCCTGGCGGCCGGTGAACCTGCTGTGCCGGGCGGCCGAGGGCGGCGGGGTGGACCTGGAGCGGGTCCGCACCGAGCCGATCAGGAGCGATCTGCTCGCCCTCTTCGAGCAGGAGGAGCTGGCGAAGTACCTCGCGGCGGAGGAGCTGGGCTCATGAGCACGTACGACGCGAAGTTCCGGATCTGGCGGGGCGACGCCGACGGCGGCGCGCTGACCGACTACACGGTGGAGGTGCACGACGGCGAGGTCGTGCTCGACATCGTGCACCGCCTGCAGGCCACCCAGGCGCCGGACCTGGCCGTGCGCTGGAACTGCAAGGCCGGCAAGTGCGGCTCCTGCTCGGCCGAGATCAACGGCCGGCCCCGGCTGCTCTGCATGACCCGGATGTCGGTCTTCGGCCGGGACGAGACCGTCACGGTGACGCCGATGCGGGCCTTCCCGGTCGTCCGCGACCTGGTCACGGACGTGTCCTTCAACTACGCCAAGGCCCGGGAGATCCCGGCCTTCGTGCCGCCCGCCGGGCTCGCGCCCGGCGAGTACCGGATGCGCCAGGAGGACGTCGACCGCTCGCAGGAGTTCCGCAAGTGCATCGAGTGCTTCCTGTGCCAGAACACCTGCCACGTCGTCCGCGACCACGAGGAGAACAAGGCCGTCTTCGCCGGCCCGCGCTTCCTCATGCGCATCGCCGAACTCGACATGCATCCGCTCGACGCGGCGCAGGAGGCGGGCCTCGACCGGCGCGCCACCGCCCAGGACGAGCACGGCCTCGGCTACTGCAACATCACCAAGTGCTGCACGGAGGTCTGCCCGGAGGACATCCGGATCACGGACAACGCGCTGATCCCGATGAAGGAACGGGTCGTCGACCGGAAGTACGACCCGGTGGTGTGGCTGGGCGACAAGATCCGCCGGCGGCGGACGTAGGGGCCGGCTCGTGCGGACCGGGTGGTGCGGACCGGGTGGTGCGGGGCCGGCTCGTGCGGGCCGGCCGTCAGTGCCAGCCGTCGCGGTAGGCCCGCCAGTCGGCCTCCTCGGCCGCGAAGTCCACGTACAGCGCGAGGCCGAAGCGCTCGCGGTCCCGGTCCGTGCGGGCGAGGCCGAGGCGGGCGCCGCGGACGGCGGCGGTGACGGTCTCGGCCGACTCGTGGTGGCCGAGGTCGTCCTCGTGGAAGAAGGGCAGTCCCATGAGCAGGTCGGTGTCCTCGGGCGTCACCTCCAGGGCGAGGCTGGTCTGCTGGGCGACATAGCCGCCGTACAGGCCCTCCAGCGGCATCCACGTGTCGTACGACATGACGGCGATCTGGTCGACGCGGCGGGCGACCTCGCCGAAGAACTCCTGCGACCACCACTTCTCGCTGCCGCTGAGCGCGCCCAGGACGCGGTGGGCGGCCGGCAGCGGGTCTATCTGGTGGGCGGCGACCGACAGCGGCGCCTTGCGGGGCCGGGTCAGCGCGCCGAGGTCGTCGAGCAGCGACAGGTAGTGACGGTCGTCGGAGTGCAGCGGCTCCAAGTCGAAGTGGACGCCCTCGAAGCCCGCGTCGAGGACCTGCCGGGCCGAGGCCACCACGGCGGCCCGGGTGCCGGCGTCCTCCAGGCGCAGCCCGTCGGGGCCCTCGGTGGCGAGGACGTCGCCCAGCCAGGCGTGCACCCGTATGCCGGGCATCGTGCGGTGGACGGCGTCGACGAGCCAGCGGGCCCGCGGGTGACGGGCGGGCGGCAGGGTGCCGTCGTGCTCCAGCGGGCCGGCGTGGACGTACAGGTCGCGGATGCCGGTGCCCTTGATCCGCGCGGCGAACGCGGCGACGTCGGCGTCCTTCTTCCGGCCGTCGACCCAGGCGTGGCCGAGCCAGACGGCGTCCTTGCCGCGGGTCGTGGTCCCCGCGCCGGGATCGCCGGTGTAGTTCAGGCGCAGGGCCGTGCCCGCGGCGAGCACGGGCAGCACGAGCAGGAGGACGAGTCCGAGGACCCACCAGCGGCCTCGTCGCCACACGCTCTTCCATCGTCCGTTCACCGGGCCCCCGAGGGTCGTCGCGTCACTGCTCACTCACCGTCACTACCGTAGCGACGGCTACCGACAGTGACGACGGCCTGTGGAGAATGGTTTCCGCGCTCGATGCCCGGCCCGGTCGCGGGCCCACGATCCCGGACATAACCTCCCTTTTGTGACGCGAAAAGCCGCCCGGGCCCTGCTCTCGGTGCCGGCGGCGGCGTGGTGGCTGATCGTGCCCGCCGTGCCGGGCGCCCACGCCGACGAGCCCGCGCGGGCGGCGCCGGCCATCGAGCGGCGGTTCGGCCCGCCGGCCGCGACGGACAGCGGCTCCGACGGCTCGGCCTCCGCCACCGATCTCGTCCTTCCGGTCGCCCTGGTCGGCGGCGCGGCCGTCGCCGCCGCCTACACCTTCACCAAGCGCCGGCGCAGGACCGCGACCCGCACCACGCCGGGCGGCGGCCGCGGCTGGGGCGCGGCGGGCGGCGGCGCGGGCTGGGGCTCGCCGAAGGTGCCGCCCGGTCCGCCGTTCGACGAGCTGGACCAGCGGACCCGGCGGGCGCTCGTCGCCGCCGACGACGCCGTGCGCACCAGCGCGGAGGAACTGCGCTGGGCCGCCGCCCGGTTCGGCGAGACGGCGGTCATCCGCTACACCGAGGCGGTGCGGCAGGCGCGGGGCGAGCTGGCCGAGGCGTTCCGGCTCCGGCAGCGGCTGGACGACCGGGTGCCCCGGGACGACGCGACCCGGCGGGCCGTACTGGAGGAGATCCTGCGGCGCTGCGCCGACGCCGACGGCCGCCTCGACGCCGAGGTGGCCGACTTCGACCGGCTGCGGGGTCTGGAGCGGGACACGCCGGACGCGCTGGCCGCCGTCGAGGCGGCGTTCCGCGAGCAGACCGGCCGGGTGGGTACGGCGGAGGCGGCGCTGGCGGAGTTGCGCGAGCGGTACGCGGAGTCGGCGACGGCTCCCGTCTCCGGCGCCGTCGAACAGGCCAAGGACCGGCTGGTGTTCGCGACCGCCGGCATCAACCGTGCGCGGCAACTGCTCGACGGCGGCGACCACGGCGGCGCGGCCGCGCTGGTCCGGGCCGCCGAGGGCGCCGTCGACCAGACGGCGCGGCTGGCCGAGGCCGTGGACCGGCGGGCCGCGGAACTCGCGGAGGCGGCCGGCCGGCTGCCCGGCGCGGTCGAGGACGCGCAGGCGGACCTGGCCGAGGCGCGGGCACTGCTGGAAGGAGTCGAGGAGGCGGCGGAGGAAGGGACGACGGAGAGAGCGGGGACGGCAGCCGCGTCGGCGGCGACTGCGGCGGCGGTGGAGGACACGGCGGAGGCGGAGGCGGAGGCGACGGCGGTGGGCCTGCGAGGACGGATCGCGCACGCCGAGGCCGTGCTGGCCGTCGTGCGCGCCGCGGTGGACTCCGGACGCCCCGACCCGCTCGACGCCCTGCGCCGGACCGCGGAGACGGACCGGGCGCTCGACGAGGTGCTGCGGGGCGGGCGGGAGGGCGCGTCGGACAGCGTGCGGGCCGGGGCGCTGCTCGGCCACGCGACGCTGACGGCCCGTTCGGCGGTCGGCGCCGCCGACGCCTACGTCAGCACGCACCGCGGCGCCGTCGGCGCCGAGGCCCGCACCCGGCTCGCCGAGGCGCGGCGGCGCCTGGAGCGGGCGGAGCGGGGCGACGCCGGCGATCCGTGGCCGGCGCTCGCCGAGGCGCGGCGGGCGGACGGTCTGGCCCGGGCGGCGCAGGAACTGGCGGAGCGGGACGTGCGGGCGTACGGGAACCCGAACGGCCTGGGCGGTGTAACAGAGGTGGAAGGTGCCGTGGGCGGCGGGCTCGGTGGGGCCGTGCTCGGCGGCATCGTGCTCGCAGGACCGTTCGGGGGAGGTCGTGATGGACGTGGTGAGGGTGGCACCGGCGCTGCTGGTGATGCTGCCGGGGGTGATGGTGTGGGCGGCGCTGCTGATGGTGAGGGCGGCGGTGGCGGCGGCGGTTTCGGGGGCGGCCCCGCCGGTTTCGGCGGCGGCGCGACGCGCGGTCGCCTGGGCGGGGGCGCGTGGAGCGTATGAGGACCGGGGTCCGCGGCCGCCCGGCCGGGGCCGGGCCGGGCCCGCCGCCCGGCCGTCAGAACATGCTGAGCAGCTGGTCGACCGTCGGCTCGGCGGTTCCGTCCCCGTCCGGCAGCGGCAGTTCGAACCACACCGTCTTGCCGCGCGGGGTGCGGCGCGAGCCCCAGGCGGCACTGAGCAGTCCGACCAGCTGCAGTCCGCGGCCGCCCTCGTCGGTGTCCTTGGCGCGGCGGCGCCGGGGCTGGACGAGACCCGCGTCCCACACCTCGCAGACCAGGGTGCGGTCGCGCAGGAGCCGCAGCCGGATCTCGCCCTCGCCGTAGCGCAGGGCGTTGGTGACGAGTTCGCTGACGAGCAGTTCGACGGTGTCGACCAGGGGCTCGAGCTCCCAGGTGGTGAGCTGGGCGCGGGCCAGTTCGCGGGCGCGGCCCACCGAGCGGGGTTCGCGCGGCAGGCGCCAGTCGCCGACGGCCTCGCTGGGCAGGCCCTGGATGCGGGCCATGAGCAGGGCGATGTCGTCCTCGCCGTGCCGGGTGTCGAGGGTGGTCAGGACGTGGTCGCAGACGTCCTCGAGCGGCCGGCCGGGGTTGGCGAGCGCGGTGCGGAAGGCGCCGAGTCCCTCGTCGAGCGGATGGTCGCGGGACTCGACGAGCCCGTCGGTGTAGAGCGCGAGCAGCGCGCCTTCGGGCAGTTCCACCTCGACCTCCTCGAAGGGCTCGCCGCCGACGCCGAGCGGCATCCCGGGCGGCACGTCGAGGAGCAGGGCCTCCTCGCCGGGTTCGACGAGCACGGGCGGCAGGTGGCCGGCGTTGGCGAAGGTGCAGCGGCGGGTCACCGGGTCGTAGACCGCGTAGACGCAGGTGGCGAGGTAGACCTCGGAGAGTTCGGGGCCGCGGGCCTTGTGGGCGCGGGCGGAGCTCTGGGCGCCGGCGGGCGCGCCGAGTCCGCGGGCGATCTCGTCGAGATGGGAGAGGACCTCGGCGGGTTCGAGGTCGAGCTGGGCGAGGGTGCGCACGGCGGTGCGCAGTTCGCCCATGGCGACGGCGGCGCGCAGGCCGCGGCCCATGACGTCGCCGATGACCAGGGCGGTGCGGTGGCCGGGGAGTTCGATGACGTCGAACCAGTCGCCGCCCACCTCGGAGCCGACGGTGCCGGGCAGGTAGCGGCAGGCGATGTCGAGTCCGGCGGCCTCCGGGTCGCCGGGCGGCAGCAGGCTGCGCTGGAGGATGAGGGCCCGTTCGTGTTCGCGCCGGTAGAGGCGGGCGTTGTCGATGCAGACGGCGGCGCGGGCGGCGAGTTCGACGGCGAGGGCGCGGTCGCGTTCGCCGAAGGGTTCGCTGCCCTTGGTGCGGGAGAACTGCACGAGTCCGACGACGGTGTCGTGGGCGACCATCGGCACGACCAGGGTGGACTGGACGAGGCTGCCGTCGGCGCCGGGCACGGTGCTGACGCGGCCGGTGCGCAGGGCTCCGGCGCAGGGCGAGTTGAAGGGATAGCGGTGGACGGAGCCGACCTCGACGGGACGGGTGTCGCAACAGATGTCGCCGTCGACGGCGCCGGCCCGGGCGGTCCCGGCGGTCCCGGCGGTCCGGGCGGGGTCGGCCGTCTTGAGCGCTTCGTCGTCGCCGCCGGTGCGGAGTTTGCCGACGCGCGGCGGGGCGTGGGACACGGCGCTGGCGACGGCGACCCGGCGCAGTTCGGCGCTGCCGGAGCCGTAGCCGACGTCGTGGGAGCTGCCCCAGCGTCCGGGCGGGGCCTCGTCGCCGGTGAGCAGCCCTTGGTAGAGGTCGACGGCGGCGAGGTCGCAGAAGCCGGGTACGGCGACGTCGAGGAGTTCGCGGGCGGTGGCCTCCAGGTCGAGGGAGTTGCCGATGCGGGCGCCGGCCTCGTTGAGGAGGGCGAGGTTGCGGCGGGCGCTGGCGGCCTCGCGGGCGGCGTTGTGGCGCCGGGTGACGTCGATGCCGAGTCCGGCGACGCCGACGGGACGGCCGGTGCCGCTGTGCACGCGGTAGAGGTTGATGGACCAGTGGCGCCGGTCCTTTGCGCCGGGCGCGGCGCCGATGATCTGGAAGTCGGTGACGGCCTCGCCGGTCTCCAGGACCTTGCGGAGCGCCGCGGTCATCCGCTCGGCCTCGGGCCGGGCGAGGTAGTCGTGGACGGTGCGGCCCCGGTGGTCGTCGGCGTTGCCGCCGAAGACGGTGGCGAAGCGGCGGTTGGCGCGCTTGACGGTGAGGTCGGTGCCGAAGAGCAGAAAACCGAAAGGGGATTGGCCGAATATCGCCTGCGAGGCGGCGAGGTCGGTCTCGATGCGGCGCAGCGCCCGCACGTCGACCACGATGCACAGCGCGCCGCGTTCCCCGGTCCGGGTCTCGCTCGGCATCACGTACATCTCGGCGATGCCGTGGGGCCGGTCCTCGCCCGGGATGCGGAAGGGGACCAGACCGGTCCACTCCCTGCCGTCGAGGATCTCCCTGACCCGGCGGTGACCGCGCTCGCGCAGGTCGGAGGGCATGAAGGCCTCGACGGGGTCCTTGCCGTGGGCCTCCTCGGCGGTGACTCCGAAGAGCTCGACGGCGCGCCTGCTCCACTGCTCGACGAGCCCGTCGGGGCCTATCGAGAAGGAGGCGACCCGGATGTAGTCATAGATCGACCCGGGCGGGCTGCTCTGCCACACGACACCGCTCGCCGTCTCAGGTATCTCGCTCACGCGACCGTCCCCTCCAGCTCACCGCACCGGACCGGCCATGACCGCAGTATTCAGCACCACGGCCCCCGTCGGCACGACGTTCACGATCACAGGGTGGTCTCGTTCGTTTCCGGCCGAGTCCCGCTGATCGTCGTCCCACCCTGTTTACTCACCAGGCAAGGCCAGCTCGAACCACACGGTTTTGCCGGTGCGCCCGGCGCGGGTGCCCCAGCGGCGGGCGGATCCGGCCACGAGCTGGAGTCCGCGGCCGCCCTCGTCGTCGGGACCGGCGGGGCGTTCGGTGGGCCGGTCCGGAAGCGGATCGGAGACCTCCACGAGGAGCGCGGGGCCGTTCCCCTGACCCGTTCCCTCGGGTGGGCGGCGGACCAGGCGGACGCCGATGGGGCCGGAGGCGTAGCGCAGGGAGTTCGTGACCAGCTCGCTGACCAGAAGGACGGTCACGTCTCCGATCGCCGCGTCGAGCTGCCAGCTCCTCAGGGTGTCCCGCACCGCGTGGCGGGCCGTGCGCACGGCATTGGCCTCCGCGGGGAAATGCCATTCGGCGCAGTCGCCTTCGGTGTCGATCACGAGGCCCACGTCCTATTTCGGGGGGTTAATCACGACATACCCGATATTGGGAGTGGGATATCCCGCGCGACTCGACCGCGGCGCACGGTGGCACGAACGGCGCACGCGTCAGCCGCGCACGCCGCCCTCGGGCGCGGCGGGCAGCAGCCGCGCCGCCTCGGCGACGGCGGGGCGGTCCTGGTCGAGCCAGTCGACGGAGTCCAGCTCGTGGCGGGCCAGCCAGCGCAGCTCGTCGTGGTCCTCCAGGGGCTCCGGCACACCGGAGCGCACGCGGGCGGCCCAGACCCGCAGGACGTAGCCGGGCTTCAGCGGCCACTCGCCGGGCAGCCGCGCACCGACCTCGGTCTCGATGCCGAGTTCCTCGCGCAGCTCCCTGACCAGGGCCTCCTCCGGGCTCTCACCCGGCTCCAGTTTGCCGCCCGGCAGCTCCCAGCGGCCCGCGAGCTCGGCGGGCGCGCTGCGCCGTGCGGCGAGCAGCCGGCCCTGGTCGCACAGGGCTCCGGCGACGACCACGACGGGGTCGGTTCGGTGTTCTGTCATGGGGCGGAGCGTAGCCCGGGCGGCCGCGGCGGCCGCCCGGGCGAGAGGGCGTCTCTTCGCTCAGAGCGCCGGCTGACCGATGCGCTCCACCGAGTAGAGCTGCTTGTGTCCGCGGTCGTCGAGGCTGTCGGCGATCTTCTGGGCTTCGTCCTTGGTCGCGTACCGGCCGACGCGGTAGCGGTTGCCGTTGTCGTCCTGCCGTATGACCAGCCAGGGAAGGACGGGACCGCTGTCGCTCATCGGGCTGCTCCCTCCGCCGGTCCGGCCGTGTCTAACGATCTGCTGGAAACCGCAATGCGCATATGCCCGAGCTTACGCCTGACCTTTACACAGCGGATATGAGTTTTCACAAAGAGGTACACATTGGCCAGGAACCGGCTCTCGGGCGCGAAACACCCGGCCGCCGCCGCCTTCGCGGCCGCCCTGCTCACCGCGGTCGAAAACGGGCCCGGACAACACTCGCCGCGCCGCCCGGGTGCGGGCGGCGCGGCGAGTTCGAACATACGGAAGCGGGCCGGCGGGCGGGCCGGCGGGCGGTCCGGAGGTCAGCGCACCGGCAGGTGGTAGGCGATCCGGTAGCGGTCGGCCGGGACGACGACGTCGGCGGTCTCGACCGCGCGCCCCGAGGCGTAATACGTCCGCTCGATGACCATCACCACATGGCCGGGCACTCCGCCGAGGGTCAGCAGCTCCTCCGCGAGGCCGGGCCGGGCGCCGACCTCCTCCACGACGTTGTCCACGACCACGTCGATCGCGGCCATCCGCTCGACGACGCCGCAGCCGCCCAGCGGGCCCTCCTCGGGCAGCATCACCGGGGTCCGGCCGGTGACGGCGAGCGGCTCCCAGGAGGTGGAGAGCATCATCGGCTCGCCCGCGTCCCGGTACACGTACCGCGTGCGCATCACCCGCTCCCCCGGCTCGATGCCGAGCCGGGCGGCGAGCTCCGGGCTCGCCTGCTCCTGTTCGCTGCTCGACTCCCAGGTGCCACGCGCGCCTTCGGCCGCCTGCTCCTGCCGGAAGGGAGTGGCGCCGGCGGCGGGCCGGTATCCGGAGCGGGCGATCCGGCGCGGCACGGGACGCTCGCGCACATAGGTCCCGGAGCCCGAGCGTCCTTCGACGAGACCCTCGGCCATGAGGACCTTGCGCGCCTCCAGTGCGACGGTGTCCGAGACTCCGTACTCCTCGCGGATGCGCGCCTGCGAGGGAAGCCGGGTGTGCGGGGGAAGCGAGCCGTTGGCGATCTTCTCCCGGAGGTCGCTCGCCACCCGCAGATAGGCCGGCTGCTCACCGAACGTCACTGGACACTCCCCTCAGCTTGACTGTCTGCTACAGCCTGACAACCGAGGGTGCACAGCCGCAAGCATGGGCCAGAGTTTCACCCGAAGTGATGACTTGTCTTTACGTAAACCTCCGCCGCGGGTATAGCCACCGAACTCCCGTCGCAATACCCGGCCTTGGCCGCCCTCCGCCGCGTCCGCCGCGCCGCGTCCGCCGCGTCCGCCTCCGTCAGGCCTTCTCGGAGTCCTGGCTGAGGGTGTCCTCCAGGTCGAGGGCCGTCCGCGACGCGGTCTCGATCTTGCGGTCGACGGAGTCGTAGGCGACGTCGTAGACCTCCCAGAAGGCGTCCGCGTCCTTCGCCGTGGCGAGCTTCTGCCACTGCTTCTCGGCCGCGTCGAGCTTCCTCACCAGCTCCGCGACCGGCTCGGCCGAGCCGCCGGGCCAGTGCCGCGTGCGCAGGCCGTTGCTCTCCCGCCGTACGACGTCGTGGACCTCGGCGGCCCAGGCCTTGTTCTCGGCCAGGTCCTCGTCGGCGTCCTGCTCGGGCTCCTTGAGCATGGCCGTGTCGATGGCGTTGACCGCCTTCAGGAAGCTCACCTGATCGGCGTTCAGAGTGGTCGCGTCCCTCCGCAGCGAGCCGGTGAAGGGCGCCTTGTCCGTGGCGTACGAGCAGGTCACCGTGCGGTCGCCGGCCCGCCAGGAGACGCTGGTCGGCAGGTAGTAGTAGGTCCAGACGTCCTCCGGGACGGCCCACCGGTCCAGCGCGTAGGCGTCGTTGATCTCCTGGCAGCGCTCCTCGGCGACGTCGTCGACCGCGTCCTCGCCGGGCCACTTGGTGAAGCCGGTGAGCTTGAAGCTGCCGGTCACCTCGCCCTCGTGCGGCTTGCCGCACGCCACGGTCTTCACGTCGGTGGTGTACGACTCCAGCTTGCCGTCGACGCGGAAGCAGTCGCCCTTGCGCAGCCCGAACGGCGACTCGGAGGCGGCGGCCTCGTCCACGCCCTTCTTGAACCCCCGCCACGCCTCACCGATCCCGCCGGTCACGAGACCGACGATCACCAGCAGGGTGGCCAGCGAGGAGAGCACGATGCCGGCGACGGCGAGGCCCTTGCCGCTCTGCTCCCGCTTCTTGATCTGGGGCAGGGCGATCAGACCGAAGACCAGGCCGAGCGGCGGCAGGCAGCAGACGACTCCGGACACCAGCGACGCGACGGCAAGGCCGTTGGTGGTCTTCCGCGGCGCCCCGTACGGGCTCTGGGGCCCGTAGGGTCCCGCCGGCCCGAAGGGTCCGTAGGGACCGGGCGAGGCGTACGGCCCCGGGGCGGGCGGCACAGCCGGCTGCGACTGCGGATACTGCGGCGGCTGGGACGGGTCCACGAGTACGGAGCTCCTGTGGGGGCGGGAAGAGCGGGCCTTCGGCGAGTCGAACGGGCGCGCGCATCGTACGTGGTCCCGGGGCCGCGGCGGTACGGGGGTCCGGCGACGCGGGGAGGGGCGGCCGCCGGATCGGCGACCGCCCCTCCCTTTCAGTTACTCAGTCGGTCAGTCGGTCCTGACCGTCATCACCGTCAGAACTGCAGCGCCCAGGAGTCGATCTTCCCGGTGTCGAGGTTCGCGTTGTCCGTGACCCGGAGCTTCCACGTGCCGTTCGCGACCTCCGAGGAGGCGTTGACGGTGTACGTGGTGTTGATGTTGTCCGCGCTGCCGCCGGTGCCGAAGGCCTTCAGCGTGTACGCCGTCCCGTCGGGCGCGATCAGCTGGACCTGGAGGTCACCGATGTAGGTGTGGACGATGTTGACCGGCACCTGGAGGGCGGCCGGGGCGTTGCCCGAGACGCCGCTGACGGTCACCGGGGACTCGACGGTCGCGTTGTCGTTGATCGCGTAGTCCGCGGTGTTCTCGAACTTCGGGCCGGTGGGCGGCGGGGTGGTGCCGCCACCGACGAACAGCAGCCGGTTCGGCGAGCCGCTGCCGGGGCTCGTGACGACGTTCGGGGTGGCCGCGGCGACGAGGGCCGAGGAGACCTGCGCCGGCGTGGCCGTCGGGTTGGCGGCCAGGTAGAGGGCCGCGGCGCCGGCGACGTGCGGCGTGGCCATCGACGTACCGGAGATGGTGTTGGTGGCCGTGTCGCTGGAGTTCCACGACGAGGTGATGGAGGAGCCCGGCGCGAAGAGGTCGAGGCCGCTGCCGTAGTTCGAGTAGCTGGCCTTGGCGTCGCTCGACGTCGTGGCGCCGACCGTGATGGCCTCGGCGACCCGGGCGGGCGAGTGGTTGGCCGCGTTGTCGGTCTCGTTGCCGGCGGCGACGGCGTAGGTGACGCCGGAGGCGATCGAGCGGCGAACGGCGTCGTCGAGGACGGAGTCGACACCGCCGCCGAGGCTCATGTTGGCGACGGCCGGCTTCACGGCGTTCTGCGTCACCCAGTCGATGCCGGCGACGACCTGCTCGGTGGTGCCGGAGCCGGAGTTGTCGAGCACGCGGACGCCGACGATCTTGGCCTTCTTGGCGACGCCGTACGTGTTGCCGGCGACGGTGCCGGCGACGTGGGTGCCGTGACCGTGGCCGTCCTGCGCGGTGTTGTCGTTGTCGATGGCGTCGTAGCCGTAGGAGGCCCGGCCGCCGAGGTCGCTGTGGGTGATGCGGACGCCGGTGTCGATGATGTACGCCGTGACGCCCTGGCCCGCGGTGTCCGGGTAGGTGTAGCTCTGGTTGAGCGGCAGTGCCTTCTGGTCGATCCGGTCGAGGCCCCAGGACGGCGGCGAGGGCTGGGTGCCGTCGATGTGGAAGACGCGGTTCTGGCTGACGGACTCGACGGCCGGGTCGGCGGCGAGCTTCCTGGCCTGCGCCTCGGAGAGCTCGACGGAGTAGCCGTTGAGCGCCGCGGTGTACGTGCGCTTGATCGTGGCGCCGAACTTCGTCGCGACGGCCCGGCCCTTCGCGGTCTCCGCCTGGGCGGCGGACTCGCGCAGGGTGACGATGTAGCTGTTGGGGACGGTCCCTTCCGCGCCGGCGTTCAGGATGACGCCTTCGGCGGCGGTCCCGGCGGCGGAGGCCGGGAGCGCGGAGAGGGAGCCGAACGCGAGGGCAGCGACGGCTATGGCACCGGCGGCGGCGAGTCTGCGCCGCGAGTCACGCATCACGGACATGTGAGGGGTCCTCCTCATAGGTGGTGCGTCGTGTGGGGGTACGTGGGGGGTTGCGGACGTGCGGTTGCGGACGTGCGGGACGAGCAGGTCGTACGGAACGTGCGAGGCACACACGGGCAGGTACTGCATGGACATGACAAGAAAGGCGTGAGAGGTCCGCGCCGTTCGTCATCTCCGGCTGCCGACCGAAAGATTGACCGATCCATAGGAATCCCACAAGGGCTCCGAGCGCCACGCAACGCGCCCGCCACACGCCTGCCATCCTGGGGATCATGACGGCCTACGTGTGCCCCCGATGCCAGGTCCACGCTCCCGCGGACAGTCTCACCTGGTGTTGTCCACGCTGCCGCGGCCCCTGGGACCTCGACTTCAGCAGCGCGCCGGTGCCACTGGCGTCACTTCCGTCACGTGTGAATTCATTGTGGCGTTACGCGGAGGCCCTGCCGCTGGCCACCGAGATCCCTCATGTGACCCTCGGGGAGGGCCGCACACCGCTCGTGCCGCTCACCGACACCGTTTCGGCCAAACTCGACTTCCTCATGCCCACGTTGTCCTTCAAGGACCGGGGCGCGGTGATGCTGGCCGAACTGGCGCGCCGCCTGGAGGCGCGCGCCGTGATCGCCGACAGCAGCGGCAACGCGGGCACGGCCGTCGCGGCGTACGGAGCCCGGGCCGGTCTCGACTGCTCGGTGTACGTGCCGGACGCGACCTCCCCGAAGAAGCTGGAGCAGATCCGCGCCCACGGCGCCCGTACGGTCGTCGTCCCGGGCGACCGCGAGGCGACGGCCCGCGCGGCCCGCGCCGCCGCCGACGAGCCCGGCGTCTTCTACGCCTCGCACGTGTACAACCCGCACTTCCTGCACGGCACCAAGACGTACGTCTACGAGCTGTGGGAGGAGCTCGGCGGCCGGCTGCCCGACACCCTCGCGCTGCCGGTCGGCAACGGCACACTGCTGCTCGGCGCGGCGCTGGCCGTCGAGGAGCTGTACGGCCACGGGCTCGTCGACCGGCGGCCCGCGCTCCTCGCCGTCCAGGCCGAGGCCGTCTCCCCGCTGGCCGCCGCCTTCCACGCGGGCGCGCAGGAGCTGCCGGGACCGGCCGAATCCCGCCCCACCCTCGCCGAAGGCATCGCGATCCCGAACCCGCCCCGCGCGGCGCAGATCCTGCGGGCCGTACGGGAGTCGGGCGGGACGTTCCTCACGGTGACGGAGGCGCAGATCCGGGCCGCGCAGCTCGATCTGGCGCGCCGCGGGCTGTACGTGGAGCCGACCGGCGTCGCCTGCTGGGCGGCGGTACGGGCCGCGCCGCGGCGGCCCGGCACGACCGTCGTACCGCTGTGCGGGTCGGGCGCGAAGACGGGCCTCGCGGCGCCGGCCGGCCCGTAACGCCTTGGGCTTCGTCCCGTCAGGCGTCCTCGCGTAAGACGTCCTGCGTCAGACGTCCGCGCGTCAGGCGCCGTCCCGTCAGGCGCCGTCCCGTCAGGCGTCCTCGCGTAAGACGTCCTGCGTCAGACGTCCGCGCGTCAGGCGCCGTCCCGTCAGGCGCCGTCCCGTCAGGCGTCGTCCCGTCAGGCGCCCGGTCCGGCCGCACCCTGTTCGTATCCGAACTCCGGCACCCGCGTCTCCAGCCACTGCGCGCCCGCCCAGCCCGCCGCGAGCAGGGTCGCCACGACGGCGAGGCCGAGCAGGAGCGGCGAGCGGCGGCGCAGCAGCGCCCAGACGCCGAGGGCGAGGGCCGGGATGCCGAGCATCATCACGGGCAGTTCCAGCCACACCACGCCGAGGTCCCGCCCTTCGCCCTCGAAGCCGCCGGTCAGGGCGGGAGTCGCGCCGATCCCCCACACCACAAGACCGGTGGCGAAGCCGCCGAGTACGGCGAGGCAGCCGATTCCGTCCTTCATGGCGAGGAGGACGCGCCGGGCGGGCCCGATGGTTCGCGGGGATCAGCGGCGGGCTCAGAGGTCGGCTCAGAGGCCGGCTCAGAACTCGTCGGCGCCGTTGCGCAGTTCGGGCGTCCAGTAGCCGGTCTTGGCGGCGGACTCGTTCACGGCGAGGCCGCCGGCCGGGGCCTTCACGACGACGCTGCCCTCGGCGGGCGCGTCGGCGGCGAAGAGGTTCACGTTGAAGGAGCTGACGACCTTGTTGTCCTCGTGGGCCCCGCCGAGCACGACGCGCACGTTGGCGTAGGCGGGAGCGCCGGGCTCCAGGACGACGGGGGCGGCCGGCTTGCTCTTGGCGACGGCCGGGATGTCCTTGGCGGTCTGGATCTGGCCGAAGGCGATCAGCGGGTAGCCGTAGAGGCGGCAGGCGCGGCCAGAGGTGTTGGTCGCGGTGAGCACGATGTGCTCGGTGGGCGTCTCGTCGGCCTTCGCCGCCGTGATCTTCACGTCCTTGTACGTGCAGGCCGCGGCCTTGGCCGAGGACGCCGAGCCGGAGCCGGCGGAGGCCTTGGCGGCGGTGCCGCCGGAGGTCTTGGCGCCGGTCGAGCCGCCGGCCGTGGCACCGCCGGTGGTCGAGCCGCCCGTGGTCGAACCGCCGGTCGCGGTGCCGGTCGCCGTGCCGCCCGTGACGGCGGTCGTGGTGGCGCCGTTCGCCGCCCCGGACGGCGCGGCGCCCTCGTCACGGGTGCCGTCGTTGCCGCCGCAGGCGGTCAGGCCCAGCGAGAGGACGGCGGCGGCGGTGACGGCGAGGACGGTGTTCTTGCGCATGGTGGATCTCCCCCGGTTCAGGTCGGACGGCACCGTGTCAGTGCCGTGTACAACCTTCCCCTCCGCCCTTGCCGTCCTGCTTGCGTACCGCTAACGCTCCACTGCCGTCCCGCCGTCCCGCCGTCCCGCCGTCCTCAGCCGGGGCGCCGTCCTCAGTCGGCGCGCCTCATCGGCCGGCTCCCCCCATGACCGGGACCTGGGCCCGCGCCTCGGGCTCGAGCTCGGTCTCGGTCTCGGCGTCGTGCTCGCCCCGGACCTGGGCCGGGACCTGGGCCGGAGCCGGGAAGCGGCCGGTGCAGGCGTCGAGCGTGTCCAGCCAGACCTCGCGCAGGGTACGCACGATCTCGCCCATGTCGGTGCCGGGCGCCGTGAGCACCACGCAGCCCTGCGCGGCGAAGTCGGCGCCGTCCCGCGGCGTCGCGTGCAGCCGGCGCCGCGCCGGGCTCAGCCAGTCGAAGCCGGTCACGACGAGCTCGCCCGGCAGCAGGCGGTGGGCGGCGGCGGTGGCCGCGACGGCGTACTCGAGCGGCGACGGGCCGGCGACGACGTCCTCCGGAGCGAAGTCCCGGTCGGTCTTGACGCCGAGCATCACGGTGGCCGCGGAGCAGGCCGGCGCGGACAGGGCGGGGCCGGCGGTGTTCCCGAAGGCCGCGTCGACCCAGCGCTGGTGCAGGTCGACGCCGTACACCCAGTAGGCCAGGTCCCAGATCTTCATGCCGGCCGGGCGCCGGTGGGGCGCGACGACCGCCGTCCGGCTGCCGTCGTCGCTCAGTCTGATCTCGTGGTGGAAGGGGCCCTCGCACTGCCCGACCAGCCAGTTCACCTGCCGTCCCGCCCGCTCGACGGCGGACCGGCCGGCGTGGTCGAGCCGGGCGGGCAGGATCTGGGCGAGCTCGACCGGGTAGCGGCCGGCGGCTCTGACCTTCTCGGTGACGAAGGAGAGCGAGCCGAGGCCGTCGAAGGAGTACTCGCGCCGGTAGGGCAGCAGTTCCTCGCAGATGACGCCGTTCTCGACGTACGGGCCGACCTCGGCGAACGCGGCGTCGACGCAGTCCCCGGGCCCGACCACGACCACGCCCCGGTTGTCGCCCTCCCTGGCCGGCTTCACCACGAAGCCCTCCGGGTGCCAGCGGGCGAAGTCCGCCAGGCCCTCGCACGAGTCGACCCGCGCGACGTCGGGCACGAGCAGGCGCTGGGCGGTGAGCAGCTTGCGGTGGGCCGCCTCGCTCCGCCGGTAGGCGTGCTTGCAGGCGGCGCCGGCGGCGAGTTCCGGGGAGTCGGTCCGCAGACCGAGGCGGGCGAGCAGCTCGGCGCCGCTCCGGACCGCGTCGTCGGAGAAGACGACGCCGGCCACGAACTGGTCGCGCCGTGGCCCGAGGAGGCGTTCGGCGGCGTCGGCGAAGTCGGGGCGCAGCGGGTCGAGGTCGATCACCTCGTCGCAGAGCCCGGCGTCGACGGAAGTCGGGTCGGCGCGGACCAGGGTGACGGCCGTCCCGTAGGACTCGCGGGCGTACGTGCTCATGCGGCGCACGTCGTCCACCCGGGAGCGGTCGTAGTCGACGATCAAGAACCGTCCGATGGGTTCGCTCATCGCGCGTTCCTCTCGTACTGGATGTCGCCGGCGGGCACGGAGGCGCGCGCCGAGGGTGGCAGCAGCGGGCCGGCGTCGTGGCGTCGCGGGTGGCGCGGGTGGCGCGGCGGGAGCGGGCCCGCCTCCGCCGCCTCCTCGCTCGGGCGGCATCGCGGCAGCCGGCCGGGTAACGGCTCGGGCGCGGTGGGGTCGCCGGTGACCGTCCGGTCGGCCGTCGTCCCCACGGCGCCGTCCGGGGCCCTCATGCCGCCGCTCCTTCCAGGTCGCGCGCCTCGGCGGCCCGGGCCTCGCGCAGCGCGAGGACCTCGTAGAGGAGGGCGTTGACCGGCGTCGGGGTGCCGGTGCGGGCACCGAGCCGGACCACCGCGCCCGTCCAGGACTCCAGTTCGGAGGGCCGGCCGGCGGCGATGTCGCGCTGGAGGGAGGAGGTGCCGTCGGCGGGCTGCCGGTCGACGAGGTCGAGGGTGTCGACGATGACGCCCTCCGGCAGGAAGGTGCCGGTGGCCGCCGCCACCCGGCGGATCTCGGCCATGGCGTCGGCGAGCAGCCGCCGGGTGCCGGGCCGCGAGCGCAGCGCGCCGACGGGCGCGTCGGTGACCGCGCCGACGGCGCCGACGGAGGCCGCGAAGAGGAACGCGGACCAGAGTTCGGCCCAGATGTCGCGCGGGACGACGGCCGTCACGCCGGCCCGCTCCAGGGCGACCCGGAGGCGTTCGACACGCTCCGTGGGCCGGTTGTCCCACTCGCCGAAGGCGAGGGAGCCGGGGCCGCCGAGGTGCCGGATCCGGCCCGGTTCCGCGACGTACGCGCTGATCCTCGCGCTGCCGGGCAGCACCGCGTCCCGCCCGAGGGCCTCGGCGACCTCGGCCGGGCCCTCGACGCCGTTCTGCGTGGTGACCACCGCCGCGCCGTCCGCCGTCAGCGGCTTCAGGAGCGGGAGGGCGCCCGGCAGCTGCCAGGCCTTCACGGCGAGCAGGACGACGTCCACGGGGCCGATCTCGCCCGCGTCGTCGGTCGCCCGCAGCGCCTCGGCCGGTACGGAGAAGCCGCCTGGTACGGAGCCCACGGCCGGGCCGGAGCCCACGGCCGGGCCGGAGCCGGTGGCCGGGCCGGGTCCGGTGGCCGGCCCGGGGTCGGTGGCCGGCCCGGAGCCCATGGCGGGGCCCTCGACCGTGAGGCCCTCGCGCCGGAGGGCCTCCAGGTGGCGTCCCCGCGCGACGAACCGGACGTCGTGTCCGGCCGCGGCGAGACGGCCACCGAAGTAGCCGCCGACACCGCCGGCTCCAACCACCGCTACTTTCACGGACCTTCCCCGTTTCTCTGCGATGCGCCAAGCGGGCGCCCAGGGGGCACGCGCCTCGGAGGGCGATCCCTCCGACGCCTCAAACGATACAGAACGTTCGCTTTGTTTTTCTAGGGGGCCGTCACCACGGGAGCGGAGGGACTCCGGTGCGACATCGACGCCGGGCAGGGCAACAGAGCCGCACCGCCACAGCGCTCAGCCGTCGCTTACGAGGACTCCGGACAGCGCCAGCCGCCAGATGTGCCCCAGACGCTCGGCGACGCCGCCTCCGGCGACGGGCCCGCCGGAGACCGCAAGGGCGGCCCTGACCTGCGATTCCGCTCCGGCGAGCAGATAGACGACGAGATCCGCCGCGACCTCCCGGACCTCCTCGGCGCACACCAGGCGCAGCTGCTCGCGCACCGCCGGCAGCCAGACGCCCGTCCAGCGGCCCGCGCCGCCGGGCCGCTCCCGCGCGAGCCGCACGGAGGAGCGGACGACAAGGTCCTCCTCCAGCAGCTCCACCAGGCCCACGGTCAGCTCGATGACCGCCTCAAGCCCGGTCGTACGGCCTTCGGACAGCCGCTCCACCAGGGCCCGGGCGAGCGCGAGGCCCTCTTCCTCCACGGCGTCGGCGAGCGCCGCCTTGGCCGGGAAGTGAAAGGTCAGGGCGCCCATCGAGACATCGGCCAGCTCACTGATGTGCGACAGTCTGGCGCCTTCGTAGCCGGCCTCGTCGAACTCCGCCGCCGCGGCCCGCACCAGTGCGCCGCGCGTCCGCACGGCCCTTCGCTGGATCGCCATGCACGTGCTCCCTTCCTCGCCGACGGACGTCACCCTCGCCATTGTTCGTCAAAAAAATAGCAAGCGTTCTGAATTATTTGTCGAGCGGGAGGGCACGAATGCCCGCGAGCCGCGGCCCGGAAACAACGTCGGGGGCGACCGGAAGATCCCGGTCGCCCCCTCGTCGGGACGCCTGTCGCGGTCCCGTCGTCCTACAGGCCCGTCGCCCCGCCGTCGACGGCCAGCGCGGTTCCGGTCACGAAGCCGGAGCGCTCGCTGCACAGCCAGGCCGCGGCCTGGGCGACCTCGTCGGGTGCGCACATCCGGCGCTGCATCGAGTGGGAGAGGAAGGCCTCCTCCAGCTCGGGACGCGCGCCCAGGACCTCCTCCATCATCTCGGTCCGGGTCGGGCCGACGACGAGGGCGTTGACCCGGATGCCCCGCTCGCCGTAGTCCGCGGCGGCGGCCCGGGTCAGCCCGATCACCGCGTGCTTCGCGGCGACGTACGCGGCCGACGCGCCGGTGGCCTTGAGCCCGGCGACGCTGGAGGTGTTGACGATGGACCCGCCCGAGCCCGTACCGCCCGCACCACTCGTACGACGCATACCGCCCACATCACCCGCATCGCTCGCATCGCCCGCATCGCTCGTACCGAGCATGGCCGGCACCTGGTGGCGCAGGCAGTTCCAGACCCCGCGCAGATTGACGTCGAGGGTCCGCTCGTAGACGGCGTCGTCGATCTCGTGCAGCGGTGTGCCCGCCGTCGCGTAACCGGCGTTGTTGAAGGCCGCGTCCAGCCTGCCGAAGGTCTCCACACCGACGGCCACGGCCCGCTCGACGTCGTCGGACGAGGTCACGTCACCGCTCGCCGCGACGGCCCGGCCGCCCGCCGCGCGGATCTCCTCGACGAGCGCGTCGAGCCGTTCCTTGCGCCGCGCCATGAGCACCACCGCGGCGCCCTCGGCGGCGAACAGCCGGGCCGCGGCCGCCCCGATACCGCTGGACGCGCCCGTGATCATGGCCACCTTGCCGCTCAGCAACGCTTCCGCCTTCATCGCCTCTCCCCTCCTTCTCGCCCGGCCGGCCGTCAACGCCCGGCCACGGAGGCGGCGGCCTCCTTGTCGAGCACGCCCAGCAGCTCGTCGTCCACGGCGTGCAGCGAGTCCACGACGTGGCGGACACCCGCCTCCGTCATCAACCGCCGCTGGAAGCTGTGCTCGAAGGAGCTCGGATGCCCGACGAACGGCATCCCGAGCCGCCCCGCCTCCTCTCCCACCCGGGCCACGTCGTCGATGACGAGCACCTGGTCGTACGCGAGGCCGAACGCGCCCGCGATCTCGCGCAGTCCGGGCCGGAAGGAGTCGGTGCAGAGATAGCCGGGCGCGTCGAACAGCGCGGCGTGCGCGCCGAGGAAGGTGTCGAAGTGGTCCTTGGCGAGCCCGCCGTAGCAGACCGTCGCCAGTCCGGCCGCGCGCAGCCGCCCGACCAGCTCGACGGCCCCGTCGCTCACCCGTACCGGGTGCTCGGCGACGTACCGCGCGCGCTCCTCGAAGTACGCGGCGAGCGCCTCCTCACCGGTCATGGACGACCCGATCGCCTCGGCGAGCAGCCGGCCCGCGATCGCGCGGGGCTGGGAAAAGATGCTGCGCTCGAGGTCGGCGGTGTACGCGCAGCCGCGGCTGACGAGGAAGTGGTGGATGACGGGGCTGAAGGTGTCCTCCAGCATGACGCCGTCGATGTTGAGCGCGCACAGGCGCAGGTGTCTGAGCGGCCGAGCCATGTGATCCCCCTGATGACGTGATGTGAACGCGCGAACTCGTGCACGCGCGAACCAGCAATGGCACGAACTAGTAATGGCACGAACTCGTGATCTGCAGCGAGGAGTTGACGGAAGGTCAACGTATGGTCAACGGACCCGGCGGTCGCGCTGGGCGGGGATCCGTGGCAGCGCCGCCTGCGGCACCGGCGTGGTGGTCACGAGCGCGGTGAAGGCGTCGGCGCCGTTCTGCTCGGCGCGGACGCGGATGCTGTCGGCCGCGGCGACCTCGGCGTGGATCCAGCAGGGCGCGTCGAACTCCACGTACTGCGTGAAGGCGACGTCCATGGCGGTGGCGATCACCGGCCGCGGGCCGGCGGCGGCGTGCGTGGCCTGCCGGGCCGCCTCCAGGAGCAGCATGCCGGGCGCGTGGTCGACGGGGTGGTCGAAGAGCACCGGGTGGGAGTGGTCGACGCGCAGCTGCATGCGCAGCGCCGTGTTGGTGGGCGAGACCACGACGTCGGCGAAGCGGGCGCGGGCGACGCGGCCGGGCGCCATCGGCGGGGCGAGCGGGAGCGAGCGGCGGACGGCCTCGTCGATGTCGGCGTAGGGGCCGCGCAGCCGCGGGTAGACGCTGGGCGCGAGGTTGGCGAAGGCGGTCTCCACCCGGCCGAGGTGCCGGCCGTCGACTCTCATGTCGACGGCCATGCGCACGGAGGAGAGCCGGCCGGCGCGGCGGACGACGTCGGAGCAGACGATGTCCATGTCGACCTCGGCGGGCGCGGCGCCGGTGACGGCGAGGGCGGCGGGGTCGATCTCGTAACGGAAGGTGCTCCAGGTCTGCCGGTGGCCGAAGGGCACGTCGTAGGCGACGTGGCTGAGCAGCGGCACGGTCTGGCGGACGGACTCGGCGATGAGGAGCGGGTCGTGGTGGCCGTTCACCTGAGCGTAGAAGGCGTGGCCGACGGGCCAGCGGGCGGTGACGCGGAAGCGGTCGGGCGCCACCGGGAACCAGCCGGTGAGCAGCACTTCGGACTCCACCGTTTTGTGGACGAATTGCCGCGGGACGGAAGTGGCGAGCAGGTCGTGCAGGTCTCTGGTGCGGACGTCGGCAATGGTGACGGACATCGAGTTCCCCCTGGAAGGCCATGGACGCGCTGAGTGGCATGACAGGTCGTTCCAGCGACGAAAATAAAGAATGCTCGTTTTGTTTTGAGTCAAACAATGGCAAAGGAAACACCATTACTTGACCAAGTGAGCCCGTTCAAAGTACCCCGAAAGAGGACTACCCTGCCCCAACCCCTGCCGTGACAAACGTCAAACTGGCAACAAGTGTCGATGCCACGTAACATAAGAAATGTTCTGTTTGTTCTAGGAGGTCCGCGTGTCGCAGCCGAAGCAGGAGAGGGCCATCCAGACCCGTAAGGAGATCCTCCGGGCCGCGGCTGTCGTCTTCGACGAATCGGGTTTCGCCGGCGCCAGCATCAACCGCATCCTGGGCGAGGCCGGCCTCACCGCCGGCGCGCTCTACTTCCACTTCAAGTCGAAGGAAGAGCTCGCCCGCGCCGTCATGAACGCGCAGCCCGACTCGATCATTCCCTGGCTCACCTCCGAGGGCCTCCAGCGCCTGGTCGACATCACCCTGGTCTGGGCACACCAACTCCAGACCGACGTCGTCCTGCGCGCCGGCGTCCGCCTGACGACCGAACAGGGCTCCTTCGGCGTCCGGGACATCGCCCCGTACCAGGACTGGAGCCGCATCATGGCCGACTGCCTGCGGGTCGCCGCCGACAAGGGCGAACTCCAGGCCGGCATCGACCCGGCCGAGCTCGCCGACTTCATGGTCGAGGCGTGTACCGGCATGCAGACCTACTCCGCCGTCGCGAGCGAGGCCCGCGCGGACCTCGTCGACCGCGTCATCCGCATGTGGCGCCTCATGATGCCCGGCATCGCGGTCCCCACGGTCATCGCCCGCACCGAGGTCAACCCGGCCCGCGCCCAGGCCGCCCTCCTCGACGCCACGGCGGCGAAGACCTCCGAGCCCACCGCCTGACGGCACTCCACCCGAGCACCGGACCGGGGGCCGCCTCGTCACCTGATTGCCCTCGCCGCGTTGCCCTCCGACCGCCGTCACCATCGCATGGAGGGGGCGACGCGAGCCCGCAGGGGGCCACGGGAAGGCAGGAGCAGGCGCTATGTACGTTCGCAGCATCTACGTGACAGGTGACCCGGCCAAGCTCGACGAGGTCGCGGAGGCGCTCCGGACCGAGGGGCGCGAGCTGCTGTCCGGGCGGCCGGGCTACCGCGGGATGGGGCTGTTCGTCGACCGCGAGCTCGGCAAGCTGCTGGTGGGGTCGTGGTGGGAGGACGAAGCCTCCCGCGAGGCCAGCTTCGAGGCCCTCGCCGAGCGCCGCAACGAACTGCTCGCACCCTTCGCGCGAACCGTCACCTTCGACGCCTGGGAGGCGGCGGTCGCCCGCCGCGCCGACGACCTCGGCCCCGGCGCGGCGTTCCGGCTGGTCCGCATGGACGTCGAACCGTCCGACATCGACCTGCTGATCGACACCTTCCGCGACACGGCCCTGCCCAAGATCGAGCAGATCCCGGGATACGCCGGCATCTCCCTGCTCGTCGACCGCACCCACGGCAAGGCCGCCGTCGGCGCCCTCTACACCGACCGCGACGCCCTCGCCTCCTCCCGCTCCGCCATCGCCGGCATCCGCGGCGAAGCCACGACCAAGGCCCGCGCCACCACCCGCAGCCTCGAGGAATTCGACGTCCTCCTCGCCACGGCGGTCCCCCACGCCTGACCGCCCCTGGGGAACGGCAAAGGCCGCCTGACCTGCTTCGCAGCGGGTCGGGCGGCCTTTCGCCGGAGGTGCCAGACTACGCAGGTGAGCGACTCCTGCCCCCGCCCGTTCTGCGAGCACCGCGTCCTGGGCGCGAGGCCCGGCTCGTACGAGACCCCGTGGCCCGACGCCCGCTCGGCGCCCTGCCGGCGGCTCCCCCCTTTCCGGCGCCGGAACCACTCCGCGTCATGACCTCCCCCATCGAGACCCCCGCTCTGATCGCCCACCTGCGCAGCGACAACTCCACCGTCCGGGAATGGGCGGCGATGGCCCTGGCGAGCCTGGAGATCGACGACGCCATCGCCGTCTCCGGCCCCGGCCCCGGCCCGGACTGGGAACTCGACTGGACCGACCTGCACCCGGAGCGGTGACCGATGCCTTCCCAGCACCCCGAGGAGCTCGGCCACGACCATGTGGTCGAGAGCTACGTGACGAGGACGTACGGCGGCCTCCCGCGCTACCTCGTACTGAACGGCGGACGGTTCCTGGGCCCCCGGTGGTGGCACACCACCCGCTTCACCCGGCACCTGCTGAATGACGCCGCCGCGATCACCGACAAGGAGCTGGACGCTCTCCTAGGGTACGAATGGCGCTCGCGTCTCACCGCCGCCTGGCTGATCGGCGTCGACCGCCGCGAGCGGTTTCGGGCACGCATCGGCGACCTGCTCCTGGCCAGCGAGGTCTGCTACTCCGGCAGCGCCTACTGCTTCGCCCTGGCCCGCTTCGGCACCCACGCCGACGCCGAGATCCTCACCGCCTACCTCGACCACTACCTCCCCCGCACCGACCTCCACTACGACCAGCCCGCCGCCCTCGGTGCCCTCCTCCGACTCGACTGTCTCCTCGGTAACCACCACGCCGACGGCTTCCTGGAGCCCGACGGCCTCTGGGACGAGTGGGTCAAGGGCATGGGACGCCTCGGCTACCCCAGCCACATCCCCGCCGAACAACGCCGCTGGGCGGATCTCCAGTGCGAGTTCGCCAACGGCTGGCGACGCCTGTAGGTCGCGGCGCCATCACGTTGTTCGTGGCCGCGCTGTTCGTGCCAGTTGGCGGCGGCGCGGGCCAGGTGCACGGTGGCGAAGCCGCTCCCCCGCACGCTGACCGACGTCAGCGCGCCGCGGACTCTGTGCGGATCGCAAAGGCCGCCCAAACCTACTCCGTAGCAGGTCGGGCGGCCTTTCGCCGGACGTGTCAGACGTTGAAGCGGAACTCCACGACGTCGCCGTCCTGCATGACGTACTCCTTGCCCTCCATGCGGGCCTTGCCGGCGGCGCGGGCGTCGGCGACCGAGCCGGTTTCGACGAGGTCGGCGAAGGAGATGACCTCGGCCTTGATGAAGCCCTTCTGGAAGTCGGTGTGGATGACACCGGCCGCCTCGGGGGCCGTGGCGCCCTTCTTGATGGTCCAGGCGCGGGACTCCTTGGGGCCGGCCGTCAGGTAGGTCTGGAGGCCGAGGGTGTCGAAGCCGACGCGGGCGAGGGTGGCGAGGCCGGGCTCCTCGGCGCCGACGGACTGGAGGAGCTCCATGGCGTCCTCCTCGTCGAGCTCGGCGAGGTCGGCCTCCAGCTTGGCGTTGAGGAAGATCGCCTCGGCCGGGGCGACCAGCGCGCGCTGCTCGTCCTTGAAGGCGTCGTCCGACAGCTCGTCCTCGTCCACGTTGAAGACGTAGAGGAAGGGCTTCATGGTCAGCAGGTGCAGGTCGTGGAGGAGCTCCGCCTGCTCCGAGCCCTGCACGATGCCCTGCGAGAAGAGGGTGTCGCCCTTCTCCAGGATCTCCTTGGCCGCCTCGACCGCCGCGACCTTCGGGGCCACGTCCTTCTTGATCCGGGACTCCTTCTGGAGGCGCGGCAGGACCTTCTCGATGGTCTGGAGGTCGGCCAGGATCAGCTCGGTGTTGATCGTCTCGATGTCGTCCTTCGGCGAGACCTTGCCGTCGACGTGGACGACGTTCTCGTCCTTGAAGGCGCGGATGACCTGGCAGATCGCGTCCGACTCGCGGATGTTCGCGAGGAACTTGTTGCCCAGGCCCTCGCCCTCGCTCGCGCCGCGCACGATGCCCGCGATGTCGACGAAGTCGACGGTCGCCGGGAGGACGCGCTGCGAGCCGAAGATCTCGGCGAGCTTGTCCAGGCGGGCGTCCGGCACGCCGACGACGCCGACGTTCGGCTCGATCGTGGCGAACGGGTAGTTGGCCGCCAGCACGTCGTTCTTGGTCAGGGCGTTGAACAGGGTCGACTTGCCGACATTCGGCAGACCGACGATTCCGATCGTGAGCGACACGGTGGCGACTTCCCTAGAGCGGATGGATGCGAATGTCCCCCAGTTTACGGGGGCACGGACCGGGCCCAAGACGGCGCTCTTCCGGCCAAGGTCACCCAAAGGGCGTGTCCCGCATGCTGTTCCCGGCCCTTCCCGACCTACGTTGGTGACGTGGAGCAGCACAGGACACGCAAGCCGCAGCCCCGCCGGCCCGCCAAGGGTCGGCCGCAGGCCCCGCCTGCACCGTCGGCACCGCCGGTGCCGCCGGCGCCGCCCGGCGCACTGGTCGAGGGCGCCGCGGTCTATCGGGTCGCCACCAGGCCGCGCCCCGGCCGGCCCCGCCTCGAGCGGCCCGCGCCGCCGGTCGTCGTCGCGCTGCGCAGGCTGCCCAACCCGCGCCTGACCGGCCTCGGCGCCGGTCTCTTCGCCTCGGCCGTGATGCTGGTGATCGGCTTCCTCGACTGGCTGCTGTTCGACGGCTCGCCGCTCGTCTTCGGGCTGCTCTTCCTGCCGCTCAGCGCCCTGACCGCGCTCTGGGTGAGGACCGCGGATCTGGTCACGGCGCCGATCAGCGTGCCGATCGCGTTCGCCGTCGGCGTCGTGCCGATCTCGGGCGGTACGGCCGGCGTCGGCGGCCAGGCGATGGCCCTGGTCACGGCCCTCGCCGTGCACGCCGGGTGGCTGTACGGCGGGACGCTCGTCGCCGGTCTGATCGCGAGCGTGCGCAAGGTGCGGGACATGAGCCGCCGCCAGCGCGCCGCGGCCGCCGGCGCGGCCGCGAACGCCGTCCGCCCGGTCCGCCGCCCGGCCCCTGAACGCGGCTGAGGCCGGACGGACCGTCGAAGCCCCGAGCCGCCTGAGCCTCGGACCGCCGGCTCGGCTGACTGGCCGCGCCCGTGAAGCCTCGGCCTCGGCCGGACCCGGCCCCCGCCCCGTACAAGGCCGTCTGACTGGCGAGCCCGCGCGCCCCCGCCCCAGCCGGTCCCGGCCCCCACCGGCGTAAGTCCATTTACATAAGAACTGAATATAAAGCTGTTATGCTTCCGCCATGAGTCGTCAAGACACCGCTCCTGGCGCGCCCGCCGCCATCGGAGCAGCCCTCTACGGCCTGGCCACCCGGGCCGCGCGACGCCTGCCCCGGGACATGAGCCTGACGTCCGCCGCCACCCTGGCCACCCTGGACCGGACCGGGCCGCGGCGTATCACCGATCTGGCCGCGGTCGAGGGCGTCACCCAGCCCGCGATGACCGCCCTGGTCCGGGTCTTGGAGGAGTCCGGTCTGGTCGAGCGGCGGGGCGACGCGTCCGACAAGCGGGTCACGCTGGTGTGCCTGACGGAGGCCGGCGCCTCCTATGTCCGGACGCGGCGCCAGGCGGGCATCCACGCCTTCGAGCGGTTGATCGGCGAGCTCACCGGCGACGAGGTCGAGGCGCTGGTGGCGGCCCTTCCGGCGTTGAGGCATCTGGCAGAGCTCGAGAACCAGGACCGCGAGGGGCCGAAGCAATGACCGGGCAGCCGGTCGGCCCGGTCGCGGCCGAGACGTTCCCGGTGGCGCGTTCCGGGGCGCGGCTGCTGGTCCCGGCCCTGATGTTCATCGCTCTGGTCGTGGCGGCCGTCGGCAGCCTCGGGACGCCGCTCATCACCAGCGTGGCGACCTCGTTCCACGTCTCGCTCGGCAGCGCGCAGTGGACGCTGACCGTCGCGCTGCTCAGCGGCGCCGTCGCCACGCCGGTCCTGGGTCGGCTCGGAGCCGGCCCGCACCGGCGGGCCACGATCATCGCCACGCTGGCGGTCGTCGTCGCCGGCAGCGCGCTCACCGTGCTGCCGCTGCCGTTCGCGTGGCTGCTGGCCGGCAGGGCGGCCCAGGGCGTC
The DNA here is from genome assembly GCF_044544825.1 of Streptomyces sp. NPDC053493. Classification (NCBI taxonomy): domain Bacteria; kingdom Bacillati; phylum Actinomycetota; class Actinomycetes; order Kitasatosporales; family Streptomycetaceae; genus Streptomyces; species Streptomyces sp. NPDC053493. The sequence continues at coordinate 696,169 of NZ_JBITXS010000001.1, forward strand.
GGGCTCGGGCTGACGGCGCTGATGATGGGCGTGGCCCGGGACCACCTCCCCGAGGAGCGCGGCGCGGCCGCGATCGCCCTGATCTCGGTGGTCTCGATCATCGGGGCCGGTGTCGGCTACCCGCTGGCCGCACTGCTCGCCGAGCTCGGCGGGGTACGGGCCGCCTACGGCCTCGGCCTGGCCGTCACCGCCGCCGCCCTCCTGACCGCGTGGCGCTCCCTGCCCGAAGCCCCCGAAGGCCGCTCCGCGCAAGTGGACGTGCCAGGCGCGGTCGTCCTGGCCGCTGCGCTGCTGTTGGTGCTGTTCCTCGCCGGCGAACGGAGTCTGTGGAGCCGGCACCTCGCCGTGGCGGCGGGCCTCGCCGTCGTCGCGGTGGTGCTGCTGTGCGTCTGGGCCGTCATCGAGCTGCGCGGCACGACGCCCCTGGTCGATGTGCGGGCGGTGCGGCACCCGGCGGTCGCCGGGGCGAACCTGGCCATGTTCGTCGGCGGGATCGGCATGTATCTGCTGCTCACGCTCATCACCCGGTACGCGCAGACGCCGCACGACGCCGGCTACGGCTTCGGGCTGACGACCTTCGTCGCCGGGCTGGTCCTCGTCCCGTTCTCGGTGCTGGGGTTCGTCGCCGGCAAGCTCACGCCGCGGCTCCGGACGCGGATCGCCGGCCCCTGGCTCCTGGCCGGCAGCGCCGTCGTGGTCGGCGGCGGGTTCGCCCTGTTCGCGGCGGCCCGGTCGGAGCTGGCCGAACTGTTCGCGGCGATGGGCGTGCTCGGCTTCGGCGTCGGCGGCTTCGCGGCCGCCATGCCCGGCGTCATCCTGGCCGTCACCCCCAAGAGCGAGACGTCGAGCGCCATGAGCTTCAACTACGTCGTCCGCAGCGTCGGGTACTCCCTGGGCAGCGCCATCGGCGGCCTGATCCTCGCCGCGGGCACCGGCCCCGGCCACCTCTTCCCCGACGACAGCGCCTACACCACCGCGGCGCTGGTCGGCATCGGCGCCATGGCGATCACGACGCTGACAAGCCTCGCCCTCGCCCGCCGACGCCCGTCCGAGACCACCCGTGAAAGCTCGCGCACATAGGTGGTGGGGCGAGCCTCTACAGCAGGGCGGGCACCGCTCCCGATGAGCACCGAGACGCGACGCTCTGCGGCCACCGGAGACGGTGTCCGTCCTGCACGGCCGTCAGTCCGCCGCTTTGGGCCGCCAACCGGAGGCCCAGTCATCGAGCGGGGCGAGAGATTCTCGAAGGGTCCTGCCCTGTTCAGTGAGCAGGTACCCCTCGCCGGTGTTCTCGACGAGATCGGCCTGTCCTAGCTCGCGAAGCCTGTCTGCCAGGACGCTTGACGAGACGCCGCCGCATCGTTGCTGGAGCTGGCGGAAGGTCGGAGATGAGCCGTCCCGCAGCTCCCACAGGACCCGCAGCGCCCAGCGTCGGCCCAAGAGGTCCAGGAGCGCCATGATCGGTCGCCCCGTGTGCGAGCCGCGGACCCGGCGGCCTGGGAGTGGTGTGGGTCGGGTCATCTGCTTCCCTTTCCAAAGCGGCAATGTTAACGTCCCGCCGTGCCTCTGAAATCGAAGCAACCGCGCATCGAACCACTCTCGCCGCCCTATGGCGAGGAAGCCGGCGAGGCCCTTGAGCTCCTCGGACACTCACCCATCCAGCTGTTCCGGGTGTGGGCCCGCCGGCCCGAGCTCGCCCGCTCCGTCGCGGGCTGGGGAAGCTACTACTTCTCTCGGCGCTCCGCTCTCACTCTGCGTCAGCGCGAGCTGGTCATCGGCCGGACCACCGCGCTGTGCGGCGCCGACTACGAGTGGGCCGTGCACGTCGCGTTCTTCGCCGAGAAGGCGGGACTCGACGCGGCGCAGCTCGCGTCCCTCGCGAATGGAAGGCCGACGGACGACTGCTGGCACACCACCGATCGTGCCGTGCTCGAAGCGGTCGACGAACTCCATGCGACCTTCGACCTGTCCGACGACACGTGGGCGAACCTGGTCGCTGTCGCGGATGAAGACGCCGCACTCGATCTGGTCTTGGTGTGCGGTTGGTACCACGCCATTTCGTTCGCCGTCAGGGTGCTCCGCCTGCCCCTCGAGCCCGGCACCGAGCCGATCTCCGCGTACTGATCCACGTCGGATGCACTCGTCCCCACACTGGAGGTTCCATGCCCAAGGGCTACTGGGTCAGCGTCTACCGCACCATTTCGGACCCTGAGAAGCTGGCTGCTTACAACAAGCTGGCCCGCCTGGCCGTCGCGCCCTGGGGCGGGCGGACCCTCGTCCGTGGCGGTCGGGTCATGGCGTACGACGCCGGCATCGCCGAGCGCACCGTCCTGGTCGAGTTCGACAGCTTCGAGCAGGCCGTGGCGGCGCGCGACAGTGCGGCCTACCAGGAGGCGCTGGCCGCCCTTTCCGACGGCGTCGAGCGCGACTTCCGCATCGTCGAAGGCCTCGACTGACTGATCGCAAGCGGTGGGCTGCCGAGCGTGCCGACGCCCCGCCCCACTGCCGCCGCCGCTGCCGGCGCAATCGGATCCGACAGCGGTCCGCGCGCGGGGCACCTCAGATTTCCGGCCCGTCACCACAGAATCGGAGACCAACGGACCATGACAGAGTTCCCCTTACAGGCGGCACGAACCGCCGTCGCCGCTGCCCTGGCCGAGGACGAGTCGGGCCAGGACATCACCACCGCGTGGAGCGTTCCCGAAGACCTGGCGGCCGTGGCCGAGATCCGCGCCCGGCAAGGCGGCATCGCCGGCGGTCTCCCCGTCGTCGCCGAGGTCTTCGCCCAGGTCGACCCCGAGGTCACCGTGCACCCGCTCGTCCCCGACGGCACCCGGCTGACCAGCGACGATGTCCTGGTGCGCCTGTCCGGCTCGGCGCGCAGCCTGATCACCGGGGAGCGTACGGCGCTGAACTTCCTGCAGCGCATGTGCGGTATCGCGACGCTCACCGACCGCTACGTCCAGGCGGTGGCCGGGACCGGGACGCGCATCCTGGACACCCGCAAGACGGCGCCGGGCCTGCGCGCCCTGGACAAGTACGCGGTGACCGTAGGCGGCGGCCACAACCACCGGCTCCACCTCGCGGCGATGGTGCTGCTCAAGGAGAACCACATCGCCGCGGCAGGCGGCGTGACCACCGCGATCGACGCGGTCCGGCGCGGCATGGCGCGTACCGGGCAGACGGTGGAGACCGATGTCGAGGTGCAGACCGTGGCCCAGGCCGTTGAGGCCCTCGATGCCGGAGCCCGCTGGATCATGCTCGACAACATGCCGGTGGCCGACGTCGAAAGAGTCGTCAAGATCCGGGCCGAGCGTGCCGACGCCTCCCAGATCCTGCTGGAGGCCTCGGGCACCGTCCGTCTGGACGGCGTCCGCGCCGTCGCCGAGACGGGAGTGGACTTCATCTCGGTCGGCGCGTTGACGCACAGCGCGCCCGCGCTGGACCTGACGATGCTGCTGACGACCGACCCGGTGCCGTGCCCGAGGTAGGGGTCATGGACAAGGCCTCGCCTGCGCTCGGCACATGGCTCGCGGGTTCTCCGGATGCTCGAAGGTGCTCGTTCAGGCGCCAGTAGAGTGGCGGCAGACGAGAGAAGAGATCCTCCGATGGACTCCCGCGTATCGCGCATACGCTCCACGTTGGCGAAGGTCCCGTACCAGGCACGGCGCAGCCACTCGATGGGTGCCGAGCGCCACCGGTTTCGCCTTGGCCCCCGAGTCAGTGCCGCACAGGCGGACGACTTCGAGCGCGAACACCACATCGCCTTGCCGTCGGCCTACCGAGAGTTCATCGGCGAACTCGGAGGCAGCGGAGCCGGCCCCTTCTACGGCCTGCTTCCGCTGGAAGACTGCAGGCTCTTCACCATGGACCGAAAGCCCCCGGACGGCACCGCGCGGGGATTCCATCACGCGGACCACCCGGACGCGCTCCAAGGAGATCGGTTCCTGCACATTGTCGAGATGGGCTGCACCGACCTGTGCCTCATCGGCGTCACCGGGCCCCTCGCCGGCCGCATGGTCACCGGCAACGCGGACGGCTTCCGGCACTCGAACGTCTCTTCCGCCCGGGACTTCCTGAGCTGGTACGAGCGCTGGCTCAACCACATGCTGGAGGGCAAGGACAACCCCGCCCTGGGGCTCACCTCTCCTCCCACCGTCGCACGTGCCTCCTGGGGACCCAGGGCCATGGCCCGGAGAGCTCGGTGACCGTACGCCGCAGACGGTTCCACACGTCGCGTACGAGCTATCCCACCCTCACCGCCGCCGCCCTCGCCGCCATCGCCGCGCCCACGATGCCCGCGTCGTTCTGGAGCTTCGCCGGGACGATCTCGGCGCGGACGCCCTCGATCAGCGGGAGGAACTTGTCCGCCTTGCGGCTGATCCCGCCGCCGATGATGAAGAGCTCGGGCGAGAACAGCATCTCCACGTGCGCCAGGTACTTCTGCAGGCGCTTGGTCGCCCAGTGCTCCCAGCTCAGCTGTTCGTCCTCGCGGGCCTTGGACGAGGCGCGCTTCTCGGCGTCGTGGCCCTTGAGCTCCAGGTGGCCGAGTTCCGTGTTCGGGACGAGGCGGCCGTCGGCGAAGAGGGCGGAGCCGATGCCGGTGCCGAGCGTCAGCATGACGACGGTGCCCTTGCGGCCCTTGCCCGCGCCGAAGGCCATCTCGGCGATGCCGGCCGCGTCGGCGTCGTTCAGGACGGTCACCGGGAGCCCGTCGAGACGGTCGCCGAGCAGCCGGCCCGCGTCGACGTCGATCCAGCCCTTGTCGACGTTGGCCGCCGTACGGATCGTGGAGCCGGTGACGACGCCGGGGAAGGTGACACCGACGGGCCCGGTCCAGCCGAAGTGGCGCACGACCTCCGCGACGCAGCCCGCGACGCCGTCGGGCGTCGCGGGCTGCGGGGTGAGCACCTTGTGGCGCGGTTCGGCCAGCTCGCCGTGTTCCAGGTTGACGGGCGCGCCCTTGATTCCCGAGCCGCCGATGTCCACTCCGAAGACGTTCATGAACATCAACGTAACCGCCCGGGCCCTGCCTTACTCCTTTTCGAGCAGCGCCGCCGCCTCGGCGCGCAGGTCCTTGTTGCGCAGCTCCTTCGGCAGCGAGAAGGTCAGCGACTCGTCGGCCGTCTTGACCAGCTCGACGTCCACGTAGCCGCGCTGGGACAGCCACTCCAGGACCTCCTGGACGAGCACGTCCGGGACGGAGGCGCCGGAGGAGAGGCCGACGCTGGTGACGCCCTCCAGCCAGGTCTCGTCGATCTCGCTGGCGAAGTCGACGAGGTACGCGGCGGGCGCGCCGGCCTGCTTGGCGACGTCGACCATGCGCTGGGAGTTCGAGGAGTTCTTGGAGCCGACGACGATGACGAGCTCGACCTGGCCGGCCAGCTCCTTGATGGCCTGCTGGCGGTTCTGCGTGGCGTAGCAGATGTCGTCGGAGGGCGGGGAGATCAGCTGCGGGAACTTCTCCTTCAGCGCGTCGACCGTCTCCATGGTCTCGTCGACCGACAGGGTGGTCTGGGAGAGCCAGACGACCCGGGACGGGTCGCGCACCTCGACCTTGGCGACGTCCTCGGGGCCGTCGACGAGCTGGATGTGGTCGGGCGCCTCGCCGGAGGTGCCGATGACCTCCTCGTGGCCCTCGTGGCCGATGAGGAGGATGTCGAAGTCCTCCTTGGCGAACCGCACGGCCTCCTTGTGGACCTTGGTGACCAGCGGGCAGGTGGCGTCGATGGTCGCGAGCCGGCCCTGGCGGGCCTCCTCGTGGACGGTCGGGGCGACGCCGTGGGCGGAGAACATCACGATGTTGCCCGGCGGCACCTCGGTCGCCTGGTCGACGAAGATGGCGCCCTTCCGCTCCAGGGTCTGTACGACGTACTTGTTGTGGACGATCTCGTGCCGGACGTAGATCGGGGCCCCGTACTGCTCCAGGGCCTTCTCCACGGCGATCACGGCGCGGTCCACGCCCGCGCAGTAGCCGCGGGGCGCGGCGAGCAGGACACGCTTCGGGCGGTTGGTGGCGGGCGTCGGCGCGGGCGTCGCAGTCATGGTCCCCATCGTAAGGCCGCGTCGATGGGCGGTTTCGTCACCGCCGTGGCCGAGACTGGCGCCATGGCTGAGGATGCGCGGGCGGCGGAAGCGGAACACCGGGGCCTTCGGCGGAGTCTCGGCTTCCGGGACCTCGTCGTCTACGGACTGCTGTTCATCGCGCCAATGGCGCCGGTCGGCGTCTTCGGCACCCTCGACGCCAAGTCGCACGGTGCGGTCGCACTCGTGTACGTGGTGGCGACCGTGGCGATGGCCTTCACCGCCTTCAGTTACGCCCAGATGGTGCGGGTCGCGCCGCGGGCCGGCTCCGTCTTCACGTACGCGCGTACGGCGCTGGGCGAGGGCCCGGGCTTCGTCGCCGGCTGGATGGCGATGCTCGACTACCTGCTCATCCCGGCCGTCGCGTACCTCTTCGCCGGCATCGCCATGGAGGCGCTGGTCCCCGAGGTGCACCGGTGGGTGTGGACCGGGATCGCGGTCGTCGTGACGACGCTGCTCAACCTGTGGGGCGTGCGGGCCGCCGCCCGCGTCGGCTTCGCGGTGCTGGCGATGGAGATCGTGGTGCTGCTGGTGTTCGTGGTGTCGGCGGTGATCGTGCTCGTACGGGACGGGGCGCAGCGCGACTGGTGGTCGCCGCTCACGGGTGACGGCGGGTTCTCGGCGTCGGCGGTGATCGGGGCGGTGTCGGTGGCGGTCCTGTCGTACCTGGGCTTCGACGCGATCGCCTCCTTCGCCGAGGAGGTGACGGGCGGCCCGCAGAAGGTGGCGCGGGCGGTGCTGTTCTGCCTGGCGCTGGCGGGCGTGCTGTTCGTGGCGCAGACGTGGCTGGTGGCGCTGCTCGAACCGGCGTCCTCGGCGGAGCTGGCGCGGGACCCGGCGAAGCAGGGCTCCGCGTTCTACGACGCGGTGGACACGTCCGTCGGCGGCTGGCTGCACGACCTGGTGGCGGTGTCGAAGGCGATCGGCGCGGCGTTCGCGGCGCTCGCCGGGCAGGCGGCGGGCGGGCGACTGCTGTTCGCGATGGGCCGCGACCGGCGCCTGCCGCAGGTGCTGGCCCGTACGGACTCGGGCGTGCCGCGGGTGGCGCTGCTCGTCTCGGCGGCCGTGACGATGGTCGCGGCGGTGTGGGCGGCGCGGCGGGACGACGGGCTCGACCATCTGGTGTCGGTGGTCGACATCGGGGCGCTGACGGCGTTCGTGCTGCTGCACGCGAGTGTGATCGGCTGGTTCGTCGTCCGCCGGATGGCGGGGCCTCCGCGCTGGCTGCGCCACCTGGTGGCGCCGCTTCTCGGTGCGGCGATTCTCATCGCCGTCATCGTGGAGGCGTCCGCGACGGCGCAGGTGGTGGGCGTCATCTGGCTGGGGGTGGGGCTGGTGGTCCTCGCGGTCCAGGGCGCGCGCCGCCCGGAGGCGTAGCGCCGAGTCCTGCCGGGACCTGGGCCCGTCGCGCCCCTCCGCCCGAGCGGGCCGCGCCCCGCCGCTGCGGCCCCGGCCCCGCTGAGCGGTCTACGCCCGCTGACGCGGCGCCCCTCCGCCCGAGCGGGCCCCGCCCCGCCGCTGCGGCCCCGGCCCCGCTGGGCGGTCTACGCCCGTTGGCGCGGCGCCCCTCGCCGTCCACCGCGTTGTGGGCATTCGTTCCGCTGGGCCCGGGCGGGCGCCCGTCGCTACCGCGTCGTAGGCCCTCCGCCCGCGGTTGTGGGCCTGCGCCCCGCCGTTGTGGGCATTCGTTCCGCTGGGGCGGAACGGGTGGGCACAACGGACGGCGCCCCTTGCCGGGCCTAGGCTCCCGGGCCTGGACCCGCACCCGGAGTGCGACGCCCATGGGGTGCGGGTCAAGGCGCAGGTGCGGAACGCCCCCGCAAAGGGCGCCGTCCCGTGTGCCCACCCGTCCCGCCCCAGCGGGACGAATGCCCACACGGAGGGGACCAAGGGCGCCGCGCAAGCAGGCGCCATCCGCACGGAGGTGGACCGGCGCGCCGCGCAAGCGGGCGCAGCCCGCACGAGGCGGGGGGCGCGGCCTGCACGGACGCGGGCGCGGGCCCGCACGGAGGTGAGCGAAGGGCGCCGCGCAAGCGGGCGCAGCCCGCACGGAGGTGGACCGGGGGCGCCGCGCCAGCGGGCGCAGCCCGCACAGGGGTGGGCGACGAGGGCGCCGCGCAAGCAGGCGCCACCCGCACGGGGCGCAGCCCGCGCGGGTGGCGGGCGCGGGCCCGCATGGAGGTGGACCGGGCGCGGCCGGCACCGAGGTGGCGGAGGGCGTCGGGGGGCGGGGGTGTCGGAGGGGGCCGTTACGCTCGGCGCATGGGTCTGAACACGTCAGCCGAAGCGCCCCTGCCCGTCGGCGAGGTCTCCCGGCTCATCGGGGGATGGATCGACCGGCTCGGGGCGGTGTGGGTCGAGGGCCAGATCACGCAGTTGTCGCGGCGGCCGGGTGCCGGGGTGGTGTTCCTGACGCTGCGGGATCCCTCGTACGACATCTCGATCAACGTCACCTGCTACCGCACCGTCTTCGACGCCGTCGCCGACGTCGTGTCGGAGGGCGCGCGCGTGGTCGTGCACGCGAAGCCCGAGTGGTACGCGCCGCGCGGCCAGCTGTCACTGCGGGCCGCGGAGATCCGGCCGGTCGGGATCGGCGAGCTGCTGGCACGCCTGGAGATGCTGAAGAAGTCGCTGGCCGCCGAGGGCCTCTTCGCGCTCGACCGCAAGCGGCCCCTGCCGTTCCTGCCGCAGCTGATCGGCCTGGTCTGCGGCCGTGCGTCGGCCGCCGAGCGGGACGTCCTGGAGAACGCCCGCCGCCGCTGGCCCGCCGTCCGCTTCGAGGTGCGCAACGTCGCGGTGCAGGGCGTGAAGGCGGTGCCGCAGGTGATCCAGGCCGTCAAGGAGCTGGACGCGCACGAGGACGTGGACGTGATCGTCGTGGCCCGCGGCGGCGGCAGCGTCGAGGACCTGCTGCCGTTCTCGGACGAGCAGCTGATCCGCGCGGTCGCCGACTGCCGTACGCCGGTGGTGTCGGCGATCGGCCACGAGCCGGACTCCCCGCTGCTCGACCTGGTCGCCGACCTGCGGGCGTCCACGCCGACCGACGCCGCCAAGAAGATCGTCCCCGACGTGGGCGAGGAGCTGGAGCGGGTGCGCGGGCTGCGCGACCGGGCGCTGCGGTGCGTGCGCGGGCTGCTCGAGCGCGAGGAGCGGGGCCTCGCGCACGCGCTGGCCCGGCCGGTGATGGAGCATCCGCAGCGGATGGTGGAGGTGCGGGAGGACGAGCTGGACGCGCTGCTCGCGCGCAGCCGCCGGACCCTGGGTCATCTGCTCGACCGGGCGGACTCGGAGCTGTCGCACACCCGCGCCCGGGTCCGGGCGCTGTCGCCGGCGGCGACGATGGAGCGCGGGTACGCGGTCCTGCAGCGGGCGGACGGCTCGGTGGTGCGCGACCCGGAGGAGGTCGCGGCGGACGAGGAGCTGCGGGCGCGGGTGGCCGCGGGCGAGTTCCGGGTGCGGCGCCTGCCCGACCCGGCCTGATCCGCCCGCCCCTCGCCCGCCCCCTCGACCTGCTCGGCCTGGTCGGCCTCATTCATCGACACGACAGACGCGACAGAAGCGAAACAGCGCGCAACAGACAGAAGGAGAAGTCATGGGAACGGATACGGGCACGGGCACGGCGGAGAACGCGCTCGGCTACGAGCAGGCCCGCGACGAGCTCATCGAGGTCGTCCGGCGCCTGGAGGCGGGCGGCACGTCCCTGGAGGAGTCGCTCGCGCTGTGGGAGCGCGGCGAGGAGCTGGCGAAGGTGTGCCGGCGCTGGCTGGAGGGCGCCCGGGCGCGTCTGGACGCCTCGCTCGCGGCGGAGCGGGACGCCGACGAGGAGGAGTGATCACGCGGGCCCTCCCGGGCCCCGTCCACGACCCCGTACACTGAACCTGTGAAGCGGATCACTATCCGGTTGCGATAGTTGAAACTTCACCTATTCCGGGCGTACTGTCGTGACATCGCTCGAACCCCGACGAGCGAGCCCCTTGCAGTCCGGAAGGTACGAAGCATGTCTCTCGCCCTTGACCCCGCCGCCCAGGACCTCCTCTTCCGCGAGGCCCGTACCGCCAACACGTTCACCGACGAGCCGGTGACCGATGAGCAGGTCCAGGCGATCTACGACCTGGTCAAGTACGGCCCGACCGCCTTCAACCAGACGCCGCTGCGCATCACGCTGGTCCGCTCCCCCGAGGCCCGCGAGCGCCTCGTCCAGCACATGGCCGAGGGCAACCAGGCCAAGACCAAGGCCGCCCCGCTGGTCGCGATCCTCTCCGCGGACAACGAGTTCCACGAGGAGCTGCCGGCCCTGCTCCCGCACTTCCCGCAGGCCAAGGACATGTTCTTCGCCGAGCGCCCGGCCCGTGAGTCCTCCGCGCTCCTGAACGCCGCCCTCCAGGCCGCGTACTTCATCATCGGCGTCCGCGCCGCGGGTCTGGCCGCCGGCCCGATGACGGGTGTCGACTTCGCCGGTCTCCAGAAGGAGTTCCTGGACGACGACCACACCCCGCTGATGGTCGTCAACATCGGCAAGCCGGGCGAGGACGCCTGGTTCCCGCGCTCTCCCCGTCTGGCCTACGACGACGTGATCACCACCGTCTGATCGGCTCCCGGACGTACGGAAGGGCCCCCGGTGCACCGCACCGGGGGCCCTTCCACATACCCGCGCGCCCTTCAGCGCGCGCCCTTCCGGGCTCCCGCTAAGCCTGCTACGCCTTCTACGCCTTCTGTGCCTTCTGCGGCTGCAGCGCGCCCGCCAGCTGCGCGAGGCGGTCGAAGGATGCCGTCCCCGTCACCACGGTCGTCGCGCCGCCCTCGGAGCGCACCAGGGCGTCGTACTTCGGGCCCTCCCAGCGCTGCCAGACCTGCCCGCCGACCGTCTGGGTCTTGCCCGAGTTCTTCGCCTGGAGCGTGACCTCGGGCACGTACTTCGCCGGATCCTCGGTGGACTGGTTGACCGCCACGTACTGGGTGTCCGGGTCGAGGAAGCCGAGCCGCCAGGCGTCGTGGTCCTCGCGCCGGTACGAGACGACCGTCGCCTTCCACTCCTCGCCGAGGCCCTCCGGGGCCAGCACCGGGTACGGCGCCGCCCGCTGGGCCGTCAGCAGCTCCACCCGGTAGTCCTTGGCCTGGACCGGGCTCGCCTTCTCGTCGTGCGGGATGAAGAGATACATCACGCCCGCGGCGACCATGATCACCGCAAGGGACTGGAACATCCCGCGTACCGTCTGCCTGCCTCGCATACCTGCCACGCCCACCATGGTCGCATCATGGTGGTGTGCTCATACGTGGGCCCCTCTGCTCAATTTGTCGACCTGACGATAGAGTCACAGGCAACCCTCCGTTCCCCGGCCGTCGCCGTACAGAAAGGTGCGCTCCGATGACCGAGCACCACCTGCCGCCCGAGCTCGAGGTCTCCCCCGAGGCCCCCGACCGCAACCTCGCCCTCGAACTGGTCCGGGTCACCGAGGCCGCCGCGATGGCCGCGGGCCGCTGGGTCGGCCGCGGCGACAAGATCGGCGCGGACGGCGCGGCCGTGAACGCCATGCGGACCCTGATCTCCACCGTCTCGATGAACGGCGTCGTCGTCATCGGCGAGGGCGAGAAGGACGAAGCCCCGATGCTGTTCAACGGCGAGCGGGTCGGCGACGGCACCGGCGCCGAGGTCGACATCGCCGTCGACCCGATCGACGGCACCACGCTCAACGCCAAGGGCATGCCGAACGCGATCGCCGTGCTCGCCGCCGCCGACCGCGGCGCCATGTTCGACCCGTCCGCGGTCTTCTACATGGACAAGCTGGTCACCGGCCCCGAGGCCGCCGACTTCGTCGACATCAACGCGCCCGCCTCGGTCAACATCCGCCGGGTCGCCAAGGCCAAGGGCATGACGGCCGAGGACGTCACCGTGGTCATCCTGGACCGCCCGCGCCACGAGGGCATCGTCAAGGAGATCCGCGAGACCGGCGCCCGCATCAAGTTCATCTCCGACGGCGACGTGGCCGGCTCCATCATGGCCGCCCGCGAGGGCACCGGCGTCGACCTGCTGATGGGCATCGGCGGCACGCCCGAGGGCATCATCTCGGCCTGCGCCATAAAGTGCCTGGGCGGTGTGATCCAGGGCAAGCTGTGGCCCAAGGACGAGGCCGAGCGCCAGAAGGCCCTCGACGCCGGGCACGACCTGGACCGCGTGCTCAGCACCCACGACCTGGTCAGCGGCGACAACGTCTTCTTCGTCGCCACCGGCATCACCGACGGCGAGCTGCTGCGCGGCGTGCGCTACCGCTCCGAGACGGCGAGCACCCAGTCGCTCGTCATGCGCTCGAAGTCCGGCACGATCCGCCAGATCGACTCCACGCACCGGCTGTCGAAGCTGCGCGCGTACAGCAAGATCGACTTCGACCGGGCGAAGTAGCCCGGGAGCGGGCGGGGCGGGCCGGAACCGGGCCACCGGAAGGCCGGGCCGCCCCGCCCCCCCGTCCGCGACGGTACGAAGAGGGGCGCCCCCATGTGCGGTGGGAGCGCCCCTTCCCGTACGGGCCGTGGACCCGTCAGCCGGCCTTGGCGATCCGCTCGGCCGCCGCGGCCTTGCGGAGCTCGACCTCGCGGCGACGGCGGCGGGCGAGCACCACGCGGCGCTCGGCGGCGGTGAGGCCGCCCCACACGCCGTACGGCTCCGGCTGGAGCAGCGCGTGCTCGCGGCACTCGACCATCACCGGGCAGCGGGCGCAGACCTGCTTGGCGGCCTCCTCACGGGAGAGCCGGGCGGCCGTGGGCTCCTTGGAGGGCGCGAAGAAGAGTCCGGCCTCGTCCCGGCGGCAGACCGCTTCCGTGTGCCAGGGGCCGGCCTCGTCCTCCCGAGCGGGGGTGCGCTGGGGCGGCACGGCGGCGGCGACCCGGAGGGGCTGATGCGGCGTGTGCAGCACGGTCTACTCCTGACGACGGCTTCCGCGAGCGAACGAGCGACGATGCCCCAGCCCTACCCGCTGTGCGCGCGCCTATGCACTGCGTGCCGCGCTGTTCCGCAGCGCGGACACCGGACGGCGAATTCCGGTCACCCGCGACAAGCGGAACGCGAGGGTCAGTGGCCGAGATGCTTGCGCAACTTGTCCTGAACCCTGTTCTGCAGGTCGGTGATCCACTTGCCGCGCCTGGGCTTGGCGTCCACGTTGCCGAAGAAGGCGTAGCCGTTGACCACGACGACCGGGGCCTGCGGGTCGGAGCCCTCCAGGGTCACCACCTCGAAGTTGCCGAAGATGCCCGTGCCGCTGCCGCGCAGCGTCACGTTCTCCGGGACGCGGACCTCGACGTTGCCGAAGACCGAGGTCGCGTTGATCGTGGTGAGACGCTGGGTGAAGATCGCCTCGGTCAGGTCGATCTCGACGCTGCCGAACAGCGAGAAGGCGTTGGTCCTGCGGCCCACCCGCCAGCGGCCCTTGCGGGTGGTGACGGAGAAGACCGCGATCAGGTTGTCCGCGGGGCCCTGGGAGTCGTCCGGACCGTAGAGCGGCTCGGGCGCGGAGGCCGGGCGGGCGCCGGCGGCGGGCAGGTCCCGCACGATCGGCTCCAGCTCGCCGACGGTCTTGGCGCCGTAGACGGCGTCGATCCGCTCCGAGTGCTCCTCGGCGTCGATCCGCCCCTCCGCCAGGGCCTGGCCGAGGATGTCCGCGATCCGGTCCCGGTCGGCGTCCGAGGCGCGCAGCGAGCCCTGAGGATCGGCGAAGCCGGGCCGGGGCGCGGGCGCGGGCGGCTGCTGAGGCTGCTTTTCGAGGTCCACGGCGCCAGCCTAGCGAAACGCGATAGATCGCGACCAGGGGTCGCGTGCGTGTCCTGTGGACAACTCTCGGCCTGTGGACAACTTCCCGCCGGGCCGGAAACACGCCAATCCGGCGGGGTTCCGGCGCCGAGTGAGCCTTACCTCACAGGATCGGGCCCGTGGGCGCGTCATACGCTGGAGGGCGCGCCGCCAACGGAGGCGGCGCTGCTGTCTGCCGAGTGAGGAATGGCCGCCGTCATGTCCCCTGTTTCCCGCCCCTCCGGCCCTGCGTTCGCGTACTCCGATCTGCTCCCGCTGGGAGAGGACACCACGCCCTACCGCCTGGTGACCTCCGAAGGTGTCTCCACCTTCGAGGCCGACGGCCGCACGTTCCTCAAGGTCGAGCCGGAGGCGCTGCGCAAGCTGGCCGCCGAGGCGATCCACGACATCCAGCACTATCTGCGCCCGGCGCACCTGGCCCAGCTGCGGAAGATCATCGACGACCCGGAGGCGTCGAGCAACGACAAGTTCGTCGCGCTCGACCTGCTGAAGAACGCGAACATCGCCGCCGCGGGTGTCCTGCCCATGTGCCAGGACACCGGCACCGCGATCGTGATGGGCAAGCGCGGCCAGAACGTCCTCACCTCGGGCCGCGACGAGGAGGCCCTCAGCAAGGGCATCTACGACGCGTACACCAAGCTCAACCTGCGCTACTCCCAGATGGCCCCGGTGACGATGTGGGAGGAGAAGAACACCGGCTCGAACCTGCCCGCGCAGATCGAGCTGTACGCGACCGACGGCGGCGCCTACAAGTTCCTCTTCATGGCCAAGGGCGGCGGCTCCGCCAACAAGTCGTTCCTCTACCAGGAGACCAAGGCGGTCCTGAACGAGGCCTCCATGATGAAGTTCCTGGAGGAGAAGATCCGTTCGCTCGGCACGGCCGCCTGCCCGCCGTACCACCTCGCGATCGTCGTCGGCGGCACCTCGGCCGAGTTCGCGCTGAAGACCGCCAAGTACGCCTCCGCGCACTACCTGGACGAGCTGCCCACCGAGGGCTCGGCCGAGACCGGACACGGCTTCCGCGACAAGGAGCTGGAGGAGAAGGTCTTCGAGCTGACGCAGAAGATCGGCATCGGCGCGCAGTTCGGCGGCAAGTACTTCTGCCACGACGTCCGTGTGGTCCGCCTGCCCCGCCACGGCGCCTCGCTGCCCGTCGCGATCGCCGTGTCCTGCTCGGCCGACCGCCAGGCCGTCGCGAAGATCACCGCCGAGGGCGTCTTCCTGGAGCAGCTGGAGACCGACCCGGCGCGCTTCCTGCCGGAGACCACGGACGAGCACCTCGAGACCGAGGGCGACGTCGTGAAGATCGACCTCAACCAGCCCATGGACGAGATCCTCGCCGAGCTCACCAAGTACCCGGTCAAGACGCGCCTGTCGCTGACCGGCCCGCTGGTCGTGGCGCGCGACATCGCGCACGCCAAGATCAAGGAGCGCCTGGACGCGGGCGAGGAGATGCCGCAGTACCTGAAGGACCACCCGGTCTACTACGCGGGCCCCGCCAAGACGCCCGAGGGCTACGCCTCCGGCTCCTTCGGCCCGACCACGGCCGGCCGCATGGACTCCTACGTCGAGCAGTTCCAGGCGGCGGGCGGCTCCAAGGTCATGCTGGCCAAGGGCAACCGCAGCAAGCAGGTCACGGACGCCTGCGGCACGCACGGCGGCTTCTACCTGGGCTCGATCGGCGGCCCGGCGGCGCGCCTGGCCCAGGACTGCATCAAGAAGGTCGAGGTCGTCGAGTACGAGGAGCTCGGCATGGAGGCGGTCTGGAAGATCGAGGTCGAGGACTTCCCGGCGTTCATCGTCGTGGACGACAAGGGCAACGACTTCTTCCAGAACCCGGCCCCGGAGCCGACGTTCACCCACATCCCGGTCCGCGGCCCCGGTCTCGGCTAGTCCGCGCAGACCGAGTCCGCGCAGGCTGGGTCCGCGCCGCACCCGACAGGCCCTCGGCTCCGTGCCGGGGGCCTGTCCCGTTCCGCCGGGGGCCGGCCTCGTTCCGGCGGGGTCCCGTCCCGTTCCGGCGGGGTGACACCATGATCGGCACGAGGCGGCGGGGCACGAGGGGGGCATACCGATGGCCGACGACGGGGGACTGAGCGGGCGGGCCCGGGAACTGGCCGCGCTGGAACGGCTGTTGGCCGGAGCGGCGGAGTGCCGGGGCGGGGCCGTGGTGGTCCGCGGCGAGGCGGGGTCGGGAAAGACGGCCCTGCTGGAACGGGTCGGCGCGCTGGCGGGCGAGGCCGGGCTGCTGCTGAGCTGCTCCGGCGTGGAGTCGGAGGCGGCGCTTCCGTACGCCGGACTCCAGGTGCTGCTGCGCGGCACGCTCGACCGCGCCCGGAACCTGCCGGAGCGCCAGCTGCGGGCGCTGCGCGGCGCGATCGCCTCGGAGGACGCGCCGGCCGGTGACCGCTTCCTGGTCGGGGCGGCGACGCTGAGCCTGCTCGGCGAACTGGCCGAGGAGCGCCCGGTGGTGGTCCTGGTCGACGACGCGCACTGGCTCGACCTGGAGACCGTCGACGCGCTGCTCTTCGCGGCCCGCCGGCTCGGTGTGGGCCGGGTGGCCATGGTGTTCGCCGCGCGCGAGGGTTCGCCGGCCTTCGACGGCGCGCCGGGCCTGCCGCTGCTGCACCTGGGGCCGCTGAGCGACGAGGAGGGCGCGGCGCTGCTCGCCGGCCACGCACCCGGTCTGGACGCGGCGGTGAGCAGCCGGATCCTCGGCCTCGCGCAGGGCAATCCGCTGGCCCTGGTGGAGCTGGTCGGCGCGCTGACGGCGGCTCAGCGGGACGGCAGCGAGCCGCTGGACGCGCGGGAGATCGCCGTGCTGCCGGCGTCCTGGCGGGTGCGGCGGATCTTCGACGAGCGGATCCGGGCGCTGCCCGCGCCGACCCGGCTGCTGCTGACGGTCGCGGCGGCCGACGACACCGGTGACGTGGCCCTGGTGCTCGCGGCGGCGGCCCGGCTCGGGGCGGGCGCCGGGGACCTCGGGCCCGCGGAGGCGGCGGACCTGGTGCGGGTGGCCGGGCGCCGGCTGGTCTTCCGTCATCCGCTGGTGCGGGCCGCGGCGTATCAGGGCGCGGTGCTGGCCGAGCGGACGGCCGCGCACCGGGCGCTGGCGGACGCGGCGCCCGCGGGCGGCGACATGGGCCGCCGGGCCTGGCACCTGGCGGCGGCCACCGTCGGTTACGACGAGGAGGTCGCCGCCGAACTGGAGCGCAGCGCGGAGCTGTTCCGTTCGCGGGGCGGCCGGGCGGCGGTGGCGGCGGCCTATCGCCGGGCGGCGCGGCTGACCGAGGATCCGGAGTCGCGTTCGCTGCGGCTGGCCGCCGCGGCGGCCGCGGCGGCGGAGGCCGGGCAGGTGGAGCTGGCGGCGTCGCTCGCCGACGAGGCGGGCGCGGTGAGCAGTCCGCCGGCCCTGGCGCGGCTGGCGAGCGTGCGGGCGGCGCTCGAGCACAGCCGGGGCCGGGCGGAGTCGGCGCGGCTGCTGCTGGTCGAGGCGACCCGCGAGGTGACGCCGCACCGGCCGGCGACGGGTGCGTGGCTGCTGTTCGAGTCGGCGGCGATGGCGTGGGACGCGCCGGATCCGGTGGCGGCGGCCCGGGACACCCGGGCGCGGGTGGCCGGTCTGGATTTCGGCGACTGCCCGGTGCGGCGGGGCGCGGGCGGTGTGCTGGACGCGCTGGCGGGTGATCCGGTGGTGGGCGCGGCGGCGATCCGGGAGTTCGCCGGTTACGTGGTGCGCACCCGGCACGAGCGCAGTCTGGCGGACCAGGTGCGGCTGCACGGCTGGGACATGCTGCTCGGCGAGTACCGGGGCGTGCTGGACGAGGCGGTGGCCCTGGAGCAGGAGTGCCGTGCGGAGGGCGCGGTGGGTGTGCTGCCGCGGGTGCTGCTGCGGCTCGCGCGCTGCCGGCTGTTCCTGGGCCGGCACCGGGACGCGTACACGACGGCGGTGGAGGGTCTGGAGATCGCGCTGGACACCGGGCAGCGTCATCTCGCCTCGCTGCTGAGCTCCGTGCTGTCCCTGCTCGCCGCGCTGGACGGTGACGAGGCCGGCGTGGCGGAGCCGGGCGGCGAACTCGGCGCCGGTGTCGTCCCGCACGCGGTCTCGCAGTCGAGGGCGCGGGGCATGCTCGACCTCGGGCTCGGCCGCTACGACGACGCGCTGCGGCGGTTCGCCGCGCTCACCGACGGTCCGTACCGGCATCTGATGCTCGCCGTGCACAGCCTGCCCGACCAGGTGGAGGCGGCCGTGCGGGCCGGCCGGGCCGCCGAGGCAGGTCCGGCGCAGGAGCGTTTCACCCGGTGGGCGATATCCGCCGGGACGCCGTGGGCGCGGGCCGTGGAGCTGCGCTGCCGGGCCCTGCGTGCGCCGGACGAGCAGGCGGAGCGGTGGTACGAGCGGGCGCTCGACGCGCACGAGGGCGACGGCCGGCCGTTCGAGGAGGCGCGGACGCGGCTGCTGTACGGGGAGTGGCTGCGGCGGGCGAAGCGGCGGGCGGCGGCCCGGGAGGCGCTGACGGCGGCGCTCGGCGCCTTCGAGCGGACGCAGGCGCGGGCGTGGGCGAACCGGGCGCGCACGGAGCTGCGGGCGGTCGGCGCCGCTCCGGCCCCGTCGCCGGCCGGGCCGGATCTCGCGGGCCGGCTGACTCCGCAGGAGCTGCGGGTGGTGCGGCTGGCGGCGACGGGCCTGAGCAACCGGGAGATCGGCGCGCGGCTGTTCCTCAGTCCCCGCACGGTCGGCTATCACCTGTCCAACGCCTATCCGAAGCTGGGCGTGACGTCGCGGGCCGCGCTCGGCGCGCTGGGCGCCCTGGACCTGGGCCTGGACCCGGGCCTCGGTCCGGACCCGGGCCCGGACCTGGGTCTGGGCATCGGCCCGAACCCGGGCTGACGGGGCGGGCATCCGTGCCAGGGCCCGGTAGGGCACCCCGGTCATCTGACGGATCCGCGGGCCCCGGCCCGGTTCCTAGTGTTCCTACCGTTCGACGATCGACGACGGGAGTGGGGCATGAAGGTTCTGGTGCTGGGAGCCACCGGCTACATCGGTTCCGCAGTGGTGTCGCGGCTGACCCTGGAGGGCCACGACGTGGTCCCTCTGGTGAAGGACGCGTCCGCGCTGGGCGCCGACGTGCCGGTGCGGGTGGGTGACCTGACCGATCCGGACTCGCTGCGCGCCGCGGTGACGCAGGACGTGGACGCGGTGGTGAACCTGGCGACGCCGACCGGCGACGAGGCCGTGGACACGGCCGCCCTCGACGCGCTGACCGGCCCGCTGCGCGGCACCGGCCGGGCGTTCGTCTACACCAGCGGCGTGTGGGTGCTGGGCGCCACGGGCGACGCGGTGGCCGACGAGGAGTCGGCGACCGACCCGATCGGCATCGTCGGCTACCGGCCGCGGATCGAGCAGCGGGTGCTGGCCGCGGCCGGGGACGGCGTGCGCGCGGTGGTGATACGCCCGGGCATCGTGTACGGCCGGGGCGGCGGCATCCCGGCCCTGATGACCGGCTGGGCCCGGGAGCACGGCACCGGCCGCTACGTCGGCCCGGTCGCCACCCGCTGGCCGATGGTGCACGTGGACGACCTCGCCGAGCTGTACGCCCTCGCGCTGACCAAGGCCGAGGAGGGCACGGTCCTGCACGGTGTGGCGCACGAGTCGGTCCCGGTGGCGGCCGTCGCCGCCGCCGCGGACGTCGCCGCGGGCGGAGCGGGCCGGGCCGAGCCGTGGCCGGAGGCGCGGGCCGCCGAGGTGCTCGGCGCGCCGTTCGCCGAGGCGCTCGCGCTCGACCAGGTGGTGTCGGGCCGGCGCGCCGTGGACGAGCTCGGCTGGCGGCCGAGCCGCCCGTACGTCCTCGCCGAGCTGTCCGGAGGCGTCCGTGGCTGACACCGCGCTCCTGACGCTTCCGATCTGCCGCACCTGCGGCACGCAGTACGCCGCCGCGCGCCCGGACTGTCCCGTCTGCCTCGACGAGCGGCAGTACGTGGGCGCCGACGGGCAGCAGTGGACGAGCCTCGCGGAGCTGCGCGCCGAGGGTCACACCGGGCGCTTCGAGGAGCAGGGCCCGGACGTGCTCGGCGTCGGCTACACGCCGTCGTTCGCGATCGGCCAGCGCGCGCTGCTGCTGCGCACCTCGGCCGGGAACGTGCTGTGGGACTGCGTGCCGTACCTCGACGACGCGATGGTGCGGGCCGTCGAGGAGCTCGGCGGCATCGACCACATCGCGATCAGCCATCCGCACTTCTACTCGACGATGGTGGAGTGGGCGCACGCCTTCGACGCGCCGGTCCATCTGCACGAGGCGGACCGGCGGTGGGTGGGCCGGCCCGATCCGGCGGTGCGGTTCTGGAGCGGGCGGACGCTTCAGCTGTCCGACGAGCTGACGCTGATCAATCCGGGCGTGCACTTCCCGGGCAGCGCGGTGCTGCACTGGAGCGCGGGCGAGGGCGCACTGTTCACCGGTGACGTGGTCAACGTCTGCCCGGACAGCCGCTGGGTGACGCTGATGTACAGCTACGCCAACCACATCCCGGAGCGTCCGGACGCCGTCCGCGCCGCCGCCGACCTGCTCGCCGGCTACCGCTTCGAGCGGATCTACGGCGCGTGGTGGGACCGGGTCGTGACGTCGGGCGGCAACGAGGTCCTGGCCCGTTCCGTCGAGCGCTACCTCCGCTTCGAGGAGGGCCTCGTCGGCTGACGTACGGCGACGGACCGGTCCGTTCGGCCCGACCGCCGCCCTCGGGCGGCGGTCGGGCGGCCCCTCGGTCGATCTCCGGTCAGATTTTCGCTACCGACTGGTAGCCCTGCGGCCCCCTACTGGCCAGTATGAGACGCGAGCATGTCAACCACTGAGCCGGTCGACCACCTCGGGAGCCCCCCATGCCCTCCGCCGCGCCTTCCGCCGCCACCCAGGCCAAGGCGGCCAGGACCGCCGCCGCCCTTGGCCTGACCGCCGTCCTCGTCGTCGGCGTCGCGCCCGCCGCCTCCGCCGCGGACCCCGACAGCCACGTCACCTCGGCCGCCGCCCTCAAGGACGTCGACTACGGCACCTGGCGCAAGGACGTGGCCGCGGTGGTCGCCGAGGCCCGCCCGTACATCGAGGCGCGCGCCCAGGACGCCGGCCGCGAGAAGCAGGCCATCGTCCTGGACATCGACAACAGCTCGCTGGAGACGGACTTCCACCCGTTCTGGGAGCTGCCGACGCCCGCCATCGCCGATGTCCGCGACCTGGTGCGCGACGCCCACGACCGCGGTGTGGCCGTCTTCTTCGTCACCGCCCGGCCGGGCATCATCCACTCCCTGACCGACTGGAACCTGAGGAAGGCCGGCTATCCGGTCGACGGCCTCTACGTGCGCTCCCTGCCCGACCTGTTCGCCGAGGTCAGCGCGTACAAGAC
Organism: Streptomyces sp. NPDC053493; assembly: GCF_044544825.1. Taxonomy (NCBI): domain Bacteria; kingdom Bacillati; phylum Actinomycetota; class Actinomycetes; order Kitasatosporales; family Streptomycetaceae; genus Streptomyces; species Streptomyces sp. NPDC053493. The sequence continues at coordinate 717,443 of NZ_JBITXS010000001.1, forward strand.
GGAGAAGCGCGCGGAGATCGAGGCCAAGGGCTACACGATCGTCGCGAACATCGGCAACAACACCACCGACCTGGTCGGCGGCCACGCCGAGCGCACCTTCAAGCTGCCCGACTACGGCGGCAAGCTGTCGTGACGCCGGGTCGGCTCAGCGGTCGGCGGTGCTCAGCGGTCCGTGATGCTCGGCGCTCGGTGATGCTCAGCGGTTGGTGATGTGGAACTCCATCCGCTCGTAGTCGCCGTCGGGTGTCACCCGGATGTAGCCGTGCGCGTTCTTGAAGTCGCCGGTGCCGCCGGTGACGGCGATGTCGAAGGCGGCCGGTGTCTGCGCGCCGGTGCTGAACGTGGTGAGGGTCTGGGCGGTGAGCTGGCCGCCCGGGCCGCCGTTCAGGACGAAGGTGCCCGAGCAGGTCGCGTCGACCTGGCTGTCGGAGGTGCGCACGACCGCGCACGTCCCGCCGTCCCGGCCGACCTTGTCCCCGCCCTTGGTCTTGAACAGGTCGTCCGCGAACGTGAAGGTGTCCCCGACCTTGGGCGGCGGGCCGCTGCTCCCGGTGCCGCCGGGAGCGTTGCCGTCGCCGACCTCCTTGGCGTAGAGCGTGAAGTCGAAGCCGTCGCCGTCGTCGTGGGCGGCGGCCGGCACGGCGGTGGCGAGCGTCACCGCGGTGACCGCGCAGGCGCCGAAAACGCCGATCCTCCTGAAGCTGCGCGACATGTGCTGCCTCCCGTGGGTGGCGGATCTCCCCGAGGCCTTCCGCCATTGTCAGGCCGTCGACGGAGGCCCGCACCCGTTCGTGGATGATGAGCGCATGCCTGAGAGAGCACCCATACGTACGGCGGTTCCCGTCGCCCTGCTGGCGGCGGGGCTCCTGCTGACCGGCTGCGGCACGGCCGCGACCGGGGATCCGGCCGCCCCGCCGGCCACCGCGCCGGCCACCGCGTCGGCCACCGGCGAACCGTCGAAGAGCCCGGACACGGCCGTCGGCGCCGCGCCGGCGGCCGGCAGCCTCGGCGGGGCCGGCACGGCCTGCGCGCTGCCCGTCTCCTTCTCGCTGGCCAAGGACTGGCGGCCGAAGGCGGTCAGGGACCCGGAGAACCCGGAGTTCGCGGAGCTGACCCGCCAGGGCCCGGCGACCGTCCGCTGCGAGGTGGACGCCAAGCCCGCGGGCAACATCGGCTTCCTGAGGGTGTGGACCGCTCCGAAGGGCGCCGCGCGGGCGACGCTCGAGGGCTTCGTGAAGGCGGAGAAGGGCTCCACGGGAGCCGTCTACAAGGAGACGAAGGCGGGCGCCCTGCCGGCCGTCGAGGTCGTGTACTCGGTGCACAGCGAGCTCCTGGACGAGACCAAGGAGGAGCGGGCCTTCGCCGTCGAGAGCGCGAAGGGCACGGTCATCGTGCACCTCGGCGGCCTCGACAGCGAGGAGCACAAGGAGATGCGTCCGGCGTACGAGCTGGCCCGGACCAGCCTCAAGCCGCTCTGAGCACGGCCGTGGCCCCCGCCCCGCGAGGAGACGGGGGCCGCCCGCGTGGGGCGTCGTTACGCGACGAACCGCTGGTTCGCCGAGCCGTTGCAGTTCTGCAGCCGGACCGGCTCCCGCGCCGCGCCCTGGGTCAGGCACAGCCCAGTCGCGGCGGCCGGGCGGAGGGTGTCGCCGTCGCGCACGAAGCCCTGGTTGGCGGCGCCGTGGCAGTTCCAGAGGATGAGCGCCGTGCCGGCCTGGTAGGCCGCGCCGGGCACGTCCAGGCAGCGGTCCTGGGTGAGCTGGGTGTGGACGGTGCGGCGGGCGGAGTCGTACCACCAGCCCTGGTTGCGGCCGCCGTGGCAGTCCCAGCCGAGGACGGCGGTGCCGTTGGCGGACTCGGAGGCGTTGACGTCGAGGCAGTTGCCGGTGGCCGCGTTCCTCAGCGGCTTGTACGCGTCGTCCCAGGCGAGCGGGAAGAGGGTGGGCGTTCCGGTGGAGTTGACGTCGGCGCAGCCGGCCTCGCGCAGGCCCGTGGCGTAGATCTGGGTGAGGCAGGACGCGAAGGCGGCGTGGCCGCTCTTGTTGGGGTGGAAGGACTGGCGTACGGAGTTCTCGTCGGGCGTGCCGGGCTTGGAGAGGTCGATGTAGAGGCCGCGGGCCCAGGTGTCCTCCATGCAGACCTCGTGGCCGTGGAAGAGCCGCGAGTTGTCCAGGAAGACGGCGCCGGTGTCGGCGGCCGCCTTGCGCATGCCGCGCTCGAAGGCGGGGACGGCGGTGTTGCGGCCCCACTTGGTGTCGGAGTCGTAGCCGAGGCCGCCGCAGGAAAGCTTGCCGGGGAAGTTCGGGTTGTCGTAGAAGTCGGGTCCGATGGGGCTCGGGTAGCCCATGAGGACCAGCTTGTAGTCGCCGTCGGCGTATCCGGCGTCGCGCATCACGGTCCTGAGGTCGCGGACGGTCTGCTCGACCTTGGGGACGAGGGCGTCGACGCGGGCCTGCCAGCCGGGCGCGTACTTCGGTTCGCAGGCGCCCTGGAGGAGCAGGTAGCGCTGGACGCAGTCGGTCATCACGGGGCCGAACTGGAGGTCGTCGTTGGCGCCGGCGACGAGCACGACCATCTTGATGCGGGTGTTGCGGGCCTTGACGGCCAGGTTGTCGCTCTGGACGAGCTCGTCGGCGTACTGCTTCGAGCCGCCGATGCGGATGTTGCCGGTGTAGGCGCCGGAGCAGGACACGTTGAACGTGAGGTCCGCGGGGATGCCGGTGCGGTGGATGGCGGCGTCGGGCGAGCGGTGGCACCAGTTGGTGGGGCCGTTGGTGGGCGACTCGTAGGTCCCGACGCCCTCGCCGGAGATCTCGCTGTCGCCCAGCGAGATCAGCCCGGTCTTCCGCTGGGCGAGCGGGCGCTCCTCGGGGCTGCCGTAGATCCTGGTGGCCTCGGCGGCCCGGATCGCCTCCAGCTCGGGCGAGAGCGGTACGGAGGTGATTCCGGCCGCGGATCGGGCGGTGGTGCTCGTGTCGGCCGCACCGGCGGGCGTGGCGGCCGTCATGCTGCCGAGGGCCGCCGCGGCGGCGGCGACGGCCGCGATCGGCCAGCTGAGTCTGTACCTGGTGCGCGTCATTGCGCCTCCTGGAAGTGGGGTTACCCACGGTTTTTACTGGCCGGTAAACGACTTGGGAATACGTCGAACAAGACAACTGCTCAACTTTTGCGGGAGGTTGAAGAACATGAACGACGACAGCACCGGCTCCGGCGGCTACCGGATCGAGCACGACTCCATGGGTGAGGTGCGGGTCCCGGCGCACGCCAAGTGGCGCGCCCAGACCCAGCGCGCGGTGGAGAACTTCCCGATCTCCGGACAGCGGCTGGAACGGGCCCACATCGAGGCCCTCGCCCGGATCAAGGCCGCCGCCGCCAAGGTCAACGCGAAGCTCGGCGTGCTCGACGAGGACCGGGCGGAGGCGATCGCGGCGGCGGCCGAGGAGGTCGCGGAGGGCCGCTGGGACGCGCACTTCCCGGTGGACGTCTTCCAGACCGGCTCCGGCACCTCCTCCAACATGAACACCAACGAGGTGATCGCCACCCTGGCGACCGAGCGCCTGCCCGAGGGCCGGGAGGTGCATCCCAACGACCACGTCAACGCCTCGCAGTCGTCCAACGACGTCTTCCCGTCCTCCATCCACATCGCGGCCACCGCCGCCGTCACCCACGACCTCGTCCCGGCGCTCGACCACCTCGCCGCCGCCCTGGAGCGGAAATCAGCCGAATTCTCGGACGTCGTGAAGTCCGGCCGGACCCACCTGATGGACGCCACTCCGGTCACCCTCGGCCAGGAGTTCGGCGGTTACGCGGCGCAGGTCAGGTACGGGATCGAGCGGCTGCGCGCCGCCCTGCCGCGGCTCGCCGAACTCCCCCTCGGCGGCACCGCGGTGGGCACCGGCATCAACACGCCGCCCGGCTTCTCGGCCGCCGTCATCGCCGAGGTCGCCCGCGCCACCGGTCTGCCGCTCACCGAGGCCCGCGACCACTTCGAAGCCCAGGGCGCGCGCGACGGCCTGGTGGAGACGTCCGGGCAGCTGCGGACCGTCGCGGTGTCCCTCACGAAGATCGCCAACGATCTGCGCTGGATGGCGAGCGGCCCGCGCACCGGCCTGGCCGAGATCAATCTGCCCGACCTCCAGCCCGGTTCGTCGATCATGCCGGGCAAGGTCAATCCGGTCATCCCCGAGGCGGTCCTCATGGTCGCCGCGCAGGTGACCGGAAACGACACCACGGTCGCGGTGGCGGGCGCGGCCGGGAACTTCGAGCTCAACGTGATGCTCCCGGTGATCGCCAAGAACGTCCTGGAGTCCGTACGGCTGCTCGCCGCCGCCTCCCGGCTCCTCGCCGACCGCACCGTCGACGGCATCACCGCCAACGTCGAACGGGCCCGCGAGTACGCCGAGTCCTCGCCCTCCGTCGTCACCCCGCTGAACAAGTACATCGGTTACGAGGAGGCCGCCAAGGTCGCCAAGAGGTCGCTGGCCGAGCGGAAGACGATCAGGGACGTCGTCCTGGAGTCCGGCTACGTGGAGCGCGGCGACCTCACCCTCGAGCAGCTCGACGAGGCCCTGGACGTCCTGCGCATGACCCGGCCCTGACCCGGCACGGGCCCGCGGCCCGGCCGCCCCGGACACCGTCCGGCCCGCCGCCGGCCCTTCGCTGACTCAACCGTGACCTTCGCCGCAGCGGTGCCGGGGGCCCGCCCCTAAGATCTGCGCATGACAGGATCGGGCCGCCCCCAGCACTGGGCGCCGGGGGATCACATCCTCTGGCGCTACCGCGACAACGGCACCGGCGACGTGCACATCTGCCGTCCGGTGACCGTGGTCCAGGACACCCCTGAGCTGCTCGCGGTCTGGATGGCACCCGGCACCGAATGCGTCAAACCGGTCCTGGCCGACGGCACGCCCGTCCACGAGGAGCCGCTCGCCACCCGCTACACGGCGCCCCGCACCACCACCCGCGCCCACTGGCACGGCACCGGCGTGCTCAAGCTGGCCGCGCCCGGCGACCCGTGGTCGGTGTGGCTGTTCTGGGAGCGCGGCTGGCGCTTCCGCAGCTGGTACGTGAACCTGGAGGAGCCGCGCACCCGCTGGGCCGGCGGCATCGACTCCGAGGACCACTTCCTCGACATCTCCGTCTACCCGGACCGCAGCTGGCTGTGGCGCGACGAGGACGAGTTCGCCCAGGCGCAGCGGGCCGGGCTGATGGGCCCCGAGCAGGCCGGCCGGGTACGGCGGGCCGGAGCGGCCGCGGTCGAGCTGATCGGGGCCTGGGGCGCGCCGTTCTCGGACGGCTGGGAGGACTGGCGGCCGGACCCGGCCTGGCCGGTTCCCGAACTGCCCGCGGACTGGGATCGCACTCCGGCGCACACGGCACCATGAGACTCTTGATGCGCCCCGGGGGTGCAAACGTAGGATCGTCCTCCGCAAGCACCGACCACGCAACCGACCGATCGGACCGCACGTCACGCACCCGGCACGGCGCACCATCTGACCGTCAGTCATCAGCCAGTCAGCCATGATTGCTTCATGAGGGGGAGAGCAGTGCCGGACCTGTGCGCGGGTGCTTCCGCCCCCTCTTCCACATCGAGCTCGTGCCGGTGGTTTAGCCCCGCCGAAGGAGCGGCATCGGCGAGAAGAGCGCGTGCAACGCACCACCGGCCCGGATGGACGGAATCCCAGGCGTGACGGAGCATCCCACCTCCCACGAAGGCCGCAAGGCGATGGCCGACCGGCCGCAGGAACGCACTCGCCCCCGCCAGGACACGGCGGCGGCGACGGCGGCGGCCGCCGTCGCCGTGCCCGCTCCCGCGCCCGGCGGCGGGAACGGCGGGGGCCTGCCCGGCCCCGACGGCGGCGCCGCGCGCCGCGAGGGCGAGCGGCTGCGCTTCGTGGGCGCCGCGACCCGGCGGATCGCGCGCGGCCTCGACCTCGACGAGATCGTGCTCGGCCTGTGCCGGGCGACCGTGCCGACCTTCTCCGACGCGATCCTGGTCTATCTGCGCGACCCGCTGCCGGTGGGCGACGAGCGCCCGGCGGAGCCGTTCATGCTGCGGCTGCGCCGCACCGACCGGCTGCGGTTAGCGGACGTGGAGGGCGAGGAGCTGGTGCTCGTCCCCGATCCCGACCCGACGCCCGCGGCGGAACTGTGCGAGGTCCGCTCGGGCGGCGCGCTCGCCGAAGTGCTGCGCGGGGTACGGCCGGTGCCCGGCGACTCGCCGGCCGCGCGGGCCGCACTGCCCGAACTACTCGGCCCGGACCATCCGGTGCCCGGCGGGCAGCGGGCCATACTCGCGCCGCTGCGGGGGCGGCGCCGGGTGATCGGCGCGGCCGTGTTCCTGCGCCGGCCCGAGCGGGCCGGCTTCGAGCCGAACGACCTGCTCGTCGCCGCCCAGCTGGCCACGCACACGGCCCTGGGCATCGACAAGGCGGTGCTGTACGGCCGTGAGGCGTACATCGCGGACGAGCTGCAGCGCACCATGCTGCCGGACTCGCTGCCGCAGCCGACCGGCGTGCGGCTCGCCTCGCGCTATCTGCCCGCGGCCGAGACGGCCCGGGTCGGCGGCGACTGGTACGACGCGATCCCGCTGCCCGGCAGCCGGGTCGCGCTGGTCGTCGGCGACGTCATGGGCCACTCCATGACCTCGGCGGCGATCATGGGCCAGCTGCGCACCACCGCGCAGACCCTGGCCGGCCTGGACCTGCCGCCGCAGGAGGTGCTGCACCACCTCGACGAGCAGGCCCAGCGGCTCGGCGAGAACCGCATGGCGACCTGCATGTACGCGGTGTACGACCCGGTCTCGCACCGGATCACCATCGCCAACGCGGGCCACCCGCCGCCGATACTGCTGCACCTCGGCGGCCGGGCGGAGGTGCTGCGGGTGCCGCCGGGCGCGCCGATCGGCGTGGGCGGGGTCGACTTCGAGGCGGTGGAGCTGGACGCGCCGGCCGGGGCCACGCTGCTGCTCTACACCGACGGTCTGGTGGAGTCCCGGCTGCGTGACGTGTGGACCGGGATCGAGCAGCTGCGCGAACGCCTGGCGGCGACGGCCCAGTTGACCGGCCCGGACCATTCGCCTCCGCTGGAGGCGCTGTGCGACGACGTGCTCGACATGCTGGGTCCGGGCGACCGGGACGACGACATCGCGCTGCTCGCGGCCCGCTTCGACGGGATCGCGCCGAGCGACGTGGCGTACTGGTTCCTGGAGCCGGAGGACGCGGCGCCGGGCCGGGCCCGCAGGCTGGCCCGGCGGGCACTGGCACGCTGGGACCTGGAGGACCTGACGGACTCGGTGGAGCTGTTGGTCAGCGAGGTCGTCACCAACGCCGTGCGGTACGCGGAGCGCCCGGTGACGCTGCGGCTGCTGCGCACCGACGTGCTGCGCTGCGAGGTCGGCGACGACTCGCCGCAGCTGCCGCGTCAGCGGCGGGCGCGGGACACCGACGAGGGCGGCCGCGGGCTGTTCCTGGTGAACCGGCTGGCCCGGCGGTGGGGCGCGACCCGGCTTTCGGGCGGCAAGGTGGTGTGGTTCGAGCTGGCCACGGCCGCGCGCTGAGCGCCGTACGACCGCCGTACGACCGACCGCATACGACCGCCGTGACGCCGTGGGGCCACGATCGACGAACGGCGAAGGCCGGACCCTTTGCGGAGGGTCCGGCCTTCGCCGTCTGTCACTGGCCCGGTCTGCCGTCGAAGACGGCGTCGCCGCCGTCCGGGGTCGGCGCGATCGTCGGATCGGTCGTCCTGGTCCGCGTCGGCGTGGGCTCCGGCGGAGTGGTGGCCGTGGACGTCGGCGGCTGCGGCGGCGTGGTGCCGGTCGGCGTCGGCGGCTGCGTCGGCGTGGTGCTCTCGTCGCTGGGCGTCGTGGACGGCGTCGGCGAGCCGCTGGACGCGGTCGGCGTCGGGGCGACGTCGCCGCCGGAGGTGCCGTCCGTCTCCAGGTCGAAGGTGGCGTCGGAGCCGCCGCCGAGCGCCTTGGTGGTGTAGGCGCCCCAGATCTCGGCCGGCGTGCGGCCGCCGTTGGCGCGGCCCGGGTTGATGGTGTCGGTCAGGGTGACCTGGTTGCCCTTGGCGTCCTCGCCGAACAGGCCGACGGCGGTGACCAGTTCGGGCGTGTAGCCGACGAACCAGGCCGAGCGGTTGTTCTCGGAGGTGCCGGTCTTGCCGGCCGCCTGGTAGTCACCGGCGGCGCGGAAGCCGGAGCCGCTCTGGACGACGCCCTGCATGGCCTTGGTGGTGGTGTCGGCGGCCTCGCGGCTGATGACCCGCTCGCCGATGGACTGCACGGGATCGGCCTTGCGGTCCTTGTGCTCGGCGGACTTCACCAGGGTCGGGGTGACCTTGACGCCGTGGTTGTCGAGGGTGGCGTAGGCGCCGGCCATGTCCATGGTCGAGGCGCCCATGACGCCGAGCGACATCGAGGGCGTGGCGCCGAAGTCCGCGCCGTCCTTCAGGCCGAGCGCGATGCCGGTCTGCTTGGCCTTGGTCGGGCCGACGTCCACGATCATCTGGGCGTAGACGGAGTTGATGGAGCTGTTGGTGGCCTTCTGGACGGTGACCGGGCCGTAGTTCTGGTCGTCCTCGTTCTCCGGGGCGAACCTGACGTTGCTGCCGACGACCGGGCGCTTGCTGGTGCCGTCGTAGATCGTGCCGAGGCCGATCTTGCGGCCGTCCTGGGTCTCGGCGCCGTTGTCGAGCGCCGAGGCGAGCACGATCGGCTTGTACGTGGACGCGGGCTGGTAGTCGCGCCGGGTGGCGTTGTTCGTCCAGTGCTCGGTGGCCCCGACGCCGCCGTAGAGGGCGACGACCGCGCCGGTCTTCGGGTCGACGGAGGTGGCGCCGGCCTGGACGGTGGCGTCCTTCTTGTCGCCCTTGCGGTCGAGCTTGGCCTCCAGCTCCTCGTCGACGGCCTTGACCAGGCTCTTCTGCTTCTTCTCGTCGATGTTGAGGGTGATCGTCCAGCCGCCGGCCTTGAGGTCCTCCTCGCTGACGCCCTGGCGCATCAGCTCCTGGTTGGCGGCCTCCACGATGTAGCCGCTCTGGCCGCTCATGCCCTTGGGCGCCTTGGGCTTCTGCGGCGCGGGGAACTTCAGGCCGGCCCGCTTGCCGGCGTCCAGCCAGCCCTCCTCGACCATGTTGTCGAGGACGTAGTTCCAGCGCTGCTCGACGAGCTTGCGGCCCTCGGGGCCGGCGAAGGTCCAGTCGTACTGGCTGGGCGCCTGGAGCACGGAGGCGAGGTAGGCGCCCTGGCCGACGGTGAGCTTGGTGGCGTCGACGCCGTAGTAGGCCTGGGCGGCGGCCTGGATGCCGTAGGCGTTGCGGCCGTAGTAGCTGGTGTTGATGTAGCCGGCGAGGATCTCGCTCTTGTCCATGCGCTGGTCGACCTTGAGCGCGATGACCATTTCCTTGAGCTTGCGCGTGGCCGTCTGGTCCTGGCTCAGGTAGTAGTTCTTGACGTACTGCTGGGTGATCGTCGAGCCGCCCTGCTTGCCCTTGCCGGTGACGGTGTTCCAGGCGGCGCGGACGGTGCCCTTGATGTCGACGCCGTTGTCCTTGTAGAAGGTCTTGTTCTCGGCGGCGACGAAGGTGCGCTGGACGTCGACCGGGACCTTCTCCAGGCCCACGATCTCCCGGTTGATCTTGCCCGTGCGGGCCATGACCTTGCCGTTGGAGTACTTGTAGACGTTGCTCTGCAGCGTGGCGTCCGCGTTGGCCGAGGGCACCGGGACCATCAGGTAGAGCACGTAGAAGGCGCCCATGACGAGCAGGCAGCCCACGAAGAACGTGCCCAGGAGTTTCTTCCAGGTGAAGAGGCGGCGTATGCGTCCGCCCTTCCTCGCCTGGGTCTTGCCCGTACGGCCCATGTCCTCGTTCGCTCCGCTCGTCTTCGAATCAGCTCAGCAAGCTAACACCGCCCATCGCGACAAAGGGCGATCCATCCGGCTTTTCCGGGCGTGAGAATGAGCACCCACCCCTGACGGAACCGACGCTCGGCGGAGCCCTTTGGTTGTGTGCCGCCGGTCACATTCCGCCCGTTCGAGCGGTACGACCAGGGCTATACATCGTGCGTATACACCCGGTGTACAGTGACGGCATGTCCATCGGTCACACCCTCCTCGGACTCCTGGAGTCCGGCCCGCGCCACGGCTACGACCTCAAGCGCGCCTTCGACGAGCGCTTCGGCCACGACCGGCCCCTGCACTACGGCCAGGTCTACTCGACGATGTCCCGGCTCCTGAAGAACGGCCTCGTCGAGGTCGACGGCGTGGAGGCGGGCGGCGGTCCCGAACGCAAGCGGTACGCCATCACCGAAGCCGGCGTCACCGACGTCGCGCACTGGCTGGCCACACCCGAGAAGCCCGAGCCCTACCTCCAGTCCACGCTCTACACCAAGGTCGTCCTCGCCCTGCTCACCGGCCGCGGCGCCGCCGAGCTGCTCGACGTCCAGCGCACCGAGCACCTGCGCCTGATGCGCGAGCTCACCCGGCGCAAGAAGGACGGCGACCTCGCCGACCAGCTCATCTGCGACCACGCGCTGTTCCACCTGGAGGCCGACCTGCGCTGGCTGGAACTCACCGCCGCCCGCCTCGACCGGCTCGCCGAGGAGATCCGCCGATGACCACCGCGCCGCTGCTCACGGCGAGCGGGATCGGCAAGACCTACGGACCGACCGCCGCCCTCACCGAGGCCGGCTTCGCGCTGCGCGCCGGAGAGGTCGTCGCCGTGATGGGGCCCTCCGGCTCCGGCAAGTCCACGCTCCTGCACTGCCTCGCCGGCATCGTCCGCCCGGACACCGGCACCATCCACTACGACGGCCGCGAGCTCACCGCGATGAGCGACGCGCAGCGCAGCGCCCTGCGCCGCTCCGACTTCGGCTTCGTCTTCCAGTTCGGCCAGCTCGTGCCCGAACTGACCTGCGTCGAGAACGTCGCCCTGCCGCTGCGGCTGAACGGCGAACGGCGCAAGGACGCCGAGCGCCGGGCCCTCGACTGGCTCACCCGCCTGGAGGTCGAGGACGTGGCCGCGAAGCGGCCCGGCGAGATCTCCGGCGGCCAGGGCCAGCGGGTCGCCGTCGCCCGCGCGCTCGTCACCGCACCGCGGGTGATCTTCGCCGACGAGCCGACCGGCGCGCTCGACTCGCTCAACGGCGAGCGCGTGATGCGGCTGCTCACCGACGCCTCCCGGGACACCGGCGCCGCCGTCGTCCTGGTCACCCACGAGGCCCGCGTCGCCGCCTACTCCGACCGCGAGGTCGTGGTCCGCGACGGCTCCGTACGGGACACGGAGTGGGCGGTATGAGCGACCCCGGCACGGCGGACACCGGCTCCCACGACGACACCGGCACCGGCACCGGCCCCCGCGGCACCGACGGCACCCGCGCGGGCTCGGACACCCGAGGCACCGGCACCCGAGGCACCGCCGGCGCCCGCGCCGACACTCGCACCCGCACCCGCGGCGGCCTGCGGGTCTGGGCGCGCGACCTCGCGCTCGGCGCGCGCTTCGCCGTCACCGGCGGCCGCGGCGGCTGGCTCCGCACCGCCCTCACCGCCACCGGCATCGGCCTCGGCGTCACCCTGCTGCTCGTCGCCGCCTCCATGCCGCAGATGATGTTCCAGCGGGAGGTACGCGAGTCCGCCCGCGCCGTCGACGCGAGCCGGGAGATCACCCGGCCGGGACCGGACACCTTTCTCTACGCCGACCAGTCCACGCTCTACCGCGGCGAGACCGTCACCGGCCTGCTCCTGCGGCCCGAGAGCCGGCACGCCCCGGTCCCGCCCGGAGCGCCGAAGGTGCCCGCGGCCGGCGAGATGCTGGTCTCTCCCGCCCTGCGCGCCCTGCTCGAGTCGCCCGACGGGGAACTCCTGCGCGCCCGCCTGCCGTACAGGACCGTCGGCACCCTCACCCAGCCCGGCCTCATCGGCCCGGCCGAACTCCGCTACGTCGCCGGCACCGACATCCTCACCACCGACAACGCCACCGGACGCGGCGACCGCTACGGCTGGTCCGTACCCGGCGAACCGATGAACGGCTTCCTCCTCCTGCTCGTCGTCATCGCCTGCGTCGTCCTGCTGCTGCCTGTCCTCGTCTTCATCGCGACCGCCGTCCGCTTCGGCGGCGAGCAGCGCGACCGGCGGCTCGCCGCCCTCCGGCTCGTCGGCGCGGACACCGCCATGACCCGCCGGATCGCGGCCGGCGAGTCCCTCGCCGGCGCCCTGCTCGGACTCGCCGCCGGCGCCGGCCTGTTCGCGCTGGCCCGGCAGCTCGCCGGCACCGTCCAGATCTGGGACGTCAACGCCTTCCCGTCCGACGTGTCACCCGTGCCCTGGCTCGCCGCCGTGATCGTCGCGGCCGTGCCCGTCGCCGCCGTCGTCGTCAGTGTCGTCGCCCTGCGCGGCGTCGCCATCGAACCGCTCGGCGTCGTCCGCACCGCCACGCCCGGGCGGCGCCGCCTCGCCTGGCGGCTGGTCCTCGTCCTGGCCGGCGCGGCCCTGCTCGTACCGACCGTCGGCCGGGTCGACATCGCCGCCACCCAGATCGACACCGCCGGCATCGCGGCCGGCGCCACCCTCGCCCTCGTCGGGCTCACCACCCTGCTGCCCTGGCTGGTGGAGGCGCTGGTGCGGCGGCTGCGCGGCGGCCCGGTGGCCTGGCAGCTCGCCACCCGCAGACTCCAGCTCAGCAGCGGCACCGCCGCCCGCACGGTCAGCGGCATCGTCGTCGCGGCGGCCGGCGCGATCGCCCTGCAGATGCTGTTCACGGCCATGCAGAACGACTTCATGCGGGTCACGAACATGGACAGCGCACGGGCCCAGCTGGAGACCAAGGTCGCGGCCCGCGGCGGCGACGCGGCCCGCCGGGCGATCGACGCGCTCTCGCGCACTCCCGGCGTCAGCGGCGTGATCGGCACCATCGAGTCCAACGCGTGGCGGCCCGGGCCGCTGCGCAAGGGCGAGGAGTTCGGGCCCGTGACCTCGCTCGTCGTCGCCGACTGCGCCTCCCTGAAGGAGCTGGCGACCCTTCCGTCCTGCGTGGACGGCGACGTCTTCGTCGCCCTGCCGCACGGCAAGGCCGGGCCGGACGACGCCTGGGTGCGGCAGACCGCGCGGCCCGGCGCGACCGTCGCCCTGCGCGACCCGCAGACCCACCGGTCCGGTCCGGTGCCGACCTGGCGCATCCCGGACACCGCGCGCACCGTGGACTCCCGCCCCGATCCCATGGGCCTGGTCCAGTTCGGCGTCTTCGCCACCCCGAAGGCGATCGACGCCACCCGGCTCGACAGTCCGCAGGCCGGCGCCATGATCCGGCTCGACCCGACGGTGCCGGACGCGCCCGAACACGTACGGAACACGGTCGCCGCCCTCGATCCGCTGACCCGGGTCGGCACCCTGCAGAACCTGGAGCGCGACGCCCAGTTCTCCAGCGTCCGCACCGGCATCATGATCGGCGCCACGCTCACCATGCTGCTCGTCGCGGCCTCGCTCCTCGTCACCACCCTGGAGCAGCTCCGCGACCGCAAACGGCTGCTGTCCTCGCTGGTCGCCTTCGGCACCCGCCGCTCCACGCTGGGCTGGTCGGTGCTGTGGCAGACGGCCGTCCCGATCACCCTCGGCCTCGGCCTCGCGGTGGCCGGCGGCCTCGGACTCGGCGTGGTCCTGCTGGGCATGATCGGCAAACAGGTCGAGGACTGGTGGGTCTTCCTGCCGGTGGCCGGCGTCGGCGCGGCCCTGATCCTCCTGGTGACCGTGCTCAGCCTGCCGCTGCTGTGGCGGCTGATGCGGGCCGACGGCCTCAGGACCGAGTAGCGTCCGCGCCGACCACCCGCACCGGAAGGCGCCTCATCGCGCCCCGCAGCGAGCCCGCCAGCTCCTCGAACTCGGACTGGCGGGCCGCTCCCGTCCGCATCGCCAGTGCGATCCGCCGCGACGGCGCCGGCACGGCGAAGTCGCCCGTGAACAACGCGGTGTTACGAGCGGTCTCCACCTTCACCGCGGTGCGCGGCAGCAGCGTCACACCGAGCCCGCCCGCCACCAGCTGCACCAGCGTCGACAGGCCCGCGGCGGTCGTCGTCACCGGCGCGCCCTCGGTGCGCCCGGCCTCGCGGCAGATGTCGAGCGCCTGGTCCCGCAGACAGTGGCCCTCGTCCAGGAGCAGCAGCTTCAGCTCCTTCAGCGCCTCCCTCGGAATGTCCGCGCGGCCGGCCAGCGGATGCCCTTCGTGCGTCACCAGCACGAAGTCCTCGTCGAACAGCGGCAGTTCGGTCACGCCGGGCACGCCCAGCGGCACGGCGAGCAGCAGCAGGTCGAGCCGTCCCGCCGCCAGGCCCTCCAGCAGCGACGAGGTCTGCTCCTCGTGCACCTGGAGGTCCAGCTCCGGATAGCGGGTGTGCACCAGCCGCAGCACCGTCGGCAGCAGATAGGGCGCGACCGTCGGAATGACCCCGAGCCGCAGCACTCCGGTGAACGGCGCCTGCGCCGCCTCCGCCTCCTCCATCAGCTCTCCCACGGCCTCCAGCACCGCCCCGGCCCGCACCGCCAGCCGCTCCCCGGCCGGCGAGAGCAGCACCTTGCGCGTCGTACGCTCGAGCAGCTGGACACCGAGTGCCTCTTCGAGCGCCGACACGGCGCCCGACAGCGCCGGCTGGCTCATCCCGATGGCCGCCGCCGCGTCCCGGAAGTGCAGATGCTCCGCGACCGCCGCGAAGGCCCTGAGCTGGGACAGGCTGGGCTGCTTCACCCGTCGTACTGGAATCACTGATAACCGCCTTCGATCAACACGACCCACTCTAGCTATTTCACTGATCAATGCACGCCGTGCCATGCTGTGCACCGTCCAACCCCCACGGAAGACCTCAAAAGGGATCCTTCCGGCTTGTAAGGAGAGCGCGTGCTCACTGTCGGTGACAAGTTCCCCACCTACGACCTGACCGCCTGCGTGTCGCTGGAGAGCGGCAAGGAGTTCGAGCAGATCAACCACAAGTCCCACGAGGGCAAGTGGCGCGTGGTGTTCTTCTGGCCGAAGGACTTCACCTTCGTCTGCCCGACGGAGATCGCCGCGTTCGGCAAGCTGAACGACGAGTTCGCCGACCGTGACGCCCAGATCCTCGGTGTCTCCGGCGACTCGGAGTTCGTGCACCACGCCTGGCGCAAGGACCACGCCGACCTGCGTGACCTGCCCTTCCCGATGCTCGCCGACTCGAAGCACGAGCTGATGCGCGACTGCGGCGTCGAGGGCGCGGACGGCTTCGCCCAGCGTGCCGTGTTCGTGGTCGACCCGAACAACGAGATCCAGTTCGTCATGGTGACCGCCGGCTCCGTCGGCCGTAACCCGAAGGAGGTCCTGCGGGTCCTCGACGCGCTGCAGACCGACGAGCTGTGTCCCTGCAACTGGAACAAGGGCGACGACACGCTGGACGCCGGCAAGCTCCTGGCCGGTGAGTGAGCATGGCGCTCGATGAGCTGAAGGCCGCAGTACCGGACTTCGCCAAGGACCTGAAGCTGAACCTCGGTTCGGTGATCGGCAACAGCGAGCTGCCGCAGCAGCAGCTGTGGGGCACGGTGCTGGCCTGCGCGATCGCCTCGCGTTCGCCGAAGGTGCTGAAGGAGCTGGAGCCGGAGGCCCAGGCCAACCTGAAGCCCGAGGCGTACCAGGCCGCCAAGTCGGCCGCCGCGATCATGGCGATGAACAACGTCTTCTACCGGACCCGGCACCTGCTGTCGGACCCGGAGTACGGGACGATGCGCGCCGGTCTGCGGATGAACGTCATCGGCAACCCGGGTGTCGACAAGGTCGACTTCGAGCTGTGGTCGCTGGCCGTGTCCGCGATCAACGGCTGTGGCCAGTGCCTGGACTCGCACGAGCAGGTCCTGCGCAAGGCCGGTGTGGACCGCGAGACGATCCAGGAGGCCGTGAAGATCGCCGCGGTCATCCAGGCGGTCGGCGTGACGCTGGATGCCGAGGCGGTCCTGGCCGAGTAGGGCCGGTCCGTCCGTGCACGATGAAGGGCCCCGGGGCATCCGCCCCGGGGCCCTTCGCCGTGCCGCCGCGGGTCACTTCCGCAGGGCGGCCATCAGCTGCCGCATGTCCTCGACGAGATAGGTCTCCATCGCCGCCTTGTCGAGCTCGGGCGCGTCGACCGGCTCGTTGCGCTCGTCGTCCCAGGTGTCCGCCACGACGGACAGGGTCAGGACGGCCCGCCCGTCCAGGACGCGGACCATGAGGTCTCCGCCGGACAGCTCGCCGACGTACGCGCTCTCGCCGAGGTCGTCGATCCGGCTGAAGCTGCCGCCGTTCAGCTGCGGGTCCGCCATCGTGGCCTCGAACTCCGGGCCGGGGTCGGTCGCCCGGTGCAGCGCGTAGGCGATGCTCACGTCGTACGGGGCGGGCTTCGCGGCCAGCGTGAGGCCGCAGTCCCATTCGAAGAGGGCGGGGTGCTCGGCCTTGAGCGGTTCGCCGGTGCGCTTCTTGGGGCCGAGCGCGGAGGTCAGGCCCTCCAGGGTGCCGGCCTCGCAGGGGTCGCGGTCGGTGCGGTAGCCGCCGAGGTCGGGGCCCTGCTTCTCGTACGCCTGGAGCCCGCCGGCCCACACCGCCGACGCGGCGACCGCGCCGCCGAGCGCCCACAGCCAGGGACGCCGGGCGCCCGGGCCCGGCGCGGGGTCCCGGGCCGGCTCCCGGGCGGGCTCCTGGGCCGGGAACGGCAGCGGGGCGACGGGCGCCGGGTGCTGCGTACCGTCGACGAGTTCGGGTTCGGAGATCACGCGTCGGCTCCCGTCCGCCGGCCGGCCGCGCCGGGCGCGGGTGTCGGCGCGACCTGGTGGGCGGTCGCGCCCCGGGGCTCGGGCGCGGCGCGCAGGGCCTGTTCGGTGCTGTACGCGCGGAGGTAGCCGACGACGGTGTTGGCGACGGCCACCAGCGGGACGGCGACGACGGCGCCGCCGATGCCGGCGGTGAGGCCGCCGGCGGCGACGGAGAGGACGACGGCGAGCGGGTGGACGCGGACGGCGCGGCCGAGGATGAAGGGCTGCAGGACGTGGCCTTCGATCTGCTGCACGGCGAGGACCACGACGAGCACCATGAGGGCGGTGAAGACGCCGTTGGTGACGAGCGCGACGACGCAGGCGAGGGCGCCGGAGACGACGGCGCCGACCAGCGGGATGAAGGCGAAGAGGAAGATGAAGACGGCGAGCGGCACGGCCATCGGCACTTCGAGGAACCACAGTCCGAGGCCGATGAAGACGGCGTCGATGAGGGCGACGAGGACGGTGCCGCGGACGTAGGCGGTGAGGGTGCGCCAGGCGCGGGGGCCGGCGCCGGCGACGCCGGGCCGGGCCTGGGCGGGCACGAGTTTGAGGGTCCATTCCCAGACCTTCTTCCCGTCGTAGAGCAGGAAGAGGGTGGAGAACATGGCGAGCAGGATGCCGGTCATGGCCTCCACGACGACGGTGACGCCCTGGAGTCCGGCGGAGGTGATCTGCTCGGCGTTGGCGCCGATGGTGTCGCTGAGGTTCTTGGCGATGTCGTTGATCTGCTGCTCGGTGACGTGGAACGGGCTGTCGAGCAGCCAGCGCTTGAGCTCCTCGATGCCGTCCTTGACGCGGTCGGACAGGTTGTCGACGTTGTCCATGACCTGCCAGACCACGAACCAGCCGACCAGGCCCATGATCACGAAGCCGGAGACGGCGGTGACGGCGGTGGCGAGTCCGCGGGGCAGGCCCTTGCGGCGCAGCAGGGCGACGGTGGGCTGGAGCAGCGCGGTGATGAGGAGGGCGGCGACGAAGGCGAGGACGACCAGCTGGACGGAGCTGATCACCTTCATGAGGACCCAGACGGTGCCGGCGAGGACGAGCAGGCGCCAGCTCGCCTCGGCGGCGACGCGCATGCCCCAGGGGATGGCGGCGACGGGGTCGGGGCGGGCGGCGACGGCGGGCGCGTAGGAGGGCGGCGCGGGGACGGAGGCCGGCTGGGTGCCCGCGGCGGGTCCGTCGTCGGCGGCCGGTCCGGCGCCGGCGGCGGGCGGCGCGTCGGCCGCCTCGGGTGCGGCCGCCGTGCCCGGCGCGCCGGTACCGGTACCGGCTGCGGCTCCGACCGCGGCCGGTACGACGACCGTCCGCGGCCCCGGTGCGGGCCCGTCCAGGACGTAGGGAGGGCCCAGCGGGTCGTCGCGTTCGGCTTCCGCCCGGCGCTCGTCCAGCTTCTCGCCCATGCGGCTGAGGCCCGCGCCCATCCGGTGCAGCCATCGTGGCAGTCTCGACATGCTCTTCCCTCTCCCCCCTCGGATCCCCGAACCTACACGCACACGCGCGGAGCCCCCCACCGTAGGACGGCGAGGGGCTCCGCGGAGTTGAGCGTGGCTGGTACTAGTACCAGTGGTTGGCCTGCCAGAACGACCAGGCGCCGCAGGGGCTGCCGTAGCGGCCGTCCATGTAGCTGAGGCCCCACTTGATCTGGGTGGCGGGGTTGGTCCGCCAGTCGGCGCCGGCCGAGGACATCTTGGAGCCGGGGAGGGCCTGGACCAGACCGTAGGCGCCGGAGGAGGCGTTGGTGGCCTGGTAGTTCCAGCCGGACTCGTGGTTCACGATGTTGCTGAAGCACTGGAACTGGTCGCCGGGGATCATCTGGCGAGCGATCGCCTTGACGTCGGCGATGCTGTACGAGCCCTGGGCGGAGAAGCTCGAGGCGTCGCGCACGGCGGACCGGCTGGCGCGCTCGGCCTCGGCCTCCTTGCGCTCCTTCTCGGCCTTGTCGGCGGCCTTCTTCTTGGCCTCGGCGTCCTGGGCGGCCTGGATGCGGGCGGCTTCCTCGGCGGACTTGCGCGCGAGGGAGTCGGCGGCGGCCGCCTGGACGTCGGCCTGCTCCGTGAGGGAGGAGACCTGTACCTGGGCCTGCTCGCCCGCGGGGATGTCCGCGAGCAGCGACGTGTCGGCCGCGGTGGCCTCGAAGTTGTCGTCCGAGGGCTGCGCGGCGTTGCCCGAGGCAACACCGACGACGGCGCCGACAGTGGTGACCGCAGTGGCCGAAGCCACCGCGAATCCCCGGACCGAGATCCGGCTCACACGGTTTCCTTCCAGCATCGCCCGCACAGGTGACCAAGCGGGCGAAATCGTGCCCCTGACGCTGGTCTCCGACTACTGGGTCACAGAAGACACGGGCCCGTGGTGCTGTGGGCGGCATACGGCGAACGGCTGTTGAGTTGTGTGGTGCAGCACCTCTGGAGGTGCACGTGTGCCGTATGCGGGGCCTGACGGAAGCAAGACTCTGCCGGACGTCGACGCCGCAAGGCAATTCCACGTTGCGTGTGAAAGCTCACACCGGTCCGGACGCACGGGATTTGGCGGATGAGGGCGACAGCGCGGCGCCGCCCGGCTAAGCTCTCGCGCTTTGCCGGGCGGCGCCAACTCCCGTGCCGGGCACGGGCGAATCACCTCAGATCTGGCCGTCCTCCAGCATTTCGGTCACGAGCGCGGCGATCTGCGAGCGCTCGGAGCGGGTGAGCGTGACGTGCGCGAAGAGCGGATGGCCCTTCAGCTTCTCCACCACGGCGACGACTCCGTCGTACCGACCCACCCTCAGGTTGTCGCGCTGGGCGACGTCATGGGTGAGGACGACCCGGGAATTCGCCCCGATCCTGGACAGAACGGTCAACAGGACGTTCCGCTCCAGGGACTGGGCCTCGTCGACGATGACGAACGCGTCGTGCAGCGAGCGGCCCCGGATGTGGGTGAGCGGAAGCACCTCCAGCATGCCGCGGCCGAGGACCTCCTCGATCACCTCGCGGCCCGCCACGGCCGACAGCGTGTCGAAGACCGCCTGCGCCCACGGGCTCATCTTCTCGGCCTCGGTGCCCGGCAGATAGCCGAGCTCCTGCCCGCCCACCGCGTACAGCGGCCGGAAGACCATCACCTTCTGGTGCTGACGGCGCTCCAGGACCGCCTCCAGGCCCGCGCACAGCGCGAGCGCCGACTTGCCGGTGCCGGCCCGGCCGCCCATCGAGACGATGCCGACGTCCGGGTCGAGCAGCAGGTCGAGGGCGATGCGCTGCTCGGCGCTGCGGCCGCGGATGCCGAACGCCTCCCGGTCGCCGCGCACCAGCCGTACGGACCCGTCGGAGCCCACCCGGCCGAGCGCCTTGCCCCGCTCGGACTGCAGGACGAGACCGGTGTGCACGGGCAGCTCGGCCGCCTCCGGCACGTACAGCGTCTCCTGGTCGTAGAGGAGGTCGATCTGCTCGGCGGACAGCGCCACTTCGGACATTCCGGTCCAGCCGGAGTCGGTGATGGCGAGTTCCGCCCGGTACTCCTCCGCCAGGAGACCGACCGAGGAGGCCTTGATGCGCAGCGGGAGGTCCTTGGAGACGACCGTGACGTCGTACCCCTCCGCCTGCAGGTTGCGCGCGACCGCGAGGATCCGTGAGTCGTTGTCCCCGAGCCGATAGCCGGCCGGGAGGACGCCGGGGTCCTGGTGGTTGAGTTCGACACGCAGGCTGCCGCCCAGGTCCCCGATGGGGAGCGGGGCGTCGAGGCGACCGTACCGGACCCGGAAGTCGTCGAGCAGGCGCAGGGCCTGCCGGGCGAAGTAGCCGAGCTCGGGGTGGTGCCTCTTGGCCTCCAGTTCGGTCACCACGACGATCGGAAGCACGACCTCGTGCTCCTCGAAGCGGGACATCGCGCTGGGATCGGCCAGCAGGACGCTGGTGTCGAGGACATAGGTGCGCCTGTCGGACAAGCGGCGCTTGTTGCTGGTCACCACGGAAGGACAGACCCCCTTCGAGGACCCCTGTGAGGTCGGGGTTGCGACGTACCCGCTCCGGCGGAAGGGCTGCCGGCAGACTCGCTGGTGGCGGAAACACTGCCGGCGGCGACGGTGTCGCGGCGGAATGGGACCGGGCTCAGGCCACGATGCGCGGGCCGAGCACCGGCCCTCCGCTTCGTCCGTGCGGGTCCCGCACGGTCTTCCTGGTGCAAAGGGCCTCCCGGGTGGCGGTCTCCGTGCCGCTCACTTCACCTGGGATATGCCCTCGAACACACGCCGTCATGCCATGGCATATGACGGCGTGTTCATGAACGGAGGGTGACGTACCTCCCCGGAGGGCGGGGGGACGTCAGTTGCCGAAGCGGCGGTGCCGGGCGGCGTAGTCGCGCAGCGCCCGCAGGAAGTCGACCTTGCGGAAGGCCGGCCAGTGCACCTCGCAGAAGTAGTACTCCGAGTGGGCGCTCTGCCACAGCATGAAACCGGAGAGGCGCTGCTCTCCGCTGGTGCGGATCACCAGGTCCGGGTCGGGCTGGCCGCGGGTGTAGAGGTGCTCGGCGATGTGGTCGATGTCGACGATCTCCGCCAGCTCCTCGAAGCTGGTGCCGCGCTCCGCGTGCTCCAGGAGCAGCGAGCGGACCGCGTCCGCGATCTCCTGCCGGCCGCCGTAGCCCACGGCGACGTTCACGAGTATCCCGGTGTTGTCGAGGGTGGCCTGCTCGGCCTCCTTCAGGACGGACTGGGTGCGCGCCGGCAGCAGGTCCAGGGTGCCGACGTGGTGCACCCGCCAGCGGCCGTCGGCGGCGAGCGCCCGCACCGCGTCCTCGATGATCCCGAGCAGCGGCAGGAGCTGGTCCTCGGGGCGGTTCAGGTTGTCGGTGGAGAGCATCCAGAGCGTGACGACCTCGACGTCGGTCTCGGCACACCAGCCGAGCAGCTCCTGGATCTTGTCCGCGCCGGCCTTGTGACCCTGCTCGGGGGTGCCTCCGGAGGCCTTGGCCCAGCGCCGGTTGCCGTCGAGGATGACGCCGATGTGCTTGGGCACCTGGGCGTGGTCGAGGCGGCCTTCCACCCGGCGTGCGTAGAGCCCGTACACCAGGTCGCGCAGGTTCACTGTTCTTTACCCCTCCATGCAGTGTCGGCCCCCGAAGCCGCCACATTACTGCGGACGGGTAACCGGCTCCCAGCCCGGGACTGTCACAAGTCCGTGATAAGCAGAGATACGTGACTGATTCCCCCCTGTACCGCGCCGCCGCCGACCGCTACGACACCATGGAGTACCGGCGCACCGGCCGCAGCGGCCTCAAGCTGCCCGCGATCTCGCTGGGTCTGTGGCACAACTTCGGCGACGACCGCACCCTGGAGTCGCAGCGTTCGATCCTGCGCCGTGCCTTCGACCTGGGCGTCACCCACTTCGACCTGGCGAACAACTACGGGCCGCCGCCCGGCTCCGCCGAGCTGAACTTCGGCAAGATCTTCGCCCAGGACTTCGCGCCCTACCGGGACGAGCTGATCGTCTCGACCAAGGCCGGCTATCTGATGCACCCGGGCCCGTACGGCGAGTGGGGCTCCCGCAAGTATCTGATGTCGTCCCTCGACGCGTCCCTGAAGCGGATGGGTCTCGACTACGTCGACATCTTCTACTCGCACCGCTTCGACCCGGAGACGCCGCTGGAGGAGACGATGGGGGCGCTCGCCTCCGCCGTGCGGCAGGGCAAGGCGCTGTACGTGGGTGTCTCCTCGTACAGCAGCGAGCAGACCGCCGAGGCCGCGCGGCTGCTGCGGGAGATGGGCGTCCCGGCCCTGATCCACCAGCCGTCGTACTCGATGATCAACCGCTGGACGGAGGAGGACGGCCTGCTCGACACGCTGGAGGCGGCCGGCATGGGCTGCATCTCCTTCGCGCCGCTGGCGCAGGGCCTGCTCACCGACAAGTACCTGAAGGGCGTCCCGGCCGGTTCGAGGGCCACCCAGGGCAAGTCGCTCGACCCGAACCTGCTCTCCGACGACGTGCTCGGGCGCCTGCGCGGCCTCGCGGCCATCGCCGAGCGGCGCGGGCAGTCCCTCGCCCAGCTGGCCCTGACCTGGGTCCTGCGCGACCCGCGGATGACGTCGGCGCTGATCGGCGCGTCGAGCGTGGCGCAGCTGGAGCAGAACGTGGCGGCGCTGGCCGGGGCTCCGCTGACGGAGGACGAGCTGAAGGAGATCGACACCTTCGCCGTCGACACCAAGGGCACCAACATCTGGGCCGGACGGCGCTGAGCAGTCGTAGCTCGCGGGGCTCGCGGCGCGGGTGGGGCCGGCGGGGCGGGTGGGAAAGAAAACGGGCCGGTCCGTGGGGGGGATACGGACCGGCCCGAGGGGGGGTTTCCACCATAACCCTTCGTTAGTCGTGCTGTGTGCCACCCGCGCCGAACGACCGCCGTCGGATCGCCCGGAGGCCAAGCGGCACAAGGGTTGTAGGGGCCCGTGGCGGGTTTGCGCCCGGGCGTGGCGGCGTATTCGGTACTTCCCACGGGGGACCCCCGCCACGGCCCGTCCGGTTGACGGCGGCGGAGACGGCCGAGGGAGTGACCGGGCGCGTCACAGGCCAGGGCAAGGCGGACAGGTTCTGACCTGATGGCGTCCTACGGTCGGGGCATGACGCCCTCCCCGCCCTCCGCCGCGCACCCTTCTCCCGCCGCGCCCGCCGCGCCCGTCCGGGTCACCTGGGCGCGGGCGAACGCCCGCCGGATCCGCCGCCAGTTCCTGGCCGCTCCGGCCGACGCACCCGCGGCCGCCGGGCCGGCGGCGGTGGCCGGCGCGATGCTCGGCGCGCACGCCCAGGTCCTGTCGGCCGCCGAGCTGTCCGTGGCGCTGCGGACCACGGCCGCGACTCGGGCCGACGTACGGGCGGCGCTGTGGGAGGACCGGAGCCTGGTCAAGACGTTCGGGCCGCGCGGCACGGTCCATCTGCTGCCGGCCGCCGACCTGCCGATGTGGACGGGCGCGCTGTCGGCGCTGCCGGCCGGGCGGAACGCACAGCCCGAAGGCGTACGCATGACGGCCGAGCAGACGGACGAGGTCGTGACGGCGATCGCGGACGCGCTGACGGGCGCGGAGCTGACCGTGGACGAGCTGACGGACGCGATCGTGGCGCGGACCGGGCCCTGGGCGGGCGAGCGGGTGATGGACGCCTTCCAGGACAAGTGGCCGCGCTGGCGCCAGATCACGCATGTGGCCGGGCACCGTGGAGTGCTGTGCTTCGGCCGCGACCGGGGTCGGAAGGTCACGTACACCAACCCGGGAGTGCGCCCCGAGCCGGGCGAGCGGGCGCTCGGCGAGCTGGTGGAGCGCTATCTGCGCGCCTACGGCCCGGCGACACCGGCGCACTTCGCGAAGTGGCTGGCGGCGCCGGCGGGCTGGGCGGCCGGGCTGTTCGCGGAGCTGGCCGGGGCGGGCCGGATCGAGGAGGTGTCGTTCGAGGGCCCGTCCGGCCGGGCGGCGGAGGAGGTCGCGGCATGGGTCGTCGCCGGGGACACGGACTTCCCGGAGGAGCGGCCGGCGCACGGCGTGCGGCTGCTGCCGTACTTCGACGCCTTCACCATCGCCTCCCAGCCCCGCGAGCGGCTCTTTCCGGGCGAGGCCTACGGGCGGGCGCTGGCCGGCGGCCAGGCCGGGAACTTCCCGGTGCTGCTCGTGGACGGGACGGTGGCGGGCGTCTGGCACCAGCGCCGTTCCGGGAAGCGGATCGCGGTGACCGTCGAACCGCTGCGGCCGCTGGGCGCGGCGCGGCTGCGCGAACTTGAGGAGCGGGCCGGGCGGGTGGCGGCGGTCCTGGAAGGCCGGGCCGAGCTGACGGTGGGTCCGGTGACGGTCGGCCCGCACGCGTGAGGGCGCCGCGAGCGTGAGGGCGCCGCGAGCGTGAGGGCACGCCGAGCGCGTCCGGGCCAGGAGGCGGGCGGGCTAGGAGGCGCGCGGGCCGGTGGGCGTGCGGTGGAGGAGGGTGATCCCGTCGCGTACGGCCACGACCTCGTATCCGTACGTCTGCCGCGCCGCCTTGAGTTCGGCCTGCTGTTGGGCGAGCGGGTAGGGCCAGTGGCCGCGGCGGTACGGCCAGGCCTCGGGGGCCTCCGGGTCGTGCAGGATCCATTCCGCGGTGGGCGGCGGCAGGTCCTCGCGCCGGTACTCGTAGAGCCGGCCGCCGACCGGGAAGGTCGGGAAGAGCACCACCGTGCAGCGTGAGGTCAGCTGCGGGGCAAGCCGGTTGGACGCGGCGACGGTCGCGCCGTCCGGGATCCGGGCGAGCAGCGCCCGGGCGGCCTCCAGGTGCGGGGTGGTGTGCCAGGTGGCGCGCTGGGCGAGCTGCGCCAGCGGGAAGGAGGGCAGCAGGACGACGGTCACGGCGAGGACGGTGGCGAGGGCGGCGCGGACGGAGCGGCGGTCGGTCTCGCGGCCGAGGACGTCGAGGAGCCCGGCGATGACGACCGGCATGAGGACCGCGCTGTAGTGGAAGGCCGTGCCCCAGTGGAAGCCGTTTGCGGAGGCCATCCGCCAGCCCAGGGTGGGCAGGGCGATCAGCGCGAGCGGGGAGCGCAGGGCGAGCAGCGCGGACGGGGCGAAGGCCAGGATCAGCGTGGTCGCCTTGGTCTCGGGCCGCAGCAGGTCGAGCGGGGCGTGCGCGAGAGCGCCGAGGAGCGAGCCGTGGGCGGCGGCGAGCTGCCCTCCGTGGGCGTAACCGCCGGTGGGGTCGAGGGCCGGCAGCAGCACCTTGATCTCCAGGTAGGAGCCGAGGAGCCCGGCGGCGACGGCGGCGAGCCCGAGGTTCCGGTCGCGCCTGGACGCGCGCGCCTTCACGGCGACGTATACGCCGACGGCGGCGAGGGTGAGCCCGAGGTCCTCCTTGACGAGGAGGAGCGGCGTGGCCCAGGCGACGGCGGCCCGCCAGCGCTGCCGGCCGAGCGCTTCGAGGGAGAAGGCGAGCAGCGGGACGGCGAGCGCGACCTCGTGGAAGTCGAAGGCCGCGGCGGACGCGATGCCCCAGCTCAGCCCGTATCCGACGGCGACGGCGTGGGCGCCGCGCGGACCGACGGCGCGGACGGCCCAGCGGACGAGGGGCACGGCGCCGAGCGCGAGGAGCGCGGACTGGGCGACGAGCAGCGTGAGCGGGGACGGGAAGAGGCGGTAGAGCGGGGCGAGGGCGGCGAGCAGCGGGTGGAAGTGGTCGCCGAGGAGGTTGAAGCCCTCGCCGCGCAGCGGGACGACGGGTGCGCGGAGGTCGGCGTAGGCGCGGACGGCCTGCTCGAAGATGCCGAGGTCGTAGCCGGTGGTGCGCATGAGGAGGTGGCGGCGCACGGCGACCGTGGCGTACAGCAGGCAGAGGGCCGCCGCCCAGGCCCACGGGACGAGGGCGGGCCGCCGGTACCAGGCCACGGGCCCGGATCCGGCTCCTGACCCGGGCCCTGGTCCGGACCCTGGGCCGGGCCCTTGGCCAGGCTCGGGTGCGTGCTCGGGGGCGGGGCGGGAGGCTGGCTGGTCTGCGGTTGGCGGTGAGGGTTCGTCAATTGTCCGCATATGCGGTGATACTAGGATGCACCCGTCACGGGAGGGCGGTGAACGCGCCGAGCAGCAGCCCGAGCAGCGCGCCGACGAGCATGAAGGGGCCGAAGGGAATCGCCGAGCCCCGGCCCGCGCGGCGGGTGAGGACGAGCCCGAGCCCGTACAGCGAACCCAGCAGGAACCCGGCGAACGCGCCCGCGAACAGCACGCCCCAGCCGTACCAGCCGAGCGCGGCGCCCAGCGGCACCGCCAGCTTCACGTCGCCGAAGCCCATCCCGTCCGGGTGCAGCAGGAACAGCACCAGATAGCCGCCGCCGAGCGCGAGCGCGCCCAGCAGCGAATGTAGCCAGGACCCCGCCGCGTACGGCAGCAGCGCGGCCCCGGCGAGCAGCACCGGCACTCCGGCGGCGAGCGGCAGCGTCAGCCGGTCCGGCAGCCGGTGCACCCGCAGGTCCACCCACGCGAGGAGCGTGCCGAACGGCGCCACCAGCAGCCAGACGAGCAGCTCGGGCCGCGGGCCGCCGGTCGCCGCGGCGAGCGCGGCGCAGGCGAGCGCGGTCAGCAGCGGCGACGCGAGCGGCGCGGTCGTGGTCGCGCAGGCCGCCCGCCCCGACCCGCCCAGCCAGCCACGGGCCGGCCCGGCGAAGGGATGACCGGCGGGGCACCGGGCCCGCCAGGGCTCGTCGGCAGCGACGGACAGCCGGTACGCGGCCCGCGGCACGAACAGCCCGGCCGCCGCGCCCCACAGGGCGGCGGCGAAGACGAAGGCGATCGACAGGGCGTCCACGGGCCTGACCCTAGGGCCTGGGCCGGAGGGCCGGGGGCGGGTCCGGGGAGGTTGTGCGGGAGAAGGGCGTGGCGGCGGGGGCGGGCATGGGCCCGGGCTTTCCGGGTCGGAGACCCGGGCCAGGGCCGAGGCGTGGGGCCAGGGCCGAGGCGTGGGGCCAGGGCCCAGGTCCGGGCCAGGGCCGAGGCCGGCGGGGAGGCCCGGGAAGCCGAGGCCTGGGGCCAGGGCTCAGGTCCGGCTAGGGTCGGGGCCATGGGGAGGACGAGGCACGGGGCCTGGCGCAGGGCGTGGCGAGACGGTGCGGGCGGGCTGGAGACTCCGGGCGGGACGGTTCCGCTGGAGATCGCGGCCTCCTACCGGGCCCGGCGGCGCGGTCTGCTCGGACGGGACGGGATCGACGGCGTCCTGCTCCTCACGCCCGCCAACAGCGTCCACACCTTCGGCATGCGCTTCACCGTCGACGTCGCCTACCTCGACCGCTCGTGGACGGTCCTCGACGTCGTCACCATGCCGCCGGGCCGCCTCGGCATGATCCGGTGGCGCGGCCGGCACGTCCTGGAGGCCGCGGGCGGCGCCATGGCAGGCTGGGGCCTGCGGCGGGGCGTGACGGTCGCGCCCCGGCTCACGGAGGACCCGAACCGAGCAGCGTGAACGCCCCGTATCCGGCCGACGCGAGCGCGAGAGCGGCGAGGACGGGCACGGCGGTACGGACACGGAGCCGGGTCAGGGCCGCGGCGGGCGGCAGGAGCAGCCCGAACGCGGGCATCATCAGCCGCGGCCGCGACCCGAAGTAGGCGGCGCCGACGAGCGAGATCACCACGACCCCGACCGTGTACACGAGCAGCGGCAGCGGCTGCCGCTGCCGTACGCACAGCACCACCAGCCAGGCGAGCAGCCCGAGCGCCGCGCACAGTCCGAGCGCGGCGGGCCAGGGCAGCCCGGCGATGAAGCGGGCGAGGGCGACACCACCGTCTATGGAGTTGCCCCAGGCCGCCTGCACCTCGAAGTAGGCGGTGGCGCTGCCCTGGCGGACGCCGACGTAGACGACGTACGCAAGCCAGCCGAGCGGGGCGAGGAGGGCGCCGGCGGCGACGGGCGCGCGCAGCCGCCGCTCGCGGACGACGGTGACCACGGCGGTGATCCCGATCGCGGCGACCAGCGCGGCGGCGGTCGGCCGCGTCAGTCCCGCGCCCACCGACAGGAGGCCCGCCAGGATCCAGCGCTCGCGCAGCAGGGCGAGCAGGGACCAGGCGGCGAGCGCCGTGAACAGCGTCTCGGTGTACGCCATCGACTGCACGAACGCCGTCGGATACACGCCCCACAGCACCGCGAGGAGGACACCGGTGCGCCGCCGCCCCGTGACGTGCGCGCCGACCGCGTAGATGCCCCAGGCCGCGGCGAGCGAGGCGGCCCAGGAGACGAGCAGCCCGGCGGTGGCGGCGTCGACGCCCGGCAGGACGGCGGCCAGGGCACGCTCCAGGGCCGGGAAGAGCGGGAAGAACGCGAGGTCGGAGTGGACGGCGCCGCTCGGCAGGGTGACCTCGTGGCCGTAGCCGTGCTCGGCGATCCGGGTGTACCAGACCGCGTCCCAGCGCCCCATGAGCCGGTGCGGCCCGTCCTCGCCGGTGGCCGCCGCGGCGACGGCGAGGACGGCGAGACCGAGGAGACGGGTGGCGGCGTAGCCGCCGAGCGCGGCCCAGGGCGGGGTGAGACGGGCCCGCCGTGGGGCGAGGCCGGCCCGGCGCGGGGCGGGGGTGGCGGCCCGGGGCGGGGCGGGGGTGGCGCGGGACATGCGGTCGATTATCAGCCGCCCGGTCGAATCCGCCCGAATCGCGCCGCCAGGACCGGCCCCAGCTGCGCCACGATCCCGTAGCCGGGCTCGTGCGGGTGGGGCAGATCGCCGAGGAAGGAGGTGACGATCACCTCGTCGACGCCGACCACGCCGCGGCCGCTCTGCTCCTCGAGGAAGTCGAGCGTGCGCCGCCAGTCGACGGCGCGGCCCTCCTCTCCGAGGAAGGAGCGCACGGTGTCCTGGACGACGTCCCAGAAGAAGACGTGGGGCAGGACCCGGCCCTGGCTGAAGACGTGCGCGTCGTACGCGGCACGGAAGTCGGGGACCCGGGCGACGAGGTCGCTCACCAGCTGCACGCTCGGGGCGAGGGCCGGGAGCGAGGTCGAGGCCGGAGTCTGGGTCGGGGTCGGCGTCGGGGTCGGAGTCGTCATCGGCTGCCCATTCCGAAAGCGCTATGGAACTGTTCGGACCAGGATGCTCCTGCCGAAGTACACCGTCCCGTCGCTTTTGCGCTTTCCTGACGACGTCTTTCGCCGGGTTTTCCACAGGGGGTGCGAAGTGTCGCTCTTCCGTGGATCGTTGGGCGTATGTACGAGTTGGTGAGTCTCGCCAGGGGCGGGGTGCTGCTCACGGTGTGGGCGCTCGCGGCCGGCTGGCCGCGGGGCCGGCTGGCGGGGCGGCTGCGCGGGGACGGATGGCAGCGGATCTGCCGGGGCGCGTGGGCGGTCCCGGGGAAGGAGGTGGACTGGAGGGTGCGGGCCGGGGCGATGCAGCTCCTGCGGCCCGAGCTGGTGTGCAGCCACCGGACGGCGGCGGCGCTGCACCGCATCGAACTGCTCGCGGACGCCCGGGCGGAGGCGGACGTCCTCGAGTTCACCGCTTGCCGCGGCAAAGTCGCTCATGGCCGGATACGGACGCGGGCGGCCGCGGTCCGGGTCCACACGACGTCCCGGCTCACCGACGGGGACTGCTCGCTGCGGCGCGGGCTGCGGGTGACGGCGCCGGCGCGCACGGCCGGCGATCTGATACGGGCCGCCGCCGGCCGGGAGGCCGCCGTGGTCGTCGCGGACTCGGCCCTGTCGCACCGCCGTGTCGCCGGCCTGCGCCGCGGGCCCCTCGTCCGCCCCGAGGACCTGGCCGCCGAACTCGCCGAGCCCCGCCGCCCCGGCGGCCCCGCGGCCCGCCGCTGGCTGCGGCTCGCCGTGCCCGGCACCGGCTCGCCCGCCGAGACCGTCGCCCGGCTGCGGATGCACGACGCCGGCCTGCGCCCCGAGACCCAGCCGACCCTCCACACCCTCACGGGCCGCCCTCTGCACCCCGACTTCTACTTCCGCGCCGCCGGACTGGTCGTCGAGATCGAGGGCTTCGCCTACCACGGCACCCGCGAGGCCCACGAACGCGACGTCCGCCGCTTCAACGACCTCCAGACCTGCCCGGGCGTCCGCCGCGTCCTGCGCTTCACGGCCCACGAGGTCTTCACCCACCCGACCCGCATGACCACCACGATCCGCACGACCCTCAACGTCCTGCTGCGTGGCGGCCACGAGGACGGCGTCGCCCTGACATGACCACCGGCCAGGCCCCGAGCCCGGCCACGAGAACGGTGCCGGTGGTGACACCGGCGATCCCGACAATCCGAAGGGCCGGATCGGGCCCGGAAGGAGAAGGAGAAGGCGAAGGAGGAGGGGTGGGGCGGGGGGAGGGGGAGGGGCCCCCGGAAGGAGCGAGGACGGCGACGTCGAGGGCCAGAGGCACGGGTCCCGGGGCCCGGCGGTCGAGCGTGAGCTGGACGTAGTAGGTGCCGGCGAACCGCATCGCGGCGACGGCTTCGGTGCCGCCCTGGGTGCGGTTGGCGTATGCGGCGGGCGCGGTGGCCAGAAGCAGCGCGGCGGGCCCGCCGGTGTACAGCTCCTTGCGCTCGTCGACGGCGCCGCGCGCCGGGTTGTACAGGGCGAGCCGCAGCCCGTCCGGCAGTGCGGAACCCTGAGGCGGTGGCGCGGCGTTGCCGAACCGCGCCCGTACGAAGAGCTGCTGGCCCCAGTCGACCTGGATCCGGTAGAAGCGGCTCTCCCCCGGCCTCAGCTCGTCCCGCCAGGTGCCGCCGCCGTCACCGTGGCCGTCGAGCGGCGCGGCGTCGTTGAAGCCGGTGCCGCCTCGCACCGGCCGGCCCATATCCGCGCCGAGCACCCCGGCGGGCGGCGCGGTCGGCCAGTCGGTGGGAGCGACAGCGAGCGGGGCCGCGGCCGCGTCACCCGGGCCGGAACCGTGCCGGGGCGCCTGCTCGACGACGTAACCGAGTTCCAGGGTCCGGCGTCGCGCCTCGCCCCGCTCCCTCCCGACGCCTTCCACGACGAAGAGGTACTCCCCCGGCTCCTGGCAGAGCCGCCCCGGTTCGACGCGCCGGCTGACGTAGTCGGCGACGGGGCGGTCGGTGTCACCGTAGAAGCGGACGTCGGTGTGCGGGCCGCAGGCGAGTCCCGAGGCGGTGCGGAGCGAGAGCGACACTCCGTCCACGACGTCCACGGCGAGGCCGGGGTCGGCGCCGGCGGCGGGCGCGAGGACGGCGGAGAGAAACACGTTCGAGGAACCGTCGAGCCGGACCCGGTAGGTGCGGGTCTCGCCCTCCGCGATGCTGTCCGTATACGTACCGGGGCCGGGCAGCAGCGCGCCGGTGCCGACGGGCCGGGCGTCGGGTGCGGTGCGGTAGACGGGCGGCGTCGGGTCGGCGGCGGGGGCGGCGAGCATCCCGAGGACGAGCGCGAGAGTCGCGGCGCTGCGCATCGCCCCGCTACCCGCCGGAGGTGCGCGGGAAGGAGACCTCGACCCGGCGGTTCTTCTTCCGTCCCTCCTCGGTGGAGTTGTCGGCGATCGGGTAGTCCTCGCTGTATCCGCGGATGTCGAACGTCGTCCCGGGATCGAGGCTCTTCGCCAGCTCCTGCTGCACGGCGTCGGCGCGCTGCTTGGAGAGCTTCAGTCCGTGTTCGTACGTTCCGAGGTCGTCCGTGAAGCCGAAGACCCGGACCCGGCCGGATCCCTGCTTGTTGATCTCTGCGGCGATGGCGGCGATACGGGCCGTGGCGGAGGGGCTGAGTTTGGCGCTGTCCTTGGGGAACAGCACCTCGGCCTGCAGCGCGAACGTCACGTCGACGTTGGTGTCCTCGCGCCGCTGCTCGCCGCCCTCCTCCTCGACGATCTGCTTGATGTCGAGGATCTTGGCGGGCGCGAGGGTGGCGCCGTCGGGGAGCATCAGCGCGGGCGAATGGGCGTCGATGGCGGGCGGCGGCCCGGCGTCGGACATGGACCCGGGCGGATCGTCGGCCCGGGCGGTACCGACGCCTCCGGCCAGCAGGACGACGGTGGCGGTGAGAGCGGCGAGGCGGCGGGAGGTCGACGTCGTCTTCATGGCTGCGCCCTCAGGAGAGCTTGATGGTGGCGGGGTCGAAGGTGGGGAGCTGGAGCGAGACCTCGGTGGTGGTGGGGGGCGGGGCGGGGAACTGCATGAAGACGGAGCTCCAGGCGCCGGGGGCGAGGCTGGAGAGGTCGGTGGTGGTGAGCGGCCGCCCGTCGGTGTCCCGGAGGACGTAGTAGCGCTTCTTGCCGACGGAGTCGACGAGGGTGGCGCCGCCGAGGGAGTTGCCGTGCTTGATGATCTCGGTTTCGTTGCCGCCGAGCTGTGCCGGGATGACGCGGACGCTGTCCGCGGTGTTCCTGAGCTTGCCGCTGACCGTGACGAATCCTCCTTGGTCCCGCTTAGCGGAGAGAATCGAAAGCTCCAGGCCTTCCTGGCCCTTGAGCACGGCGATGGGCTGGGCAGGTTCTTCGGACTGCGGCTGGGTGTTGCCGCCGCTGCCCTTGTCGGACGGTGTGGCCGCCGCCGGCTTGTCCTGCGGTGGCTGCTCCTCGCCGCCGCAGCCGGCGAGACCGAGGAGCAGACCGGCGGCGACGATCGTCGCGGCCATTCCTCTGCCGGCCTTCTTCGTGTGCCGCACACTCATGGGAACAGGGTCCTTCGCTCGTCAGTCGGCCAGTCGGACGGTAAAGAGGTCGGCCGCGTCGGGCAGCCTCGGATGATCCGGGTCGATCGTCCACTCGATGCCGTCGCAGACGAGGCCGGTGATCGGTTCCGGTTCAGGGCTCGGCGTCGGAGTCGGCTGCGGGGTGGCCGTGTCTGAAGGCGTCGGCGTAGCCGGGGTGGGCGGTGGCGTCGGTTCGGGTGCGTCGAAGGAGCATCGGGGCTTGAGTACTGCCGTCGCCGTCGCCACGGTGTGCTTGTCCTCGGTTCCCGGCACGAGCGACCGGCCCACGGAGTCGTCCGTGCGGACCCGTACCCGGAACTCCTCCGCACCGTTGGTCCGCACGGGCCGGCACCCGTCGTCCCTGTGCCAGAGCTGCGCTCCGTTCTTCGCGGCGTAGGCTGCCGCCTCGTCGCAGGCCTGATCGACGTCGTAACGATCCCCTCGCACGTAGGCGTCCCAGGCGTCGGGGTCGAGGATCACTTCGAGCCAGCCCTGCCGCAACTGCTCCCGCGCGTCCTGCGCCGCGGCGAGCGCGGCGGCATCAGCGGCGGTCTGTCCTCCGTTGCGGTTGGCTGCCGCCTGACCCACGGCGAAGTAGACCAAGGCGAGGAACAGCAGCCCGGCCATCACGGTGATGTAGACCGGGAAGGCCTGCCCGGAGTCACCTCTGCTCCGAACGCTCAGCGCTGTCCGCCACCGCCCCCGGTGAGGCTCGCGATCTTGTTCGCGATGGCGTTCTTGATGTCCTGGCCGATGCTCGTGCCCGAGATCGCGACCACGATCGCCACCACCACCACGATGATCCCCAGGTACTCGACCGCCGTCTGCCCGCGGTCGTTCCTCCTGGTGGACCAACTCTCCGCCCGCACCTTGGCCTTGGTCACGGCCCTCAGCAGCGCGTCGTTCATGGCGTTCCCCTCCGAGTCCGGCGTCGCGGGCAGGGTACGCCGGGGAGGCGGGGGGATCACAGGGTCCGTAGGCCCAATCACGGTGGGTAGTCGGCGTCATGAGGCGGTCCTCGTGCCGAGCCAGGAGGCGATGGCCTCGCCGCGGGTGGTGCTGTGGAGTTTGGCGAAGATGCGGTTGATGTGGTTCTTGACGGTCTTTTCGGTGATGGAGCAGGTGGTGGCGATCTGCTGGTTCGTCATGCCGGATGCGATCAGGTCCATGACCTCCACCTCCCTTGCGCTCAGACCGAATCGTTGCACTTGCGAAGCTGGATTTCTGAAGCGCAGTATATTCGAGACAGTTGACCCAGCACCAGCATGTGCAGTCGCACGCACCGCCCGTAAGAGTTCCGCCTCGTCGAACTTTCCGTGGACGAGCTGCGCGCACGCCGACGCGCCGGCCGGGGTGCGCACCGGGACGTGGGTGAGGAGGAGGACCGGGGCCAGCGGGGTCAGGTGGTGGAGGGCGGTCGGGCCGTCGAGGAGGATCAGGTCCGGGGTCAGGCGGCGGGCGTCCGTCACGGCCGCGTGAGGATTGTCCGCCTCGCCCACCACGCGCAGGTCGGGCCGCGCGCCCAGCAGGGCCGTCAGGCCGGCCCGTACGACCGGGTTCCGCGAGGCCACCAGAACTCTCAGCATCAGGGACCTCATTCGCCCGTGATGGAGCCGAAGTCGGTGCCCGTGCCGAGGAACAGGCCCGCGCCCAGCAGGATCATCGTCGCCGGGACCATCAGCGTCGTGATGACCATCGTCGCCTTCGGGACGGCCTTCGCCGCCTTGCGGCGGGCGTTCTGGGCGTCGGTGCGGCGCATGTCGTTGGCGATCTGGATGAGCGTGTCGACGATCGGCGCACCGAGTTCCTCGCCCTGCTGGAGGGCGGTGACGAACTGCGCGACCTGCTCGGAGTCGTTGCGGCGGCGCAGTTCGTCGAAGGCCTGGCGGCGACTGACGCCCATGTCCATCTGGCGCAGGGTGATGCGCAGTTCGTCGGCCCACGGCCCCTCGTACTTGTCGGCGACGCGTTCCAGCGCCTGCCGGAAGCCGAGGCCGGCGGAGACGACGACGGCGAGGACGTCGAGGAAGTCGGGCAGGGTGCGTTCGATCTGGTCCTTGCGGATGCGGACCGCAGACCAGATGCCGACCTCGGTCCAGAAGGCGCCGAAGGCGAACAGCAGCAGCGCCACCAGGTAGGAGCCGCGGGTGAGCATGAGCAGGCCGCCGAAGCCGCCGAGGAAGCCGTAGACGGCGCGCCTGGCACCGTACCGGTTGATGGTGAGACCGCCCGGGTTCCCGGCGAGGTCGATCCGGCGCCGTACGGAGTTGACCCGCTTGGGCCCCATGAGCCGCAGGACGGCGGGCGACCAGCGCATGCCGAGCCGGTCGACGACGGAGTCGACGGCTCCGGTCCGGCTGGCGCCGACCTCCAGGGCGAGCTGGAGGTCGTCGGGCAGGCGGGCGTCGGCCCGGTAGAGGCGGATGCCGTAGCAGACGCCGGCGACGGCGAGGCCGGCGAGCAGGGCCAGGAGGAGATCCATGTCCGATGGCCCCTTACACGTCGATCTTCGCGAGCCGGCGGATCACCACGAAGCCCACCACGTACAGCCCGAAGGCGAGCACGACCGCCAGCTGCCCGAGGCCCGAACCGGTCATCCGGTCCAGGGCGCCGGGCTGCATGTTGTCGATGAGCAGCAGCGAGCCGACGCCGATGACCGGGACCGCGTACGCCGTCAGGCTCACCTGCGACAGCTGCGTACGGACCTCGCGCCGGGTCTCCTTGCGCTCCTCCAGCGTCTCGGTGAGGTTGCGCAGCGAGGAGACGACCGTGCCGCCCGCCCGGTTGGCGAGGACCAGGGTCGTGACGAGGACGACGAGTTCGCGCGACGGGAGGCGTTCGGCCAGCTCGCCGAGGGCGTCGTCGATCGACCTGCCGACGGCCAGCTGCTGGGCGACCCGCTCCAGTTCGTCGCCGGCCGGGGCCTCCAGCTCGTCGGCGGCCAGCGACAGCGCCATGCGCAGGGCGAGGCCGGCCTGGGTGGCGTTGGCGAGGATGCGGGAGAGCTCGGGCAGCTGGTTGATGAACTTCTCGATGCGCTTCTGCCGCTGCCAGTTGAGGAACCCCATGGCCACCCACACGCCCAGGAAGCCGCAGATCGGCCCGAAGAACGGCGAGAGCAGCGCCTGCCCGGTGATCCACAGGGCGGCGACCGTCACCGCCATGGCGACGACGAACTCTCCGGGTGTGACGTCGAGGCCCGTGGCGCAGATACGGAGTTCCAGCCTGCGCCCGAAGGCCGTACGCCGCACCCGCCGGTCGACGCCCCGGAAGGCGCGCCGGCGCCGGCCCGCGCCGTCGCCCGCCTCGCCCGCCGTCTGGGACAGGCGCGCGATCAGCGCGGCCCGCTGGGCGGCCCCGCTCGCGTACAGCTGGACGCCGACCACGGCGAGGACGCCGGCGACCAGCGCCACGCCCACGGTCAGCAGTGTCGGGTTCATGGTGACGAATCTCCCCTACTTCCCCTGCTTCCTCTACGGCCCTGAGTCCTCGCGGCCGTGCGCCGGTGCGTCCTCGCGGCCGTGCGCCGGTGCGTCCTCGCGGCCGTGCGACCGTGCCTCCTCGCGCCCACGCGTGCCCTACTTCGCTTCCCGGGTAGCGAGCTGGTCCGCGCTCTCGGCGACGCCGAAGGCCTGCGGAACGGGCTGGCCCGCCATGTAGAGCCGTTCCGCGACGCGGCGCGGCAGCGGGTGGTAGGTGAACTCGCCGTGCACCCGCCCGTCGGCGGCGAGCGGCTGCGCGTGGAAGCGGCAGACGGTCGCGAGGAGATAGCGCTCGGGGCCGTTGGAGGCGAGGATCGCGATCTCGGTGACCCGGCGGGTGCCGTCGGGATGCCGGGTGAGCTGGACGAGGACGTCGACGGCGCTGTTGATCTGGTCGCGCAGCGCCTCGAACGGGACCTTCACCTCCGACATGGAGGCGAGGGTCTGCAGCCGCATCAGGGCGTCCTCGGCCGAGTTGGCGTGGACGGTGGCGAGCGAGCCGTCGTGGCCGGTGGACATCGCCTGGAGCATGTCGAGCGTCTCCCCGCCGCGCACCTCGCCGACGACGATACGGTCGGGGCGCATGCGCAGGGAGTTGCGGACGAGGTCGCGGATGGTGACCTGGCCGCGGCCCTCGATGTTCGGCGGCCGCGCCTCCAGGCGGATGACGTGGGACTGCTGGAGCTGGAGTTCGGCCGAGTCCTCGATGGTGATGACCCGCTCGCCCTCGGGAATGAGCCCGGACAGGGCGTTGAGCAGCGTCGTCTTGCCGGTGCCGGTGGCGCCCGACACGATGATGTTGAACTTCGCCTGGACGAGGCCGGACAGCAGCAGCAGCATCTGCTCGTCGAGCGAGCCGAGCCCGATCATCTCGTGCAGCGTGTACGAGCGCGGGAAGCGGCGGATGGTGAGCGTGGCGCCGGTGAGCGACAGCGGCGGGATGATGACGTTGACGCGTTCGCCGGACGGGAGGCGGGCGTCGACCATCGGATTCGACTCGTCGACGCGGCGGTTGACGGTGGACACGATCCGCTCGATGGTCTGCATCAGCTGCTCGTGGGACGCGAACCGCAGCGGCAGCAGCTCCACCCGGCCGGCCCGCTCGATGTAGATCTGGTCGGGGCCGTTGACCATGATCTCGGTGATGGAGGCGTCCTCGAGGAGCGGTTCGAGCACGCCGAGGCCGAGCGCCTCGTCCACGACCCGGCGGATCAGCTGGGCCCGCTCGGCCGTGGAGAGGACGGGGCCCTCGCGGCTGATGATGTGCCCGAGGACGCGCTCAAGCCGGGCCCGCCGCTCGGCGGCGGCGAGCGCGGACATCTCGGTGAGGTCGATCTCCTCCAGGAGCTTGGCGCGGAACGACGCGACGAGATGACCGTCCTCGCGTCCGGCGCCGCCCGCCCTGTTGTCCTCGGGCGTGTGGATACGGGACCGCAGGCTCATGGCTGGTCCTCCTCGGGCGCGAAATCGGGCACGACGTCGGACCCGGAGGCGGGCACGGGCATGGTGGCGGTCTTGGTCACCCGCGGCGGGTCCAGGAACGGGATGACG
The DNA here is from genome assembly GCF_044544825.1 of Streptomyces sp. NPDC053493. Taxonomy (NCBI): domain Bacteria; kingdom Bacillati; phylum Actinomycetota; class Actinomycetes; order Kitasatosporales; family Streptomycetaceae; genus Streptomyces; species Streptomyces sp. NPDC053493. The sequence continues at coordinate 755,354 of NZ_JBITXS010000001.1, forward strand.
GACGGGACCTCGACGGAGACGGTCCAGCTCCCCCGTCCCGAGGAGCTGATCGTGCTGTGGTCCGCGATCCAGTCGCTCATCGCCGCCCGTCCCGCCGCCCGCGGATCCGGTACGGCGTCCTCGTCGTCCACGCCGGCCGCGCGCGCCGCCGCCCGCGCCGCCGTGCCCGCCTGCTGGGCGGCGTACGCGGCGATGCCGAGCTGCACGCCGACGAGGCCGATCAGCAGCAACAGGGGCAGGAAGCCCAGGTATTCGACGGCCACCTGGCCGCGGTCGGCAGGTCTCCGGAGGCGGCCCCACGCCGCCCTTGCGCGTCTCATCGGTCGTCGCCCTCCCAGACCGCCGCCGCCTCGCCGCGTACGTCGAACGGGAAGGCCGCCGCGCCCGGGAACAGCACGGGCACGTGCAGGGTCACCGTGGCGTGGTACATCCCGTCCCCGCGCCCGCACTCGGGCGAGACTCCCTTCTGCCAGGCGCCTTCGAGGTGCCGCAGCGCCGCCTCCTCGCAGCTGTCCCCGACCGCGCCCGCCCGGGCCGCCTCGTCCGCCGCGTTGCCCGCGAGCGTGTAGGTGTAGCCGATCAGCACGCACTGCCACAGCAGCACGAGCGTGAGCAGGATCAGCGGCAGCATGCCGGCGAACTCGACCGCCACCTGTCCCCTGTCCCCGTCCGCACGCCCGGGCCACCGCCGCTTCATGTCAGCGCCCCGCCCCGCGCCGGCGCAGCCCGAGGGCGCCCCGCTCCCGGTCCCGGTCCGCGCCCCGTACGAGCTCCTTGCCCGGCGCGCCGGCCGGGCCGGCCGCCTTGACCAGGCCCAGTTCGCCGGCCAGCGACCACAGCGCCTGCTTGACCGAGGAGCGGGCGTCCAGGTCGTGCAGGCGGCCGGCGTCGACGACGGCGGCGAGTTCCTTGAAGTGGGCGGGGACGGCGACACCCGCCAGGCGCGTGCCGGTGATCTTCTGGATGAGCGGTGGCTGGATCTCGGTGGTGCGCTGGTGGCGGTTGACCAGGACCGTGGTCTCCTCCGGCTTGCGGATCTGGAGCCGGTCCCACATCCGTACGACCCGTTTGGCGGCCCGCACCGCCACCACGTCCGGTGTGGTGACGAGCAGGGCGGTCTCGGCCGTCTCGATCGCGGCGGCGCCGGCGGCGTCGAGGTGGGTGCCGCAGTCGATGACGACGACCTCGTGGCGGCTGCGCAGCGCGCTGACGATCTGGCGGGCGGAGCGGTCGGTGACCTCCTCGCCGCGTTCGCCGTCGGCCGGGGCGAGGAGCAGCGACAGGCCCGTCTCGTGGACGTAGACGGCGTCCTGGAGGACGCGGGGCGAGAGGTCGTTGATGGCGGCGAGGTCGGCGAGGGAGCGGCGGAACTGGACGTCGAGGTAGGAGGCGATGTCGCCGCCCTGGAGGTCCATGTCGACGAGGGCGACGGTGCGGCCGGAGGCGCGGGCGGCGAGGGCGAGGTGGACGGCGGTGACGGTGGTGCCGACGCCGCCCTTGGCGCCGCTGACGGTGACGACGGTGCCTCCGGGGCCGGCCGTGGTGTCGGTTGCGGCGCCGCCGAGGTGGCGGCGGACGCCGGTGGACCACTGGGCGGCGGCCTGGACGCGGCTGGCGAGTTCCTCGTAGCCGAGCGGGAGGGTGACGAGGCCGCGGGCGCCGGAGTCCATGGCGGCGGAGAACAGCACGGGGCTGGCGTCGGCGGTGATGAGGACGACGCCGACGGCCGGGAAGCGGAGGGCGACCTCGCGGATGAGTTCGAGGGCCGGCACGGGGCCGATGCGTTCGTGGACGAGGACGACCTCGGGCAGTTCGTCGACGGACTCGGCCGCGAGGCGGGCGAGGGTGTCGACGAGCTGGGTGGAGTCGGCGACGGGCCCGGCGGGTTCGGCGTCGGGCAGCTGGCCGATGAGGGTGGTGACGGCGCGGGCCGCGTCCGGGTCGCCGACCGCCGGCAGGATCCTCGTGGTCATGCGGGCCTCACTTGTCCTTGTCGAGCGTGTAGGTGCGGTCGCGCGGGTCGGGCGGTGTGGTGCTGCCCGGGGCGACGAGGGCGAGGCGGACGTGCTGGGCGAAGGACTCGGCGTAGGCGACGCGCTGGGTGTCGGTGGCGGAGAGGGCGAAGGTGACGGGTACGGCCTCGGTGCGGCTGGAGGCGCGGTCGTCCCGGTCGCTGATGGGCGTGAGCTTGCCGATGTCGAGGACGCGGGCGCCGGCGACGATGAGCCGCGACTGGGCGCCCTGGACGCCGGTGCCGCGCTCGCCGGCGAAGGTGGCGTAGATGTTGACGGTGGCGCCGGGCGTGATCTTGCCGGCCACTCCGGTGGCGGCGTCGATCATGATGGCGATCTCCTGCTGACCGGGTTCGAGCGCGGGCCGGTCGACGATCATGTCGCTCTGGAGGAGCGAGCCGGCCTTGAGCGTGGTGACGGCGATCTTGCCCTCGGTCGCGCGCAGGTCGGTGACGGCGGTCGCCGGGAGCCAGCGCTCCGGCATCGTGATCTTCTCGAACTGGGCGGTGCCGAGCGGGGTGTAGGGCTTGATGTCGCCCTTGATGCGGTACGCGGTCACTTCGGGCCCGACCTTGGAGTTCACGTCACTGATCACGGAGAGGACGCCGGCGAACGCGCCGAGGGCGCACAGGACGGACAGCAGCAGCAGGATGACGCCACGGCGCTGGCGGGAGTTCATGGCCGTACTACCTCGATCGATCGTGGACGGGAACGGACGGGAGCGGGCAGGGACTGGCGGGAGCGGACGGAGACGGGACGGGGCGGACGGGGACGGGCGGGCTAGCGGGATGTGTGCGCCGGGGCGGGTTCGGCCGTGGGCAGGGGCGCGGCGCAGAAGCCGCAGCGGTCGCCGATGAGCTCCATTCCGCACCAGTGGCAGGTCTCGCGCCGTACGGACGCGACGAGTTGGTGCAGTACGGGAAGGTCGGGCAGGTACGCGGCGAACTCGACGAGCTTGCCGGTGCCCCACCAGCGGGGCGAGGACTCGGGCAGGGCCGTCTCCTGGACGGCGCGGACCTGCCAGCCGGGGGCCAGGGTGGCGGTGGGCCAGTCGGTCTGGAGCTGGCCGCGGGCGAGGACGAGGTCGGTGGTGAAGGCGGGCCCCGCCAGGCCATCGGCGCCGCCGGCCGGCCCGCCGGCGCCGCCGGTCCCACGAGAACCGCCGGCCCCACGGGACCCGCCGGCACCGCCCTTCGCGCCGGACCCGCCCGCGCCGCCGCTTCCGAGGCGTACGAGCTGGGCGGCCGGCGCGGCGAGGACGGCGAAGTGGGCGCCGGGCAGCCAGCCCTTGACGTGGGAGGTGAGCCCGACGGGCACGTGGTCGAGCTTGGCGACGGAGGCGAGGACCGCGCCGGCGTAGACGTAGTGGGCGAGCAGCCGGGCGGCGGAGGCGAGGACGCCGGGGCTGAAGTCGCAGGCGGAGAGCTGGCGCAGCTGGCGGACGAGGACGGCGGTGCCGAGCGGCGGCAGGCCGGTCCTGACGATCGCGACGCGGTCGGTTTCGAGCAGGGACCGGACGGCGTGCAGGCGCCGCGCGGTCGCGGCCGGTGCGGTGGCGGGGCAGACGACGACGGCGTGGCCGTGGCGGTCGATCAGCTGCCGCAGGTCGGCGACGGCGGCGTCGAGCGGCCGGGTCTCGGGGCCGGGCAGGACGGCGGCCGGAGGCGTCTGGGGATCGTTCGGCGGCAGCACCAGGTCAGGGCTGGTGACCGCAATCGCTGTCGGCACGTCGGGCTCCCCCGATCCCTCACTGACCACTCGCTGGCGAGCACTCGTTGATCACTTGCTGCGTTCACCGCGTCACTGCCCTCGCACTCTATCCAGCCCTCCCGGGGTGGTGAACACACAATCCTTCAAGCTCCGTCACTTTCTTGACCTGTGCGGTCGTCTCTGAACTGCGGTTCTGGCCAAAGGTCTTGACAACGCAATTGGTCTGGACCAACTTGTTGCCCCAACGGTGGCCACCGTTCCGCACCTCACCTCCCCCACTCCCCTCGGAGGCATCCCGTGGACCGCACCACCAGAGCCTCGCTCGCGCTGGCCCTCGGCGCCGGGCTCGTCCTCGTCGCCGGCGCCGGCACCGCCCAGGCCGCCGACGTCAACGTCGCCAGGAACGCCGGCTTCGAGAACGGCCTCGCCAACTGGTCCTGTTCCGCCGGCAGCGGCGCGGTCGTCTCCTCGCCGGTACGCACCGGAGCGGGCGCCCTGCGGGCCACGCCGGCCGGCCAGGACAACGCCCGGTGCACCCAGACCGTGACGGTCAAGCCCGGCTCCACGTACACCCTGAGCGCCTGGGTGCAGGGCGGCTACGCCTACCTCGGCGCGAGCGGCACCGGCACCACCGACGTCTCCACCTGGACGCCGGACAGCAGCGGCTGGAAGCAGCTGACGACCACCTTCACCACCGGCGCGAACACCACCTCGGTACAGGTCTACACGCACGGGTGGTACGGCACGGCCGCCTACTCCGTCGACGACGTGAGCGTCTTCGGCCCCGACGGGGGCGGCGGCACCGACCCGGCCCCGACCGTCCCGGCCGCGCCCACCGGCCTCACCGCCGGCACCGCCACCTCGTCCTCGGTGGCCCTCAGCTGGGGCGCGGTGTCCAACGCGACCGGCTACAAGGTCTACAAGGACGGCGCGCTCGCGACCACCGTCAGCGGCACCTCGGCCACCGTCACGGGCCTCGCGGCGAACACCACGTATCAGTTCCAGGTCTCGGCGACCAACGCCGCCGGCGAGTCCGCCAAGTCGGCGGCCGTCTCCGCGAGGACCGCCGACGTCACCGACCCCGGTCCCGGTCCGGCCGTGCCCAAGCACGCGCTGACCGGCTACTGGCAGAACTTCGACAACGGCGCCACCGTGCAGAAGCTGCGGGACGTGCAGGCGCAGTACGACATCATCGCCGTCTCGTTCGCGGACGCCACCGCCACGCCCGGGCAGATCACCTTCAACCTCGACCCGGCCGTCGGCTACGCCTCCGTCGCCGACTTCAAGGCCGACGTCGCGGCCAAGAAGGCGGCCGGCAAGTCCGTGATCCTCTCGGTCGGCGGCGAGAAGGGGAACGTCACCATCAACAGTGACGCCTCCGCCACCGCCTTCGCCGACAGCGCGTACGCCCTGATGCGGGAGTACGGCTTCACCGGCGTCGACATCGACCTGGAGCACGGCATCAACTCCACGTACCTGACGAAGGCGCTGCGCCAGCTCTCCGCGAAGGCCGGCTCGTCGCTGGTGCTGACCATGGCCCCGCAGACCATCGACATGCAGTCCACCGGGACCGAGTACTTCAAGACCGCGCTCGCCGTGAAGGACATCCTCACGGTGGTCAACATGCAGTACTACAACAGTGGTTCGATGCTGGGCTGCGACGGCAAGGTCTACAGCCAGGGCTCGGTGGACTTCCTCACCGCGCTCGCCTGCATCCAGCTCCAGGGCGGCCTCGACGCCTCCCAGGTCGGCCTCGGCGTGCCCGCCTCGACGCGGGGCGCGGGCAGCGGCTACGTCGACCCGCAGGTCGTGAAGAACGCGCTCGACTGCCTCGCCAAGGGCACGGGCTGCGGCGGCTTCAAGCCGTCGCGGACGTACCCGGGCATCCGCGGTGCGATGACCTGGTCGACCAACTGGGACGCCACGGCGGGCAACGCCTGGTCGAACGCGGTGGGCCCGCACGTCCACGGCCTCCCGTAACACCTCACGCAACTCCTCGGACTCTCCTTCGACTGCTCCCATCAGGGGAATCCGTACGCGGCGCCGCCGGACGACCGGCGGCGCCGCGCCGTTTCCGGTGGGCGGACACGGGAGAATGTGGCCGAACTCCATGCCTTGACCCGTCCATGTCATGCACTCACCATGTCACCACCCGTACGACGTCCGACCGGTACGACCGGTACGACCGACCGTCTGTCGCACTCCCCCACACTCCCCACCCAGGAGACAGCATGCGACTTCGTACACGAGGTTTCCGCGGTAGGTCCGCCACCTTGGCGGCCCTCCTGGCGCTCGCGCTCGCGGCGCCGATCTCCGCGCTCGCCACCCCGGCCGGGGCCGACCCGGCGCCGACCGCCGCCACCCAGGGCGCGGAGGAGGTGATCCGGCAGTACGAGATCGCCGGGCCCGCCACCGCCGCCGAACGCACCGCACTCGCCGCCACCGGCGTCTCCATCGACGAGGTCGACGCCCGTTCGGTCGTCGTCAGCGCCAACGCCCAGCAGATCGCCCACCTCAAGAAGCTCGGCTACAAGGTGGGGGCCCTGCCCGCGCCGCCCGACCGCGGGACCGCCAAGGCGCAGCCGCTCGGCCCGCTCGACTTCCCCTCCGCCGACGCGAAGTACCACAACTACGCGGAGATGAACGCCGAGATCGACCAGCGCCTCGCCGCCTACCCGAACATCATGAACAAGCGGGTGATCGGCAAGAGCTACCAGGGCCGCGACATCGTCGCCATCAAGATCAGCGACAACGTGGGCACCGACGAGAACGAGCCCGAGGTCCTCTTCACCCACCACCAGCACGCCCGCGAGCACCTCACCGTCGAGATGGCGCTCTACCTGCTGCGCGAACTCGGCGCCGGCTACGGCACCGACACCCGGATCACCAACATGGTCAACAGCCGTGAGATCTGGATCGTGCCGGACCTGAACCCGGACGGCGGCGAGTACGACATCGCCAGCGGCTCCTACCGCAGCTGGCGCAAGAACCGGCAGCCCAACTCCGGTTCCTCGTACGTCGGTACGGACCTCAACCGCAACTGGGACTACAAGTGGGGCTGCTGCGGCGGCTCCTCCGGCTCCAAGAGCTCCGAGACCTACCGCGGCACCGCGCCCGAGTCCGCGCCCGAGGTGAAGGTCGTCGCCGACTTCGTCCGCTCCCGCGTCGTCGGCGGCAAGCAGCAGATCAAGACCGGCATCGACTTCCACACCTACAGCGAGCTGGTCCTCTGGCCCTTCGGCTGGACCAACTCCGACACGGCCACCGGCATGACCCAGGACGACCACGACGCCTTCGCCGCGGTCGGCAAGAAGATGGCGGCCAGCAACGGCTACACGCCCGAGCAGTCCAGCGACCTCTACATCACCGACGGGTCGATCGACGACTACCTGTGGGGCGCCCAGAAGATCTTCAGCTACACCTTCGAGATGTACCCGGCCTCGTCGTGGGACGGCGGCTTCTACCCGCCCGACGAGGTGATCGAGCGGGAGACCAGCCGCAACAAGGACGCGGTGCTGCAACTCCTGGAGAACAGCGACTGCATGTACCGCTCGATCGGCAAGGCCGCGCAGTACTGCTAGCGTTCGCCGCCGTTCTCGTCGAAGTAGGCGTCCAGCACCGCGTCGAGCTGTGACTCCCACTCGGCGATGCGGTCCCTGGCCGGCGCCTGGACCTCGAAGGGGTACCAGCGCCGGTCAGGCGTGTGCACGATGACGGTGAACCGCTTGCCGAACCGGCCCGACCGGCTCTCGACCGCGCCGATCTCGTCCCAGCGGAAGTCGCAGCTCTCCTCGTCGAGGCTCAGCCGCACGCCCCGCGCGTCCGCGACGATCCGCGCCCGCCGGTCGGCGGCCTCGAACACGGGGCCGTCGGCGACCGCGTCCTCGACAGCGGCGTCTCGTACCGCCTCGGTCGAATCCGCCTCTGCCGGCTCCGTCTTCGGCTCCGCCGGCTCCGCGGTCCGCGAGGCCTCGGCCGTCCGCTCCGGCTCCCGCGGCCCTTCGGGGCGCGCGTCCGCCGGCGCGATGCCCGGGACGAACGCCGGGTCGGCCGCGGCACCGTGCACGGTCTGGATGCTGGGTCCTGTGCGCTGCTCCACAGGAGGAGTATGGACGACGATCCTGTGAGCCGGACGACCCAGGGGTCGGTCAGCCGAGGACCGCCAGGGCGTCGATCTCGACGAGCAGGCCCTCGGGCAGACCGACGTAGACGGTCGTACGGGCGGACGCCGGCGCCTTGAGGTTCTGGTCCTCGAAGTAGGCGTTGTAGATCTCGTTCATCTCGGCGAAGTGGTCCACGTCGGTGAGGTAGACGCGCATCATCATCACGTCGTCCCAGCCGGCGCCACCCTCCTCGAGGATGGCCTTGACGTTGGCGAGGGTCTGGAGCATCTGCGCGCGCAGCGTCGGGCCGGCCGGTGTCGGGGCCTGGCCCGGGGTGGCGGGCAGGAAGCCGACCTGGCCGGCGACCTGGAGGATGTTGCCCTTCCTGACGCCGTGGGAGAACCTGGCCGGCGGCTCGGTGTGGGTCGAGGGAGTGAGGGCGGTCTTCTCGGTCATGCGGTGTCCTTCGTGGGTGTGGTGCTGGTCGTGCCGGTGGAGCCGGTCGTGCCCGAGTATTCACGGCTGATGTCGTCGGCGGTGCGACGCACGAGCGGGAGCAGGGCGAGGAGTTCCTCCGCGGTGACGACGACGTTGGGCGCCGACACCGACATGGCGGCGACGACCCGGCCGTCCGCGCCGCGGACCGGCGCGGCGACGCAGTTGATGGATTCCTCGTGCCCGCCGAGGTCGGTGGCCCAGCCTTGTTCGCGTACGGTCGCCAGCTCCTTGAGGAAGGCGGCGGCGTTCGGCGTCGAACGGGGCGTGTACGGCGGGTAGTCGAGCTTGCCGGCGAGGGCGCGGCGCTCGGGTTCGGGCAGGTCGGCGAGGAGGAGCTTGGCGACGGCGGCGACGGTGATGGCGACGGGCTTGCCGATCCGGGAGTACATGCGGACCGGGTAGCGGCTCTCGACCTTGTCGATGTAGAGGACCTCGCCCTCCTCGAGGACGGCGAGGTGGACGGTGTGGCCGGTGCGCTCGTTGAGGGCGGCGAGGTGGGGATGGGCGATCTCGCGGACGTCGAGGTTCTCGACGGCCTCCTGGGCGAGGGCGAAGAGGCGGGCGCCGAGGCGGTAGCGCTGGTCCTGCTGGCGGTAGACGAGGCCGTGTTCGTGCAGGGTGCGGAGCAGGCGCAGCGCGGTGGACTTGTGGACGCCGAGCCGTTCGGCGACCTGACCGAGGTCGGCGGGGCCCTGGGCGAGCAGCGGCAGGATGCTGAGCGCGCGGTCGACGGTCTGGCTCATGGCGTACGTACCTCCTGGTCCTCCCCCGTCCAGCCGGGGCCGAGGTGAAGTCTCTCCCAGGCCTCGTCGCCGAGGGCCGTCAGCCGGTCGGCGTGTGCGCGCCGCGGCGGCGCGGCGAGGTCCCCGCCGACGGTGAGCACGGCCGCGGCGCCGAGGTGCCCCTGCCGTGCCCGTTCCTTCACGCCGAGCCCGCGCAGTGTCCCGTCGAGGAAGCCGGCGGCGAACGCGTCGCCGGCGCCGACGTGCGCGACGACGTCGACCCGCGGGGCGGGCACATGCGTCACGCGGTCGGCGGCGCGGCCCGAGGCATCCAGGTCCGAGCCCTCCGGGCCCGAGGCCTGCGGGCCCGAGGCCTCCGGGCCCGAGGCATCCGCGCCCGAGGCATCCGCGCCTGGCGTCGCGCGGCGCTCGAAGACGAGGGCGCCCGCGGCGCCGTGCTTCACGACCAGCAGCGCCGGCTCGGGAAGGGCCGTGCGGATGGCGGCCGGGTCGGTGAGGTCCCACGCCTGCTCCGCCTCGTCGGCGCCGACGAGGACGAGGTCCGCGCCGCGGGCGAGGTCGAGGAGGACGCGGCCGCCCTCGGCCGGGTCGGGCCACAGGCCGGGACGGAAGTTGACGTCGAAGGAGACGAACGGGCGGCCAGGGCGGGCCGCCATGAGGGTGCGCATGAGGGCGAGGCAGGAGGCCGAGAGGGCGGCGGTGATGCCGGAGAGGTGGAGGATCCGGGCGCCGGCGACGGTGTCGTACGGGACGGTGTCCGGCGACATCGCGGAGGCGGCGGAGCCGGTCCGGTAGTAGACGACCTCGTGTGCGTCGGTCGCGCGGTCACCTGCGGTGCGGAAGTAGACGCCGGTCGGCCGTGCCGGGTCGCGGACGACGGCGCTGACGTCGACGCCGTACGCGGCGATCGCCTCGACCAGGTGGTCGCCGAAGCCGTCCCGGCCCACCCGCCCGACCCATTTCGCGTGGTGCCCCGCGGCGGCCAGCGCGCAGGCGACGTTGGACTCGGCGCCGCCGATGGCCCGGTCGAAGGAGGGAACGCCGGCGAGGCGGCCCGGCCGGGTGGGCAGGAAGGTGACCATGGACTCGCCGAGGCAGACGACGTCCGGGGTTCCGGTCACCTTCGGGCTCCCTTCGCGCGGTCGCTGCCGCGGGTCCGTTGACCCGGCGTCGGCCCGGATGTTAGACAGCCCGGAGCGATATGCGCAATGGACGTTGCACATGACGCAACAGTGCAATGCTGCAGACGCAATGCCGCCGACGCAGACGCAGACGCAGACGCAGAAGCGATGATGCTGCGGTCACAGGAGTCACGAGGAGGAGTCCCATGCCGGACCTGGCCAGCGAGCGTGTCGACCACCGTTTCAAGGGCCTCCCGCCCGACGCCGACGGCCTGACCGTCGGCGAGCTCGCCGCCCAGCGCCGCAACCTCTTCACCGGCGGCTTCACCACGCCCGTCCTCGCCCTCTCCGCGGAGTCCGTCGAGCACAACCTCCGCCTCCTGGAGAGCTACGCCGAGCACCACGGCCTCGCCTTCGCGCCGCACGGCAAGACCTCCATGGCGCCCCAGCTCTTCGACCGCCAGATCGCGTACGGCGCCTGGGGCATCACCGCCGCCGTGCCCCACCAGGTCCGCGTCTACCGCGCCCACGGCGTCGCCCGGATCTTCCTCGCCAACGAGCTCGTCGACCCGGTCGCGCTGCGCTGGCTCGCCGCCGAGCTCGACGCCGATCCCGGCTTCGAACTCGTCTGCTACGTCGACTCCGTCCGCGGTGTCGAGCTGATGGACGAGGCGCTGACCGCCGCCGGCGCCCGGCGCCCCGTGGACGTCGTCGTCGAGCTCGGCGCGGCCGGGGCCGGACGCACCGGCGTGCGCACCGAGGCCGAGTGCGAGGCCGTCGCCGACGCCGTCGCGGCCACGGACCGGCTGCGTCTGGTGGGAGTGGCGGGCTACGAGGCCACGATGCCGCAGGCCGACGCCGCCCGGGTCCGGGAGTGGCTGCACCGGCTGGTGGGCCTGGCCGTCGCCTTCGACAAGGCGGGCCGGTTCGCGCCCGGGCTGCCGGAGATCGTCGTCAGCGCGGGCGGCAGCGAGTGGTTCGACACGGTCGCCGAGGTCTTCGCCGGCATCCCGGAACTCAGCCGTCCCGTCCTGAAGCTGCTGCGCTCGGGCGCGTACGTCTCCCACGACGACGGCCAGTACCGCGAGAAGACGCCCTTCAACCGGATCCCCGAGGAGGGCGCGCTCCAGCCGGCGTTCCGGCTCTGGTCGCAGGTCCTGTCCCGCCCCACTCCCGACCAGGCCTTCACCAACGCGGGCAAGCGCGACGCCGCCCACGACCTCCACCTGCCCGAGGCCCAGGTCGTGCGCGACGGCCGCACCGGCGAGATCCGCCCGGCCGACGGCATCACCGTCACCGCCCTGTCCGACCAGCACGCCTGGCTGCGCACGGAAGCGGGCGCGGACGTGGAGGTCGGCGACTGGGTCGGCATGGGCCTGTCCCACCCGTGCACGTCCTTCGACAAGTGGCAGCTGATCCCGCTGGTCGAGGCGGACGGCACCGTCGTCGACTACATCCGCACGTTCTTCTAGGGCTTCCAGGAGAGGGCAGGAGCAGGCCGATGGATCTCGTCTTCCGTGACGCGGAGGTCGTCGACGGCAGCGGCGCGCCCTCCTACCGCGCCGACGTCGCCCTCTCCGGCGGCCGGATCGCCGCGATCGTCAAGGAGGGCGCGGCGGCGGGCTGCCAGCGCCCCACCGCCCGCCGGATCGTCGACGCCGAGGGCCTCGCCCTGGCGCCGGGCTTCATCGACATGCACGCCCACAGCGACCTCGCGCTGCTCCGCGACCCGGACCACAGCGCGAAGGCCGCGCAGGGCGTGACGCTGGAGGTCCTCGGCCAGGACGGCCTGTCGTACGCGCCGGTCGACGACCGGACGCTGGCGCAGGTGCGGCAGGCGATCACCGGCTGGAACGGCGACGGCTCCGACGTGGACATGGACTGGCGGACGGTCGGCGAGTACCTGGACCGGCTCGACCGCGGGATCGCGGTCAACGCCGCCTATCTCGTGCCGCAGGGCACGGTGCGGATGTACGCCGTCGGCTGGGACGACCGGCCCGCCACCGAGGCCGAGCTGGACCGGATGCGCACGCTCGTCGCGGAGGGCCTGGCGCAGGGCGCGGTCGGCATGTCCTCCGGCCTCACCTACACGCCCGGCATGTACGCGCCGGACTCCGAGCTGACCGAGCTGTGCCGGGTCGTGGCGGAGTACGGCGGCTACTACTGCCCGCACCACCGCTCGTACGGGGCCGGGGCCCTGAAGGCGTACGAGGAGATGGTGACGCTCACCCGGGAGGCGGGCTGCGCCCTGCACCTGGCCCACGCCACGATGAACTTCGGCGTCAACGAGGGCCGGGCGCCCCAGCTGCTCGCGCTCCTGGACGAGGCGCTGGACGCCGGCTGCGACATCAGCCTCGACACCTATCCGTACACGCCGGGCTGTACGACGCTGGTCGCCCTGCTGCCGAGCTGGGCGCACGAGGGCGGCCCGGAGGCGCTGCTGGCGCGGCTGAGGGACGGGGAGACGGCGGAGCGGATCCGGCACCAGCTGGAGGAGGTCGGCTCCGACGGCTGCCACGGCGTGCCGGTGGAGTGGGAGACGGTGGAGATCTCGGGCGTGGGCGACCCGGCGCTGGCGAAGTACGTGGGCCGCCGGGTGGACGGGTGGGCGACGGCCCGCCGCCTGCTGGTCGAGGACCGGCTCGGCACGACGGTCCTCCAGCACGTGGGCCACGAGGAGAACGTCCGGGCGATCATGCGCCACCGGGTCCACACGGGCGGCTCGGACGGCATCCTGCAGGGCGCGAAGCCGCATCCGCGGGCGTACGGCACGTTCCCGGAGTACCTGGGCCGCTATGTCCGCGAGGAGGGCGTGCTCTCGCTGGAGGAGTGCGTCGCCCACCTCACCTCGCGCCCCGCGGCCCGGCTGCGCCTGCCCGACCGCGGTCTGGTGAAGGAGGGCCACCGCGCCGACCTGGTGCTCTTCGACCCGGCGACGGTCGCGGCGGGCTCGACGTACGAGCATCCGCGCACGCTTCCGGTGGGCATTCCGCACGTCCTGGTCGCCGGCGAGTTCGTGATCGAGGACGGCCGCCGGACGACCGCCCTCCCGGGCAGATCGGTACGCCGGCACACGCCCTGACCGGCCCGCGCGGGCCCTGGCGCCGCCGGAAGGCCCGACTCGGGCTCTTCGCCGCCATCCGGCGGGCGCGGGTCCTTGGCCGCCACCTGGGACGGCCGCGGGCCCTGGCGCCGTCACCCGACCCGGCACCCGCCCCGCGCCGTCACGCGCCCGTACGCGGGCCCTGCGCCGCCACCCGGCCCGGCGCGGGCCGCGTGCCGTCCACCAGGTCGAGGTCCGGCCCGCTTCCCGTCGGCGGCCACGGCTCGCGCCGCGTCCACCACAGGCCGGCCGCCAGCACCAGGCCCGCGAGCGCGAAGCCGTAGGCGGGCGTGTGGCCGGACGGGGCCGTCTCGTACGTCAGCGCCGCGGTCAGCACCGCGAGGAGCTGGCCCGCCCGCCGGTTCCAGGCGACGACGGCGACCGCGCAGGTGCCCCAGAGCACGTACCAGGGCTGCACCATCGGCGAGAGCGCGACCAGCGCGAGCAGCGACAGGCCGAGCCCGAGGACCGGGTCGAGGCGGCCCTGCCAGGCCCGCCGGGCGAGGACCGCGACGACGCCGAGCGCGACCAGCAGGCCCAGCTTCTGGACGGCGCCCTTGACCGGCTCGGGATCGTCGGCGACGAGCACGCCCAGGCCGAGCCCGAGGTCGCTGGTGACCGAGAGCGCCGTGTGGATGCCGGCGGCCACGCCCTGGGTGCGCAGCCAGCCGAAGCCGGTCCCGGCGACGAGGCTCGCGCCCGCGGCGACGGCGGCCGCGACGGCGCCCGGCAGCAGGCCCTTCAGCACACCCGCCGCGCCGCCGCGCCGCCGGGCGACGAGGATCCCGATGAAGAGCAGCGCCACCGCCGCCGGCGACTTGATCATCACGGCCAGGCCGACGAGCACGCTGCCGGTCACCCACCGGCCCCGTACGGCGAGCAGGACGCCGCCGAGCATGAGCCCGGTCATGAGGCCGTCGTTGTGGGTGCCGCCGACCACGTGGATCAGAAGGAGCGGGTTGAGGGCGGCGAGCCACAGCACGCCGGCCCGCTGTTCGGGGCGGGCGAGGCCCCGCACCGCCCACACGACGAGGGCGAGCGCGCCGAGGGCGGTCAGCCGCATGCCGAGGACGGCGGGCACGACGGAGCCGCCGGTGAGCTTGACGACCGCCTGGGCGAGGACGAGGAAGACCGGCCCGTACGGCGCGGGTGTGTCGGTCCAGTGGCCGCCGACGCTCGCGGCGGCGTCGTGGCCGAGTTCGCCGGGGCCGAGGACGGCGGGCCCGGCGCCGTACACGTCGTGGCCTTCGAGGACCATCGCGCCCTGGGCGATGTAGCTGTAGACGTCGGCGCTGTGGAGCGGCGGCGCGAGCAGCAGGGGCGCGGCCCAGCAGCCGAGGGTGAGTCCGGTCCGCTCGCCCTCGTGCGGGCCGCCGGTGACGAGCAGCCGCCCGTACTGCCACCAGGCGGCGATCAGCAGGGTCAGACCGAGGTAGGCGAGCACCGCGCCGGCCGTGGTGGCGCCGGGGCCGTGCGGCTGCCAGAGTCCCGCACCGCCACGCACCGGCAGGGCGCCGGCGGCCCAGCCGCCGACGGTGACGGCGAGCGATCCGGCCGCGCCGAGCCACCGGCAGCCGGCGGTGCTGAAAACCCACATGACGGGACAACCTACCCTGCGGTCGTTGAGTGGCTCGGGCCCGCCTTCCGTACCTTGCCGGGTGCGGAGCCCGACTTGCCGGGGTGTCCCGGGTCCGCGGAGGAGCCGGCCGTGGGCGACGGGCTCGCGGTGCCGGCCGGGGCCGAGGGCGCGGCGGAGGCCGGCCCGGACGGCGTGGCCGTGGCGGATCCGTCTGCGGGCGCGGGCCCGGACGCGGATCCGGAAGGCCGCCCGCCGGGCGTCGCCGGTCCGTCGGCGCTCCCGTCGTCGCCGCCCGGGCCGGGCTGGATCAGCGCGGGCATCCCGGGATGTCCGTCGTCGAGGGCCGGGGCGCGGCCGGCCGGCCCGGAGTCGAGGGCCGTGACGGCGGCGAGGACGCCGAGCAGGACGACGGCGCCGCTGCCGATCATCCAGAGCGGGCCGGGGCGGCGCCCCGAGGCGTGGCGGCGTCGCCGTCTCGGGGGCTCGGAGCCCCCCGTGTCGTACTGGCTCACGAGGCGTGATTGTAGGGAGCACGACAGCCCGGAAGCGACCTGGGTCACAGCGGCGCGGAGGCCCGGGCCGGGCGCGCGCCGGACACGCGTCCGGCCCACCCTCGGGCCCGCGTCCGGCCCCCTCTTCGGGCCCGCGTCCGGCCCGCCTTCGGACACGCCCTCGGGCCCGCCTCCGGGCGCGCGGATGCCCGACGTGTCCCAAAACACGAAGCGCGGCGGAGCGCGCCGCCGTAAGCTCTCGTCATGCAGGTGATCCAGTCCACGAAGCTCGCCAACGTCTGTTACGAAATCCGGGGCCCGGTGCTCGAAGAGGCGATGCGGCTGGAGGCTGCGGGTCATCGCATCCTCAAGCTCAACACCGGCAACCCGGCCGCCTTCGGCTTCGAGTGCCCGCCGGCGATCCTCGAGGACGTGCTGCGCAACCTCGCCGAGGCCCATGGTTACGGTGACGCGAAGGGCCTGCTGTCGGCCCGGCGCGCGGTGATGAGCCACTACGAGACCAAGGGCATCCCGCTGTCGGTCGAGGACATCTACCTCGGCAACGGCGTCTCCGAGCTGATCCAGATGTCGATGCAGGCGCTGCTCGACGACGGCGACGAGGTGCTGGTCCCGGCCCCGGACTATCCGCTGTGGACGGCTTCGGTGTCGCTCGCGGGCGGTACGGCCGTGCACTACCGCTGCGACGAGCAGGCGGACTGGATGCCGGACCTGGCCGACATCGAGCGGAAGATCACCGATCGGACCAAGGCGATCGTGATCATCAACCCGAACAACCCGACCGGCGCCGTCTACGACGACGAGATGCTGCGGAGCCTGACCGAGATCGCCCGCCGCCACCGCCTGGTGGTCTGCTCGGACGAGATCTACGACAAGATCCTCTACGACGGGACGACCCACACGCCGACCGCCGCCGTCGCCCCCGACCTGCTGGTCCTCACCTTCAACGGGATGAGCAAGAACTACCGGGTGGCCGGTTTCCGCTCCGGCTGGCTCGCGGTCTGCGGCCCGAAGGCGCACGCCTCCTCGTACATCGAGGGCCTGACGATCCTGGCCAACATGCGGCTGTGCGCCAACATGCCGGCGCAGCACGCGGTGGCCGCCGCCCTCCAGGGCCGGCAGTCGATCGAGGACCTGGTGCTGCCGGGCGGGCGGCTGCTCGAGCAGCGGGACACGGCGTACGAGCTGCTGACGCAGATCCCGGGCGTGACGTGCGTGAAGCCGAAGGGCGCGCTGTATCTCTTCCCGCGGCTCGACCCGAGCGTCTACAAGATCAAGGACGACCGGCAGATGGTCCTGGACCTGCTGCGGGCCGAGAAGATCATGGTGGTGCACGGCACGGGCTTCAACTGGCACGAGCCGGACCACTTCCGGATCGTGACGCTGCCGAACGCGGCGGACCTGGCGGACGCGGTGACCCGGATCGGGAACTTCCTGGACGGCTACAGCCAGCACTGACGGGCCGGCCGCCTCGCCCTGTGCACGCGGGCGTTCCCAACTTCCGGACAGCGCTCAACTTTAGAACGGTTCTAAGCTAGGATGCCTCCAGAGCTATCAGGAGGCCGTCCTCATGTACGAACCGATCCGCACCAAGTCGGTCCACCGGATGGCCGACGACGACCGGAACCAGAACGCCTACCCGCACCGCTCCCGCGAGGAGGAGCTGGACATCCAGCTCGCCGGCCACCTCGCCGCCCTGCTCGCCGTCACCGACGAGCTCGGCGACACCGAGGCCGGTGAACTCATCGCCCGGCAGGTCGCCCGGCTGCGCGGCGCGCCGCCGGCCCGCCACGCCGGTCTGAGCGGCTCCTCCGCCGAGGCCCTGCACCGCAAGGCCCACGCCCTCGCCGGCCGCGCCCTGGTCGTCGCCGCCTCCCGGGCCGACACGGCCGCCGCGATCCTGGCCGCCGAGCGCATGGACGCGCACACCGCGGCGCTGGCCGGGGAATCCCTGGTCGCCTCCCCCTGATCGGCCCCGGTCCGCGCGGCCACGATCCCGCGCGGCCCGGGTGCCACCCAACGTGCGCCGGCCCCCGGAGCCGTGAGGGGGCTCCGGGGGCCGGATGCGTCGTGGCGGGCCGTCGTGACCCCAGCTGGTCAGGGCGGAAATCGGGGCAACCCGCCACGAGTCATGAGGTGCGGACTAGCCCAGGCGCTCGACCAGCGCGCGGTACTCGTCCCACAGCTCCTTCGGGGTGTGCTCCCCGAAGGTCTCCAGGTGCGCGGGGACCAGGGAGGCCTCCTCGCGCCAGACGTCCTTGTCGACGGTGAGCAGGAAGTCCAGGTCCTCCTCGGCCAGGTCCAGGCCGTCGGTGTCCAGGGCCTCCTTCGTCGGCAGCACGCCGATGGGCGTCTCGACGCCGTCGGCCTTGCCGTCGAGGCGCTCGACGATCCACTTCAGGACGCGGCTGTTCTCGCCGAAGCCCGGCCACACGAACTGGCCGGCGTCGTTCTTGCGGAACCAGTTGACGTAGTAGATCTTGGGCAGCTTCGCCTGGTCGGCCTGCTGGCCCACCTTGATCCAGTGCGCCATGTAGTCGCCCATGTTGTAGCCGCAGAACGGCAGCATGGCGAACGGGTCGCGGCGCAGCTCGCCGACCTTGCCCTCGGCGGCGGCGGTCTTCTCGGAGGCCACGTTGGCGCCGAGGAAGACGCCGTGCTGCCAGTCGAAGGACTCGGTGACCAGCGGGACGGCGGAGGCGCGGCGGCCGCCGAAGAGGATCGCCGAGATCGGCACGCCCTTCGGGTCCTCCCACTCGGGCGCGATGGTCGGGCACTGGCCGGCCGGGACGGTGAAGCGGGCGTTGGGGTGGGCGGCCGGCGTCCCGGACTCGGGCGTCCAGTCGTTGCCCTTCCAGTCCGTGAGGTGCGCGGGCGTCTCCTCGGTCATGCCCTCCCACCACACGTCGCCGTCGTCGGTGAGCGCGACGTTGGTGAAGACGGAGTTGCCCCACAGGGTCTTCATGGCGTTGGCGTTGGTGTGCTCGCCGGTGCCGGGCGCGACGCCGAAGAAGCCGGCCTCGGGGTTGATCGCGTAGAGGCGGCCGTCCTCGCCGAAGCGCATCCAGGCGATGTCGTCGCCGATGGTCTCGACCGTCCAGCCGGGGACGGTGGGCTCCAGCATGGCGAGGTTGGTCTTGCCGCAGGCGGACGGGAAGGCGGCGGCCACGTACTTGGCCTCGCCCTGAGGCGGGGTCAGCTTGAGGACGAGCATGTGCTCGGCGAGCCAGCCCTCGTCACGGGCCATCACGGAGGCGATGCGCAGGGCGTAGCACTTCTTGCCGAGCAGCGCGTTGCCGCCGTAGCCGGAGCCGTAGGACCAGATCTCGCGGCTCTCGGGGAAGTGCGAGATGTACTTGGTGGAGTTGCACGGCCACGGCACGTCCTCCTGGCCCTCCGCGAGCGGGGCGCCGAGGGTGTGGACGGCCTTGACGAAGAAGCCGTCGGTGCCGAGCTCGTCGAGGACGGCCTGTCCCATGCGGGTCATGGTGCGCATGGAGACGGCGACGTACGCGGAGTCGGTGATCTCGACGCCGATGGCGGAGAGCGGGGAGCCGACCGGGCCCATGCAGAAGGGCACGACGTACATGGTGCGGCCCTTCATGGAGCCGCGGAAGATGCCCTGCTCGCCGGCGAAGATCTCCTTCATCTCCGCCGGGGCCTTCCAGTGGTTGGTCGGGCCGGCGTCCTCCTCCTTCTCGGAGCAGATGAAGGTCCGGTCCTCGACGCGCGCGACGTCGGACGGGTCGGAGGCGGCGTAGTACGAGTTCGGGCGCAGGGTCGGGTCGAGCTTCTTGAAGGTCCCCTTGGCGACGAGCTCCTCGCACAGACGCTCGTACTCGGCCTCGGATCCGTCGCACCACACGACACGGTCGGGCTGAGTGATCTCGGCGATCTCGTTGACCCAGGACACGAGTTCCTGGTGCTGGGTGGGGACGGTGGAGGGAGCCGCGTTGTCGCGCGCCACGATTGCTCCTTGAAGAGGGGTTTTTAGATGTATGCCCCTTGGGGGCTGCGACCCGGATGCGTCGTAGGCGCTCATCCGGTGCCGACCGCACTCATTTGATCATCCGATGCTACCGCCCATATGTCCAGAGGGCCTCACACGTGAGCATCGCCACTCATGTCCGCTACCTACGAGGGCGTAGGTAGCATGCGGTTCCATGACTGCCGCCACGCCGGACCTCGCCGCCACCTCCCAGCGCCCGGCGCTGCCGCACCCGCTCAAACCGCGGCTCAGAGGATGGCTGCACGCCGGAATGTTCCCCGCGGTGATCGTCGCGGGGCTCGTTCTGGTCGCGCTCTCGGACTCGCCACGGGCGCGGATCGCCTGCGGGATCTACGCCCTCACCGCCTGCCTGCTCTTCGGCATCAGCGCCCTCTACCACCGTGGCAACTGGGGGCCGCGCGGCGAGGCGGTGCTGCGGCGCCTCGACCACTCCAACATCTTCCTCATCATCGCGGGCACCTATACCCCGCTCACCCTGCTCCTGCTGCCCGACTCCACCGGCCGGCCGCTCATGTGGGCGGTCTGGGCGGCCGCCGCCGCGGGCATCGCCTTCCGGGTCTTCTGGGTCGGCGCGCCTCGCTGGCTGTACACGCCCTGCTACATCGCCATGGGCTGGGCCGCCGTCTTCTTCCTGCCCGACTTCATGCGGACCGGCGGCATCGCCGTCCTCGTCCTGGTGATCGTCGGCGGCCTTCTCTACAGCGCGGGCGGAGTGGTCTACGGAATCAAGCGCCCCAACCCCTCACCCCGCTGGTTCGGCTTCCACGAGGTGTTCCACTCCTTCACCCTCGCCGCCTTCGTCGTCCACTACGTCGGCATCTCCCTGGTCGCCTACCAGCACGGCTGACCCGTGAGCAGCACAATGACGGCCATGGCCGCCACCCCGCCCCGCCCCACCCTGCGGGAACGCAAGAAGCTCAGGACCCGCGCCGCGATCCGCAAGGCCGCCTGCCGCCTGGCGGCCGAGCAGGGCTGGGAGGCGACCACGATCGAGCAGATCGCCGCCGCGGCCGAGGTCTCGCCCTCCACCGTGGTGCGCTACTTCCCGGTCCGGGAGGACATCCTCCTCACCGACGACCAGGACGAACTCCTCCTCGCCCGGCTGCGCGCCCGCCCCGCCGGCGAGGAACCGCTCGACTCGCTGCGCGCCGTCGTCCTCGACGCCGTGTCCGCGGCGCTCGCCCACGAGCCCGAGGAGATCCTGCTGCGGGCCCGCTTCCTGGTGGAGATCCCCGCCGTCCGGGCCCGCTTCACCGAGACCACCGCGCAGACCGGCCGGCTGCTGTCCGGCGCCGTCGCCGAGCGCACCGGCCGCGCGCCGGACGACCTGGAGGTCCGGGTCTTCACCGCCGCCGTCCTCGGCGCCCTGCGCGAGGCGACCGTCCACTGGGCCGAGCACGGCCGCCGCGAGGACCTCGTCCCGCTCCTCGACCGGACCGTCGACACCCTCAAGGCCGGTCTGACCCTGCGCCGGCCCGGCCGAGCGCGCCCCTGACCAGCGCGCCCGACAGCGGATTGGCCGCGCAGCCCCACACGCCGTGCGGGCAGTAGTCGGTGACGGTCTGGTAGAGCGGCCGGTGCCGCGCGAACCAGTCGAGCATGCCCCGTACGTACGCCGGGTTGTCGCCGTTGCGGAACAGGCCCCACTCCGGGAACGACACCGGCTTGCCGTGCGCCGCCGCGAACCGGGCGTGGAACTCCAGCCCGTACGGCTCGTCCACCTGCTCCTCGAAGGAGAGCCCGGCCGGCTGGTCGTAGGCGTCGAGGCCGATGACGTCCACCACGTCGTCGCCCGGGTAGCAGCGCGGCCAGGGGACGGCGTCGAGGCCGCGGCTCGGCGTGAAGTCGAAGCGGAAGCGCTGCCCCGGCACCTCCCGCAGCACCGTGACCACCCGCCGCCAGTACGCCTTCCAGCGCTCCGGGTCCGGACCGCAGCGGTGCCCGTACGTGGTGCCGTTCATCTCCCAGCCGAGGACCAGGACCGCGTCCGCGAGCCGGTGCGCCACCAGGCGCGAGCCGAGCGTACGGAAGTGCCGGTCGAAGTCCCCGGCCGCCCCGCGCCGCAGGCCCGCCCGCACCTGCGCGTCGCCGAGTCCCTCCTCGTTGCGGTCGAGCAGCGGCACGTTGAGCACGAACAGCCGCCCAGGCCGCTCCTCCTTCCACCGCGCCCACGGCTCGAACAGCGCCGGGTGGCCCTCGATGTTGGACCAGCGGTCGCCCGGCAGATAGGTGTGCCCGACCGTCAGCGGCGTCCCGCCCAGCCATCGCTCCACCGCGGCGATCCTGCGCACGCCGGCCTCGTCGGAACCGGTGAAGAAGCCCGACGCCAGCCCCGGCAGCGGCGCCACGGACACCGTCTCCGGCCCGTCCGGCGCCCGCCGCCCGGACGGCGACGGCAGCGTCAGGACCGCCACGCACACGGCAGCGGCCGCGAGCAGCACGGCGAGTGCCACCCGCGGCCAGGAGAGCCGACCGGGCCCGGAGCGGAGGAGACGCACGTCAGCTGGTCCAGAACTCCCACCAGCGGGTCAGGACCAGCATCCCGATGATCCCGATGTGGAGCACCGGCAGCGCGAAGGTGAAGTCCAGGAGGAAGCCCTTCACGGCGGCGGGCGCCGGCAGCACCCCGTGCCGCACGTTGTGCGCGGTGACGTACCAGAACATGGTGATCGTGGCGCACCAGGCCAGACAGCACCACAGGCACAGCGAGTTGATCTCGTACAGCGACTGCTGCATCAGCCAGGTGCAAAAGCCCGTCCCGAACAGCATCCCGGCGTTCAGCCCGAGCCAGAACCAGCCGCGGTAGCGGGCGCCGGCCAGGATCCCGGCGCCCACGGCGACGACGACGGCGTACGTGACGAGCCCGAGCATCGGGTTCGGGAAGCCGAACACCGCCGCCTGCTCGCTCTTCATGATGTTGCCGCAGGAGACCACCGGGTTGAGGCTGCATCCCGGCTGGAAGCCCGGGTCCTCGGCCAGCTTGATCTTGTCGATCGTGATGACCCAGCCGGCCAGCACACCGGCCGCCCCGGTCACGATCAGCATCCAGGCGAAGGCCCGGCTCGCGCCGATCCCCGCTCCGCCCGCACGCTCGTCGTCCTGCTGCCGCTGACCCGGCACTCCGCCCCGTACGTTGACCGTCGCCATCAGGCCGCCCCCTGTCCGCTCAGCCCTGGACCCGGCTCACCGGCACGGCGATGTGGGCCGCGTTCCGCACCACGTCGTCCGAGGTGATGAAGGCCTGCAGGTGGTCGTCCGGGACCGGCACGCCCGGCTGCGCGTCCGGCCACGGCGTGACCGGGACCATCAGGATGACGTGCCCCGTCTCGTAGGCGGCGGCCTGCCACTCCGGCGACACCGGGCACTGCGCGTTCATGAACGGCAGCGTCAGCACCGCCCGCTGCGCCTCGACGAGCAGGTGGGCGCCGATCCCGCGGTCCTGGCCCGCGTCGACGACGGTGCCGCCGATCGGCGCGCCCATGCTCTCCAGGGTCGACTTCAGCTCCGCCGTGACGGCCTCCGGTCCGTGCAGACCGTCCCCGAGCGAATACACCATCAGAAAGGGCGTGGCGGGCATGTCGTCGGTGGGACCGAGGGTCCACGAGATGACGGTGAGCGTTCCCATCGAATGGGCGCTGTGGGTCTCGGACACGACGTTGGAAGTGGTCATGAATCCGGATGCTAGGGGACGAACAACCGCCACCCTCAGCCGAATTCACTCATTCGGCCGACTTTCCGTCCGGTGGCGTTTTCGGCGCAACGAACCGGCGTTTCCCTCGTTGTGCCCGGAGGGCATCCGTCGACCCCAGGAGATCGCTCATGATCATCCCGCGCCGTACGGCCTTGCGCTCCCTTTTCGCGCTGGCCGTCACCGCCTTCACGGGCGGCGCGCTGACCCGTATCGCGGCCGCGCCGTCGTCCCCCGAGGACCCGCTGGTCTTCGACGAGATGTACGGCGGGCGGCACGTCCAGGGCCTGCGCGGACCGTCCGGCGAGCCGGTGGTCCTCGTCGACGGCCGGCCGCTGCACCTGATGCGCTGCGCCGACGGCGGCTGGATCAGCCCGCTCGACCACTACGAGTCCTGTCCGACGCCGCTGGCGGCCACCCGCGCGGCCGTGGACGCGGCGGGGCCCGCCCCGCTGTCCCGCTACGCCGCCGCCCACGGCTCCGGCGGGACCCACCAGGGAGGGAGCCCGCGTGGCGTACACGCGTAAGAACCAGCGCGACCTGACGAGCGCCGAGCGCAAGCGCTTCGTCTCCGCCGTCCTCGCGCTCAAGCGGAACGGCACCTACGACAACTTCGTGCGCACCCACATCGACTACTACGTCGCCGACGGCGAGGGAAAACTGCGGGTCGCGCACATGTGCCCCAGCTTCCTGCCCTGGCACCGCAAGTTCCTGCTGGAGTTCGAGCGGGCCCTGCGGCTGATCGACCCGTCGGTGACCGTGCCGTACTGGGACTGGACCCGTGACAACACGCCGGCCGCCTCGCTGTGGAGCGAGGACTTCATGGGCGGCAACGGGCGCGGCGGCGACGGCCAGGTCATGACCGGCCCCTTCGCCTACGCGAGCGGGCGCTGGACGGTCAAGCACGGGATGACCGAGCAGGTCTTCCTGTCCCGGGACTTCGGCCGGCCCCGCGACCCGATCACGCTGCCGACGGCCGCGGACGTCGCCGCGGCGCTGGACGAGCGGGCATACGACGCGGCGCCCTGGAACTCCACCAGCGGCTCCGGCTTCCGCAACCGCCTGGAGGGCTGGGCGCCGGGCCAGGGCAACGCCCGCTTCCGGCTGCACAACCGGGTGCACCGCTGGGTCGGCGGGCTGATGCTGGGCGGCGGCTCGGTCAACGACCCGGTGTTCTGGCTGCACCACGCCTACGTCGACCTGCTGTGGTCGCGCTGGCAGGCCCGCCACCCAAGCGCCGGGTACCTGCCGAAGGAGCCGCCGCAGCTGGGTGATCCGCAGTACCGCAAGGTGGCGGCGCTGCACGAGCGGCTCGGCCCGTGGAACGTGACGCCGGCGGAGCTGCTCGACCACAGCGGCATCTACCGCTACGCATGACAGCGTCCCCCCGGCCCAGGCGGGCCGGGGGGACGCTGCGGGGCTTCGGCCGGACCGGCGGAAGGTCAGCCGCCGTAGCCGCCGTCGTCGCGACCGTGGTCGTCGACGTTCGCGCAGTGGTTGCCGAAGGTCGGGTTCAGCAGACCGATGACGTTGATGGTGTTGCCGCACACGTTGACCGGCACGTGGACCGGGACCTGCACGACGTTGCCGGAGGCGACGCCGGGCGAGTGGGCGGCAATGGCCTCGGCGCCCGAGTCGGCGACGGCCAGGCCGGCTCCGCTGAGGGCAACGGCACCGGTGCCGGCGATGACAGCGGCAGCCTTCGCGATGCGAGACATCAGGAACTCCTTGAACGTGGAAAGCGACCGCGTCAATCACGGCCGCATGTGTCCTTCAACGGCGGAACGGCACCCTGGTCACGGCCATTGCGCCGAAGGGGAGAAAAGAAACCGGAAAAGGGCCGGAAGGGCCCGGAAAGCAGGGGGATGGCCCGCGAAACGCCCGGCCGCCCGCCGTCGGATACGACGGAGCGACCGGAAGCCCGCGGGCCGCGGCCATGCGACAAGCCTTCTGTTGCAACGAGCGGTGTCCCCGCGGGTGGCGGGAAGAATCGTGTCTTCACCCGCCTGCACCGTTCGCACAGGCGAACGCGTCGTCGGACGGCGGGCCGTCAGGCGTCCGGGACGAGGCCCAGCTGCGGGTCGAGCGCGCCGGTCACGGCGGGAGTCAGGACGCCGACGTCCGGGACGGTGAGCTCGGGCAGCCCGAGGCCGTCGCCGCTCGGCGCCTGCACCGCGGTGCCGACGGTGGCACCGGGAGTGACGGCCTGCATCTCGGAGCGCGGGCTGGTGAGCTCGGCCGTACCGGGCTCGCTGCCCCGCAGGACCTCCGGCAGCGGTGCGGCGATGTCCGTCTCCGACAGGGTGCTGTCGAGCGGGATACGGGGCAGGGTCAGGTCCGGCAGGGCGCCGACGCCCTCGTGGAAGCCGGTGGGCGCGCCGGGGATGGGCGTGGGCACGCCGGTGGCGACGGAAGGGGCGTCCATCGGGAGCACCGGCTCGAGGCCCTGCAGCGGGACGACGACGGGTGCGTCGGCCGCGGCGGGCGACGCCAGGGCCGCGGAGGCGAGGGCGGCGGCGAGCAGGCCCAGGCCGGCATGGGATCGCAGATTCATGTCCTGCAAACGAGTTGCCGGGGTGTTTCGTGACGGGATTCGCCTGAGTGCAGCAACACGAGGCCCCCACCGGTGAGGGTGGGGGCCCGGGTTGACGGCGCGTCGGCGCGGACCGTCAGTGGTTGCGGCCGCCGCGGACCAGGCGTCCGCCGCGCAGGTACATCACGGAACCGCCGACGAGCAGCGCGGCGCTGATCGCGGCCGCGCCCATGAGGGCGGTCGAGTCGCTGCCGGTGTCGGGCAGGTGGGGGTGGTCGCTCGGGTGACCGGTGTGCTGGGGCGGGGTGCTCTCACAGCCGTAGCCGTGGTCCTCCTCGCACTCGCCGGGGTGGGTCGTCGGCGGCTTGGTCGTGTGGGGAGGCGCCGTCGTGGTGGGCGGATACGTCGTCGGCGGCGCGGTGGTGGTCGGCGGAGCCGTCGTCGTGGGCGGAGCCGTCGTCGTGGGAGGCGCGGTGGTCGTCGGGGGCGCCGTGGTCGTCGGCGGAGCCGTCGTCGTGGGAGGCGCGGTCGTGGTCGGCGGAGCCGTCGTCGTGGGAGGCGCGGTCGTGGTGGGCGGAGCCGTGGTGGTCGGCGGCGCGGTCGTGGTGGGGGGCGCCGTCGTCGTGGGCGGGGCCGTGGTGGTCGGCGGAGCCGTGGTCGTCGGCGGCTTCGTCGTCTCACAGCCGTAGCCGTGGTCCTCCTCGCACTCCCCGGGGTGGGTCGAGTGGGTCGGAGGAGTCGAGTAGGTCGGGTGCGTCGGGTGGCCGCCGGGGCCGCCGCCGTGGTCGCCGTAGCCGCCGTCCTCGTCGCCGTAGCCGCCGGGCTGGTCGTCGCCGTAACCGCCGGGACCGTCGTCGGCGTCGTGCTTCCCGGCGGACGTGGCCGCCTGGTGGCAGATGTCGGCGACCGCGGCGGCGACGCCCCCCAGCTGCGCGTGGTCGTCGCAGGCATGGCCCGGGAGGGGCAGCCGCGCATGGCGTCCGGATTCCGGCCCCTGCGCATCCCCCGTGGCAGCCACGGAGTTCGCGGTCAGGGCGAAGCCGCCGGTCAGCGACAGAATGCCGGTCGCCGCCGCGGAGATGAGCACTTTTCTGCTGGTGATGGATCGCATTACCGCTCTTCCTCTGGGACAGGGAGAGACCGGCGAGGATCCCCCCTCGCTCCGACCGGCCCTTTCCACGCCGTCCAACTGCGTGGGGATGGCGTGAGCGTAGGGAGACGGACCGGGCGGAAGACCGAGGCAACACGGCGGGAATTGCGAAAATCATTCAATCGGACGTCGATCTGGGACAAAGGAACGGCCCTGGCGGGAGGAGCGCCAGGGCCGAACGCGGCGAGATCGGTTGACCGACCGTCAGCCGCCCAGCGGGCCCGCGCCCAGCGGCAGTCCGCCGAGCAGCGAGTTGCCGCCCTTGCCCGCCTGGTTCAGCGTGGTCGTGGCGTCCGTGACCGTCTTGACCGGGGAGCCGTCCGTGGTGCTGCTGAGCGCTTCCGTCGTGAGGCCGCTGCTGGTCAGCGCGCCGAGGCCACCGTCCAGGCTGGTGGGCACCATCGACTCCGCGGCCATCGCGGGCGCGGCGACGCCCAGGGCCATCACAGAACCGGCGACGGCCGCGGCCACCTTGGTGGGCTTCATGAAGAGGGTCCTTCCATCTGTGGGTGCAAGTCGCTTGCCGTACAGGCTGCTTGAAAGATTCCCGTACGTCGTTCCGCTTCCTGTAACGAGACGTACGCCGACCGGAAACTCCGGCGGCCGCGATTTCTCGACACTGCACCCGAACGATGAGGATCGGTGTGATGAACCGAAGAAAGGCCGGGAAAAGGGCCGTGCCCGTCCGGACGTCCGGACGGGCACGGCCCTGGGATGCGGCCGGCTAGCGGGCCGGCGGCACGCCGGTGGAGACCGGAAGGCTGTCGGTGGAGACCGGAAGGTCGTCCGCCGGCACCCCAAGGTCGTCGGTCGGCGCCAGAAGGTCGTCGGTCGACACCGGCACGTCCTCCGCACCGGCCGGAAGTCCCGGCAGGTTGGTGAGGTTCGACAGGTCCGGCATGGCCGGAAGCTCGGGAAGCTTCGGGACGGCCGGGAGCTGAAGGGCGCCCAGAGCGGTCGACGTGACCAGGTTGACCAGCGACGTCAGGGTGTTGGTGACCTGCGGGACGAGACCGGTGGATCCGCCCGAGGTGAGAGAGGCGACCAGGTCGGCCACCGTCTTCTGGATCGTGGCGAGCAGGTCGGAGACGGCGTCCGTGGGAGCCGCCGCCCTGGTGTCGGCGTGGGCGGCCGGGCGGGACGGGTGGAGGTCGTCGGCGACGGCGGGTGCCGCCGCGCCGAGGGTGAGGGCGGCGGATATCGCCAGGACGGTGAGTCGGCGTGATGCCAGGGGACGCATATGTGTTCCTTTTCCTTATGCGTCGGACAACTTCTCCCTCACCGTGCCTGCGGGTATAGCGCTCCGCAACTGGAGAACTACTGAGCGCCACGCCCCCGTTCGGGTGAATCCACCCGCGCGACCTGCTCCTCCCGGGGGCGTGCGCCGTTGCACCCGACGGCGCACGCGGGTGCGTCCGAACGAGTCACCGCTCGGTGAGCACAAGGCGAAAGGCCGGCGCGCCGACCCCGCGAGCGGGGCGGCGCGCCGGCCTCGGAAGGACCACGATCCGGCGTGCGAGATCAGAAGTTGGCGCAGGTGTTGCCGAAGGCCGGGTTCAGCGCACCGATCACGTTGACGGTGTTGCCGCACAGGTTGATCGGGATGTGGATCGGGACCTGCACCAGGTTGCCGGACAGCACGCCCGGGGAGTGCACCGCCGCGCCCTCGGCGCCGGCGTTGGCGGAGGCGACACCGGCGGCACCGGCGACGGCCGCGGCGGCGCCGACGGACAGGGCGACAGCCTTCGCGATACGGGACATGGGGAACTCCTCGATCGATTTAACACTCGGACGGCGCGGACGGTTTCGCCCGGCTCCTTCAACAACGCGCCGGGAATTCATCGGTTGCTCTCCCGAACGGGTGACGTTCAACCGATCTTTGGGCCATAGGAGGGTCATTCGAGTGACCGGGCCCAGAAAGGCGCAACACGCACAACGAGGAACCTGCCTCACGGATACGGAAGTTAGGGTTTCCGGGCATCTCATGCTTACTATCGCCCGATGCGGGGGTTATAACGTTTACGGACGTTGCTTCCGGCCCCGTCGCGCGTTCATCCATTTCGCGCGGCCGACATCTTCCTCTCTCCCGGTCACCACGGGTCTTCCCTTCCTTCTCTCCTCAAAGCGGAGCACCTGTATGCGGAATTCAGCGGTTCATGCTGTACGTCGTGGGCTGGTGTGCGCCTTGTCGTGCGCGGCTCTCTCCGCGGCGCTGCCGGCCGCCTCCGCCCTCGCGCCCGGGCCCGTCACGCCCGCGCCCGCCACGCCCCGGGAAGCCGTCCGACTGCCCTTCGCACCGCGCTACCAGGCCGTCCAGCACGGCGGAGTCGTGCGGGCCGCCAACTCCTCGGCGCAGGGCGTCACCGGGGCCGAGACGGCCAACGACGGCGCCGGGATCGCGTACGTCGACGTCGACTCCGACCCGAACACGTACAACTCCAGCCGCGCCGAACTGCGCGTGCCGGACGGGGCCCGGGTCAGCTGGGCCCGGCTCTACTGGGGCGGGAACCTGCGCGTCGGCGAGCAGAAGCCGCCGAAGGACAACGGGCGGGTGCTGATCGCCGAGCCCGGCGGCGCCTACAAGGCGCTGCTCGCCGACACCACGATCGGTCACCGCACGGCCGACGGCGCGGACGCCTTCCAGGCCTCCGCCGACGTCACGGAGCTGGTCCGTTCGGCGCGGCCCGGGCTGTGGACCGTGGCGCAGGTGAACGTGGCGATGGGCCGCTCGGCGGTCGGCGGGTGGGGCGGCTGGACGCTGGTCGCCGCGTACGAGAAGGCGGCCGAGCCGCTGCGCCGGCTGACCGTGTGGGACGGCTTCGAAACGCTCGGCCCGAGGAACGGCGAGCTGGAAATCCCGCTCGCGCTCGGCACCGACCGCATTCCCCAGGGTGCGGGCGGCCGGCTCGGAATCGTCGGATACGACGGCGACCGCGGGACTTCCGGGGACTGGCTCGCGGTGGAATCCGGGCCGGTGGAGGGCGGTCTCACGCGCAGCGTGATCTCCGATTCCGCGAATTCCGCGGACGACGTGATGAACTCCAGCATCACGGAACCGGGAACAAGTCGGATGAAACGACTGCCCGCTCATCTCCACACCCTGGGGTACGACTCCGACGTCTTCGATCTGCGGGGGGCGCTGCGCCATGGGGCCGATCGTTTCCACATCCGCGTCGGCAGCCGGAAGGACACCGTCTGGCTCGGCGCGCTCTTCGTCCAGGCGGACGTCCGGCGGGCGGGAGCCCGGCCCTGACGTGCGGCCGGACGGCCGGCGGGCCGCGCTCCCGGACGTGCTGCACGCGGTCCAGCCGGGCGACGGCGGGGTCGCGCGCGTGGTCACCGACCTGGTCCGCGGCCAGCTCGCCGCCGGACTGCGGGTGGCCGTGGCCTGCCCGCCCGGCACCGAACTCGCCGCGGCGGTACGGGCGGAGGGCGCCGACACGTACGACTGGCGGGCCGGCCGCGAACCCGGCCCGCGGCTGCTCCGGGAGACCCGCGAGCTGGCCCGCCTGATCCGTACCGTCCGCCCCGCGCTGGTCCACGCGCACAGCGCCAAGGCGGGCCTGTGCGCCCGGCTCGCCCTGCGCGGCCGGATCCCGACGGTGTACCAGCCGCACGCCTGGTCCTTCGAGGCCGTCGAGGGCACCACGGCCGCGCTCGCGCGCGGCTGGGAGCGCCGGGCGGCCCGCTGGACGGCACGGATCGTGTGCGTCAGCGAGGCCGAGCGCCGCACCGGCGAGTCGGCCGGCGTCCGCGCGCCCTGGTCGGTGATCCACAACGGGGTCGACACCGTCCGCTTCTCGCCGCAGCCGCCCGCCGGGCCGGACGCGGCGAACAGCGCGGCGGAGGGCGGGGCGCGGGTGGGCGGCGAGGCCGGCGGACCGCCCGGTCCCGTCGTCGTGTGCGTCGGCCGGCTGTGCCGGCAGAAGGGCCAGGACGTGCTGCTCGCCGCGTGGCCCGCGGTGCTCGCCACGGTGCCGGACGCACGGCTCGTCCTGGTCGGGGACGGGCCGGACGCGGAGGCGCTGCGGGCCGTCGCCGGCACGTGGCCCTCGGTGCGGTTCGCCGGAGCCGTGGCCGACACCGCGCCCTGGTACCGGGCCGCCGACGTGGTCGTGCTGCCGTCCCGGTGGGAGGGCATGGCGCTCGCGCCCCTGGAGGCCATGGCGAGCGGCCGGCCGGTGGTGGTCTGCGACGTGGACGGGGCGCGCGAGAGCCTGCCGCCCGGCCACGAGGAGCCGTGCCTGGTCCCGTCCGAGGACCCGGCCGCGCTCGCCGCCGCGCTGGGCCGCCTTCTGGGCCGGCCCCGACTGCGGCACTCGCTGGGCCGGGAGGCCCGCGAGCACGTACTCAGCAGATTCGATGTGCGGCGCACCGGCGCGGCCGTCGCGGAGCTCTACCGCGAACTGGCCGGAGTGCGGTGCACGGAGCACAGAGAGCCGATTGCGCAGTGACTACCGAAAGCACCAGCCTCACTCCTTCTCCGGGCCCCTGGCCCACGGCGGGCCATCCGGGCCTCGCCTCGCTCGCGCCGCCGCGCGCCGATTCCGACCGGCTCGCGCTGCCGCCGCGCCGGCCGGCCCGGCTGCGGTTCGCCGCCGTGCCGCTGGTCGCGGCCGACGCGTGCGCCGTGCTGCTCGCGGTCGGCGTGCTGTCCGCGGCGCACCGCCGCTGGGACCTCGCGCTGTGCGTCGCCGGGCTCGTCGTGCTGCTCGACGGCCGCGCCGGGCTCTACCGGCCGTCCGGTGTGCCCACCGGAGTCCTGGACGAGCTGCCCGCGCTCGCCGCCCGGGCCGGCGTCGCCTGGTGCGTGACGGCGGCCGCGGTCGCCGCGTACGCCCCGGCGCTCGCGCTCGGCCCGCTGCGGCTGAGCGCCGCCTACGGCACGCACGTCGCGGCCGCCGTCGCGGCGCGCGGCCTCGTGCACGGCCGCCGGCGGCGCACGGCCCGGGCGCATCCGCGCTCCGCGCTCGTGGTGGGCCCGACGGGACCGGCCCGCCGGTTCGCCGCCGCGCTCGGACAGCATCCCGAGCACGGCATCCGGCCGGTGGGGATCGTCGGAACGCGGCCGGACGGCGAGCGCGGCCTGCCGGTGCTCACCACCACCGAGGAGATCCACCGGGCGGTCATCCAGAACACCGTCCGCGACGCCGTCTTCCTCACCGACGACCCGGGGCTCCTGACGCTGTTCCAGCACTACGGCTGCACCACCTGGCGGGTCGGCGGCGAGCCGGCCGGCGAGCCGATGTCCGACCATCTGTGGGGCTACGGCTGCCGGCGGCTCGTGCCGCTCGGCGAGCGGCGCGGGCTCACCGCGAAGCGGCTCCTGGACGTGGCGGTCGCCGCGCCCGCGCTCGCGTGCGCGCTGCCGGTGCTGCTGGTGTGCGCGCTGGCGGTGCGGCTCGCGGACGGGCCCGGCGTGCTGTTCCGGCAGGAGCGGGTGGGCCAGAACGGGCGCCTGTTCACGCTGCTGAAGTTCCGTACGCTGCGGCCGGCCGACGAGACGGAGTCGGCGACCCGGTGGAGCGTCGCCGACGACCGCCGGATGAGCGCGGCCGGCCACTTCCTGCGCAAGACCTCGCTGGACGAGCTGCCGCAGCTGTGGAACGTGCTGCGCGGCGACATGAGCCTGGTCGGGCCACGGCCCGAACGCCCTTACTTCGTCGCCCAGTTCAGCCGGGTGCACGCCGGTTACGCGGCGCGGCACCGGATGCCGGTGGGGCTCACCGGGCTCGCCCAGGTGCACGGTCTGCGCGGCGACACCTCGATCGAGGACCGCTGCCGTTTCGACAACCACTACATCGACCACTGGTCGCTGTGGCAGGACGTGTGCATCCTGCTGCGCACGGCGGCCGGGCTCGTGCGACCGACGGGAAGCTGACGATGGCGACGGGTACGTCCCTGGCGGTTCCGGACGCCGGTCCCGACACGGGTCTCGGCACGGGTCTCGGCACGGGTCTCGGCGTCCGTCCCGGAGTCCGTCCCGGCGTACGGGAGTGGGCGCGGCGGGCCGGCGCGCTGTCGCCGGTGCTCGCCGTGATCGCGCTGCTGCTCGTGCCGGGCGGCGGCGGTGGCGCCCAGGGCGGGACGGGCGGCACGGGCACGGTCGCCGACGCCGCGTCGGGTCTGCTGGTGCTGATCTGCCTGGTCCGGGTGGTACGGAGCGGGGCCCGGCCGCTGACCCGGGCGGCGGCCGTCGTCCTCGGCCTGCCGGTGCTCGGCATCTGCCTGGCCGCGATCACCTCCTCCGACCCGGGCGCGAGCCTGCCCGGTGTCGCCCGCTACCTCCAGATCTTCGTCCTCGTGCCGGCCGCCGTCCTGCTGACCGTCCGCGACCGGCGGGACTTCGCCGTGGTGGCGTGGGCGCTGGTCGGCCTGGCGCTGCTGCAGGGCGCGGTGGGCGTGGCGCAGTTCCTGACCGGGACGGGCGCCTCGTACCAGGGCGAGGACGTCCGGGCGGTCGGCACGTTCGGGGCGACCGACGTGATGGGCATGGCCACGGTCGTCTCGTACGGCCTGGTGATCGCCACCGCGCTCGCGCTCGGCGGCCGGGCCGGACGGGCCAGGACGGGCGCGCTGGTCTGCGCGGGCCTGCTGTTCGTGCCGCTGGTGCTGTCCTTCAGCCGGGGCGCGTGGATCGCGACCGTCCTCACCTGCGGGCTGCTGCTGGTCCTGTCGGGGCTGCGGCGGGCCGGGCGGGTCGCGCTCGTGGTGGCGGCGCTCGCGGTGGTCCTGGTCGGCGGCTTCGGCATCGGCTCGGACCTGGTGGAGGAACGGGTCACCAGCATCACTCAGGTGACGGCGGCGCCCGACCAGTCGGTCACCGACCGGTACACGATGTGGGCGGCGGCGGGCCGGATGTGGAGCGGCGAGCCGCTGACGGGCGTGGGCCTGAAGGGCTTTCCCGCCTACCGCGACTCGAACGCCTCGCTCGCGCTGTCCTCGGGCAGCGACACGGCGGGCGCGGGCGCGGCGTTCGCCCGCCAGCCACTGCTGTCCCCGCACAACATGTACCTGCTGGTGCTCAGCGAGCAGGGCCTGATCGGCCTCCTCGCCCTCGCGGGCAGCTGGCTCGCCCTCCTGGTCGCCGCCCTGCGCCGGCGCGGCCTGGTCGCGACCGGCCTGCTCACCTGGCAGCTCGTCGACTTCTTCTACGCGGACATCGGCGGCCCGTCGACGGTCCTGATGTCGGTCGTCCTCGGCCTCGCGGCCTGGTGGTCGCTCGCGGAGGTGCGCCGTGCGTGACCCGTGGCCGCCGCCCGCCCACCATGCCGCACCCGGCTCCGGACCGCCGCCGGACCCGGATCCGGCGCCCGGCCCGCCGGACCCGTGGTCGGCCCTCGCGCCCGCCGACCCGCTGTGCGACCTCCCGCCGGCCGCCGCCACCGGCCCCACCGGCCCCGGCGACCCGTCAGGTCCGGGCGGGCCCTCCGGCCGCCCGCCGGACGGCGGGCAGGCGGACGCCGTCGCGGTCGACGTGCTGTGCGGGCTGCGCGGGGCCGTGCTCGCCGATCCGTGGGCGGCGGCCGTGGCCACGGACAGCCGCCACGAGACACGGGCGCGGACGCCGGTGCCGGTCTACCAGGGGCCGTTGCTCGGCGGACGGCCCCTCGCGTACGGCGCCCGGCCGGTCGGTGACGTATGGCGCCCGCACCAGGAGCCGCGCCGCGGCCCGCTCGCCGGCGGCACACGGACCGCCGCGCACGCCCCGGCGCCCGCGCCGCACGCCCGGCGCCGGCACGCCCGCCGCACGGGCGGGCGGTTCCTGCTGCGCGCGGCGATGGTGACGGCGGGCCTCACCGCCGTCGGGGCCGTGCTCGGACTCGTACGGGACCAGATCCTGGCGCGCTACTTCGGGGCCGGGGCCGAGACCGACGCGTTCCTCGTGGCGTGGACGGTGCCGGAGTTCGCGTCGACGCTGCTGATCGAGGACGCGATGGCGCTGATTCTGGTGCCCGCGTTCTCGCGGGCCCTCGCGCGCCGCTCCGGCGGGCTGTTCGGCGACCCGGTCCGGCACCTCGTCCGCACCACGCTGCCCCGGCTCGTGCTCACCGTCGCCGCCGTCGCCGCGCTCCTCGTCGCCTTCGCGCCGCTCCTCGTCGCCGCGCTCGCGCCCGGCCTGCCCGATCCGCGCCTCGCGGTGGACTGCACCCGGCTCACGGCGACGTGCGTGCTGTCGTTCGCGCTCGCCGGCTACTGCTCGGCGGCGCTGCGCGCGCACGGCTCGTTCCTGCCACCGGCCGCGATCTACGTGGCGTACAACGTCGGCATCATCGGCACCACCCTCGTCCTGCGCGATCCGCTGGGCGTGCGCGCCGCGGCCGCCGGTGTCGCGGTCGGCGGGATCCTGATGGTGCTGGTCCAGGCGCCGACGCTGCTGCGGGAGCTGCGCAGCCGGCCGGTGCCGAAGGAGCGGCCGGCCGCGGCGCCCGCGGGAGGCGAGGGACGTCTCGTCGTGCTCGGTCTGATCGCGCCGGTCGTGGCCTTCGCGCTGTCGCGCCAGTCGCAGATCCTCGTCGAGCGGTTCCTCGCCTCACCGCTCCCGGCCGGCGCCATCTCGCATCTGAACTACGCGCAAAAGGTCGCGCAGATGCCGATGATCCTGTCCCTGATGCTGTGCACGGTCAGCTTCCCGGTCGTCGCCCGGGCCCTGGCCGCCGGCGACGCGGAGGCGGCCCGGCGCCGCGTCGAGCGCGACCTGCTGCTCGCCGCGGTCGTCGTGCTCGTCGGCGCGTCGACCGTGATCGCCGCCGCGCCGCAGATCGTCGAGATCCTCTTCCAGCGCGGCGCGTTCGACGCCGGCGACACGGCCGCGACCGCCGCCGTGATGCGGGTGTACGCGCTCGGGCTGCTCGGCCAGACGATGGTCGGCGCGCTGGTCCGCTGCTACTTCTCCGCCGCCCGCCCGCTCTGGTACCCGGCCGCCGCCATGGGCGCCGGGCTCGCCGCGACCGCCGTCACCGGCGCGGCCCTGGCCCGGCTGTGGGGCGCCACCGGCATCGCGGGCGCCAACGCCCTCGGCATCACGCTGACCGCCGTGATGCTGCTGCGCGGCGCGCACCGCCAGTCGGTGCCGGTCGACGCGCGCCGGCTCGGCCAGGGCCTGCTGCGCCTGGCCACCGCGGGCGCCTGGGCCACCGGCGCGGGCTGGCTGTGCTCGCGGCTCGCCGGCCCGCCCGTGCTCTCGCTCGCCGTCGCGGCCGTGGTGGTCGCCGGCGTGTTCCTGCTCTTCGTCGCGTGTGCCGCCAAGGCTCCCGAGATCCCGCCCCTGCCCCGCTCTCCCCGTCGAAGGACCTCCCATGCCCGCGCCCGCCGTGCCGCGTCGTCTGCTGCCGAAGCCTCCCTTGTGGGTCGCGATGTACCACTCGATCGCGGACGCTCCCGATGACCCGTACAAGGTGACCGTCTCTCCCGTGCGGTTCGCCCGGCAGCTGCACTGGCTGGGCGACCGCGGGCTGCGCGGGGTGTCCGTACGGGAGCTGCTGGCGGCGGCCGCGGCGGGGCGGGAACGCGGTCTGGTCGGGCTCAGCTTCGACGACGGCTACGCCGACTTCCTGGAGTCGGCGGTGCCGCTGCTGCGGCGGCACGGCTTCACCGCGACGGTGTACGTGCTGCCGGGGCGGCTCGGCGGCGACAACGCCTGGGACGCGGACGGCCCGCGCAAGCCGCTGCTCGACGAGGACGGCATCCGGCGGGCGGCCGCCGCCGGCATGGAGATCGGCTCGCACGGCCTGCGGCACGTGTCGCTGACGGACGCCGACGACGCCACGCTGGCGGCGGAGACCCGGCACAGCCGGGAGCTTCTCGAGGACATCACCGGCGATCCGGTGGCCGGCTTCTGCTACCCGTACGGGACGGTCGACGTGCGGGTGATGCGGGCGGTCCGCAGGGCCGGTTACGGCTACGCCTGCGCGATCGACCCGGGCCCGCTCACCAGCGCCTACGCCCTGCCCCGGGTCCACGTCGGCGAGGAGGACACCTCCTGGCGCCTCACCGCGAAACGGCTCCTGCACCCGCTGCGCCGGCGCCGGCCGACGGACCTGGCCCGGGCGGCGCGGACGGGTCCGGCGGCGCGGGCGGTGCTGTCATGAGCGCGCGGACGGAGCGGGTGACGGGGACCGGGGCTGAGACGGTGACGGTGACGGTGAGCGGGGCCGGGGCGGAGACGGTGACCCACGCGGACACGCAGACGGCGGTCGAGGCGGAGGCGCGTACGGCCCCGGTCGTCGGGCCGGTCGTCGGGCCGGACGGCGGCGGCGGGTCCGGCGCCCTGGCTGGGCTGAAGGTGCTGCACGTCATCACCGGGCTCGGGATCGGCGGCGCCGAGCAGCAGTTGCGGCTGCTGCTGCGGCATCTGCCGGTGCGCGGCCGGGTGGTGACGCTGACCAATCCGGGTGCGGTCGCGGACGGCATCGAGGCGGACGGCACACCGGTCACGCACCTCGGGATGAGGGGCAACCGCGACGTCGGCGCGCTGCCGCGGCTGACCCGGCTGATCCGGCAGGGCGGTTACGACCTGGTGCACACCCATCTCTACCGGGCCTGCGTGTACGGCAGGCCGGCCGCGCGGCTCGCCGGCGTGCGGGCGGTCGTCGCGACCGAGCACTCGCTGGGCGACCACCAGATCGAGGGCCGGCCGCTGTCGGCCGGGACGCGGGCGCTGTACCTGGCGACGGAACGCCTCGGCACGTCCACGGTCGCCGTCTCGCCGAGCGTGGCCCGCCGGCTGGCGCGCTGGGGCGTGGACCCGTCCCGCGTCCACGTCGTGCCGAACGGCATCGAGACGGACCGCTTCGCCTTCGACGCGCGCGCCCGCGCGACGACGCGGGCGGCGCTCGGGCTGCCCGCCGACGCGTTCGTGGTCGGCGGAGTGGGACGGCTGACGCCCGGGAAGCGGTTCGACCGGCTCGTACGGGCGGTGGCGTCGGTTCCGGAGGCGCGGCTGCTGCTGGTCGGCGAGGGCGAACAGCGGGCGGAGCTGCTGCGGGTGGCCGAGGAGTGCGGGGCCGCGGACCGGGTGCTGCTCCCGGGCGCCTTCCCGGACCCGCCGGCGCGTCCGGCGGACGGGCTGCCCGATCTGCCGTCGCTGCTCGCCGCGATGGACGTCTTCGTGTCCACCTCTCCCGACGAGACCTTCGGGCTCGCGGTCGTCGAGGCGCTGGCGGCGGGCCTGCCGGCGCTGTACGTGGCGTGTCCCGCGATCGACGACCTGCCGCCGGACGCGGCGCCCGGCGCGCGCCGGATCGGCGCGTCCGTGCCCGAGCTGATCGGCGCCCTGCACCGCCTCCGCGCGTCCCGCACCGACCGGCTGCCGCCGCCCGAGGCCCTGCGGCGCTACGACATCGCGCACAGCGCCCGGCAGTTGCTGTCCCTCTACCACCGGGCCGTCCACGGCCCGCACGTTCCCGTGCCCCACCTTCCCGCGAAGTGAGAGCTGTGTCATGACCTCCAAGTCGACCTCGACCTCGGCGACGATCCCGCCACGTTCCTCCCTCCTCACGCCGGCCCGCTGGATGGTGCTGCCGGCCGCCGTGCTCGCCGGCGCGGTGCTCGGCGGCGGCTACGGCGCCGTGAAGGCCCCGCAGTACGCGGCGACCAGCTATGTCATCGTCGTGCCCGCCGAGAAGTCCGACCCGTCCGCCGCGCTCGGCTTCGCCCAGGCGTACGGGCGGGTGGCCACGGACATCGCGGTGACCGGCGACGCCCCGGTCTGGGCGGGCGTGTCGGCCGAGACGCTGCGGTCGAGCGTGCAGGCCGCGACCTCGCCGGACGCGCCGATGATCTCGATCACGGCGCGGTCGGCGAAGCCGGCGACGGCCGTGTCGATGGCCGACGGGGTGGCGAGGGCGCTGGTCCTCAACAGCACGCATGTCGCCGCGAACACGGGCGTGAAGGTGGTGCAGTTCTCGCGGGCGACGAAGCCGGTGACTCCGGTGTCGCCGTCCGCGTCGCTGTCGGCGCTCGTCGGCGCCTGCGGCGGCGGTCTGCTCGGCGGCCTGGCCCTGCTCGTACGGCCGCGGCGGAACACGCGGGCCGAGGCCCGGCACTCGCGGCAGTCGCTGCCGACCGCCTCGGTGCCGGGCCCGGCCACCGCGCAGCAGCCCGAGCCGGAGGCGGTGTGACCGTCAGAGCCGCCGGGACGGACGGCGGTACGACCAGGCGGACCGCCGAGGCGGGCGTCGGCGACGTCGCCGGCGCACCGGCCGGCCCGGGCGGCGGTGCGGGCGCCGCGACGGCCGGGGCGCGGGGCGGCGCGGGCGGGCGGGCCGCCCGGGCGGGCGGCGGCGCGGGCGGTGGGCTGCGCGGTGAGATCTGCCGGGACGGCGGGGAGTTCGGGCGGCTCGGGCCGGAGTGGACGGAGCTGTACGGCCGCTGCGCGGCGGCGACGCCGTTCCAGTCCCACGCCTGGCTGCACTCCTGGTGGCTGTCGTACGGGCGGCCCGGGGCCCTGCGGGTGGTGCTGGTGCGGCGGGCGGGCGACGGCGTGCTCGTCGGCGCGGCGGCGCTGATGCGGGCCGCGGCCGGGCCGCTGCCGGTGCCGGTGCTGACGCAGCTCGGCGGTGCGATCACCGACTTCACCGACGTGCTGCTCGACGACGACTGCCCGGAGGCGGCGCGGGCGCTGGCCGAGGCGATGGCGCGGGCGGCGCGCGGCGCGGTGGTGGACCTGCGGGAGGTACGGCCCGGGGCCGCGGCGGAGCGGGTCTGGGCGGCCTGGCGCGGGCCGCGCCGGCGGCTCGCCGACTCGTCGTGCCTCGAACTGCCCGCCGTTCCCATGGAGGCCCTGCTCGAACGCATCCCGTCGGGCAAGGCGCAGCGGGTGCGGGCGAAGCTGCGCAAGCTCGACGCGCTGGGCGTCGACCAGCGGATCGTGCCCGGGCCCGAGGTGCCGGACGCCCTCCGCCGCCTCCTGAGCCTCCATCAGCTCCAGTGGCGGGGCCGCGGCGTGACCGCCGAGCACACCAGCGAGCGGTTCGCGCGGCACCTGGCGCGGGCGGTGCGGCCGATGGTCGAGAGCGGCGACGCGATGGTCACCGAGTTCCGGCTCGGCGGCGAGGTGGTGTGCGCGGACCTGACCCTGATGTCGCGGCGGCTCGCGGGCGGCTATCTGTACGGCGCCGATCCGGAGCTGCGGGCCCGCAAGGTGGACGTGGCGGCGATGCTGCTGCGGCACGCGGCGCGCGAGACGAGCGCGAGCGGCCGGGCCACGCTGAGCATGCTGCGGGGCACCGAGCCGTACAAGCACCACTGGCGCCCGGAGACGGTGCGCAACCAGCGTCTCCTGCTGGCGGGGCGCGCTACGGCTCCGCTGCTGTGGGCGCGGGCGGGCGCGGCGCGGGCGCGGAGCTGGGCGGCCGGGCAGGTGCGGGAGCGGGAGTGGCTGGGGCGGGCGTGGGAGCGGGTGACGCGACGGCGCGGGACGGCGGACGGCGGCGGAGGATGAGTTCCTCCGCCGCCGCGGGTGCCGGTCGTCACCGGCGGGTCAGAAGGGCCAGGTCCCCCGCAGGGCGCCCTTCCAGTCGATGTTCAGGGCTTCGTCCCAGTCGGTCGCGTCGTCCACGGAGTCCTTCCAGGACTCCTCGGCCACGCAGACCGGTCCGCCGATCCAGCTCTCGACCCAGGAACCGAGGTTCACGGCCCAGCAGTCGGGCTTGGGCTCGGGCTTCGGCTCCGGCTTGGGCTCCGGCTTCGGCTCCGGCTTGGGCTCCGGCTTCGGCTCCGGCTTGGGCTCCGGCTTCGGCTGGGGCTTCTCGGGCTTGGGCTCCGGCTTGGGTTCGGGCTTCGGCTGGGGCTTTTCCGGCTTGGTCTCCGGCTTCGGCACCGGCTTGGGCTCTGGCTTCGGTTCCGGCTTCGGCTGGGGCTTTTCCGGCTTGGTCTCCGGCTTCGGCTCCGGCTTGGGCTCGGGCTTCGGTTCGGGCTTGGGCTGGGGGTTCTCCGGCTTGGTCTCCGGCTTCGGCACCGGGATCGTCGGGAGCGTCGGAAGCGTCGCGTCCGTCGGCTCGGCCGGGTCCGCGGGCTCCGCCGGCTCGGCGGGCTCCGCCGGTTCGGCGGGCTCGGCGGGCTCCGCCGGGTCCAGCACGTCCCACGGGTCCCACATGTCCCACGGGTCGAGCGGATCCACCGGGTCGACGGGGTCGACCGGGTCCGTGGGATCGGCCGGGTCGGCCGGGTCCGTCGGGTCCGTCGGGTCCGTCGGGTCGATCGGATCCGTCGGGTCCACCGGATCCGTCGGCTGGGTCGGGGCCTGCGGGTCCGTCCCGTACAGCATCTGCCGGAACACCTGCGACGACCGGGGATTCTCGTCGCACTGCCACACGCCGTGCGGACAGTAATCGGTGATCGTGTGGTACAGCGGCGGATGCTTCTTCATCCAGTCGAGCATGCGCCGCATGTACTCGGGGTTGTCCCCGTTCCGGAACAGGCCCCATTCCGGATAGGAGATCTGCTTTCCGTGCTCGGCCGCGAAATCGACCTGCGCCTGGAGCCCGTACGGCTCGTTCACGTGCCGGTCGAAACTCGCGCCCGTCGGCTGGTCGTAGGAATCCATGCCGATGATGTCGACGACGTCGTCACCGGGATAGCACTCCGTCCACGGAACGGCGTCCCGGCCCCGGCTCGGAGCGAAGTCGAACCGGAACTTCTGACCCGGCACGGACCGCATCGTCGTCACGATGCGGTTCCAGTACTTCTTCCAGGCCGTGGGGTCCGGCGCGCACCGGTGGGTGTAGGTCGTGCCGTTCATCTCCCAGCCGAGGACGATGACGGTGTCCGTGGCCTCCAGGTCGACCAGGCGCCGGGCCAGCGTCCGGAAGTGGTGGTCGTAGTAGCCGGCCGCGCCGAGCTGGAGCTGGCGCCGGACCTCGTAGTCCGAGACGCCGGCCTCGTTGCGTTCCAGCATGGGCACGTTGAGCACGAGCATCCGGTCGTCGCGTTCCCCGCGCCAGGACGCCCAGGCGTCCAGGAAGCCGGGCGGGCCCTCGATGCTCGACCACCGGTCGCCGGGCAGGTACGTGTGCCCGACACGCAGTTCGCGGCCTCCGAGCCACTGCTGGAGGCGGCTGATGCGGGCCACCCCCAGCGGACCCGATTCGAGGAACGCGCCCAGTGCGCTGGACAGAGTCGGTTGAGGGTCCCGTGTCGTTACGGATGCGGCGGCGTGAGCCTGAGCGTGAGCGGGAGACGA
The DNA here is from genome assembly GCF_044544825.1 of Streptomyces sp. NPDC053493. Taxonomy (NCBI): domain Bacteria; kingdom Bacillati; phylum Actinomycetota; class Actinomycetes; order Kitasatosporales; family Streptomycetaceae; genus Streptomyces; species Streptomyces sp. NPDC053493. The sequence continues at coordinate 797,296 of NZ_JBITXS010000001.1, forward strand.
CAACACGACAGAACCTGACGCAAGGAGACCGGCGGTGAACACCCCCAGCCATACCTTCGAAGTTCTTCGCTTTCCGTTGACCATGGCAGCTCCTTCTCTCTCTCGCCGCTTGATGGTCCGTCAGTCCGATGTTCCGAAAGTATTCCTAATGCGCCGAGCGAGAACGCGGTCCGATCCCCTCAGTAGTCCCTTAGAGGAATTTTCATCGCCCACTTGGGGCATCCGAGACGAAGGACATGCCGTGCCGAGTTTTGACACCCGCGTCCCCGCGGTCCTTGTGCGGCTCGACCCGAATCCCTTCCACCACGGCACGCTCGGCGCCGCCCGCTCCCTCGGCAGGGCGGGAATCACGGTGCACGCGGTGGTCGAGTCGCTCTCCAGCCCGGTCGTCCGCTCCCGCTACGTCCGCGGCGCCCACCCGCCCCCTGCCCAGCCGTCTCCCGCCGAGCTGGTGCGGCTGCTGCTGCGGCTCGCCGAGCGGATTCCTGAATGCGCGTCACGACCCGCGCTCCTGGTGCCCCTCGACGACATCACGGCCCTGTGCCTCGCCGAGTGCCGGCCCGAACTCGCCGGCCGCTATCTGCTGCCCGACCAGTCCCCGGAGCAGCTCTCGCGCGTCGCCGACAAGGCCCACCTCGCCGAGACCTGCCGTGCCCTGGGCCTGCCCCACCCTCGTACCGAACTCCCGGCCGGGGCCGACGAAGCCGCCGCCATGGCCTGGTCGCTGGGTCTGCCGGTGATCGCCAAGTGGAGCCGTCCGTGGCTGCTCCCGCCGGGCGGCGGGCTGCGCAGCACCACGATCGTCGGCTCGCTCGCCGAGGTCCGCGCCCTGTACGCGCGCACCCCGCAGGCCGGCAGCCGGCTGCTGCTCCAGGAACTGCTGCCGGCCGGACGCGACCTCGACTGGTTCTTCCACGGCTACGTGGACTCCGCCGGCGGCTGCTCGACCGGCGCCACCGGCCGCAAGGAGCGCTCCTGGCCCGACGGGGCCGGGCTCACCGCGGTGGGCCGCTGGACCGCGAACCCGGTGCTCGACGGCACGGCCCGCACACTGCTCGCGGCGCTGGGCTACCGGGGCGTGTGCGACCTGGACTTCCGGTTCGACCGCGGCACCGGCACCTATCACCTGCTCGACTTCAACCCGCGGCCCGGAGCGCAGTTCCGGCTGTTCGCCGACCGGCACGGACTCGACGTGATCCGGGCGATGCACCTGGACCTGACGGGGCGGCGCGTGCCCGCGCACCTGCCCGCGTACGGGCGGCGCTTCGTCGTCGAGAACTACGCGGCCCTGTCGTACGTCTCCTCGCCCCGGCGCCGCTACGCGCAGGAGCCCCGGCCCGGCGGAGGAACCGGCAGCGGTGCGGGCGGCGGCAGGCGCACGGCCGGCGAGGCGGCCTGGTTCGCCGCCGACGATCCCGGTCCCGCGCTCGCGATGCTGCGGGCCTGGCTCGCCCACGCCCTGCGCAAGGGCCTGCTGAGGCTCCGTCGGCTGCTGCGGCCCGCCGGGCGGCCCCGGTGGCGGCCGGCCGTCACGCCGCAGCCGCCGCCGTCGGCCCGTACACCCTCCACGGACCGGATGAGCCCGCGATGAGCCCCAGCCCCCTGACGGGCACGACGAGCACGGCGAGCACGACACGCAGGTCGAGCACGTCGAGCACGACACGCACGTCGAGCACGACACGCACGACGGGCACGACACGCACGACGAAGGCGGAACACACGATGTACGACCTGGTGATTGTGGGCGCGGGACCCTACGGCCTGTCCGTGGCCGCCCACGCGGCCGCCGAGGGCCTCGGCCTGCGCACCTTCGGCCGGCCGATGGAGTGCTGGCACGCCATGCCCTCGGCGATGTTCCTGAAGTCCGAGCCGTGGGCCTCCCACCTCTCCGATCCCGAGGGCCGTTACGGGCTCGACGCCTACGCAGCGTCCCGGGGCGTGCGCGCCGAGCACGGGGTGCCGCTGCCCGTCGGCTTCTTCGCCGCGTACGGCGACTGGTTCGCCCGCCAGGCGGTGCCCGCGCTCGACGAACGCCTCGTCACGAGCGTCGCGCCGGTCGCGGACGGCACCTTCACGGTCACCGCGGAGGACGGCGAGACCGTCCGCACCCGCACCGTCGCGCTCGCCGTCGGCGTCCTGCCCTTCCTGGAGATCCCCGGCCCGCTGCGCGGGCTGCCGCGCCGTTACGTCACCCACTCCAGCCACCACGGCGAGCTCGACGGCTTCGCGGGCCGGGACGTCACGGTGATCGGCGCCGGGCAGGCGGCCCTGGAGACCGCCGCCCTCCTCACCGAGCGGGGCGCGGCCGTGCGGATCCTGGCCCGCTCCGGCCGGCTGAACTGGAACACCGTGCCGCCCGCGCTCGAACGCGGCCGGTGGCAGTCGCTGCGCGCGCCGCACACGGGTCTCGGCTGCGGCTGGCGGAACCGGCTGTACGCGGACACGCCGGGGATCTTCCGCCGGCTGCCGGCCGCCACCCGCGAGCGGATCTTCGACTCGGCGCTCGGCCCGGCCGGCGCCTGGTGGCTGCGCGAGCGGTTCGCCAAGGTCGAGGACGTGCGGCTCGGGCAGCGGGTCACGGCGGCGACGGTGACCGCCGACGACCGGCTGCGGCTCGACGTGGCCGGCGCGGACGGGACGGCCGGCGTCGTGGAGACCGACCATGTCGTCGCGGCCACCGGCTTCGTACCGAGCCTGGACCGGGCGGACGTGCTGGCGCCCGCGCTGCGCTCCGGGCTGCGGCGGGTCGGCGCGGGCGGGGCACCGGAGGTGGGCGCGCTCTTCGAGTCCTCGCATCCGGGCCTCTTCCTCGCCGGGCTGCTGACGGCCCCGTCGTACGGTCCTTCGATGCGTTTCGTGTTCGGCGCGACCTACACGGCGGGACGCCTGGTGAAGGGCGTCCGGCAGCGGCTGCGGGCCGACGGACGGAGCGGCGCCGGTCGGAGCGGCGGCGGCAGGATCGGCCGGCCTCGCGCCGGCGGGGAGCGGGTGGCGGCCGGCGCCTCCTGAGAACGGCGAAGGCCGGCCCCGGGAGCGTGGTGGACGCTCCCGGGGCCGGCCCGGTCCGCCGCAGACGTCAGCGGTTGATGCAGATGTTGCCGAAGGCCGGGTTGACCAGGCCGATGATGTTGACGCTGTTGCCGCAGATGTTGATCGGGATGTGAATCGGGACCTGCACGTTGTTGCCCGAGAGGAGGCCCGGCGAGCCGGCGGCGAAGCCGTCGGCGTACGAGTCGGCCATCGCGGGGGCGGCGGCACCCAGGGCCATGAGCAGACCGGCGACGGCGACCGCAGCCTTCTTGCACTTCATTTCGTCTGGATCCTTTCTGCGGCGGAAGAGAATTCACGGCTTTCGTGAGGCGCGAACGCACTGCGGCGCTCGCCTTCCGCTACACGGTTCGGCACGACCCTGCCACGAAAGGGAAGCCGCCCGGCGGTCCGACCGGCATTGTTCACTCCATTGCCGTGCGGAACAGCACTCCACGCGTATTCAGTTCGGTTTACGTGCGGTTTCCACGCGGCCAGATCGGTGTTCTGGTCAGCCGTTCCCACTCCCGGTCGGGCACTCCTGGCACGGTCCGCCCGGCCCGCTCCCATTGGCGGGCGAGCGAGGAGAAGAGAGGAAACGGTTCTCGGTCGACGGGCAACGGGTCGGCCACATATCGGCTCTTCGGAATGAAGGCCATGCGCTCCCATTTCCCTGGATCGGGGGCCAAATTCGCTCCTTCCGCTGAGGTTTGGCATCATGACACAGCCTCAGCAGGAGAGTGATTCGAACTGCCCATGTCGCGTCGCGGACCTCTGTGCGACAGCGGCCGAATTACGGTGCGGGCGTCATTACCTCCCGACCACCGGTGGTGCGTCATGAAACTGCTCCGACCGTCGCGGCTGCTCCTCCTCACCGGAACACTGGCCGCGCTCGGCGCCGGGACCCTCGCCGCTGCCCCCGCTCCCCTGCCGTCGCCCGCCGAGGGCCTCAACCTCCTCGTCGTCGGCATCGACACGCGGGACGGCGTCACGCCCGAGGAGCGCAGGAAGTACCGGACCGGCGACAAGGGCTGCGGCTGCACCGACGTGATGATGCTGGTGCACGTCTCCGCCCGGAACGACCGGGTCAGCGTGGTGAGCCTGCCCCGCGACTCGCTGACCGAGCTCGCCGAGCACCGCGACCGGCAGACCGGCGAGCTGCGCCCGCCGCATCAGGCGAAGCTCAACCACGCCTGGAAGGAGGGCGGGGCCCCGTTCACGATCGAGACGGTCGAGGCGCTGACCCGCCTGCCCGTCCACCGCTATCTCGAGATCGACTTCCGGCGGTTCATGGACACGGTGAACGTCGTCGACGGCGTGCCGATCTGCACGGCGAAGCGCCTGACCGACCCGGTCACCGGGATCGACCTCCTGCCGGGCACCCGCAGGGTCCACGGCGGCGAGGCGCTCCAGTACGTCCGCTCGCGCAAGGCGGACGGGCAGGCGGACTTCGGGCGGATCAAGAAGCAGCAGCGGTTCGTCGTCAACACGCTGCGCGAGCTGCGCGCCCGGGTGTTCGAGGGCGGTGACTGGCTGCGCCTGGTCGCCCGGACGCTGCGCGGCACGAAGGAGGCGGAGCGGGCGATCAGCGCGGCGGAACTGCTGCAACTGGCCGCCCGGCTGCGGAATCTCACTCCGGACCGCACGGAGTTCGCCACCGTCCCGATCAAGACCATCAACCCGCTCATCCCGGGCATCGGGGCGACGATCTCGTGGGACGAGGAGTACGCCGCGGAGGTCTTCGCCCGGCTGCGCGAGGACAAGGGCCTCGCGCAGCCGCGCGCCACACCGCAGAGCCAGACCCCGCTCGGCGAGTACCGGCCCGCCGGCGGCGAGAGCCTCCTCTGCGACCGGACGCCCTAGGAGGCGTCTCCGGCCGGCCCGTCGGGACCTCGGGCGGCTTGGGCCGGGCGGGGCCGGCTGCCGGGTCAGTCGCCGAGTGCGCGGGCCAGCAGCTCCGGGTCCGTCTTCGGGGCGTCGCAGACGAAGTGCCGGCAGACGTAGGCGGTGGCCCGGCCGTCGACCAGCGGCCGGTCCCGCAGCAGCGGGAACTCCTCGCCGTCGGGCAGCCCGGCGGCGAGGACCGCGCCGGGCGCGGTGGCGCGCAGGGCCGTGCGGCGCAGGGCGCGGAAGCCCTCGTCGTCCGGCGCGCCGACCACGGCGACCTCGCGCGGCCCGTCGAGCAGGGCCTCGGCGACGGCCAGGCCCCAGCCGATGAACCGGGGCGCGCGCGGGCCGAGCGCCTTGACCACGCCGAGGGCCGCCTCGGCGGCCTTCCGGTGCGGCTCGGACCCGGTGTGCGCGGCGTACGAGAGCAGCGCGCCGGCGGCCGCGGTCCAGCCGGAAGGGGCGGCGCTGTCTGTGGGGTCCTGGGGCCGGCGGATCAGCTGCTCGGCGTCGTGGGCGGTGTCGTAGAGCGCGCCGCCCTCGGTGGTGAACTGGTCGAGGACGATGTCCAGGAGGAAGCCGGCGAAGTCCAGCCAGACGCCCTCGCCGGTGACGGACGCGAGCGCGAGGAAGCCCTCGGCGACGTCGGCGTAGTCCTCCAGGACTCCGGCGTTGGCGCCGGCGAGGCCGTCCTTGGAGGTACGGGTGAGGCGGCCGGCGTCGTCGAGGTGGAGCCGGACCAGCAGGTCGGCCGCCTCGGTGGCGCGGTCGACGAGGTCGGGGCGGTCGAGCAGGGCGCCGGTCTCGGCGAGCGCGGCGATGGCGAGGCCGTTCCAGGCGGCGACGATCTTGTCGTCGCGGCCGGGGCTCTCGCGCTCCTCGCGGGCGGCGAGCAGCCGTTCCTTGATGGACGCGATCTTCTCGGCGTCGGCGAGGCCCGCGTCCTGGGGCAGCTGGAGCACGGAGGCGCCGTGCTCGAAGGTGCCCTCCTCGGTGACGCCGAAGTACCGGGCGGCGTAGCGGGCGTCGTCCTCGCCGAGGACGGCGGCGAGCTGCTCGGGCGTCCACACGTAGTAGGCGCCCTCGACGTGCCTGCCGTGTCCGTCGTCGGAGTCGGCGTCGAGCGCGGAGGCGAAACCGCCCTCGGGCGTGCGCAGTTCGCGGACCATGAAGTCGGCGGTCTCCAGGGCGACGCGGCGGGCCAGGTCGCTGCCGGTGGCCCGCCACAGGTGCGCGTACACCCGGCACAGCAGCGCGTTGTCGTACAGCATCTTCTCGAAGTGCGGCACGACCCACTCGCGGTCGACGGAGTAGCGGGCGAAGCCGCCGCCGAGCTGGTCGTAGATGCCGCCGCGGGCCATCGCCTCGCAGGTGTCGGCGGCCATCTGGAGGGCGCCCTCGGCCCCGGTGCGGGCGTGGTGGCGCAGCAGGAACTCCAGGACCATCGACGGCGGGAACTTGGGCGCGCCGCCGAAGCCGCCGGAGGCCGTGTCGTAGTCGCGGGTGAGGCCGAGCAGGGCCTGGGCGAGTTCCGACTCGTCGGGCGCGCCGGCGCCGCCGTGGACGAGGGAGCGGGCGGCGAGGTCCTCGACGATCTTCTCGGCGACCTGGCCGACCTCGTCGCGCCGGTCGGTCCAGGCGCGGGCGACGCCGTCGAGGACGTCGGAGAAGGACGGCATGCCGTGCCGGGGCTCGGGCGGGAAGTAGGTGCCGAAGTAGAAGGGAGCGGCGTCCGGGGTGAGGAAGACGGTCATGGGCCAGCCGCCCTGACCGGTGGCGGCCTGCACGGCCTCCATGTAGACGGCGTCGACGTCGGGCCGCTCCTCGCGGTCGACCTTGACGGCGACGAAGTGCTCGTTGACCAGGGCCGCGGTGCTCTCGTCCTCGAAGGACTCGTGGGCCATCACATGGCACCAGTGGCACGAGCTGTAGCCGACGCTGAGCAGCACCGGGACGTCGCGCCGCCGGGCCTCCTCGAACGCCTCGGCCGACCAGGGCCACCAGTCGACCGGGTTGTCGGCGTGCTGGAGGAGGTAGGGAGAGGTCTCATGGGCCAGTCTGTTCGGCATGTTTCCCATCCTCGCGCACCCGGGAGGGTCGTGTACGGCGGAAACACCGCCCGTACGCCACGGGTGGACGGGGCGTGAACGGGGCACGGATACGGGGAAGCGGCCCCGTTCCTCGCATTGGCTCTGCGAGGAACGGGGCCGCTTCAGCGGCGCCGCGGAGGTCAGCCGCCGACGTTGCCGTTCTGGGAGAGGACCTCGCCCAGGATGTGCGACAGAGCGTCGTCGCCCTTCTGCTGCACGGAGTTCTGGGTGCAGGTCTGGTTCGACATCGGGTTGCCGAGGACGTCCTGAACGGCGACCGGGACGGCGATGACGCCGACCGGAACCTGCGCCTGGATCTTCTGGATGTCGAAGCAGTGGAGCACGCCACCGTTGATGAGGCCGAAGTTCGGGCTCATGTAGCCACCGGTGGAGTTGCTGCCGATGGACTGCTTCGACGTGTTGCCGATGATGTTGGAGCTGCCGCCGTCGTTGCCGGCCGCCATCGCCGTGGTCGCGGACATGCCGGCGACGGTGGCCGCAACAGCAGCGGTAGCAAGAACCTTCTTGATCACGAGTCTTCCTTCTTGAGCTCGATGGCCCGGAACTGCTCCGTTGACCGAAGCGTCCTGATCAACTGCCCTGAGAAGGATTGGTTCCGGAGCGTCACCCGGATGCGCTATTCGGCACATGAACGCCATCGGACGGGAGGTCGACGGCCGACCGTTCGGGCCGCACCCTCCCGTGTCACGACCCTTGGGAACACCGGGCGGCAAGCCGCTCTCCGCTCCCGTGGGTCGGGGTGCGCGACGACGCGTCCGGGTAACGCGGCTACGGGCCCCGGCGGTCGCTCGGGGCCCGTAAGGGGGTGGGGTCGGCTATTCCTTCGCCGTGCCCGGGGCGCCGGGGGCCGTCGCGGCCGGGTCCGGGGCCTCGGTGAAGTCGATCTTGTGCATGTGGCGGTTCATCGACTTCATCAGCATCCAGACCGCCAGCGCCAGGACGGCGAAGACGACGAACCCGAGGACGCCGGGAGTCACCTTGTTCTCGTCCAGCTCCTTGGCGGCGAGGGGGGCGAGCTGGGTCAGTGCCAGGTGTGCGCTCATGCTAGGCATTGTCCCGGATGCCCGCGAAGAGGTCGCTCTCGGGGAGGGAGGAGTCGACGAGGGACTTGCTGAGCTCGTACTCCTCGGTCGGCCAGACCTCCTTCTGGATCTCCATCGGGACGCGGAACCAGCCGCCGTCGGGGTCGATCTGGGTGCGGTGGGCGATCAGCGCCTTGTCGCGGACCTCGAAGAACTCCGCGCAGGGCACGAAGGTCGTCAGCGTCCGCTCCTTGCGGGAGAACTCGTCCCAGCGCTTGAGCCAGTCCCCGTACGGCGACTCCAGGCCCCGGTCGAGGAGGGCCTGGTGCAGGGCCTCGGTGCGGGGCCGGTTGAAGCCCTGGTTGTAGTAGAGCTTCTGCGGCTGGAAGGCCGGGCCGAACTCGGCCTCCGGGTACTTCTCGGTGTCGGCCGCGCCGTCGAAGGCCACCATCGAGATCTTGTGGGTCATGATGTGGTCGGGGTGCGGATACCCGCCGTTCTCGTCGTAGGTCGTGATGACCTGGGGACGGAAGGCGCGGATCTTGCGGACCAGCTCGCCGGCGGCGGCGTCCACGTCCTCCAGCGCGAAGCAGCCCTCGGGCAGCGGGGGCAGCGGGTCGCCCTCGGGCAGGCCCGAGTCGACGAAGCCCAGCCACTCCTGCCGGACGCCGAGGATCTCGCGGGCCTCGTCCATCTCCTTGCGGCGCACCTCGTGGATGTTCGCCTCGATGTAGGGGTCGCCCTGGAGCTTCGGGTTGAGGATGGAGCCGCGCTCACCGCCCGTGCAGGTCACCACCAGGACCTCCACCCCCTCGGACACGTACTTGGCCATCGTCGCCGCGCCCTTGCTCGACTCGTCGTCGGGGTGGGCGTGAACGGCCATCAGTCGCAGCTGCTCAGTCAAGACTCGATCCTCAGTGATTCGTCGCCTAGGGAGGTCTCTATAGTGACGGAATCGGGGGACGGAAAATTCCGGCACCCCGGCGGCGAGAGGAACGATCATGAGCGCGGTGCGAGAGCAGCTGCCCGAGGGGCGCTACGGGCGCTCCGCGGACGCCCGCGCCGACCGCACCCTCAAGATCGTCGGCGCCGTGCTCGGTGTCCTGTTCCTCGGCGTGATGGGCTGGTTCGGCTGGTACTACGTCGTCGACAACAAGATCAGCGCGGAGTTGATCAAGTTCGACGTGGTGGGTGACAGCGAGGTCCAGGTCCATCTGGAGATCCGCAAGGACGAGGGCGCCCAGGGCGTCTGCACGCTGCGCTCGCGCGCCGCGGACGGCACCGAGGTGGGCCGCAAGGACGTCCGTGTCGACGAGCCGGGCTCCCGGGTCGACAAGGTCTACACGATCCGCACCACCGCGAAGGCGACCAACGCCGAGCTGATCGGGTGTACGGCCCGGTAGCGGTGGGTAGGGAGGCGGGGAAAAGCCCCGCCGGGTCGTCCCGGTGACCTGGGAAGACGCGAACTCCGTGGTTTATGTCCTCCCGCTTTTCGCCACTCATTGTTAGGCTCGTGGTTTCGCCCGCTCGAAGCGCATGCTGGAAAGGCATGCGTGTCGCGCAGGGCGATGCTTTGTATTCCCAGTACCTACGAGGAGCACCTGTGACCCAGACCAGCGACAACGTCACCTGGCTCACCCAGGAGGCGTACAACAAGCTCAAGGACGAGCTTGAGTACCTGTCTGGTCCCGCGCGTACCGAGATCGCCGCCAAGATCGCCGCGGCGCGCGAGGAGGGCGACCTGCGGGAGAACGGCGGGTACCACGCGGCCAAGGAGGAGCAGGGCAAGCAGGAGCTCCGGGTCCGCCAGCTCACGCAGCTCCTGCAGAACGCCAAGGTCGGCGAGGCTCCGGCGGACGACGGCGTCGTCGAGCCGGGCATGGTCGTGACGATCGCCTTCGACGGCGACGAGGACGACACGATGACGTTCCTGCTCGCCTCCCGTGAGTACGCGAGCGACGACATCGAGACCTACTCCCCGCAGTCTCCGCTGGGCATCGGCGTCAACGGCAAGAAGGCCGGCGAGGACGCGGAGTACGAGCTGCCGAACGGCAAGCTGGCGATGGTGAAGATCCTCAGCGCCAAGCCGTACACCGGCTGACCGCGCTCTTTTCGTCGGCGAAGGGCCGGACCCCTGTGCAGGGGTCCGGCCCTTCGTCACGTCCGGCTCCGGCTCACGCGGTCGCCGAGCGGTACTTGCGCACCGAGAGCGACCGGAAGACCGCGATGATCAGCAGCGACCAGAGCAGCGAGGCCCAGACCGGGTGCTGCATCGGCCAGGCGTCGGACGGCGAGACGCCGGGATTGCCGAAGAGCTCGCGGCAGGCCTGGACGGTCGCGCTGAACGGGTTCCACTCGGCGATGGGCTGGAGCCAGGACGGCAGCTTGCTGGAATCCACGAACGCGTTGGAGATGAACGTCACCGGGAAGAGCCAGATCAGTCCGCCGGAGGTGGCGGCCTCGGGCGTGCGCACGGAGAGGCCGATCAGGGCGCCGATCCAGGAGAACGCGTAGCCGAGGAGCAGCAGCAGGCCGAAGGCGAGCAGCGCCTTGGGGACGCCCTCGTGGATGCGCCAGCCGACGAGCAGGGCGACGATCACCAGGACCACCACGGTCAGCGCGGTCTGCACCAGGTCGGCGAGGGTGCGGCCGGTGAGGACCGCGCCGCGGGCCATCGGCAGGGAGCGGAAGCGGTCGATGAGGCCCTTGTGCATGTCGTCGGCGATGCCCGCGCCCGCGCCGGCCGTGGCGAAGGTGACGGTCTGGGCGAAGATGCCCGCCATCAGGAACTCGCGGTAGACCTCCGGCGAGGTGGAGGTGCCGATCTGCATGGAGCCGCCGAAGACGTAGCTGAACAGCACCACGAACATGATCGGCTGGATCAGGCCGAAGATGATCATCTCGGGGATGCGCATCATCCGGATCAGATTGCGCTGGGTGACGACCAGCGAGTCGCTGATCGACCGGGCGAGGGCGCCGCGCGGCTTCGGCGGCGCCGGCGTGCGGGTGGTCGCGGTCACTTGGCGGCCTCCTTCGCCTTCGTACGCCTGCCGCGGGCGTCCTTGCCGTCCTTGCCGTCCTTGCCGCGGGTGTCCCTGCCGCCGGCGCCCGGCCCGCCGCCGTCCTCCTCGCCCTGTTCGGCCGCGTGGCCGGTGAGCGAGATGAAGACGTCGTCGAGGGTGGGGCGGCGCAGTCCGATGTCGTCGATCTCGACGCCGACGGCGTCGAGATCGCGGATGACCTCGGCGAGGAGCTTGGCGCCGCCGGTGACCGGGACGGTCAGCTTGCGGGTGTGGTCCTCGACGGTGATGTCGGCGTGGCCGACGCCGGGCATGCCGTAGCGGTGGAGGACCTCGCGGGCGGGCGGGATCATCTCGCGCTCGTGGACGACGACCTCGACGCGCTCGCCGCCGGTCTGGGCCTTGAGCTGGTCGGAGGTGCCGCGGGCGATGACCTTGCCCTGGTCGACGACGCAGATGTCGTGGGCGAGGTGGTCGGCCTCCTCCAGATACTGCGTGGTGAGCAGGAGCGTGGTGCCGCCGGCGACCAGTTCCTGGATGACCTCCCACAGGGACTGGCGGTTGCGCGGGTCGAGGCCGGTGGTCGGCTCGTCCATGAACATCACGGGCGGCGAGACCACGAGCGCGGCGGCCAGGTCGAGGCGCCGGCGCATGCCGCCGGAATACGTCTTGGCGGGGCGGTCGGCGGCGTCGGCGAGGTTGAACCGCTCCAGGAGCTCGTCCGCGCGGGCCTTCGCCCGGCTGCCGCTCATCTGATAGAGCCGGCCGACCATGCGGAGGTTCTCGCGGCCGGTCAGATACTCGTCGACGGCGGCGAACTGGCCGGAGAGGCCTATCGAGCGCCGCACCTCGTCGGGATGCCTGAGGACGTCGATGCCGGCGACGGTGGCGTGGCCGCTGTCGGGTTGGAGGAGCGTGGTGAGCACGCGCACGGCGGTGGTCTTTCCCGCGCCGTTAGGGCCGAGCAGTCCGAGGACGGTGCCTTCGGGCACGTCGAGGTCCACGCCGTCGAGAGCTCGTACGTCGCCGAAGGTCTTCACCAGACCTTCGGCGTGGATCGCGCCTGGCATGTGGGTTCTCCCAGCGAGTTTTGGCGAGATTTGAGCGTTTCTGACCAAGTTTAGGGACGCCGAACGGTCCCCGCCCGGCGCACCTGTGGCCCGCCTCACAAGCTAACGCGATACATCGCGACACACAACCGATGTGCGACAGGCGGCCGAGAACACCCCGCGCCGGCGAGCCCGACGGGCTGCGGGCCGCGCCGCCGACGGTCCGCGCGCCGACGGGCAACGACGGCCGCGGGCCCGCGCGGCTCAGCCCAGGACCGTGTACCCCGCGTCCCGCAGCGCGCTCGCGACCTCCTCGCAGTGCTCCGGGCCCTTCGTCTCCAGGTGCAGTTCCACCTCCGCCTCCGTGAGCCCGAGCCGCGGGTCGGTCCGCACATGGCTCACGTCGAGCACGTTCGCGTCGACCACCGTCAGCACCGCCAGCAGCGTCGCCAGGACGCCCGGCCGGTCCGTCACCTTCAGGCGCAGGCTCAGGTAGCGGCCCGCGGCCGCCATGCCGTGCCGCAGGATCCGCTGCATCAGCAGCGGGTCGACGTTGCCGCCGGACAGCACCGCCACCACAGGGCCCCGGCCGCGAAAGGCCTCCGGGTCGGCGAGCAGGGCCGCCACCGGGCTCGCGCCGGCCGGCTCGACCACCAGCTTCGCCCGCTCCAGGCAGAGCAGCAGCGCCGAGGACAGGGCGTCCTCCGAGACCGTGCGGACCTCGTCCACGTACTCCCGGACCAGCTCGAACGGCACGTCCCCGGGCCGCCCCACCTTGATGCCGTCGGCCATCGTCACGGGCGACTCGACCGCCACCGGATGGCCAGCGGCGAGCGACGGCGGATACGCGGCCGCGCCTTCCGCCTGCACGCCGACCACCCGCACGTCGGGCCGTACCGACTTCACCGCGAGACCGATCCCGGCCGCCAGACCGCCGCCGCCGACGCCCACCAGGATCGTCCGCACCTCCGGGCACTGCTCCAGGATCTCCAGGCCCACCGTGCCCTGCCCCGCGATGACGTCCGGGTGGTCGAAGGGATGGATGAAGACCGCGCCGGTCTCCCGCGCGTAGTCCTCGGCCGCCGCGAGCGTCTCGTCCACGACATGGCCGTGCAGCCGCACCTCCGCCCCGTACTCCCGGGTCGCCGCCACCTTCGGCAGCGGGGCGCCCACCGGCATGAAGACCGTCGCCCGCACGCCCAGCAGCCGGGCGGCCAGCGCCACGCCCTGCGCGTGGTTGCCGGCCGAGGCGGCGACCACTCCGGCCGCCCGCTGCTCGGGCCGCAGCCCCGCGATCCGCACGTACGCGCCGCGCAGCTTGAACGAACCGGTCCGCTGCAGGTTCTCGCACTTCAGGTGGACCGGCGCCGCCACCAGCGACGACAGGTGCCGGCTGCCCTCCATCGGCGTCGTCCGCGCGATCCCGGCCAGCATCTTCTGCGCGCCGCGCACGTCGTCGAGGATCAGCGGCGGGTGCTGCGGGTGCAAGGCGTCTGACGCGCGATAGCTCATGACCGCCAGTCTCCCAGCTCACACGGGCCGCGGCCGCCCGGACGGCGGACCCGGCATCCGTTCGCAGCCGGATCCCGCAGGGCCGGTACGGAGCCGGTCCGGTCCGCGTACTCTGTCCCCCACCAACCGACCACCGCACGAGAGAGCCACCACAGCCATGCCCACATCTCAGGACATGACGACTGAGCTTGACCCCGGTCTCCTCGACGCCCTCCAGCACCAGGTGGCCCTCTTCGCCCGGCGGGCCGAGCAGACCCGGCTCGGCGGCACGGGACAGCTCCGCAACTCCATGGACCGCGCCGCCTACCTGCTGCTCAACCGGCTCGACCAGGAAGGCCCGATGGGCGTGAAGGCGCTCGCCGCCGGCATGGGCATCGACTCCTCCACGGTCACCCGCCAGGTCGCGCCGCTCGTCGACACCGGCCTGGTCAAGCGCACCTCGCACCCGGAGGACGGGCGGGCCGTGGTGCTCCAGCTCTCCGCGCGCGGCCAGGCCCGCCTGGAGGAGGTCCGCGCCTCGCGCCGGCAGCTGATGGCGGAGGTGACGGACGGCTGGACGCCCGCCGAGCGCGACTCGTTCTGCACCCTGCTCACCCGCTTCAACTCGGCCCTGTCGGCACGGCAGTCCGGCCTGCCCGCCGACCGCGAGGAGTCCGCGCCGAAGTCGTGACCCGGCGCCTCGGGCACGGGTCTTGACCACGGGCCCGCGCTGTCCTCATATGAGGACGTGCGCGAGTCGAATGACGGCCATCGTGGCGAAAACGTCGCCCGCACCCGGGAGTTCACCGCCTTCGTGGCCGGGGCGTCGGGGCGGCTGCTGCATGCCGCGACGCTGCTCACCACCGAGCCCGCGCACCGCAACCCGCTCGCCCAGGCCCTCCTGACGGCCGCCCTCGCCCACACCTACGCGCACTGGGACCGGCGGCGCGGCGAGGATCCGTACGACCTCACCCGCTCCGACCTCGCCACCCGCTTCGCCCGCACCGCCTGGCGCTACCACCGCGGCCGCGGCGGAGTGCTCTCCGCGCTCACCCCGCAGGAGCGTCTGGTGGTCGTGCTGCGGCTGTACGAAGGCGTCGCCGAGGAGCAGACGGCCGCGCTGCTCGGACTGCCCGAGGAACGGATCCGGGCGGTGTGCGCCCGGTCGGTGAGCGCGCTGCGGGAGGCCTCGTGAACCGCCACGAGCGCAAGGAGGACGAGGTCCGCCGGATGATGGAGACCGGGCATCCGCACGTGCCGGGCGACCTGGCCGCGCGGGCCGTCGCCCGCGGCGCCCGGCTGCTGCGCCGGGACCGCACGGTGCGCCGGATCTGGTGGACGCTGCTCGCCCTCGCGGCCCTCGCCTTCGTGGTCTGGGCGTCGGTCGTACGGCCCTGGGAGGTGCCGCCGGCCGGCACGACGCCCCCGCTCGAAGGCTGGTGAGGACCGGCCTAGCCTGGAGAAGGGGCCGATAGGAGGTCGGCATGGCCAGGAAAGCAAGCGACTGCCGTGACACCCCGAGCGTCTCCGGCTGCAGCCTCTACATCTCCGGCGAGGAGGAGGAAGTGATCCGGGCGGCGGCCGAGCACATGGTCTCGGTGCACGAGCACACGGACAGCCCGGAGATGCGGGAGGAGATCCGGGCGAGCCTGAAGGACCCGGTGGCCGGTACCTGACCCGGACGGCGACGGTCCCGTACGCGCACGGGCCGGGCCCTCTTCACGAGGTGCCCGGCCCTCCGGCTCCGGCTCCGGCTCCGGCTCCGGGAAACGCTCCTCCGGCGCCGGGGTGCGGTCAGCCCAGCGCCTCGCGCAGGTCCGCGATCAGGTCGTCGGCGTTCTCGATGCCGACCGACAGGCGGACCAGGTCCGCCGGGACCTCCAGGGCCGAGCCCGCGACGCTCGCGTGCGTCATCCGGCCCGGGTGCTCGATCAGCGACTCGACGCCGCCGAGCGACTCGCCCAGCGTGAACAGCTTGGCGCGGTTGCAGACCTGGACGGCCGCCTCCTCGCCGCCCTCCACGCGGAACGAGATCATGCCGCCGAAGGCGCGCATCTGCTTCGCCGCGACCTCGTGGCCCGGGTGCTCCGGCAGGCCCGGGTAGAGGACCTGGGTGACCTTCGGGTGCTGGGTCAGCATCTCGGTGACCTTGCCGGCGTTCTCGCTGTGCCGGTCCATGCGCACGGCGAGGGTCTTGATGCCGCGCAGCACGATCCAGGAGTCGAAGGGACCGGCGACGGCGCCCATCGCGTTCTGGTGGTAGGCCAGTTCCTCGCCCAGCTCCGCGTCGGCCGTCACCAGGGCGCCGCCGACGACGTCGGAGTGGCCGCCCATGTACTTGGTGAGCGAGTGCACGACGACGTCCGCGCCGAGCGCCAGCGGCTGCTGGAGGTAGGGCGAGGCGAAGGTGTTGTCGACGACCAGCTTCACGCCGGCCTGGCGGGCCACGCCGGCGACGGCCTCGATGTCGGTGATGCCGAGCAGCGGGTTGGAGGGCGTCTCGACCCAGATCAGCTTGGTGCGGTCGTTGATCGCGCCGCGCACCGAGTCGACGTCGGAGGTGTTCGCCACGGAGAAGTCCACGCCCCAGCGCTCGACGACCTTGGCGAAGAGGCGGAAGGTGCCGCCGTAGGCGTCGTTCGGGATGACGACGTGGTCGCCGGGCACGAGCAGGGTGCGCAGCAGGCAGTCCTCGGCGGCGAGCCCGGACGCGAAGGCGAGGCCGCGCCGGCCGCCCTCCAGCGCCGCGAGGTTCTCCTCGAGCGCGGTACGGGTGGGGTTGGCGCTGCGGCTGTACTCGTAGCCGCCGCGCAGCCCGCCCACACCGTCCTGCTTGTAGGTGGACACCTGGTAGATGGGCGGGACGACCGCGCCGGTCAGCGGGTCGGCGGTGTTGCCCGCGTGGATGGCGCGGGTCTCGAAGCTCTGGTGGGAGTGCTGGTCGCTCATGAGTCAGGAGCGTAGTCCCGTCGCGGCCCGGTCGCCGGTCGTCTCAACAGGCGTCCCGGAGCGTCCTGGACAATGGACGCATGGAGATTCTCTGGTTCCTGTTCGCGCTCGCGCTGCTCTTCGGCGTCATGAGCCCTCTCGTGCTGCGCCGGCGCCGCGGCATCCGGCCGGTGGCGCCCGGCTCGCCCGACGCGGCGGACCCGGAGGCGTACGGATTCCTGCGCCAGGAGGAGCAGGACGTGCGGCTGCCGGGCCCGGACCGGGATCTCCTGGACGTGCTCGACGTCGTGCAGGCGACGCAGGACTGGCGGGCCGCGTCCCAGCTGCTCAAGGGCACCGAGGCGGAGGGCGAGATCCGCTGGCAGCGGGTCCAGGCCTTCGCGGGCGCCGCCTCGCTGGAACTGGCCGGACGGCCGGGCGCCGGCGGCGCGTGGCTGCGCTCGTGGCGGGCGGAGGCGCCGAAGGACCCGGGCGGCGCGCAGGTGTACGCGGAGTTCCTGGTGCAGCAGGCGTGGCGCACGGCCTCGGCCGGCACGGAGGACTTCCGGGTCATCCTGGAGGAGGCGCGGTCGGCCTGCGAGCAGGCGGGGCTGCTGGCGCCGGGCGACCCGGTGCCGTACATCTCGCTGCTGGCGGTGGCCCGTGGACTCGGCTACTCCCACGAGGAGTTCGACCAGGTGTGGGCGAAGGTCATCGACCGGGCGCCGCAGCACATGGGAGCGCACCTGGCGGCGCTGCACTACTGGTGCGAGAAGTGGCACGGCTCGCGCGAGGAGGCGGACCACTTCGCGACGACGGCCGCGGCCCGCGCCCCGCAGGGCTCGCTGCTGGCCGCGCTGCCGCTGTTCGCGGTCTTCGAGAACCGGCCGGAGTTCGTGGTCGGCGTGGACTTCTACCGTACGGCGGTGGTGACCAGGGCCGTCGCGGGCGCGATGTACGCGGTGCACTCGGCGCGCTCCGACGACCCGATGCTGGCGCACGTGCGTCATCTGCTGGTGCAGTTCCTGATGTGCTCCGAGCGCTGGGAGGAGGCGATGCGTCTGCTGGTGCGGGTCGACGGCTACGTGGGCGCGCTGCCGTGGACGCTGAGCGAGGACCCGGCGGCCGCGTACACGGTGTGCCGGAACCTGATCGTGGCGGGTTACGAGTCGAACGGCGGCAGCCCGGCGGCGCTGGCGCGGTAGACCGCGGGGCGGGGCGGCGGGCGCCGGTGGGCCCGCCGGGCCGGAGCCGGGGCGGGGCCGCGGGCGCCGGTGGGCCCGCCGGGCCGGGCCCGTGGGCGGGGAATCGCGGGGCCGTGGCCGGCGTTGTGCGGGAGGGTGTCCCGACGACCGGGCCGGATCGGCGAGACATCCCCCAGGGCCCACCGCCGAGGAGAGATGCAGCATGTTCCTGTCCCGAACCCCCGTCCTCCCCACCCCCGACCAGGCCCTGCGCGGGCGCCCGGAGCCCGAGTTCCAGGTGCCCGAGCGCCACACCGTCCTCGGCACCCCGCTCCTCGGTCCGTACCCGGAGGGGCTGGAGGTCGCGGACTTCGCCCTGGGCTGTTTCTGGGGCGCGGAGCGCAAGTTCTGGCAGACCGAGGGCGTGTACACGACGCTCGTCGGCTATCAGGGCGGCCACACGCCGAATCCGCTGTACGAGGAGGTCTGCTCGGGCCTCACCGGCCACACCGAGGTCGTGCGCGTGGTCTTCGACCCGTCGAAGGTCTCCTACGAGCGCCTCCTGAAGCTCTTCTGGGAGTCCCACGACCCGACCCAGGGCTTCCGTCAGGGCAACGACGTCGGCACGCAGTACCGCTCGGCCGTCTACACCCACTCCGCCGCGCAGGCCGCGGCCGCCGAGGCCTCCCGCGCCGCCTACCAGCAGGTCCTGACCGGCTCCGGCTACGGCACGATCACCACCGAGGTCCTCCCGGCCGACGGCCGCACCTTCTACCCGGCCGAGGGCTACCACCAGCAGTACCTGGACAAGAACCCGGCGGGCTACTGCGGCATCGGCGGCACGGGCGTGTCCTGCCCGATCGGCGTCGCGAAGGCGGACTAGCCGGACCAGGCACCCGGCCCGGGCCATCTGGGCGGGTGTCAGGACCAGAGGAGGATCGCCGCGGCCGGTGCGTCCGACGGGTGGAGCATCGAGACGGTGTACGCCCGGGAGCCGGGCACCTCGACCGTGCGGGAGGTGAAGACGCCCACCGAGCGGCAGGCCCACCAGGCGCTCAGGTCGGGCCGCTCGGTGGTGAGGAGTGCGGTCAGGGCGCGCAGGCCGGGGTCCTCGGGGCGGGCGCGGGTGCGGGCGTGCCGGAAGAGGTCCACGGCGAGGGACTGCCAGCCCGGGAGCAGCCGCTGGTGGGCCGGGTCGGCGGCGAGCAGCAGGAGCAGGTTCCGGCGCGGCTCGGGCACGTCCGCCGGGTCGGGGAAGACCCGGGTGTAGGCCTCGTTCCAGGCCGTGAGGGCGAGGGCGCCGTCCAGGAGGACGGCCGGGCGGTCCGGCCAGCTGTGCAGGAGGGCGGCGGCGGCCGCTGCCTCGTCCCGCGGCGCCTCCGGCGGGGCGTATCCGGCGAGCCGCAGCACATGGTCGCGGGCGTCGGTGTCGAGGCGCAGGGCGCGGCCGACGGCCTCCAGGACCTCCCGCGAGGTGTCCACGCGGCCCTGCTCCAGCCAGGTGTACCAGGCGACGCCCACGCCCGACAGCGCGGCGACCTCCTCCCGGCGCAGGCCCGGTGTGCGGCGGCGGCCGGCGCCGGCCGGCAGGCCGAGGTCGGCGGGCGAGAGCAGCTCCCGGTGGGCGCGCAGGAAGCCGCCGAGTTCGCGGCGGCGGGCGAGCCTGTGAGTGTCGGTCACAGCATGAACGCCTTTCTGGTCCGCGTCCGTTCGGACGACGAGGCTCGTGGCCATGAGTGAAGACGTCATCCGCGAAGACACGGCCGTCCTGTGGCGGCTCAACAACGACTCGTCCGGGCTTGCTTCCCCGCGCGCCCTGATCAGGGTGTTCACCGGCCCGGGCACGCTGGAGGAGCTGACGGAGCGCTACGAGCGCGTCCAGGGAGTGCGGCGCGACATGTGGTTCACGTATCCGGAGAAGCGCCTCGGGCTCGCCGTGGTCGGCGGCTTCCTGCTGGTGGAGGGCGAGGCGGGCGATCTGGCGCCGTTCCTGGACGTGGACGGCACCCTGCTCGTGAACGACGCCGGCGCGCATCTGGAGCGGCTGCTGGCGGAGGGCGGCGAGGTGCTCGATCCGCTGCGGCCGGTGCCGACCGGGTCCGGTTTCACGGCCCGGCACCCGGACGGCACGGTGGTGGAGTACGTCGAGCACCGCCCGGACTCACTGGGCCGCTGAGCGGGAAGCGGCGCGCAGGGCCGCGCCGGTGGCGGCGGCCCGGTAGCCCTCCGGGACGCCGTCGATCAGGAGGACGTCGCCGGCCATGTGCCGGGTGCGCAGCGGGATCAGGGCCTGGTAGGCCTCGGAGTCGTACCAGCCGCGGGCGCCCTCGTACGTCGGGAAGCCGATGATGACGACGGCGCCGGGCCAGGTGCCCTCGCGGACCTCGCGGGCGGGTGCGCCGTGCACGAGGAAGTGGCCGCCGAAGGGGTCCAGGGTGTCCTGGATGCGCTCCATGTAGGTGAAGACCTCCTCGTCGAGGACGGGCTTCGGGTGCAGGTTTCCGATGGCGTACGCGGTCATGGGAACAGCGTGCCGGGGCATGGCGTACGGGTCGATTACCCCGCACGTCATGCCCCGGCCCCGCCCGCCCGGAGTCCGGGGCCGGAGCTCGCCGGGGGCGGCTCCGGGCTCCGGGCTCCGGGCTCCGGGCTCCGGGCTCCGGAGGGGATCAGATCGTGGCCGCGTCGATCACGAAGCGGTAGCGCACGTCGGACGCGAGGACCCGCTCGTACGCCTCGTTGACCTGGTCCGCGGTGATCAGCTCGATCTCGGCGCCCAGGCCGTGCTCGGCGCAGAAGTCCAGCATCTCCTGCGTCTCGGCGATGCCGCCGATCATCGAGCCGGCCAGCGTCTTGCGGCCGCCGATGAGTGAGAAGAGGCCGACCTTGACCGGCTCCTCCGGCGCGCCCACGTTCACCAGGGCGCCGTCGGTCTTGACCAGGCTCAGGTAGGCGTCGAAGTCCAGCGGCGCCGAGACCGTGGAGATGACGAGGTCGAAGCTGCCGCGCAGGGCGGTGAAGGTCTCCGGGTCGCTGGTGGCGTAGTAGTGGTCGGCGCCCAGCTTGAGGCCGTCCTCCTGCTTCTTCAGGGACTGGCTGAGCACGGTCACCTCGGCGCCGAGCGCGTGGGCGATCTTGACGCCCATGTGGCCGAGGCCGCCGAGGCCGACGATGGCGACCTTCTTGCCCGGGCCGGCCTGCCAGTGGGCGAGCGGCGAGTAGAGGGTGATGCCGGCGCACAGCAGCGGCGCGGCGACGTCGAGCGGGATGCCGTCCGGGATGCGCAGGGTGTAGTTCTCGTCGACGACGATGTGGGTGGAGTAGCCGCCGTAGGTGGGCTCGCCGGTCTTGTCGAGGCCGTTGTAGGTGGGCGTGCCGCCCGTGACGCAGTACTGCTCGAGGCCGCGCTCGCAGTACTCGCAGGCGCGGCAGGAGTCGACGAAGCAGCCGACGCCGACGCGGTCGCCGACCTTGTGCCGGGTGACACCGGCGCCGACCTCGGTGACGATGCCGGCGATCTCGTGGCCGGGGACCATGGGGAAGATGCCCTCGCCCCAGCCGTTGGTGGCCTGGTGGATGTCGGAGTGGCAGATGCCGGCGTACTTGATCTCGATGAGCACGTCGTGCTCGCCGACGGCACGGCGCGGGACGGTGGTGCGCTCCAGCGGAGCGCTGGGGGCGGGTGCGGCGATGGCGGAAACGTTCGTGGTCATGGTGGCAAGCCTGCCGGAGTGTTCCGCGTTCACCCAGGTCACTGCTCTGCCTACGACCGGTGTGCCTACCACTGGCAGGGTCAGGAACGTACGTCCGTCCGCGCGCCGGAACGGGAATACTGGGGAGGTATGGACCTCAGTGCCGAACTCAGCGAATTCCTCCGCACCCGCCGGGCGCGCCTGAAGCCGCAGGACGTGGGTCTGCCCGAGTTCGGGCGTCACCGCCGGGTGCCGGGGCTGCGCCGCGAGGAGCTGGCGCAGCTGGCCGGGGTGTCGGTGGCGTACTACACGCGGCTCGAGCAGGGCAACGGCAGGAACGTGTCCACGGAGGTCCTGGACTCGATCGCGCGGGCGCTGCGGCTCAGCGACACCGAGCGGGCGCATCTGACGCACCTGGCGAAGCCGACCGTGAAGAAGCGGCAGCGCGCGGCGATCGCCCGCCCGCAGAAGGTGCGGCCGGGTCTGGCGCATCTGCTGGACGCGATGGAGGGCGTGCCGGCCTTCGTCCTCGGGCGGCGCGGCGACATCCTGGCCTGGAACCGGATGGCGCGGGCCCTGATGGGCGACTTCGCCACCTGGGAGCCGCACGAGCGGAACATGGCGCGGATGGTCTTCCTGGACCCGAACGCGCGTGATCTGTACCTCGACTGGGAGTGCAAGGCGACCGAGGTCGTCAGCGTGCTGCGGCTGTACGCCGGGATGTATCCGGACGACCAGGAGCTGTTGTCCCTGGTGGGCGAACTGTCGGTCCGGAGCGAGGAGTTCCGCTCGCTGTGGGCGGCGCACACGGTGACGGACAAGGGCCACGGCTCGAAGCGGCTGCGGCATCCGCTGGTGGGCGAGATGACGCTGATGTACGAGTCGCTGAAGGTGTCCGGCGACGACCCGGACCTGGTGCTCGTGACGTATCACGCGGAGCCGGGCTCGCCGTCGGAGGACGCGCTGCGGCTGCTGGCGCAGTGGGGCGTGGACGAGCCCGTCGACGTACGGGAATGAGAGGACCCCCTCGCCCGGAGGCGAGGGGGTCTTCCGGTCCTGCCGGTCCTGCCGGCGGGCGGGTGGTCAGAGGGCCGAGCCGGCCTTCCACGCCGACCAGCTCATGTTCCAGCCGTTGAGGCCGTTGTCCGGCGCGATCGTCTTGTCCTTGGAGTTCTTGACCACGACGACGTCACCGACGATGGAGTGGTCGTAGAACCAGGCGGCCTGCTGGTTCGGGTCGCCGGCGCCCTTGACGTCGGCGAGGCCCACGCAGCCGTGGCTGGTGTTCACGCTGCCGAAGATGGAGCGCGCGCCCCAGTAGTTTCCGTGGATGAACGTGCCCGAGGTGGACAGGCGCATGGCGTGCGGCACGTCCTTGATGTCGTACTCGCCCTTGCCGTCGTCGTCGGTGAAGCCGACGGTGGCGCCGTTCATCCGGGTCTCCTTGAACTTCTCGGAGATCACCATCTGACCGTTGTAGGTGGTGTTCTCCGGCGAGCCCGCCGAGATCGGGATGGTCTTGACCGTGCGGCCGTCCTGCTTGACCGTCATGGTCTTGGCGGCCACGTCGACCACGGAGACCTGGTTGCGGCCGATCTTGAAGCTGACCGTCTTCTTCTGGACGCCGAAGACGCCGTTCGCGCCCTCGACGCCGTCGAGGTCGAGCTTCATGGTGACGGTCGAGCCCTCGGTCCAGTAGTTCTCCGGGCGGAAGTCGAGCCGCGTGGAGTTGAACCAGTGGCCGACGACCTCCTGGCCGGAGCTGGAGGTGACCTTGATGCCGCCCTGGACGGCCTTCTTGTCGGTGATCGCCTTGTTGAAGTTCACCGAGACCGGCATGCCGACGCCGACCGTGGAGCCGTCCTCCGGCGTGAAGTTGCCGATGAAGCTGTTGGCCTTCGACACGGTGGTGAAGGAGGAGTTCTCGTGCGCCTCCAGGCCGTCGGCGTCCTTGGCGGTCGCCGCGATCTTGTAGACGGTGCCGCGCTTGAGCTGGCCGCTGGGCTTCCAGCTCAGGCCGTCCGCGGCTATCTCGCCGCTGACGGTGTCGCCCTCGCCGGAGGTCATGGTGACCTGGGTCAGCTTGCCCTCGGCGACGGTGACCTTGGCGTCGTCGTTGATCGACGCGTTCTGGGAGCCGTTCTTCGGCGAGATGGTGATCTGCGCCTTGGAGGTCTTCTGCGCGGCGGCCTCGTCGACCTGGGCCTGGGACTGCCCGCTCTGCGACGCGTCCGCGGCGCTGCCGCCCTTGTCGTCGTTGCACGCCGAGAGCACCAGCACGCCGCCGAGCACCGCGGCCGCGGCCGCCAGGCTCTTGCGGCGCTTGCCGTAGGTCATCACACGCTTCTCCATCGTCGCCGACTACCGTCCACTTCCCACTGAAACACCCATGAGAACCCGTCCGGTTCCGTAACCGGGGGGTTTGTGGGGAACACCACTGTTCGACACGCACGGCCGGAACATTCGGTTCCCGGGTCCCCGCGTCAGCCGCGTCACAGGGCCCCGGGACGCCGACGCCGGCAGTCCCGGGGCCCTGCCGAGGCGGCTCGCGGGCTCAGGGGCGGTCTTCGTCGTCTTCCCGGTCACCATCTTCGTCGTCGAGGTCCCAGTCCATCGCATCGGGGTCGTAGTCGATCTCCTCACTGCTCCAGGACGCCTGGACGAGGTCGACGCCGGGAACGGTGCCGACCAGGTCGAAGGGCTCGACGAGATAGGCGAGGGCCTCGGCGCTGTCCTCGGCGACGGCGGCGCGGGCGTGCGTCCGCTCCTCCTCCGGCAGGGCCGGGTCGGTGTCGATCCGGCCGGCGGCGGCCTCGGCGAGCGCGGCGGGGCCGTCGATCTCGAGGACAAGGTCGACCCGAAGGCGTACATAGCGTGATGTCTCGGAAGTGCTCATGGCCGGAGCGTAGGTGCCGGAGGGCCTCGGCTTTCCCGCGACCCGCTGTGTTCATTAGCATCGGCGCACCTGCCAAATCCCTGGTTCCGCAAGGGGGATCGAAAGAACGTGTCCGTCGCCCGACGCCCGCTGCTCACCGCCACCGCCGCGGGGACACTGCTCTGCGCGCTGTGGTTCGTGCCGTCCGCGAACGCCACCGGGGAACAGGGCAGAGCCGACGGTTCCCGGTCGGCCGTGACGGACGACGGGACCGGGGAGCGGCTCGCCGAGACCGGCGGCCTCGACACCACGCCGTACCTGCTGGGCGGGACGCTCTTCCTGGGTGTGGGCGCGGGCTTCGTGACGCTGGCGATGCGCCGTGGCGGCCGGGCGTCCTGACGGCCGCGGAACGTACGGCGAAGGGCCGCTCCCGGAGTCCGGGAGCGGCCCTTCGCCTGCGCGGAAGCGTTACGCCAGCGGGCCGGTGACCGGCTCCACGGCGGCGACGAGCCGGCCCTCGCGCACGAACGCGTCGGCGGCGGCCAGGTCGGGCGCGAGGAAGCGGTCCGGGCCGGGGCCCGCGACACCGGCGGCGCGCAGCGCCTCGATGGCGGCGGCGGAGGCCGGGGCCGGGCTCAGGCCGTGCCGCAGCTCGATGCCGCGGGTGGCGGCGTAGAGCTCGACGGCGATGATCCGGTTGAGGTTGTCGATCGCGGTGCGCAGCTTGCGGGCCGCGGACCAGCCCATGGAGACGTGGTCCTCCTGCATGGCGGAGGACGGGATCGAGTCGACGGAGGCCGGGACGGCGAGCCGCTTCATCTCGCTGACCAGTGCGGCCTGGGTGTACTGGGCGATCATCAGACCGGAGTCGACGCCGGCGTCGTCGGCGAGGAACGGCGGCAGGCCGTGCGAGCGGTTCTTGTCGAGGAGGCGGTCGGTGCGGCGCTCGGCGATGGAGCCGAGGTCGGCGGCGGCGATCGCGAGGAAGTCGAGGACGTACGCGACCGGGGCGCCGTGGAAGTTGCCGTTGGAGCGGACCTCGCCGTTGCCGAGGACGACCGGGTTGTCGACGGCGGCGGCCAGCTCGCGCTCGGCGACGAGGCGGGCGTGGGCCATGGTGTCGCGGCCGGCGCCGGCGACCTGCGGGGCGCAGCGCACGGAGTAGGCGTCCTGGACGCGCGGGGCCTCGCCGCTCTGGAAGTGGCCGGTGAGCTCGGAGCCCTTGAGCACGGCCAGCATGTTGGCGGCGGAGGCGGCCTGGCCCGGGTGCGGGCGGATGGCGTGCAGCTCGGGCTCGAGGACCTTCTCGGTGCCGAGGAGGGCTTCGAGGGAGAGGGCGGCGGTGACGTCGGCCGACTTGTAGAGGTTGTCGAGGTCGGCGAGCGCCATGATCAGCATGCCGAGCATGCCGTCGGTGCCGTTGAGGAGGGCGAGGCCCTCCTTCTCGCGCAGCTCGACGGGCTCGATGCCGGCGGCGGCGAGCAGCTCGCCGGCGGGCTTGACCACGCCGTCGGGGCCCTCGGCGTCGCCCTCGCCCATCAGCGCCAGGGCGCAGTGGGAGAGCGGGGCGAGGTCGCCGGAGCAGCCGAGCGAGCCGTACTCGTGGACGACGGGAGTGATCCCGGCGTTGAGGACGTCGGCCATGGTCTGGGCGACCTCGGGGCGCACGCCGGTGTGACCGGAGGCGACGGTCTTGAGCCGCAGGAACATCAGCGCGCGCACGACCTCGCGCTCGACGCGCGGGCCCATGCCGGCGGCGTGCGAGCGGACGATGTTGCGCTGGAGCTGGGTGCGCAGCTCGTGGCCGATGTGACGGGTGGCGAGCGCGCCGAAGCCGGTGGAGACGCCGTAGACCGGCTCGGGCTTGGCGGCGAGCGCGTCCACGGTGGCACGTGCGGCGGCGAGGGCCTGCACGGCCTCGGATGACAGCTCGACGCGCGCGCCGTGGCGGGCGACGTCGATGACGTCCTGCGGGGTGGTGCCGGACGTCCCAAGGACGACAGTCTGCATATCCATATTCAGCACCCTACGGACTGAAGAGCGACATGTCACTAGGTGACCGGACCGAGGGCCGCCTCCGGCTACTTTCCGTATACGGCAGGGAGCCGGAAGGTCCCGTTCCAGTCTGCCGTCGACCGGGAGACGACGAAGCCCACCGCGACGGAATCGCCTCGCCCCGAGGCGCTCGAACGGGCATCCTCTGCGCATGGAATTCCTCGTCTATCACCGCGACCGGCCCGGCTCGCTGTCGCTGCGTCAAGAGCTCTTGGAGGCCCACTGGGCGTACATGGACCGGTTCGAGAAGGAGTTGGTCGCCCGAGGGCCGGCCTTCACCGACGGCGGGCAGACGCTCGCCGGGAGCGTGCACATCGTCGACCTGCCCGATGCCGCCGCGGCCCGCGCCTTCGCCTTCGACGAGCCCAACTACCAGGCCGGCGCCTACCGGGACGTGCTGGTGCGGCGGTGGCGCAACCTGCTGGGCCGCACCATGTGGGAGTTTCCCGGCGGCCGGGAGGGCGGCCACCGCTATCTGGTGCTCGGGCTCGGGGCGGGAGACCCGGTCGACCTGACGGTGCCGGCGGGGCGGGCGGACGAGCTCGTCGCGTACGGGCCGCTGCTGTCCGACGACGGCAGCGGCTGGCTCGGCACGGCGGCGCTGCTCCAGGCACCGGACGAGGCGGCGGCGCGCGCCCTGCTGACGGTGGAGCGCTATGCCGCCGTCGAGGTATACGACTGGGAGTTCGGCGGCCGGCGGTAGGTGGCGGGCGGGCGCCCGCCGGGCGGCGCGGGGGCGCCTCCGGCGCCGGGGCGTTGTCCGGCGCCGGAGGCCTTTTCCGGCGCCGGTCCGGCGGGCGGGCCCGGGGCGCCCTCCGACGCCGGTCCGGCGGGCGGGTCGAGGGGCCCTCGGCGGTCAGACCGGTGGGGCGTCGCGGAAGCGGCGGCGGTCGCGGGCGCCGGGCGGGGCGTCGGCGAGCGGGATGACGGAACCGTCGCGGCCGGCCACGACGGGCTTGGCCGAGCGGGCGGCCTTGGCCTGGTACTGGGCCGCGTCGGCGAGCCGGAAGAGTCGGCGGGCGGACTTCAGCGCGCCGATCGGGTCGCCGGTGGACGCGACCCCGCACGCCACGCCCTCGCCGAGCTCCAGCTCGGCCGCCCGTACGCACAGCTCCTCGGCGACCGCGACCACCTCGTCCGCCGTCGGGCCGACCGTCAGCAGGCAGAACTCGTCGCCGCCGAGGCGGGCCGCGAGCGCGCCGGGAAGCATCGCGCCGCACCGTGACAGAACGGAGCCGAACCGTTCCAGCAGACGGTCGCCGACCGCGTGTCCGTGGGTGTCGTTGACCCGTTTCAGGCCGTTGAGGTCGCAGACCATCAGGCTCACCACGGAGCCGTCCGTGCGATAGCGCTCGATCGCCTCGTCGAGCCGGGTGTCGACGGCCCGGCGGTTGGCGAGCCCGGTCAGCGGGTCGGTGAAGGCGAGCTTGCGGACCTCCTCCAGGCGCTCGGCCTGGGCGATCCCGGCCGCCACCACGGCCGCGAGGACGGTGGCGAAGTCGGCCTCGTCGCGGTCGAAGGGCACCGCGCCGCCCGGCCGCGCCACGTACAGCTCGCCCCAGGCCCGCCCGTGCAGCACCACGGGCGCGACGACGCAGCAGCCGCGGCCGCGCCGCCGCAGGCCGGTGACCCGGCCGGTCGGGATGCGGTCGGCGGCCGTCTCCACCCACGCGTCGGGTTCGCCGCCGCCCGCCCACTGCTCGTGCAGGAACTCGGTGATCTCCGGGAACTGGTGGACGGGATACGTCTCGGCGTCCGGGAACTCCTCCTCGCCCACCGCCCGCTCCCCGGCGTTCACCAGGACCTTGAGCCGGCCGTGGTCCCGTTCCCAGACGGAGAGCGCGGCGAAGCTGCCGCCCAGCGCCTCGCAGGCACCCAGGGCGGCGGCCCGCCAGAACTCCCGCGGAGTGTGCGCGGCCGCCATCGCCTGAGCCAGCGCCACTACGGCCCGCAGTCGCACATCCTCACCCATTCCTCCAGCTTAGGGAGGTTTGATCAGTTTTCCCTTCCGAGACGTCACAGAACGTGACATTTGATGCAGATAGGGACGAAACGGAGACCC
The DNA here is from genome assembly GCF_044544825.1 of Streptomyces sp. NPDC053493. NCBI lineage: Bacteria > Bacillati > Actinomycetota > Actinomycetes > Kitasatosporales > Streptomycetaceae > Streptomyces > Streptomyces sp. NPDC053493. The sequence continues at coordinate 825,699 of NZ_JBITXS010000001.1, forward strand.
GGCCGGCGGCGCCGGTCACTCGCCCGGCCACTCCGGCTTCCGCTTCTCGTTGAAGGCCGCGACGCCCTCCGCCCGGTCGCCCGAGAAGGCCACCGAACGCCAGGCCGCGTCCTCGACCTCCAGGCCCGCCCGCAGGTCCAGGCCCTGGCCGAGCCGCATGGCCCGCTTGGCGGCGCGCAGCCCGACCGGCGAGTTGGCCGCGATCCGCGCGGCGAGCTCCAGGGCGGCCGGCCGGGCGTCCTCCTCCAGGAGGTCCACCAGGCCGAGCTCACGCGCCTCCACCGCCTCCACCCGGCGGGCCGTGAACACCAGCTCGGCGGCGCGGGCCGCGCCCACCCGGCGCGGCAGCAGCTGCGTACCGCCGCCGCCCGGGATCACGCCCACCGAGACCTCGGGCAGGCCGACCACGGCGGTGGCGTCCGCCACGATGACGTCGCAGGCGAGGGCCAGCTCGAAGCCGCCGCCGAGGGCGAAGCCGTGCACGGCGGCGACGGTGGGCATGGGCAGTTCGAGCACGCCGGTGTAGGCGGCGCGGGCGGTGGGCCGCTGGCGCACCAGCTCGGCGTCGCTGAAGGAGTTGCGCTCCTTGAGGTCGGCGCCGACGCAGAAGGCGCGGTCGTTGGACGAGGTCAGCACGGTGACCCGGACGGCCGGGTCGGCGGCGAGCGCGGCGCAGGCGGCGCCGATGGAGCGGGCCATCTCCGAGGAGACCGCGTTCATCGCCTTGGGCCGGTCGAGCACCAGCTCGGCGACATGCCCGGCCCCCTCCTTGCGGACCACCACGAACTCACCAAAACGCTGCTCGGACATGCTGAGAGCCCTCCCGGTCGAAGCCCGTTAACGAGTGTTAACGGCTGTTCACCGGAGATCCTAGGTCGGGCGGCGGCTCAGCAGCCAGGGCTCCACCACGCCGAGTCCACGCACCGGGCGCTGCCACATCGGCTGGAGCGCGAAGCGGTACGTCGGGGCACGCTCGCCCTCCTTCTCGGCGCGGGCGGCCTCCTCCGCGGCCCGGGCCTCGGAGACCGGCGCCTCGCCGGTCCTGGTCAGCTCCTCGGCCAGGGCGCTGTCGACCAGGACGGCGTCCTTCGGGGCTATCGAGGTGAGCCGGCTGGCGAGGTTGACCGTCGTGCCGAAGACGTCGCCCATCCGGGTCGTGACGGTGCCGAAGGCGATGCCGACCCGCAGCGCCGGCATGGTCTCGTCGTGGCTGAGCGTCTCGATCAGGCGCAGCGCGATCTCGGCGGCGGTGCCGGCGTCGTCGGCCGCGTAGAGCACCTCGTCGCCGAGGGTCTTGATGAGCCGGCCGCCGTGCGCGGCGACGAGGTCGGCGCAGGTGGTCTCGAAGGCCTCGACGAGTTCGCCGAGCTCCTCCTCCTCGAGGCGCCGGGTGAGCCGGGTGAAGCCGACGAGGTCGGCGAAGCCGACGGCGAGCCGGCGGTCGACCATCTCCTCGTCGTCGGCGGCCTGCACGACCCGGCCGGTGGCGGCGGCGAGCTGGCGCCGCCACACGTAGATCAGGAACTCCTCCAGCTCGGGCAGGAGCAGTTCGACGAGCGGGTACGTGACCTCGGTGCGGGTCATGCCGGGCTCGGGCGGCTCGGTCAGACCCTCCAGGAAGGAGTCGATCTGCCATTCGGCCAGCCGGGCGGTGGTCTGCCCGGTGGAGCGGGCGACCTGGACGGCCATCGGCTCGCTGAGCAGCCCGGCCTCGACGAGACCGGCGAGGCGGCGCAGCGCGAGCACGTCGGCCTCGGTCAGGGCCTTGGCCTGTCCGATGTCGGCGAAGCCCATCGCGCGCCAGAAGCGGGAGGCGAGCTCCATGGAGACGCCGGCGGTACGGGCGGCCTGGAAGGGCGTGTAGCGGCGGTCGGCGCCGAGGATGAGCTGTTCGAGGCGGATCGCGAGCGGGTCGTCGGTCGGCTCGGCCGTGTGGTCGACGACATGGTGGGGCGTGGGGTACGTGGGTGGCTCAGCTGGATCGGGTTCGGCCCCGCCGCCGTTGTTCGCGTCGTCGACGGTCACCGGCCGCCTCCTGCCCGTTCCCTGCCCACTGTCCTGCCGATCTGTCGCGTGGCCTGCGCTTCATGGATCGCGTGCCACGAATCGCGCTCCACGATACGACAGGTGTGTGCTGGCTCACGCCCGAACCGGCCGCGCATGGCGCGGTCCGGACGGGTGACGCGCGACCCGGCCGCCGCGACCCGCCCCGCCCGACGGCGTACGACGGGCCTCCCCGGCCCGTGCCCGACCGCGCGCCGCCTTCCGCGGCGGGGCCTGCGGCGGGGCACGCAGACGGGTCCGTAGCCGGGTCCACGACCGAGTCCGCGGCCGGACCGCCGACCGGGCTCGCGGCCGAGCCACCGGCCGGATCCGCAGCAGGGCACGTGGTCGGGCTCGAAGCCGAGCCGCCGACCAGACCCGCAGGCGGTCCGCAGCCGGGTCCACGGCCGGACCGCTGATCGGGCCCACGGCCGAGCCACCGACCGGGTCCGCAGCCGGGCCCGCGGCCGAGCCACCGGCCGAGTCCGCAGCCGGGCCTGGCGCCAGCCCTCGGCGGCCTCAGTCCGCGGCCCGCAGGTGGACGATGTCGCCCGCGGCCACCGCCTCCGTGCCGCCGCCCTCCGTGGCGACGACGAGGCGTCCGTCGCCGTCGACCGCGACGGCGTCGCCCTCCAGCATGCGTTCGCCGGGCAGGTCGGCGCGGACGCGGCGGCCGAGGGTGGCGCAGGCGGCCGTGTAGGTGTCCTGGAGGCCCGAGGCGGCCGGGTCGCCGTCGGCGCGGACCCAGGCCTCGTACCACTGCTCCAGGGAGCGCAGCACCGCCCGCAGCAGCGTGTCGCGGTCGGTGGAGACGGCGTCGGCGAGCAGGAGGGAGCCGGCGGCCGGGACCGGGAGCTCGTCCTCGCGGAGGGTGACGTTGACGCCGAGGCCGATCACGACGCCGTCCGCGCCGGCCCGCTCGGCGAGGATGCCGCCGGTCTTGCGCTCCTCGGCACCGACCCGTACGAGGAGGTCGTTGGGCCACTTGAGGGAGAGGTCGGTGCCGGCGGCCTTCGCGAGGCCCGTCGCCGCGGCCACTCCGGTGAGCAGCGGCAGCCAGCCCCAGCGGTGCACGGGCACGGCCGGCTTGAGGAGGACGGAGAGGAAGAGGCCGGAGCGGGCCGGGGCGACCCAGTCGCGGTCGAGCCGGCCGCGTCCGTGGGTCTGCTCCTCGGCGACGAGCACCGCGCCCTCGGGGAGTTCGTCGGCGCGGGCGGCGAGGTCGGAGTTGGTGGAGCCGGTGGACTCGACCACGTCGAAGGAGGTCCACAGGCCGTCGGGAAGCACGAGCGCGCGGCGCAGCGCGGGGGCGTTGAGGGGAGGCCGGTCGAGGTCGGACCAGCGTCCCGCTGAGTCTTGTGAGGACGTCATGCAAGCCAGCGTAGGTGTGGCAAACGCCGCACTGCCGAACCGTATCGACGCCGATACGCTACGGGTCAGTAGCAGGGCAGTAGTCCATTCGTAGTCATCGAACCCCCCGTGACCAGGCAGGGAGCCGCATCCCGATGTCCGAGCCGGCAGAGCACAACGAGATCGACATTCACACGACCGCGGGCAAGATCGCGGACCTGCAGCGCCGGATCGGCGAGGCGACGCACGCCGGTTCCGAACGGGCGGTCGAGAAGCAGCACGCGAAGGGGAAGCTGACCGCGCGCGAGCGCATCGCACTGCTGCTCGACGAAGGTTCGTTCGTCGAGCTGGACGAGCTGGCCCGGCACCGGTCGACCAACTTCGGCCTGGAGGCCAACCGGCCGTACGGCGACGGCGTGGTGACCGGCTACGGCACCGTCGACGGCCGCCCGGTCGCCGTCTTCTCGCAGGACTTCACCGTCTTCGGCGGCGCGCTCGGCGAGGTCTACGGCCAGAAGATCATGAAGGTCATGGACTTCGCGCTGAAGACCGGCTGCCCGGTCGTCGGCATCAACGACTCCGGCGGCGCCCGCATCCAGGAGGGCGTCATGGCCCTCGGCGCGTACGGCGAGATCTTCCGCCGCAACACCCACGCCTCCGGCGTCATCCCGCAGATCTCGCTGGTCGTCGGCCCCTGCGCGGGCGGCGCGGTCTATTCGCCCGCGATCACCGACTTCACGGTCATGGTCGACCAGACCTCGCACATGTTCATCACCGGCCCGGACGTCATCAAGACGGTCACCGGCGAGGACGTCGGCTTCGAGGAGCTGGGCGGCGCCCGCACCCACAACACCACCTCGGGTGTGGCGCACCACATGGCGGGTGACGAGAAGGACGCGATCGAGTACGTCAAGTCCCTTCTGTCCTACCTCCCTTCGAACAACCTCTCCGAGCCGCCGGCCTTCCCCGAGCAGGCCGAGACCGACGCGACGGACGAGGACCGCCAGCTGGACACCCTCATCCCGGACTCCGCGAACCAGCCGTACGACATGCACACCGTGATCGAGCACGTCCTCGACGACGGCGAGTTCCTGGAGACCCAGGCGCTGTTCGCGCCGAACATCCTCACCGGCTTCGGCCGCGTCGAGGGCTATCCGGTGGGTGTGGTCGCCAACCAGCCGATGCAGTTCGCCGGTTGCCTGGACATCGACGCGAGCGAGAAGGCCGCGCGTTTCGTGCGCACCTGCGACGCCTTCAACATCCCGGTCCTCACCTTCGTCGACGTGCCCGGCTTCCTGCCGGGCGTGGACCAGGAGTACGGCGGCATCATCCGGCGCGGCGCGAAGCTGATCTACGCGTACGCCGAGGCGACCGTCCCGCTGATCACGGTCATCACCCGCAAGGCCTTCGGCGGCGCGTACGACGTCATGGGCTCCAAGCACCTGGGCGCGGACCTCAACCTGGCCTGGCCGACCGCGCAGATCGCGGTCATGGGCGCGCAGGGCGCGGTCAACATCCTGCACCGCCGCACCCTCGCCGAGGCCGAGGCGAACGGCGAGGACCTCGAGGCGGTGCGCGCGCGCCTGATCCAGGAGTACGAGGACACCCTGCTCAACCCGTACATCGCGGCCGAGCGCGGTTACGTCGACGGTGTGATCCTGCCGTCCGACACCCGCCCGCAGATCGTGAAGGGCCTGCGTCAGCTGCGCACGAAGCGGGAATCCCTGCCTCCGAAGAAGCACGGGAACATCCCGCTCTAACCTCCGGGAGGGACAGCACGATGATCAAGGTCGTACGAGGAAACCCGACTCCCGAGGAGCTGGCCGCCGCACTGGCGGTGGTCCAGGCGCGGGCCGCGGCCACGGCGGCTGCCGCCGCGGCGGGCGGCGGCCCGCGGGTGCCGGAGGGCTGGGCCGACCCGGCGCGGATCGCCCGGGGCGTGCGTCACCGGCCGGGCCCGATGTCGTGGGCGCGGTCCTACCGGCCGGTCTAGAAGGTCGTACGGAGCGAAGGCCGGATCCCGTGTGCGGGGGGTCCGGCCTTCGTCATGCCGGTCGCCGCCGCGGCACCTCGGCCGGCACCGGCACGTCCGCCGGAGCGGTGGGGCGGGTGCGGCCGAAATGCTTCTGGAATCACGGGAGTTGCGGGCCTAGCCTCAGGGAGCTCTGGCATCGGAGGTCACGTGAGGATCACCCTTGAGGTCACCGGCGCGGGCGGCGCCCTCGAGTTACGGGAGTGGCTGCGCGGCGATCCCGAGCTGCGCACGCGGGTGGGCGGCGCCACCACCGGAACGCCGCCCGAGGCGGAAGCGGAGCCGGAGCCGGAGCCCGGGACGATGGGCGGTCCGGGCGAGATCGTCTCGCTGCTGCTCCAGCCGGGCGGCCTGACCGTCACGCTCGCCGCCTCGGTGGTGGCCTGGCTCCAGACCCGCCGCGGCACCCAGTCCGTGACCCTCACCCGGCCCGACGGCACCCAGGTCGTCGTCACCTCGGAGGGCGTCCGCGGTCTGACGCCCGAGTCCAGCGGCGAACTGGCGGAGCGCGTGGCACGGGCGCTGGAGGCGCCGGCCCGCCCGGCCCCGGAGTCGCCCGCTGCCGAGCCGTCGGCCTGCGAGCGGTCGGCCTCCGAGTCGTCGGCCTCCGGGCGGCAGGAGGCCGATCCCGGGGCCGCCGGCCCGCCGGACGCCGGTCGCCGGCAGGACGGGCCGCCGAGCGCCGGGAACGGCTGAGCCATGGCCGGCGGCGAGTGGGGGGATCTCGCGGGAGCCGACTGCCACGCGGTGGTCGTCGGGACGGGACGGCAGGGCGACGGCGCGGGCCTCGCGGACCTGCCCGGTGCCGCGCGCTCGGCCCGGGAGCTGGCCCGGCTGCTGCGCGAGCGCGCCGGGATGGCCGGCCGGGTCACCGAGATCATCGACCCGGAGAGCCCGACGGAGGTGCTCGCCGCGGTGCGGACCGCCGTCCACCGCGCGGAGGGCGGCGCCGTCCTGTTCTGCTTCGTCGGCCACGGCCTGCTCGGCCCGCGCCGGCAGCTCTATCTGGCCACCACGCGCACCGCCACGGCCGACGACACCGTCAACGCCGTGCCGTACGCGGAGATCCGCAACCTGCTCGCCGACGCCTCCGCCCGCACCGTCGTCGTCCTCGACTGCTGCTTCTCCGGCCGGGCCGAGGCCGCGCCCAGCGGCGCCCACCGCGACCCGTACGTCTCGGCCCGCCCGGCCGGCAGCTTCCTACTCGCCTCGGCGACCCACTACGCCGCCTCGTTCGCGCCGGTCGGCCAGGAGCACACGCTCTTCTCCGGCGAGCTGATCCGGCTGCTCGCGGAGGGCGATCCGAGCGGCCCGAAGTGGCTGACGCTCATCGACCTCTACCGGATCCTCGACCGGCGCTTCCAGGGCGGTCCGGCGCGCCCGTACGCGGACGGCGTCGGCCGCGCCGGCGATCTGGTCGTGACCCGCAACGCCGGCTACCTCGCCGTCGCCCCTTCCTCGCCCGGCGGCGAGGGCGGGAGCGCGGCGCCCGAGGCACAGGCGCCCGGCCCGTGCCCGTATCCCGGCATGCGGCCGTTCCTGCCGGAGCAGAGCCATCTCTTCTTCGGGCGCGAGGAGTTGTCCGAGGCCCTGCGGCGGCAGGTCGAGCACGGGCAGGGACCCGTCGTGCTCGTGGGCGCGTCCGGGGCCGGCAAGTCCTCGCTGCTGCGGGCCGGTCTGGTGGCGGGTCTGGAGGAGCGCCGCGCGGGCTCGGTGCTGCTGGTGCCGGGGCCGGGCGCCCGGCCCTTCCACCGGCTCGTCGAGCGCTGGGCGCAGGCGGTGCGCAGACCGTTCGCCGAGGTGGAACGGGAGCTGGGCGCGGGCCGGTTCGTCGGCGCCGGCGGGCCCGCCGTGCTCGTCGTCGACCAGCTGGAGGAGCTCTTCACCGACTGCGACGACGCCGAGGAACGCGAGCTGTTCGTCCGGGCCCTGGCCGGCGCGGACCCGGCGACGGCGCCGCGGATCGTGCTCGGCCTGCGGGCGGACTTCTACGGGCCGTGCCTGCGCGACCCGCGGCTCGCCCGGATCGTGCGGGCCGGCCAGTTCACCGTGCCGGCGATGTCCGACGACGAACTGCTCGCGGCGATCGAGCGGCCGGCGGAACACGCCGGTCTGCGCCTGGAGGACGGCCTGGCGAGCCATCTGCTGCACGAGCTGCGCCTGGAGACGGCCGGGGACGGCGAGGCCGTCGCCCTGCCGTTCCTGGCGCACGCCCTCCAGCAGACCTGGGCCAGGCGCCGTGGCGCCCTGCTCACCTTCAGCGGTTACGAGAGCGCGGGCGGGATCCGCAGCTCGGTGGCCCGGGTCGCCGACGAGGTCCACGACGCCCTCGACGCGGACGGACGCGCACGGCTGCGGGCGCTGCTGCTGCGCATGGTGACGCTGGTGGACGCGGGCGGCCGCGCGGTGCGCCGCCGGGTGCCGGTGCCGGAGGCGGAGGGCGACGCGGACCGGGAGCTGCTCGACCGGCTCGCCGACGCCCGGCTCGTCGTCCTCGACCGGGGCGAGGCGCAGTTGTGCCACGACTCGCTGCTCTACGGGTGGCCGCTGCTGCGCGACTGGATCCGCGCGGACCGGGTCCGGCTGCTCGTCCTGCGGCGGGTCGGCGACGCCGCCGACACCTGGCACGAGGCGGGCCGGCCGCCCGCCATGCTCTATCGCGGCGACCAACTGGCCACCGCCCGCTCACTGCTGACGGACCCACCGCCGAAGACGCGTCCCTGGTGGAAGCCGCGTGCCACCCCCGGCCAGCCGCTCCCAGGCGGCCCAGACGGCCGCGGCCGGGGTGACTCGGGCGTCCCGAGTGGTCCGGGCGACGGCGGTCCGAAGGCCGGCGGGCCCAGCGCCGACCGTCCCAACCCCGTCGCACCCGGCGCCGACGGTCCCGAGGCCGTCGCGCCCGACGCCGTCGCACCCGGCACCGAAGATCCCGGCTCCGCCGGTCGGGCCGCGGGCCGGGTGGCCGGTCAGGACGGGGGGCCGCTCGGGCCGCTCCGGCCCGTGGAGCGGGACTTTCTGGTGGCGGGCGAGCGGGCCGAGCGGCTGGGTCGGCGCGTGCGGCGGGCGATCGTCGCCGGGGTGGCCGGGCTCGCGGTGCTGGCCGGTTCGCTCGCCGTCGTCGCGCGCGGCGCCCAGCGCGACGCCGAGGCACGCGAGACCGTCGCCGTCGCCAACCAGCTGGCCGCCCAGGCGGACACCATGCGCGAGCGCGACCCGCAGACCGCGCTGCGGCTCAGTCTCGCCGCGTACCGCACCGCCGAGACCAGCGAGACCCGTTCCAGCCTCTACGCCTCGTACCTCTCCCGCCCTCAGGTGGAACTCCGGGGCGACGTGCGCCAGCCCGTACTCAACCTGGCCTACGGCCCGGACGGGAAGGTCCTGGCCGTCGGCCGGCGCACCGGCCGGATCCGGCTGTGGGACCTCACCGTGCCCAACGCGCCGGCCCGGGGCGCCGAGCTGCGCCTCGACGGGACCGCGCCGATCGCCTTCCACCCGAGCCGCCCGCTGCTCGCCGCACTGGGCAAGGCCGCGCTGCGGCTGTACGACGTGACCGACCCCGCCCACCCGAAGCAGGTCGGCGAGCAGCGGCTCGCCGCGACGCAGTCGTTCAGCGTCGCCTTCAGCCCCGACGGGCGGACGCTCGCGGCGGGCAGCGAGGCCGGGCGGCTGCGGCTGTGGGACGTGGCCGTGCCGTCCCGGCCGAGGCCGCTGCTCGACCGGACCGTCGCCCGCGCGGAACTGATCTCGGTGGCGTTCCCTCACGACGGACGTTTTCTGGCCACGGGCAACGGCAACAGCCAGGACGCGTCCGGGCGGAACCGCCCCGCCGAGGTGCGGCTGTGGGACGTCCGCGATCCGGCCCGCGCCACCCTGCTGACCACGGTCACCAGCGCGTCCGTCATGGCGGTCGCCTTCCATCCGAAGCGGGACCTGCTGGTGGCGACCGGCGGCGAGGGCGCGATGGCCTGGTGGACGGTCGCCCGCGACGGGCGGCGGCTCGACCGGATCAAGCCGGAGGACGGGTTCCAGGGCACCTGGGGCTACGGCAGTAGCCTGCCGTCGCTCAGCTTCCGCCCCGACGGCAAGATGCTCGCGGCGGCGCAGGCCGGCGATCCGGGCGGGGCCGCGGTCCGGGCGGTGGCCCGTACCGACGACGCGGCCCTGCTGTCGTCCTCCGCCGAGAACGGCACCCTGCCGAGCGGGGAGCCGGCCCAGTCGGTGGCCTACAGCCGCGACGGCGCCTATCTCGCGCTGGGCGACACCGGCGGCAACGTACGGCTGTGGCCGGAGCTGGCGCCCGCGCTCGCCGTCCCCGGCAGGCTGGCGTCCGGGGATCCCGGCACGCGGCCGTACAGCGCCGACGGACGGTTCGTGCTCACCGACGAGAGCGACGCCGGTTCGCTGCTGGGCGGCGAGGTCCGCGTCTGGGACATGAGCACCGCGGACACGCTGAAGGGTGTCCCGCCGCGGAGGAGCTTCACGCTGCCCCGCCCGTGGGAGGCGAGGTACTTCCTGCCCGGCCGCGACCGGCCGATGCTGCTCGCGCACCGATGGACGGAGGGCACCGACGACCACGCCTTCCGGGTCTGGGACCTGGGCGGCGACGGTCCTCCGGTCGCCGGCGGCGAGATGCCGGTGCGGGCGGGCGACGTGCGGACGGCGATGTCTCCCGACGGCGCACTGCTCGTGATCGGCTCGTCCCGGGAGCCGTCGGCTGCGGTCTGGGACATCCGCGACCCGCGCCGGCCGGTGCGGCGGGCGGTGATCGCGGTGACGCCGTCGTACGAGCCGGAGAGCATGTTCTTCATGGGTCCGCGCGGTCTTGCGACCGTGGAGGGCGACGGCCGCAGCCGCGGGCTGAACCTGCGGCTGTGGGATCTCGAGGATCCCACCCGCCCCTTCCGGGTGCCGGCGCCGCTCAAGGACGCGGCCCGCGACCACGCCATGTACGTGCGCTCGCTGCGGTTGCTGGTCGCCGACCGGACCGACCAGAGCGCCCAAATGTGGGACATGACGGACATCCGGCACCCGAAGCCCGTCGGCCGGCTTCCGGCGGCTCCGGGCGGCTACCACCCGGTCGGCGACCTGCTCGCCACCACGCTCCAGGACGGCACCGTGCGGCTCGTGGACGTGAAGGACCCGAAGCACCCGAAGGTCCGGCACACCTTGCGCTTCGACCGCGAGATCACCGACGTCCAGGTGGCCCCGGACGGCACCCGGGTCCTCACCGGCTCGCCGTACCGCATCTGGGACGTCGAGCCGGACGGCAGCTGGCGGATGCCGGCGGTGGCCACGCTGGACGGGGTGCGCAGCGTGGCCCTGCTGCCGGGGAGGACGCCGTACGTGATCGTGCTGCCGGATCGGACCAACCTGGACGAGACGGAGGCCACGTACCTCCTCGACCGCGACACCCGCAAGGTCTACGAGCGGCTGTGCGCGACCCATCCGCTGGGCGTGGAGCCGGACCAGTGGAAGGCCCTCTTCCCGCATCTGGACTACCGCGAGTCCTGCTGACGGGAGGCGGCCCGGCGGGACCGTCCGAGGAACAGCGCCGAGGCGAGCGCGCCGAGGAGGACGACGGCCGCGTTGACCAGGACGGCGCGGCCGATGCCGTCGGGGAGCGCGGCGGAGGTGACGACGACGGCGCTCATGACCGGCGTGCCGAGCGTGATGCCGACCTGCTGGGTCATGGTGGCGATGCCGGTGGCCATGCCCTGTTCGGCGTCGGGCAGTCCGGAGGTGGCGGTGACCATGAAGCCGACGATGGCGAGCATGTTGCCGATGCCGCCGACGAAGGTGCCGGCGAGCAGCAGGGCGTACGTGCTCCGCTCGTCGCCGAGTGCGGTGAGGGAGAGGGTCGCGGCGGCCTGGACCACTCCGCCGGCGACGAGGGCGGTACGGGCGGAGAAGCGGCCGATGAAGCGCGGGGCGAGCAGGCCGCCGAGGACCGTGCCGGCGCCCAGGACGCCGAAGGAGAGGCCGGCGGCGAGCGGGGAGAAGCCGAGCACGTCCTGGAGGTGCAGGGTCATCAGGAAGACCAGGGAGGTCTCGGTGGCGAAGGCGACGAGACCGGCGAGGTTGCCCCAGACGACGGTGCGGCGGCGCAGCACCCGGACCGGGACGAGGGGCGCGGCGGAGCGCCGTTCGATCAGCGGGAAGGCGGTCAGCAGGGCGACGGCCGCGGCGAGGGCGACGAGGACGCCGGGGTCGGTCCAGCCGTGCTCGCCGGCGGCGGTGAGCCCGTAGACGAGGGCGAGCAGGCCACCGGTGACGGTGATCGCGCCGGGCACGTCCAGGCGCGGCCGGGCGGCCGGGCGGCTCTCCTTGACGACGGCCGGGGCGACGAGGAGGACGGCGAGCGCGACGGGCACGTTGATGAAGAAGGCCCAGCGCCAGGAGAGCAGGTCGGTGAGGACGCCGCCGAGGACGGCGCCGGTGGTGAAGCCGGCGGACATCAGGGCGCCGTTGAGGCCGAGGGCGCGGGCGCGCAGCGGGCCCTCGGGGAAGGAGGAGGTGAGCAGCGAGAGTCCGGCGGGCGTGACGGCGGCGGTGGCCAGGCCCTGGGCGACGCGGGCGGCCATCAGCATCTCGGGGCCGGTGGCGAGGCCGCCGACGAGTGAGGCGACGCCGAGGACGGCCATGCCGCCGAGGAAGATCCGGCGGCGGCCGACGAGGTCGGCGACGCGCCCGAAGAGCAGGGTGAATCCGGCGGCGGCGAGGGCGAAGGCGGTGGCGATCCACTGCAGGCCGCCGAGGCTGAAGCCGAGTCCCTGGCCGATGACGGGAAGGGCGACGTTCAGGATCGAGAAGTCGACGGCCAGCATGAACTGGGCGACGAGGAGGACGACGAGGACGAGCCGCATGCGGCCGGTCATGCGGGTGTCCGGAGGAGCGTTCGTCGTGGTGTCGGTGGAGGCGGCGTCGGCGGGCGTGCCGGCGCCGGCGGGCGCGGAGACATCGAGGGCAGCCATGAACAGACCCCTTAATGGGAAGCTCGTTCCGTTAGGATGTCCCCGACAGTAGCAGAGCAAGAGTTCTTAATGGAACTGGAGACCCATTTGAGCGAGAGCCAGTCGGCCGTGCCGGGCACCGTGCGGCCCGGCGGCCGTACCGCGAAGGTGCGCAGGGCCGTCCTCGACGCGACCGAGGACGCCCTCGCGGCCTCGGGCTTCCACACGCTGAACATGGATCAGATCGCCGCGAGCGCCGGCGTCGGCAAGACCACCGTCTACCGCCGCTGGGGCTCACCGGTCGGCCTGGTCGCGGACCTGCTGCACGACATGGCCGAGCAGTCCCTGCCGGCCGTCGACACCGGGAGCCTCGCCGGCGACCTGCGGGAGAACGCGGCCCTCGTGCACCGCACCCTCACCGACCCGCGGATGGGCGCCGTCTTCCGGGCCGTGATCGCGGCCGCGGCCTGCGACGAGGACTGCGCCGACGCCCTGCGCGGCTTCTACCGCACCCGGCTCGCCGAGTGGGCGCCGGTCGCGGCCCGGGCGGTCGCCCGCGGCGAACTCCCGCCCGGCACCGACCCGGTCGAGGTGCTGCGCGCGGTCTCGGCGCCGCTCTACTACCGCTTCGCGGTCACCCGTGAGGAGCTGACCGCCGCCGACGCCGAACGGGCCGTCACCGCCGCCCTGGCCGCCGCGGCCGCCGGCGCGTACGCGCGCACCGGCGACGGCGGGACGGAGACCGGCGACGGCACGGACGGCGGCGGTGAGATCGGGGCCGCGCACACCCAGGCCGGGGACGCCGGAGCCTGAGCCGCCGGGTCCGGAGCCTCAGCCGCCGGGACCGGAGCCTCAGCCGCCGGGACCGGAGCCGCCGGGGCCGGCGCGGAATAGTCCCCTCACACGCGGCGCCTGAGTACCCGTACTCAGGCGCCGCGGCCCTCCGCGCCGCAGCATCGGAAGCATGCTCTGGTCCGACCCGAAGAACGAGCCGCCGAAGGAAATGCGGGACATGCAGGCGATGCTGCGGCGCGCCGGCGTCCTGCTGGCCCTCGCGATGGTGGTGGCGATGTTCGTGGTCGGCGCACGCTGAGCACGGGCTCGCTACGCTGCCCCCATGACTGCTGATCGCCGCCGTGTCGTGCTCGCCTCCGCCTCTCCCGCCCGGCTCGGACTGCTCCGGCAGGCCGGTCTCGCTCCCGAGGTCATCGTGAGCGGCGTCGACGAGGACAAGACGCACGCACCGACCCCGGCCGAGCTGGCCCTCGCCCTCGCCGAGGCCAAGGCCGCCCATGTCGCCGCCCGCCCCGAGGCCTTCGGCGCCCTCGTGATCGGCTGCGACTCGGTCCTGGAGCTGGACGGGAAGGCGCTCGGCAAGCCCGCCGACTCCGAGGAGGCCACGGCCCGCTGGAAGGCGATGCGGGGCCGCGTCGGCATCCTGCAGACCGGCCACTGCGTGTACGACACGGCCGCCAAGCGCTACGAGTCGGCCACCGCCTCCACCCTCGTCCGCTTCGGCGAGCCCACCGACGCCGAGATCGCCGCCTACGTGGCCAGCGGCGAACCGCTGCACGTGGCGGGCGCGTTCACCCTCGACGGCCGCTCGGCGCCCTTCATCGAGGGCATCGACGGCGACCCGGGCAACGTCATCGGCCTGTCGCTGCCGCTGCTGCGCACCCTGCTCGCCAAGCTGGGCGTCTCGATCACCGACCTCTGGACCTGAGGCACGCCGGACCGCCCCGGCCGGGCCCGTTCAGGCGGTGGCCGGCGCCTCAGGGGCGGCGTCGGCGCGCGTCTCGCCGTACGCCACCAGGGTGAGCACGATCAGGCCGACCACCACCATCAGGAACGCGAAGGCGGCCCAGCCGAGCAGACCGACCGCGACCGCTCCGAGGGCGCCGTGGACGACCGCGCAGCCGACGAGCAGGACGCGGCCCGCCCGGCCGGGACGGCGGTCGCGTATCGCGGCGATCAGCGGGACGAGGGCGCACAGCACCAACAGGGCGCCGGAGGCGATGCCGAGGGCCCAGGTGCCGGTGTACATGGCGTCGGGATGGAGCCCGTCGAGGGACATCGACTGGCCCTTCACGAACCGGGCCATGACCGCGTTGATCGCCACGATGCCGGGTGCTTCGAGGAAGAGCACCGCCGCCGTCACGAGCGCTATCGGTCTTCGGGCCACCTCGGCCACCCCCTGGATGCGGCTGTTACCTCCGGTACGAACGACACGCCGAAGGCTACTGGCCGGTAAAACCTCGGACAAGGGTTCGCGCACGGGAGTGAAACGTGGGCGAGCGGGCCCTCCACGGGCAAAGAATCATTGAGCCATTCGTAGGGACTCCACAAAGAAACCCATTTGGCGACTGGTCACGAGAACAGAGACCTGCGCCACACCCCGGAGCTACTGTGCCGTAAAGGAACCCTGCGTACCGTGGTGCGACAAGGGATTTCACGACCCGAGCGAGCCTCGATTCACGCTCCGTGTGGGCAAGCTCACCATTGGGGACGGGTCGAAGTGCCGTGTCGGCAGTCCCTAAACTCAGCTTGTTTCAAGGAGGGAGCCATCGTGCGCAAGGTGCTCATCGCCAACCGTGGCGAAATCGCTGTCCGCGTCGCCCGGGCCTGCCGGGACGCCGGGATCGCCAGCGTAGCCGTCTACGCCGATCCGGACCGGGACGCTCTGCACGTCCGCGCGGCCGACGAGGCGTTCGCCCTGGGCGGTGACACCCCGGCCACCAGTTACCTGGACATGGCCAAGGTGCTCCAGGCCGCCGCGGACTCCGGCGCCGACGCCGTCCACCCGGGTTACGGCTTCCTTTCCGAGAACGCCGACTTCGCCCAGGCGGTCCTCGACGCCGGCCTGATCTGGATCGGCCCGCCGCCGCAGGCCATCCGCGACCTCGGTGACAAGGTCGCCGCCCGTCACATCGCGCAGCGCGCCGGCGCCCCGCTGGTCGCCGGCACCCCGGACCCGGTCTCCGGGGCCGACGAGGTCGTCGCCTTCGCCGAGGAGCACGGCCTGCCGATCGCCATCAAGGCCGCCTTCGGCGGCGGCGGCCGCGGCCTGAAGGTCGCCCGTACGCTCGAAGAGGTCCCGGAGCTCTACGACTCCGCGGTCCGCGAGGCCGTCGCCGCCTTCGGCCGCGGCGAGTGCTTCGTCGAGCGCTACCTCGACAAGCCGCGCCACGTCGAGACCCAGTGCCTCGCCGACAAGCACGGCAACGTGGTCGTCGTCTCGACCCGTGACTGCTCGCTGCAGCGCCGCCACCAGAAGCTGGTCGAGGAGGCCCCGGCGCCGTTCCTGTCGGAGGCTCAGAACGCCCAGCTGTACGCGGCGTCCAAGGCCATCCTCAAGGAGGCCGGCTACGTCGGGGCCGGCACCGTCGAGTTCCTCGTCGGCCTCGACGGAACGATCTCCTTCCTGGAGGTCAACACCCGCCTCCAGGTCGAGCACCCGGTCACCGAAGAGGTCACCGGCATCGACCTGGTCCGCGAGATGTTCCGCATCGCCGACGGCGAGGAGCTCGGCTACGGCGACCCGGAGATCCGCGGTCACTCCTTCGAGTTCCGCATCAACGGCGAGGACCCGGGCCGCAACTTCCTCCCGGCGCCCGGCACCGTCACCACCTTCGACGCGCCGACCGGCCCCGGTGTCCGCCTGGACGCGGGCGTCGAGGCCGGCTCGGTCATCGGCCCGGCCTGGGACTCGCTGCTCGCCAAGCTGGTCATCACCGGCGCCACCCGCGAGCAGGCGCTGCAGCGCGCGGCCCGCGCGCTCGCCGAGTTCAAGGTCGAGGGCATGGCCACCGCCATCCCGTTCCACCAGGCCGTCGTGGTCGACCCGGCGTTCACCTCGGACCCGTTCCGCGTCCACACCCGGTGGATCGAGACCGAGTTCGTCAACGAGATCAAGCCGTTCGCCCCGGCGGGCGGTGAGGCCGAGGAGGACGAGTCCGGCCGCGAGACGATCGTCGTCGAGGTCGGCGGCAAGCGCCTGGAGGTCTCGCTCCCGTCGTCGCTCGGCATGTCGCTGGCCCGGACCGGCCTGGCCGCCGGCGCCAAGCCGAAGCGCCGCGCCGCGAAGAAGTCCGGCCCGACCGCCTCGGGCGACACCCTCGCCTCCCCGATGCAGGGCACCATCGTCAAGGTGGCCGTCGAGGAGGGCCAGGAGGTCAAGGAGGGCGACCTGATCGTCGTCCTCGAGGCCATGAAGATGGAGCAGCCGCTCAACGCCCACAAGTCCGGCACCATCAAGGGCCTGGGCGCGGAGGTCGGCGCCTCGATCACCTCCGGCGCCGCGATCTGCGAGATCAAGGACTGAACCCGGCCCCGGCACACCGGGGTACGGTACGAAGGGCCCGCAGGCACGACCGCCTGCGGGCCCTTCGTGACACCTCGACCGGTCGCCGGCGGAAGGAGTACGCATGCGGGCCGACGCACGCCGCAACCACGAGCGCCTGCTCGCCGAGGCCCGCGCCGCCTTCGCCGCCCACGGCACGGACGCCTCCCTGGAGGACATCGCGCGTCGCGCCGGAGTCGGCATCGGGACCCTCTACCGGCACTTCCCCACCCGCGAGGCGCTGCTCGGCGCCGTCTTCCAGGACGCCCTGCGCGCCCTCCTCGACCGCTCCGCCGAGCTGGCCGCGGCACCCGACCCGTGCGTCGCGCTCGTCAGCTGGCTGCGCACCCTGATCGCCCACGCGGGTGAGTACCGCGGGCTCTCGATGGCGCTCATGTCCGTGTCGTACGGCCGGAGTTCGGCGCTCGCCGAGTGCAGCGAGCCGCTGCGCGCGGCGGGCGAGATCCTGCTGGCCCGGGCCCGGGAGACGGCGGCGGTCCGCGCCGACGTGTCGATCGGCGACCTGATGAAGCTCACCAACGCGATCGCCCTGGCCGCCGAACGCTCCCCGGAGGACCCGGAACTGGCGGACCGCCTGCTCGACCTGACCGTACGGGGCCTGAAGGCGTGACGGCCTGACGGGCCTGACGACCTGAGGGCGGCGCACGGCGGGCGGCGCAGGCGGTTCGGGGCCGTGCGGGGCGCTCGAGGCCGTGCAGGGCCCGGTCAGGGCCGTTCAAGACCCTTCGGGACCGCTCGGTGGCCGTTCGAGGCCGCGCCGGCGGGCCTGCCGGCGGCGCGGGCGGGCGACCCGTACCGGCGGCGCGGGCGGGCCCGCTCAGCGGCGGCGCATGTCCGCGACGCGGACCGGGCGCTCCGGGGCCAGCACCTCGCCTCCGAGCGGGCCGCCCGGGCCGCCGGGACCGCCGCGGAACTGCCCGCCCGGCAGCCGGCCGCGCTGCCCCGGCAGGGGCAGGTCGCGGCGCGGGCGGCCCGGCGGGAGCTGCTCGCCGCCGTGCGGCGCCGCGCCCGTGCCGGCCACCGCGATCTGCACGCCCTGGTCGGCCAGCGCCTGGAGCTCGGTGGCGGCCCGCTCGTCGTGGGCCGGCGGCTCGTCGGTGACCAGGCGGGTGATCACGTCGGTCGGCACCGTCTGGAACATGGTGTCGGTGCCGAGCTTGGTGTGGTCGGCGAGGACCACCACCTCCGCCGCCGCCTGCACCAGGGCCCGGTCCACGCTCGCGGAGAGCATGTTGGACGTGGACAGGCCGCGCTCGGCGGTCAGCCCGCTGCCCGACAGGAACGCCCGGGACACCCGCAGTCCCTGGAGCGACTGCTCGGCCCCGCTGCCCACGAGCGCGTAGTTGGAGCCGCGCAGCGTGCCGCCGGTCATGACGACCTCGACCCGGTTGGCGTGCGCGAGGGCCTGGGCGACGAGGAGCGAGTTGGTGACGACCGTGAGCCCGGGCACCCGGGCGAGCCGGCGGGCCAGCTCCTGCGTGGTGGTGCCCGCGCCGACGACGATGGCCTCGCCCTCCTCGACGAGGGTGGCGGCGACATCGGCGATGGCCGTCTTCTCGGCGGTGGCGAGATGGGATTTCTGCGGGAAGCCGGACTCTCGCGTGAAACCGCCCGGCAGTACCGCACCGCCGTGCCGGCGGTCGAGGAGTCCTTCTGCCTCCAGGGCCCGCACGTCTCGCCGTACGGTCACTTCTGAGGTCTGGACGACGCGGGCGAGCTCGCGGAGCGACACGGCTCCATTGGCGCGCACCATTTCGAGGATCAACTGGCGACGTTCTGCAGCGAACACGAAACTGACAGTAACGTGACCGGCCGATACTTTTCAGCACTATGCGCCGAATTGCAGAAGATGCACACAGGCGGGGCCTCCAAGTGATATGGAGGGCCCCGCCGTTGATCGATCTATGCCCCGGCTTGCCGGGGGTTGTCCGGGTCGGCGAACCGTTCCCGCAGGCCGGGACGCCGGCCGGGCGGGAGGCTACGCCTCGGCCGCCGTCTTTCGGGTGTGCAACTGCCGTGCCACTTCCGCGATCGAGCCCGACAGGGAGGGGTACACGGTGAAAGCGTTTGCGATCTGTTCGACCGTCAGATTGTTGTCGACCGCGATCGAGATCGGGTGGATCAGCTCGCTCGCGCGCGGGGCCACGACACAGCCGCCGACCACGATCCCGGTGCCCGGACGGCAGAAGATCTTCACGAAGCCGTCCCTGATGCCCTGCATCTTGGCGCGCGGGTTGCGCAGCAGCGGCAGCTTGACGACCCGGGCGTCGATCTTGCCGGCGTCGACGTCGGCCTGGGTGTAGCCGACGGTGGCGATCTCCGGGTCGGTGAAGACGTTGGACGACACGGTCTTCAGGTTGAGCGGGGCCACCGCGTCGCCGAGGAAGTGGTACATCGCGATCCGGCCCTGCATGGCCGCCACCGAGGCGAGCGCGAAGACGCCCGTGACGTCACCGGCCGCGTACACACCGGGCGCGGAGGTGCGGGAGACCTTGTCCGTCCAGATGTGCCCGGAGTCCTTCAGCCGTACGCCGGCCTCCTCCAGGCCCATTCCGGCGGTGTTCGGGATGGCGCCGACCGCCATCAGGCAGTGGGTGCCGGAGATGACCCGGCCGTCGGAGAGCGTGACCTCGACCCGGTCGCCGACCCGCTTGGCGGACTCGGCGCGGGAGCGGGCCATGACGTTCATGCCGCGGCGGCGGAAGACGTCCTCCAGGACCGCGGCGGCGTCCGGGTCCTCGCCGGGCAGCACGCGGTCACGAGAGGAGACGAGGGTGACCCGGGAGCCGAGCGCCTGGTACGCGCCGGCGAACTCGGCGCCGGTGACACCGGAACCGACCACGATGAGCTCCTCGGGAAGCTCCTTGAGGTCGTAGACCTGGGTCCAGTTGAGGATCCGCTCGCCGTCCGGCTTGGCGTCCGGCAGCTCGCGCGGGTGACCGCCGGTGGCGATCAGCACCGCGTCGGCGGTCAGCGTCTCCTCGGAGCCGTCGGCGGCCGTGACGACGACCTGGCGCGAGCCGTCCATCGCCTGCCGCCCGTCGAGCCGGCCGCGGCCGCGCAGGACGCGGGCGCCGGCCCGGGTGACGGAGGCGGTGATGTCGTGCGACTGGGCGAGCGCGAGGCGCTTCACACGGCGGTTGACCTTGCCCAGGTCCACGCCGACCACCCGGGCCGCCTGCTCGATGTGCGGGGTGTCGTCCGCGACGATGATGCCCAGCTCCTCGTAGGAGGAGTCGAAGGTGGTCATCACCTCGGCGGTGGCGATCAGGGTCTTGGAGGGAACGCAGTCGGTCAGGACGGACGCGCCGCCGAGGCCGTCGCAGTCGACGACGGTCACCTCCGCGCCGAGTTGGGCGCCCACCAGGGCCGCCTCGTATCCGCCGGGTCCGCCGCCGATGATCACGATCCGGGTCACTGGGATCTACGCCTCGCGCTCTCGTTCTGCCGGGGGGTCCCCCGCTGGGCTGCAGTGCGTACGCCATTGTCCCGCACGCTTCAAGTGCGTACCCCATTCTCCCGCACGCGGGTACGGGCCACGCGCCGGGGCCGCACCGGCGGGTCGCGGACACCGCGGACGGGCGCCGGACGGGCCGCGGGCGGGCGCGGGAGGGGGCCGGCGCGGCGGCGGGGGCGGGCATGGGACGGGGCCGGCGCGGCGCCGGGGGCGGGGCGCGGATCAGCCGGTGGCGGGCGCGGGGCCGCCGGGTGCCGCCCGCGGCACGGACTTCGTCACGCACGCCGCGCGCTCCCGTACCCTCGACCCCATGTCGCTCTACGCCGCGTACGCCGGCAACCTCGACGCGCGGCTCATGACCCGCCGCGCACCGCACTCGCCGCTGCGCGGCACCGGCTGGCTCAACGGCTGGCGGCTGACCTTCGGCGGCGAGCAGATGGGCTGGGAGGGCGCGCTCGCCACCATCGTGGAGGCACCGCGGTCCCAGGTCTTCGTCGCGCTGTACGACATCGCGCCGATGGACGAGGAGTCGATGGACCGCTGGGAGGGCGTCGGCCTCGACATCTACCGGCGGATGCGGGTGCGGGTGCACACCCTGGACGGCGAGGAGCCGGCCTGGGTGTACGTCCTGAACGCGTACGAGGGCGGCCTGCCGTCGGCCCGCTACCTCGGCGAGGTCGCGGACGCGGCGGAGTCCGCGGGCGCGCCCCACGACTACGTGATGGAACTGCGCAAGCGCCCCTGCTGAGCCGGCCCGGTCGGGGCTCTTGTCGGAAACGACAAGACAACGATCGCAGCTCCGTGCGCGACGTCATCTACGCGCGTAGGGATTCTCGGGCTAGGCTTCTGCGCGTATCAAATCCGTCCGGGGCCTCCCCCTCGGACCCCCCTCCCCGAGGCGAGAGAGTCAGTGAACGCTACTGCCACCCCGTACGAGGCCGCCGAGGCCGCCGCCGCGCGCCTTCGCGAGCTGACCGGTGTCGAGAACCACGACGTCGCCCTGGTCATGGGCTCCGGCTGGGCCCCGGCCGTCGACGCGCTCGGCGCGCCCGAGGCCGAGTTCCCGGTCACCGAACTGCCCGGCTTCCCGCCGCCGGCCGTCGAGGGCCACGGCGGCAAGATCCGCTCGTACAAGATCGGCGAGAAGCGCGCCCTGGTCTTCCTCGGCCGCACCCACTACTACGAGGGCCGCGGTGTCGCCGCCGTCGCGCACGGCGTCCGCACCGCCGTCGCCGCCGGCTGCAAGACGGTCGTCCTGACGAACGGCTGCGGCGGCCTGCGCGAGGGCATGCGCCCCGGCCAGCCGGTCCTGATCAGCGACCACCTCAACCTGACGGCCGCCTCGCCAATCGTCGGCGCGAACTTCGTGGACCTCACCGACCTGTACTCGCCGCGGCTGCGCGCGCTGTGCAAGGAGGTCGACGAGACGCTGGAGGAGGGCGTGTACGTCCAGTTCCCCGGCCCGCACTACGAGACCCCGGCCGAGATCAACATGGTCCGCGTCCTGGGCGGCGACCTGGTCGGCATGTCCACCGTCCTCGAGGCCATCGCGGCCCGCGAGGCCGGCGCCGAGGTCCTGGGCATCTCCCTCGTCACCAACCTGGCGGCGGGCCTCTCGGGCGAGCCGCTGAACCACGAGGAGGTCCTCCAGGCCGGCCGCGACTCGGCGGCCCGCATGGGCGCGCTCCTCACCCGCGTCCTCGACCGCATCTGACCCCGGTCCCTTTCCCCTGACCGAGCCGCCACCCGACCGGCCGCCCGACACCCGGAGGAGCGGGACCCGTCCCGTAGCGGGCCTGAGAGCCTCCGACCCCGAGGGCTGGGGCCGTTCCCGCGCGGGGCGCCGGCCTGCGCCCCGGAAGCCCGGGACCGTTCCCGCGCCGGGGGCAGCAGCCCCGGATCGGGGCCCGTTCCCTTGAGGGGGCGCTGGTCCCCGGACCGGAGCCCGGAAGCCCGGGACGCGTTCCCGTGACGGGGGCAACAGCCCCCGGACCGGGGCCCGGGACCCGCTCCCGTGACGGGGCGCCGGCCCCGACCCGGCCTCCGAGGGCCGGAACCCGTTGCCATGCGGGGCGCCAGTCTCCGCCCCCGAGGGTCGGGACCCGTACCCGTACGGAGCCCCAGCCCCGGTCGGGGCCCGGACGGGCGCCCAGTCGTGGACAAGCCTTGGGCCCTCCGGAGGCCAGCCCTCCGGAGGGCCGGGGCCGGTCCCGACCGGGGCCCGGTCCTCCCGCCCGCAGGGCGTGGAGCCCACCTGCCGGCCCGGGCCGGTTCCGGCGACGGAGCTCACCTGCCCGCCCTGGGCGGGACAAGCTCGTGGCCTCGCTCCGGCCGGGACCGGCCGGGCATCCGGCTCCCTCGCCCGCCAGGGCGTAGGGACCCCACCGCTGCTCCGAGGGCGCGAGCCCCCGGTCCCCACGTCCGCCAGGACGCAGGGGGTGCGCCGACCCTCTGCCCGACAGGGCCCGGGGCGGAGCCCCTGGTCCCGGCCGGTGCCGGGCCGTTCGGCGCGGGGCCGGGCGCGCAGGGCCCGGTTAGGGGAAGGGGCGGGGTGGGGAAAGGCTCCGCCCAGCGGCACCTCGATCCCGCACCGCTTTCTTCCGCACTCGAAAGGCACACACCGTGACGCAGGACGACCTCCTCGCCCGGGCCCAGGCGTGGCTCGCCGAGGACCCCGACAGCGAGACCCGTGACGAGCTCGCCGCGCTCCTCGACCGCGGCGCCGGCGCCACCGCCGAGCTCGCCGCCCGTTTCGCCGGCACGCTCCAGTTCGGCACCGCCGGGCTCCGGGGCGAGCTGGGCGCGGGCCCCATGCGGATGAACCGCGCCGTCGTGATCCGCGCCGCCGCCGGCCTCGCCGCGTACCTCAAGGCGAAGGGCCAGGCCGGCGGTCTCGTCGTCATCGGCTACGACGCCCGCTACAAGTCGGCCGACTTCGCCCGCGACACCGCCGCCGTGATGACCGGCGCCGGTCTGCGCGCCGCGCTGCTGCCCCGCCCGCTGCCGACGCCCGTCCTGGCGTACGCCATAAGGCATCTGGGCGCCGTCGCCGGCGTCGAGGTGACCGCCAGCCACAACCCACCGCGCGACAACGGCTACAAGGTCTATCTCGGCGACGGCTCGCAGATCGTGCCGCCCGCCGACGCCGAGATCGCCGCCGAGATCGCCGCCGTCCGCTCCCTGAACGACGTGCCCCGCCCGGACAGCGGCTGGGACGTCCTCGGCGACGAGGTCCTCCAGGCCTATCTGGAGCGTACGGACGCCGTCCTCACCCCGGGCTCGCCGCGCTCCGCGCGCACCGTCTACACGGCCATGCACGGCGTCGGCAAGGAGGTCCTGACGGCCGCTTTCGCCCGGCACGGCTTCCCGCCGCCGGCGCTGGTCGCCGAGCAGGCGGACCCGGACCCGGCGTTCCCGACGGTCGCGTTCCCGAACCCGGAGGAGCCGGGCGCCATGGACCTCGCCTTCGAGGCGGCGCGCGCCGTGGACCCGGACATCGTGATCGCCAACGACCCGGACGCCGACCGCTGCGCCGTCGCCGTCCCGGACGCCTCCGTCGACGGCGGCTGGCGCATGCTCCGCGGTGACGAGGTCGGCGCGCTGCTCGCCGCGCACCTGGTCCACAAGGGCGCCACCGGCGTCTTCGCCGAGTCGATCGTGTCGTCCTCGCTGCTCGGCCGGATCGCCGAGGCGGCGGGCGTCGGTTACGAGGAGACGCTGACCGGCTTCAAGTGGATCGCGCGCGTCGACGGCCTGCGCTACGGCTACGAGGAGGCGCTCGGCTACTGCGTCGACCCGGAGGGCGTCCGCGACAAGGACGGCATCACGGCGGCGCTGCTCGTCGCCGAGCTGGCCTCGGTCCTCAAGGAGCAGCACCGCACGCTGACGGACCTGCTGGACGACCTGGCGGTGGCGCACGGCCTGCACGCCACGGACCAGCTGTCGGTGCGCGTGGAGGACCTGAGCGTCATCGCCGACGCGATGGCGGCGCTGCGCGAGAAGCCGCCGGTGCGGCTCGCGGGCCTGACCGTCGTCTCGGCGGAGGACCTGACGAAGGGTACGGAGTCGCTGCCGCCGACGGACGGTCTGCGCTACCACCTGGCGGGCGACTACAAGGCCCGGGTGATCGTCCGCCCGAGCGGCACCGAGCCCAAGCTCAAGTGCTACCTGGAGGTCGTGGTCCCGGTCGGCGGCGCGAGCGAGCTGGGCACGGCGCGGGCGACGGCCGCGGGCGTCCTGGCCGCGATCAAGAAGGACCTGGCGCAGGCCGCCGGCCTCTGACCCGCCACACCGGGACGCACCTCGCCCGGGCCCGTGGGTCCCGAGGCCCCGTGGCCCGGGGCCCGGTCGCCGCGAAGGCCCGTACGGAATCGTCTCCGTACGGGCCTTCCGCCTGCTCCCCTCCCCCACGCCCCTCCCTCACGCCCCGCGCCCGCTCCCCCTACGGGTGAATTGCCTACGGCAGCTGCCGCAACCCGCCCTGCGCGTCCCGGCGGCCGGGGCAGGGTGACCCGGTGCCTTCCCTGTCCCCGGTGCTGATTCCCCGTCCTTCCGTCCCCGCCCGCCGCGGTCCCGCCGCCGCGCCGCGGCTCGGGCTGCTGCGCCGGGCGGCGCCGGCGCTGCTCGGCTATCTGGCGGTGCGGCTGCTCGGCCTGGCCGTCCTCGCCCATTGGGCGCACGGGCGGGGCCGCGGGCTGTGGCCGCTGCTCGCGACCTCGTGGGACTCGGGCTGGTATCTGCAGATCGCCGACCGCGGTTACGACCATGAGCTCGGCGGCCCCGGACACCACGACAACCTGGCCTTCTTCCCGCTCTTCCCGGCGCTGATCAAGGCCTTCGCGGCCGTGACACCGGGCTCGCGCGCCTCGGTCGCGCTGGTGCTCGCCGGGGTGTGCTCGCTGCTGGCCGCGCTCGGCGTGTTCGCGGTCGGCGACCGGCTGCACGGGCGCCGTACGGGCACGGTCCTGGCGGTGCTGTGGGGCGCGGCGCCGGCGGCGGCGGTGCAGTGGATGGGCTATACGGAGTCGCTGTTCACGGCGCTGGCGGCGTGGGCGCTCTACGCGGTCCTGAACCGCCGCTGGGCGTGGGCGGCGGCCCTGGCGGTGGGAGCGGGTCTCACCCGGCCGACCGGTGTCGCGGTCGCGGCGGCAGTGTCGGTGGCGGCGCTCCAGGCCGCCCGCACGGGCGGGCGCGGGGGCCGGGCCGCGGCGCTGGCGGCGGCCGTCGCGGCGCCGACGGGCTGGCTGGGCTACGTGGCGTGGGTGGGGCTGCGACTGGACCGCTGGGACGGCTACCTCGCGGTGCAGCGGACCTGGACGAACCAGTGGGACGGCGGCCTCACGACGCTGCGGATGCTGCGCGGCCTGCTGGTCCTGTCCGCCCGCCCGCCGCTGTTCCTGGTCGCGGTCTCCGCCGTCCTGGTCCTCTCGGCGGCCCTGTACGTCCTGTGCGTGGCGGGCCGCCAGCCGCTGCCGCTGCTCGTGTTCGGCGGCGTGCTGCTCGTGGTGGTCCTCGGCAGCGCCGGCGTCTACTTCCCGCGCGCCCGCTTCCTCATGCCGGGCTTCCCGCTGCTGCTTCCCGTCGCCCTGGCCGTCTCCCGCGCCCGCCCGGCCGCCGCGGCCGTGGTCCTCGGCCTGGCGGCGCTGACCTCGGCCTGGCTGGGCGGCCACATGCTCCTGGTCTGGCCGGGCCCGCCCTGACGAACCCGGGCCCGCGGCGAGTGCGGGGCCGCCCCCGCCCGTACAGCACGGCCCGTGCGGGCGCCCCGCGGCGTCAGCCGGCCACGGTCAGGATCACCAGCAGCACCAGACCGGCCACCGCCGGCGCGATCACCTCGTACGCCCACCGGACCTGCGGCTCGCCCTGTGCCTCGGGCGTGCCGGCCAGGCGCTCGGCCATGTCGCGCAGGTCGGCCACGGTCTGGTCGGCGGGGGCCTGACGGGAGCCGCGGTCGTTGACGTCGGCGGTGACGGAGGTTCGGCCGTGCGGGTCGTCCTGGGAGGCCGTCGCGGCGCGGCGCGCGGCGCGCTTGCGCTGGCGCAGCGAGACGGGGACGGCCCACAGCTGGTACCGGTGGCCGTCGTGCATGAGGACCTCGCTGGAGTAGCCGGCGCGGACGTCCGCGACCGAGGCCCAGGGCAGCGTGAGGGTGCGGAACGGGTTACGGATCCGCAGCCGGCGGTCGTTGGCCTGGACGGCCGGCCGGATGGTGAAGGCGACGATCAGCGGCACCACGAGGATCATCCCGGCGAGCGCCGCCCAAGGCGTGCGCCCGTCGCCCCGGATGATCGCGTCCCCGCCGAAGACGACGGCGAGGACGAGCAGGAAGACGCCGCCCGCGATGCCCAGCGGGGAGCGGTAGACGCGGTCCTTCGGGGCGGGCTCGGACGGCTGCGCGGAGGGCGGCTGGGGGGTCGTCATGGGGCCGATTGTGCCTCAGCCGTCACGCGGCCGAGGTGACGAGGTCGGCGTAGACGACGACGTTGTCGGGGCGGTGGCCGTCGACGATCTCGCCGCCGCAGGTGATCAGGCGCAGTTCGGGACGGCTGGTGTCGCCGTACACCTTGCGGGTCGGGAAGGCCTTCTTGGTGACCTGCTCCACCGCGCGCACGCGGAAGACGGCGTCGGTGCCGTCGGCACGGGTGACGGTGATCGGGTCGCCGACGTGGATCCGCGCGACGTCGCGCAGGACGGCGGGGCCCCGGGCGGTGTCGTAGTGGCCGATGAGGACGGCCGGCCCGGTCTCGCCGGGCGTCACGCCCTTGTCGTACCAGCCGATCCGGTCGGCCTGGTCGACCGACGGCACCTGCACGGTGCCGTCGTCGTTCAGGCCGAGCCGCAGCACCGGCCCGGTGTCGACGCCGGCCGCCGGCACCCGTACGCGTACGGGCTCGGAGCGCGGCAGCGGCGTGGCGGGCGACCCGGTGGGGGCGGGCGCGGCGGCCGTCGTCACGCGCGGCGCCGGTACGGCCGGGGCGGCGGCGGGCGCGCCGCCCGCGGGTCCGGCGCAGCCGGCGAGCGCGACGGCGGCGCCGGCCAGGACGAGGAGGAGAGGGCGGCGGCGGGTCATGGGTGTGCTCCGGGAACGGGGTGCGGCGGGCCGCCGAGGAGGAGGGCGGCCCGCCGGGCAGTGGACGGAGGGGTCGGCGGCTCGGTCAGGGGTGTAAGCCGCGCAAGGGCGTCAGGCACGCCGCGTCGGCCGTCCAGACCGCGGGCGTCAGCCGCGGCCGGCGGACCGGCGGCGCAGGGCCGTGAGGCCGAGGCCGGCGGCGACGACCGCCGCGGCGCCCGCGCCGGAGGCGAGCAGCGCGACGTCGTTGGCCTGCTCGACGCTGCCGAACTCCGCGCCGGCGGCGACACCGCCCTTGGGCACGACGGTCGTCTGCCCGCCCTGGACGCCAGTGGCGGTGCCGGTTCCAGTTCCGGTGCCGGTGCCGGTGCCGGTGCCGGTCGAGGCGGTGGGCTTCGGGGTGGCGGTCGTGCCGCAGTCCTTCGGGAGCTTCGGGAAGTCGTTCCAGCGGTACGGCGCGGTGTCGCCGCCGTTGGTGTGCTGGCCGTAGCGCGGGGTGCGGGTGCCGGCGCCGACGATCTTCTGGCCCAGGCCGGTCGGGCCGGGGTGGGCGCGGTCGACCGTCTCCAGGGTCTTGCCCTTGGCGTCCTTGAGGACGGCCTTGGGGCCCTTGTCCAGGTCATTGGTGAGGGTGACGGTCCACCCGCCGCCGTAGGACGAGGCGATGACCTCGGTGACGGTGCACGGGCCGGTGGCGGTGGGGCCGCTGATGATCTCGGCCGGCGTCGGTCCGGGCTTCTCGCCGCCGCCCGGCTTCTCGCCGCCGCCCGGCTTCTCGCCGCCGCCCGGCTTCTCGCCGCCGCCCGGCTTCTCGTCGCCGCCCGTGGCGCCCACGTAGACCGGCGCCGCCTGGCGGGCCGCGCCCGGGACGTACGCGGCGAGGTCGGCGTCGCGCTCGAGGACGACGACGGCCTTGCCGTACGTCCACACCGCGCGCTCGCCGGTCACGTAGGTGAAACCGCGGCCCTTGCCGTTCTCGATCAGCTGGAGGCCCACGCGGCCGTCCTTCGCGTTGCGGCCGAGTTCCAGGACGGTGCCGTCGGCCAGCCGGTAGCGGCCGTCGCGGGCGCCGGTCACGGAGTTGCCGGTCCAGTGGTGCGTGGTGCCGTCCGGGTTCAGGACGAGGTACCAGCCGCCGGTCCTGCCGGCCGCCGAGCGGGTGACGGCCTCGATCGAGTCGACCTGGGTGCCGTCCTGGAAGACGTCCGCCCGGTAGGCGAGCTCGCCCAGCCGGTAGATCTTGGCGGTCAGGTGGTCGGAGACCGTCTCGGTCCGGACGAGAGTGCCCTGGTTCTCCCTGGCGGCGGCCGGGTGGTCCGCCGCGGGGGCGGTGCCGGCGGCGAGGGCCGGGGTGGTCGCGAGGCCCAGGAGGAGGGCGGTGGCGACGGCGGTGCGAAGGGCGGTGCGCATCACGACTCCAGTGAGGAAGTGCAGGTGGGTGGGAGAGCCGCATGCCGCTGACATTCTCGTTCGGTCGGTGTCCGTTGAGTTCTGGCCGGCTGCGGAAGAAACGTTACGGATCTTGGTTCCCGGACCTGTCCACTCCATGTCACGGGCATGTGACAGGGCTCACCCGGCACCCGTGACTCCCGCACCCACCTGCCCTTTCGTTCGCTCGGAAGAGCGGGGCCCTGTACAGGCTGCTACGCGCGTAGATATGCTCGACTGGTGACCATGCCCACCACTGCACCCGCAGCAACTGCTTTCGCCGACGTGACCGCGTCCGACAGCACGCTGCGCCGCTTCCTCCACGGGCTGCCCGGCGTCGACGCCGTGGGCCTGGAAGCGCGCGCCGCCGCTCTCGGCACCCGCTCGATCAAGACCACGGCCAAGGCGTACGCCATCGACCTGGCCATCTCCATGATCGACCTGACGACGCTCGAAGGCGCGGACACCCCGGGCAAGGTCCGGGCGCTCGCCGCCAAGGCCGTCAACCCCGATCCGACCGACCGCACGACCCCGAAGACCGCCGCCGTCTGCGTCTATCCCGACATGGTGGCCACCGCCAAGGCCGCCGTCGCGGGCTCCGGCGTCAAGGTCGCCTCGGTCGCCACCGCCTTCCCGGCCGGCCGCGCAGCCCTCCCGGTGAAGCTCGCCGACACGGCCGACGCCATCGCCGCGGGCGCCGACGAGATCGACATGGTCATCGACCGTGGCGCCTTCCTCGCCGGCCGCTACCTGGAGGTCTACGAGCAGATCGCCGCGATCAAGGCCACGTGCGGCGACCGCGCCCGTCTGAAGGTGATCTTCGAGACCGGCGAGCTGTCCACGTACGACAACATCCGCCGCGCCTCCTGGCTCGGCATGATGGCCGGCGCGGACTTCATCAAGACCTCGACCGGCAAGGTCGCGGTCAACGCCACCCCGGCCAACACGCTCCTGATGCTGGAGGCCGTGCGCGACTTCCGCGCGCAGACCGGCGTCCAGGTCGGCGTGAAGCCGGCCGGCGGCATCCGCAACACCAAGGAAGCCGTCAAGTTCCTGGTCCTGGTCAACGAGACCGTCGGCGAGGACTGGCTGGACAACCACTGGTTCCGCTTCGGTGCCTCCAGCCTGCTCAACGACCTGCTGATGCAGCGTCAGAAGCTGGCGACCGGCCACTACTCCGGCCCCGATTACGTGACGGTGGACTGATCAACATGGCATCTGCATTCGAGTACGCACCGGCGCCCGAGTCCCGGTCCGTCGTCGACATCGCGCCCTCCTACGGCCTGTTCATCGACGGCGAGTTCGTCGAGGCCGCCGACGGCAAGGTCTTCAAGACCGTCTCCCCGTCCACCGAGGAGGTCCTGTCCGAGATCGCCCAGGCGGGCACCGAGGACGTCGACCGCGCGGTGAAGGCGGCCCGCAAGGCGTTCGAGAAGTGGTCCGCGCTGCCGGGCTCCGAGCGCGCCAAGTACCTCTTCCGCATCGCCCGGATCATCCAGGAGCGCAGCCGTGAGCTGGCCGTCCTGGAGACCCTGGACAACGGCAAGCCGATCAAGGAGACCCGCGACGCGGACCTCCCGCTGGTCGCCGCGCACTTCTTCTACTACGCGGGCTGGGCCGACAAGCTCGACCACGCCGGCTACGGTGCGAACCCGCGCCCGCTGGGCGTGGCCGGCCAGGTCATCCCGTGGAACTTCCCACTGCTGATGCTGGCGTGGAAGATCGCCCCGGCGCTCGCGACCGGCAACACGGTCGTCCTCAAGCCCGCCGAGACGACGCCGCTCTCCGCCCTGTTCTTCGCGGACATCTGCCGCCAGGCCGGGCTGCCGAAGGGTGTCGTCAACATCCTTCCCGGTTACGGCGACACGGGCGCGGCCCTGGTCGAGCACCCGGACGTCGACAAGGTCGCCTTCACCGGCTCGACCGCCGTCGGCCGGGCCATCGCCAAGTCCGTGGCGGGCACCGACAAGAAGCTCACCCTGGAGCTGGGCGGCAAGGGCGCCAACATCGTCTTCGACGACGCCCCGATCGACCAGGCCGTCGAGGGCATCGTCAACGGCATCTTCTTCAACCAGGGCCAGGTCTGCTGCGCGGGCTCGCGCCTGCTGGTGCAGGAGTCCGTCCACGACGAGCTGCTCGAGTCGCTCAAGCGGCGTCTGAGCACGCTGCGCCTGGGCGACCCGCTCGACAAGAACACCGACATCGGCGCCATCAACTCCGAGGAGCAGCTGGCCCGTATCACCACGCTCGTCGAGCAGGGCGAGGCGGAGGGCGCCGAGCGCTGGTCCGCCGCCTGCGAGATCCCGGCCGCCGGCTACTGGTTCGCGCCGACGCTCTTCACGAACGTCACCCAGGCGCACACCGTCGCCCGCGACGAGATCTTCGGCCCGGTCCTGTCGGTGCTGACCTTCCGTACGCCCGACGAGGCCGTCGCCAAGGCCAACAACAGCCAGTACGGCCTGTCGGCGGGCATCTGGACGGAGAAGGGCTCGCGGATCCTCGCCGTGGCCAACAAGCTCCGGGCCGGCGTCGTCTGGGCCAACACGTTCAACAAGTTCGACCCGACCTCGCCCTTCGGCGGCTACAAGGAGTCGGGCTTCGGCCGCGAGGGCGGCCGCCACGGTCTGGAGGCCTACCTCGATGTCTGATCAGACCCGCCTGAGCGTCTTCAAGACCTACAAGCTGTACGTCGGGGGCAAGTTCCCCCGCTCCGAGAGCGGCCGGGTGTACGAGGTGACCGACCCCAAGGGCAAGTGGCTGGCGAACGCGCCCCTCTCCTCCCGCAAGGACGCGCGTGACGCGGTCGTCGCGGCCCGCAAGGCCTTCGCCGGCTGGGCGGGCGCGACCGCGTACAACCGCGGCCAGATCCTCTACCGCGTGGCCGAGATGCTGGAGGGCCGCAAGGGCCAGTTCGTGCACGAGGTCGCGGCGGCGGAGGGCCTGTCCAAGAACAAGGCGGCCGAGGTCGTCGAGGCCGCGATCGACCGCTGGGTCTGGTACGCGGGCTGGACCGACAAGATCGCCCAGGTCGTGGGCGGCGCGAACCCGGTGGCGGGCCCGTACTTCAACCTGTCCACGCCGGAGCCCACCGGTGTGGTCACCGTGGTCGCCCCGCAGGAGTCGTCCTTCCTCGGCCTGGTCTCGGTGATCGCCCCGGTCATCGCCACCGGCAACACGGCGGTCGTCATCGCCTCCGAGAAGGCCCCGCTGCCGGCGCTGTCCCTGGGCGAGGTGCTCGCCACCTCCGACCTGCCGGGCGGCGTCGTCAACATCCTGTCCGGCAAGGCCGCCGAGATGGGTCCGCACCTGGCGGCCCACCTCGACGTCAACGCGATCGACCTGACGGGCGCGGACACCGACCTGGCCCGGGACCTGGAGATCGCCGCGGCGGACAACCTCAAGCGCGTGCTGCGCCCGCGCCGCGCCGAGGACTTCACCGTGTCCCCGGGCACGGACCGGATGACCGCGTTCCTGGAGACGAAGACGGTCTGGCACCCGACGGGTTCGCTGGGCGCCTCCGGCTCCTCGTACTAGACGGCGTACGACAGCAGCCCCCGGCCGATGCGGCCGGGGGCTGCCCGTCGTGCCGGACGGCCCGCGCGTCCCTACGGCAGCAGGCCCTGCGTCAGCGGGCCCGCCACCGGCAGGTCGGCCAGCGCGCCGCCGCGCGTGACGTGGTCGGTGACCAGGTTCGTGCCGACCGGCCGGAAGTCGGCGACCTGGGTGCCGACGCCGTTGTCGAGCGGGTCGACGCCGGTGTTGGCCAGCGGGTCGATCTGGAGCTCGGTCAGCGGGGCCACGCCGTGACCGACGCCCTCCAGGGCCGCGGCGCCGTCGACCTGGGTCAGCGAGTCGACCGGGAGCGGCACCGCCACCGGCCCGGCGGCCTGGGCCGCGGCGCCGGCGCCGAGCATCGCCGCACCGGCCGCCGTGACGGTGAGGCCGGCCTTCAGCAGGGCGCTGCGACGGGAGGAGCGGGATTCTGCGTGACGCGCCATGGGCGTACCTTCCAGGGGCTTCGAGGGGTGACGGAGCGGCCACCGACAGTAGTGGAGGTGTGATGCTCGATACCAACGGGCCGCCTCGGGGGTCCCCTGCACGGGGGAATGCCTCACACTGGTGTCCCGTGAGTTCCCAACCGATCCCGACCCGGGTCGTCCTGCTCGCGGGCCCTTCCGGCTCCGGCAAGTCGTCCCTCGCCGCCCTCACCGGACTGCCGGTGCTGCGCCTCGACGACTTCTACAAGGAGCACGACGACCCGACGCTGCCGCTGGTGGAGGGCAGTTCGGACATCGACTGGGACTCCCCGCTCTCCTGGGACCAGGACGCCGCGGTCGCCGCGATCGTCGAGCTGTGCCGTACGGGACGGACCGACGTGCCCGTGTACGACATCGCCACCAGCGCCGTCGCGGGGCGCGAGACGCTGGACATCGCGCGGACGCCGCTCTTCGTGGCGGAGGGCATCTTCGCCGCCGACATCGTGGCGCGCTGCCGTGAGCTCGGCGTGCTGGCCGACGCGCTCTGTCTGCGCGGCCGGCCCTCGACGACCTTCCGCCGCCGGCTGCTGCGCGACCTCAAGGAGGGCCGCAAGTCGGTGCCGTTCCTGCTGCGCCGCGGCTGGCGTCTGATGCGCGCCGAGCGCTCCATCGTGGCCCGCCAGACCGCCCTGGGTGCGCACCCGTGCGCCAAGGACGAGGCCCTCGGCCGGCTCGCCGCCGCAGCGGCCGGCCGCTGCCGCGTCCCGGCCGCCGGCTGAACCACGCCCGTCCGCCGCACCACGCCCGTCCGCCGAACCGGGGCCGCCCGCCCGGCCCGTCGGCGCCCCGCCCCCGGAGCATCGCTCCGGGGGCGCTGTTGCGTGCCGGTGCACGCCGGCGACCATCCGATGATCGGATGGTCGCCGTTCGCTCCGCTCTTGTCCCCGTGCGCCCGGCATTCTCCGCGTATGTCCCTCCGGCCTCGGGAAAGTTACTCCCGACGAGAAATGGAAGGGGAAATTCACCTTCCATCAGCCGACGAACGAAGGGCACGCCATGGTCTATTACGACCCCACGAACGACATCGTCGCCTCCTCCTGTCTGCAGACCCCGGTGGTCTTCCAGCACCGTCTGAGCGGCAGCTATCTCGCGCAGGCCGGGGACCTGCAGCTCAAGCAGGACCCGCTG
Source organism: Streptomyces sp. NPDC053493 (assembly GCF_044544825.1). Taxonomy (NCBI): domain Bacteria; kingdom Bacillati; phylum Actinomycetota; class Actinomycetes; order Kitasatosporales; family Streptomycetaceae; genus Streptomyces; species Streptomyces sp. NPDC053493. The sequence goes on from NZ_JBITXS010000001.1 coordinate 859,553, forward strand.
ACCGGCGACCAGACCCACGACGCGCCGGCCCTGTGGATGCTCGAGGCCTACATGATCACCGACGACGGAGTGGTGACCTACCGCATCCAGAACGTCTCGACCAAGAAGGTCATGGCCATCCCGTTCGACCCGGCCAATCCCCAGAACGCCCCCATCAACCAGGGCATCGTCTTCCCCGACCCGACGCCCGACAAGGACAGCAACACCCTCGCGGCCCTGTCCCAGCTGTGGGTCTTCCAGCCGGTGGCCGACCGGTCCCACATCATCAGCCCGGCGCGCTTCACGGAGCTGTCCCTCGCCCCGTACACCAACAACCCGGCCACCACCAGCGGCTGTGACCGGATCCCGCCCGTCATCCTGCCCAACGGCGGCGACAACGACTGCTGGCTCCACCACCACCGCATCCGGCAGTACCCCAAGCCCGCCAAGGACCCGGCCTGCCACGCCAACTGCAAGAACTGCTGAGGCGGGCGCGCGGCGGAGCGGCACGGTGGCTCCCGGCAGGCGAAGTGCCGGGAGCCGCCACCTCCACGCTACCGCCGCCCGCGGCCCCGCGGCGGGCGAACCGCGGCGGTCGGCCCGCCGCACCCGCGTGAGGCGCCGGACGTACGCCGAGGGCCGGGCAGGATCCCCCGATCCTGTCCGGCCCTCGCCGCTTGCCCCGTACCCCCGTACGGTCCCCCGTGTTTCCCCGTTCCCCCGTGATTCCCCCGTGTTTCCCCGTTTCCCCCGTACGCCCTCAGGCCACCAGCTCGCCGAAGGACTCCTCCTCGTCACGGCCGAAGCTCAGCACCTCGTCCTCGCGCAGTCGCCGCAGCGAGCGCCAGATGCTCGACTTCACCGTGCCGACACTGATGTCCAGGATCTCCGCGATCTCCGGATCGGTCCGGCCCTCGTAGTAACGCAGCACCAGCATCGTGCGCTGGAGCTCGGGCAGGCGGGCCAGGGCCTGCCACAGCACGGCGCGCAGCTCGGTGCCGCGCATCGCGTCCGTCTCGCCGACCGTCTCCGGCAGCTCCTCGGTCGGGTACTCGTTGAGCTTGCGCCGGCGCCAGGCGCTGATGTGCAGGTTCGTCATCGTGCGGCGCAGGTAGCCGCCGACCGCGGCCTTGTCGCTGATCCGGTCCCAGGCGCGGTACGTGGAGAACAGCGCGCTCTGGAGCAGGTCCTCGGCCTCGAAGCGGTCACCGGTCAGGTGGTAGGCGGTGGCGTACAGGGAGGCCCGGCGCTCCTGGACGTAGGCCGTGAACTCGGCCTCCGTGCAGGAACGCTCCCCCGTGACCTCCCCGTACGCCGCTCCCCCGTCAGCCACGGCGACCATGTACGGCGCCTTGCGCTGACGCCCGACGCTGCGAACGCACCCCCGCCCGTTCACCGCGCCGGACTTCTCGGTGCTCCGCGTGACGTCGTGGAGACGCGTGACAACTGCGCTTGAGGTGGTGCTGTGCAGTGCGTTCATCTCGCGCCCCCCGTCGGTTGGAGTCCGTAGGTCCTTGATGTCGAAAAGCCTGCCCGGCCGACTTCATGGCGGTGTCCGCCGACTGTCACAGCCGTGTCACAGGCGGGCCGGGCACGGAGGCGTCACCGGACGGTCGAACTCGGACGGCCGCATGGGACAGAATGAGCCCGTGCCTTTCCTGTTGCTGATCGAGGACGACGACGCCATCCGCACGGCCCTCGAACTCTCCCTGTCCCGCCAGGGCCACCGTGTGGCCACCGCGGCGACGGGCGAGGACGGCCTGAAGATGCTCAAGGAGCAGCGGCCCGACCTGGTCGTGCTCGACGTCATGCTGCCCGGCATCGACGGCTTCGAGGTGTGCCGCCGGATCCGGCGCACGGACCAGTTGCCGATCATCCTGCTCACGGCCCGCAGCGACGACATCGACGTGGTCGTGGGCCTGGAGTCCGGCGCCGACGACTACGTGGTCAAGCCCGTGCAGGGCCGGGTGCTCGACGCCCGGATCCGCGCGGTGCTGCGGCGCGGCGAGCGGGAGGCCACCGACTCGGCCACCTTCGGCTCGCTGGTGATCGACCGCTCGGCGATGACCGTCACCAAGAACGGCGAGGACCTCCAGCTCACCCCGACCGAGCTGCGGCTGCTCCTGGAGCTGAGCCGGCGGCCCGGACAGGCCCTGTCGCGGCAGCAGTTGCTGCGCCTGGTGTGGGAGCACGACTACCTCGGCGACTCGCGGCTCGTGGACGCCTGTGTGCAGCGGCTGCGCGCCAAGGTCGAGGACGTGCCGTCCTCGCCGACCCTGATCCGTACCGTACGCGGCGTCGGCTACCGACTGGACGTCCCTGCGTGAGCAAAGGGATCGTCTCGGTGCTCAGGTTCACCAGCCTGCGCCTGCGGCTCGTCGTCGTCTTCGCCCTGGTCGCGCTCACCGCGGCCGTGTCCGCCTCCGGCATCGCGTACTGGCTGAACCGCGAGGCCGTGCTCAAGCGCACCCAGGACAGCGCCCTCAACGACTTCCGGCAGGAGATGCAGAACCGGGCGGCCACGCTGCCGCTGCGGCCCACCGAGGAGGAGCTGCGGCGCACCGCCGAGCAGATGGCGAGCGGCAGCGCCGGCTACAGCGTGCTGCTGATCGGTGAGCGCGACGCGGGCAAGCCGATCGTGGGCGCCTCCGACCCGGACGTGTTCACGCTCGCGGACGTGCCGCGCCCGCTGCAGACCGCGGTGGAGACCCGGCGCCCGGTGTCGGAGGCCAACGCCTACCCGTACCACCTGTTCTGGCAGCGCACCCAGCGCGACTCGACGCCGTACCTGGTCGGCGGCACGAAGATCGACGGCGGCGGGCCGACCGGCTACCTGTTCAAGTCGCTCGCCGCGGAGAAGGCCGACCTGAACTCGCTGGCCTGGTCGCTCGGCATCGCCACCGGTCTCGCCGTGATCGGCTCGGTGCTGCTGGCGCAGGTCGCGGCGACGACCGTGCTGCGCCCGGTGCACCGGCTCGGCGAGGCGGCCCGGCAGCTCGGCGAGGGCAAGCTGGACACCCGGCTGCGGGTCTCCGGCGCGGACGAACTGGCCGATCTGTCCCGTACGTTCAACAGCGCGGCGGAGTCGCTGCAGAAGAAGGTCGCGGACATGAGCGCCCGGGAGGAGGCCAGCCGCCGCTTCGTCGCCGACATGTCGCACGAGCTGCGCACGCCGCTGACCGCGCTGACCGCCGTGACCGAGGTCCTGGAGGACGAGCAGGACGCGCTCGACCCGATGATCGCGCCGGCGGTCGCGCTCGTGGTCAGCGAGACCCGGCGCCTCAACGACCTGGTGGAGAACCTGATGGAGGTGACCCGTTTCGACGCGGGCACCGCCCGCCTCGTCCTGGACGACGTGGACATCGCCGACCAGATCACCGCCTGCATCGACGCCCGGGCCTGGCTGGACGCGGTCGACCTCGACGCCGAGCGCGGGATCGTGGCCCGGCTCGACCCGCGCCGCCTGGACGTGATCCTGGCCAATCTGATCGGCAACGCGCTCAAGCACGGCGGTTCGCCGGTGCGGGTCTCGGTGCGCACGGAGGTCACGGACGAGGGCGAGGACCTGGTGATCGCGGTGCGCGACCACGGGCCCGGCATCCCCGAGGAGGTCCTGCCGCACGTCTTCGACCGCTTCTACAAGGCGAGCGCGTCCCGGCCGCGGTCGGACGGCAGCGGCCTTGGTCTGTCGATCGCCATGGAGAACGCGCTGATCCACGGCGGCTCCATCACCGCCGCCAACTCCGCGGACGAGGACGGCCGGGTGGACGGCGCGGTGTTCGTGCTGCGGCTGCCCCGGGACGCCTCGGGCATCGCGCGGGAGCTGCAGACCCGCAGCAGTCAGGGCGAGGTGGAGGAGAGTTGAGACGTCGCCGTACAAGGGGGCTGCTCGCCCTGGGCGCCGCCGTCCTGCTCGCGGGCTGCGGCATTCGTACGACCTCGGTGCCCGTCGACGCGGGCGCGGCGCCCTCCCGGGTGCCGTGCGACGTGGCGGACGGCACCGCCGGGCAGGCCGGGCAGGGGCTGCGGCTGCGCGTGTACCTGCTGTGCGGGGCCCAGCTGGAGCCGGTGGAGCGCAGGTCGCCGCTGCCGGAGGAGAAGGCGGCGGGCGATCCGGTGCGCACGGCGTCGGCGCTGCTCGCCCAGCTGGAGAGCGAGCCGTCGGCGGACGAGCGGGAGGCCGGGTTCTCCACGGCGGTGAAGGGACCGCTGGTGGTGAGCGCGGCCAGGAAGGGCGATCCGGCGGGCACGCTGCGGCTGAGCCGCCAGCCGGAGGACCTGCCGGCGACGGCGCTGGCGCAGATCGTGTGCACCTTCGCGGAGAGCACGCCGGGCACTTCCGCGGCCGACCGCTCCTCCGTGGTGCTCGGCGGGCCCGGCCGGTACGAGCCGCGACGCTACAGCTGTACGCGGGAGCTGAAGGAACGCCCGGAGTCGGCGGTGCCGTCGGCCCCGGCGACGGCTTCCTGAGCACCGGGCTCGTACGGAGGGCAGGGGCTCGTAGGCGGCTCGGCCGGGGCTCGTACGGGCCCGGCCAGGGGCTCTCGCGGGGCGCGTCCTCACCTCGTACGGCGTGCGGCGGAACCGATTCCGCCGGGGGGCGCGTCTTGGGGTGCGTGCAACCTCAAGGTTCGGGCGGTTCGGGCAGTTCCGGCGACGGTGTCGCCGTGGTCGTACGCGTGGCGGGTTTCCTTCTTCTCCTCGCCCATCTGCTGCTCGTCGCCTGGCTGACGCTCCGGCCACGGGACGTGGCCTGGGTGACCGCGCCGAACCTGACGCCGCTGGCCGGGATCAGATCCGATCTCGTGCTCGGCCCGGCCGAGGCCGCCCGCCGCATCGCCGACGGACTCCTTCTCCTCGCCCCGCTCGGCGTGCTGCTCCCGATGGCCGACGGCCGGCTCACCGTCTCGCCCTGGGCATCCCTGACCCGTACGGCGGCGGCGGGCGCGCTGGTCTCGCTGGCGGTGGAGCTGCTGCAGACGGCGGTGCCGGGGCAGGTCGTGGACGTGGACTCGGTGCTCCTGAACACGACGGGCGTGGTGCTCGCGCACCTGCTGCTGGTGCCGGCCGCGCGGGCGCGGCTGCGCCGCCGGTCGGGGACGGCCCGTGGCTCCTCCTCAAGGAGGAGCCGGAGGGCGGCTTCTCAGGGACCGACCCCGACGATTCCCAGGGTCGGGATCGCCCCGTAGACCGACGTTTTGTCCGCGCTGAGTGGACAGGATGGAGGCATCGGAAATCCCGAGCACCGGAAATGAAGGAGCCCACCATGGCCGCACTCGTACGCCCCCGTGACGGACGCATGATCGGCGGAGTGTGCGCGGCGCTGGCCCGGCGCTTCGGCATCTCCTCGACCGCGATGCGGGTGATCTTCCTGGCGTCGTGTCTGCTGCCCGGTCCGCAGTTCCTGCTGTACCTGGCGCTGTGGATCCTGCTGCCCGGCGAGGAGAAGTCGGCGCGTACGGCCTGGTAGCCGACCGACAGCCGCACGTTCACGCGCGCTTGCACGCACACGCGTACATACGCACACACGGCGAAGGGGCGCCCGTCCGGTTCCGGACGGGCGCCCCTTCGCCGTACGCGAGGTGCCTCGGGATGCGAGGACGCGAGGACTGGAGCCTAGAGCGGCAGGCCCAGGCCGTTGACCGGCAGACCGCCGAGGAGGCCGCCGGCCGCGCCGAGCGGGGTGGCGGCGAGGCCGCTCCGGGCGCCGTCGAGCGGCAGGTCCTGGGCCTGCTTCTGCAGCTCGCCCGGCAGGTTCTGGGCCTGCTCGACCGCGCCCGGCAGGGTCTTGACGCCCTGGTCGACACCGGTGCCGACGGCGGTCTCGCCGCCCGCGAGGGCCTCGGCGGCGCCGGACGGGAGCTCGGTGACGTCCTCGCCGAGCGGCACGGTGTTGGTCACCAGGCCGAGCACGTCGGGACCGGCCGGCAGCGAGGCCGGGGCGGCGGAGGCCGTTCCGGCGGCGACGGCGGCGAAAGCGGCACCGAGCGCGGCGACACCGAGCGTCTTGGCGGCAGACTGCTTCATCAGAAAATCTTCCTCGGGGAATCTCGGGTGCGTGGAGCAGGGCGAATGCTGGAAACGCGGGGAAAGCTGGAATGCGGGGGTGGCTACGCAAACTAACCAGCGGAAGTCCCGGCCGCAAACACCGAAATGCGGCCGGGCGTGGTGCGCCCGGCCGCTCCGATCATCGTCCCGAGGGCCGCGATCAGCCCGCCGTACGGGAAGAGTCGCTGGTGGTGGCGGTCTGCTGGAACAGCCACTCGGACTTCAGTTCGGCATATCCGGGCTTGATGACGTCATTGATCATCGCCAGTCGTTCATCGAAAGGAATGAACGCTGATTTCATCGCATTGACCGTGAACCACTGCATGTCCTCGAGCGTGTAACCGAACGCCTCGACAAGCAATTCGAATTCCCGGCTCATGCTGGTGCCGCTCATCAGCCGGTTGTCGGTGTTGACCGTGGCCCGGAAGTGCAGCTTGCGGAGCAGCCCGATGGGGTGCTCCTGGTACGAGGCGGCGGCGCCGGTCTGGAGGTTGGAGGTCGGGCACATCTCCAGCGGGATGCGCTTGTCCCGGACGTACGCGGCGAGCCGGCCGAGGCTGACCGAGCCGTCGTCGGCGACCTCGATGTCGTCGATGATCCGCACGCCGTGGCCGAGGCGGTCGGCGCCGCACCACTGGAGGGCCTGCCAGATCGACGGCAGGCCGAAGGCCTCGCCGGCGTGGATGGTGAAGTGGTTGTTCTCCCGCTTCAGGTACTCGAAGGCGTCGAGGTGGCGGGTGGGCGGGAAGCCGGCCTCGGCGCCCGCGATGTCGAAGCCGACGACACCGGAGTCGCGGTAGCGGTTGGCGAGTTCGGCGATCTCCAGGGCGCGGGCGGCGTGCCGCATCGCGGTGAGCAGGGCGCCGACGCGGATCCGGTGGCCGGCCGCCCTGGCCCGGCGCTCGCCCTCGCGGAAGCCCTCGTTGACGGCCTCGACGACCTCTTCGAGGGTGAGCCCGCCCTCCAGGTGCTGCTCGGGCGCGTACCGCACCTCGGCGTAGACGACGCCGTCCTCGGCGAGGTCGACGGCGCACTCGGCGGCGACCCGGACGAGGGCCTCGCGGGTCTGCATGACGGCGCAGGTGTGCGCGAAGGTCTCCAGATAGCGCTCCAGGGAGCCGGAGTCGGCGGCCTCGCGGAACCAGATGCCGAGCTTGTCCGGCTCGGTCTCCGGGAGGTTCGCGTAACCCTGGGCACGGGCGAGTTCGATGATCGTGCCGGGGCGCAGTCCGCCGTCGAGGTGGTCGTGCAGGAGGACCTTCGGGGCGCGGCGGATCTGGTCCGCGGTCGGGGTGCTGGGGATCTGGCTCGTCATTGCGGCACTCTAGCCCCTACGCGCGTAGAGCGCGCCCCTTCGACGCCGGTTCCGCCCCCGGATTTTCCGGTGCGGGCGGAGCGTGGTGGGGCCTAACCTGCCGGTATGACCATCGGCACCGGCGAGACCGAACTCCGCCGCATCCACGGCTTCCTGTCCGACTTCACCCGCCGTCAGGCGGAGCGGACGGCCGACTTCCCCGGCGGCTTCGCCGCGCTCGACGACACGTACGCGCTGTCCCGCGGCAACAACCACGTCCTGGTGGACGGCGAACCCGACCCCGAGGCGCTGCCCGCGCTGGTCGACGAGGCCATGGCCCATCTGCCGCACCGCACCGTCCACATACCCGACGCCACGGTCGCCAAGGCCTGCGCCGAGCCCCTGGCCCGGGCCGGCTACACCTGCCGGACGCTGGTCGTCATGCGCCACGACGGCCCCGTGCCGGAGCTCGGCGGCGCACGCGAGGTCGGCCTGCCGGACCTGCGCGAACCGCTGACCGAGAGCCTGCGGCGACTGGTGCCGGACATCCGCGACGACGTGCTGCGCGTCCTGGTCGAGCGCCGGGAGACCCGCCGCCGCGGCGCCGACGACGTCCGCTTCCTCGCCTCCCACGACGAGTTCGGCCAGGTCGCCTCCTGGGCCGACCTCTACATCGACCCGGCCACCGGCATCGCCCAGATCGAGGACCTGGTCACCGCCGAGGCCCACCTCGGCCAGGGCCACGCGGGCGTCGTCCTCGACACCGCCCTGCGCACCGCCGCCGAAGCCGGGTGCACCACCGTCTTCCTGATCGCCCTCGCCGACGACTGGCCCCGCCACTGGTACGCCCGCCGCGGCTTCGTCCCGGTCGGCGAGATCCACACCTTCGAACAGGCGTGAGCCACAAGAACGTTCACTCAGGGGCCGTTGCGTAACAGAGATCGCGCGTACGGCTGGCGTACACCTCGGATTCTGAGACTGTTCCGTCATGGCGCACAACGCACTCGTGGGAACGGCCGGCTCCCGGACACCCCGGCTCGGGCGGCCCGTAGCGGCGACGCATCCGGTCACCGAGGCGGGCGGAGTGGTCCTGCTGCTGCCGGACGGGGAGGACACGTCCGGGCGCGGGGCCTCGGCGCGGGCGCACCTGGCGGTGCTGGGGCTCGGGCGGCGGCTGGTGCGGGCCGGGCGGGCGGACGGCCTGGTGGCGCATGTGGTGCGCTATCGCAGCCGCGGCTGGAACGGGGCGGACGCGCGGCTCGCGGCGGACGCCTCGTGGGCGGTGTCGGAGGCGGTACGGCGCTACGGCGACGTGCCGGTCTGCCTGGTGGGGCGCGGGATGGGCGCGCGGGCGGCGCTGCGGGCGGGCGGCCACACGGCGGTCACGGCGGTGCTCGCGGTGGCTCCGTGGCTGCCGGAGGACGACCGGGCTGCCGAGCCGGAGCCGGTGCGGCAGCTGGTGGGGCGCCGGGTGCTGATCGTGCACGGGACGAACGACGGCCGGACCGATCCGGAGCTGTCGTACCGGTTCGCCGAGCGGGCGAAGAAGTCCAACCGGGACACCTGCCGCTTCGAGGTGCACGCGGACGGGCACGCGCTGCGTCAGTACCGGGACGAAGTCCAGGCGCTGGCGGCCGACTTCGTGCTGTCGGCGCTGTTCGCGCACCCGCGCAGCCGGCCGCTGGCGGACGCGATGGCCGCGCCGCCGCCGCTGGGGCTGCGGATGCCGCTGGCGGCGGGCTTCGGCCGGTCGTTCCGGTAGCGGGTCCGGCGGGCCTCGCGGCGGTCGCTCCGGTAGCCGGACCGCCGGTCGTTGCGGTAGCCGGCCCGCCGGTCGTTCCGACGGGCCGGCTGCCGGTCGTTCCGGCGGGCCTTCTGCCGGTCATTCCGACGGGCCTTCCGGCAGCAGGCTGCCGCGCTTGCTGAGCAGGAACTTCTTGAAGGCGGCCACCGGCGGTGTGTCCGGGTGGCCGTCGAGCCAGGCCACGCCGATCTCGCGGACCGCGCGCGGTGAGGTCACGCCGAGTTCGACCACGCCCGGGCGGGCGACGGCCGGCGGCGGCAGGAGCGCCACGCCGAGGCCGGCGGCGACCAGGCCGCGCAGCGTCTCGGCCTCCTCGCCCTCGAAGGCGACGCGCGGCGTGAAGCCGGCCTGCGCGCACAGGTCGTCGGTGATGCGGCGCAGCCCGTAACCCGGTTCGAGGGTCACGAAGGTCTCGTCGGCGGCCTCCGCGAGGCGAATGCGCTTGCGGGAGGCGAGCCGGTGGTCGTCGGGGACGACGAGGCGCAGCCGCTGTTCGTCGAGGCGGCGGGCCACCAGGTCGGGCGCGTCCGGTACGGGCGAGGTGAGGCACAGGTCGAGGTCGCCGGCCCGGAGCCGTTCGATCATCGCCTCGCCGTAGTTCTGCACCAGGGTGAAGCGGACCTTGGGATGGTCGACGCGGAAGGCGCGGATGAGGCCGGGCACGGTCTCGGAGCCCATGGTGTGCAGGAAGCCGAAGGCGACCCGGCCGGCGGTGGGGTCGGCGTCGGCCCGTACGGAGTCGGCGGCCCGCTCGACCTCGGCGAGGGCGCGCTCGGCGGAGGCGAGGAAGCGGCGGCCGGCCGGTGTGAGGGAGACCGTGCGGCCGCGGCGGGCGAACAGGGCGACGCCGAGGTCCTCTTCGAGCCGGACGACGGCCCGGGAGAGGGTCGACTGGGGCACGCCCATCTCGGCCGCGGCTCTGGTCACGTGCTCGTGGCGGGCGACCGCGGCGAAGTACGCGAGCCGCGGCGCGAGCAGCGGTCCCATGTCTTCTTCGTTACTGTTCGGTGACAGCCGACGCTGTGACCTGTACTCATGCACCATGGGAACGATTACAGCAGTTCCGTGCATTGGACGCATGAAGCGCGTCGGCCTACGTTCGAGGCATGCCTTCCGCCAGTACCAAGGCGGCCGCCACCAGCACGGCCGCCGACTCCAGCCCCGCTGACTCCCGCCTCGCACCCGGCGCTCCCGGCTACCGCCGGATGAGCCTCGCGCTCTTCGCCGCCGGACTGGCCACCTTCGCCCTCCTCTACTCCACCCAGGCGCTCCTGCCCGCCGTCTCGGCCGAGTTCGGTGCCACCGCGTCGGCGGCCTCCTGGACGGTGTCCGCCGCGACCGGCGCGCTCGCCCTGTGCGTCCTCCCGCTCAGCGCCCTGTCCGAGCGCTTCGGGCGCCGCTTGATGATGACGGTCTCGCTCACGGTCGCCGTCGTCGTCGGCCTCCTCGTCCCGTTCGCCCCGAACCTGGAGTGGCTGGTCGCGCTGCGCGCGGTGCAGGGCGCGGCGCTCGCCGGTGTGCCGGCCTCGGCGATGGCGTTCCTGGCCGAGGAGGTGCGGCCGAAGGCACTGATCGCCGCGATCGGCCTCTTCGTGGCGGGCAACTCCGTCGGCGGGATGAGCGGCCGCCTTGTCACCGGCTGGGTCGCCCAGCTGTGGGGCTGGCGGGCGGGTCTGGCGGCCGTCGGCCTGACCGCGGCGGTGTGCGCGCTGGCCTTCCGGGCGCTGCTGCCGAAGGCCCGGCACTTCACGCCGTCGACGCCCGCCCCGAAGGCTCTCCTCCGGGCGGTCCGCGGCCACCTCGCGGATCCGCTGCTGCTGCGCCTGTACGCGATCGGCGCGCTGTTCATGACGGTGTTCGGCGCCGTCTACACGGTGATCGGCTACCGCCTGGTCGAGGCGCCGTTCTCGCTGCCGCAGGGCGTGGTCGGCTCGGTCTTCCTGGTCTATCTCGTCGGTACGGTCTCCTCGGCGGCGGCCGGCAAGCTGGTCGGCCGGCTGGGCCGGCGCGGGGCGCTCTACCTCGCGGTGTCGACCACCGCGGCCGGTCTGCTGCTCTCACTCGCCGACGCGCTGCCCGCCGTCCTCGCGGGCCTGGTCCTGGTCACCGCCGGCTTCTTCGCCGGGCACGCGGTGGCGTCGTCCTCGGTGAGCCGTACGGCGAAGACGGGCCGGGCGCAGGCCTCGGCGCTCTACCAGTCCGCGTACTACCTGGGCAGCAGCGCGGGCGGCACGCTCGGCGCGGTGGCCTTCCACGCGGGCGACTGGGCGGGCACGGTCGTGATCGGTCTGGTGGCGGTGCTGGGCGTCGTGTCGGTCACGCTGTACGGGACGCACAGCGCCCGCGTCGAGGCGCGGCGCCACCGGCTCGCGGCGGCCTGACGCCGGCCGCCCGCGGGGCCTCGCGAGGACGTCGTACGGACGCCGTACCGACCGCCGCGCGGGGCCCTTACGGGCTGCCGCACCGGCCCCGTACGGGCTGCCGCACGGGCCTCGCACCGGGCTGCCGCACCGGCCCCGTACGGGCTGCCGGCCCGGCCCCGTACGGACGACCGCGCGGCGGCGTCGTTTCGTGACGATTCCGTCATCTGGCGCCGCGCAACCGTCCGGCTCCCTCGTCCGTCGTAACGGTCAGGACTCGAGGGGGAGTTGACGATCATGAACGCGATTCGGAGAAAGGCCGCCATCGGCCTCGCCGTCACGTCACTGGTGGTGCCGACGACGGTGGCGCTCGGCGCCGCCCCGGCGCAGGCGGCGTCCTGCAACGTGACGACCGGCCCGTACCAGAAGCAGGTGGAGAAGTTCCTCGGCCGGCCGGTCGACGGGCGCCAGTCGCTCGCCGACTGCAAGGCCATCCAGGCCTTCCAGGCCAAGCACGGCATCACGCCGACGGCCGGCTACGCCGGCGTCATCACGTGGCGCACGATGTCGACGATGCTGGCGCAGAAGGCGGCGGGGGCCAACCCCAACAAGGACCGCAAGTGTCCGACGAACAAGGGCCGGATCGCCTGTGTCGACCTGACCCGGCAGCTGAGCTGGATCCAGGACGGCGCCACGCTGAAGTACGGCCCGGTGCCGGTGCGCACGGGCCGGGACGGCGCGGAGACCCGTACCGGCGCGAAGAAGATCTACTGGCGCAACATCAACCACTGGTCGACGCTGTACCACGTGTCGATGCCGTACGCGCAGTTCTTCGACGGCGGGCAGGCCTTCCACTCCGTCACCAAGTCGATGTGGAACCCGCCGGGTTCGGCCGGCTGCGTCAACATGACGCAGAAGGACGCCAAGGCGTACTGGAGCATGCTGCGCAACGGCGACGACGTGTTCGTGTACGGGCGCAAGCCGGGCACCTGACCGGAACCGGCCCCGGTTGTCAGTGGGCTGCGATAGCTTCCCTTTCATCGGCGTCGAACGGGCGCCGGTGAGGGGCGAGCGGGGTGGACCGATGGCTGCGCAGATGACCGAGGACCTGGAGAAGTACCGCACGGAGCTGACCGGTTACTGCTATCGGATGCTGGGCTCCGCCTTCGAGGCGGAGGACGCGGTGCAGGACACCATGGTGCGGGCCTGGCGCTCGCTCGACTCCTTCGAGGGCCGCTCGTCACTGCGGTCCTGGCTGTACCGGATCGCGACCAACGTGTGCCTCGACTCGCTCAACGCGGGCAACCGTCGGGCCAGGCCGATGGACCTGACGGATCCGACGCCCGTCGCGCAGGCCCGGCTCAACGAGCGTCCGGAGATCACCTGGCTGGAGCCGGTGCCGGACGGGCGGGTGCTGCCGTCGGTGGCCGACCCGGCGGAGACGGCGGTCTCGCGGGAGACGGTCCGGCTGGCGTTCGTGGCGGCGTTGCAGCACCTGCCGCCGAAGCAGCGGGCGGTGCTGATCCTGCGCGAGGTGCTGGCCTGGAAGGCCAGTGAGGTCTCCGAGCTGCTCGGCACGTCCGTCGCCTCGGTCAACAGCGCGCTGCAGCGGGCCCGGGCCACCCTCGCCGAGCAGGCGCCGGCCTCCTCCGATCCGGCGGACCCGCTGGACGAGGAGCAGAAGGCGCTGCTCGACCGCTATGTGGCGGCCTTCGAGGGATACGACATGCAGGCGCTGACCGCCCTCCTGCACGAGGACGCGACGATGTCCATGCCGCCGTACGACCTGTGGCTGCGCGGCCACGACGACATCGTGGGCTGGATGCTGGGCGTCGGCGAGGTGTGCCGGGGCTCGAAGCTGGTGCCGACCGTGGCGAACGGCCAGCCGGCCTTCGCGCACTACCACCCGGACCCGGAGGGCGGGTACGCGCCGTGGGCGCTGATCGTGCTGCAGCTGCACGACGGCAAGGTCGGCGGGATGGACTTCTTCCTGGACACCAAGCGGTGGTTCCCGCTGTTCGACCTTCCGGAGCGGCTGGAGGCGTAGGCCCGTCACAGCAGGTCGCCGAGCCCGACGAGATCGAGGATCCCGCGCAGTTCGGGCCCGGCGCCCCGGAACACCAGCCGGTGCCCGCGCCGCCGGGCCGCCAGCCGCAGCCGGGCGAGGGCGTCGACGGCGGCGAGATCGGCCCGGGCGAGCCCGCCGACCTCACACACGACGAGCCCTGGCTCGGCGGCCTCCAGCAGGGCACAGAGACGGCCCACGTCGTCCGGAGCGGGCCGCCCGGTGAGCCGTAGTTCGAGAGTGCGCGAGGTGTCCACACCAGACAGACCGCCGCCGCACCCGGAACTCATCGGCCGGCATCCCCGACGGCCGCCCGGGAGACGGCCGTCGCCGACCGGAGGCCGTCGCAGCGGTCGTCGCAGCCGTCGTCGGAGCCGTCTCCTGAGGCCCTCCGGCGACCGTCTAGGCTCCGGATCATGAGCCTTGACGACATACCGCTGCCGCCCGGCGCAGCCCGCGAAGGCGGGCCGACGACGAACTGGTCGGCGCTCTTCCACGCGTACGGGACGGCCACGGACACCGCCGAGGTGCTGGCCGGCCCGCTGGAGGCGGCCGGCGACCACCTGTGGTCGGCGATCCTGCACCAGGGCTCGGTCTGGCCGGCGACGCCGCCCGTCCTGTCGAGCGTGGCGGGCCGCCTCGCGGAGGCACCGCTGCTGGGCCTGCGATTCGTCCGCGACGTGGCGAGCAGCGTACGGTTCGGGGACGGGGCCGAGGAGCTGCGGGCCGAGGTGGCGGCGGCGCCGACACGGGAGTGGACGGCCGCGTACGTCGCCGCCGACGAGGACGAGCAGGTCGACCTGTGGTCCGACGACGACGGCACCGGCGACCTGGTCCTCGCGGCGGCCGCGCTCGACTGCTGGGACCTGCTGCCGGAGCTGGTGGACCCGGTGGCGGCGTTCCTGGACGACCCGGACGAGCGGGTCCGCACCTGCGCCTGGGCGACGGTCACGCGGCTCCTGGACCACCCGGCCGCCGCGGCGGCCCACGGGCCGCACCTGCTGCCCCGTCTGACCCGGGCCGCCGGCGCGGCCGGGTCCGTGGAGGAGCGGGCGGCGCTCGTCATGGACCTGGGCGATCTCGGCGGCGACCCGGCTGCCTTCCTCGCGGACCCGAGCCCGCTGGTGCGGTGCGCGGCGGCGACGACCCGGCCGCTCGCCGACGACCCGGCCGCCCACGCGGAGCTGCTCGCCGCGGCCCGTACGCCGACCGCCTTCGACGCGCTGTCGGACCTGCCCCGCTTCGGCGGCGGTCCCGCGCGCTGGACCCTGGTCGCGGTGCTGTGCGACCGGGTGCGTGACCTCTCCCGCCTTCACGAGCCCGCGCTCGCCGCCCTGCCGCACGCCTTCCGCCTGGCTCCCTGCCCGGACCTCGGCCCTTATCTGAAGGCCCACTTCCCCACCGGCCTGCCGGAGCACCCGACTCCCGAACAGGCTTCCCTCGCGCGGGAGCTGGCCGCCCGCGACGACCTGTGGTCGCCGGTCAACGGCAACCGGCGGATCACCCTCGCCCAGCTGGGCCTGCCGGTCGACCGGGAGACATGGTGGGCCGTCGGCTGAGCGGGGCCGGTGGTGGGTCGCCGGCCCCGGGGTCAGGCGTCGCGGTTCTCGGGCGTCACGCGATGCGGTCGAGCACGATCGGGTTCGGGGTGAACGAGGTGCCCGCGGGGGCGATGTCCCAGGCGGCGTGCAGGGACTTCAGGGCGTAGTCGAACTTCTCCGGGGTGTCCGTGTGGAGGGTCAGCAGGGGCTGGCCCTCGGTCACCGTGTCACCCGGCTTGGCATGGAGTTCGACGCCCGCGCCGGCCTGGACCGGGTCCTCCTTGCGGGCGCGGCCGGCGCCGAGGCGCCAGGCGGCGATGCCGATGTCGTAGGCGTCGAGGCGGGTCAGGACGCCGGAAGCCGGGGCGGTGACGACGTGCTGCTCGCGGGCGACCGGGAGGGTGGCGTCCGGGTCGCCGCCCTGGGCGGCGATCATGCGGCGCCACACGTCCATCGCGGAGCCGTCCGCGAGGGCCTTCGCCGGGTCCGCGTCCTTGATGCCGGCCGCGTCGAGCATCTCGCGGGCCAGCGCGACGGTCAGCTCGACGACGTCCGCCGGGCCGCCGCCCGCGAGGACCTCGACGGACTCGCGGACCTCGAGCGCGTTGCCGGCGGTGAGGCCGAGCGGCGTCGACATGTCGGTGAGCAGGGCGACCGTCTTGACGCCGCTGTCGGTGCCGAGGGCGACCATCGTGGAGGCCAGCTCGCGGGCGTCCTCGATGTTCTTCATGAAGGCGCCGGTGCCGACCTTGACGTCGAGGACCAGCGAGCCGGTGCCCTCGGCGATCTTCTTCGACATGATGGACGAGGCGATCAGCGGGATCGCCTCGACGGTGCCGGTGACGTCGCGCAGCGCGTAGAGCTTCTTGTCGGCCGGGGCGAGGCCGTCGCCCGCCGCGCAGATGACCGCGCCGGTGGTGTCGAGGACGTGCAGCATCTCCTCGTTGGACAGCAGCGCCCGCCAGCCGGGAACGGACTCCAGCTTGTCGAGCGTGCCGCCGGTGTGGCCGAGGCCGCGGCCCGACAGCTGCGGGACGGCCGCGCCGCAGGCGGCGACCAGCGGGGCCAGCGGCAGGGTGATCTTGTCGCCGACGCCGCCGGTGGAGTGCTTGTCGGCGGTCGGGCGGGACAGCGAGGAGAAGTCCATGCGCTCGCCGGAGGCGATCATGGCCGCGGTCCAGCGGGCGATCTCGTCGCGGTTCATGCCGTTCAGCAGGATCGCCATGGCCAGGGCGGACATCTGCTCGTCGGCGACCTCCCCGCGGGTGTAGGCGTCGATGACCCAGTCGATCTGCTCCGGGCTCAGCTCGCCCTTGTCCCGCTTCGTGCGGATGACGGAGATGACGTCCATGTGGTGGTGCCTCTTTCTACGCGCATAGAGGGTCGTACGGGGAGGGGAAACAGGAGCGGCCCCTCCATCGTGCCGGAAGGGCCGCTCCTCGGGTTCTACTTCGACAGGTGGTCCGGTCCGAACGCCTGCGGAAGCATCTCCGCCAGGGTGGTGAACCCGGCGGGCGTCTCCAGGACGAGCTCGGGGCCACCGAACTCGTACAACAGCTGCCGGCACCGGCCGCACGGCACCAGGGGCTCGCCCAGGCCGTCCACGCACACGAAGTGCGTGAGCCGCCCGCCGCCGGTGGCCTGGAGCTGCGAGACGAGACCGCACTCGGCGCACAGGCCGAGACCGAACGAGGCGTTCTCGACGTTGCAGCCGGAGACGACCCGGCCGTCGTCGACGAGCGCCGCCGCGCCGACCGGGAAGTCCGAGTACGGGGCGTAGGCGTGGGTCATCGCCTCGCGGGCCACCGTACGCAGGGCCTCCCAGTCCGGCTCGGCAGGGCCGGGCGTCACTTGCCCTGGCCCTTCCGGTAGGGCAGGCCGTCCGCCTTCGGCATCCGCAGCCGCTGCGCCGACAGGGCCAGCACGAGCAGCGTGGTGATGTACGGGGCGGCGTCGACGAACTGGCTCGGGACCTCGTCGGTGAGCGCGTACCAGAGGAAGAAGCCGGCCGAGAACGCCGCGGCGATCACGGTGACCACGTACTTCTTCCGGTAGAGCTGCCACAGCGCGGCGATCACCAGGAGGATGGCGACGAGCAGCAGCAGCGCGTGGACGTTCTCGGCGCCGCCGCGCAGCTTGAGGCTGTCGGTGAAGCCGAACAGGCCCGCGCCGAGCGCCATGCCGCCGGGCATCCAGTTGCCGAAGATCATCGCGGCGAGACCGATGTAACCGCGGCCGCCGGTCTGGCCCTCCTGGTAGATGCCGGTGGACACGATCGCGAGGAACGCGCCGCCGAGACCGGCCAGGCCGCCGGAGACGACGACGGCGATGTACTTGTACTTGTAGACGTTGACGCCCAGCGACTCGGCCGCGACCGGGTTCTCGCCGCAGGAGCGCAGCCGCAGGCCGAAGGCCGTGCGCCACAGCACCCACCAGGTGAGCGGGATGAGCAGGGCCGCCACGATCGTGAGCAGCGACAGGTTGGTGACCAGGCCGCCGAGGATGCCGGCGATGTCGGAGATCAGGAACCAGTGCTTGGCGTGGAGGTCCGACAGCCAGTCGGAGAGCCCCGGGATCGTGATGTCGGTGATCTGGTCGATGCGCGGGGACTGCTTGGAGGAGCCGCCCTCGGCCTTGTCGAAGGTGAAGTTCGACAGGTACTGGGTGAAGCCGACCGCGAGGATGTTGATGGCCACACCGGAGACGATGTGGTTCACGTTGAACGTGACGGTGATGATCGCGTGCAGCAGGCCGCCGACGGCGCCGCCGAGGATGCCGACGAGGACACCCGTCCACGGGCCCCACTGGTAGCCGGCCCAGGCGCCGAACCAGGTGCCGAGGACCATCATGCCCTCGAGACCGATGTTGACGACGCCCGCGCGCTCGGCCCACAGACCGCCGAGGCCGGCCATGCCGATCGGCACGGCGAGCTGGATGGCGCCGGAGACCTGGCCGACGGAGGTGAGGTCGTCGGCCCCGGAGATGACCCGGACCAGCGAGAAGAGCACGAGACCGGCCGCGACGATCAGCAGGATCCAGGGCCAGGTCAGCTTGCGGCGTCCGGCCTTCTTGGGCGCGGCGCTCGGCTTGGCAACGGTGCCGGTGCTCATGCCGCCACCTCCTTGTCGGTCTTGATGGCGCCGCCGGCGGCCAGCTGCTCGCCGACCTTCTGCTGCTGGCGGCGGGTGCCGTAACGGCGGACGAGCTCGTAGGAGACGACCACGGCGATCACGATGATGCCCTGCATGATCTGGGTGATCTCCTTCGGGTAACCCGCGACGTCCAGGTTGGAGGACGCCTTGTCGAGGAACGCGAAGAGGAGGGCCGAGAAGAGGATGCCGACCGGGTGGTTGCGGCCGAGCAGGGCCACGGTGATGGCGGTGAAGCCGACGTTGACCGGGAAGGCCAGGCTGTACGTGTGCGACTCGCCGAGCAGGATCGGCATGCCGGCCAGACCGGCGAGGCCGCCGGAGATCAGCATCGCGGTGAGGATCATCTTCTTGGCGTCGACGCCGCTGGCCTGGGCCGCGGACTCGCTCTCACCGGTGGCGCGCAGGTCGAAGCCGAAGCGGGTGCGGTTGATGACGAACCAGTAGACGACGCCGAGCGCGAGGGCGACGAAGGTGAAGCCGTAGATCTGGCCGCCCTCGGCCATGTCGATGCCGGGGAACCAGCCGGACTCGGCGATCTGACCGGTGGTGAGGTCGTTGGAGCCGGCGGGCTGGACGCCAAAGTTCTTCGGCAGGATCAGCCAGGCCACCAGGGAGGTGGTGATGGCGTTGAGCATGATCGTGGAGACGACCTCGGAGACCCCGCGGGTGGTCTTCAGGATGCCCGCGATGCCGGCCCAGAGGGCACCGGTCGCGATGGCGACGAGCACGATCACGAGGATGTGCAGCGGGCCGGGCAGCTCGATGGCGGCACCGACCAGGGCCGAGACCATCGCGGCGAGGCGGTACTGGCCCTCGACGCCGATGTTGAAGAGGTTCATCCGGAAGCCGATGGCCACGGCCAGGGCCGCCAGGTAGTAGATCCCGGTCTGGTTGACGATCAGCACCTGGGTGTCGGAGAACTCGGCGTTCTCGATCATCAGGCGGATCGGCTCGATCGGGTCCAGGCCCGTGGCCAGCAGCACCAGCACGGTGAGCACGAAGGAGGTGACCAGCGCGAGCACCGGGCCCGCGGCCCCGATGATCAGCTTGTCCTTGTCGAATTTCATCATCGGGCGTCACCGTCTTCGGACTGCTCTTCGGTGCCTTCGAGCTGGCCGGCGGCCGCGCCGGTCATGGCGGAGCCCAGCTGCTCGGGCGTGATGGTGGCGGGGTCGGCGTCGGCGACGAGCCGGCCGCGGTACATGACCTTGAGGCTGTCGGACAGGCCGATCAGCTCGTCGAGGTCGGCGGAGATCAGCAGCACCGCGAGGCCCTCGCGGCGGGCGTCGCGGATGGCGTCCCAGATCTGCGCCTGGGCGCCGACGTCCACACCGCGGGTGGGGTGGGCGGCGATCAGGAACTTGGGGCCGTGGCTCATCTCGCGGCCGACGATCAGCTTCTGCTGGTTGCCGCCGGAGAGGGAGGCCGCGGTGACGTCGATGCCGGGCGTGCGGACGTCGTACTCGCGCACGATCCGCTCGGTGTCCTTGCGGGCGGCCTTCGGGTCGAGGATGCCGCGCTTGGAGTTGGGCGCCTCGGTGACGTGGCCGAGGATGCGGTTCTCCCAGAGCGGGGCTTCCAGGAGGAGGCCGTGGCGGTGGCGGTCCTCCGGGATGTAGCCGATGCCGCCCTCGCGGCGCTTGCGCACGGAGACCGCGGTGATGTCCTCGCCGTCGAGGGTGACGACACCCGCGTCGGGGCTGTTCATGCCCATGAGGGCCTCGATGAGCTCGGTCTGGCCGTTGCCCTCGACGCCTGCGATGCCCAGGATCTCGCCCTTGTGGATGGTCAGGGAGATGTCGTCGAGGAGCTTGCGGCCCTCGCCGGCCTCGAGGACCGCGACCGCGCCGGACGGGTCCGGCGGGGCGGCGGTGGTGAGAGGGGCGGCGGAGGCGGCGCCGGCCTCGGTCAGGGTCAGGCCCTCGACCTTGAGCATCGGGATGTCCGTCACCGTCGACTCGCGGGTCTCCGGCGAGGGCAGCTCGCTGCCGACCATCAGCTCGGCGAGCTGCTTGGTGGTGGCGGTCTTGGGGTCGGCGGTGCCGACCGTGGTGCCGCGGCGGATGACGGTGATGTCGTCGGCGACCTTCAGGACCTCGCCCAGCTTGTGCGAGATGAAGATGACCGTGAGGCCCTCGGACTTGAGCTCGCGCAGGTTGTCGAAGAGCGCGTCGACCTCCTGCGGGACCAGGACGGCGGTCGGCTCGTCGAGGATGAGGATCTTGGCGCCGCGGTAGAGGACCTTGAGGATCTCCACGCGCTGCCGGTCGGCGACGCCGAGGTCCTCGACCAGCGCGTCGGGGCGGACGCCGAGGCCGTACGCGTCGGAGATCTCCTTGATCTTCCGGCGGGCCTTGGCACCGATGCCGTAGAGCTTCTCGCCGCCGAGGACGACGTTCTCCAGGACGGTGAGGTTGTCGGCGAGCATGAAGTGCTGGTGCACCATGCCGATGCCGCGCGCGATGGCGTCACCGGGGCTGGAGAAGGAGACCTGCTCGCCGTCGACGGCGATGGTGCCCTCGTCCGGCTTCTGCATGCCGTAGAGGATCTTCATCAGGGTCGACTTGCCGGCACCGTTCTCGCCGATGAGGGCGTGGACGGTGCCCTTGCGGACGGTGATGGCGATGTCTTTGTTGGCGACGACGCCGGGGAAGCGCTTGGTGATGCCGTGGAGTTCTACGGCAGGGGGGCTGGACGCGTTGATGGCGCACTCTCCTTGGCCGAAAGGAGTGGGAGCGGACGGGCAGGGCGGGGCGAAGTTATCGTGCCGCTGGGACATCTACACGCGTAGCACTGCCGGAAATTGAAAACCCGTACGGGAATGGGCCCGGGGCCCGGTTCCAGTGGCTGCCACTGGGACCGGGCCCGCGGGCTCAGGTCGTGACCTGGGGCGCCGTTACGGCGTGGTCTTGACGGTGATCTTGCCGTCCACGATCGCCTTCTTCGCCTTGTCGACGGCGGCGACCATGTCGGTCATGCTCGAGTACGCCGGGTTCGACGTGGCCAGGCCGACGCCGTCCGTCGCGAGGCCGTAGCGGACCTCACCGGTCTGCGGCTTGCCGTCCTTGACCGACTTGATCAGGTTGAAGACGGAGTCCGAGACGTCCTTGGTGACCGACGTCAGGATGTGCTCCTTGTACGCGGCCAGACCCTTCTGGTTGTACTGGTCCGAGTCGACGCCGATGGCCCACTTACCCGCCTTGGCGGTGGCCTCGATGGCGCCGGAGCCGGCCAGACCGGCGGCCGCGTAGATCACGTCGGCGCCCTTGTCGAGCTGGCCCTGCGCGGCGGCCTTGCCGAGGTCCGGCTTCGAGAAGCCGTCGAAGTTCGGCGGCTGGGTCAGGTACTGGGTGAGCACCTTCGCCTTGGGGTTGGTGTCCTTGACGCCCTGGACGAAGCCCGCCTCGAACTTCTTGATCAGCGGAACCTCGACACCGCCGATGAAGCCGACCGTGCCGGACTTGGAGGCCTTGGCGGCGGCGACGCCGGCCAGGTAGGAGCCCTGCTCCTCGTTGAAGACGAGGTTGGCGATGTTCGGGCCGGTCTTCGACGTGTCGTCGATGAGGCCGAAGGTGGTCTTCGGGTAGGCCTTGGCGACCTTCTCGATGGCCGGGGCGTAGGAGAAGCCGACGCCGATGACCGGGTTGTTGCCGGCGCGGGCCAGCGAGGTCAGGCGCGCGACCTTGTCGGCGTCGCTCTCACCCTGCGACGGCTCGGCCTCGGCGCCCTTGACGCCGAGCTCCTCCTCGGCCTGCTTCAGGCCCGCGTAGGCGGCGTCGTTGAAGGACTGGTCGCCGCGGCCGCCGATGTCGTAGGCGATGGCGGCCTTGACGGCGCCGGCGGAGGAGTAGCTGGAGCTCGAACCGGAGTCCGTCGACGACTTGCCACACGCGGTGGCGGACAGCGCGAGCGCCGCGGAGGCGATGCCCACGGTGGTGATCCTGGTGATCCGGCGCAAGAGGAGGGTCCCTTCAAGACTGACCGAAAGCGCCTCTTCCGGCGCTGGTTTCGCGGCGATCGTAACGCGCGTAGATGTCAGTTAAAGACCCGTTCATGAGTCGTTATCGGATCGACGCGAACCAGCCAGAGGGCCACGGGCGGCGTCCGGGCCGACACGGCCCGTCATACACGCTGGTGCGGACGTACGGGCCGGGCCCGGAGGCGACACGCCGGGCGCTGGGCCGGACGGCTGAACGGGCCCCGGTCCGGCGGCGGGTGGCCCGGAACGTCCGGATTCGGCCCTGTGGTTCGGGCGGAGGATCCGGAGGAGTCCGGGGCGGGGCCGGGCGCCGGGCGGGTGCGGCGCGGGACCGGGAGGGGCCGGGACCGGGAGGAGCCGGAGGAGCCGGGTCACGGCTCCGAGGGCGGGGTGGCGCCGGGCCGGGTCACGGCTCCGGGCGCGGGCCCTGGGGGGTCCTCAGTGCTGGGGCATGGCGTCGAGGAGGGCCGCGGCCGTGAAGAGCTCGACACCGGCCTGGATGGCGCGCTCGTCGACGTCGAAGTCGCCCGCGTGCAGATCGCGCACCCGGGTGTCGCCGGGCGCGCGGACGCCGAGGCGGGCCATGGCGCCGGGAACGTGCTCCAGGTACCAGGAGAAGTCCTCGCCGCCGAGCGACTGCTCGGTGTCCTCGACCGCGTACGGGCCGCGGCGCGCGGTCATCGCGTCGCGGAGCAGCTCGGTGACGACCGGGTCGTTGACGACGGGCGGGACGCCGCGGACGTACTCGACGGTCGACTTGGCCCGGTGCAGCGTGGCGATCTCGTCGATGGCCGCGTGCACCAGGTCCGGGGCCTCGCGCCAGGTCGGCAGGTCGAGGCAGCGGACGGTGCCGGAGAGCTCGGCGTGCTGCGGGATGACGTTGGGCGCGTGGCCGGAGGCGATACGGCCCCAGGTGACGGACAGGCCGGAGCGGGCGTCCACGCGGCGGGCCAGCACGGCGGGCACGTCGGTGGCGATCCGGGCGGCGGCGGTGACCAGGTCGGTGGTCAGGTGGGGCCGCGCGGTGTGGCCGCCGGGGCCGCCAAGGGTGATCTCCAGGCGGTCGCAGGCGGAGGTGATGGGGCCGTTGCGCAGGCCGATCTTGCCGGCGTCGACGCGCGGGTCGCAGTGCACGGCGATGATCCGGCCCACGCCGTCCAGGACGCCGGCCTCGACGGCGTCGGCGGCGCCGCCGGGCAGGACCTCCTCGGCGGGCTGGAAGAGCAGGCGTACGGCGGCGGGGAGGCGGCCCTGACGGTCGAGGTCGGCCAGGACGAGACCGGCGCCGAGGGCGGCGGTGGTGTGGACGTCGTGGCCGCAGGCGTGGGCGCGACCGGGCTCGGTGGAGCGGTAGGCGACGGTCTTGGTGTCCGGGATGGGCAGCGCGTCGAGGTCGGCCCGGATGGCCAGCATGGGGCGGCCGCGGTCCCAGGTGCCGATGTCGCAGATGAGCCCCGTGCCGCCGGGGAGGACCTTCGGGCGCAGGCCGGCCGCCTCCAGGCGGGCCTTGAGCACAGCGGTCGTACGGAACTCCTGGTTGCCGAGCTCCGGGTGCATGTGCAAGTCCCTGCGGAACGCGATCAGTTCGGTACGCAGCGGTTCTGACAGCGTTCCGGGCAGCGCTGCGGGCGCCGCGTCGGGGCCGGGATCACGGGACTTCAACTGGTTCACCTTTTGAAGGGTAGGCCCCCACGAAGATCAACTGGCCCTTGATCACGAAAAGTTCAGCCCGATAGGGGATAGAAATCTTGTTTCGCAGGCTTGACGGTCACCCTGTGTGGGTACGCTACTACGCTTACCCGAACTCGAGCCTCTCGGTGAGGGTGGCGGTGCCGGCGACGCCGGCCAGGAAGCCCTGGGCGCGCGGGGAGGCGTTCTCGCGCAGCCACTCGGGCGCGATCTCGCAGACGGCCACCTTGACGCCGGTGCCGGTGAGGGCGAGCGGCAAGGTGTGCACCACGGTCGACGGGAAGCTCACGACGGTGCGGCCGATGGGGCCGCGGCGGGCGATCAGCTCCAGTGGCAGATCGGGGCGGACCACCTCCAGGCCGGTCTCGACGGCGATCCGGTGGAGCTTCTCCGCGCTCTCGCGGCGGTGCGCGAAATAGCGAGTGGCGCCGTGGGTGCGGGCGAGGACGGTGACGGCGCGGAGGTACTCGTCGGGGTCGACGACGCCCGTCTCCACCAGGGAGGTGCCGACCAGGTCGGAGCCGCGGGTGATCCGCGGCGGGCCGAAGCGGGCCCGGGTCCAGGAGAAGTCGTTGGCGGTGACGGTGGTGCCGGGCGGCGGCTGGACCGGGAGCGAGGTGAAGATCTCCACGGTGCGGCGGCGGCCGGGCGCGAGCTTGCGGCGGGCGAGAGAGGTCACCGGGGCGAGGACCAGCTCGCGGGGCCCGCGGGCGCCGCGCCGGTGCCAGCGCACCAGGCGCTCGCCGCGCGCGAGCTGGGCGGCGAACTCCATGGTGGCGGTGCCGTCGTCGACGACGGTGACCCGGCGCGGGCCGAAGAGCCCGAGCAGCAGCTGGACGTAGCGCGAGAAGGGATCGCCGACGATCACCCGCTCGGCCGCCCGCAGCGGCCCCGCGAGCTCCCTGAGCGTCCGCGCCACGGCCCCTCTCCCCTGCCGCGCGTCCTGCCACTTCACCGCGACGCCCTCCTCCCGGGCGAGCTGCGCCATCCGCCGCAGCTGCCCGCGGGACATGGGATCGGTGGGCGACAGCACGACCACGGTGAGCCCGAGCCCCGAGAGCGGCCCGCCGCCCGGCGCGGCGGTGGCACCGGGCCCGGTGGGACCTCCGGTCGGGTCGGCGGCGGGTGCACGGCCCGCCGCCGCGGGTTCGCGGCGGTCGGGCTGGCGCGGGACCGCCGCGAGGCGGGGCGGGACCGAGGCGGCCGTGGTGTGGGCCCATTCCAGGACGTTCAGGAGCTGGACCGGGCTCTCGACGAACGCCAGCCGGCTGGTCATGCGGCGACGAGTCCCGGGACCCGGCGGAGCTTCTTCATCGGGCCGAGCTCCGACTCGTAGACCTTCTTCACGCCGTCGCCGAGCGCCGTCTCGATCGTGCGGATGTCGCGGACCAGGCGCTGCAGGCCCTGCGGCTCGACGGAGGCGGCCTGGTCGGAGCCCCACATGGCGCGGTCCAGGGTGATGTGGCGCTCGACGAAGGCGGCGCCGAGGGCGACCGCGGCGAGCGTGGTCTGCAGGCCCGTCTCGTGGCCGGAGTAGCCGATCGGGACGTTCGGGTACTCCTCCTGGAGCGTCTGGATGACGCGCAGGTTGAGCTCCTCGGCCTTGGCCGGGTAGGTCGAGGTGGCGTGGCAGAGCAGGATGTTGTCGCTGCCGAGGACCTCCACCGCGTGGCGGATCTGCTTCGGCGTCGACATGCCGGTGGAGAGGATCACCGTGCGGCCGGTGGCGCGCAGCTCGCGCAGCAGCTCGTCGTCCGTCAGGGACGCGGAGGCCACCTTGTGGGCGGGGACGTCGAACTTCTCCAGGAAGGCGACGGCCTCGGTGTCCCACGGCGAGGCGAACCAGTCGATGCCGCGCTTCCTGCAGTGCTCGTCGATGGCGCGGTACTCGTCCTCGCCGAACTCCACCCGGTGGCGGTAGTCGATGTACGTCATCCGGCCCCACGGCGTGTCGCGCTCGATGTCCCACTGGTCGCGCGGGGTGCAGATCTCCGGCGTGCGCTTCTGGAACTTGACGGCGTCGCAGCCGGCCTCGGCGGCCACGTCGATGAGCGCGAAGGCGTTGTCCAGGTCGCCGTTGTGGTTGATGCCGATCTCGCCGGTGATGTAGACGGGCCGGCCCGGGCCTGCGGTCTTGCTGCCGAGGGTGCGGAGGCGGGTGCTCATGATGGTGGTTCCTTACACGTTGGGGGTGTGGAGCGCGGTGTCGAGTTCGGGGCCGAGGAGCCAGGCGGCGATCTCGCGGATCGCTCCGGAGCCGCCGGGGGTGTCGGTGACCGCGCGGGCGGCGGCCCGTACGGACGCGTGGGCGCTGCCCACCGCGACGGGCCAGCCGACGAGGCGGAAGCAGGGCAGGTCGTTGACGTCGTTGCCGGCGTAGAGCACGCGCTGCGGGTCGACGCCCTGCTCGTCGCACCACTGCTTGAGGGCGAGGTCCTTGCGGTCCACGCCGTGCAGCACGGGGACGCGGAGCTTGCGGGCGCGGGCGGCGACGACGGGGTTCTGTTCGGTGGAGAGGATCAGCAGCGGGACGCCGGCCCGGCGCAGGGCGGCGATGCCGAGGCCGTCGCCGCGGTGCACGGAGACGAACTCGCGGCCGTCGGCGTCGATGTGCACCCGGTCGTCGGTCTGGGTGCCGTCGAAGTCGAGGACGACCGCGTCGACGTCGACGAGGGCCGGTGTGGCCGGCTCGTCGAGCAGCGGCGCGAGCGCGCGCGCCCGGGCCAGGTCGTACGGGTCGTCGACCTCGAGGACGCGGGCCGGGTCGGTGACGACGAGCGCGGTGCGGCCGAAGAAGCGGTGCCGGTGGCTTCGGAAGCCCTCGGCGGCCATGGCGTAGACGGCGCCGGTCTCCAGGTACTCGGGTGCGCGGTCCTGGCGGCGCGGCCGGTGGGCCTTGTCGTGGTTGACGCCGGTGGCGTCGCCGTCCGGCTTCTCCCGCCACAGGAAGCCGTGGCTGGGCGCGGCCGTGAAGGCGGTGTCGGCGGCGCCGGAGGTGATCTTCGCGGCGGTCTCGTCGACCTCGGCGGCGGTGAGGAAGGGGCTGGTGCACTGGACGAGCAGGACGACGTCGGCGGCGCGGCCGTGGGCGGCCTCGAAGGCGTCCATGGCGTGCAGGACGGCGGACTCGCTGCTGGCGGTGTCGCCGGACAGCTCGGCGGGGCGCTGGACCGTGTCCGCGCCGAAGGCGCGGGCGGCGCGGGCGATGCCCTCGTCGTCGGTGGAGACGACGACGTCGGTGACGGCGGGCGCGCCGAGGCAGGCCCGGACGGCCCGGCCGACCAGCGGGATGCCGGACACCGGGGCGAGGTTCTTGCCCGGGACGCCCTTGGAGCCGCCTCGTGCGGGGATGACGGCGAGCACGGTGGGGGTGGGCATCACAGTTCTCCCAGGCGTCGGATGACGGGGGCCACGCGCTGCACGCCGTGGCGGTAGGCGCCGCGCGCGGCCTCGCGGACGATCCGGCGCACACCGCTCTCGCGGGGCTCGGGCGCGGTGACGTCGAGGCGGTGGCGGGCGAGGATCGTGGGCAGGTAGCCGCCGGCGGTCTCGGCCGTGTAGTAGGGCGCGAGCGGCGGCAGCGCGGGCTCTTCGAGGAGCCGGGCGACCCGCTCGCGGGCCGCGTCGAAGGCCCGCTCGTACGGGATGCCGCCGGCCGGTCCTGCGGTGCCGACGCCCTGCCGGGCCAGCCACCGTTCGTCCGGCGCCGGCACGGTGCCCCGGTCGAGCCGGTCGAAGGAGGTGAGGAGCCCGGAGCCGAGGAAGTGGTGGTTGCCGAGCGCCTCGCGCACGCCGAGGTCGGTGAGGATCGCGGTCGGGATCCGCCGGTGGAGGGCTTCGAGGGCGGCCGTGGAGGAGACGGTGACCAGCAGGTCGGTACGGTCCAGGACCTCGCCCATGTGTCCGTACACGAGACGGAAGTTGGGCGGCACCGGCAGGTCGCGCACCAGCTTCTGGTACGGGAACTCCTCCAGGTGCGTGGTGTGTTCGCCGGGCTTGGAGCGCAGCTTCAGCAGCACCTCGCGCCGCGGGTGCAGGCGGGCGTGCTCGACCAGCCGGCGCAGCACGTGGGCGCGTTCGGCGCGGGTGACGGGCACGGAGGGCTGGGCGGCGAAGACGAGCGTGTCGCGGCCGGGCTCGGGGCGGTACGGTGCGCCGCCGAGGAAGGGCAGGGCCGCCTCGACGACCGAGGACGGGTCGGCGCCGACGCCCTCGTACACGGCGCGGAAACGCTCCGCGTCGTGGCGGGAGTTGGCGAGGACGACGTCGGCGCCGTGGCGCAGCAGGAGCCCGTCGGCGAGCTTCTCGTAGACGACGCCGACGTAGCCGGTGACGATCACCGGACGGCGGTCGAGCGCGAGGTCGGCGAGGCCCTGGAGCACGGCGCGGACGGTGCCGCCGACGAGGGCGAGGACGACGACGTCGTACGCCTCGCCGCGGCCGGCCGCGTCACGTACCTCGCGCAGGAACTCCGCACCCGTCACCTCGCGCGGCGCGGTGTCGGACACCGCGGTCTCGGCGAGCTGGCGGGCGGTGGGAGTGGCCCGGCCGCGCAGTACGAAGCCGGTGGGTGCGGCGTTCGGCGCGGTGATTCTGCGTGCGGTGAGCACGCCCCATTTCCACCGGGTGTCGGAGTCGGCGAGAACGGCGACGCGCACCGCTCGTTCGGTACGTGAGGGCACGTCGAGGACGCTAGGAGGGCCGGGGGATTCGCGGCCCAACTGGGCCGCAACAAATGGTTAACAGCACCATGACGCATTGCGGGAAACGGACAGAATGGGAAAGCGGTCCGAGGTGGTTAAGAGGCCCGCCGCTTTGTGTTCACCGGGCATCCGCCTCTCGGTCAGGGCGAATGCCGGGGCGGCGCCTAGCGTCGGCCGCGTGGTCAAGCTCTCCGTCGTCGTGCCGTTCTACAACGTGCAGACATACGCTCCCGACGCCCTGCGAAGCCTGCGCGCGAACGCCCGCGAGGACTTCGAGTTCCTGCTGGTCGACGACTGTTCGACGGACGGGACCCCGGAGATCCTGCGGCGCGCGCGGCACGAGATCCCGGGCGCGCGGCTGATCCGGCACGCCCGCAACGAGGGCCTGGCGACCGCCCGGAACACCGGCCTGGACGCGGCCCGCGGCGAGTACGTGGCCTTCCTGGACGGGGACGACTGGCTCTCGCCCGGCTTCTACGCGGGCCAGGTCGCGGCCATGGACGAGCTGGGCTGCGACTTCCTGCGCACCGACCACGTCCGCGTGACCGGCCGGAACAGGTCGGTGCGGCGGGCGCCGGTCGGGCGGCGGCGGGAGGTGCTGCGGCCCAGGGACGCGATCCTGCCGGCCGACCGGACGACCTCGGTGGACTACCCGTACGCCTGGGCCGGGATGTATCACCGGCGGCTCCTCGAGCGGGGCCTGCTGCATTTTCCGCACGGGCTGCGGACGGCCGAGGACCGGCCCTGGATCTGGCGGCTGCACCGGGAGGCGGAATCCTTCGCGGTCACCGGCGACCTGGGCATCTTCTATCGGCGCGGTGTCGCCACCTCGCTCACCCAGATCGGCGACGTGCGGCAGCTCGATTTCATTCGCGCATTCGACCAGGTGATCGAAGAAACAATGAGCGATCCGGACGCGGACCGGCTTCTTCCCAAGGCGGTGCGGACGTATTGCGCGGTGATTTTCCATCACATCGGAAACATGGCGAAATTCGAGCCGGAGGTGGGACGGAAATTGCGGGCGATGAGCGCGGGCGCGCTGCGGCGGATGCCGCAGGACGTGCTCGCGGAGGCGCTGTCGGCGATGGGCGAGGACCGGGCGGCGCCGCTGCGCCGGCTGAAGCGGCGGAGGCCGGCCCCGGCGCCGGCGGCTCCCACCGCCCCGGCGTCCGCCACGACCTCGGAGGCGTCCGCGGCATGACCAGCGACCACAGCGATCGCACGAGCTCCGACGCGAGCACCGCGACCACGAACTCGTACGCGGGCCCGGCCGCCGGGACCACCGCGGCGACCAGCAGGAGCCGGGCCGCCGGCACCACCGCGGCGACCAGCACGAGCCCGGCCGCCCGGACCGCGGCCGCGAGCTCCGACGCGAGCACCGCCGGGACCACGCAGATCTTCTACGCCTCCACGCTGTACGGCGCCGCCACCCTGGCCGCCGCCGTCGACAGCGGCTGCTTCCGTCCGGCCGGACGGCGTCTGCTGCTCGTGTCGACGAACGCCGCCGTGCCCGAGACCACGACCCCGCTGGACCGGATGCCCGGCTTCGAGCGGCTGCGCGGCCGTTTCGACGAGGTCCTCGACTGGAACGCGGTCATCGAGCCGCTCCACCCGGCCGGCTGGACGCCCCGTCCCGACGACCTGCCGCTGCTCCAGCGCCATCTGCGGCGGCTGTGGGGCCTGGGCGCCGACCGGATCGAACTCGCCGTGGAATCGCTCCAGGTCGCGCCCGCCCTGACGATCGCCCAGCTGTTCCCGGACGCCCCGGTCGACGTCTACGCGGACGGCCTGATGAGCTACGGCCCCACCCGCAACAAGATCGACCCGCTGGTCGGCGAGCGGGTGCGGCGGCTGCTCCACCTGGACCTGGTGCCCGGCCTCGCGCCGCTGCTGCTCGCAGAGTTCGGGGCCGTCGCCGAGACCGTACCGACCGAGGCGTTCACCAAGGTCGTGGAGGAACTGTCGGGACCGGCGCCGGCGGAGCCCGCCGCGGCGGAGGCTCCCGTCCTGCTCCTCGGCCAGTACCTGGCCGCGCTCGGCCTCCTCACGCCCGAGGAGGAGGGCGAGCTGCACCTGCGCATGGTGCGCGGCGCCGTCGCCCGCGGCCACCGCCGGCTCGTCTTCAAACCGCACCCGACCGCGCCCGACGCCTGGTCGAAGGCGCTGGTGCGGGAGGCGGAGGCGCTCGGCGCCGAACTGACCGTCCTGGACCGGCCGGTGCTCGCCGAGGTGCTCTACCGCGAGCTGCGGCCCGCGCTCGTGGTGGGCTGCTTCTCCACGGCCCTGTTCACCGCGAGCGCCTTCTACGGGATCGAGACCGCCCGGGTCGGCACCCGGCCGCTGGTCGCCCGGCTCTCGCCGTACCAGAACAGCAACCGGGTGCCGGTGGCCCTCGTGGACGCGCTCGTGCCCGACCTGGAGGCGGCCGGCCAGGAGACCGCCGGCCGCCGGCCGCCGGACGTGGCGGAACTCGGCGGGCTCGTCGCCGCGGTCGGCTACGCGATGCAGCCGAAGATCCGGCCGGACCTGCGGGACGCGGCCGTACGGCACCTGTCGGGACCGCTCGCGGCCGCCACCCGGCATCACTTCACGCGCCGCCGGCTGACCTCGCTCGGCCTGCCCGGCGGCCTCCCGGTCCCCCGCCACCCGGGCCTGCGCCGGCTGGCCCGCCGCGCGCTGAAGCTGAAGCGGCGGGCGCTCGGCGGGAAGTGAGGGCCAGGGCTACCCGCGGGTGACCGGCTCCTGGATCTCGGCGACCCAGCCCGCCGGGTCCTCCGGGCACTCCAGGTACAGCTCCCGGGCGTAGCCGGCCGACCGGTAGCCGTTGGTCCCGATCCAGGCGGCCAGGGTCTGCACGGTCGGCAGGATGCCGTCCATGGAACCGCGGTGGACGATGGTGGCCGCCTCCTCGATGCCCGGCAGCACGTGCACCTGGACGCCCTCCGCCTCCGTACCCTCGGGAACGGTCATCCCGGCGTGCACGACGATCGAGCCGTCCCCCCGGCCCGCGTCCTCGTAGTACGCGACGCCCGGCCCGAACCCGTTGACGCCCGCCGCCTCCAGGCGGGCGCACAGCTCCTGGTAGAGCGGGCCGATGACCGGACCGATGTCCTCCGGCCCGAAACTGCCGGCCGTACCGCTCAGCTCGGCGATCCGTACGGCCGGGATCTTCTTCACGACGACGTCCTGGGTGGACATGCGTCCCTCCCTCTCGATGGCTCGGAGCCTCGCCCCGACCTGCGCGAGCCGCGCCCGCGCCTGCTCCAGGGCCGCTTCCAGCTCGGCCTGCCGCAGCCGCAGCATCCCGCGCAGCTCCTCCGCGCCGATCTCCTCGTCGAGGACGGCCCCCACCTGTTCGAGGGTGAAGCCGAGCTCCTTGAGCGCGATGACACGGTTCAGCCGCGCGAGCTGGTCCGCCGTGTAGAAGCGGTAGCCGTTGTGCGGGTCGACATGGGCCGGGCGGAGCAGTCCGACGGCGTCGTAGTGACGCAGCATCCGGACCGACACCTGCCCGTGCCGGGCGAAGTCTCCGATGGTGAACATGGCGGGTCCCAGGCAACGGCCTCACACGGTGTGAGGGTCAAGCACCGGCCAGCGAGAGCTTGGCGGCGAAGCCGAGGAAGAGGGCTCCCGCCGCCGTCGTGGCGCCGACGGCCAGGCGCCGGCGGCGGCGGAAGGCGGCGGCGAGGCGGGTGCCGCCGAATATGAGGGTGGTCAGGTAGAGGAAGCTGCCGATCTGCAGCAGCGTGCCGAGGACGAGGAAGGACAGCGCCGGGTAGGCGTAGGACGGGTCCACGAACTGCACGAAGAAGGAGATCAGGAAGAGGATCGCCTTCGGGTTGAACAGGCTGATGATCAGGGCGCGCCGGTACGGGTGCTCGGCGGGGCCCTCGTCCGGCTCGGCGGCGGCCTCGGCCGCGGCCTGGTGGCGGGCGCGCCACATCGACCGGGCCGCGCGGAGCATGCCGATCGCCATCCAGGTCAGATAGCCCGCGCCCGCGTACTTCACGATCATGAAGAGCAGCGGCGTGGTCTGGAGCAGCGAGGCCGCGCCGAGGGCGGCGAGCGTCATCAGGACGGTGTCGCCGGTGAACACCCCGGCCGCGGCCTTGTAGCCGGTGCGGGTGCCCTTGCGGGCGGCGACGGACAGCACGTACAGCGAGTTCGGCCCCGGGAGGAGGATGATGAGGACGAGGCCCGCGAGATAGGTCGGCAGATCGGTGACACCCAGCATGGAGCGGAGTGTCGCACGTGGGTACGACATTCCGCCCGTGTGTTTCGCATCGCGGAAGGCAGGCGTGGACCGCGGCGGGCCCGCACGGCCGTCGGAAGGCGTGGACCGCGGTGGCCGCGCGGCCGTCAGAAGGCGTGGGTGGGGACGTACGTGCCCCACACCTGGCGCAGCGCGTCGCAGACCTCGCCGACCGTCGCCCGCGCCTTGAGGGCCGCCTTCATCGGGTAGAGCACGTTGTCCGTTCCTCCGGCGGCCTTCCGCAGCTCGGCGAGGGCCGCGTCGACGGCCTGCTGGTCGCGTTCGGCGCGCAGCCTGGCCAGGCGTTCGGCCTGCCGGACCTCGATGGCCGGGTCGACGCGCAGCGGCTCGTAGGGCTCCTCGGCGTCGACCGTGAAGCGGTTGACGCCGACGACGACCCGCTCGCCGGACTCCGTCTGCTGCGCGATCCGGTAGGCGGAGCGCTCGATCTCGTCCTTCTGGAAGCCGCGTTCGATCGCCTCGACCGCGCCGCCCATTTCCTCCACCTTGCGCATGAGTTCCACGGCCGCGGCCTCGACCTCGTCCGTCATCCGCTCCACGGCGTACGAGCCGGCGAACGGGTCGACGGTGGCGGTGACGTCGGTCTCGTGGGCGAGGACCTGCTGGGTGCGCAGGGCGAGGCGGGCGGACTTGTCGGTGGGCAGGGCGATGGCCTCGTCGAAGGAGTTGGTGTGCAGCGACTGCGTGCCGCCGAGCACGGCCGCCAGGCCCTGGACGGCGACGCGGACCAGGTTGACCTCGGGCTGCTGGGCGGTCAGCTGCACGCCGGCGGTCTGGGTGTGGAAGCGCAGCATCAGCGACTTCGGGTTCTTCGCGCCGAACTCCTCCCGCATCACCCGCGCCCAGATCCGGCGGGCCGCCCGGAACTTCGCGACCTCCTCCAGGATCGTCGTACGCGCCACGAAGAAGAAGGAGAGCCGGGGCGCGAAGTCGTCCACGTCCATGCCGGCGGCGACCGCGGTGCGGACGTACTCGATGCCGTCGGCCAGCGTGAACGCGATCTCCTGCGCGGGCGAGGCACCCGCCTCGGCCATGTGGTAGCCGGAGATCGAGATGGTGTTCCACTTCGGGATCTCGGCCCGGCAGTACTTGAAGATGTCGGCGATCAGCCGCAGCGACGGCTTGGGCGGGAAGATGTACGTGCCGCGGGCGATGTACTCCTTCAGCACGTCGTTCTGGATCGTGCCGGTCAGCCGCTCGGCCGGCACGCCCTGCTCCTCGCCGACCAGCTGGTAGAGCAGGAGCAGCAGCGCGGCCGGCGCGTTGATGGTCATCGAGGTCGACACCTTGTCCAGCGGGATCCCGTCGAACAGCACCCGCATGTCCTCGATCGAGTCGATCGCCACGCCCACCTTGCCGACCTCGCCGTGCGCGATCGGCGCGTCGGAGTCGTGGCCCATCTGCGTCGGCAGGTCGAAGGCGACCGACAGGCCGGTGGTGCCGTGGGCGATCAGCTGCTGATAGCGGGCGTTCGACTCGACGGCCGTGCCGAAGCCCGCGTACTGGCGCATAGTCCACGGCCGGCCCGTGTACATCGACGGATAGACCCCGCGCGTGAAGGGATACCCGCCGGGCTCGCCCAGCTTCTCCGCGGGATCCCAGCCCTCCAGGGCGTCCGGCCCGTACACCGGCTCGATGGGCAGCCCGGACTCCGACTCGCGCGCCATGCGTGGTGCCTCCCGCTCGACCTGGACCTTCACCTGGCTTCCAGAATGCATGTCTCCGTTCGGTCACGTGCGCAACCGCGCGCGGCCGGGCACACATCCCTTGCGGTACACACGTGAATTCCCCGGGGGGCACACCGATGAAGCGTTCGTCGTCCGTCATACGCAGAGCAGTCCTGGCCGCCGCGGCCGTGGCCCTGGCCGCGGGCTGTACGGCCCAGGGCGGGCCCACGGGTCCGGGCACCGGCACGGTCAGCCAGGCACCCGGCTCGGGTGCTTCGGGCACGCCGACGTCGGCGCCCGCCGCCACGCCGTCGACCGGTGCCACGACCGACGACAAGCCCTCCTCGGCGCCGCCGTCGGGCTCCGCCGCGCCGTCCGCGTCGGCCACGACCGGGGCTCCGGCGGGCAAGGTCCTGATGAAGGACGGCGACGAGAACACGCAGGTGCGCGAGCTCCAGGCGCGGCTGCGCCAGGTCGGCTACTTCGACCGGGCGCCCACCGGCTTCTACGGGACGATGACCGGAGGCGCGGTGACGTCCTTCCAGAAGAAGCGGGGCCTGCCGCAGACCGGCTCGGTGGACGAGACGACCTGGCAGAAGCTGGTCGCGATGACGCACCGGCCGACCGCGGACGAGCTGCGCCCGGCCACCACCAACAAGCTGGACGCGCCCGACCCGCGCTGCCTGACCGGGCGGGTGCTGTGCATCAGCAAGGAGAGCCGGACGCTCGCCTGGATGATCGACGGCAAGGTCGTCTCGTCGATGGACGTGCGCTTCGGCTCGGAGAACACGCCGACCCGCGAGGGCGAGTTCAAGGTGGAGTGGAAGGCCCGTGACTGGACCTCGACGATCTACCACACGCCGATGCCGTACGCGATGTTCTTCAGCCGCGGCCAGGCGGTGCACTACTCGGCGGACTTCGCGGCGCGCGGCTACGCGGGCGCCTCGCACGGCTGCGTGAACGTCCGGGACAAGGCGAAGCTGTCGGTGCTCTTCGACCAGGTGAAGGTCGGCGACAAGGTCGTCGTGCACTGGTAGGCCCTGACGGGCGCCGGCAGCCGCGGAGAGGCGGCCCGGAGGAGAAAGGGCCCGGAGGAGAAAGGGCCTGGAAGGGAAGGGGCGCGGGTGGGACCGGGGGAACGTGTCCCACCCGCGCCGGTGCGCCGAGCCGAAGGTACGGGGGGAACCCCGGCTCCGTGCGCTCGCCGATGACCAGTCGGCTCACTCAGTACTGCGTCACGGGGTCGAAAAACGTCACACCCGGCTGTCGGGACTATGAACGGGAGCCGTTCCGGCCGTGGTCGCCGGTCCCACGGAGACCCTGATCGCGGCCGTCGCCACGGCCGTCGCCACGGTCGGCGCCTCGGTCCTCGCCGCGGCCCTTGCCGCCGCCGTGACCGCCTCGGTCACTCTTGTCGTCGCCGTCGCCGTCGCCGTTGCCCGAGTCGGATCCCTTGTTGCCGGAACCGGAGCCGGAGCCGGAGTTCGAGCCGGAGCCCGATCCGCTGCCGCCGTTGCCGCCCGAGGACGTACGGCCGGTGGACGGCAGCGTCGCGGTGCCGGACGGGCCGCCCGCGAGGATCCGGTCGCAGTAGCGCTTGACGGTCTCGCCGTTCCGGAGCGCGGCCGCGAGCCGCTCCCGGCCGCTGTCGGCCAGCTTGCCCGCGCGGTACTCCTGGCAGGCCTGGACCACCTTGCTGCGCTGGACGTCGGTCTCCTGGCCCGGGCCCGCGGTGGTCGCGCCGGGCGTGGCCGTCGGGTCGCCGCCGGGGCCGGCGGTGGCGGTGCCGGGGCCGTCCGTGACGCCGGGCGTGGCCGTCGGCCGGTCGGGGTCCTTGGGCAGGTCCGGCCCGTCCGTGCCGATGCCGCCGCTCGGCGAGCCGGAGGTGGCGGGCGCGGAGGGATCGGCGGCGACGACGGAGCTGCCGGGGCCGGGATCGGAGGTCAGCGGCAGGACGCCCGTGCCGGCGGCGACGGCGACTCCGCCGACGGTGACGGCGGCGAACGCGGCGGCCAGCCCGTAGCGCAGGGAACGTCCCCAGCGGTGGCCGGTGCGGTCCGGCGCGATCCGGACGGCGCCGAGGTCGGCCGCGGTGGCCCGCCCTGCCTGTCCCTGGGCGGCGGCCTGGGCGGCGCGCTCGGCGGTGACCTTGCGGAAGGCGGCGAGGGCCGCGGCCTCGCCGGGGAGTTCACCGTCCGCGGCGGAGGCGGCGGGCGTACGGGCCGTGTCGAGGGCGCGCGCGAGGAAGACGGCCTCGGCGCGGGCCGTGGGGTCGACGGGGTCGACCGGATCGCCGCGCAGCAGCCGCTCCGCGGCCTCCTGGTCGAGCCATTGGTACCGCTCGTCGGCCATCACATGTCCTTCTGCGTCCGCGGGCGCGATTGCGTCACACCGCCGGGGGCCGTGAACCCCGGCCGGCGGCCGCGTTGCGGAGGAACGCCGTCCAGTGCGGCGGCCTCTCCGTCGGGACCGACGGCGGCGAGGAGTTCGGCGAGTTTCTTCAGGCCGCGGTGGGCGGCGGTGCGGACGGCGCCGGGGCGCTTGCCGAGGGTGTCGGCCGCGCTCTTGGCGTCGAGTCCGACGACGACCCGCAGGACGACGGCCTCGGCCTGGTCCTGCGGAAGCTGGGCGATGAGGTGCATGGTGCGGCCGGTGGCCAGGGCTTCCAGGGCCTCGTCCGCGGTGTCGGACTCGGCGGGCTTGTCGGTGAGCTCGGTCTCGTCGCCGCCGACGGCGGGGCGACGGCCGCGCATCCGGATGTGGTCCAGGGCGCGGTTGCGGGCGATGCGGGCGGCCCAGCCGCGGAAGCGGTCCGCGTCGCCGCTGAAGCGGTCGAGGTCGCGGGCGATCTGCAGCCAGCTCTCGGAGGCGACGTCCTCGGCGTCGGCCTCGCCGACCAGCGTGCGTATGTAGCCGAGGAGCCGTGGCTGCACCGCGCGGTACACGGCGCGGAAGGCGTCCTCGTCGCCGTTCTGCGCGGCGAGCACTGCGGCCGTCAGCTCCGCGTCGTCCCCCAGCACTCCCCACACCTGTTCGTCCGTCGTCGTGCTCATCGCGGCTGGTCGCCACCGCCACGCCGCCCGGGCGCAGCAGAACGCTACGTCCTGTTCGGGCGTCGCGTCCACGCGGGTCCGGTTCTTTGTACAAGTCGCAACTTCGTGCGGTGTGACCGGGGGCCTGCGAGGTGTGACACAAAACGCATGCACGGCGCTGTTAGGAGTACGGGGCCGTGCTGCGGCTCCGCGGACGACGACCGGGGCCTCTCCTGTGGGGGGTGGCGGCCCCGGTCGTCTTCCTGTGTGGGCGCCCGCGAGGGCGCCCTTTTTCGTTTCCCGGCGCGCCCCGCCGCAGACCGTCAACTCACGGTTGACACCCCGGGCACTGTCAACCTAGGGTTGCACTCATGACGAATCCACTCGGCGTGACCAACCCCGTGCGTCTCGACGACCTGATCGCGGCGATCAAGCAGTCCCACCCGGACGACGCCCTCGACCAGCTCTCGGACGCCGTCATCGCGGCCGACCACCTCGGTGACGTGGCCGACCACCTCATCGGCCACTTCGTGGACCAGGCCAGGAGGGCCGGCGCCTCCTGGACCGACATCGGAAAGAGCATGGGCGTCACCCGGCAGGCCGCCCAGAAGCGCTTCGTGCCCAAGGACGACACCGCGGGCGACGCGGCGAAGATGGACCCGGCCGCCGGCTTCGCCCGCTTCACCCCCCGGGCCCGCAACGTGGTGGTGGCCGCGCAGAACGAGGCCTCCGCCGCCCGCAACGACAAGACGGGCCCCGCCCACCTGGCCCTCGGCCTGCTCGCCGAACCCGAGGGCCTCGCCGGGCACTGGATCACCAACCAGGGAGTCACCCCGGAGCAGGTCCGCGAGGCGGTCACCCCGACCCTGCCGGCGGCCGTCGAGGAGGTGCCCGCGCTCATCCCGTACGACGCGGACGCCAAGAAGGTCCTGGAACTCACCTTCCGCGAGGCCCTGCGCCTCGGTCACCCCTACGTGGGGACCGAGCACATCCTGCTCGCGCTGCTCGAGTTCGAGGACGGCAAGGGCCCGCTCGCCGGGCTCGGCCTCGACAAGGCGCGGGCCGAGCGGGAGATCGCGGAGGCCGTCGCCTCGATGTCGATCGCAATGCCCGCGGCCGAGCCGGAGGCCTGACCTCCGACACGACGGGAGGGGCGGCCGCCCGGCCGCCCCTCCCGTCCTTCTCGCTCTTCTCGCTTTTCTCGCCTCAGGCGGTACGCGCCCGGCGCGAGACCACCGCGCGCAGCACCCGCCCGCCCTCCGTGGACAGGTCACGGGCCCGGCGCAGCCCGGTCGGCCCGTGGGCCGCGGCCTCCAGGACCGCCTGCTGCCGCCGGAGTTCGCCCGCGTGCAGCGGACCGGCCTCGGTCGCGTCGTACAGCCGGTGAACGGCGAGCGCGATCCCGGAGCACCGTCCGGCCCACTCCCGCAGCGGGCCCTCGGCCCATTCGGCGGGCACGCCGTGGAGCATCGCGCGCACCATCGTGACGACGCCGCCGGCGTCCGTCTCCTCGTCCCCGACGCCGGCCAGCTCGACCCGCGCCTTGCCGACCGCCTCGGCCCACACGTCGCCGTCGCCGCGCGCCACCGCGGCCCACACCGGCCGCAGCACGTCGGCCCGCTCCGGCGCGAGCAGCGGCAGACACCGGTCGAGGCACGCGAGCCCGGCGGCCGCGAGGCCCCGCTCGTCGGCGCGGTCGATCAGTTCCTGCAGGCTCGTGCTCGTCACGGACGTCATGGACGCCTCCTCGCCAGCGATGCGGACGCAGTACTTCCACTACTGCGCCGTCCGGCGCTTTTTCGTCACTGCGCGGCCGGAATCATGCCAGTGGCCTTCGCGTGCTGCATAGAGGTCAGACGCCGCACGAACAGGATCGCGAGGACGGCGGCGGCGATGTTCGCGATGTCGTTCGCCGCGAGCCACGAGGCCGCCGTGACGTACGCGTCAGGAGTCTCGGCCTTCTCGTACAGCCGGCCCGCGACGCGGTCGACGAGGCCTTGCAGCACGAACAGCGCCCACCAGCCGTTGAGCAGTCCCAGCTCGCCCGGCGCGTCGGGGGCGTACGGGAGCCGACGGCTGGCACGCCAGATCTCGGCGGCGATGTTGCGCGGTATCCACAGATTGGCGAACGGGATGAACCAGGCGCCGATGGCCCAGCCAGGCCCGCGGCTGTGCAGATCCGGCGCCCAGACCTGGGCGTTCTGCCGGGTCCGGTGGAACCAGACGATCCAGACGACCACGGTGGCGACGAGCAGCAGCAGCTGCACCACCGACACCAGGGCGACGATCAGGTCGGCCGAGCCCTCCGGCACCGGGTCGGCGCGCAGGGCGAGCGCGGCGAGGAAGGCGAAGACGTCGACGACAGCGGTCGCGCCGAGCAGGGACACCACGGCGTACGACAGGCCGTTCGGGTTGCGGAGCATGGTGGAGCGGATCCCCCCAGGGACGGGACGGCGCCCTCCCCAGGGCGCCGCCGCGGGCCGGTCGGCCGCGGCGGAGGGAACGTACGGGACCCGGGGCGCCCGCGTCCACAGGGAATCGGGCCGGGCGTCAGCGGACCCGGCCGGCCAGGGTCTGGAAGTCCGTCCAGGTCAGGGCCGGCTTGCGCGCGTCCCACAGCTTCTGGGCGGTCGCCGTCAGCGGCATCCGGATGCCGTCCGCGACCTGGGCCTGGGTCTGGGCGGTCGCCACGTCGCACCAGACGGCGAAGCTGCCGCCGAGGATCTGGGGGTCGTAGCGGGCCGGGACGGGTGTGGTGCCGCGGACGACGAGCGGGGTCCACTGCTCGTAGATGCGGCGGCCGGTCGGGTACGGGAAGAGCTTGGGCTTGCCGAGGACGTAGTAGAGGTACTTGTCGTTGTAGTTGAGCATGGTGCGGCCGGCGCTCAGATACGAGGCGGGCGGGCGGGCGCCGATCTCGTTGCCGGTCCAGTAGGCGACCTGGAGGTCCTTGGCGGCGCTCGTCACGCCGCCGGTGTAGAAGCCGTCGTTCCAGGCGCGCAGTTGCTTGCCGGTCGGCCGCACGACGGCCGCGCGGCCGTTCAGCCAGTCGGTGGCCAGGTCCTGGATCCGGCCGGACGGGCCGTACTTCGCCGTGGCCGCGCGGGCGAGCTGCGGATAGGTCGCCTCGGGGTTCTTGGCCATCAGGGCGACGTACTCGTCGCCGCCGAGGTGCCAGGAGGCGCCGGGGAAGAGGCCCGTGTACTCGCGCAGCAGGTCGTCGACGATCTTCGCCGAGGCCGGCTTGGAGATGTCGACCGTGCCGGCCGGGCGGCGGCCCGTGGCGCTGACGAGCTGGAGGTCGGGGTGGGCGGCGATGACCGCGCCGAGGTGTCCGGGCGAGTCGATCTCGGGGACGACGGTGATGTGCAGGCTCTGGGCGAGGGCGACGATCCGCCGCACCTCGGCCTTGCTGAGGTGCCGTTCGGAGACGATCTCCGGGTGGCTGTCGGAGGCGATGCGGAAGCCCTGGTCGTCGGAGAAGTGCAGGCCGAGCTGGTTGAGCTTGAGGTCGGCCATCTCGCGCAGCCGGTCCTCGATCCAGCCGGCCGTGAAGTACTTGCGGGCGATGTCGACCATCAGTCCGCGCTGGGGCTTGGCGGGCGCGTCGGTGACGACGCCCTCGGGCATCGCGCCGGTGGACCGGACGGACTGCTTGAGCGTGCGCGTGCCGTAGAAGACACCGGCCTCGCCGGGCCCGGTGATGCGGACGCCGCCGCCCCGGACGGTGAGGGTGTACGACTCGGCCCCGCCCTGCCCGCCGAGCGCGAGGCTGACGTCGCCGGGCCGGGCGGCGGCGGTGCCGCGGTACGGGACGCGCAGCTCGCCGGCGATCAGCCGGGCCTCGTCGGCCAGCGCCGCCTCGTCCTTCGCGGCGACCACGACGCCGGCGTCCGGTCCGGGCTTCCAGCCGGGGCCGCGGGCGGCCTGGTGGGAGCGGACGGCGGGGATCACGCGCGGCGCGGTGGACAGCGGATAGGTCCTGCTGGGCGTCGGACTCGGCGGTGGCGCGGCCGAGGTGGGCGCCGCGGTGGAGGCGGCGGAGCCCGTACCGGTGCCGGTGCCGCTGCCCGCGGGCGGGCCCGAGGCGGATCCGTTCGAGCAGGCCGCCACGGTGACCAGTGCCACCGCGGCCGCCGTCAGTGCGGGGCCCCGACGGGGCCCTCGTATGGAGTACCGCATCACCCGGAATCCTCCCTCATCGCGCGAACCACGGCATCCCGGGCTTTTCGGGTCTTCCGTAAAGTCCTTCGACGAAACCCACTCGTCCAGGTGAAATTCGCGCATCCGTCGGACACTTCCCCCGTCCCGCCGATAGCGTGGCGTCACAGCTGCCACTTCGCCAGCGCCCCTCGCCTCCGTCCCTCGCTCCCGGAGTCCCCGCTGACCAGCGACATCCACGCCGGCTCCTGCCGGACCCCGGTCTCCCCCGCCATACCTGCCCAGCAGGGCACGGGCCGGCACCTCACGGGCCTCGTGCGTTTCAACGCGGCTCCGGCGCACGTCGCCGAGGCGCTGCTGCTCGACTGCCACGGCAGCCGCCGTTGGGCCGAACGGGTGGCCGCGCACCGACCGTACCCGACGCTCGACGCGCTGCTCGCGGCCGCCGACGAGGCCGGTTACGACCTGACGCGAGGCGATCTCGACGAGGCGCTGTCCCGCGAGAGCTCCGGCCTGCCGCACCCGGACGCGCCGCCGGCCGCCCGCACCGCGCTGCGCGCCGCGCTCGCCGCGTACGAGTCGAGCTTCGGCCACGCCTTCGTGATCAGCCTGGACGGGGTGCCGGCCGGTGAGCGGCTCGACCAGGTCCTGGCCGCCATCCGGTCACGTCTCGGCAACGAAAGGGAGGAGGAACGGGTCGTCGCCGCGGAGGAGCTGCGCCGGCTGGCCCGTACTCGGCTCACCCGTTCGATCGCCGCGTGGTGAGTTCGCCCGGAATGCGGTAATACGGGGCACACGGATAGCCCGTCCGTGCCTCTTTGATCACACTGACGGACCCCGCGCGAGCGAACCGACGAGTCGTCGCTACGATGACCGGGGCCGGTGGACCGTACCCGGCCGGGCCAGACCGACAGAGAAGCCGGCCGGCCCCGATCCCCGCTCCCGGAGGGTTTTTCCGTGCCGGCTGGAACGCTGTACCGCGGCCGGGAAGGAATGTGGTCCTGGGTGGCTCACCGAGTCACCGGCGTCCTCATCTTCTTCTTCCTGTTCGTACACGTCCTTGACACCGCTCTCGTCCGTGTCTCCCCCGAGGCGTACGACGATGTCGTGGCGACGTACAAGACGCCGATCGTCGCACTCCTCGAGTACGGCCTCGTCGCCGCCATCCTCTTCCACGCGCTGAACGGTCTCCGTGTCATCGCCGTGGACTTCTGGTCCAAGGGCCCGCGCTACCAGAAGCAGATGCTCTGGACCGTCGTGGGCGTCTGGGTCGTACTGATGGCGGGCGCCGTCTACCCCGTCCTCGCCCACGCCGCGCGTGAAGTGTTCGGGAGCTGAGACCAGACATGACCACCGCTGACACCTCCACCGCGATCGGTCCCGTCGAGGGCACTGCCCCGTACGGCATCGACAACCCGGCCCCGTACATCGAGGCCCCGCGCAAGCGCACCGGCAAGACGCCGCGGGCGACCCGAGGCAACTTCGAGATGGCCGCGTGGCTCTTCATGCGCCTCTCGGGCATCGTCCTCGTCGTCCTCGTCGTCGGCCACCTGCTGATCCAGCTCGTGCTGGACGGCGGCGTCTCCAA
This sequence comes from Streptomyces sp. NPDC053493, assembly GCF_044544825.1. Classification (NCBI taxonomy): domain Bacteria; kingdom Bacillati; phylum Actinomycetota; class Actinomycetes; order Kitasatosporales; family Streptomycetaceae; genus Streptomyces; species Streptomyces sp. NPDC053493. The sequence goes on from NZ_JBITXS010000001.1 coordinate 902,888, forward strand.
GATCGGCTTCGCCTTCGTGGCCGGCCGCTGGGCGTCCCCGTTCTGGCAGGTCTGGGACCTGCTGATGCTGTGGCTGGCGATGCTGCACGGCGCCAACGGCCTCCGCACGGTCGTCAACGACTACGCGGAGCGCGCCAACACGCGTCTGTGGCTCAAGGGCCTGCTGTACACCGCCACGGTGTTCACCATCCTTCTGGGCACGCTGGTGATCTTCACCTTCGACCCGAACATCCGCTAGGCACGGGGCTGAGGTAATCCACGTCATGAAGTTCCACAAGTACGACACCGTCATCGTCGGCGCCGGCGGCGCCGGCATGCGCGCCGCCATCGAGGCGACGAAGCGCAGCCGCACCGCCGTGCTGACGAAGCTCTACCCGACCCGCTCCCACACGGGCGCCGCGCAGGGCGGCATGGCCGCCGCGCTGGCGAACGTGGAGGAGGACAACTGGGAGTGGCACACCTTCGACACGGTCAAGGGCGGTGACTACCTGGTCGACCAGGACGCCGCCGAGATCCTGGCGAAGGAGGCCATCGACGCCGTCCTCGACCTGGAGAAGATGGGCCTGCCGTTCAACCGGACCCCGAACGGCACCATCGACCAGCGCCGCTTCGGCGGTCACTCCCGCAACCACGGCGAGGCCCCGGTCCGCCGGTCCTGCTACGCCGCGGACCGCACCGGCCACATGATCCTCCAGACGCTGTACCAGAACTGCGTCAAGGAGGGCGTGGAGTTCTTCAACGAGTTCTACGTCCTGGACCAGTTGATCACCGAGGTCGACGGCGTCAAGCACTCCGCCGGTGTGGTCGCCTACGAGCTGGCCACCGGCGAGATCCACGTCTTCCAGGCGAAGGCCGTGATCTACGCGTCCGGCGGCACCGGCAAGTTCTTCAAGGTGACGTCCAACGCCCACACCCTGACCGGTGACGGCCAGGCCGCCTGCTACCGCCGTGGTCTGCCGCTGGAGGACATGGAGTTCTTCCAGTTCCACCCGACGGGCATCTGGCGCATGGGCATCCTGCTCACGGAGGGCGCCCGCGGTGAGGGCGGCATCCTGCGCAACAAGGACGGCGAGCGCTTCATGGAGAAGTACGCGCCGGTCATGAAGGACCTCGCGTCCCGTGACGTCGTCTCCCGCTCCATCTACACGGAGATCCGCGAGGGCCGCGGCTGCGGTCCCGAGGGCGACCACGTCTACCTGGACCTCACCCACCTGCCGCCGGAGCAGCTGGACGCCAAGCTCCCGGACATCACCGAGTTCGCCCGTACGTACCTCGGCATCGAGCCGTACACGGACCCGATCCCGATCCAGCCCACCGCGCACTACGCCATGGGCGGCATCCCGACCAACGTCGAGGGTGAGGTCCTCTCGGACAACACCACCGTCGTCCCGGGCCTGTACGCGGCCGGCGAGGTCGCCTGCGTGTCGGTGCACGGCGCCAACCGCCTCGGCACCAACTCGCTGCTCGACATCAACGTCTTCGGCAAGCGCTCCGGCATCGCCGCCGCCGAGTACTCCGCCAAGCACGACTTCGTCGAGCTGCCGGAGAACCCCGAGGCCTTCGTCGTCGAGCAGATCGAGCGGCTGCGCAACTCCACGGGCAACGAGCGGGTCGCCGACCTGCGCCGTGAGCTCCAGGAGACGATGGACGCCAACGTGATGGTGTTCCGCACCGAGCAGACGATCAAGACGGCCGTCGAGAAGATCGCCGAGCTGCGCGCGCGCTACAAGAACGTGTCCGTCCAGGACAAGGGCAAGCGCTTCAACACCGACCTCCTGGAGGCCATCGAGCTGGGCAACCTGCTCGAGCTGGCCGAGGTCATGGCCGTCTCGGCCCTGGCGCGCAAGGAGTCCCGCGGCGGTCACTACCGCGAGGACTACCCGAACCGCGACGACGTCAACTTCATGCGCCACACCATGGCGTACCGCGAGGTCGGCGAGGACGGCTCCGAGACCGTCCGTCTCGACTACAAGCCGGTCGTCCAGACCCGCTACCAGCCGATGGAGCGTAAGTACTGATGGCTACTCCCGTACTGGACAAGGTCGAGGCCGACTCCGCCGCCTCCCCCTACATCACGGTCACGATGCGGATCCGCCGCTTCAACCCGGAGATCTCGGACGCCGCGGTCTGGGAGGACTTCCAGATCGAGATCGACCCGAAGGAGCGTGTGCTCGACGCCCTTCACAAGATCAAGTGGGACCTCGACGGCACGCTGACCTTCCGTCGCTCGTGCGCGCACGGCATCTGCGGCTCCGACGCGATGCGGATCAACGGCAAGAACAGGCTCGCCTGCAAGACGCTGATCAAGGACATCAACCCGGAGAAGCCCATCACGGTCGAGGCCATCAAGGGCCTGACGGTCCTGAAGGACCTGGTCGTGGACATGGAGCCGTTCTTCCAGGCGTACCGGGACGTCATGCCGTTCCTGGTCACCAAGGGCAACGAGCCGACCCGTGAGCGTCTGCAGTCCGCCGAGGACCGCGAGCGCTTCGACGACACCACCAAGTGCATCCTGTGCGCCGCGTGCACGTCGTCCTGCCCGGTCTTCTGGAACGACGGGCAGTACTTCGGCCCGGCCGCGATCGTCAACGCGCACCGCTTCATCTTCGACTCGCGTGACGAGGCGGGCGAGCAGCGCCTGGAGATCCTGAACGACAAGGACGGCGTGTGGCGTTGCCGCACGACGTTCAACTGCACGGACGCCTGCCCGCGTGGCATCGAGGTCACCAAGGCGATCCAGGAGGTGAAGCGCGCGCTCATCACGCGTCGCTTCTGACACCTGGTCACTGCATGACGGGGAAGCCCGCTTCTGTACGCTGCGTCGTGCAGAGGCGGGCTTTTTCGCGTGTGGACGCAGTGGAGGACGGGGACTGATGAGCGAGCCGAACCCTTACCGGCCGGAGGACTCGGGCAGTTACGAGTGGGGGCCGGGCGGTCAGCAGGCCGGGGCGCCGGGGTACGGATACCCGCAGCAGCCGCCGCCGTACCAGCCGACGTTGCCGGCCGGCGTGCCGGTGCCGCCGCAGTACGGTGCGGTGCCGCCGGGCGGCGGCGCGCCGCTGCTGGCGCTCGGCGACATCACGATCGTCGGCGACCAGATCGTCACGCCGGCCGGCACCATGCCGCTCAAGGGCGCGGTGTGGAACGCGATGGACATGTCGCGGACCGAGGAGAAGATCCCGACGGTCGCGATCGTGCTGGCGATCGTGTTCGCGCTGCTGTGCCTGATCGGTCTGCTGTTCCTGCTGATGAAGGAGAAGCAGACGACGGGCTTCATCCAGGTCACGGTGACCAGCGGCGGCCGCCACCACGCGACGATGATCCCGGCGACCGGCCCGGACACCATCCACTGGGTCATGGGTCAGCTGAACTACGCCCGCTCGCTGAGCATGTGAGGCCCGGCGGGTCCCCGCGACCGGTCAGCCGTGCCAGGGCTCGGTTCAGCCGTGCCAGGGCTCGGTCGTGGGGTTCTCCTCGGCGGTGAGCATGATGCGGCGCAGCAGGTCGTTGAGGGTGGTGCGCTCCTCGGGCGTCAGGACGCCGAGGAGGCGGTACTCCTCGTGGCCGAGGACGTCCATGGCGCCGAGCCAGGTCTCGCGGCCGGAGGCGGTGAGTTCGACGACGACGCGGCGGCGGTCGGTGGTCGACTGGGTGCGGCGGACGAAGCCGCGCTTCTCCAGGGCGTCGAGGCGGCCGGTGACGGAGGCGGGCGCGAGGTCGAGGTCCTGGGCGAGTTCGGAGGGCGCGGCGCTGCCGCCGCGGCCGGCGAGCTTGTGGAGGGTGTCGAACTCGTGGCGTTCGAGGTCGAAGTCGACGAGGGACTGCTCGCGGACCCGGCGCAGGTGGACGGAGAGCTTCTTCATCCGGGTGACCGCGCCTTCGACCACCGGGTCGAGGCCGGGCAGGACGGGCCGCCAGCGCGCGACGTGCTCGTCGGTCCAGTCGCGCGCGGGCTCCTGCGGTGTCTCGTCGGGCGTGCCGCGCGGGGCCTCGGTGGGTGCCATGGGCTGATCGTACGTCGGACGGCGCCGACGTCCCTCCCGAAGTATTTCGTTGACGAATTATTCGGCACCGAAATAATCTCGCGGTCATGCATCCCCTCCGCAGCCGCTCCTTCCGCCTGCTCTTCGCCGGGCGCGCGCTCTCCCTGCTCGGTGACGCCGCCATCCCGGCCGCCCTCGCCCTCGCCGTCCTGAAGGCGACCGGCTCCACCTCCGCGCTGGCCCTCGTGCTCGCCTGCTCGATGGTGCCGAAGCTGCTCCTGCTGCCGCTGGGCGGCGTCGTCGGCGACCGGTTCGACGCCCGCACGGTCGCCCTCGCGATGGACCTCGTCCGCTGCGTCACCCAACTCGTCGTCGGCGTCCAGCTGCTGAGCGGGACGCCCTCGCTCGCGGTGATCGCCGCCGTCGAGGTCGCCGGCGGCGCGGCCGGGGCCTTCGCGACGCCGACCACCTCGCCCCTGGTCAAGGGCACCGTCGCGGCGGAGCAGCTGCAGCGGGCCAACGCGGCCATGGCGGTGGCCTACAGCGTCAGCCGGGTCGGCGGCCCGGCCCTCGCCGGAACGCTCATCCTGACCGTCGGCCCCGGCTGGGCCTTCGTCCTCGACGCGGCGAGCTTCGCGGTCAGCGCCGCGCTGCTGTGCGCGGTGCGGGTCGCACCGGTCACGGCCCCGCGCCGCTCCTCGGTCCTCGCCGACCTCAAGGAGGGCTGGCGGGAGGTGCGCACCCGCGACTGGTACTGGAGCAGCCTCATCGGCCACAGCGCCTGGAACGGCGCCGCCGCCGTCCTGATGACCCTGGGCCCCGCGCTCGCCGTCGAGCGGATGGGTGGCGACCTCGCCTGGGCGGCCTTCCTCCAGGCCGGGGCGGTCGGGCTGCTGCTCGGCTCGCTCGCCGCCGACCGGATCCGGCCCCGGCGCCCGATCCTCGCCGCCAACGCCGGCCTCGCCACCTACGCGCTGCCGCTGGTGCTCCTCGCGGCGAACGCGCCCGGGCCGGTCGTCATCGGCGCGTACGGGCTCGCGCAGGGCGGCCTCGGATTCCTCACGCCGGTCTGGGAGACGGCGGTGCAGCGGGCCGTTCCGGCCCACGCGCTCGCGCGCGTCACCTCGTACGACTGGCTCCTGTCCTTCGCCGCGATGCCGCTCGGCTACGCCCTGGCCCCGCTCGCCGCCTCCGCCTGGGGCCCGGAGCTCCCGCTGCTCGCGGCGGCGGTGGCGGTGGCGGGCTGCTGCCTGGGAACGGCGCTGCTGCCGGGCGTGCGGCGGTTCGGCGCCGGCTGAGCCGGGTCCGGAAGCCGCCGCCTCCGGACCCTCGCCCGGATCCTCCTCAGGATTCCCCTCCGCCTTCCCCTCCGCACACGAAGCTGACTTGAACACGTTCAAGATGAGGTCTAGAGTCTTCGACGTCAGCTTTGAACGCGTTCAAGGGAGCGTGGGGCATGGACCTCACTGTCGTCGCGTACGTCGTCTACCTGCTCATCAGCGTCGGGCTCACCGTCTGGGTCGCCCGCACCCTCAGCCGCAACGGCAAGGTCTTCCTCGCCGACGTGCTGCACGGGAACGAGAAGCTCGCGGACGCCGTGAACCACCTGCTCGTCGTCGGCTTCTACCTCGTCAACTTCGGCTTCGTCGCCCTCTACCTCAGCCAGGACGACACCGTCGTCGACGCCCGCCGGCTCTTCGAGGCCCTCTCGGTCAAGCTCGGCGTCGTGCTGCTGGTCCTCGGCGTGATGCACCTCGCCAACGTCTACGTCCTCAACAAGATCCGCCGCCGGGGCGTCATGGAGCGCGGCCAGGTCCCGCCGGTGCCGCCGCAGGGCTGGACCGGCCCGGGCAGGGGCGGCCCGCAGGCACCGGGCCCGTGGGCGACTCCGGCCACCGGCGCCTGACGCCGATGCCCGCCACCCCGACCGGTCCCGCCGTGGAGCCCGTCGCCGGTCCCGCCGTGGACCCGGACGCGCCGGTGCGGCACCTGACGGTCCTCTACGACGCCGACTGCCCGCTCTGCGTCCACCTGAGGCACTGGCTGCTGCGCCAGCCCCGGCTCGTACCGATGGACCTGGTCCCGGCCGGCTCCGCCGAGGCGCGGCGGCGCTTCCCGGCCCTCGACCACGCCGACACCCTGCGGGAGATCACCGTGGTCGGGGACGGCGGCCAGGTCTACCGCGCCACCGCCGCCTGGATCGTCTGCCTGTGGGCCCTGGCCGAGTACCGGCCCAAGGCCCACTGGCTGGCCACTCCGGCCGGGCAGCCCTTCGCCCGCGCGACCGTCCTCGCCGCCGCCAGGTGGCGCGAACGCCTCAAGGGCGAGGCCGGGGAGTCCTGCGCCGACGGGCGGTGCGGGACACACAGCTCGTCCGGCTAGGCTCAGGAGTTGTGAAGGACGCGATGGAAGAGAAGCAGGACCCGCCCGCCAAGGCGCCCAAGAGCGAGCAGACCCGCGCGCTCATCCTGGAGACCGCGCTCCGGCTGTTCAAGGAGCGCGGTTACGACAAGACGACGATGCGGGCCATCGCGCAGGAGGCCGGCGTCTCCGTCGGCAACGCCTACTACTACTTCTCTTCCAAGGAGCACCTGGTCCAGGGCTTCTACGACCGGATCGCCGAGGAGCACCAGGCGGCCGTCGAACCGATCCTGGAGGGCGGCCAGAAGGATCTGACCTCCCGCATCAGGGGCGTGCTCCTGGCCTGGCTCGACATCGCGGAGCCGTACCACGAGTTCGCGGCCCAGTTCTTCAAGAACGCCGCCGACCCGGACAGTCCGCTCAGCCCCTTCTCGCCCGAGTCGACGGGCCCGCGCGAGGCGGCGATCGAGGTCCACCGGCGGGTCATCCGCGGCGCGTCGGTGAAGGTCGACCCCGAACTGGCCGAGCCGCTGCCGCGGTTGCTGTGGCTGCAGCAGATGGGCCTGGTGCTGTTCTGGGTGTACGACCGCTCCGAGAACGCCGCCAACAGCCGCCGCCTGGTGGAGCGGCTGGCCCCGGTCACCGCCCGGGCCATCTCGCTGTCCCGCTTCCGGATCCTGCGTCCGCTGGTCACGGACGTCCACGACGTCCTGTCCGACTTCATGCCGACGGCGGCCGGGATGGCGGCCTCGGGCAAGCCGAAGCGGGCGGCCAAGAACAAGTCCTGACCCCGGCGCCGTCAGAGGGCCCGGGCCGGGGCACCGCCGAGGCCGTCCGCCAGGACGCCCCCGAGGATGCCTCGGAGGACGCCCGCTAGATCCAGCTGAGTTCCCACAGGCGCCAGATGCCCGTGCCGTCCGACAGGTACTGCGAACCGGCGACGGCCTCGGTCGACAGCACGTAGTCCTTCTTCTGCCACAGCGGCACCAGCGGCACGTCCTTGGCGACCTCGGCCTGGATGGCCTTGAAGTCGGCGGACGCCCGCGCGCGGTCGCTGTACTGCTGCGTCGAGGCGATCAGCGAGTCGATCGCCGCGTTCGAGAAGGCGTTGTGCAGGGTGTTGTCGGTGCCGACGAGCGGTGCGGTGAAGCTGTCGGAGTCCGGGAAGTCGGGGAGCCAGCCGACCGTGTACGCGTCGAACTTGCCCTGCGCGTACTGCTTCTGGAAGTCGGTCCACGGCACCGGCACGACCTCGACCTCGAAGAGGCCGGTGTCCTCCAGCTGCTTCTTCAGCTCGGCGGCCTCGTCGGCGTAGACGGCGTCCTTGCGGTGGCCGAGGGTGAACTTCACGGGTGTGTCGACGCCGGCCGCCCGCAGCAGCTGCTCGGCCTTGGCGGTGCTGGGCTCCGGATACGCGTCGTAGAAGGCGGTGCTGTGGCCCGTGAAGCCCTGCGGAATGAGGGAGTACAGCGGCTCGACCGTGCCCTTGTACGGGCCGGTGGTGATCGCCGGGCGGTCGATCACGGCGGCGACGGCCTGCCGGACCGCCTTCTTCGCCATCGCCGAGCCGGGGCGCACGTTGAAGTTGAGGTTGCGGATCTCGGCGCTGGCCGCCTCGGTGATCTTGGTGCCGTCCTGCGGGGCGTCGTTCAGCGCGTTGAGGAACTCCGGCGGCATCTGCCGGTGCGTCACGTCGACCTGATCGCCCTTCCAGGCGGCGGCGAGCTGCTCGGACTCCTTGAAGTACTTCACGACGACCGTGCGGCCGGTCTTGGTGACGGCGCCCCGGTAGTTCGGGTTGGGCTCGAAGCGGGCGCTGACGCCCGGCTGGTAGTCCTTGAGGACGTACGGGCCGGAGCCGTCCACGACGTTGCCGGTGCGCAGCGACTTGGCGGGGTAGGCGGTGTGGTCGACGATCGAGCCGGCGCCGGTCGCGAGCTTCAGCGGGAAGGTGGCGTCACGTCCGCTGAGCTGGAAGGTCACCTTCTGGCCGTGGGCGACGACCTTCTTGAGCGTCGGGAACAGCGGCTGCGGGCCGACGTCCGTCTTGATCGCCAGCATCCGCTCGAAGGAGTAGCGGACGTCCTCGCCGGTGATCTTGTGGCCGTTGGCGAAGGTGAGGTCGTCGCGCAGCTCGCACTCGTACGTGGTGAGCTTCGAGCCGACGAAACGGCAGCTCTCGGCGGCGTCGGGGACCGGGGTGGTGAAGCCGGGCTTGAAGGTGAGCAGTGACTGGAAGACGTTGCTGTACAGGGCCCAGGAACCGGCGTCGTAGGCGCCGGCCGGGTCGAGGGACGTCACCTCGTCGGTGGTGCCGACGGCGATCGGGTCGGTCCGTACGTCGTCCGAGGGCAGCAGCTTCCAGCCCCCGATTCCGGCGGCCACCACAACCCCACAAGTGATCAGAATCCGCAGACGGACCGTCGACCGCATGAGACGTGCTTCCTCTTTCGCGTGCCCACCCCTGGCCGCGGCGGAAAAAGGCCGGCCGCGATGGCGTCAGCCAATCACACGACCTTCACTGGTGGAAGAGTAAACCTTCACACTGCAGGTATATGTACGGGGATGTGGTGTTTCAGCGGACCGAGCGGTACGTACCGGTCACGAAGCGCTGCGTCACGCCTGTTTCGAGGCGAGCTCCACGACGGTGATGTCGGACGGCGCGCCCACCCGGACCGGCGGTCCCCAGGCGCCGGCGCCGCGTGACACGTAGAGCTGGGTGTCGCCGTAGCGTTCGAGGCCCGCGACGGTCGGATTGGCGAGCTCGGCGAGGTAGTTGCCGGGCCAGAGCTGGCCGCCGTGGGTGTGGCCGGAGAGCTGGAGGTCGACGCCGTGGCGCACGGCGTCGTCGATGACGATCGGCTGGTGCGCGAGCAGCACGGCCGTACGGGACCGGTCCCGGTCGCCGAGCGCCTTCCCGAAGTCGGGCCCCTGCCCCTCGCGCTCGCCGGCCACGTCGTCGACGCCGGCCAGGTCGAAGCCGGCGCCGATCTCGACGCGGGCGTTGCGCAGCGGGCGCAGTCCGAGGTCGCGGACGTGGTCGACCCAGGCGTCGGCGCCCGAGAAGTACTCGTGGTTGCCGGTCACGAAGAACGCGCCGTCCCGGGCCCTCAGCCGCGCGAGCGGCTCGGCGGCGGGCCCGAGGTTCTCGACGCTCCCGTCGACGAGGTCGCCGACCACGGCGACGAGGTCGGGCTGGGCCGCGTTGATCGTGTCGACGATCCGCTGCGTGTGCGCCCGGCCCAGGATGGGCCCGAGGTGGATGTCCGACACCACCGCGATCCGGTAGCCGTGCGCCGCGCGCGGCAGCTTGGCCAGCGGCACGACGACCCGCTTCAGGCGCGGTCCGCGCAGCACGCCGTACGTCCCGAAGCCGACGGTCCCGACGGCGACGGCGGCGGCGGCGCCGGAGACGAGGCGGTTGACGAAGAGGCGCCGGGAGGGATCGACGGAAGCGGCAGGGTCGACGGGAGCGGCGGGAGCGGAGGCCTCGGGTGCGGCGGGAGCGGCGTGCTCGGGCGGCGCCGCCGTGGCGCCCGCCGGGGCGGCGCCGGGGGCGGAGGGTGAGGGTGCGGAGGCCGGGGCCGCGGTGAGGGCGGCGGGCGGGGCTCCGGCCGGCGCGGGAGCGGGAGCCGGAGCTGAGGCCGGGGCGGCCTCGGCGGCGGCCTCCGGCGGGGCGGGCCGGGCGGCGGACCGGCGGGCGAGCAGGTGGCGCAGGAGCGGCCGCAGGGGCTCCGTCACGGCCAGGGCGAGCGTGACGTAGAGGAGGAGGGCGAGCCACAGGAAGCCGGGCCAGGCGACGGCCTGCTCCAGCGGGAAGGGCGCGCCGGCGCGGCCGGAGACGAGGGCCGCGAGCGACAGCAGCGGCAGGACGACCGCCGCGGCGGTGCCGAGGCGGCGGGCGAGGCCGCCCGGCGCTGTGAGATCGCGCACGAGGCGCTGCCACACGTACCGGTGGACCGCGCCCAGGAGGGCGAGGACCACCACCATGACCAGCAGGAAGACGACCACGCCCGACGAACCCCCGTATCGCTAACCGCGCTCGCGCCGAAGCGCCCGAACGCCACGCAACCCGATCACTCCGACCGCCGTCCCCAAGACAAAGGACGTGACCGCAAGCAGCAGGTGAACCCAGAAGTAGGCCGTCGGATCACCCGCGTCGTCGAAGGCGAGGCCGCTCGCGTCGTTGGCCAGATTCTTGACGAAAGTGATCCAGATGAACCAGCTCCACACGCCGAACGCGAGCAGGAACCAGGAGACGGGACGGCTGAGCTTCATGGTCCCAGTATCACCGCCGGCCCCGCGGGCCCCGCGGGCAGGCCTGCGGACGGGTGGACGAGCGGGGACGAACCGCCCCGCGGGGTTCGGAACCCGCTTCCGGGGATGTACGTTCTCGATCGTGTCCGCTTCGAAGATGACCGCGAAGGCCGCCCGCACCGCCCTCACGGCGACCGCCGCCGCCACCCTGCTCCCCCTGCTCGTCGCCGCTCCCGCGCACGCCGACGGCAAGGCCCCGCAGCCCCAGCCTCCCACCCGCATGTCCAGCGTCGGCGGCACACTGCTCTCGCAGCCCGGCACCCAGGTGCAGCTCCTGCCCGGCGCGCCGGTGCTGCCGAAGGAGCTCAGCGCGCGCTCGTGGATCGTGGCGGACGCGGAGAGCGGCCAGATCCTCGCCGCGCACAACGCGCACTGGCCGCTGGCCCCGGCCTCCACCCTCAAGATGCTCTTCGCGGACACGCTGCTGCCCAAGTTCCCCAAGACGACGAACCACACCGTCCTGGCCACCGACATCGCCGGTCTCGGCGCCGGCTCCAGCCTCGTCGGCATCAAGGAGAAGCAGACCTACAGCGTCCACGACCTGTGGCTCGGCGTCTTCCTGCGGTCCGGCAACGACGCCGTCCACGTCCTGGCCGCGATGAACAACGGCGTCCAGCAGACCGTCCTCGACATGCAGCGGCACGCCGACGACCTCCAGGCCCTCGACACCCACGTCGTCTCACCGGACGGTTACGACGCACCGGGCCAGGTCTCCTCCGCGTACGACCTCACCCTCATCGCCCGCAGCGGCATGCAGAAGCCGGACTTCCGGGAGTACGCGGCGACCTCCCGCGCCAAGTTCCCCGGCGAGCAGAAGCCCGGCAAGAAGCGCGAGAGCTTCGAGATCCAGAACACCAACCGGCTGCTGACCGGTGACATCGGCGTGCCCGCGTACCAGGGCATCGCCGGCGTCAAGAACGGCAACACCACGCACGCCGGCGCCACCTTCACGGGCGTCGCCGAGCGCAACGGAAGGGTGCTGCTCGTCACGGTCATGAACCCGTCGTCGAAGGAGCAGCACGCCGTCTACAAGGAGACCGCCCGGCTCCTGGACTGGGGCTTCGCGGCCTCCGGCAAGGTGAAGCCGGTCGGCGAGCTGGTGCCGCCGAAGTCGGCCCGTACGACGACGGGGACCGGCTCGTCCGACGGTTCCACGCCCGCTCCGGACACGAACGCCACCGCCGGCAGCGCGCAGCACGCCGGTGTCGCGCAGGAGAAGTCGGGCGGCGCCGGGATCGCGCTGGGCGTGGCGGGCGGCGTGCTCGTGCTGCTCGCGGGCGCCGCGTTCGTGGTCAATCGCCGCTGGCCGCAGGCGGCTTCGGCCCGCCGTCGGAAGTCCGGGCCGGAGGCCGAGGCCGGGACGGGGACTGAGACTGAGACCGAGACTGAGGCTGCGGCTGCGGCGGTGTCTGAGGCTGGGACTTCGACGGGGACTGCTGCGGATCAGACGCCGGTGAATCCCTGACCGCCTCGGCCGCGCTCTTGGCCCCGGTGGCCGTCCAGGCCGCGCAGAACAGCAGCAGCTTCGCGGTGAAGTTGATCCACAGGAGCAGGGCGACCGGCACGCCGAAGGCCCCGTACATCGACTTCGCCGCGACGCCCTTCATGTAGCCGCCGAGCAGCAGCTTCAGCAGCTCGAAGCCGACCGCGCCGAGCAGCGCCGCGACCACCAGGTCCCGGCGCCGCGGCTCGACGCCCGGCAGCAGCGTCAGGACGTACAGCAGGATCAGGAAGTCCGCGACGACCGCCACCAGGACCGCGGCGACCTCCAGCAGGATCCCGCCGGCGCCGCGGTCCGAGATGCCGATCCGCTCGGCGCTCCAGCCGACGGCGGTCGAGCCGAGCCACGACGCGGCGAGCGAGCCGAGCATCACACCGCCGAGTCCGAGCAGCACGACCGTGTCCTTGCCCTTGCGCAGGAACGGATTTCCCTCGTCGACCCGGTCGAGCCCCCACACCGCGCGCAGGCACTCGCGCATCGAACCGATCCAGCCGATGCCCGTGAAGAGCAGCACGGCGCCGGCGACGAGACCGATGGTGCCGGCGTTGTCGACGAGCCCCGCGATGTCGAGCTGGTCGGAGATGCCGGGCACCTGGTCGGCGATCTTGTCCTCGATCTTCTTCAGCTGTTCGTCGGAGAGCAGCGCGGCGCCGACGGCGGCGGCGACGGTGATCAGCGGGAAGAGCGCGACGAAGCTGATGAAGGTGATCGCGGCGGCGAGCCGGGTCCAGCGGACGTCGTCGAGCGTCTCGTACGCGTGCCAGACGCGGGTCCGCAGGAGGCGGGTGACCCAGGGGCCGACGACGGGGAGCTTCTTCAGCCAGTCCATGTCGTACGTCTCTCCCTCAGGCGGTGGGATCGTTCCGGAACACCAGGGTCCGGGTACCCCAGAATCGCAGACAGGTCGCAAGCACCATGCCCACGCCGAGTCCTGACACCGTGTCGGCGCGGGCGGAGGTGAGGCCGAGGCCGTAGTGGGAGGCGGCGAGACAGAGGAGCTGGACGGCGGCGCCGGCGACGTTCACGGCGAAGAAGACGAGGTATTCGCGCAGGGCGACGGCGCGGCGGCGGTAGGTGCCGAGGGCGTTGCCGAGGTAGGCGACGGTGCAGCCGGCAAGGAAGGAGCCGACCTTGGCGGCGATCGGGTCGACGCCGAGCGGCCCGCGCAAGCAGAGGAAGAGGGCGAGGTCGGCGGCGTAGGCGGCGAGCCCGGCGGTGGCGAAGCCGAGCAGCTCGCGCCGCCCGGCACGGCTCCCGGGACGGCTTTCGGCTCGGCTCCCGGCGCGGCTCTCGGTGCGGCTCCCGGCGCGGCTCCCGGGACGGCTCCCGGCGTGGCTCTCGGCGGAAGCGGCCAGTGGTCCATAGGCGGTCACAGGTCCGCCACCGCCATGCCGTACATCGCCGCCCACACCACGCCGATGACGGCGAGCGGCCGGTCGCGCAGGACGACGTCCTCCGGTTCGCCCGCCGTGCCGCGGTCGGCGAAGACGGCGTAGCGCAGCACGGCGAGGACGAAGGCGACGACGGAGAGCTGACGCCACGGAAGCAGCGCGCTCTGGGCCACGCCCCCGCTCTCCAGGGCCCACAGGCAGTAGCCGAGGACGGCGACGCCGGCCGCCAGCTGCCAGACGAAGCGCAGGTATCCGGCCGTGTACTGGGTGAGCAGCGCACGGGTCGCGCCCTGCGCGTCCTCCATCTGCACGGCCTCGGAGTAGCGCTTCGCCGCCACCATGAACAGCGCGCCGAAACCGGTCGTGATGAGGAACCAGCGGGAGAGCGGGATGCCGAGCGCGACACCGCCGATCATCGCCCGCATGAGGAAGCCGGTGGTGACGACGGTGAGGTCGACGACGAGGACGTGCTTGAGGCGGACGCAGTAGGCGAGTTGCATCGCGAGGTACGCGGTGAGGAGCAGCGCGGTCATCGCGTTGCAGAGCAGGGCGCCGAGCGCGGCCGCGCCGAGGGCGAGGGCGGCGCCCGTGGCGTACGCGAGGGGTACGGGGACGAGGCCGGCGGCGACCGGGCGGTGCCGTTTGACGGGGTGGGCGCGGTCGGCGTCGGCGTCGCGGGCGTCGTTGACCAGATAGACGGCGGACGCGGCGGCGGTGAAGAGGGCGAAGACCAGGCCGAGTCGGGCGGCGCTGTGCCAGGAGCCGAGCTGGCCGGCGGCGACGGGCGCGGCGACGACGAGGGCGTTCTTGACCCACTGGCGGGGCCGGGCGGTCCGGACGAGACCGCGGGCGGTGGCGAGGGCGCCGGTGCGTCCGGGGACGCGGGGCGCGGCGCCGAGCGGGTCGAGGACGGCGATCCCGGTGGTGGGCTCAGCCACGGCGGCCTCCGGTGGGCGCGGTACGGATCCAGGTGCGGGCCGCGGCCGCCGTGACCGCGCCGAGGAGCGCTCCGGCGGCGACGTCGCTGGGGTAGTGGACGCCGACGACGAGGCGGGAGAGGCACATCGCGGCGGCCGCGGGAACGACGGCGTGGCGTGCGGGCGGGTGCAGCGCGGCGAAGGCGACGGCCGCGGCGGCGGCCGAACTCGCGTGGGAGCTGGGGAAGGAGTGGCGGCCGGCGGTGCGCACGAGGGGCGCGTACGTCTCCGGCGCCGGCCGCGGGCGCCGTACGACCCGCTTCACGCCCATGCTCACCAGGTGCGCGCCGCCGACCACCGCGACCGCGCGCAGCCAGCCGCGCCGGCGCGCCGGGTCCAGGGCCGCGCCGAGCAGCCCGGCGCCCAGCCACAGCGCGCCGTGCTCCCCGCCGTACGACAGCCCTCGGGCCACTCCGGCCACGACGGCCCCTTCTCCCCAGCCCCGCACCACGGTCAGTCCGCGCCGGTCGGCCAGGTCCCAGGCGCCGGCCCGGCCCGCGCCACCGCCCGCGGCCGGCCTCGGCCCCAGGTCGCCGTCCGGGGCCGGCCTCGGCCCCTGGCCGTCGGTCGCGGCCGGCCTCGGCCCCGGGCCGTCGGTCGCCACGGAGCCGGACGGCGGGCAGCAGGCGCTCGCCCTCCCGTCCGTGAGGCCGCGCGAGGCGGCCGCGGGCCCGTCCGGCGCGACGCCCGGGACGCCGCTCCCGGCCTTCCGCCGGACCAACGGGTCACCGGCCGCACGACCGGCAACGGGCGCGGGCTCGGTCATGGCCCGCGCGGCGGGCGCGGCGACCACCGGAGCGGCGGGCTCCACCGCGGGCTCGGTGACAGCCCGCGCGGTGGGCGCGGGCGCGCCGGTCACGGTCCGCGCGGCGGGCGCGGCCACGGCCGCGCCACCGCCTGTCGCGGTCGTCGTGGCGGCGGCCGCCGCCGTGCGGTCGTCGCCGTCCCCGTCCCCGTGTCGCATGTGTCTCGCCCGCCTCCCCGGTTCGCCGCCGTCAGCCACGGGCGACTCTGACGCGCGGAGGCGGCCTACGGGACGGCACGCTTTCCTGACACTCGTTTAATCACCCATTTCGGCGAACCGCTCATCAATCCCGGCATAAGGTACAGTCCCGGCGATACGGTCACCTCCATGGCAGCCGAGACCGACTACGAGCCGGGCGTCGCACCCGACATCGACACCCTCACCGGCTGGGGCCGCACCGCCCCGACCCACGCCCGTGTGATCCGTCCCCGCACGTACGAGGAGGCCGCGGACGCCGTCCGCGCCTGCGGGGCGCGCGGGTCGATCGCGCGCGGGCTCGGGCGGGCCTACGGAGACGCCGCGCAGAACGCCGGCGGCTGCGTGCTCGACATGACCGGCCTCTCCCGCATCCGCGCCGTCGACGCCGAGGCCGGGCTCGTCGTCGCCGACGCCGGCGTCAGCCTGCACCACCTCATGGAGGTGCTGCTGCCGCTCGGCTGGTTCGTGCCCGTCACGCCCGGCACCCGCTACGTCACCGTCGGCGGCGCCGTCGGCGCCGACATCCACGGCAAGAACCACCACCTCTCCGGCTCCTTCTCCCGCCACGTCGTCTCCCTCGACCTGCTCACCGCCGACGGCGAGGTGCGGACCGCCGTCCCCGGCACGCCCCTCTTCGACGCCACGGCCGGCGGCATGGGACTGACCGGCGTGATCCTCTCCGTGACGCTCCGGCTGCTGCCCGTCGAGACCTCCCTCATGGCCGTCGACACCGAACGCGCCGCCGACCTCGACGACCTGATGGCCCGGCTGACCGCCACCGACCACCGCTACCGCTACTCCGTCGCCTGGATCGACCTGCTCGCGCGCGGCGCCGCGACCGGCCGCGCCGTCCTGACCCGCGGCGACCACGCCCCGTACGACGCCCTGCCCGTACGCGCCCGCCGGGCCCGCCGCGCGCCCCTGGACTTCCGGCCCGGCCGGCTGCCCGCCGCTCCCGCGTACGTCCCCGAGGGCCTGCTCGGCCGCACCACCGTCGGCCTGTTCAACGAGCTCTGGTACCGCAAGGCCCCGCGCCGCCCCACCCACCGGCTCCAGCGGCTCTCCTCCTTCTTCCACCCGCTCGACGGCGTCCCGCACTGGAACCGGATCTACGGCCGGGGCGGCTTCGTGCAGTACCAGTTCGTCGTCGGCCACGGCCAGGAGGAGACCCTGCGCCGGGTCGTCCGGCGGATCGCCTCCCGCGGCTGTCCCTCCTTCCTCGCCGTACTCAAACGCTTTGGCGAGGCCGATCCCGGCTGGCTCTCCTTCCCGCTGCCCGGCTGGACCCTCGCGCTCGACATCCCGGCCTCGCTCACCGGTCTCGGCGCGTTCCTCGACGAGCTGGACGAGGAGGTCGTGGCCGCCGGCGGGCGGGTCTACCTCGCCAAGGACTCGCGGCTGCGGCCCGACCTGCTCGCCGCGATGTACCCGCGCCTCGCCGACTTCCGCGAGCTGCGGGCCCGTATCGATCCCCGGTCCGTCTTCGTCTCGGACCTCTCCCGTCGCCTCGCCCTGTGAGTCGACCCGACCGGCTCTCCTGAGGAGCGTGAACGCCATGAAGGACGCCTTCGGCGCACCGCAGTCCCTGCTCGTTCTCGGCGGCACCTCCGAGATCGGCCTCGCCACCGCTCGCCGCCTGATCACCCGCCGCACCCGTACGGTGTGGCTGGCCGGCCGGCCCTCACCCGGCCTCACCGCCGCCGCCGAGTCGCTGCGCGCGCTCGGCGCGGACGTCCACACGGTCCCGTTCGACGCGCTGGACACCGACTCCCACGAGGAACGGCTCGGCAAGATCTTCACCGAGGGCGACGTCGACATGGTGCTGCTCGCCTTCGGCGTCCTCGGCGACCAGGCGCGCGACGAGTCCGAACCGCTCGCGGCCGTCCGCGTCGCCCAGACCAACTACACCGGCGCGGTCTCGGCCGGACTGGTCTGCGCGCAGGCACTCCAGGCGCAGGGGCACGGGTCGCTCGTGGTGCTCTCCTCGGTGGCGGGCGAGCGGGCCCGGCGGGCCAACTTCATCTACGGCTCGTCGAAGGCCGGTCTCGACGCCTTCGCGCAGGGGCTCGGCGACGCGCTGCACGGCACCGGGGTGCACGTGATGGTCGTCCGGCCCGGGTTCGTCCGCTCGAAGATGACCGAGGGCCTGGAGGAGGCGCCGCTCGCGACGACTCCGGAGGCGGTCGCGACGGCGATCGAGCTGGGCCTGCGGCGCCGCTCGGAGACGGTGTGGGTGCCGGGCGCGCTGCGCGTGGTGATGTCGGCCCTGCGCCACGTCCCGAGGCCGGTCTTCCGCCGCCTGCCGCTGTGACGGGAGCGGGCGGCGGGGGGGGGCGGTGAGGCCGTACGGGAGCGGCGGCGGCGCGGGCCGTCAGCCGGCGGGCGTGCGCGCCGGGGCGTCCACCGGGCTGCCGCCCTGCGCCGGGACCGCGGAGACGGTCCGGCCGCTGCCGAACTCGTAGTCGTACAGCTTGCGCCACACCTCGTCCGCGCCCTGCTCGTACAGCGCGAAGGAGCGGCAGGTCCACTCCGCCGTGTAACCGGCGAGCTCCTCGAAGGCGCGGTCCATGGCCTCGTCGGGGATGCCGTGCGCGACGGTGACGTGCGGGTGGTACGGGAACTGGAGCTCGCGCGGGAGCGGGCCGGCCGCGTCCCGGATGCGCTGCTGGAGCAGGTCGCAGCCGGCGGCGCCCTCGACGAGCTTCACGAAGACGACCGGGGACAGCGGGCGGAAGGTTCCGGTGCCGTCGAGCCGCATCGCGAACGGGTCGCTGACCGCGGCGATCGCGGCGAGGTGCGCCTGGACCCGGGGCAGCAGGGCCGCGTCCACCTCGGTCGGCGGGAGCAGGGTGACGTGGGTGGGAATGCCGTGCGCGGCGGGATCCCCGAAGCCCGCGCGCCGCTCCTGGAGCAGGCTGCCGTGAGGCTCCGGGACCGCGATCGAAACGCCGAGCGTTACGGTCCCCACGTCGTTCTCCTCCGTCGTCGTCCGTCGTGCGTCGAAATGTGCGTGATGGTGCAGCGCCAGTGTGCGGCCTGCACCACCCTCGTGGCCAGGGCCCTCCGACCCGGCCCCCGGCCCGGCCCGCGGACCCGGCCCCGGGCGCCGCGCCGGCCGGGCGCCGGCGGGGCGCCGGCGCGGTGCCGGCTCAGTGCTTGGCGGGCAGGAAGCCGATCCGCTCGTAGGCCTGGGCCAGCGTCTCCGCGGCGACCGCGCGGGCCTTCTCCGCGCCCTTGGCCAGGATCGAGTCCAGCGTCTCCGGGTCGTCCAGGTATTCCTGGGTGCGGGTCCGGAACGGCGTGACGAAGTCCACCATGACCTCGGCCAGGTCGGTCTTCAGAGCGCCGTACATCTTGCCCTCGTAGCTCTTCTCCAGGTCGGCGACCGAGGTGGAGGTGAGCGTGGACATGATCGTCAGCAGGTTGGAGACGCCGGCCTTGTTCTCCGGGTCGAAGCGGATGACCGTGTCGGTGTCGGTGACCGCGCTCTTGACCTTCTTCGCCGTCGTCTTCGGGTCGTCGAGCAGGTTGATCAGGCCCTTGGGCGTCGACGCCGACTTGCTCATCTTGATCGTCGGGTCCTGCAGGTCGTAGATCTTCGCCGTCTCCTTGAGGATGTACGGCGCCGGGATCGTGAACGTCTCGCCGAAGCGGCCGTTGAAGCGCTCGGCGAGGTCGCGGGTCAGCTCGATGTGCTGGCGCTGGTCCTCGCCGACCGGGACCTGGTGGGCCTGGTAGAGCAGGATGTCGGCGACCTGGAGGATCGGGTAGGTGAAGAGGCCGACGGTGGCGCGGTCGGCGCCCTGCTTCGCGGACTTGTCCTTGAACTGGGTCATGCGGGAGGCCTCGCCGAAGCCGGTGAGGCAGTTCATGACCCAGCCGAGCTGCGCGTGCTCGGGGACGTGGCTCTGGACGAAGAGGGTGCAGCGCTCCGGGTCGAGGCCGGCGGCGAGCAGCTGGGCGGCGGCGAGCCGGGTGTTGGCGCGCAGCTCGGCCGGGTCCTGCGGGACCGTGATCGCGTGCAGGTCGACGACCATGTAGAAGGCGTCGTGGGTCTCCTGCAGCGCGACCCACTGACGTACGGCGCCGAGGTAGTTGCCGAGGTGGAACGAGCCTGCGGTGGGCTGGATTCCGGAGAGCACACGAAGACGTTCAGAGGCCATGCTCATCATTCTCTCAGGTGTGGGAACCGATCCCGGACTGCCGGTGTATCAGAGGTGTGAGGACGAGGGAGGGGACCCGGGAGGGGGGCCGAGTCGTCGCCGACGAGGGGGCCGTGATCGCCCGTGTGCGCGCCGGGGAGACCGAGGCGTACGCGGAGCTGGTCCGCGCGCACACCGGGGTGGCGCTGCGGGCCGCGGTGGCCTGCGGCGCGGGCCCGGACGCGGAGGACGTGGTGCAGCAGGCGTTCTTCAAGGCGTATCGGTCGCTGGGCGGCTTCAAGGACGGGGCGTCGTTCCGGCCGTGGCTGCTGAGCATCGTGGCCAATGAGACGAGGAACACACTGCGCTCGGCGGGCCGGCAGCGGGCCGTGGCGGGGCGGGAGGCGGAGCTGCTGGCGGGCGAGCCGCTGATACCGGAGGGCGCGGACCCGGCGGTGGCGGCGGAGGAGCACGAGCGGAGAGGACGGCTGCTCGCGGCGCTCGACGGGCTGGGCGAGGAGCAGCGGCAGGTGGTGGTGCACCGCTATCTGCTGGAGCTGGACGAGGCGGAGACGGCCGAGGCGCTGGGCTGGCCGCGCGGGACGGTGAAGTCCCGGCTGAGCCGGGCGCTGAAGAGGCTGGGGACGGAGCTGAAGGGAGGTGACGAGCATGGCCGGGGATGACGGAGGGCTGCCGGAGGAGCTGCGGGACCTCGGGCGCGCGCTGAAGGTGCCGGACGTGGACGGGACGACGATGGCCGAGCGGGTGCTCGCCCAGCTCCTGGCCGAGCGGGTGCCGGTCCCGGAGCCGGTGCCGGAGCCGCCGGGACGGGCGTGGCTGCGGCGGCGCTGGAAGGCACTGGTCGCCTCGCTGTCGGGGCTGCTGATGGTCGCGGTGCTCACTCCTCCGGTGCGGGCCGCGGTCGTGGACTGGCTGGGCTTCGGCGGAGTCGCGGTGCGGTACGTGCCGGAGGCGCCGCCCGCGCCGGGCGTCGCGGCCGGGGTGCCGGGCTGCCCGGCGCCGGTGGGTCTCGCGGAGGCGGCGCGCCGGGCCGGCTTCGAGCCGCTGATACCGGCGGCCCTGGGCCCGCCGGACGCGGTGGCGGTGACGGGGACGGAGCCGCGCGGGGTGATCGGCCTGTGCTGGCGGACGAAGGGCGGCGGCGTGGTCCGGCTGGACGAGTTCCCGGCCCGGCTCGACATGGGCTTCGCCAAGGAGGTGCGGGTGCCGCCGGAGTGGGTGTCGCTGCCGGACGGTTCGGAGGCGTACTGGTTCGCCCGTCCGTATCTGCTGACCTTCCCGCTGACGGACTCCTCCGGCGCGGCCTGGACCCATTCGGTCCGCCCGTCGGGCCCCACGCTCCTGTGGACGAGGAGCGGAGGCGCCCTGACCCTCCGTCTGGAGGGCCCGGCGGACCGCGCGGAGGCGATACGCATCGCGACGTCGGTGCCGTGAGCCGCGGGCCCGCCGGCCGCGCGGGCGGCCGGGCGGGCGCGGAGGCCGCGGGCGGACGGCGGACGCCGCGGGCGGGCGGGCGACCAGCCGGCCGGCCCGGCAGACGGCCGGGTGGCTGGCCGGGCGGCCCGGCAGACAGCCGGGTGGGACGCTCCGGGGCGGGAGGCGGCGGCCTCCGCGCCCCGGGAGGGGCTAGGCGGGGAGGCCGGGGGCCGGGTAGGCGGACATCAGGTCGGCGACCTCGGCGCGGATGACGGCGAGGGCCTCCTCGTCGCCCTTGCCGGCCGCGGCGACACCGCGGTCGATCCAGTCGGCGACCTGCGGCATGTGCGAGACGTCCAGGCCCCGGGAGGTGAGGGAAGGAGTGCCGATGCGGACGCCGGACGGGTCGAAGGGCTTCCGCGGGTCGTAGGGCACGGTGTTGTAGTTGACGACGATCCCGGCCCGGTCGAGGGCCTTGGCCGCGACCTTGCCGGGGACCTCCTTGGGAGTGAGGTCCATCAGGATCAGGTGGTTGTCGGTGCCGCCGGAGACCAGGTCGAAGCCACGGGCGAGCAGTGCCTCGGCGAGGGCCTTGGCGTTGGCGACGACCGCGTGGGCGTAGTCACGGAAGGAGGGCTGGGCCGCCTCGCGCAGGGCGACGGCGATCGCGGCGGTGGTCTGGTTGTGCGGGCCGCCCTGGAGGCCCGGGAAGACCGCCTTGTCGAGGGCCTTGGCGTGCTCCTCGCGGGACATCAGCATGGCGCCGCGCGGGCCGCGCAGGGTCTTGTGGGTGGTCGTGGAGATCACGTCCACGTGCGGGACCGGCGACGGGTGGGCGCCGCCGGCGATCAGGCCGGCGATGTGGGCGACGTCGGCGACGAGCACGGCGCCGCACTCGCGGGCGATCTCGCCGAAGGCGGCGAAGTCGATCGTGCGGGGCAGCGCGGTGCCGCCGCAGAAGATCACCTTGGGGCGCTCGGCGAGGGCCAGCTCGCGCACCTGGTCGAAGTCGATGAGGCCGGTGTCCTGGCGTACGCCGTACTGGACACCGCGGAACCAGGTGCCGGTGGCGGACACGCCCCAGCCGTGGGTGAGGTGGCCGCCCATGGGCAGGGCCATGCCCATCACGGTGTCGCCGGGCCGGGCGAAGGCGAGATAGACGGCGAGGTTGGCCGGAGAGCCGGAGTAGGGCTGGACGTTGGCGTGGTCGACGCCGAAGAGGGCCTTGGCGCGCTCGACGGCGAGGGTCTCGACCTGGTCGATGTTCTGCTGGCCCTCGTAGTAGCGGCGGCCCGGGTAGCCCTCGCTGTACTTGTTCTGCAGCACGGTGCCGGAGGCCTCGAGGACGGCGGCGGAGACGTAGTTCTCGCTGGGGATGAGCCGCAGCGTCTCGGCCTGGAGCCGCTCCTCGGCGCCGACGAGCGCGGCGAGCTCGGGGTCGGCGGCAAAGAGGGCGGGATGGTGCGGGGCGGGAAGGGTCATGGCGTGTGTTCCTCCGGGCAGGGGTCCCGGTGCGGATGCCTGCGGCACCACACGGGACCGGGAATCTCCGTGTCCCGTGATGCCCAGGCGGGCGGCATCTCGTGTGGTCTGCCGCGCACGGCTCCCCCGGGGTCGGTTCCCCGTACGCCAGTCGCCGCGCGTGTTTCCAGAGTAGCGGGCGCGCCGTCACACAGGTTTCCCCGTCCGGCATCCGAGCGACGATAAGAAAGGGAGCCACACCAGCCCCAGGCCGCAGGACGAACGGAGATCCCGTGTCGAAGACGCAAGACGAGATCGCTGCCGCGGACGCGCACAGCGCCCACAACTACCATCCTCTGCCCGTGGTCGTCGCCTCCGCCGAGGGGGCGTGGATGACCGATGTCGAGGGACGCCGGTTCCTCGACATGCTCGCCGGGTACTCGGCGCTCAATTTCGGCCACGGCAACCGGCGTCTGATCGATGCCGCGCGGACGCAGCTGGAGCGGGTGACGCTCACCTCGCGCGCCTTCCAGCACGACCGCTTCGCCGACTTCTGCGCCTCGCTCGCCGAGTTGTGCGGCAAGGAGATGGTGCTGCCGATGAACACCGGGGCGGAGGCCGTGGAGACGGCGGTGAAGACGGCCCGGAAGTGGGGGTACGAGGTGAAGGGCGTGCCGGACGGGCACGCGAAGATCGTCGTGGCGGGCAACAACTTCCACGGCCGCACCACCACGATCGTCAGCTTCTCCACGGACCACGAGGCGCGGGACCACTTCGGGCCGTACACGCCGGGCTTCGAGATCGTGCCGTACGGGGACCTGACCGCGCTGGAGACGGCGGTCACCGAGAACACGGTGGCGGTGCTCCTGGAACCGGTCCAGGGCGAGGCGGGCGTGCTCGTGCCGCCGGCCGGCTATCTGCGCGGGGTGCGGGAGCTGACGGCCCGGCGGAACGTGCTGTTCATGGCGGACGAGATCCAGTCGGGTCTGGGCCGCACCGGGAAGACCTTCGCGTGCGAGCACGAGGGCGTGGTGCCGGACGTCTACATCCTGGGCAAGGCGCTGGGCGGCGGCGTGGTGCCGGTGTCGGCGGTGGTCGCGGACCGTGACGTGCTCGGGGTGTTCCGGCCGGGCGAGCACGGGTCGACGTTCGGCGGGAACCCGCTGGCCTGCGCGGTGGCCCTGGAGGTGATCGCGATGCTGCGGACGGGCGAGTACCAGCAGCGGGCGACCGAACTGGGCGAGCACCTGCACGCGGAGCTGGGCCTCCTGGTGGGCGGCGGCGCGGTGGAGGCGGTGCGGGGGCGCGGCCTGTGGGCGGGCGTGGACATCGTGCCCGCGAAGGGCACGGGCCGGCAGATCTCGGAACGGCTGATGGAGCGCGGCGTCCTGGTGAAGGACACCCACGGTTCGACGATCCGCATCGCGCCGCCCCTGGTGATCAGCAAGGAGGACCTGGACTGGGGCCTGGAGCAGCTCCGCTCGGTGCTCTCCGCCTGACGCCGCCGCCGGGACCGCGGGCCGCGCCTCCGGCGCCCGGCTCGTGGTCCCGGCCCGCGGTTCCGGTGCGGGTCCGGCCCGCGGTCCCGGTCGGTGGTCCCGGTCCGCGGTCCCGGTGCGACCGCGTGCGTCAGAGGATGACGTGCGGGATGAAGCGCGCGTACTCGTCCGTGATCAGGCCCGCCGACTCGCGGATGCCGAGCCCGGCCGCCTCGTCCCCGACGGTCCACGCGCCGAGCACCACCCGGTTGCCGTCGAAGTCGGGCAGCGGGGCGAACTCCTGGTAGCAGACGGCCTCGTCGCCCGGCACGGCCGGCTCCGCGCCGGGCTCGTGCACGGTGACGCCCGCGCCCTCGCGGCCGAGGAGCGGCTTGGCGACGTAGCCGGGCCCGCCGGCGGCGGCGAGTTCGCGGGGCCCGTCGAGATAGGCGGGCAGCAGGTTGGGGTGGCCCGGGTGGAGCTCCCAGAGGATCGCGAGGAGCGCCTTGTTGGAGAGCAGCATCTTCCAGGCGGGCTCGATCCAGCAGGTGGTGCCGGTCCCGCCGCCGTTGTCGAGGGTGTCGAGGACGTGCGGTCCGAAGCGGTCCGTGGTGAGCCACTCCCACGGGTAGAGCTTGAAGCAGGCGCGGATGAAGCGGAGCCGGTCGTCCACGAAGCGGCCGGAGATCCGGTCCCAGCCGATCCGCTCGACCGACAGCGCCACGGTGTCGAGGCCGGCCTGCTGGGCGGTCTCGCGCAGGTAGGCGACGGTCATCAGGTCCTCGCCGAGCTCGTCGCCGTCGGAGTGGACGAAGTGGACCGGGCTGCCGGGCGGCAGCAGCCGGGCCTGCCGCTTCCAGGCGTCGACGAGGCGTTCGTGGAGCGAGTTCCACTGGTCGGCGCCGGGGAAGCGTTCCTCCATCCAGAACCACTGCGGGCTCGCCGCCTCCACCAGCGAGGTGGGCGTGTCGGCGTTGTACTCCAGCATCTTGGCCGGGCCCGTGCCGTCGTAGCGGAGGTCGAAACGGCCGTAGATGGTGGGCAGTTCGGCCCGGCGCCGCCAGGACTCGGCGACCCGGGCGGCGAGCCGGGGGTCGGTGATGCCCAGATCGGCGAAACGATCCTTCTCGACGATGTGCGCCGCCGCCTCCAGGCACATGGCGTGCAGCTCCTCGACGACCTCCTCCAGGGCCTCGACCTCGGGCAGGGTGAAGGAGTAGTAGGCGCTCTCGTCCCAGTAGGGCCGCAGCGAGTCGTCGGGATAGCGGGTCAGCGGATAGATCAGGCCCTGCTCCTCGACCGTCTGCTGCCAGCCGGGGCGGGGCTCGATGGTGTGGCGGCGCACGGTCGGCTCAGCCGCCCGAGGAGGAGTGGTGGCCGCCGAAGCCGCCGCTGTCGACCGCGGACCTGTCGAAGCTTCCGCCGCTGACCACGCCGCCACGCGACGAGCCGCCGTAGTAGTAGCGGCCGGTGCTCGACGAGGAGGAGCTGCTGCCGCTGCCGCCGTCCTCGCAGTAGTAGTCCGCGAGTTCCTTGTACGTCGTCGGGTCGATGCAGCGGCGGTCCGGCTCCGACGAGCAGGCCGTCAGGGTCACCGCGAGCACGCCCACCCCGCCGAGTACCACCGTGCCCGACCTCAGCCTGCGTCGCATGTCCGTCCTCCCCTGTCCGCCAGACGGCGGCCCGCGCCTGGTTGCGATCGCACAGTGTAGGCCCGGCGTGAACGCCCGTCCGATCCCCGTCGCACTAGAGTCCCTTTCGTGCTTCTTGGGATGGTGTGCGCACTCGGTTCGGCGTTCTGTTTCGGGGCCGCCTCAGTCTTCCAGGCGCTCGGCGCCCGGGCCGCCGAGCCCGGCTCGGGCGGCGGCGTCGACGTCACGCTGATGTGGCGGGCGCTGCGCCAGTGGCGGTACGTGGCCGGGCTCGGCCTGGACGGGCTCGGCTTCGTGCTGCAGATCGTCGCGCTGCGCACCCTGCCGATCTACGCGGTCGGCGCGTCGCTCGCGGCGAGCCTCGCGGTCACGGCGGTGATCGCCTCCCGGATGCTGAAGGTGCGGCTGCGCCGTGTCGAGTGGGCCGCGGTCGCGGTGGTGTGCCTGGGGCTCGCGATGCTGGCGCTCGCGTCCGGCAGGGAGGGCCACGAGGGCGGCGGGGCGGGGCTGGAGTGGGGCCTGCTCGCGGCGGCCTTCGCGGTGCTGCTCGTCGGCGCGGCCGCGGGCCACCTGCCGGAGCGGCCACGGGCGCTGACGCTCGGGCTCGCGGGCGGGTTCGGCTTCGGCGTGGTCGAGGTCGCGGTCCGCCTGATCGACTCCGTGGATCTGGCCGATCCGGCGCTGTACGCGCTCCTGGTGGGCGGCGGCGCGGCCTTCCTGCTCTACACCTCCGCCCTGCACCGCGGCTCCGTCACCACCGCCACCGCCGGGCTCGTCCTGGGCGAGACCATCGGCCCCGCGATCGTCGGCGTCGTCTGGCTCGGCGACCGCACCCGCGAGGGCCTGGCCTGGCTCGCGCTGCTCGGCTTCGCGATCGCGGTGGCGGGCTCGCTGACCCTGGCCCGCTTCGGCGAGGCACCCGCGCCGGAACCGGCCCAGGCCGCCGAGTGACACCTCCTGAGGAGTGGTCCCCAGGCGTGCCTCGGCGACGCGGGACCCGCGGATGGGCATCGTAGGGCGCGTGAAGGCTCCGCTCAGACTCCTCGCCCTTTTGCTCGCCGTGGTCCTGTCCGCCGCCGCCTGCGGTGTGGAGGGAGAATCGCCGGCGGAGTCGCGGCGGAAGGAACTGCAGCAGGACGTCGACACGGTGCTGGCCGCCGGGGTGCCCGGGGCGGTGGTGGTGACCGCCGACCAGGGCGAGCAGGCCGCCAACGCCTGGGGAGTGGGCGATGTCGCGTCCCGGGCCCCGATGAAGGTGGACGACCGGTTCAGGATCGGCAGCCTGGCGAAGTCCTATGTGGCGGTCGTCGTTCTCCAGCTCGTCGGCGAACGGAAGATGACGCTCGACGACACGGTGGAGCGATGGCTGCCCGGTCTGGTCCCCGAGGGCGGCCGGATCACGGTCCGCCAGTTGCTGAACCATTCGAGCGGTATCCCCAACTACGAGGAGAACCCGCGCTACCTGGCGCCGTATCTCGCCGGCAACGTCACGCATGTCACGACGCCGCGGCAGCTCGTGGAACTGGGGACCTCGCTGCCGCGCAAGTTCCAGCCCGGCACGGACGTCTCCTACTCGAACACGAACTACACGGTGGCCGGCCTGATCATCGAGAAGGTGGCCGGCACCTCGCTGGCCACGCAGTTCGACCGGCGCATCTTCGACCCGCTCGACCTGGACGCCACCTACCTGCCCACCGGGCCCGACATCGACGGGCCCCACGCCCACGGCTACTTCGTGCTCGGGAAGCCGCCCGCCGCCGACGTGACGCGCTTCAGTCCCTCCATCGCGTGGGCCGGCGGCGGCATCATCGCCTCCTCCAGCAACGTCTCGTCGTTCTACCGCGCCCTGCTGACGGGTCGTCTGCTCACGCCCGCCCTGCTGAAGGAGATGACGACGACGGTGACGGGCAGGAGCGGCGTGACCTACGGCCTCGGCATCGTGCCCCGCCGGTTCTCCTGCGGCACCTGGTGGGGCCACAGCGGAAACTTCCCCGGATACCTCGTGGAGTCGTACGCGACGGCCGACGGGCAGCGCCAGGCGACGGTCGCCATGAACTACGACCCGAACTCCATGCACCAGAAGACGAAGGACGCGGTCGGGAAGCTCACCGATGCGGCGGCGTGCCCGAAGAAGGAATAGGAGTTCCGCTACGGCAGCACCCGGCAGAGGGCGGAGAGCGCGTTGGACCAGGCGCTGTCCGGTGGCGTGGCGTAGCCGACGACGAGGGCGTCGGTGGTGCGCGGGACCGTG
The DNA here is from genome assembly GCF_044544825.1 of Streptomyces sp. NPDC053493. Classification (NCBI taxonomy): domain Bacteria; kingdom Bacillati; phylum Actinomycetota; class Actinomycetes; order Kitasatosporales; family Streptomycetaceae; genus Streptomyces; species Streptomyces sp. NPDC053493. The sequence continues at coordinate 930,842 of NZ_JBITXS010000001.1, forward strand.
GGATGGCGGAAGCGGTTGATGCCCTGGAGGGCGAGGCCCTGGTAGGCGGCGGCGCGCACGACCGAGTCCTCCGTGCCCTCGGGCAGTTCGAGCACCGCGTGCAGGCCCGCTGCGATGCCGCTGACCCGCGTGCCGGGCGAGCGGGCGGCGACGGCGGCCACGAGCTGGTCCCGCCGCCGCCGGTAGCGCAGCCGCATCGCCCGTACGTGCCGGTCGTACGCGCCCGAGCCGAGGAACTCGGCGAAGGTGAGCTGGTCGGTGACGCTCGACACCCAGTCGACGGCGCCCTTCGCCGTGAGGACCTCGTCGACGAGGTCCTCCGGCAGCACCATCCACGCCAGCCGCAGGCCCGGCGCCAGGGACTTGCTCGCCGTGCCGAGGTAGACCACCCGTTCGGGGTCGAGGCCCTGGAGCGCGCCGACCGGCTGGCGGTCGTAGCGGAACTCGCCGTCGTAGTCGTCCTCCAGGATCAGCCCGCCGGCCGCCCGCGCCCAGTCGACGGCCGCCGCCCGCCGGTCGGGCTGGAGGGCGCCGCCGGTCGGGAACTGGTGGGCGGCCGTCAGCAGGACGGCCCCGGTCCCGCCCAGGGCGGGCAGTTCCTCGGTGCGCGTGCCCCGCGCGTCGAAGGGCAGGGCCGGCATCCGGATGCCGGTGCGTCCGATCAGGTCCCAGTGGAGGTCGAGGCCGTACGACTCGACGGCCATCTCCCGCACGCCGCGGGCCCGCAGCACCTGTCCCATGAGTTCCAGGCCGTGTACGAAGCCGGAGCAGACGACGATCCGTTCGGGCCGCGCGTAGACGCCCCGCGCCCGCGCCAGGTATTCGGCGAGGACGGTGCGCAGTTCGATCCGGCCGCGCGGGTCGCCGTATCCGAAGGCCTCGTGCGGCGCGGCCATGAGCGCCTTGCGGGCGGCCTTGAGCCATTCGGCGCGCGGGAAGGAGGCGAGGTCGGGCGTGCCGGGCCGCAGGTTGTGGGCGGGCCTGCCGGCGGTGGTCCGCGCGCCGGCGCCGGTGGCGGTGGTGGTGCGGCCCGGCGCCGCCGGCGGCCGCGGGTCGGAGCGCCGGGCCACCCGGGTGCCCGAGCCCTGGCGTGCGGTGAGCCATCCTTCGGCGACGAGCTCCGCGTAGGCGTCGGCGACGGTGTTGCGGGCCACGCCGAGGTCGGCGGCGAGGGAGCGGGAGGACGGCAGCCGTACGCCCGCCGCGAGCCGTCCGCTGCGCACGGCCTCCCGCAGGGCGTTCATCAGGCCGTTGCGCAGTCCCTGCCCGCGCAGCTCCAAATGCAGGTCGGCCCCGAAAGTGGCCCAGTCGTTCGCCATGGAAATGGACCATAGCCCGGCTCCACCCGGACCGTACGGTGATCGACATGACTCTCACCACCGAGCAGACCGTCCACGCGGCCGAGCACGCGCCCCGGCTCGCCTTCGCCGAGCAGCACCCCGACTTCTACAAGGCCATGATCGGCCTGGAGATCGCCGCGTCGAAGCACATCGATCCCACCCTCTACGAGCTGATCAAGATCCGCGCCTCGCAGATCAACAACTGTGCCTTCTGCCTGGACATGCACACCCAGGACGCGATGGCCGCGGGCGAGACCGTGCAGCGGATCGTCCAGCTGTCGGCCTGGCGCGAGTCGCGGCACTTCTACACCGAGCGTGAGCTCGCGGCCCTCGCGCTGACCGAGGCGGTCACCGTCCTCACCGACGGCTTCGTGCCCGACGAGGTGTACGCCGAGGCCGCCGCGCACTTCGAGGAGGCGGAGCTGGCGCACGTCATCGGCGCGATCACGGTCATCAACGCGTGGAACCGGATCGGCGTGACCTGCCGCTTCACGCCGGGCCACTACACGCCCGGGATGCACAAGCGATGAGCGCCGAGAGCGCTCCCGGCGGCGGCCGCCCGGGCGTCGAGGAGCTGCGGCGCCTCCACCTGGCGCGGCCCGACGGCCGCCCGCTCGTCCTGCCGGGGCCGTGGGACGCGGCCTCCGCGCGGGCCTTCGAGAAGGCCGGGTTCCCGGCCCTGGCCACGCCGAGCGCGGGCATCGCGGCGGCTCTCGGCCACGAGGACGGGCAGACGCCGCCCGAGGAGATGTTCGCGGCCGTGGCCCGGATCGTCCGGTCCGTCTCCGTGCCGGTGACCGCCGATCTGGAGGACGGCTACGGCCTGCCGGCGGGCGAACTGGTCGCACGGGTCCTGGAGACCGGGGCGGTCGGCCTGAACCTGGAGGACACCGAACGCGGGACGCGCCGCCTGCGCGACCCGCGCGAGCAGGCCGAGCGGCTGGCGGCGGTACGGGAGGCGGCCGGGCCCGCGCTCTTCGTCAACGCGCGCGTCGACACGTACCTCCACAAGGGGACGGCCGAGGAGGCCGCCGAGCGCGCCCGGCACTACACGGCGGCGGGCGCGGACTGCGTCTATCCGATCCTCGCGCCGGCCGAGGACCTGCCGCGGCTGCGCGCCGCCGGCGTCGAGGGCCCGCTCAACTTCCTCGCCCGGCCCGGCGATCCCTCCTTCGCCGAGCTCGGCCGGCTGGGCGCGACCCGCGTCACCTTCGGCCCGGGGCTGCTGGGGCGCACCCTGAAGGGCGTCGAGGAGCTGGGCCGCGAGCTGCTGGCGTCGTGACGGCCACGGCCCCGCCCGGCAGAACATGTCGTCCCCGGCCGCGTGAGCGACCGGGGACGACATGAGGCCCTGTCAGGCCCGGGAACCGGGGAGCCGGGCGGCTGCCGGGCTACGGACTCAGATGAGGCCGAGCTCGCGCACCGCGTCGCGCTCCTCCGCCAGCTCGGCGACCGAGGCGTCGATGCGGGTGCGGGAGAACTCGTTGATCTCCAGGCCCTGGACGATCTCGTACTTGCCGTCCTTGCAGGTGACGGGGAAGGAGGAGATGAGGCCCTCCGGGACGCCGTAGGAGCCGTCCGACGGGATGCCCATGGAGGTCCAGTCGCCCTCGGCGGTGCCGTTGACCCAGGTGTGGACGTGGTCGATGGCGGCGTTCGCGGCGGAGGCGGCGGAGGACGCGCCACGGGCCTCGATGATCGCGGCGCCGCGCTTGGCGACGGTCGGGATGAAGGTGTCGGCGAGCCAGGCCTCGTCGGCCACGACCTCGGCGGCGTTCTTGCCGGCGATCTCCGCGTGGAAGATGTCGGGGTACTGGGTGGCCGAGTGGTTGCCCCAGATGGTGAGGCGCTTGATGTCCTCGACGGAGGCGCCGGTCTTCTGGGCCAGCTGCGACAGGGCGCGGTTGTGGTCCAGGCGGGTCATCGCGGTGAAGCGCTCGGCCGGGACGTCCGGCGCGGACTGCTGTGCGATGAGGGCGTTGGTGTTGGCCGGGTTGCCGACGACGAGGACCTTGATGTCGTCCGCGGCGTGGTCGTTGATGGCCTTGCCCTGCGGCTTGAAGATGCCGCCGTTGGCGGACAGCAGGTCGCCGCGCTCCATGCCCTTGGTGCGGGGGCGGGCGCCGACGAGCAGCGCGACGTTGGCGCCCTCGAAGCCCTTGTTCGGGTCGTCGAAGATGTCGATGCCCTTGAGCAGCGGGAAGGCGCAGTCGTCGAGCTCCATGGCGGTGCCCTCGGCGGCCTTGACGCCCTGCGGGATCTCGAGGAGGCGCAGCTTGACCGGCACGTCCGCGCCGAGCAGGTGGCCGGAGGCGATGCGGAAGAGCAGCGCGTAACCGATCTGGCCGGCCGCGCCGGTGACGGTGACATTCACGGGAGTGCGGGTCATGGCGATCTCCGTAAGACAGCTGGCGGTGGGGGTCCCTGCCCCTGATGCTGGATAGCCCTCTTGATCGATCGGTGTCTCGACGTGAAGAGATATCCAGCGGTCAGGCTATCCGACCCGACGCCCCCTCACTCCCCGGCCCCTTGTGGGACGGCTCACTGCCCGTCACGTAGCGGAATGGTCACCTCCGTCACGTGCGTGCCACGACGGCCACCTCCGTGCCACAACGGACCGCCGGGTCTTGAAGCCCTGTTGGCACGTACATGACCCTTGAACGCAGGGCGCCCGCCCTCCCACGGGGGTGAGGACGGGCGCCCTGTCCGTACCGGCCGCCTCGGGGCGTGCCCGCCGCCGGCTACGTGGTGACCGTGAGGTGGAGGACGTCCTCCAGGAACGGGATCCGCAGCCAGGGCTCCGGCTGCACCATGAGCGCGAGCAGCACGATGAGTCCGCCCATCACGCCGTACGTGACCATGTCGGTGAACCGCGAGCGCACCGCCAGCATCCCGACCGACGGCAGCATCCGCCGCAGTACCGCGCCGGTGAGCAGCGCGGCCCCGACGAGGATCGTGCCGACCCGGAACGCCTGGGCGAACAGGTCCGTGCCGACGACCAGCAGCCCGAGGAACGTCATCCCGAGCACGGTGAGCAGCGGCCACTGGCGCGCGGGCGCGGGCGCGTCGCCCGGCGCCGCCCGGCCGCCGCCCTCGGGGCGCGCGGTCGTGGTGGTGAGGACCGCCCGCGGATGCCGGCGGGGCACGGCGCCGTCGACGGCCCCGGCGGGACCGGCCGTGGCACCGGCGGGACCGGGGCCGGGGCCGCCCTCGGCTCCGGCCGTGGCGCCCGCACCGTCCGTGCTGCCGGTGCCGTCCGGGTCGGCTTCGCCGGCTGCGCCGGTGCCGTCCGTGCCGACCGCCGGGCCGGTGCCGTCAGCCGTGCCGTCCGTCGTGCCGGGCTCCTCCGAGGAGTCGGAGGAGGTCACGGTCAGCGGACCCCGGCCGCGCGTTCCGCGGCCTCGACGACGTTGACCAGGAGCTGGGCGCGGGTCATCGGGCCGACGCCGCCCGGGTTCGGCGAGATCCAGCCGGCGACCTCGGCGACACCCGGGTCCACGTCGCCGACGATCTTGCCCTCGCCGTTGCGCGAGACGCCGACGTCGAGCACCGCCGCGCCCGGCTTGACGTCCTCCGGCTTGATCAGGTGCGGCACGCCGGCCGCCGCGACGATGATGTCCGCGCGCCGCAGGTGCGCCGACAGGTCCTTGGTGCCGGTGTGGCACTGGGTCACCGTGGCGTTCTCCGAGCGGCGGGTCAGCAGCAGCGGCATCGGGCGGCCGATGGTGACGCCGCGGCCGACGACCACGACCTCCGCGCCCTTGATCTCCACACCGTGCTTGCGGAGCAGCTGGATGATGCCGTACGGCGTGCACGGCAGCGGCGCGGGCTCGTTGAGGACCAGCCGGCCGAGGTTCATCGGGTGCAGGCCGTCGGCGTCCTTGGCCGGGTCCATCAGCTCCAGGATCCGGTTCTCGTCGATGCCCTTGGGCAGCGGCAGCTGCACGATGTAACCGGTGCACGCCGGGTCCTCGTTGAGCTCCCGTACGACCGCCTCGATCTCCTCCTGGGTGGCGGTGGCGGGCAGTTCGCGCTGGATGGAGGCGATGCCGACCTGGGCACAGTCGCGGTGCTTGCCCGCGACGTACTTCTGGCTGCCCGGGTCGTCGCCGACCAGGACGGTGCCGAGACCGGGCGTCACGCCCCGCTCCTTGAGGGCCGCCACTCGGGCGGTCAGATCGGACTTGATCGCGGCTGCGGTGGCCTTGCCATCGAGAATCTGGGCGCTCATGCGGCCATCCTCCCGGATGAACCCCACCCGTTTCCAATTCGGAACCGGAGATTGCACTTGCACAACTGCGCCGCCTATCGACTGGACAAGCGGTCGACGTTTTGACCACGATGATCTGCGCAGTGCCGCGGGCAGTGCCGGGGGGCCCAAACCGCTCATACGTCGTCAAACACGTGGTGACACCTCCTCCGCGCGGACCGCGTCGTCCCCGCACAGAATCAACGGAGGAATTCCTCGATGAGCTTCGGCGACCCGAACAACCCGTACGGCCAGCAGCAGGGCCAGCAGCCCGGTTACGGCTACCCGCAGCAGGCCCCGCAGGGCGTTCCGCCGCAGGGTCAGGCGGGCTACGGCTACCCCGCCGCCCCGCCCGTCTCCGGCTACGGCGCCGGCCCCGGCGTCCCGCTGACGATGCCCGGCACGATCAAGGCCGCGCGCGTGATGCTCTGGGTCATCGCGGGCCTCCAGGTCGTCGGCCTGGCGCTGCTCTTCCTCGGCGTCGCCGCGGTCGAGAAGATCAAGGACGACCCGGAGCTCAAGGGGCAGGAGGGCTTCGACGCGATCACGAAGTTCTCCAGCGGCGTCATCTACGCGCTCATCGTGGTGGCCGTGCTGTTCCTGGCGGGTGCGATCTGGGGTGCCGTGCAGTGCGGCAAGGGCGGCAGCGGTGCCCGCGTCGGCCTCATCGTGCTGTCCTCGCTGACCATCGTGTTCAGCCTCTACCCGTGGTTCCCGCTGAGCCTGGTCCACCTGGTCCTGGGCATCCTGATCCTGGTCTTCGTCGCGAAGTCGGACGGCGCCGCCTGGTTCAAGCGCCCGCGCTACTGATCACTCGCCGAAGGGGCCCGGTTCCGTCCTGGAACCGGGCCCCTTCGCGTACGCGCATCCGCCCGTCCGGCGCCGGCCGGGTCACTGGCGCTTGAGCACCACGAACTGCCCGGCCTGCTCGGCCACCGCGTACCGCGCCTCCGGGTGCAGCTGGGAGGCGAGCCCGACCGGGTCGGCGACCGGCTGCGACCAGCCGGAGTTCAGGTCGAGCGCCAGATAGTCGGGGCTGACGCCCTGCGCGCCGCCGACCCAGTAGACCGTGTGGTCCCCGGTCAGGTGCGCCATCAGCGTCACGTTGGTCTCCACGCTGCTGCCCGCCGGCACCGCGGCGACCGCCCGCCGCGCGTCCAGGACGCGGGCGTCGGTGCGGTAGGTGTCGGCCCGGAACAGCTCGCGCAGCGGCATGTCCAGGCCGTGCACGACCGCGATCGCCGTGACGACCGGGACGGCGGCCTTCCCGTACGCCACGAGCCACGGCCGCGGCGAGGTGCGCACCGCGCGGACGGCGTCGACCAGCGCGAGGAAGACCACCGGCATGAGGATGGCGCTGTAGTGCCAGAACATGCCCCAGTGGTTCGGGTCGTGCGACAGGAAGCGCCAGCCGAGCGTCGGCAGCACGAGCAGCGTCAGCGGGGAGCGCAGGCACAGGAAGCCCGTGACGCCGAGGAGGAAGAGGACCATCTCCCACTTCTCGCCGTGCTGGAAGGCGCCGAGGACGGAGTCGAGGAAGGAGACGTCCGCGCCGTTGCCGGACTTCTCGATCTTGGCCCAGTAGTCGTACTGGCCGGCCCGGCTCGCGGCCGGGATGAGCACGAGCACGGTGAGCGCGAAGAACGCCGTGCCGAAGGCGGCCACGGCGGCGCCGAGCCGCTTCTGGCCCTTGAGGAAGAGCACCGCGCCGACCATGGCGACGGTCAGGCCCATGTCCTCCTTGACCAGGACGAGCGGCACGGACCAGGCGACGGCCGCGGTCCAGCGGCCCAGGAGCAGCGCCCGGCAGGTCAGGGCGAGCAGCGGGACGGCGAAGGCGATCTCGTGGAAGTCGGACTTGACCGCCTCCTGCAGGCCCCAGGACAGCCCGTACGCGACGGTGAGCGCGATCCCGGTGGCGCGGCTGCCCAGCACCTGCTGGGCGGTGCGGCCGACGACGACGGCGGAGGCGGCGAAGAGCGCGGCCTGCGCGAGGAGCAGCGCGAGCGGCGAGGACCACACCCAGTAGAGCGGCGCGAGGAGCGCCGTCACGGGGCTGAAATGGTCCCCGAGTATGAGGAAGCCGGGTCCCTTGATGTCGACGACCGGGGCGCGCAGCTCGGCGTAGGCCCGCACGGACTGCTCGAAGATCCCGAGGTCCCAGGACGGGGTGCGGAAGCGGTCGTACTGCACCCACGAGTAGAGGAAGTACAGCCCGCCGAGGACGGTCGCGAGGAGCGCGTACGGCAGGACGGGCGGGCCGGCCGGGGTCGCCGCGGCGGCCGCCCCGGGCGGCCCGTGACCGGCCTCGGGGGCGGAGGGCTCCGCCGTGGAACCGTTGTGCACATCCAACACCGTGCCCCCATGGACCAGCCGCCGACAAAAGAGCAACCCATTAGAGCAGAGTCCACCCGACCGGCGGAATCGCCGCCGGACGGGGTGGAGCGGACCGCTTCGGGTGCCTCTCGCCTGAGGGCCCGCCGGTACGCATCACGTACCGGCGGGCCCTGCGTCCTCCTGACCGGCGTCGGTGGAAGACGTGCCGACGTCAGTGGAAGGCGATGTCAGTGGAAGGCGTGACCGATGTCAGTGGAAGAAGTGACGCGTCCCGGTGAAGTACATCGTCACGCCCGCCTTCTGCGCGGCCTCGACCACCAGCTCGTCGCGCACCGAACCGCCCGGCTGCACGACCGCCTTCACGCCGGCCGCCGTGAGGATCTCCAGGCCGTCGGGGAACGGGAAGAACGCGTCCGAGGCGGCGTACGAGCCGCGCGCCCGCTCCTCGCCCGCGCGCTCGACGGCCAGCTTCGCGGAGTCGACGCGGTTGACCTGGCCCATGCCGACGCCGACCGAGGCGCCGTCCTTGGCGAGCAGGATCGCGTTGGACTTGACGGCGCGGCAGGCCTTCCAGGCGAAGGCGAGCTCGGCGAGCTCGGCCTCCGACAGGGCCTCACCGGTCGCGAGGGTCCAGTTCGCCGGGTCGTCGCCGTCGGCCTGGAGGCGGTCGGTGACCTGCAGGAGGGCGCCGCCGTCGATGGGCTTGACCTCGACCGGGTTGGCCGGGGCGCCCTCGGCGCGCAGCACGCGGATGTTCTTCTTCTTGGCGAGGATCTCGACGGCGCCGTCCTCGTAGCCGGGCGCGACGATGACCTCGGTGAAGATCTCGGCGACCTGCTCGGCCATCGCGACCGACACCGGGCGGTTGACGGCGATGACGCCGCCGAACGCGGACAGCGGGTCGCAGGCGTGCGCCTTGCGGTGGGCCTCGGCGACGTCCGCGCCGACCGCGATGCCGCACGGGTTGGCGTGCTTGATGATCGCGACGCAGGGCTCGGCGTGGTCGTAGGCGGCCCGGCGGGCGGCGTCGGTGTCCGTGAAGTTGTTGTAGGACATCTCCTTGCCGTGCAGCTGCTCGGCCTCGGCGAGGCCGCCCGTGCCGTCGACGTAGAGCGCGGCGCCCTGGTGCGGGTTCTCGCCGTAGCGCAGCACGTTCTTGCGCGCGTAGGTGGCGCCGAGGAAGTCGGGGAAGCCGCTGTCGTCCGCCGCCGCGTAGTCGTCGGCGAACCAGGCGGCGACGGCCACGTCGTAGGCGGCGGTGTGCTGGAAGGCCTCGCCGGCGAGCCGCTTGCGGGTGGCGAGGTCGAAGCCGCCGGCCTTGACCGCGGCGAGCACGTCGGCGTACCGCTCGGGGCTGGTGACGATGGCCACGGACGGGTGGTTCTTGGCGGCGGCGCGGACCATGGACGGGCCGCCGATGTCGATCTGCTCGACGCACTCGTCGGGCGTGGCGCCGGAGGCGACGGTCTCGCGGAACGGGTAGAGGTTCACGACGACCAGGTCGAAGGGTTCGACACCGAGCTCGGCGAGCTGCGCGCGGTGCGACTCCAGGCGCAGGTCGGCGAGGATGCCGGCGTGCACGCGCGGGTGGAGGGTCTTGACGCGGCCGTCGAGGCACTCGGGGAAGCCGGTGAGCTCCTCGACCTTGGTGACCGGGACGCCGGCGGCGGCGATCTTCGAGGCGGTGGAGCCGGTGGAGACCAGCTCGACCCCGGCCTCGTGCAGACCGCGCGCCAGCTCTTCGAGCCCCGTCTTGTCGTAGACGCTGACGAGCGCGCGGCGGATGGGCTTAACGGTGTCCGTGTTCACCGACATGAACCTTTCGTCCCTCAATGCGGTAGCCGTTGCGGGCGAGGCGCCCCACGACCTCGACGAGCAGCGAGCGCTCGACTTCCTTGATGCGCTCGTGGAGCGCGGCTTCATCGTCCTCGTCCCGCACCTCGACCACGCCCTGGGCGATGATCGGGCCGGTGTCGACACCGTCGTCGACGAAGTGGACGGTGCATCCGGTGACCTTCGCCCCGTAGGCGAGCGCGTCGCGCACGCCGTGGGCACCGGGAAAACTGGGCAGCAGCGCCGGGTGGGTGTTGACGACCCGGCCGCCGAAGCGGGCGAGGAACTCCTTGCCGACGATCTTCATGAAGCCGGCCGAGACGACGAGGTCGGGCTCGTACGCGGCGGTGGCCTCGGTCAGGGCGCGGTCCCACAGCTCGCGGGTCGCGTGGTCCTTGACGCGGCAGACGAAGGTGGGAAGTCCGGCGCGCTCGGCCCGCTCCAGGCCGGCGATGCCGTCGCGGTCGGCACCGACGGCGACGATCTCGGCGCCGTATCCTTCCGGGCCCTCGGGGTCGGCGGCGATCGCGTCGAGCAGCGCCTGGAGGTTCGTGCCGGACCCGGAGACCAGGACGACGAGGCGGGCGGCAGCCACTGGGGTCACTCTTTCCGTGGTGTTTGTGCGGTCGTACGAACGAATCGCGTCCCTCGATACGGGGAACCCTACGAAGGGCTCGACCGTCAGCAACGATACCGGCACTCCGGACGGCCCCCACGGGACGGGGGCGTGACCGGGCGGTAGCGTCAGGGTCCGGAGGCACGCCACACCAGGGCCGCGCGCCACATCACACCCGGGCACACCAGACAGAGGGAAGACGTCCAGCACATGCCGGATCGCCAGTCCACGAACGACAGCAACCCGTTCGCACCGCCGCCCGAGGGGCAGCCGGACCAGCCGTGGCAGCCGCGGCGGCCAGAGGGCCACGAGGACGGTTCGGCGTCCGGCCCGGGCTGGAGCAGCAGTCAGCCCGGACGTTCCTCCGACGGCTTCGGCCGCCGGCCCGACCAGCCCTCGGGCGGCCCCGGCGGCGGCCAGGGAGGCGGTCAGGGCGGCGGACAGGGCGGGCCCGAAGGCGGCCAGGGCCCGGGCCTGCGCTGGGACCCGACCGATCCGGCGCAGCGGCGGGCCCGCTACGCGGTGCTGTCGGGCATGTGGGCCTTCTTCTTCGCGATCTTCGACATCCCGCAGCTGGCGCTGCTGCTCGGCGCGCTCGGCTTGTACTGGGCGATCAGCGCCCTGCGCGCCGGTCCGAAGGCCCCGGAGGAGCCGCAGTCGGCGGCGCAGGCGGTGGCGGCCGCGGGCGCGGCCCGCTCGAAGCGGACGGCGGCGCTCAGCGGCCTGGTCGCGGCCTCGGTGGCGCTCGCGATCGTCGCGAGCGGCTTCGCGATGCACCTCGTCTACCGGGACTTCTACGAGTGCCGGGCCGACGCCCTGACCAAGGAGAGCCAGCTGGCCTGCAACGACCTGCTGCCGAAGCCGCTCCAGGACACCTTCGGCGTCCGGGAGTAGCCGGCCGGAGCGGTCGGGCGCTCAGGACTCCTGGGCGGCGGGCGGCAGTTCGGGACGGGACTCCGGAGGGATCTCCGGAGGGATCTCGGGGCGAGGTGGCGGGGCGGGCTCGGGGCGCGGATCCGGGCGGGGGTCCACTCGGGGCTCGGCCGGGGGCTCCCAGGCGGCGGGCTCCCAGGCGGCGGGCAGGATGCCGTACGCCTCGTCGCCCGCGTCGTCGTCCAGTGCGCCCGGACCTCCGCGGCCGTCCCGGGCGGCGCCACTCCCGCCACTCCCGCCACTCCCGTCACGCGCGGCGTCGCGCGCGGCGTCGCGCGCGGTGTCACGCGCTTCGAGCGCGTCGAGTACGGCCAGGGCGCCGGCGGTGTCGGCCGTGGCACCGGGCGCCGGGGCCTCCGGCGCCGAGGCCGGGCCGTGGGCCGGGGACGCCTGGCCCGGCGCGGACGACGAAGAGGCGGACGGCGCCGGCACGGACCCGGGCGGCGCGGCCACGAGCCCCGCCTGCGCGCTCCCGGCCGCGCGCCGCAGGCCACGCCGGCCCCAGGCCCGTACCGCCAGCGCGACCGGCAGCCCGAGGGCCGCGGACCACGCCACCGCCGCGCCGCCCGTCTGCCACCACACCGGCCCGAAGTCCGCGAGCCGCCCCGAACCGAGCGGGCCGCCGGCCACCGCCGCGAGGACCGCGACCGCCGCCCCGCACGCTCCCGACGCCCAGAGCGCGCTGAGCACCGTCTCCCGCACCGTCCAGGAACGGACCGCCGCCCGGCCGACCCGCCGCCCGAGCACGAGCGCGGCCACGGCCGGGACCGCGGCGGCCGCCCAGTGCAGCCAGCGGCCGGGCCCCTCGCCCGGCAGCGCGGCCAGCAGCGGGAAGTCGGGCACGGCGGGAGTGCCGGTGAAGCCGAGCGGCGTGACCAGGGCGCCCGTACCGAGCGCGAAGCCGGGGCCGAGCCCGTACGCCACGCCCCAGACGACGGCGTTCGGCAGCAGCGCGACGACGAGCAGCGTGACGGCCGCCCGGCCCGACCACTCCCCCGCCATGCCGTCGAAGGACGCCTGTGCGTCACCCACGTGCCAGAGCAGCGACGCGCCCGCGGCGAGCGCGCCGCCGCCCAGCAGCACGGTCAGCGCGAGCCCGGCGGCGCGCAGCGCGGTCGCGCTCTCCTCCCGGTCCGGCAGCGGACGGCCCTGCGCCGTCCAGGCGCCCGCGCCCGCCGCGGCGAGGACGGTGACCGTCGTCCAGGCGCCGGTGGAGAGCAGTTCGGCCGGCAGCGGCCCGGCCTCCGTGTAGACCACGACCACGGCCGCGACCAGCAGGTATCCGCCGGCGACGGCGGCCACCGCGCCGGCCGCCGGCGGCGCTGCGCGACGGTCGTCCGGGTCGAGGGTGTCGCGGGCCGCCCGGTGCGCGAGCCAGAGCGGCAGGGCGGTGAGCAGCAGCGGGGTGACGCCGAGCGGGGCGGGCAGGCCGGAGACGGTGTCGGTGCGGACGAGGTCCCCGCCGTGGGCGAGCAGCCAGAGCCCGGCGGCGGTGTGCAGGGCGGCGCCGGGACCGCCGTCGGGGAAGGGCGAGGCGATCCAGGCGGCGGTGACGAGGACGGCGAGCATGCCGAGACCGAGCCCGGCCGCCACGCCGCCGCGCACGAAGGCGGTGGCCAGGGCGGCGGAGGAGCGGCCCTGGACCGGCGCTTCGGGCGCCGCCGGAGGGCGTTGCTGCTCGGTCACGTGCGTCACGGGGCCATGCTGCCAGCGACACGCGGTTTGCCCTCGTAACAGGCGAATGACCGTTGTGTCGCTCAATATACGTTTATGTACTTTTCCGCCCAGTGCTGCGCCGCGGGAGGTCGACGCCGATGAGTCCGACGAGTCCGTCCGTCTCGCTCCCGTCGCCGAAGGAGCGGCGCAGGCTGCGTGAGGCCCTCTCGCTGAGCGAGGACCAGGTCGCGGAGGCGCTGGGCGTCACCCGGGCCACCGTCCGCGCCTGGGAGACCGGCCGCAGTTCGCCCAGAGGGCGCAAGCGCGAGGCGTACGCGAAGCTGCTCGGCTGCTACGAGGAGCCCACGTCGTCCCGCGCGGAGAAGCCCGCCCGCCCCGCACCGGCCGCCACCCGCCCGCGCCCGGCCGCGAAGGGCGCCGCTCGCCCGCCGAAGTCGCCGAAGCCGCCCCAGGTCCCCGAAGAGCGCCTGAAACCGGTCGCGGCCACCGCCGGCGGCCCGGTCGCGGACACCGCCGACGGCCCGGCTCCCGGCGCACGCCGCACGGCCACGGCCACGGCCCGGAGGCCGGGCGGGGCGCGGGAACGGGCCGCCACACCGTCCGACGCGACGGCGAGGGCGGAGACCGGAGCGCGGGGCCCGGCCGGAGGCGAGATCCGCGCCACGGCCGGCGCCGGAGACGCGACGGGGGCGCCGGGCGAGGCGGCGAGCGCCGGCTCCGCGGCCGGCGCCGACGCGCACCCGCCGCACGGCGCGCAACCGGTCCGGCCCGCGGTCGCGGTGGGCGGTCCGGGCGCGGCCGAGGCCCCGGCGCCCGAGCCGGAGCCGGACGGCGGCGACCGGCCGTACGGACTCACGCCCGAGCAGGCGTTCGACGCGCTGTACGCGTACGTCGCGCCCGGGCTCGTCCATCAGACGTATCTGCTCACCGGGCGCCGCCGGCTCTCCCGCGAGTCCGTCGAGTACGCCTTCCACCACGCCTGGCAGCACTGGCCCGAGGTCGCCGTCGACCGCGACCCGGTCGGCTGGGTGCGCGCGGCGGCGTACGAGTACGCGCTCTCGCCCTGGCACCGCTTCCGGCGCCGCCACCGGCATCCCGACTCGCCGCCGACCGAGGCGTCCCGGCGGGCCCTGCTCGCGGCGCTCCTGGAGCTCCCGCCGCCGTACCGCCGTACCGTTCTGCTCTACGACGGTCTCGGCCTCGACCTGCCGGAGACGGCCGCCGAGACGGAGGCGAGCACGCCCGCCGCCGGGAACCGGCTGCTGCACGCCCGGACCGTCATCGGGCAGCGGGTGCCCGAACTCGCCGATCCCGAGGTGCTCCACGAGCGGCTGAGCTGCCTGGTCGCCGAGGCGCCGACGGCCACGCTGCCTCCGGCGCGCAGCGTGCGCAGCGGCAGCGAGCGGCGGATCCGGCTGCTGACGCGGGCGGTGTTCGGCGTGACGGCGGTGCTGATCGGGCTCACGGCCTTCACCGTGGTGACTGCGCCGACCCGCTACATCCCGGTCAACGCGCCCGGCGCCGTCGTCGAGGGCGTCCCGGTCCGCGGCGGCCCGCAGAAGCTGGACGCCGAGGACAAGGAACTCCACGACCGGCTGCGCACCGCGCCCCACCCGGGCCCGGAGCGGCTGGTCCCGACGGTCCGGTAGGGCCGCCAGGCGTCCGGTCAGCGGCGCGCGTACGCGAGTGGGCCCCGCCCCCGCCCGGTCTCCCGGGAGGGGCGGGGCCCACTCGTTCACGGCCCGTCGGGCTGCTGTGCGTTCAGCCCGTGTCAGCCCGCGAGGATCGCGCGCGCCAGCTTGGCGGTCTCGGTCGGGGTCTTGCCGACCTTGACACCGGCGGCCTCGAGGGCCTCCTTCTTCGCCTGGGCGGTGCCGGAGGAGCCGGAGACGATGGCGCCGGCGTGGCCCATGGTCTTGCCCTCGGGCGCGGTGAAGCCCGCGACGTAGCCGACGACCGGCTTGGTGACGTTGGCCTTGATGAAGTCGGCCGCACGCTCCTCGGCGTCGCCGCCGATCTCACCGATCATGACGATCAGGTCGGTGTCCGGGTCGGCCTCGAAGGCCGCCAGGGCGTCGATGTGCGTGGTGCCGATGACCGGGTCGCCACCGATGCCGACGGCGGAGGAGAAGCCGATGTCGCGGAGCTCGTACATCATCTGGTACGTCAGCGTGCCGGACTTCGAGACCAGGCCGATGCGGCCCGGCTTGGTGATGTCGCCCGGGATGATGCCGGCGTTGGACTGGCCCGGGGTGATGAGACCGGGGCAGTTCGGGCCGATGAGGCGGGTCTTGTTGCCCTTCTCCACGGCGTACGCGTAGAACGCGGCGGAGTCGTGGACGGCGATGCCCTCGGTGATGACGACGGCGAGCGGGATCTCGGCGTCGATCGCCTCGACCACGGCGGCCTTGGCGAAGGCCGGCGGGACGAAGAGGACCGAGACGTTGGCGCCGGTCTCCTTCATCGCCTCGGCGACGGTGCCGAAGACCGGGATCTCGGTGCCGTCGAAGTCGACGGTCGTGCCGGCCTTGCGCGGGTTCACGCCGCCGACGATGTTCGTGCCGTCACCCAGCATGAGCTTGGTGTGCTTCATGCCCGTGGCACCGGTCATGCCCTGGACGATGACCTTGCTGTCCTTGTTGAGGAAGATAGCCATGGCTGTGTGTCCTCGTCCCTTACTTCGCAGCCGCGAGCTCGGCGGCCTTGTCGGCCGCGCCGTCCATGGTGTCCACACGCTGCACCAGCGGGTGGTTGGCGTCGGACAGGATCTTGCGACCCAGCTCCGCGTTGTTGCCGTCGAGGCGCACGACCAGCGGCTTGGTGACCTCCTCGCCCTTCGAGGCGAGGAGCTCCAGGGCCTGGACGATGCCGTTGGCGACCTCGTCACAGGCGGTGATGCCACCGAAGACGTTGACGAACACGGACTTGACGTCCGGGTCGCCGAGGATGATCTCCAGGCCGTTCGCCATGACCTCGGCGGAGGCGCCGCCGCCGATGTCGAGGAAGTTGGCGGGCTTCACGCCGCCGTGGTTCTCACCGGCGTACGCGACGACGTCCAGGGTCGACATGACCAGGCCGGCGCCGTTGCCGATGATGCCGACCTCGCCGTCGAGCTTCACGTAGTTGAGGCCCTTGGCCTTGGCGGCAGCCTCGAGCGGGTTGGCTGCGGCCTTGTCCTCGAGCGCCTCGTGCTCGGGCTGACGGAAGTCGGCGTTGGCGTCCAGGGACACCTTGCCGTCGAGGGCGATGACGTCGCCGGAGGCGACCTTCGCCAGCGGGTTGACCTCGACGAGGAGCGCGTCCTCGGCGACGAAGGTCTTCCACAGGGTCACGAGGACCTCGGCGACCTTCTCGGCGACCTCGGCCGGGAACTGGGCCAGGGCGACGATCTCACGGGCCTTCTCGATGTCCACGCCGTTGTTGGCGTCGACCGGGACCTTCGCGAGCTTCTCGGGGGTCGTCGCGGCGACCTCCTCGATGTCCATGCCGCCGGCGACGGAGGCCATGGCGAGGAAGGTGCGGTTGGTGCGGTCGAGGAGGTACGAGACGTAGTACTCCTCGAGGATCTCCGGAGCGGTCTCCGCGATCATCACCTTGTGGACCGTGTGGCCCTTGATGTCCATGCCCAGGATGTCCGTCGCGCGGGCGACGGCCTCGTCCGGGGTGGCGGCCAGCTTGACGCCGCCGGCCTTGCCGCGGCCACCGACCTTCACCTGCGCCTTGACGACCGACTTGCCGCCAAGCCGCTCGGTGGCCTCGCGCGCCGCCTCAGGCGTGTCGATGACTTCACCGGCCAGCACCGGTACACCGTGCTTGGCGAAGAGGTCCCTCGCCTGGTACTCGAACAGGTCCACGCGCGTCCCTTTTCTAGATGATCGCGGTTCGTTGTCTGCGTGGGCGTGCCGCGAAGGGCAACGTGACTGCGCTGTCACTAGGGAGGCGTACACGGTGTCCGTGGACGCGGCATGTCCGTCTCGCAGGTTATCCCCGTGGGCCGTGGGTCCCTAAATCGCAGATCACAACGGAGCGGTGATACGGGTCACAGAACGTAGGGCCGGCGGGGCGGTCCGTAGGGTCGGGGGCGGGGTGCGGCGGGGCCCTTGGGGCAGGCCGGGCGCGGGCGTTGCGGCCCTCACGGCACGCCGGGCGGCGGAGTGAGGGGCGTCCGGCCCGGGGTGTGATATGGGCCTCAGTGACAGCGTGCGCGCCCGTCCGGGTGTCCGTCCAGGGCCGCCCGGCGACGGATTCCGCACCCGCTGCGGGCGTGGGTCCGGGGCGGGGTGGGGGCGGGCTTGGGGCGGGCTTCGGGCGGGCTTCGGGCGGGCTTCGGCGTCTCGGGCCGCGGGTCGGGCTCGGCGTCTCGGGCTTCGGGGCGGGCTTCGGCGTCTCAGGCCTCGGGTATCGGAAGCGGGCGCTTCTCGAGGGCCGCCGCCATGACCTCGGGGAAGAGGTCGGGAGTGCAGGCGAAGGCGGGCGCGCCGAGCGCGGCCAGCGCGGCGGCGTGGTCCCGGTCGTAGGCCGGCGCGCCCTCGTCGGACAGCGCGAGGAGGGCCACGAACTGCACGCCGGACGCCTTCATCGCCGCGACCCGCTTGAGCATCTCGTCGCGGATGCCGCCCTCGTAGAGGTCGCTGATGAGGACGACGACGGTGTCGGCGGGGCGGGTGATCTTCGACTGGCAGTAGGCGAGGGCCCGGTTGATGTCGGTGCCGCCGCCGAGCTGGGTGCCGAAGAGGACGTCGACGGGGTCGTCGAGCTGGTCGGTGAGGTCGACGACGGCGGTGTCGAAGACGACGAGGCGGGTGGCGAGCGACCGCATGGAGGCGAGGACGGCACCGAAGACGGAGGCGTAGACGACGGAGGCGGCCATGGAGCCGGACTGGTCGATGCAGATGACGACCTCCTTCCTGACCGACCGGGAGGCCCGGCCGTAGCCGACCAGCCGCTCGGGGACGACCGTGCGGTGTTCGGGGAGGTAGTTCTTGAGGTTGGCGCGCAGCGTGCGGTCCCAGTCGATGTCCCGGTGGCGGGGCCGGCTGATCCGCGCGGAGCGGTCGAGGGCGCCGGTGAGGGTCGCCCGGGTGCGGGTGGCCAGCCGCTTCTCGAGGTCGTCGACGACCTTGCGGACGACGGCCCGCGCGGTCTCCTTGGTGGTCTCCGGCATGGCCTTGTTGAGCGAGAGCAGGGTGCCGACGAGGTGGACGTCCGCCTCGACGGCCTCCAGCATCTCGGGCTCCAGGAGGAGGGTGGCGAGGCCGAGCCGCTCGATGGCGTCGCGCTGCATGACCTGCACGACGGAGCTGGGGAAGTACGTGCGGATGTCGCCGAGCCAGCGGGCGACGGAGGGCGCGGACCCGCCGAGACCGGCCGAGCGGTCGCGGCCGGAGCCGGGCCCGCCGGGGCCCTTGTCGTACAGGGCGCCGAGCGCGCCGTCCATGGCGGCGTCGGTGCCGGTGAGGGCCCGGCCGGTGCCGTCGGCCTCGCCGCCGCCGAGGACGAGCCGCCAGCGGCGCAGCCGCTCGTCGGCGGTGGTGGGGGTCGTCATGCGGTTACCTCCGTACCGAGGATCAGCTGGAGCAGGGGCAGGACGCCGTCGGCGCGCTCCTCGTCGAGGGCGGCGGCGAAGCCGGGCGTGGTGACGGCGGGGCCGGCGCCGCCGGCGGTGGCGGGCCCGCGGGCGACGAGCTCGCCGAGGGTGCGGCGGACGCCGGGCTCGTAGGCGGCGAAGGTACGGCGCAGCAGCGGCAGCACGTCGGTGAAGGCGTCGGCCGGCACGCCGGCGAGCCACGCGTCGACCAGCGCGAGCAGCCGCTCGTCGTGGACGAGCAGCAGTCCGCCGCCGGAGGCGCCGCCGACGAAGCCCTCGATCCAGGCGGCGGCGTCGGCGGGCGCGGTCCCGGGCGACAGCGCGAGCCCCATGAGCCGGGCGGCCTCGCCGTCCTCGAGCCGGCCCTCGTCCAGCAGCAGCCGCACGGCCCGGCCGCGCAGCACGCCGGGCACCCGCTCGCGCCCCGCCAGCTTCCGCAGCACTCCGGCCCACCGGTCCCGGAGCCCGTCGTGGGCGGCGGCGCCGGTGCTGGTGGCGGCGGGGCCGCCGTCGGGGTGGCCGTCGGGGCCGGGCCGGCGGGTGGTCAGGAGGGCCACGGCGGCGTGGACGCCGTCGACGCGCTCGCGCATCTCCGCGGCGGCGTCGGTGTCGAGGCCCGTGCAGGCGGGCGGCAGGCCGACGCAGATCCGTTCGGCGAGGCCGGCGGCGACCTCGCCGAGCGCGGCGGTGTCCGTGGCGCGCACGTCGCCGTAGCGCAGGGAACGGGCGAGCGCGGGCAGGGCCTGGGCGAGGTGGGCGACGTCGCTGTCGAGGGCGGCGCGGTCGGCGAGCGCGTGCAGGACGGCGGGCAGGGCTTCGGTGAGCCCGGCGAGCAGGCACTGCTCGGCGAGGGCGGTGATGCCGACGAGGTCACCGGCGGCGCCGGCGCGTGCCTCGGCCTTGGCGGTGGCGGCGGCCTCGACGGTGGTGCCCCACACGCCCGCCTCGGCGACCTGGACGTGCAGCTCCGGCTCCCAGCGCAGCCGCCAGCTCTCCCGGAAGGTGCCGGTGGAGCCGCGGCCCGCGACGGGCGCGCCCCATGCGACGCCGAGCAGCCGCAGCCGGTGCAGCAGCCGGCTGCGGGCCGCGTCGTTGTCCTTGCGCAGGTCGAGTTCGAGCTCGCGCTCGTGCGCCTCGGGCTTGAGGCGCAGGCGGCGCTGGAGCCGCTCCAGGTCGCGCTGGAGCGGTACGGCGGGCGCGGCGGCCGGCACCGTGCCGAGGACGTCGCCGACGACGAGCCGGTCGCGGACCAGGTCGAGAGGGATGTCGGAGCCGTCGCACATGACGGCGCGGACGGCGTCGGTGGTCTCGCCGAGCCCGGCCAGCGGGCGGCCGCGCATGACGGCGAGGGTGTCGGCGAGCCGTACGGCCTCGATGACGTGGGCGGAGGAGACGGCGAAGTCCTCGTCCCTGAGGAGCCCGGCGACCTTGGTCATCCACCGTTCGACGGGCCGGTCGGGCACGGTGAACAGGTGCCCGTACCAGCCCGGGGCGTCGATGCCCGCGCCGTACCCGGAGCGCCGGGCGAGCCGGCGGTGCGTCCAGGGGACCCAGGTCAGCTCGGTCTTCACCTTGGGCAGGCCCTTGAGCAGGGCGCGGTCGGCGGTGACGCCGGTCTTCCGGCGCAGGGCGGGCACGTGCCAGGCGCCGCAGACGACGGCCACGTCGTCGCCGAACTCCTTCTGCGCGGCGCGCAGCTGGATCCGCATGTACGCCTCGCGGACGACGTCGCGCGGGTGGCCGCCGTGCCCGTACGCCTCGCGCAGCGCGCCCATGGCCTCGGCGAGGGCGTCGAAGGGCGCGAACGGGTCGTCGCCGCCGCGCAGTTCGACCACGTCCTCCCACCAGCGCTCGGCGTCGTCGTAGCCGGCGGTGGTGGCGAGTTCGGCCACGGGGTCGATGCGCAGGCCGCCGCCGTGGCCGTCGGTCTCGTCCTCGTCGCCCCAGGTGGGGTCGGTGGCGGCGAGGGTGTGGGCGGCGGGCAGGTCGATGAAGCGGACCTGGGCGCCGTGCGTGAGGGCCCAGCGGATGGCGACCCACTCGGGCGAGAACTCGGCCATCGGCCAGAACGCGGCCCGGCCGGGATCGTCCACGGCGTGCGCGAGCAGCGCGACGGGCGGCCGCATCTCCTCGTCGGCGGCGAGCGCCACGAGCGCGTCCGCCTCGGGCGGCCCTTCGATGAGCACCGCCTTGGGCCGCCCCGCCTCGAGCGCCGCGCGCACGGCCCGCGCGGACCCGGGCCCGTGATGCCGCACCCCGAGCACGAGCGGCCCGCAACCGGCCTCGGACCGGGCGCCCGCACCGGGGCCGCGGGTGTCGGCGCGGGTGCCGCCGTCGGACGCGCGGTCGGCCTCCCGGATGCCGGCCCCGGCGTCGGACGCTCGGTCGGCGTCGCGGGCGCCCACACCGAGGCCGTGGGTGTCGGCGCGGGTGCCGGCGTCGGACGCGCGGTCGGTGTCGCCGTGGCCGGCGTCGGGCGCGCGGCCGGCGTCGCGGGCGGCGGCGGGCGTCATGCGGTCACCTCGCGGCACGCGCGGTAGAAGTCCTTCCATCCCTCTCTCTCGCGCACGACCGTCTCCAGATACTCCTGCCAGATCACCCGGTCGGCGGCCGGGTCGCGGACCACCGCGCCGAGCAGTCCGGCCGCGACGTCGGCCGAGCGCAGCACGCCGTCGCCGAAGTGCGCCGCGAGGGCGAGACCGCCGGTGACGACGGAGATCGCCTCGGCCGTCGACAGCGTCCCGGAGGGCGACTTGAGCTTGGTGCGGCCGTCGGTGGTCACTCCGTCGCGCAGCTCGCGGAAGACGGTGACGACCCGGCGGATCTCGTCCACGCCCTCCGGAACGGCCGGCAGGTCGAGCGAGCGCCCGATCTGGTCGACGCGCCGCGCCACGATGTCCACCTCGGCGTCCGGCGTGGCGGGCAGCGGCAGCACGACGGTGTTGAAGCGGCGGCGCAGGGCGCTGGAGAGGTCGTTGACGCCGCGGTCGCGGTCGTTGGCGGTGGCGATGAGGTTGAAGCCGCCGACGGCCTGCACCTCCTCGCCCAGTTCGGGGATCGGCAGGGTCTTCTCGGACAGGATCGTGATGAGGGTGTCCTGCACGTCGGCGGGGATGCGGGTCAGCTCCTCGACCCGGGCG
This sequence comes from Streptomyces sp. NPDC053493, assembly GCF_044544825.1. Taxonomy (NCBI): domain Bacteria; kingdom Bacillati; phylum Actinomycetota; class Actinomycetes; order Kitasatosporales; family Streptomycetaceae; genus Streptomyces; species Streptomyces sp. NPDC053493. The sequence continues at coordinate 952,554 of NZ_JBITXS010000001.1, forward strand.
GTCATGCCCTCGGCCATGGCGCGCATGACCGGGCTGGGCACGAGGGCGGCGCGGCTCGGGCCGTGGGCGAGCAGCTGCGCGTAGTTCCAGCCGTAGCGGATGGCTTCCTCGGGCGTGCCGGCGGTGCCCTGGACGAGGAGCGTGGAGTCGCCGCTGACGGCGGCGGCCAGGTGCTCGGACACCCAGGTCTTGGCGGTGCCGGGCACACCGAGCAGGAGGAGGGCGCGGTCGGTGGCGAGCGTGGTGACGGCGACCTCGACGATGCGGCGCGGGCCCACGTACTTGGGTGTGACGACGGTGCCGTCGCGGAGTGTGCCGCCGAGGAGATAGGTGGCGACGGCCCACGGCGAGAGCCGCCAGCGGGCGGGGCGCGGCCGGTCGTCGACCGCGGCCAGCGCGGCGAGTTCGTGGGCGAAGGCGTCCTCGGCATGGGGCCGCAGGGCCTCGCCGCGGGAGGTATCCGTGGTGGTTTCGGGCAGGGTCATGGGTCCCCCTCCAGATCGTTCGACCTGCTGTGGGATCCACGGTGCACCATGCCACTGACAATCGTCCCGGCCCGGTGGAAACCGCAGGTCAGGGCCGCTCCGAGGGCGTTGTCAGTGGCGGCCCGTACGGTCGTTCGTATGACTGAGCAGGGGGTGCGCTGGACGGCGGAACAGGTGCTGGCACTGGCTCCTGACGACGCGTCGCGCAAAGCGGGGGGCAAGCTGGGCTCGGCCGGGCCGTGGTCCGGCACGGGCTCCGGCGGCGGGGCCGTGTGGGGCCTGTGCAAGGGCAGCGGCAGAACGCCGTATCGCACGGTGGTGGACGTCACGGGGCCCGCGTACACGTGCAGTTGTCCGAGTCGGAAGTTCCCGTGCAAGCACGCGCTGGGGCTGCTGCTGCTCTGGGCGGACGGCGGTGTCGACGCCGTCGGCGGTGACGAGGACGTCAAGGCACCGGACTGGGCGGAGGAGTGGCTCGCGGGCCGCCGCGCCCGGGCGGAGGCCGCCCGGGCCGCCGCCGACGCGGGCGGTCCGGGCGACCCGGGCCCGGCCGATCCCGAGGCGGCGCGCCGGCGGGCGGAGCGCCGGGCGGCCCGGATCACGGCGGGTGCGCAGGAGTTGGAGCAGCGGCTCGCCGATCTGCTGCGCGGCGGGCTGGCGTCGGCGGACCGCCCGGGGTACGGGCTGTGGGAGGAGACGGCGGCCCGCATGGTCGACGCGCAGGCGCCCGGACTGGCGGGGCGGGTCCGGGAGTTGGGCGCCCTAGCGGGATCAGGGCCGGGCTGGCCGGTGCGGCTCCTGGAGGAGTGCGCGCTGACCCATCTCCTCGACCGGGCCTGGCTGTCCGCCGACCGGCTGCCGGGTCCGCTGGCCGCGACGGTACGCAGCCGGGTGGGCCTGACGGCCCCGCCGGAGGGTCCCGTGGTGCGGGACCACTGGCTGGTGCTCGCGCAGTACGACTCGTCCGACAGCCGCCTGACCACGCGCCGCATCTGGCTGCACGGCCGGAGCACCGGCCGTACGGCCCTGCTGCTGTCGTTCGGCCCGGTAGGACGCTCGCCCCAACTGGCCTTTCCGGTCGGTGCGGTCGTCGAGGCCGAGCTCCGACCGTACGAGGCGAGCGGCGGTCTGCGCGCCGAGCTGGTCGAGCTGGTCGAGCAGTTCGCCACGCCCGCCGTGCCCGCCCCGCCGCCCGTCGGCGGTCCCGTCGCCGCCGCCCTCGCCGCCTACGGCCGCGCCCTGCGCGAGGATCCCTGGCTCGACACCTGGCCGGTCACCCTCACGGACGTGGTCCCGGCCCGCGCGGAGGACGGCTGGCAACTCGCGGACGCCCGGCCCCCGGCGGACGCTCCGGGCTCCGCGGGCGACGCGGGGCACGTGGCGCACGCGGTGGCGCCGCATGCCGACGAGCGGCCGGACACCGGCCTCCCGGCCGCGGGCGAGGCGCCGCGGGAGGCGATACCGCTGACCCGGGCCGCGCAGAACCATCCCGGTCTCTGGCGGCTGGTCGCCCTGTCGGGCGGGGCGCCGGTGACCGTGTTCGGCGAGGTCGGGCACCAGGGCTTCAGGCCGCTCGCGGCCTGGGCGCCGGACGCGCCCGGCGAGACGGTGCCGCTCGTCTGAGTGTCGTCGACCGGTCCGGAACACACCTCTGGAGGAGAGTCCATGGACGCCTGGGAAGAGCTCGTCACGTCGGCGCTGCTGGGCACCGACCGGAAGCCGCTCGCGCGGCACGACGCCGGGGACGCGGCGCCCGTCGCGCTGCTCGACGCCGCCGCCGTGCACACCGTACGGCGCAGGGCGGGGCTGCGGCCCGGGCCCGCCGCGCCGCCGCTGGAGGCCGCGCCGGAGGACGGCCGCCGACGGCTGCCGGAGGCGGCCCGGCGCCGGCTGGCGCAGTTGCTCGCGGGCCGGGCCGCGCCCGCGCCGTCCGGAGGGCGGCGCGGAGCCGCGCCGGACCTGGCCGAGCTGCTGCCGCAGTGGCTGGCCGCCGCCAACGAGCACGGTTACGGCGCGCCGGCCGCCGCGCTGCCCGCGCTGCTCGACGCCGCCCGCGCCAGGACCGACCTGCGGCCGCAGGCCCTGGCCTTCGCCGGGCCGCGCGGGCTGTGGCTGGCCCGGCTCAACCCGGACTGGAAGTTCGCGCTGCGCGGCGCCGGCGCGGGCGGCGCCCTGCCCGACCCGGCCGACCCGGACGGCGTGACGGCGCTGTGGGAGGAGGGCCTGTTCGCGGAGCGGGTCGCCCTGCTCTCGGCCGTACGGGCTCGGGACGCGGACCGGGGCCGGGAGCTGCTCGCCGGCACCTGGGCCGCGGAACGGGCCGAGGACCGGCTGATGTTCCTGGACTCGCTGCGGGCGGGGCTGAGCGCGTCGGACGAGGAGTTCCTGGAGGCGGCCCTGGCCGACCGCAGCCGCAACGTGCGGGCGACGGCCGCCGAGCTGCTGTCGGCGCTGCCGTCCTCCGCGCTGGCCGCGCGGATGGCGGAACGCGCCGCGTCGTGCGTGTCCCTCGACCGTACGGAGGGCGCCGAGACGATCGTCGTGGAGGCGCCGCACGAGTGCGACGCGGGCATGCGGCACGACGGAGTGGTCGCGACGCCGCCGACCGGGCGCGGTGAGCGGTCCTGGTGGCTGGGCCAGCTGGTGGAGGCGGCGCCGCTCGACTGCTGGCCGGCGCGGTTCGGCGGGCGCCGGCCGGAGGAGATCGTCGCGCTGCCGGTCGCCGACGACTGGCGGGCCGAGCTGCACGCGGCCTGGTGCCGGGCGGCGGTGCGTCAGCGCGACGCGGACTGGTCCCGGGCCCTGCTCGGCGCGCCCGCGTCGCCGCAGACCTCCGGTCCCGGCACGTCCTCGCTCGCGGAGCGGGCCCAGCTGCTGTCGACGCTGTCACAGGAGGAGCGGGCGGCGTGGGTGGCGGCGTTCATCGCGGCGCACGGCCTGTCGGAGGCGTTCCAGCTGCTCGGCGTGTGCACGGTGCCGTGGTCGGAGGAGCTGGGCCGGGCGGTGGTGGACGCCCTGGACATCGCCCGGGACGCGGGCAGCTACCCATGGAGCTTCAGCGGGGTGATGGGCCTGGCCGAACGCTGCCTGTCACCGTCGGCCGCGCCGCAGCTGGCCGCCCTCACGGCCCTTCCGGCCGAGCCGGAGGACGCCTCCCCCGGCGCCGCGGCCTACTGGTCCGAGGCCTTCCAGCGCCTGGTCTCCACCCTGGATCTGCGCGCGGCGATGCACGCGGAACTGGCGCCGGCCTGACCAGCGGCCCCACCGGGCCGCCGATCGTGCGAGCGGCAGCGCCGGCCCGGTCACCCGGGCGGCGGGTACGACCGACAGCGTGCGGCCCGGCGCGCCCGCCCGTGCCGAACGCACGCCGGCGCCCTCCCGGCCCGTCGGGCCGGGCCGCACCAGCGCCCGTCGTGTCCGACCAACCGGCCCCCAGGCCGCCACCCGGACCGCAAGGCCGCCAGGCCACAGGCCGCAAGCCGACCGGCCGTCAAGCCGCCAGGCCACAGGCCAACCGGCCGCCAGGCCGACCGGCCGCAGACCGCCAGGCCGCAGACCGCAGGCCGACCACCAGGCCGCAGACCGACCGGCCGCCAGGCCACAGGCCGACCGGCCGAAGACCTACCGGCCGCAGGCCAACCAGCCGCCAGGCCACAGGCCAACCGGCGCCAGGCCGCAGGCCGCAGACCAACCGGCCGCAGGCCGACCGGCCGCAGGCCGACCGGCCGCAGACCGACCGGCCGCAGGCCGCAGGCCGTCAAGCCGCCAGGCCGCAGGCCAACCGGGCCGTCAGGCCGACCGGCCGTCAGGCCGCCGCGCGGACGTTCGCGTTCACCCAGTCCACGATCGACGTCGTCGTCGCGCCCGGCGTGAAGATCTCCGCGACGCCCTTCTCCTTCAGCGGTGCGATGTCCGCGTCCGGGATGATGCCGCCGCCGAAGACCTTGATGTCCTCCGCGTCGCGCTCCTTCAGGAGCTCGATGACCTTCACGAAGAGCGTGTTGTGGGCGCCGGAGAGGATCGAGAGGCCGATCGCGTCGGCGTCCTCCTGGATCGCCGTGTCCACGATCTGTTCCGGGGTCTGGTGCAGACCCGTGTAGATGACCTCCATACCCGCGTCGCGCAGCGCCCGCGCGATCACCTTGGCCCCGCGATCGTGGCCGTCGAGACCCGGCTTGGCGACCACCACGCGGATCGGACCGGTCACACCCATCACTGCCTCCACATGCGACCCCCGGGCTTCGTTGCCGGGGAGGTGAACGAACGTTATCGCCAGCATCCCGCACCGGCCCGTTTCGCGGTGGGCAGCGAGGGGGAAATCACACGTGGGACGTTTTTCGCTCCCTGGAGGAGCCGCCACGGGGTCGCCGTATCACCGTGCCGCCGCCAACCGCACGGCACGGAGGTGCGGCGCACCGTCGTACCGGGACGGAGGTCGGCGATGGATCTCGTTCCCACCGCACGTCTGAAGGCCACCGCACTGGAGCTCGCGGTGCTGGCCGGCCATCTGTTCCTCTACCCTTCCGGGCTCGTCGCCGAACGTCGCCAGGCGATTCCGGAGCGTGCCGGCGACCGGTCCGCCACCCGCCCGGTCGTCCTGCTCCACGGCTTCGTCGACAACCGCTCGGTCTTCGTGATGCTGCGCCGCGCGCTCGCCCGGCACGGCCGTGACCACGTCGCCTCGCTCAACTACTCTCCGCTCACCTGCGACCTGCGGACCGCCGCCGAGGTGCTCGGGCGGCGGGTCGAGAAGCTGCTCGCCCGGACCGGTCACACCGAGGTCGACCTGGTGGGCCACAGCCTGGGCGGTCTCATCGCCCGCTATTACGTGCAGTGCCGCGGCGGTGACGCCCGGGTGCGGACCCTGGTCATGCTGGGCACGCCGCATTCCGGCACCACGTTCGTGCCGCTGCTCGGCGACGCCCATCCGCTGGTGCGGCAGATGCGGCCCGGTTCGGAGGTGCTGCGTGAGCTCGCGGGCCCGGCGCCGGGCTGCCGGACCCGGTTCGTGAGTTTCTGGAGCGATCTGGACCAGGTGATGGTGCCGGTGGAGACGGCCCGGCTCGACCATCCGGATCTGCGGGCGCACAACGTGCGCGTCAGCGGCATAGGGCACCTGGCGCTGCCGGTGCACCCGGCGGTCGCGGCCGGCATCCTCGAGGCGCTCGACGAGGGCGGGCGGTCGGGCGAGGCGCGCGACGGGCAGGCCGGGGCCGCCGGGGCGGCATCGGTGGCCTGACGGGCCGACAGAGCACCGCCGTTCTTCGAACGTTCTTCGAACACAGAGCCAAAGGTCTCTCCGCAACCCGCCGAAAGACGGCCGATTGCCCGTTTCCTGGCAGCTCGAAACCCGGCGAAGATTGTCGGGCGCGCATACCGCCGGGTACAGTCACGCCACTGCTTGGCCCTCCGCTCAAGCCCTTGCTTGACCCCCTGCTGCCGAGGCGAGAGAGAAGTTGGTGAACGACCAGCACCCCCACGCCGGGTACGTCACGGACGCCACCCAGACCACGGGCAGCTTCGCCGTCGACCCCCTGTTCGGCACTTATGACGCCGGCTACGACGCAGGTCAGAGCGGCTACACGGGATACACGGAGTACGCGGAGTACGCACCGCACTCCGACCAGCAGCAGCACGGATACAGCGGTTACAGCGACTACAGCGGCGGTCAGTGGGACAGCGGCTCCTACGGCTCGTACACCGCCACCGGCCAGTGGGACGCCACCGCGTGGACCGAGGCCCAGCAGACCGGCACGTACGAAACGGCCGCCTTCGCCTCCCAGGATGCGCACGCCTCGTACGACACGTACGACGCCACCGGCCAGTGGACGACGCCCGGCTTCGAGACCGGCAGCTACGACGCCACCGCCTGGAACCAGACCGCCGGCGCCACGCCCGAGCCGGTCGTCCCGCAGCAGTACATCCCGGAGCAGTACTCGCCCGAGCAGTACGCCTCGGACGAGCAGTACGCCCCCGAGGAGCACTACGCCCCGGAGCACACCGCCGAGTTTGCCTTCGACGAAGCGCAGGACCTCCACGGCACCCAGGACGCGCACGACACGCACGGCTACGCGGCCGAGACGTACGAGGACGCCTTCCACAACGCCGAGACCATGGTCGCCCTGGAGATCGATCCGGACCTGGCCGGGCCCTCCCCGGTGCCGAGCGACGCCGAGCTTCCCGCCCGGCCCGTACGCCGTTCCGGCGGTGGCGGCAGCCGCGGCCGGCGCCGTACGCCCGCCAAGCGCTCCGCGCTCCTGACGGTCGCCGTCCCGTCCGCCTGTGTCATGGGCGTCGCCGGCATCGCGGCCGCCTCCGTCGGCGGCCTCACCGACGGCGGTTCCGACGCCAAGGACGACACGACGTCCCTGGCCGCCGCCGACCCGGCCTCCGTGAAGCAGGTCGCCGCCAACAGCGAGCTGGACACGCAGCTCGCCGCGCTCAGCGCCGACGCCCGCGACTTCGGCGACCGCGCCAGCCGCACCCAGGAGCGCATCGACCTGAAGCTCCGCCAGGAGGCGGAGAAGAAGAAGCGCGAGGAGGAGGCGGCCCGCAAGGAGGCACTGCGGCCGAAGTTCCTGCTCCCGGTGAAGCTGCACCAGCTCAGCGCCCGCTACGGCCAGGCCGGCGTCAACTGGATGTCGCTGCACACCGGCATCGACTTCCCCGTGCAGTACGGCACGCCCGTGATGGCCGCGACCGACGGCACCGTCCGCACGCAGTGGAACAGCGCCTACGGCAACATGGCGATCGTGACGTCCCCGGACGGCACCGAGACCTGGTACTGCCACCTCAGCAGCACCAAGATCCGCTCCGGCAAGGTCAAGGCCGGCGACGTCATCGCGTACTCCGGCAACTCCGGCAACTCCACCGGCCCGCACCTCCACTTCGAGGTCCGGCCGAACGGCGGCGCGGCGATCGACCCGCTGCCCTGGCTGCTGCGCCACGGACTCGACCCGACCAGCTGACGCCCGTACGACACCTCGTACGCGGACCCGCACGGAAGCACCTACGCGAAGGGGCCCCGCCGACATCCGGCCGGGGCCCCTTCGCGTACGCCGATCCGCTACAGCTTCTCGACCGGCGCGTACCGCAGCAGCAGCCGCTTCGGCTTCTCGTCGCCGAAGTCGATCGTGGCCTGCGCGTCCGCGCCCGCGCCCGTCACGGCCATGACCGTGCCCAGGCCGAACTGGTCGTGGGTGACCCGGTCGCCGACCTGGAGCGAGATCACCGGCTTGTCGCTGGTGCGGCGGGTGGCGAAGCCCGAGGGCCCGGAGCGGGAGCGCGAGGAGGAGAGCGAGGACGTGATGCCCGAGGTCGGCCCGGCCGGCTTGGCCATCGGACCGCTCCGCTTCCACTCCAGATACGTGGCCGGGATCTCCTCCAGGAAGCGCGAGGCCGGGTTGTACGAGGGCTGGCCCCAGGCGCTGCGCATCGCGGAACGGGTCAGATACAGCCGCTCGCGGGCGCGGGTGATGCCCACGTACGCCAGGCGGCGCTCCTCCTCCAGCTCCTTGGTCTGGCCGAGGGCCCGCATGTGCGGGAAGACGCCGTCCTCCATGCCGGTGAGGAAGACGACCGGGAACTCAAGGCCCTTGGCGGTGTGGAGGGTCATGAGGGTGATGACGCCCGAGCCCTCCTCGTCCTCGTCGGGGATCTGGTCGGAGTCGGCGACGAGGGCGACCTGCTCCAGGAACTCGGCGAGCGAGCCGCCTTCCTCGCCGCGCTCCTGCTCGAACTCCAGGGCCACCGCGGCGAGTTCCTGGAGGTTCTCGATGCGGGTCTCGTCCTGCGGGTCGGTCGAGGCCTGCAACTCGGCCAGGTACCCGGTCCGTTCGAGCACGGCCTCCAGGACGACGGCCGGGCCGGCGCCGGAGTCGACGATGGTGCGCAGCTCTTCCATGAGGGTGTTGAAGCGCTTGACGGCGTTGGCGGAGCGGGCCGCCATGCCGTACGCCTCGTCGACGCGCTTGAGCGCCTGCGGGAAGGTGATCTTCTCGCGCAGCGCGAGGGCGTCGATCATCGCCTCGGCGCGCTCGCCGATGCCCCGCTTGGGGACGTTGAGGATGCGGCGCAGCGGCACGTTGTCCTCGGGGTTGGCGAGGACGCGCAGGTAGGCGAGGACGTCGCGGACCTCCTTGCGCTCGTAGAAGCGCACGCCGCCGACGACCTTGTAGGGCAGTCCGACGCGGATGAAGATCTCTTCGAAGACACGGGACTGCGCGTTGGTGCGGTAGAAGACGGCGACGTCGCCGGCCTTGGCGTCGCCGGTGTCCGTGAGCCGGTCGATCTCGTCGGCGACGAACTGGGCCTCGTCGTGCTCGGTGTCGGCGACGTATCCGGTGATCTGCGCGCCGGCGCCCGCGTTGGTCCACAGGTTCTTGGGGCGGCGGGACTCGTTGCGCTCGATGACGGCGTTGGCGGCGGACAGGATCGTCTGGGTGGAGCGGTAGTTCTGCTCCAGCAGGATCGTGGTCGCGTCCGGGTAGTCCTCCTCGAACTGGAGGATGTTGCGGATGGTCGCGCCGCGGAAGGCGTAGATGGACTGGTCGGCGTCGCCGACGACGCACAGCTCGGCCGGGCCGAGGTCCTCGTACCCGGTGCCGACCAGCTCGCGGACCAGCGTGTACTGGGCGTGGTTGGTGTCCTGGTACTCGTCGACGAGGACGTGCCGGAAGCGGCGGCGGTAGTGCTCGGCGACGTCCGGGAAGGCCTGGAGCAGGTGGACCGTCGTCATGATGATGTCGTCGAAGTCCAGAGCGTTGGCCTCGCGCAGCCGCGCCTGGTACATCCGGTAGGCCTCGGCGAGGGTCTTCTCGAAGCCGTCGGCGGCCTGGTCGGCGAAGCTCTCCTCGTCGATCAGCTCGTTCTTCAGGTTGGAGACCTTGGCGCTGAAGGACTTCGGCGGGAAGCGCTTGGGATCGAGGTCCAGGTCGCGGCAGACCAGCGCCATCAGGCGCTTGGAGTCGGCGGCGTCGTAGATCGAGAAGGAGGACGTGAAGCCGAGGCGCTTGGACTCGCGGCGCAGGATGCGCACGCAGGCGCTGTGGAAGGTGGAGACCCACATGGCGTTGGCGCGCGGTCCGACGAGCTGCTCGACGCGCTCCTTCATCTCGCCGGCGGCCTTGTTGGTGAAGGTGATCGCCAGTATCTGGCCGGGGTGGACGTGCCGGGTGGCCAGGAGGTGGGCGATGCGGTGGGTCAGCACCCGGGTCTTGCCGGAGCCGGCGCCGGCGACGATGAGCAGCGGGGAGCCGGTGTGGACGACGGCGGCGCGCTGCTGCTCGTTGAGCCCGTCCAGGAGCGCGGCGGGGTCCACGACGGGCCGGTGGGCGCCGTCGCGGTAGTACGCGTCCCGGCCGGCCGGGGGCGTGTCGAAGTGGTCGCCGAAGAGGTCGTGCGGGACCTCCTCCGCGGCGTGGGCGCCATGCTCGGCGTCCTCGGGCGGGGGCGGGGGCTCCTCCGCGTGGTGCTGGAGGCTCGCCAGGAAGCTGTCGTCAAAGAGGCTGTTGCTCATCGCACCCACGAGTCTAGGGGGAGCCACTGACAGCGCGCCGCCCCCTCTCAAAGTCACCGATGCGGTACGGAGGGTGCCCGTCCGCATCAGGTCACGAAAATGTATCGGGCATATCGAACATCGGCCTTCCCAGCCGTCCCGCGGCTCGCTAGCGTGCTCGCCCAAGCAGCCCGACCCCTACCGGTCTCCACCGTCGGCGATCCACGCCGAGCGGGCCGCCCACGCCGGACCCGGCCCTGCCCCGCGGCAGTCGAGCCGCCGTGTGCCGGTGTCCACGGAAGGAGAGGCCGGCCTTGGCGTCCCACCGCAAGCCGCGCACGCCCCGCTCGCACGCTCCCGCCGTCGGCGTCACGACGGCCGCCCTCGCCTCGCTCACGGCCTCGGTCGCGCTGCTCCCGGCGCAGAGCGCCCACGCGGCCCCGGCCGCGCCGAAGCCCCGGCCGACGGTGGAGGAGGTGCAGAAGAAGGTCGACCGGCTGTATCAGGAGGCCGGCGCCGCGACGCAGGAGTACGACCGGGCCAAGGAGGCCACCGACCGCCGCAGGCGCGAGGTCGACCGGCTCCTCGACGACGTGGCCCGCCGCACCGAGGAGATCAACACCGCGCGCCGCGCCCTCGGCTCCTACGCGGCGGCCCAGTACCGCACGGGCGCCGTCGGCCCGACCGCGACGCTGATCTTCGCGGACAGCCCGCAGGACTACTTCGACCAGCGGCACCTGATGGACCGGCTCTCCGAGCGGCAGCGCACGGTGGTCGCGGACTACGAGGACCGGCGGGCCGCGGCGGCCGGGCTGCGGGCGAAGGCGTCCCGGAGCCTCGCGGAGCTCACCGCCTCGCAGGAGAGGCTGCGCGCCGGCAAGCAGGTCGTCCAGGGCAAGCTCGCCGAGGCGCGCACGCTGCTCGCGCGGCTGACGGCCGAGGAGAAGGCGCGGCTCGCGGAGCTGGAGCGGCGGCGCGAGGCGGAGGCGCGCCGCAAGGCGGAGGAGCGGGCGAAGGCGGAGGCGGCGGCCGCGGCGGCGCGCAAGCGCCAGGAGGAGACCCGGCCGGCGCCGAGGCCGACGGTGCCCGCGCCGTCCGGTACGACGTACGCGGCGAAGGCCGCCGAGGCGCTGGCCTTCGCGCGGGCCCAGATCGGCAAGCCCTACGTGTGGGGCGCGACCGGCCCGAGCTCGTACGACTGCTCCGGGCTCACCCAGGCCGCCTGGCGGGCGGCGGGCGTCGACCTGCCGCGGACGACCTGGGACCAGGTGAAGGTCGGCGACCGGGTCGCGACGGACGACCTGCTGCCCGGCGACCTCGTCTTCTTCTACGACGACATCAGCCACGTCGGTCTCTACATCGGCGGCGGGAAGATGATCCACGCGCCGAAGCCGGGAGCGTACGTGCGCGAGGAGTCGATCTACTACATGCCGATCTACGGGAGCGTGCGCCCGGTCTGAGGCCCTCCGCTCGGACCCTGAGGCCGTCCGCTCGGACCCTGAGGCCGTCCGCCCGGGCCGCCGGCCTCAGCCGGAGCGCCGGTCCGGCCCGGAGGCCGCCCGGACCCGGAGGGCCGCTCAGACCCAGAGGGTCGCGATGAAGATGTTCGCCATGGTCAGGCCGCCGACGGCGCCGAAGAGGCCCTTGTCGATCTTCTCCTCGTCGCGCTTGACGTAGACGAGGCCGAGGATGACGACGAGGACGGCGAGCTTGATGCCGATCTTGACGTTGTTCACGGTGTGGTCGTCGGCCTGGTTGAGCCCGACGAGGGCGATGCCGGTGACGAGCATGGTCAGGGCGCCGTGCAGCATCGCCGGGGTGAAGCGGGCCGTACCCGCGCCCATCGCCTTCATCTGGGTGAGGAATCCGCCGAGCAGGGAGCCGATTCCGATGATGTGCAGGGCGACGAAGACATGAATGAGTACGTCCATGAGGCGGAGCCTAACCGGGGCCATAGCACCGCCTTCGGGGCGGGTCCACCTTGTCCGGCGCTTCGGTCAGGCGGCTGCCGCAAGCACCGCCGTGCCGCCGGCCCGTCGAACAGGAACGGTCACGGAACGCCATCGCGCGCCAATAACGGTCAACACGCGGCGGCCGGACGCCGCCCAGGTTTAGCGTCCTGCCCCAGGTGGCCGGCTCCCCACCACCGCCGGAACCCGGCGGCTGTCGGCCGCCCCCGCCGAGAAAACCGGCGGCGGCCCGTCTCCCCTGTGCGGGCCGCCGCCGGCCCCGGCGGGCAGCGACCCCCACAGGGAGAGGATGTGACCCGCCCTCGTGGCAGCGCACCGCAAGCCCAAGCACTCCCCGCTCGGTCCGCTCGGCGGCCAGGCCGCCCGCACCGCCGCCACCCTGGCGCTCGCCTCCGCGGCCACCGCGACCCTCTTCGAAGGCTCCGGGCAGGCCACGCCCCGGCCGACTCCCGCGCAGGTCAGGTCGCAGGTCGACCGGCTGTACGAGGAGGCCGAGGCCGCCACCGAGCAGTACAACGGGGCCAAGGAGCGGGCCGACCGGGCACGGGCCGCCTTCGACCGGCTGCGCGACGAGTCCGCCCGCAGGACCGAACGCCTCAACCGCTCCCGCGACGCGCTCGGCGCGATCGCCGCCGCCCAGTACCGCTCCGGCGGGCTCGACCCGGCGGTCCAGCTCGCGCTCACCTCCGACCCGGACGAGTACCTGGAGCGGGCCGCGCTCGCCGAGAAGGCCGGGGACCGGCAGGCGGCGGCCATCGCCTCCGTACGGCGTGAGCTCGCAGCCGTACGGCAGCTGCGCGGCGAGGCGGAGACCCGGCTGCGCGAACTCCAGGCCCAGGAGGCGGAGCTGCGGCGGCAGAAGGCGGCCGTGCGCGGCAAGCTGACCGCGGCGCGCGAGCTGCTCGACCGGCTCACGGCCGAGGAGCGGGCCCGCTACGAGGCGGCCGCGGCCGGCCGGGACGGCGCGGGCGCCGCGGCCGGCACGGGAACGGCGGCGGTCAGGGCCGACCGCGGCTCGGCGGCCCGCGGGCCGGTCTCGGCGCCGAACACCCGCGCCGCGGAGGCGATCGCCTTCGCCCGGGCGCAGCTCGGCAAGCCGTACGTGTGGGGCGCGACCGGCCCGTCCGCCTACGACTGCTCGGGCCTCACCCAGGCCGCCTGGCGCGCCGCCGGAGTCTCCCTGCCCCGCACCACCTACACCCAGATCAACGCCGGCCGCCGGGTCTCCCGCTCCGAACTGGCGCCGGGCGACCTGGTCTTCTTCTACTCCGGCATCAGCCACGTCGGTCTCTACATCGGCGGCGGGCAGATGATCCACGCCCCGCGCCCGGGCGCCCCGGTCCGGGTCGCCCCGATCGACGAGATGCCCTTCGCGGGCGCCACCCGGATCGGCTGACGGGCCGGCAACGGCCCGGCCGGCCTGATCGGCTGACGGGCCCGCACGGGCCCGCGACTACACCAGGCGGCGGGCGGTCGCCCAGCGGGTCAGCTCGTGCCGGTTGGAGAGCTGGAGCTTGCGCAGCACCGCCGAGACATGGGACTCGACCGTCTTCACCGAGATGAACAGCTGCTTGGCGATCTCCTTGTACGCATAGCCGCGGGCGATCAGCCGCAGCACCTCGCGCTCCCGCTGGGTGAGCCGGTCCAGGTCCTCGTCCACCGGCGGCGCGTCCGTCGAGGCGAAGGCGTCGAGGACGAAGCCGGCCAGACGCGGGGAGAAGACGGCGTCGCCCTCCTGGACGCGGAAGATGGAGTCGACCAGGTCGGTGCCGGTGATCGTCTTGGTGACATAGCCGCGGGCCCCGCCGCGGATCACGCCGATCACGTCCTCGGCCGCGTCCGACACCGACAGGGCCAGGAAGCGGACCGGGTCCTCGGGCGCCGCCATCAGGCTCGCGCAGCGGCGCAGCACCTCGACGCCGCCGCCGCCCGGCAGGTGGACGTCGAGGAGGACGACCTCGGGCCGGGTGGCGGTGATCACGGTGACCGCCTGGTCCACGTCGGCGGCCTCGCCGACCACCTCGACGCCGGTCACGTCGGTCCGGCCGATCTCGGCCTGCACGCCGGTGCGGAACATCCGGTGGTCGTCGACTAGCACGACCCGCACCCGGCGCCCCGCGCCCCGTGCCGCCGTCCCGCTCCCGGCCTCGATCCCGGTCTCGGTCCCGGTCTCGTCGCTCATCCGTCCGCCCTCTCCATCTCCAGCTCCACTTCGGTGCCCCCGCCCTGAGCGGACCGCAGCCGCGCCGATCCGCCGTTGCGTTGCATCCGGCCGATGATCGATTCTCGTACGCCCATCCGGTCGGCCGGCACGGCGTCCAGGTCGAAGCCGGGCCCGCGGTCCCGCACGGAGACGAAGACCGTCCGGCCCTCCACCTCCGCGTAGACCTGGACCGGCCCGCCCTCGCCACCGTACTTGGCGGCGTTCACCATCGCCTCGCGTGCGGCCTGGAGTTGGGCGGCCAGCTTCTCGTCGAGCGGGCAGTCGCCGACGACCACGACCTCCAGCGGGACTCCGTGCTTGTCCTCGACCTCGGCCGCGGCCCGCTTCACGGCCTCGGCGAGCGTGGCCGGCTCCTCGTCCTCGTCCTTGCCGGTGCCCTCCGGCTTGTACAGCCAGTTGCGCAGCTCGCGCTCCTGGGCGCGGGCGAGCCGGCGGACCTCGCCGGCGTCGTCGGCGTTGCGCTGGATCAGCGTGAGGGTGTGCAGCACGGAGTCGTGGACGTGGGCGGCGACCTCGGCGCGCTCCTGGGCGCGGATGCGCAGCGTGCGCTCCTCGCTGAGGTCCTGCGACATCCGCACCAGCCAGGGACCGGCGAGCAGCGCGATGCCGGTGAGCACCGCGACGGCGGCGGTCAGCGCCGTGCCGAGCTGGGTGATCGAGCCGCGGACCACGAGGAAGACGGCGAGGCCCGTGCCGACCAGGGCCACGCCGACGAGGCCGCGGACCAGCTGGAGGACGCGCCGGCGCCGGTCGGGGTCGGTCCAGCTGGCCCGGCGGGCGTTGTCCGCCTGCCGCCAGACGAGGACGACACCCACACCGATCAGCAGCGACGGCCAGACATAACGTCCGGCCTGCTTGTCGACGTCGAGATTGCCGACGAACACGGAGATCCCGAGCGCGAGCGCGACCAGCGCGAACACCTGCCCGCGGTCGGGCTTGCGTAGCCGTCTGCGGCCGTCCGGGGTGGTCTCGAACACGGGGCGGGGCGCGGCGCGGCCGCCGACGCCGAGCGGCACGACGATCCAGAACACCGCGTACAGCAGGGCGCCGAGCCCGTCCGCGAGCATCAGGGCCACGAAGAAGGCGCGAACCCAGATCACGGGCAGGCCGAGATGGCCTGCGAGACCGCGCGCGACACCGCCGAGCCACCGGCCGTCGGCGCTTCGATAGAGCCTGCGCACGGGCGGTTCGTCGATGTCGGTGACACGGGCGGATGCGGACATGCACTGATCGTCACACGTTCGGCGGCCCCACGGCATCAGGGTCGGCCCGGATATCGACCCTGGAACGGTCTCGGGGTCCGGCCCCGGCGGAAGATCAGGGTCAAGGCAGGGTCGGCCCCGGTGCCGCGGCGGGTCACGGGCCGTCACCATGGAGGCATGACGAGTTCCACGCCTTCGCACCACGAGGCCCCGCCGGCGGCGGAGGTCCCGCCCGCCCCGCCGCTGCGGCGCTCGCGCGGGCACAAGGTCGTGGCCGGGGTGTGCGGCGGTCTCGGCCGGCACTTCGACCTGGACCCGGTGATCTTCCGTGTCGCGCTGGGCGTGCTCGCGGTGACCGGAGGCGTCGGGCTGATCTTCTACGGCTTCGCGTGGCTGCTGGTCCCGCTCGCGGACGAGGAGGAGAGCGAGGGCCGCAGGCTGCTCACCGGCCGAGTCTCGGGCTCCTCGCTGACCGCGGTGCTGACGGCGCTGGTGGGCTGCGGCATCTTCCTGTCGATGCTGCACAACGGCGGGACGCTGGCGTTCGCGCTCGTCCTCTCGCTCGCGCTGAGCGGCGCCGCGGTGTGGTCGCAGCGCCGGCCGGCGGTCGCCGCGACCGCCGAGGAGGGCGGCCGGATAGACCCGGCCGCCGCCCTCGCGGTCGCCGACGCGCCGCCGGAGACCAAGGCGCCGCCGGTGGTGGAGTTCCCGTCCTGGTGGCGCGACCCGATCGTCAAGGACGGTTCGACCGGCAAGGTGGCCATCGGCTATCTGTGGGGCCCGCACGGCATCGTCGACCAGGACGGCAGGGTCGACGGCGTGGTGCCGACACCGGGCGGCCAGTGGGGTCCTGGTCCGGGCGCGCCGGGCCGGCCGGCGCCGTCGCGCCGGGTGGACGCGAGCCCGCCGTCCATCGGCGGCCTGGTGTTCCTGCTCGCGCTGCTGGCGGGCGGCCTGGGCACGGGCCTGTCCTGGTCGGGGCATCCGCTCGGCACGAGCGTGCAGATCGGTCTGGCGGCCGCCCTCGCGGTGATCGGCCTCGGCCTGGTCGTCAGCAGCTTCCTCGGCCGCACCGGCTTCGGCACGCTGTGTCTGATGGTCCTGACGGCGGGTCTGCTCGCGGTGGCCTCGGTGCTGCCCAAGGAGATCTCGACGGTCTGGGCGCGCGAGACCTGGCACCCGGCCGCGGTCGCGGCCGTGCAGCCGCGGTACGAGCTGGGCACGGGCATCGGCACGCTCGATCTGTCGGACCTCGCCGTCCCGGCGGGGACGACCGTCACGACGGGGGTGGAGGTCGGCGCCGGCAAGCTGAAGGTGATCGTGCCGCGGAACGCGACGGTGAAGCTGCGGGCCCAGGCGGGTCTGGGCGACCTGCGGCTGCCGCCGGACCACGCGACCCGCTCCCCCGCCGCGCCGGTGGCCCCGCCCGCCCCGTCCCGCCCCGCCGCGCCGTCCGCGCCGGGCCGGGCCTCCGGGCAGCCGTCCGTGCCGCCCGCGCCGTCCCTGGCGCCGGCGCCGTCGGCCGAGCCCACGGAGCCGGCGGGTGACATCGACATCGCGCCGGACCTCGACGAGAGCCGGACGCTCGCCCCGCCGCCGGGCGTCACCCCGGGCGGCATCCTCGACCTCTCGCTGGAGGTCGGCGTCGGACAGGTGGAGGTCATCCGTGCTGCTGCATGAGTTCCGGCCCGGCCGGCTGATCCTGGGCGCGGCGGCGCTGGCCCTCGCGGCACTGTTCGCGGGCGACGCCGCCGGCGCCTGGTCGGTCGCGTGGTACATGGTGATACCGGTGCTGGGCGGGGCCCTCGGCCTGGCGGCGTTCGCCTCCTGGACGGCCTATCTGATCCGGCGGCGGTCGGCGAGCAGGGCGTCGAGCGAGAGCACGGGCGCGCCCGCGAGCAGCAGCGGGAGCCAGGACATGAGATAGGCGAGGTCGTTGCCGAGGTAGTAGGGGTTGACCTGCCAGCTGACCGTCAGCCAGAGGCTCAGCGAGATCAGCGCCCCGCCGAGCGCGGCCACCCGGGCGAAGAGGCCGAAGAGGGTGCCGATGCCGACGGCGAGCTCGCCGAGGGCGATGGCGTAGCCGAAGCCGACCGGGTTCTTGAGGGCCAGGTCGACGAGGGCGGGAAGCGCCGAGGTGTCGCGGACGCCCCGCATGACCTCGCCGATCGACTCGGGGCCGGTGTCCGCGAGGAAGCCGGCGTCGGTGAGCTTGTCGAGGCCGGCGTAGATGAAGGTGATGCCGAGGAAGACGCGCAGCGGCAGGAGCGCGTAGCGGGAGGCGTACGCCTTCCACCCGTCCAGGCGCCCGTCGAAGCGCCCTTCGGGACGCCCGTCGCCACGCCCTTCGGGACGCCCGTCGTCGTCCGTGCCGCCGGACCTTCCGAAGCCACTGAATCCCGCCATCTCCGGCCGCCTCTCCACGCCCTGCGTCGCTGTCCCGGGACGATTGTCCCCGGATTCCCTGTGACGGGTGAGGTGCGGGCGCGGGGAAGTCGGCGGAAGTCCGCGGAAGTGGGCTCGGGGTCAGTCGACGACGTCGATCGTGACCCGGTTGGTCTCGACACCGGCGGCGGTCACGACCGACACCTCCACCCGGCCCGGTTCGACATCGGCCGGCAGCGGGACGGTCAGGGCGGTGTCGGTCGGGTTGGCGAAGCCGCCGGGCACCGGGACCAGCGGCACATGGGCGTGGACCGGGCCGATCCGGACGACCAGCCGGGTCAGCGGCTCGGCGCCGCCCGCGCCGGCCGGGACGAAGCCGCTGCCGCGGATCTCGATGTCGTCGCCGGTGCGGATCGGGGCGTCGAGGTCGCCGGCCTCGCGGGCCCGCACCACGGAGAAGATCTTGGGCCGGCCGCCCTCGGAGCACTTGCCGAAGAGATAGCCGGTCACGGAGACGGCGAGCAGCAGCACCAGCGTCCAGGGCAGCTCGGGCAGCCGGTCGGGAGCGCGGCCGAGCCGGACCGCGGCGACGACGAGCACGGCGGCGGTCACCAGGACGTACTGCACGTCGGTGAGGCCGGCCCGGCCGTCGTCGTCGCACAGGACGTCGGCCGGCCGGGGCCGGTCGGCGCGGACCTTCTGCAGCCGCCGCGCCGCGACCCGCAGCGCGACGATCGTCCGGGCGACGACGGCGGTCCAGCCGGCCAGCGCGAGCACGACGAGCAGTCCGGCGCCGCGCCGCAGGCCGAGGTCCACGTGCTGCGTACCGCCCGCCAGACGCAGGGCGAGCAGCAGCACCGCGTATCCGGTGAAGAGGAGCCAGGCGGCGGCGACGGTGCGGGAGGTGGAGATCCGGTTGTCCTCGCCGACGAGCACGGCGACGATCCCGCCCCGGTCGCGGTGGAGGCGGGCCGCGGCGGTCAGCGCGGCGGCGAGGATCGCGGCGGCGCCCAGGGCCGCGGTGCGGGTGCCGGTCCAGCCGGTGCCGAGCGCGGTGAGGGCCTGGCCGAGGAGCAGCATCAGGACGGCGCCCCAGGCGGCGGCGAGCGTGCCCCGGTGGATCCGGCCGAGCCGCGACGGGCCGGCTTCCCGGCTGCGCGCGGTGACGGTGCGGGCGGACTGGGCGAGTTCGTCGGAGACCCACTGGCGGGAGGCGACCGGCGAGTGGGCGAGGGCGGCGGGCACGCCGTGCCCGGTGGCCAGCTCGTCGCGCCGGGCGAGGAAGGCGGCGACGGCCCGCCGGTGGCCGGAGCGTTCGCAGTGCGGGCAGCCGCCGTCCGTCGCGGCGTCCGCCCCGCACTGTCTCGCCTCTTGCACCGCCACGGCGCCGCCCACTTCCCGATCGGTCGACCGACCCACGTCCCTGCCAACTGGCTGTCGATTCCCGGGAATTGTGCCGCACCCACTGCCCGCACGGGGGCCCCGGCACCCCTCGCGCGAGAGTGATTGAAGAGTCATCACATTGACGTAAGGACAGCCAAGACCACCTGTTACGACAGGAGTTCGGGCTCGGTGCGGCTGATCCGCCGCCACAGCGGCTGGTAGTTGATCCAGGCCACCAGGTCGCTGCCGATCTGCTCGCGGGTGGCGACGGCGTCGCGGTGGTCGATGAGCACCGGCTTGCCCGCGGCCCGGGCGGTCAGCTGCACCTGCGCGCACCGTTCCATGGCGATGAACCACCAGGCCGCCGCGTCCACGGACGATCCGACCGTGAGCAGCCCGTGGTTGCGCAGCACGATCGCCTTGAGGCCGCCGAGGGCGACCGCGATCCGCCGGCCCTCCTCCGGGTCGACGGTGACGCCGGTGTAGGCGTCGTAGAGGGCGTGGTCCTGGTAGAAGGCGCAGGCCTCCTGCGTGATCGGGTCGAGCAGCTCGCCGAGGGCGGCGAGTGCCCGCCCGTGCGGGGAGTGGGTGTGCGCGACGGCCACGACGTCGGGCCGGGCCCGGTGGACCTGGGCGTGCACGGTGAACGCGGCCTGGTTGACGTGATGGGCGCCGTACACCACCTGCCCGTCGCCGTTGACCAGGATCAGATCGCTCGCGGTGAGCTCGGCGAAGGGCGCGCCGAACGGGTTCACCCAGAAGCAGTCGGGATGCTCCGGGTCGCGGGCGGTGAGGTGGCCGGACACCCCTTCCTCGTACCCCAGCTGTCCGAAGATCCGCAGCGCGGCGGCGAGTCGCTGCTTGCGGTGGGCGCGCTCCTCGGCGCTGCTCGCGTGGACGGGCGGCATCGCGAAGTGGAGCTGCTCGACGGGAACGGGGGCCGGGACGGGCGCCGGTATCTCGGTCATGCGCCGGAAGGTAACGCCCGTCCCGCCAAGTCTCCAGAGCCCGTACGGACCAAAGGCCGACGCCCTCGGCGGCACCGGCGGGGGCGGGCCGCCCACGACGAAGCCGCCGTCCCCGGTCGTCGGGGAGCGGCGGCTTCACTGGTGCGCGGGAGGGGTCACTCCCACTCGATGGTGCCCGGCGGCTTGCTCGTCACGTCGAGGACGACGCGGTTGACGTCGGCGACCTCGTTGGTGATGCGGGTCGAGATGCGGGCGAGCACCTCGTAGGGCAGGCGCGACCAGTCGGCGGTCATGGCGTCCTCGGAGGACACCGGGCGCAGCACGATCGGGTGGCCGTAGGTGCGGCCGTCGCCCTGGACGCCGACCGAGCGGACGTCGGCGAGCAGCACGACCGGGCACTGCCAGATGTCGCGGTCGAGACCGGCGGCGGTCAGCTCCTCGCGGGCGATGGCGTCGGCCTCGCGCAGCAGGTCCAGGCGCTCCTTGGTGACCTCGCCGACGATGCGGATGCCGAGGCCGGGGCCGGGGAACGGCTGGCGCTGGACGATCTCCTCGGGCAGGCCGAGCTCCTGGCCGACCATGCGGACCTCGTCCTTGAACAGCTGGCGCAGCGGCTCGACGAGCTCGAACTCCAGGTCCTCGGGGAGGCCGCCCACGTTGTGGTGCGACTTGATGTTGGCGGTGCCGGTGCCGCCGCCGGACTCGACGATGTCCGGGTACAGGGTGCCCTGGACGAGGAAGGCGACCTCCTCGCCGTCGGCGGCGCCCTCGGCGATGATCTCGGCCTGCGCCTGCTCGAAGACGCGGATGAACTCCCGGCCGATGATCTTGCGCTTCGTCTCCGGGTCGGAGACGCCGGCGAGCGCGGTGAGGAATCGCTCCTGCGCGTCGACGACCTTCAGCTGGACGCCGGTGGCGGCCACGAAGTCCTTCTCGACCTGCTCGGTCTCGTTCTTGCGCATCAGGCCGTGGTCGACGTAGACGCAGGTCAGCTGCGAGCCGATGGCCTTCTGCACGAGGGCGGCGGCCACGGCGGAGTCGACGCCGCCGGACAGACCGCAGATGGCGCGCTTGGTGCCGACCTGGGCGCGGATGGCCGCGACCTGCTCCTCGATGACGTTGCCGGTGGTCCAGGTGGGCTCGATGCCGGCGCCGCGGTAGAGGAAGTGCTCCAGGATCTGCTGGCCGTGCGTGGAGTGCATCACCTCGGGGTGGTACTGGACGCCGTACAGCTTCTTCGCGTCGTTCTCGAAGGCGGCGACCGGCACGACGTCGGTGGACGCGGTGACGGTGAAGCCCTCGGGCGCGGCGGAGCAGGCGTCGCCGTGCGACATCCACACGGACTGCTCGACCGGGGTGCCCTCGAAGAGGGTGGAGCCGGCCTTGGAGACGTGCAGCGGCGTACGGCCGTACTCGCGGGCACCGGTGTTGTCGACGGTGCCGCCGAGCGTGGTCGCCATCAGCTGGAAGCCGTAGCACATGCCGAAGACGGGGACGCCGGCCTCGAAGATCTCGCGGTCCAGGCGCGGGGCGCCCTCGGCGTACACGGAGGACGGGCCGCCGGAGAGGATGATCGCCTTCGGCTTCTTGGCCAGCATCTCGGCCACCGGCATGGTGGACGGGACGATCTCGCTGTAGACCCGCGCCTCACGGACGCGACGGGCGATGAGCTGGGCGTACTGGGCGCCGAAGTCGACAACGAGGACTACGTCCGGGTTGGTGACGTCGGGCGCGGCAGCGGGGGGCGCTGATGACACTACGGCGGCCTTCCGGCGGTAGGAGCGGTTCCCCCGACAGGGGGGCTATTTGTCGATTCTACCGGCGCGCCGGTGGCTCGTTTCGTCTCACCATCCGAACCTGGGCGCTTCCGGGGTGGCCTTCGTCTCACCATCCGAACCCGGCTTGCCCCGGGACGCGCGGAAGGGGCCATACTGTGCCCCATGCGCACGCTCACGACCTTCGTCTTTACCTATGGCAACCGGCCCACCGGCTGCCATGGTCGTGCTGCTTGAGCAACTGACAAGCGACTTCCCAGGCGCCCCGGGCCGACAAGGCCCGGGGCGTTCTGCTTGTTCCGGGCCGCGCAGGCCCGGGGCTCCCGGACCCGAGATCCGACCGGACCGACACCCAGGAGCCCCGACATGACCACGAAGACCGTCACCGCGCAGTCCCTCACCGAGCAGACCGGCGCCCGCACCGACGAGGCCGCGGCCCTCATCGGCGACGCGCGCGAGCGCATCGACGCGCTCGACGACCGGATCATCGGCCTGATCCAGGAACGGGTGGCCGTCTCGGCCGTCATCCAGGAGGCGCGGATCTCGTCCGGCGGCCGCCGGGTGAACCTGGCGCGCGAGATGGAGGTCCTCGGCCACTACCGCGACGCGCTGGGCAAGCCGGGCACCGCGATCGCGATGACGATGCTGGAGCTGTGCCGCGGCCGCATCTGAACCCCGCCTGGCCGAGCCAAGCCGGGCCGGACCGGAGCGGCGCCGAGCCGGAGCACCGCGCCCGCCGAGCCGGAGCACCGAGCCCGCCGGGCCGCGGCGCCGCGCGTGTGAGTGCCGTTCCGCACCCGAGTTCGGTCGCACCCTCACCCGTACGGCGCGTGACCGGCCGCGGCGCCGCCTCGTTGGTCGTGATGTCCGTGCCAGCCAGGGGCGGGCCCGAAAAAGACCACGCGTGGCTTCGCTGGGGCGTGTGACGTACCTCCGGTACGTCGTGGGACCTCGCCCCAGCGCGCGTGACCGGACGGCAGGGGACAGCAGCCCGGTCACCCAGAAAGGGCGGTCGGTCCCGGGGACGCCCGGGACCGACCGCAACCGGCCGAACGACCCGAGACCCACCGTCCCGCTCCCCGCTCCCCCACACCTCCCTCTCCCCACCCGCCAGGGGCCCCGCGCCGCGACCGGAATCGCGCCGCGGGGCCCCTGCGCCGTGCCGGACGAACACTCCGAGCGATACGTGACGCGCGTCACATAAAGATCTCGTGAGACGGCTACAACCAATCCCCCAGGTCACCGGTCATCTATGCAGCACCACCCAGAAACTGGAGGGGCGCTGCACTCGGAGGGGGGTGCAGCGCCCTTTCCGTTTTTCCGGAACGTCTTCCGGAACGTCTTCCGGAACGCGCTCCGGGACGTTCCGCCAGGAGGCCGGGCTCCGCGGGTCAGGCCCGCTTGGGCGGGACCGCCGGGATGCCGAGGAAGGGCAGCTTCAGGGCGCCGAAGGCCTCGGCCGGGACCGCCGGGGACTTGGGCTCGACCGGCGCCAGCCGGACGTACGCCTCGCCCTGGCGCGGGCGCGGGTCCTCCTCGCCCTTGTTCGGCCAGAAGGACATCGCCCGCTCCGCCTGCGCCGTGATCGTCAGGGACGGGTTGACGCCCAGGTTGGCCGAGACCGCCGAACCGTCGACGACGGAGATGCCCGGGTGGCCGTAGAGCCGGTGGTACGGGTCGATGACGCCGGACTCCGCGTCCGCGCCGATCGGGCAGCCGCCCAGGAAGTGCGCGGTGAGCGGGGTGCCCATCAGCTCGCCGACGTTGGAGCCGGCGAAACCGTTGATCTCCTCGGCCATCAGGCTCGCGGCGCGCGTCGCCGCCTCGATCTGGGTGGGATTGGGCGCGCCGTGGCCCTGGCGGGCGGTGAGCAGGCCCTTCCCGAGGCCGCCGGGCTTGCGGTAGGTGGTGAGGGAGTTGTCCAGGGACTGCATGACCAGGCCGATGATGGTCCGCTCCGACCAGCGGCGGTTGGACAGCGAGCGCATCGCGAGCGCCGGGTGCTTGACGAGCTCGAGGAGCCACTTGCGGACCCGGTGGGCCCCGTAGGGCACCTGCAGGACGGTGAGGCCGCCCATGGAGTTCGAGCCCTTGCCGTAGCGGACCGGCTCGATGTGGGTGTTGTCGTCCGGGTGGATCGACGAGGTGATCGCGACGCCCTTGGTGAAGTCGGCCCGCTCCTTGCCGTGCCGCTTGCGGTAGCGGCGGTCGGTGGTCTGGGCGCCGACGAGCGCCTCGGAGTTGGTACGGGTCAGCTCGCCGAGCCGGCCGGAGATGTGGGGCAGCAGCCCGGTGTCCTTCATCCGGTGCAGCAGGGTCTGGGTGCCGTACGTGCCGGCGGCGATCACCACCCGGCGGGCGGTGAAGGTGCGGCCCGCGCCCTTCTTCCGGTTGTCGGTGGGCAGCGTCCTGACCGCGTAGCCGCCGCGCGAGTCCTCGGTGACGGCGACGACCGAGGTCATGGGGTGGACGACCGCGCCGGCCTTCTCGGCGAGATAGAGGTAGTTCTCGTTGAGGGTGTTCTTGGCGCCGTGCCGGCAGCCGGTCATGCACTCGCCGCACTCGGTGCAGGCCTTGCGGGAGGGCCCCGCGCCGCCGAAGTACGGGTCGGCGACCTCGCCCCCGGGCCTGGCCCTGACCTTCTCCGACCCGTCGGCGTCGGAGCCGTCCCCGAAGAAGACGCCGACCGGCGCCATGTGGAAGGTGTCGCCGATGCCCATGGCCTGGGCGGTGGCCTTCAGGTGGACGTCGGAGGGCGTCATGGTCGGGTTGAGCCGGACGCCGAGCATCCGCTTGGCCTGGTCGTAGTACGGCGAGAGTTCCGCCCGCCAGTCGGTGATGTCCTTCCACTGCGGGTCGTCGAAGAACGGCGCGAGCGGCTCGTAGAGGGTGTTGGCGTAGTTGAGGGAACCGCCGCCGACGCCGGCGCCCGCGAGCACCATGACGTTGCCGAGCAGGTGGATGCGCTGGATCCCGTAGAGGCCGAGCGCCGGGGCCCACAGGAAGTTCTTCAGGTCCCAGGAGTTCTTCGGCAGGGTCTCGCGGGTGTAGCGGCGGCCGGCCTCCAGGACGCCGACCCGGTAGCCCTTCTCGGTCAGGCGGAGCGCCGTGACCGAGCCGCCGAAGCCGGAGCCGACGACGAGGACGTCGTAGTCGTAGGCGTGGCCCGAGGCGTCGTCCGAGCCGTCCTCGGCCTGATTCTGGGCAGGGGGTACCGTGGTCATGGCTCTCCTCGTACGGAAAGGGGGACAGGTGGGGCGGACGGGCGTCAGCGCAGGCGCAGGGCCTTCATCACCTTCAGGGACGTGCTCATGAAGGCCGCGTACTTCTCGTCGTCCATCCCGAAGGACGGCGCGAGCGGCATCAGCCGCTGCTGGGCGACGGTCTGGGCCTCGGTGTACTTGAGGATGCCCTCGGAACCGTGCCGCCGGCCGAGTCCGGAGTCCTTCATCCCGCCCATCGGGGCCTGGACGCTGCCGTAGGCGGGCGCGTAGCCCTCGTTGATGTTGACGGTGCCGGTGCGCAGCCGGGCGGCCACCGCGTGGCCGCGGCGGGAGTCGGTGGTCCAGACGGAGGAGTTCAGCCCGTACGGGGTGGCGTTGGCGAGCTCGATCACCTCGTCCTCGTCGCTGAAGCGGTAGATCGAGACGACCGGGCCGAAGGTCTCCTCGGCGCAGACGGCCATCGGGGCCTCGACGCCGTCGAGGATGGTCGGCTCGAAGAAGAGCGGGCCGATGTCGGGGCGGGCGACGCCGCCCGCGACCAGCTTGGCGCCCTTGGCGACGGCCTCCTCGACGTGCCGGGTGACGGTCTCCAGCTGCCGCTCGCCGACGAGGGAGCCCATGTCGGCGCCGTACGCGAGCGACTTGCCGAGCCGCATGGCCTTGGTGCGGGCGGCGAAGCGGGCGACGAACTCGTCGGCCACCGACTCGTGCACGTACAGCCGCTCGATGGAGATGCACAGCTGGCCGGCGGAGGAGAAGCAGGCGCGGACGGCGCCGGCGGCGGCCTTCTCGACGTCGGCGTCCTCGAGGACCAGCATGGCGTTCTTGCCGCCGAGCTCGAGGCTGACGCCGACGAGGCGGGCGGCGGCGCCCTGGGCGACCTCGCGGCCGGTGCGGGTGGAGCCGGTGAAGGAGACGTAGTCGGCGTGCCGGACGACCTCGGGGCCGACGACCGGGCCCTCGCCGAGCACGACCTGGAAGACCTCGGCCGGCAGACCGGCCTCGATCAGCAGGTCGCGGGCCCACAGGGCGGTCAGGGCGGTCTCGGTGTCCGGCTTCATCACGACCGCGTTGCCGGAGACGAAGGCGGGCAGCGCGTCGCCGACCGACAGCTCCAGGGGATAGTTCCAGGGCGCGATCTGGCCGACGACACCGCGCGGCTGGCGCAGCTCGGTGACCTTGGTGAGGGTCGGCACGACGCCGGTGTGGTGCCGGGGCTTGAGGTAGGCGGGCGCCTTGCGGCCGTAGTGCCGGGCGGCGACGGCGACCGCCTGGATCTCCTCGTGGGCGTGCAGGCGGGCCTTGCCGGTCTCCAGCTGGATGAGGTCGAGGACCTCGGCCTGGCGCTGGAGGACCAGGTCGTGGAAACGCAGCAGGACGGCCGCGCGGGCCTTGACGGGCGTCGCGGCCCAGGCGCGCTGGGCGGCGCGGGCGCGCGTGAAGGCCGTGGCGACGTCCTCGGGCGTGGACTCGGGCAGGTCCGCGAGCTTCTCGCCGGTGAACGGCGTGTGGTTCGCGGTGCGGCCGGAGCCCACGACGCCGCGGGTGAGCCGGGCGACCAGGTCGGGCGTGACCACGTCGGCGGCCGTGCGCGCGCCGGCCGGCGCGGGCGCGACGGGGTTGGTGCCGGTGGTGGCCGGGGCCGGGGTGGTGAGTACCTGCGAGTCCGTCATGAGGGCGAGAGTAGGCCGCATTCCGGGCTTTGGGTACCCGTCGGTAACGCGTTTTCACCGGGTGCGCACATCACGCCAGCGATCGCTGGCACATAAGCCCTGATCAGGGGCTTACGCCCGGCCGGGCGTGCGATGTCCGCCCGCTCAGCCCGACTGCCCGCCCGACTGCTCGCCCGGCGCCCGCCAGTGCCGCAGAACGACGTCGAACTGCTCCCGGGTGGTCTCCCAGCTCGCCTCGGGCGAGGACATGTAGAGGGCGTACTCGGTGCCGTCGTCGCCGAAGTAGACCTGGTCGATCGCGTGCCGGGGGCCGGCGAACTCCTGCTTCTCGGTCCAGGTGAACTCCCACCGCGCGGAACGGACCTGGTCGCGGTAGGTGTTCTGGTTCAGCAGGATCCGCTGGTAGTCCATCCGCTTCCGGAGCGTCTTCTCCAGGTCCAGCAGGTGCACGTACGGGTTCTCGAAGTCGGGCGTGGGATCGATGCTGATCCGGATGCGGTGGCGTCCGTTGTCCGGCGTGTAGTCGACGTTGTCGCCGTCCGTCTGCCGCTTCCAGCCGTCCGGTACGACCAGGCTGAAGCCGTCCGGGTCCTCGACCCGGTGCCAGCCGGCCGGGACGGCGCCCTTGTCCCGGTCCTTGGCCGCGCCCTCGGTGACGGCGGGCGTGCCGGTGCCCTTCCCGCCCTGGTCACCGCCCATGTGGGTCATGGCGGCGAAGACCGCGCCGCCCGCGATGACGCCGGCGGCCACGGCGGCGAGCACCGCCGTACGCCACCGGCCCCGGCCGCCCTGCGCCGGGATCGCGGACGGAAGGACCGGGCCGCCGGAGCCGCCCGCGGCGGTGCCGGGGCCGGTGTTGCCGGTGTTTCCGGGGCCGGTGCTGCCGGAGCCGGTGCCCGCGCCTGTGCCTGTGCCTGTGCCTGGGCCTGTGCCTGTGCCTGTGCCTGTGGCGACGGTGCTGCCGGGGCGGTCCTCGGGCGGCGTCCCGGCCGGCTGGGCGGACGGCACGGAGTCGGCGTACCCGTCCCGGGGCAGCGGCACCGTGGACGAGGGCACGGCGGAGGCCGCGGCGGACGGCACGGGAGCGGCGGCGGCCAGCTCCTCGGCCCCCACCCGCTGCGTCGGCACGTAGGCCTGCGCCGCGTCCGGCGCCCGGCCCTCCATCGCGTCGAGCAGCATCCGCTCCGTCTCGTCCGCGCCCGGCCGCTGCGCCGGGTCCTTGCGCAGCAGGGCGACGATGACAGGCGCGAGCGCGCCCGCCTTCTCGGGATACGGCGGCTCCTCGGTCACCACGGCCTGCATGGTGCTGATGGGCGAGGTGCGGCGGAACGGCGAGGTGCCCTCCACCGCCGCGTACAGCGTGGCGCCGAGCGACCACAGGTCCGAAGCCGGGCCCGGGTCGCCGCCCCGCACCCGCTCGGGCGCCAGGTAGTCGATGGACCCGACGAGCTCGCCGGTGCGCGTGATCGAGGAGTCGCCCTCGATCGCGGCGATGCCGAAGTCCGTGATCAGGACCCGGCCGTCGCGGGCGAGCAGCACGTTGCCCGGCTTCACGTCCCGGTGCAGCACGCCGGCGGCGTGCGCCGCGCGCAGGGCGCCGAGCACGTGCAGACCGATCCGGGCCGCCTCGCGCGACTCGATCGTGCCGGACTCGGACTCCTTCGTCGCGTCCGCGAGCGAAGGCCCGTCCACGTACTGCATGACGATCCACGGCCGGTCGTCGTGCTCCAGGACGTCGTGCACGGTGACCACGCCCGGGTGGGTGATCCGGGCCGCGGCCCGGGCCTCCTTCTGCGTCCGGGCGTGCAGAACCAGCCGGTCGGCCTCCGCCACGAACCGGCCCGCCGTCAACTCCTTGACGGCCACCACCCGGTGCAGCACCTCGTCGTGCGCGCGCCACACCTTGCCCATGCCGCCGCGCCCGATCGACTCGCCCAACCGGTAGCGTCCGGCGAGCAGCAGCCCGGTGCCGGTGCTCTCAGAATGTTCCACGTGCCCCCGCCTGTTTGCTTCGGAAGCAAGGGTACGGAGGGTGGGGCGGCCCACGGAACCTCGGGGCCGCTTTGGGAACCACACTGTGACCGGCTGATGGACCGTCGAATTCCGGACAACTCGCGGAGCGTCAACGGGTCGTCGACGGACCGTCAACCGCGGGGCGGGAGCCGGAGCGTGCGGCTCAGCGGGTGGCCCGGTAGGCCTTCACCGCCTGCTCGTAGATCTCGGACACTTTGTCCCGTTCGTTCGAGGGACCGATGACCTGGACGACGTGGTAGCGGCCGCCGTCGATCAGCGCCAGATTGCGCACGAAGACCTCACGGCCGGTGCTGTCCTGCCAGGTGAACTGGCCCTCCGCCATGGCCTGCCGGCCCACGTCGATCCGGCGCAGGCCCGAGGCGCTGGACCAGGACGAGTCCCGCCAGGGCTGGAGCTCGCGCTCCTTCGTGCGCTGGTACGCCATGGGATCGGCGCCGTTCGCCTGCACGGTGTCGCGGCCGGGGACCACGATCAGGAAGAAGTCGCCGCCGGTGAAGCGCACTTGTCCGGCGTCGTTGACGGGACTGCGCCGCCAGCCGCGCGGCACGCCGACCTGGAAGCCCTCGGTGTCCTTGCGGAGCTCGTAGCCGGAGGCGAGCGCCGGACCGGACGGGTCGGCGGCCGGCGGCGTGGTGGCGGGCGGCTTGGTCACGGGCGGCGTGGTGGCCGGTTCGGACGGGGTGGCGCCGGTGGTGGCGGACGGCGCGCCCGACGGGGCCGGCGGGGTGCCGGACTTCGCCGGAGGCGCGCCCGTACCGCCGCGCTCCTCGCCCTCCTTGGGCATGAACAGCACGGCGTACGCGACGGCCCCGGCCAGCAGCAGGCAGATCAGGAGCAGGAGCGTACGGCCGAGGGCGCGTGGGGACCCGGAGGAGCGCCCTGGAGCACGGGGCGCCCGCGGGGCGCGCTGCGGGATCTCCTCGTGCACCGGCGCGTAGGCCGGCTCGTCGACGTACGGCGCCGCGCGCACCGCGCGTCGCTTCGCGTGGCGGTGGCGCCCGCCGGCGGCGCCGCCGCGCCGTCGGCGCACCAACTCGCCGCGCCTGCGCACGATGGGCAGCCGGGTGGCGTCCGGGGACGGCAGCGGTACGACGCCGATGCCGGCCTCGGGCTCGGGCGCCGAACGGACGAGGGAGCGCAGCCAGCCGCTCAGCTCCTCGACGTCGGGGCGCTCGGTCGGGTCCTGGCGCAGCAGCGACTCGACGACGGGCCGCAGCGGGCCGCACTCCTCGGCGAAGGCGGGCGGCTCGGCGCAGACCAGCTGGACGAGTTCGGCGGCGCTGTCCTCGGGATACGGGGCGTGGCCCTGCACGGCCCGGTAGAGCAGCGCGCCGAGCGCCCACAGGTCGGTGGCCGGGCCGATGGGCGGGGCCAGTCGCCAGTGCTCGTGCACCGGGCCCGCCTGCTCCGGCGCCCAGCGCTCGGTGACGGCGCCGACGACGGCGATCCGCGTCTGCCGGGCGCGCTCGGCCGCGAGCCGGGTCACGGGACCGCGGTACGTGTCGGGCGCGAGCCCGGACGCGGGCACGGGCGTGGTGGCGGGGACGGGCCGGGGTTCGGGCGTCGCCGCGCGGTAGCCGGCGGGCAGCGCGGGCAGCCCGCCGCCGGCCGGAACGGAACGGCCGCCGTCGCGGGCGGCGTGCGGGCCGTCGCTCCAGCTCCCGGAGAGATACGCGCGCGGCGGCGGGCCGCCGTACGTGCCGCCCGTCTCGTCCTCGTCGTCGCCGTCGTCCTCGTCGTCGCCCAGCCGGGCCCACCACTGGGGCGCGGGCGGGGCCGGCGGTGCGGGCGGGCCCGGCGGCGGCGCGGACGGGGCGGCCGGGGCCTGGGGCGGCGCGGGAGGCGCGCTCGCCTCGCCGATCCGCGCGGCGGCCCGTGCGCCGGCCCGGTAGGCGGCGATGGCTCCCGCCCGCGCCGCCCGTACGTCCGCGCCCGGCGCGCCACCCGGCGCCGCGGGCAACTGGGGCCGCCCCGCGGCCCCGTACGGCGTGCCGCCGTCGGGCCCGTAACCGGTGTGCTCCGGCGCGCCGGACGCGTCCGGGCCGTCCTCGTCCGCCTGCCGGCCGGCGTCCGGGCCGTAGGGCCCGGGGGCCTCGATGCCGGTCACGGCCGGCTCGAGCGCGTCGTGCCCGTACGCGTCGGCCGGGCGGCTCCCGGGAACGCGCGCGCCCGGCACGTAGGTCCCGGGCGGACCCGGCCGGCCGTCGTCGTCCCGCCCGTGGACGCCGGCCTCGTCGTACGGCTCGGCATCGTAGGCGCCGTGCTCATGGACCTCGTCGGCCTCGTCGTCGTACGCCACGGTGTCGGTGTACGCGTCGGTGTCGGCGTACGCCTCGGTGCCGTACGCGTCGGCCGGGCCGTCCGCGTACTCGTCCGAGGGCACCGGGGCGTAGCCGCAGAGGGCCTCTTCGGCGGCGCCGGCGGCGAGGCCGGTGAGGACGACGCGGCCGTCCTCGCAGACGAGGACGGTACGGGTGGTGACGTTCCGGTGGGTCCAGCCGTGCGCGTGCAGGGTGCGCAGGGCGGTGAGGAGGTCGGCGCCTATCTCGGCGGCCCGATAGGGGCTGAGCGGACCCTCGGCGAGGAGCTCGGTGAGCGGCGTGGCCGCCACGAACTCGCTCACTATCCACAGCGATCCGGCCTCCGCGAACACGTCGAAGACCTGGTCGAGGCGCGGATGGTCGGGGATCCGGGCGGCGGCCTGGGCGGCCTCGACGGCGCGGCGCACGGCCGGGTCGGCCGGTCTTCGGGTGGCGCGGCCGGGATCCGCGTAGGGCTGGTCGTCGACGAGTTCGGCGTCGACGACCTCGGGCAGCGGCACCTGACGGATGCGCACTTCCTGGCCGCTGTACGTGTCGAAGGCGCGCGTCTCGACGAGGTCGTAGGCGTCCGCGTGCGCGTCGTCCGGCGGCAGGGGCAGACGGTAGCGGTCCGCGAGCACCCTTCCCGCGTAGTCGTCCACGACGCCTCCCCACGCGCCTTCCGTCCCCCGGGCCCCGCCCTCGCGGGCGGGGCTTCTCACGATACGTCCCGCCCGTCAGTCCTTGGGGCTGAACGTGGCGAACGCGGTCTCCCGCAGCGTCTTGCACTCCGCCGCGTCCCACGCGTCGGCGCGGCAGCTGACCATGATCGAGTAGCCGTGGCCGGCGTCGACCTTGAAGCCGCGGTTGAGCACCCGGATGCGCATGCCGTTCTGGGTGCGCTCGAACTCCCAGTCCGCGACGGTCGGGTAGCCCTTGTACTCGACCGCCCGTATGCCGATGTGCCGGTAGCCGTTGCTCGACGCGGCGACGGCGGCCATGGCGGCCCGCCACGCGGCGGCGGCGTCGTCCTTCGGGCTGTCGTTGAAGTCGACCTGGACGCGCGGGAACGCGCCTTCCGAGGCGTTGAAGATGCCGCCCGAGTTCTGGCCCGCTATCGCGGTCATCCGGAACGAGGCGGGCATCGCCATCCGGAAGTGGAAGCGGTCGTTGGTGACCGTGACGTAACCGGCGGGCAGCTGCGTGCCGTTGCCGGCGCCGTTCCCGCCGTTGTTCTGGTCGCCGCCCTGGCCACCGGAGGGCGTCGTGCCGCTCTGGCCGCCGCTGTCGGCGGCGGGCTTGCCGCCGCTGCCCTGCTGCGTCGGGTCGCTCGGCGACTTGTCCGTGTTCCGGCCGTCGGCGCCGCCGGACGCGGCACCGGCCGAGGCGGTGGTGCCGCCGGTCTTCGCGCCGTCCTTGCCCTGGTCGGCGCCGTCCTTGCCGCCGCCGAGCGCGACGTACAGGATCGTGCCGAGCAGGACGGCGAGGACGACCGCGGCGATGATCACCAGGGTGCGGCGCGGGACGACGTCGGTGAGCGAGGCCCTGGCCGGCGTGGGCCGGTCCGGCGCCGTCGCTCCGGCGCCGGTGCGCGCGGGCTCGGTGCGGGACGCGGCGGCGTTGCGCACGGACTTGAGGGCGTCGCGCATCCGGTCGGCGGCCGCGTCGGCGGGCTTCTCCCGGCCGGGCCTGCCGAGGACGGGCGCGGCCGGCGGCCGGTCCGGGAGCGGCGGCAGCGGAACGACGCGGGTCGCCTCGGGCGAGGGCTCCGGCGCCGCCTCCGGCGCGTCGAGGACGGCGCGCAGCAGCGCCCGCGCGCCGGCGTCGTCGAGCCGCTGGTCGGGGTCCTTCTCGAGCAGGCCGTAGATGACCTGCTGCAGCTCCGGGCCGGCGTTCTTGGGCGGGTCGACCTGCTCGGTCATCACCGCGGTGAGCGTGGCGATGGCGGAGCCCTTGTCGTAGGGCGGGCTGCCCTCGACGGCCGCGTACAGGAGTCCGCCGAGCGACCACAGGTCGGCGGCGGGGCCGGGCTTGTGGCCGCGGGCCCGCTCGGGCGAGATGTACGAGGGCGCGCCGACGAGCATGCCGGTGGAGGTGATCGACGGGTCGCCCTCGACCTGGGCGATGCCGAAGTCGGTGAGGACGACCCGGCCGTCCTCGGCGATCAGCACGTTGGAGGGCTTCACGTCGCGGTGCAGGATGCCCTCGCGGTGCGCGGAACGCAGCACGTCGAGGATGGCGAGGCCGACCTCGGCGGCGCGGCGCGGGGTGAGCGTGCCGTCCTCGCGCACGGCGTCGGCGAGCGACTTGCCCTCGATGAGCTCCATGACGATCCACGGGCGGTCGTCCTCGTCGACGACGTCGTAGACGGTCACGGCGCCGTTGTTACGGATCCGGGCGATGGCCTTGGCCTCGCGCAGGGTCCGGGTGATGAGGCGTCGCTTCTCGTCCTCGTCGATGCTGTTGGGGAAGCGGAGCTCCTTGACGGCGACGGTGCGGCCGAGGGTCTCGTCGACCGCGCGCCACACGGTGCCCATGCCGCCACGGCCGAGGACGACGCCGAGCCGGTAACGCCCGGCGAGCAGCCGTCCTTCGGCGGACGACGCGTCGGTGCTTCCCGTGCGCCCGCTGCTCCCGGACCCGTCGGCGCCGAACCCGGCCGCCGGCGCGGCCCCGTCGGTCGACCTGCTCGCGCCCGGGCCCGTGCTCTTCGCCAGTCCGACGCCCGTCCGTGCGCCGCCCGTCGCCGGCTTCGCCGGGTCGCCCCGCCGGGCCGCCGGAGCGTCCGCCTTCGCGGACTTCTCACGCCCGTCCGCCGCCTCGACGTCCTTCGCCGTCGACACGACCTTGCGCCGCGGGTCCTCCGCCGCGCCGGCGTCCGCCGCGTCCCGCGGCTCGGCCGAGGCACCGTCAGCGGCGCCCGGCGCGGCGGCGCTCGTGGCGTCCCGCGGCTCGGCCGAACCCGTGCCGGGCCCGACCGCCTTGGCCTCCGCCGCGTCCCGCGGCTCCGTCGAGGCACCGTCAGCGGCGCTCGCGCCGCCCGGCGTCGGTGTGTCCTCGGGCGGCGAGGTCTTCGCCGCCGTCAGCTGGTCGGCCTGTTCCGGCGTGCGCGCGGCCGGGACCGCGCTCCGGTCGCCGTCGGTGGCGGCGCCCGCGGCGGCGTTCCGCCGGGGGGCCTGCCCCGTGTTCCGCGACTGCTCCGACTCCGACATGCGTCCCCTCTGCGATCCCTGTTTGTCGCCCGCGTCCGGAGCTCCCGCGCAATGCGGCAACCCGCCCTGGAAGAGAGCTCATTGTCCCTCACTCCGGGACCACCGGCTCCCCCGGGTCCGCACTCCGGTCGGGCCGCCCACCCCCGGGGGGTGCCCTGATCGGGTCAGATCGGCACGATGTCCGGCGCTCCGAGGCGCGCCGCGTCGGCCGTCAGGTCGTCCGGCTGGCGCTGGGACTCGCGTTCGGCCTGGACGCGCTTCTCGTAGTGTTCGACCTCCTTGTCGACGTGACCGGCGTCCCAGCCGAGCACGGGTGCCATGAGTTCGGCGCACTCGCGGGCGCTGAGCGTGCCGCGGTCGAAGGTCTCGATGGAGATGCGGGTGCGGCGGGTCAGGACGTCGTCGAGGTGGCACGCGCCCTCGTGCGAGGCCGCGTAGACGATCTCGGCCCGCAGATAGTCCTCGGCGGCCGGCAGCGGCGCGCCGAGGGACGGGTCGGCGGCGACGAGGGCGAGGACCTCCTCCGTCAGGGAGCCGTAGCGGTTGAGCAGATGCTCGATCCGGGCGACGTGGAGCCCGGCGCGGGCGGCGATTCCGGCGCGGGCGTTCCACAGGGCCTTGTAGCCCTCGGCGCCGAGGAGCGGGACGTCCTCGGTGACGCAGGCCGCGACCCTCTTGTCGAGGCCGTGGACGGCCTCGTCGACGGCGTCCTTGGCCATCACGCGGTAGGTCGTGTACTTGCCGCCGGCGACGACGACCAGGCCGGGCACCGGGTGGGCGACGGTGTGTTCGCGGGAGAGCTTGCTCGTCGCGTCCGACTCGCCGGCGAGCAGCGGCCGCAGGCCGGCGTAGACGCCTTCGACGTCGTCGCGGGTGAGCGGGGTGGCGAGCACGCCGTTCACGTGCTCCAGGAGATAGTCGATGTCGGCGCTGGAGGCGGCCGGGTGGGCCTTGTCGAGGTCCCAGTCGGTGTCGGTGGTGCCGATGATCCAGTGGCGGCCCCACGGGATGACGAAGAGCACGGACTTCTCGGTGCGCAGGATGAGTCCGGTGGTGGAGTGGATGCGGTCCTTGGGCACGACGAGGTGGATGCCCTTGGAGGCGCGGACGTGGAACTGGCCGCGCTCGCCGATGAGGGCCTGGGTGTCGTCCGTCCACACGCCGGTGGCGTTGACGATCTGACGGGCCCTGATCTCGTACTCGCCGCCGGTCTCGACGTCCCTGACGCGGGCGCCGACGACCCGCTCGCCCTCGCGCAGGAAGCCGACGACGCGGGCGCGGCTGGCGACCTGGGCGCCGTAGCTCGCGGCGGTGCGGACGAGGGTGGTGACGAAGCGGGCGTCGTCCATCTGGGCGTCGTAGTACTGCAGGGCGCCGACGAGGGCGTCCTTGCGCAGGCAGGGTGCGACGCGCAGGGCGCGGCGGCGGCTGAGGTGGCGGTGGACCGGGAGGCCGCGCCCGTGGCCGGAGGAGACGGACATCGCGTCGTACAGCGCGACGCCGGAGCCCGCGTAGAGCCGCTCCCAGCCCTTGTGTTGCAAGGGATAGAGGAACGGGACGGGTTTCACGAGGTGCGGCGCGAGCCGTTCGAGGAGGAGGCCGCGCTCCTTCAGGGCCTCGCGGACGAGGGCGAAGTCGAGCATCTCGAGATAGCGCAGGCCGCCGTGGATGAGCTTGCTGGACCGGCTGGAGGTGCCGGAGGCCCAGTCGCGGGCCTCGACGAGGCCGGTGGAGAGTCCTCTGGTGACGGCGTCGAGGGCGGTGCCGGCGCCGACGACTCCCGCGCCGACGACCAGTACGTCCAGTTCGTGCTCGGCCATCTGCGC
This sequence comes from Streptomyces sp. NPDC053493, assembly GCF_044544825.1. Taxonomy (NCBI): domain Bacteria; kingdom Bacillati; phylum Actinomycetota; class Actinomycetes; order Kitasatosporales; family Streptomycetaceae; genus Streptomyces; species Streptomyces sp. NPDC053493. Next base: position 988,711 of record NZ_JBITXS010000001.1, read on the forward strand.
GAGCGCCTCGGCGCGCTCGGCCGGTCCCAGTGTCGCTGTCCTCACGGCTGCTGCCTCCCGTCGCGTCCCCCGTGTGCCGGCGGAGCCGGGCGGCGGCGCGGGATCGGCTGGTGTCCGATGCGTCGCGCCGCGTGTGGTCCGGCTCACAGACTCGATTCTGGCCCGGCCCTCCGACTTCAGCCACCGCCTCGACCCCAGCCTGTGGATAACACTCGGCGACCTTCGGCCGCACAATGCCACATATCGGTCATATTTACGCTTAGTCTGACATTGCGTTCGCCCCCTTCGGTCCACAGGGCTTGCGCGTCGCGTCCCCTCCGGCTACTGGGAAGGACGGCCCATCCTCCATGCCCGCAGACCTCGCCGTCATCGGCCTCGGCCACCACGGACTCCCCCTCGCCCAGGCAGCCACCACGGCCGGCCTCGCCACCGTCGGCTACGACACCGATCCCCGCCCCGCCGCCGAACTCGCCGCCGGACGCCCGCCCGTCGACGGCTCCCTCACCGCCGCCGAGATCCGCCGGATGCTGGCCGCCGGCTTCCGGGCCGCCACCGGCCCCGCCGAGCTCGGCCGGGTGCGTACGGCCGTCATCTGCGCGCCCACGCCGGCCGGCCCGGACGGCGGCCTCGACCTCACCGCCGTCACCGACGCCGCCCACGCGCTCGCCGCCCGGCTGCGCCCGCACACCACCGTCGTCCTGGAGTCCCCGGTGCCGCCCGGCACCACCGAGGGCCCGCTGCGCGAGCTCCTCGAGGCGGGATCGGGACTGCGCGCCGGACGCGACTTCCACCTCGCGTACTCGCCCGGGCGCCTCGACCCCGGCAGCCGCGGCCACGGGAGCGGCCCGGGCCTGGCCGGCACGCCGAAGGTGATCGGCGGCCTGACGCCCGCCTGCACGGAGTCCGCGGCGGCCTTCTACGGGCGTCTGACGGACAAGGTGGTCCGCGCCCGCGGACCGCGCGAGGCCGAGACGGTCAAGCTCCTGGAGACCAACTTCCGGCACGTCAACATCGCCCTCGTCAACGAGATGGCGGTGCTCTGCCACGAGTTGGGCGTCGACCTGTGGGACGTCATCCGGTGCGCCGAGACCAAGCCCTTCGGCTTCCAGGCGTTCCGGCCCGGACCCGGCGTCGGCGGCCACGGCGTGCCCGTCGACCGGCTGGGCGGCCACCGGCCGCTGCGGCTGGTCGAACTCGCCGGGCAGGTCAACGAACGGATGCCGCAGTACGTCGTGCAGCGCTGCGCCACGCTCCTCAACGAGCACGGCAAGTCCGCGCGCGGCGCACGGGTCCTGCTGCTCGGCGTCACGTACAAACCCGATCTCGCCGACCGGCAGGGCTCGCCCGCCGACGAGATCGCCCGCCGGCTGACCGACCTCGGCGCAGCGGTCAGCTACCACGACCCCTACGTCCCCGACTGGCGCGTGGGCGACCTGCCGGTGCCCCGGGCCGACTCCCTCTACGAGGCCGCCGCCCACGCGGACCTGACGATCCTGCTCCAGCACCACCGCACGTACGACCTCCAGGGCCTCGCGGTGAAGGCCCAGCTGCTCCTCGACACCCGCGGCGCGACCCCGGCCGGCGCGGCGCACCGGTTGTGAGGAGGGGCGCACACCGAAGGGCGTACGCCGAGGGGCCCCGCACCATTCGGTGCGGGGCCCCTCGGCGTACGGGACGGGCGGTGGGTCAGCGCTTGTGCTGGGCGTCGGCGACCGTGACCTCGACGCGCTGGAACTCCTTCAGCTCGCTGTAGCCGGTGGTGGCCATGGCGCGGCGCAGGGCGCCGAAGAAGTTCATCGAGCCGTCCGGGGTGTGCGACGGGCCCGCGAGGATCTCCTCGGTGGTGCCGACCATGCCCAGGTCGACGAGCTTGCCGCGCGGCACGTCCTCGTGGACGGCCTCCATGCCCCAGTGGTGTCCCTTGCCGGGCGCGTCGGTGGCGCGGGCCAGCGGGGAGCCCATCATGACGGCGTCGGCGCCGCAGGCGATGGCCTTGGGCAGGTCGCCGGACCAGCCCACGCCGCCGTCGGCGATGACGTGCACGTAGCGGCCGCCGGACTCGTCCATGTAGTCGCGGCGGGCGGCGGCCACGTCGGCGACGGCGGTGGCCATCGGGACCTGGATGCCGAGCACGTTACGGGTGGTGTGGGCGGCGCCGCCGCCGAAGCCGACCAGGACGCCCGCGGCGCCGGTCCGCATCAGGTGCAGCGCGGCCGTGTAGGTGGCGCAGCCGCCGACGATCACCGGGACGTCGAGCTCGTAGATGAACTGCTTGAGGTTCAGCGGCTCGGCGGCGCCGGAGACGTGCTCGGCGGAGACGGTCGTGCCGCGGATGACGAAGATGTCCACGCCGGCGTCGACCACGGCCTTGGAGAACTGCGCGGTGCGCTGCGGGGAGAGCGCGGCGGCGGTGACCACACCCGAGTCGCGCACCTCCTTGATGCGCTGCCCGATCAGCTCCTCCTTGATCGGCGCGGCGTAGATCTCCTGCAGACGGCGGGTCGCGGTGGCCTCGTCCAGCTCGGCGATCTCGTCGAGCAGCGGCTGCGGGTCCTCGTAGCGGGTCCACAGGCCCTCGAGGTTCAGGACGCCGAGGCCGCCGAGCTCGCCGATGCGGATGGCGGTCTGCGGCGAGACGACCGAGTCCATGGGGGCGGCCAGGAAGGGCAGCTCGAAGCGGTAGGCGTCGATCTGCCAGGCGATCGAGACCTCCTTCGGGTCCCGGGTGCGCCGGCTCGGTACGACGGCGATGTCGTCGAACGCGTACGCCCTGCGGCCGCGCTTGCCGCGCCCGATCTCGATCTCAGTCACGTTGTGTGGCCTTTCCCTCTTGGTCTGCGCCTACCAGTATCCCCGAAGCACGCCGAAGGGGCGGCTCCGGCCGTATGCCGGAACCGCCCCTTCCCCGGCGTGCGCCGGCGCGGGCCGCCGTCCGCCGTCGCGCGCTGTTACTTGCGGCTGTAGTTCGGCGCCTCGACCGTCATCTGGATGTCGTGCGGGTGGCTCTCCTTGAGGCCGGCCGCGGTGATCCGGACGAAGCGGCCCTTGGACTCCATCTCCGCGACGGTGGCGGCGCCCACGTAGCCCATGGTCTGGCGCAGGCCGCCGACGAGCTGGTGCAGGACGTTGGCCAGCGGGCCGCGGTAGGGCACCTGGCCCTCGATGCCCTCGGGCACGAGCTTGTCGTCGGAGCTGACCTCGGCCTGGAAGTAGCGGTCCTTGGAGTAGGACCGGCCCTGGCCGCGGGACTGCATGGCGCCGAGCGAACCCATGCCGCGGTACGACTTGAACTGCTTGCCGTTGATGAAGAGCAGCTCGCCGGGCGACTCCTCACAGCCGGCGAGGAGGCTGCCGAGCATCACGGTGTCGGCGCCGGCGGCGAGCGCCTTGCCGATGTCGCCGGAGTACTGCAGGCCGCCGTCGCCGATCAGCGGGATGCCGGCCGGACGGGCCGCGAGCGAGGCCTCGTAGATGGCGCTGACCTGCGGGACGCCGATGCCGGCGACCACACGGGTGGTGCAGATGGAGCCCGGGCCGACGCCCACCTTGATGCCGTCGACGCCGGCGTCGATCATCGCCTGCGCGCCGTCACGGGTGGCGACGTTGCCGCCGATCACGTCGACGTTCACGCTCGACTTGATCTTCGCCATCCAGCTGAGGGCGTTGCTGTTGTGGCCGTGCGAGGTGTCGACGACCAGGAAGTCCACACCGGCGGCCGCGAGCGCCTGGGCGCGCTCGAGCGACTCGGGGCTGGCGCCGACGGCGGCGCCGACGAGCAGCCGGCCCTCGGCGTCCTTGGCGGCGTTCGGGTACTTCTCCGCCTTGACGAAGTCCTTGACGGTGATGAGGCCCTTGAGCACGCCCTCGTCGTCGACCAGCGGCAGCTTCTCGATCTTGTGGCGGCGCAGCAGCTCCATGGCGTCCACGCCGGAGATGCCGACCTTGCCGGTGACCAGCGGCATCGGCGTCATGACCTCGCGGACCTCGCGGCTGCGGTCGCTCTCGAAGGCCATGTCGCGGTTGGTCACGATGCCCAGCAGCTTGCCGTCCGGGTTGGTGACCGGGACGCCGCTGATGCGGAACTTGGCGCACAGGGCGTCGGCCTCGGCGAGCGTCGCCTCCGGGTGCACCGTGATCGGGTCGGTGACCATGCCGGACTCGGAGCGCTTGACGAGGTCGACCTGGTTGACCTGGTCCTCGACGGAGAGGTTGCGGTGCAGCACGCCGACGCCGCCCAGCCGGGCCATCGCGATCGCCATGCGGGACTCGGTCACCTTGTCCATCGCGGCGGAGAGCAGCGGGATGTTGACCCGCACGTTGCGGGAGATGCGGGACGAGGTGTCGACCGCGTTGGGGAGCACCTCGGATGCGCCCGGCAGCAGCAGCACGTCGTCGTAGGTCAGCCCGAGTGTCGCGAATTTACCGGGCACTCCGTCGACGTTTGCAGTCATGACACCTTCCCCAATGGCCTTGATCGGTGCGGATGTCCATGCTAACGGGCCGCGACCGTGTCTCATTCCACGAGCAAGATCAGCAAGAAGCTTTGGAGGTTTCTACGTGTACGTGAGGGATACACCTGAGCAGCAACCCTTACGGGCCGGACTACGAACCTCTCCCGCCCGGCCGAGGCCTCTCCCGCTCGGCCCGGGGCCCTTCTACTGCTCGGCCAGGGCCCGCAGCCGGCTGAGCGCGCGGTGCTGGGCCACCCGCACGGCTCCCGGCGACATGCCGAGCATCTGCCCGGTCTCCTCGGCGGTGAGCCCGACCGCGACCCGCAGCACCAGCAGCTCGCGCTGGTTCTCCGGGAGGTTGGCGAGCAGCTTCTTGGCCCACTCGGCGTCGTCGCTGAGCAGGGCGCGCTCCTCGGGTCCGAGCGAGTCGTCGGGCCGCTCGGGCATCTCGTCGGAGGGCACCGCCGTCGACCCCGGATGCCGCATGGCGGCCCGCTGGAGGTCGGCGACCTTGTGTCCGGCGATGGCGAAGACGAAGGCCTCGAAGGGCCTGCCGGTGTCCTTGTAGCGCGGCAGTGCCATGAGGACGGCGACGCAGACCTCCTGGGCGAGGTCCTCCACGAAGTGACGGGCGTCGCCGGGGAGCCGGTTCAGCCGGGTGCGGCAGTAGCGCAGGGCGAGCGGGTGCACGCGCGCGAGGAGATCGTGCGTGGCCTGCGCGTCCCCCTCGACGGCACGGTGAACGAGTGCACCGATCTCCCCCGGCCCGGCGGGCACGGGTGACCCCGTGGTCTCGTCGTCGCGCATCGCTCCATGGTGCCTCGGCGTCTGCTCGTTCGCGGCACCGCGTCCGTAGTTGTGCACCGAAGCGTTATGAGCAGGTGCGCCGGGACTCATCTCCTGCGCCCTCCCCTTCCGCTCGTTGTCCGCTGGCTCGTTCGTCTCGTCCCCGAGGAACTCCACGCCTTCAAGGATGCGGCATTCCGCGGGGAAGTGACACAAGCCCACCCCGTCCGCCCCGTGGCGGACGGGGATGCGGCCGAAGACCGCGGGTCAGCGGACCAGGCCCCAGCGGAATCCGAGCGCGACCGCGTGCGCCCGGTCCGAGGCGCCCAGCTTCTTGAAGAGGCGCCGGGCGTGCGTCTTGACGGTGTCCTCGGAGAGGAACAGCTCGCGTCCGATCTCCGCGTTGGACCGGCCGTGGCTCATGCCCTCGAGGACCTGGATCTCGCGTGCGGTCAGGGTGGGCGCCGCACCCATCTCGGCCGAGCGCAGCCGGCGCGGGGCGAGCCGCCAGGTCGGGTCGGCGAGGGCCTGGGTGACGGTCGCCCGCAGCTCGGCGCGCGAGGCGTCCTTGTGCAGATAGCCACGGGCGCCGGCGGCCACCGCGAGTGCGACGCCGTCCAGGTCCTCGGCGACGGTCAGCATGATGATGCGGGCGCCGGGGTCGGCGGACAGCAGCCGGCGGACGGTCTCGACGCCGCCCAGACCGGGCATGCGCACGTCCATCAGGATGAGGTCCGAGCGGTCCGCGCCCCAGCGGCGGAGGACCTCCTCACCGTTGGCCGCGGTGGTCACGCGCTCGACGCCGGGCACGGTCGCGACCGCGCGGCGAAGAGCCTCTCGGGCAAGCGGGGAGTCGTCGCAGACGAGGACGGATGTCATCGCTGACCTCCGTGGCTCTCGCAGCTGAAGCGCGTCACCTGTGGCCTCCAGGGCTGGTACGTATCGTCACCTGTGCGATTGACGCCCTCGGACACCTGCCCGAGCGCTTGTTCCTTCAACCGCCTCCGCACTCTCAACGATGGTCACTCGAAAGAGTTACGGGTCGGACGGCCGCCTTCGGCACTCTACGTGAGGGACCGTACGCGGAGGAGAGCGTCGCAGGTCACCCGTCCTTGGCTCGAAGCTATGCCCCATTTAGCGGGTTTTCTTCCCTTTTCGCAGTGTCTGTGGCTAGATTCGCAATGAGTCATATTTACATCTACTCAGTCAGTAGTTGTACGGTCGGGATCGAACCCGCTTGAGCGGGTACCCGAGACCCACTGAGGGGCGAAAGGCCCCCTCGATCAGCCATCCACCCGCCCACCTATCCGTTCGACACGGTTTCAAGGGGACAAGCGCAATGGCAGATTTCTCCCGCCTTCCCGGACCCAACGCCGATCTGTGGGACTGGCAGCTCCTCGCGGCCTGCCGCGGGGTCGACAGCTCCCTGTTCTTCCACCCCGAGGGAGAGCGCGGCGCGGCACGGAGTGCGCGCGAGAACTCGGCGAAAGAGGTCTGCATGCGGTGCCCGGTCCGCGCGGAGTGCGCGGCGCACGCGCTCGCCGTACGGGAGCCTTACGGCGTCTGGGGCGGCCTCACCGAGGACGAACGCGAGGAGCTCATGGGCCGGGCCCGCAACCGCCTGGTCACGACGGCCGCCGGAGTGACGCGGCCGTCGGCGTCGAGTTCGGCAGGCGTGGCCCACGCCTGAAGGAACGTTTCTGCAAACCTGCCTGACGGCACGCCAGGACGTCTGACGGGAGGACAGGAGCCGGGCGGGACGGTCCCGGTCGGCGCGGCTCCGGTCGGCCCGCGGCCGACCACCGCCGGCCGCCGCCCGTGATGCGCCGGCCGCCGGCGTCACGCGCACCCGTCACCCGTACGGCCCGACCCGGAGCCCCGTACGGCCTGACCCGGAGTTCCGTGCGGCCCGACCGCGTCACCCGGCCGGCCCCGACCGGTGTCCCCGCCCTCACCCGTACGGCGCCACGGCGGCCACCCGGACGGCCCCGGCCCGCTCACTCCGACGGCCCGCACCCCGTCACCCGGACAGCCCTCGGGGTCTCACCCCGACGGCCCGCGTCCCGTCACTCCGACGGCCCGCCGCGTTCACCCCGACGGCGGCACGCGAGGCCCCTACGGGGCGGAAAGTCCACCCGTACGGCCGGAGGCAGGACCACTCGTACGGCCGAGGCGGCGGGTCACCCGACCGGCGTCACGGCCCGGCCCGCGCCGCGCCCCGCGCCCCGGTTCGCGGCCCGGGTGAGCTCGTCGAGCGTCGCCGCGACGGCGGGCACCTGGGCGAGGTCCGGAAGGGTCAGCGCCACGATCTCCCGCTCCACGGCGGGTTCCACCCGCACCGTGACGGCTCCCCGCGGCCGTACGGACTCGATGGCGAGCTCCGGCAGGAAGGCCACGCCCAGACCCGCGCCCACCAGGCCCACCACGGCCGGGTAGTCGTCGGTGGCGAAGTCGATCCGGGGAGTGAAGCCGGCCCGCTCGCAGACGTCGACCAGCTGGCGGCGGCAGCGCGGGCAGCCCGCGATCCACGGGTCCTCGGCCAGTTCGCCGATCGTGACCGACTCCGCGCCGGCCAGCCGGTGCCCCTCCGGGACGAGCCCGACGAGCCGGTCGGCCAGGAGCGGGCGGACCACCAGGTCGTCCCAGGCGTCCGGACCGGCCGCCGGCCCGGCGCCGTAGCGGAAGGCGAGCGCCACGTCGCAGTCGCCCTCGCGCAGCATCTCCACCGACCGCGGCGGCTCGGCCTCGACCAGCGAGACGCGGGTGCCCGGATGGGCGGCGCGCAGCGCGGCCAGGGCGGTGGGGACGAGGGCGGAGCTGCCGCTCGGGAAGGAGACCAGGCGCACCCGGCCGGCCCGCAGCCCGGCGATGGCGGCGACCTCCTCCTCGGCGGCGGTCAGCCCGGCGAGGATGCCGGAGGCGTGCCGGACCAGCGCCTCGCCGGCCTGCGTGAGCCGCATCTCGCGGCCGGTGCGGACGAGCAGCGGCGTGCCGGCGGAGGCTTCGAGCGCCTTCATCTGCTGGCTCACCGCGGGCTGGGTGCAGCCGAGTTCGCGCGCGGCGGCGGAGAAGGAGCCGGTGGCGGCGACGGCGCGCAGGACGCGGAGGTGGCGGGCCTCGATCATAGGTCGAGCATAAGCGACTCTTGGATGGCGCGGCGAATATCGCTGGTCAGCTTTGAGAAGCCTGGTTAGGGTGCGCGCATGGAACTGCTGAGCGTGAACGTGGGCCGCCCCAAGACCGTGGAGTACACCAACGCCCCGTCCGGGACGACGGCCATCGACAAGCGGCCGGTCACCGGACCCGTACGGGTCGAGACGCCCGGGCCCGGAGCGACCAGTGGCGTGGCCGGGGACGCCGTCTGCGACCTGCGCTTCCACGGCGGTCCCGACCGGGCCGTCTACGCCTTCGCCCGCGAGGACCTGGACGCCTGGGAGCGCGAGCTCGGCCGTCCGCTCGCGGCCGGCTCCTTCGGCGAGAACCTCACCACCCGCGGTCTCGACGTCAACGGCGCCCTCATCGGCGAACGCTGGCGGATCGGCGAGGAGGTGGTGGTCGAGGTGACCGGCGGCCGCATCCCGTGCCGTACGTTCGCCGGCTTCGTCGAGGAGAGCGGCTGGGTCCGCCGCTTCAACGGCTCGGCGGCGGGTCCGGGCGCGCTGCTCCGGGTCGTCGTCCCGGGCGAGATCCGGGCCGGCGACCGGATGGAGGTCGTCCACCGCCCGGACCACGACGTCACCGTCGCCCGGCTGCACCACGCGGCGACGGCCGACCGGACGCAGCTGCCGGGCACGCTGGTCGCGGCGGAGTGGATGGAGTCGGGCCTGCTCGAACTCGCGCGCGGCTACACGGAGAAGTACGGGGACGCGTCCGGGTCCTGACCGGAAGGCGCCGTCGTCGCCCCGGCCGCGTCCGGGCCCGGCCCGGGACAACTCCGGGCGAAGTCTCGGGTCGGCGTAGGGGACAACTCCGGGCGAAGTCCCGGGTCGGCGTAGGGGACAACTCCGGGCGAAGTCCCGGGTCGGCGTCCGGGAGGGCCCGGGGTGCCGGTTTCCCACACACGTCGTTCACACGGCGCGGGCTAACGTGCCGCATATGACGACTGCACTGATTACGGGCGCGACCGCCGGCATCGGCGCCGCCTTCGCGCGGCGACTGGCCGCGGACGGACATGACGTGGTGCTCGTGGCACGCGATGTGAAGCGGCTGCGGGAGCAGGCGACCGAGCTGCACGACCGCCACGGCGTGGAGGCGGAGGTGCTGGCGGCGGACCTCTCCGAGGAGTCGGGGATCGCGTCCGTGGAGGCGCGGCTGAGCGACGCGAAGCGGCCGGTCGACCTGCTGGTGAACAACGCCGGCTTCGGCAACAAGGGCCGCTTCCTCGAGGTGTCCATGGCCGACGAGCTGAAGATGCTCAAGGTCCACTGCGAGGCGGTGCTGCGGCTGACGTCCGCGGCGACCGGGTCGATGCGGTCGCGGGGCCGCGGCGGCGTGGTGAACGTGGCCTCGGTGGCCGCGTTCGTGCCGCGCGGCACCTACGGGGCGTCGAAGGCGTGGGTGGTGCAGTTCACCCAGGGCGCGGCGCGCGACCTCGCGGGCAGCGGCGTGCGGCTGATGGCGCTGTGCCCGGGCTTTGTGCGGACGGAGTTCCACCAGCGGGCGGGCATGGGGACGGACAACATCCCGGGCTGGATGTGGCTGGACGCGGACAAGCTGGTGTCCACGGCGCTCGCCGACCTGGCCCGGGGACGGACGCTGTCCATCCCCGATCCCCGTTACAAGGCGCTGATGGGTGTGGTGAAGCTGGCCCCGCGCGGACTGCTCGGCGGGGTGTCGTCGAAGGCGGGCCGCAAGTACGGGCCGAAGTAGCCGCTCGGCCGGCGCCGTCGCCGGCGCCGTCGCGGCCGCGCGAGGAGCCGCCGGAGCCGCCGGTCAGTCGGACGCGACGCCGGGGCCCTCGTAGGCGCCGATGTTGGGGAGCGACGTCGCCGGCACGTCGTTCCCGAACCAGTCCCTGCCGCCGTTGTTCTCGATCAGGGTGCCGGCGGACAGGGCCGGGGAGCCGGTGCCGAGCCGGAGGTCCGGGCGGAGCAGCGGGTCGGCGTCGAGGCCGCCGGGGTTGGGGCGGGTCATGGTGACGCCGTGGAAGAGGTTGTGCGAGAAGGAGAGCCCGGGCGTCGGGTTCTTGAAGGCGTAGCCGCCGGGCGTGCCCTCGTTGACGAAGATGTTGTTGCGCAGGGCGAGTTCGTGACGGGTGGTGGCGGGGCTGCCGGCGTCGTCCTGGACGAGGTGGGCGGGCACGGTGGTCCGGTTCACGAAGGTGTTGTTGTAGATCTCGGTGCCGAGGATGGGGCCCCAGCAGTTCTGGATCAGCCGGGCGCCGTCGTCGACGCTGATGTTGTAGCGGACGACGGTGTCGAGGGTCCGGGCGCCGCTGTAGGGGCAGATCAGCAGGAAGCCGCCCTTGTTGTGGTGGCTGAGGTTGTACTGGAAGACAGTGCCCCGGGAGGCGCCGTCGGCGTCGAAGGACATCCCGTCCCGGGTGTTTCCGCCGCCCGATACCTCGTTGTGCTCGACGGTGGTGTCGTCGGTGTTGAAGGTCCAGATGCCGGCGTTGGCGGCGTTCGAGCGGAGCTGGAAGCCGTCGACGCGGTTGTGGTCGACGCGGGCGCCGCGGGTGGTGTCGAGCTTGATGCCGTCGCCGGCGATCGAGGTCAGGGTGTTGTGGTGGACGCGCACGCCGAGGCTGGGCGTCCAGGGGCCGGGATAGGCGGCGGGGTCCTGCTGGTCGCCGACGAGTTCGCGGCGGGAGAAGCGGGACTTGAAGTAGACGCCTTCGCGGTCGACGTCCCGGATGTCGTTGTGGTGGATGTCGAGGCCGTCGTACCAGCTGGGGACGGTGGTGCCCTCGACGGCCACGTGGATGGCACTGGAGCCGGTGAGGGTCTTGAAGTCGCCGCCGCGTACGTCGTGGATGGCGAGGTGGTCGAGGGTGATGCCCTGGGCGGCGCCGTAGTCGGCGAGGCGGAGGCGGACGCCGTTGCGTTCGGTGCCGGGCGCGGCGGCGTTGGTGATCTCCAGGCGGGTGAGCCGGACGTGACGGGTGTTGGCGAGCAGGACGGCGTCGTGGGCGCCGGCGCCGTCGACGACGGCGCGGCCGGGCGCGGAGCCGTAGTCGGCGATGGTGAAGGGGTACGCGGCGGAGCCCTCGCCCCGGGGCTGGAGGGTGCCGGTGCAGGTGGTGCCGCGGCGCAGCAGGAGCCGGTCGCCGGGCCCGTAGGGGTGGGCGTTGGCCTCGGCGAGGCTGGTCCAGGGGTGCTGGACGCTGCCGTCCGCGGGGCCGTCCCCGCCGGACCGCGCGGAGCAGTCGACGTAGTGGCGGTGGCCGGGCGGGGCGGCGGCCTGGGCGCCGGGTGCGGCGGCGAGCAGGGGCAGGGCGAGGGCGGCGGCGGCGAGAGCGGCGTGGGTACGGCGCTGGGTCACGGGTCCTCCGGGTCGGGGGCGTCGAGAGGGGCGAGGGCTGCCAGGTCGAGTCGTGCGGTGGTGCCGTTCTGCCAGGTCACGGTGAGGGTGTGGGGGCCGGTGACCTGGACGTGCGCGAGGGCGGTGACGGGAGCCGGGTCGGGTTCGGCGGTGAGGGAGGCGAGGGCGACGAAGAGGGCGGCGGGGCCGCGGGTGGTGCCGTGCAGGGCGGGCGTACGGGTGGGGCCGGGGCCCTGGAGGGTGGCGCCGGTGGGCAGGAGGGCGAGGTCCGGGTGATAGCCGTGGACCGGGTGGAGCTGGGAGACGGGCCCTCGGGCTCCGGTGGTCCAGCCGGTCTGCCGTACGGGTGTCCCTTCCTGGGCGCCGAGCACGAGGTGGGCGCGGACCTCGGCGCGGCCGTGGGCGAGGGTGGCGGACAGGACGCGGACGCCGGGCAGCGGGCGGTGGGCGGAGGCGGCCAGGCCGGGGCCGGTGCCGAGCGGTTCGGCGGGGCCGCGGGCGGTGGCGGTGCCGTCGGGCCCGAGCAGGGCGAAGTGGTTGTCGGCCGGGTCGGGCGCGGTGGTGGGTCCCGTACGGGTGGAGTAGGCGTGGCGGGAGTAGCCGGGGTCGGCGCCGTCGCCGACGTGGTTGCTGCCGTGGTTGTGGAGGCGGACGAGTCCGTCGGCGGCGGTGGTCTGGACGAGCAGGCCGGTGGGGCCGAAGGCCCGTACGGTGTCGGCGCGTTCGGCGGGCAGCGGTTCCTCGGCCGCCGTCCACACGGGGTGGTCGGCGGGGAGCAGCAGGCCGAGGAAGCCCTTGGACGCCCAGTAAGGGGATCCGGGGCCGGAGTAGGACTGGAGCACGGGTTCGTAGGGGCCGTGCCAGCCGAGGGTGAGCAGCCCGTTCTCGTCGGTGGCGCCGCGGTCGAGGAAGTGGCGCAGGGCGCCGGAGGCGAGCCGGCGGGTGGCGCCGGGGCCGAGCGGGGTGTGGCCGGTGAGCGCGCCGAGCCAGGGGGCCGCGGCGGCGGCGAAGCGGTAGGTCAGGGAACGCCCGTACGGGAGCGGTGCGCCGTTCGTGTCGAAGAGGTGGACGTAGTCGTCGAGGTGGGCGCGCAGACGGGGGCCGTAGCGGTCGAGGAGGGCGCGGTCTCCGGCGAGGTGGGCGTGCAGGACGGGGTAGAAGTGCAGGGCCCAGGCGTTGTAGTGGTCGAAGGCCCGGTTGTCGCCGTCGCTGTACCAGCCGTCGCCGAGGTACCAGTCCTCGATCCGGTCGAGGGAGCGGACGACGGTGGCGGCGGCCCGGTCGGTCTCGATGCCGGCGTCCTGGAGGAATCCGGCGACGGTGAGGCCGAAGAGCCACCAGTTGTTGTCGACGGGCGAGGGTTCGAGGGCGGGCAGGAGCCAGTCGACGGCGCGCCGGCGGACGTCGTCGTCGAGGTGGTCCCAGAGGCGGGTGCGGGTCAGGCGCAGGGCGAGGGCGACGGAGGCGGACTCGACGACCGCCTGGCGGGTGCCGGCCATCCGTGGCCAGGAGTCGGGCCCGTCGGTGCCGGGCTTCTCGGTGCCGGCGGCGAGCCCGGCGGCGTAGCGGTCGAGGTGGCGGTGCGGGTCGTCGCCGTGGGCGGCGGTCCGCAGGGCGGCGAGGAGGAAGGTGCGGGCGTAGCCCTCCAGGCCGTCGGAGCGGGTGCCGGACCAGCTGGGGCGCGGCCCGGGCAGGTCGACGAGGCCGAGGCCCGGGGAGGCGTACGGGCGGACGGCGAGGAGCAGCCGGTCGGCCCGCGCCTCCCAGTGGGCCCGGGTCCAGCCGGTGTACGGGCTGAGCGCACGGTCCTCGGGCTCGGGGTCCTCCGGCTCACGGTTCGGGGGCGGCGTGGGCATGATGCTCCCTGGGTGCCTGGGTGACGGCGGCGTCGCCCCGGAATCCTGAACACGCTCCGATCGAACGTCAAGAGAATCGGAGCGAATGATCGAAACTCCCGCCGTTCGATCATTTTGCTCTAAGGTCGGGAGTCCACCACCACCGCGAGGGGGAACCGCCGTGCGCGAGAGTGCCGCCGAACGACACGACCGACTGCTGGCCCTGGTGCGCGAACGCGGCACGGCCCGCGTCTCCGACCTGGCCGGACTGCTCGGGGTCTCCCCCGTCACCGCGCGCCGGGACGTGGAGGCGCTGGCCGCCAGGGGCCTGCTCGACCGGGTGCACGGCCAGGTGTCCTGGCCCGGCGCCACGGGCGCCGCGGCCGGAGCCGGCACGCCCGGCGGCCTGGTGCTCGGCCTGCTCGCGCCCTCCGCCACGTACTACTTCGCCGAGGTCATCCGGGGCGCCCACGAGGCCGCCGCCCGGGCCGGCGCCCGGCTCATCCTGCGGATCTCCGACTACCGGCCCGAGGAGGACCGGGCCCGCACCGAGGGCCTGCTCGCGGCGGGCGCCGAGGGCGTCCTGGTCGCACCCGGCTGGCGCGGGCCCGAGGACCGGCTCGCCTACGGCGACTGGCTGGCCGAACTGCCGGTGCCGGCCGTGCTCCTGGAACGGCGGGCCGACCCGGGCAGCCCGCTCGACGGCCTGGACCGGGTGGCGTCCGACCACGCGCACGGCGTGCTGCTCGCGCTGCGCCACCTGCTCGGCCTGGGCCGCGCCACGCCGCTGCTCGTGGCCCGCGGGGACAGCCCGACGGCGCTCGCGGTGCGGGCCGGCTACGCCGAGGCGCTCGGCACGCTGGGCCTGAAGGCGCCGCGGGCGGTCGTCGACTCCGTACCGGCGGAGTCCGACCCGGAGGGCTTCGAGCGGGCGGTGCGGGCGCTGCACGAGGCGGTGGAGTCGGGTCTCGCCGACGCGGCCCTGGTGCACAACGACGTGGACGCGATCCAGATCGTGCAGCGGCTCGCCGACCTCGGCGTGCGGGTGCCGGAGGACCTCGCCCTGATCGCGTACGACGACGAGGTCGCCGCCCTCGCCGACATCCCGCTCACGGCGGTCGCCCCGCCCAAGCGGCAGGTGGGCAGGCATGCCACGGAGCTCCTGGTGGAGCGGCTGACGGAGGCGCCGGAGGCGGGCGAGGAGGAGCCGGTGCGCCGGCACCTGAGCCTGCTGCCGCGGCTGCGGGTCCGGGCCTCGTGCGGGGCGCACGGATCGACAATCTCCTGATCTTTTTTCGATCAATCAATCTTTCGCTCTTGACTTCGCTCACGAACCGTCCCAGGATCACGGCCAACCCCGTCCACGCCGCCGTGTCAGGAGCCGTGCCGTGAGCCGTAGTTGGACCCGTTGGAGCAGAACCACCCGCGTCATAGCCGGCACCGCCACCGCCCTGGCCGTCCTCACGGCCTGCGGCGGGAGCGGTGACGACAGCGCCGGCGACGCCGGCAAGGGCACCGCGGACAAGCCCGTCACCCTCACCTTCTGGGGCTGGGCCAAGGGCTCCAAGGACGTGGTCGACGCCTTCAACGCCTCCCACCGGAACATCCGGGTGACGTTCGAGGAGATCCCCTCCGGCACCGCCGGCGGCTACGCCAAGATCTCCAACGCCGTGAAGGCGGGCAACGCGCCCGACCTCGTCTCCATCGAGTACTCCTCGCTCCCTGAGTTCGTCTCCTCCGGCGCCCTGCAGGACATCGGCGACCAGTTCACCGAGCAGGACCGCGCCAAGCTGCTTCCGCAGGCCGTGGAGCTCACCACCCTCGGCGGCAAGACCTGGGCCGTCCCCTTCGACGCCTCGCCGCAGGCCTTCTACTACCGCAAGGACCTGTTCGCGAAGTACGGCATCACCGTCCCCACGACCTGGGACGCGTTCAAGGCGGCCGCGGAGAAGGTCAAGAAGGCCGACGCCAAGGCCCGGATCGCCACCTTCTTCCCCGACGACCCCACCACCTTCGAGGCGATGGCCTGGCAGGCCGGCGCCCAGTGGTTCAAGGCCGAGAACGACACCTGGAAGATCGACACCACCGACCCGGCCACCACCAAGGTCGCGAACTACTGGCAGGGCCTCCTCGACGCCGACCTCGTCCACAAGAACGCCTCCTTCAGCCCCGAGTGGACCGGCTCCCTCAAGAACGGCACCACCCTCGGCTACCTCGGCGCGTCCTGGGGCGCCGGCGTCCTCAAGGGCACGCTGCCCGAGCAGAGCGGCAAGTGGGCGGTCGCGCCCATGCCGCACTGGGGCACACCCGCCAGCGGCATGCTCGGCGGCACCTCCTTCGCCGTCACCAAGAGCAGCGGCAAGAAGGCCGCCGCGGTCGAGTTCGCCGAGTGGATGTCCACCACCGAGGCCGGTGTGAAGGCCCGTATCGCCTCCGGCACCTCCAGCGCCTTCCCCGCCGCCTCCGCCCTGCGGCCGGTCGCCAGGTCGGCCTTCGACGCGAGCTTCTACGGCGGTCAGGACATCTACGCCCTCTTCGAGCAGGCCGGCGCCACCATCGAGGAGAACTGGGCCTGGGGACCGACCACCGGCACCACCAACACCACCGTCAAGGACCACTTCGGCAAGATCGCCAAGGGCGGCCCGACCATCGCCGACGCCGTCAAGGCCGGCCACGACGCCACCGTCGCCGAACTCACCAAGCGCGGCCTGAAGGTCGAGGGCTGATCGCGTGAAGGCCCGCACCCGCGCGGCGGCGACCCTGCTGACCCCGTTCTTCCTGCTCTTCACCGCGGTGATGGTGGTGCCGATCGGATACGCGGTCTGGCTCAGCCTCTTCACCGAGAAGCAGTCGGGACTCGGCTTCGGCGGCGCCGAGACCGTCTTCGGCGGACTCGACAACTACACCGCCGCGCTCGGTGACCGGGCCTTCCGCGAGGGCTTCGGCGTGCTGCTCGGATACTGCCTGCTCTACATCCCGCTGCTGCTCGCCGGGGCCCTCGGCCTCGCCCTGCTCCTCGACTCCGCGCTCGCCCGCGCCCGCCGCTTCTTCCAGCTCGCGCTGTTCCTGCCGCACGCCGTCCCCGGCATCATCGCCGCGCTGATCTGGGTCTACCTCTACACGCCCCAGCTCAGCCCGGTCGTCCACGCCATGGAGGCCGGCGGCGTCGGCTTCGACTTCTTCTCCCCTGCCGGCTCCCTCCCCTCCGTCGTCAACATCGCGCTGTGGGAATGGCTCGGCTACAACATGGTGATCTTCTACGCCGCGCTCCAGGCCGTCGACCGCTCCGTCCTGGAGGCCGCCACCGTCGACGGCGCCGGCGCCTGGCGCGTCGCGACCGGCATCAAGATCCCGCTGATCCGCCCCTCGCTCGTGATGGTCGCCCTCTTCACCGTCATCGGCTCGCTCCAGCTGTTCACCGAGCCGCTGATCCTCAACAAGGGCACCGGCTCGGCCGTCACCTCCACCTGGACCCCGAACATGTACGCCTACACGGCGGCCTTCGACCGCAACGACTACGGCCTCGCCGCGGCCTCCTCCGTGCTGCTCGCCCTGACGGCCGCGCTGCTCTCCTTCGCCGTCACCCGCCTGACCCGCCGCCGGAAGGACAGAGAGGCATGAGCAACCGCACCGCGAAGGTCTGGCTGTCCAAGGCGGCCGTCAACGGCGCCCTCGTCCTCGCCGTCGTCTACATGCTCTTCCCGCTCGTCTGGCTGCTCACCGCCGCCACCAAGGACGCCGGCGGACTCCTCGCCGGAAACGCCTTCTCCTTCGAGGGCTTCGACCTCGGCGGCAACCTGAGCCGCCTCGCCGCGTACAACGACGGCATCTACGGCCGCTGGTACCTCAACAGCCTGCTCTACGCGGGCCTCGGCGCCCTCGCCTGCTCGCTGGTCAGCGTCGCCGCCGGCTACGCCTTCGACAAGTACGACTTCCGGGGCAAGGAGAAGCTGTTCGGCCTCGTCCTCCTCGGCGTGCTCGTCCCCACCACCGCGCTCGCGCTGCCCATGTACCTGCTCGCCAGCGAGGTGGGCGTCGTCAACACCTACTGGGCCGTGCTGATCCCCGTCCTCGTCAACCCCTTCGGCGTCTACCTCGCCAGGGTCTTCAGCGCCGGCTACATCCCCGACGAGGCCCTGGAGGCCGCCCGCATCGACGGGGCCGGCGAGCTGCGCACCTTCTGGTCCATCGGTCTGCGCATGATCATGCCGGGCTTCGTGACCGTCTTCCTCTTCCAGTTCACCGCGATCTGGAACAACTTCTTCCTCCCCCTGGTGATGCTCTCCGACCAGAAGCTCTTCCCGCTGAGCCTCGGCCTCTACGCGTGGAACAGCAACGCCCACGCCGAACCCGACTACTACCCCCTCGTCGTCACCGGATCACTGCTCGCCGTCGTCCCGCTCGTCGTCGCCTTCGTCTCCCTCCAGCGCCACTGGAAGGCGGGTCTGACCGCCGGCAGCGTCAAGTGAGGAACGTCCCGTGAGGAGCCCAGGTCCCAGGATGCACCCGACCACCGACAACCGCCCTTCCCTCCTCCTCTGCATGGGCCCCGGCGTCGACGGACGCCTGCTCACCGACGCCCACCGCGCCCGGCTCGCCGCGCTCACCCGCACCGACCCGCGTCTGGTCGCCCACGACCTGACCGCGCCCGCGCCCGAGGCCGCCGCCGCGCTCGCCGAGGCCGAACTCCTGCTGACCTGCTGGGGCGCCACGCCGCTCACTGAGGAGGTCCTCGACCGCGCCCCGCGCCTCAAGGCCGTCGTCCACGCGGCCGGCTCGGTCAAGCACCACATCACCGAGGCCTGCTGGGCCCGCGGCATCCGCGTCACCTCGGCCGCCGCCGCCAACGCGCTGCCGGTCGCCGAGTACACCCTCGCCGCCATCCTCTTCGCCGGGAAGCAGGTGCTGCGCTCCGCCCAGCAGTACGCGCGCCTGCGCACCGACCAGGCCTGGACCGACGAGTCCGACGCCTGGGGCAACTACCGCAGGACCGTCGGCATCGTCGGCGCCTCCCGCATCGGCCGCCGGGTCCTCGACCTGCTGCGCCCCTTCGACCTCGACGTCCTGCTCTACGACCCGTACGTCACGGACGCCCCGCCCGGCACGGAACTCGTCGGACTCGACGAACTCTGCGCCCGCAGCACCGTCGTCTCCGTGCACGCGCCCCAGCTGCCCGCCACGTACCGGATGATCGGCGCGCCCCAGCTCGCCGCGATGCCCGACGGCGCGACGCTGATCAACACCGCCCGCGGCTCGCTCGTCGACGAGGACGCCCTGCTCCCGCATCTGCGGGCGGGCCGGCTGCACGCGGTCCTCGACGTGACCGATCCCGAACTCCCGCCGCCCGACTCGCCGTTGTACGAACTCCCGAACGTCCTGCTGACTCCGCACGTGGCCGGCTCCCTCGGCAACGAGCTGCACCGCATGGCCGACCAGGCGCTGGCGGAGATCGCCCGCTACGGCCGGGGCGAGCCGTTCGCGGAGGAGGTCAGGGCCTCGGACCTGACACGGTCGGCGTAGCCGTCCGGACCTAGACTGGAGAGGTCCAGCGGGTCCGGGGGGCGGCTCCGGGAGGCGCCATGAGCTTCGTACAGATCATCGACTGCAAGACCAGCCGGGTGGACGACCTCAACCGCCTCATGGACCGGTGGGTCGAGCAGACCAAGGGCAAGCGCACCGCCACCCACAGCATCGTCGGCACGGACCGGTCCGACGCCTCCCATGTCGTGGAGATCGTGGAGTTCCCGTCGTACGACGTGGCCATGCGCAATTCGCAGCTGCCGGAGACCGACAAGATCTTCCGGGAGATGGTCGCGCTCTGCGACGAGATGCCGACCTTCACGGATCTGGACGTGGTGCGGGACGAGGCGCTGTACAAGGCCAACGCCCGGCGCTTCTTCGAGATGCTCGCCGACGAGCCGGAGCTCGCGCTGCTCGACGAGGTGATCGCCGAGGGTTATCACGACCACGACCCGACCAACGAGCAGGACACCATCGGCATGGACGCGATGCGCCGCGAGGTGGAGATGTGGCGCGGCGGCTTCGACTTCGCCTTCACCGTCGAGGACCAGATGGCCGAGGGCGACCGCGTCTGCACCCGCTGGACCTGGACGGGCACCCATGTCGGCGACTTCATGGGGCTCCAGCCCACCGGCATGAAGGTGTCCATGACCGGGATCGTCATCCACCGCTTCCGCGACGACGGGAAGATCGCGGAGGGCTAGTGGCAGTACGACCTGCTGGGCCTGATGGGCCAGCTCGGAGCCGTGGAGGCCTGACCGGGACGAGGAGCCCGACGGGACGAGGAGGCGCCGCCGCCGAGCGGAGGAACGCCGCCGTCGAACGGCCTGGAAACGGGCGAGGCCCGGTGCTCCCGCGACGGGAGCACCGGGCCTCGCTCACGAGCTGAGGGCCGCGAGCCGGAGGCTACCGGCCGCGCGCTACGGAGCTCAGTGGGAGTGGCCGTGACCGTGGCCGTGGCCCGCGTCCGCCGGCTCCTCCTCCTTCTTCTCCACCACGAGGGTCTCGGTGGTGAGGAGCAGGGAGGCGATGGAGGCGGCGTTCTCGAGAGCGGAGCGCGTCACCTTGACCGGGTCGATGACGCCGGCCTTGACCAGGTCGCCGTACTCGCCGGTGGCGGCGTTGAAGCCCTGGCCCTTCTCCAGCTCCGCCACCTTCGCGGTGATGACGTAGCCCTCGAGGCCGGCGTTCTCGGCGATCCAGCGCAGCGGCTCGACGGCGGCGCGGCGGACGACCGCGACACCGGTGGCCTCGTCGCCGGTCTTGTCGAGGTTGCCCTCGAGGACCTTGACGGCGTGGACCAGCGCGGAGCCACCACCGGAGACGATGCCCTCCTCGACCGCGGCGCGGGTCGCGGAGATGGCGTCCTCCAGACGGTGCTTCTTCTCCTTCAGCTCCACCTCGGTGGCGGCGCCGACCTTGATCACGCACACGCCGCCGGCCAGCTTCGCGAGGCGCTCCTGGAGCTTCTCGCGGTCCCAGTCGGAGTCCGTGGCCTCGATCTCGGCCTTGATCTGGTTGACGCGGCCGAGGACGTCCTCGGAGGAGCCGGCGCCGTCCACGATCGTGGTGTCGTCCTTGGTGACGGTCACGCGGCGGGCGGTGCCCAGCACGTCGAGACCGGCCTGGTCGAGCTTGAGGCCGACCTCCTCGGAGATGACGGTGGCGCCGGTGAGGACGGCCATGTCCTGGAGCATCGCCTTGCGGCGGTCACCGAAGCCGGGCGCCTTGACGGCGACGGCGTTGAAGGTGCCGCGGATCTTGTTGACGACGAGGGTGGAGAGGGCCTCGCCCTCGACGTCCTCGGCGATGATCAGCAGCGGCTTGGAGCCACCGGCCTGGATGACCTTCTCGAGCAGCGGCAGGAGGTCCTGGATGGAGGAGATCTTGCCCTGGTTGATCAGGATGTACGGGTCGTCGAGGACGGCCTCCATACGCTCCTGGTCGCTGACCATGTACGGCGAGAGGTAGCCCTTGTCGAAGGCCATGCCCTCGGTGAAGTCGAGCTCCAGGCCGAAGGTGTTGGACTCCTCGACGGTGATGACACCGTCCTTGCCGACCTTGTCCATCGCCTCGGCGATGAGCTCGCCGACCTGCTGGTCCTGCGCGGAGAGCGCGGCGACGGCGGCGATGTCGGTCTTGTCGTCGATCGGACGCGCGGTGGCGAGGAGCTCGTCGGAGACGGCCTTGACGGCGGCGTCGATGCCCTTCTTCAGGGCGGCCGGGGAGGCGCCGGCGGCGACGTTGCGCAGACCCTCGCGGACCAGCGCCTGGGCCAGGACGGTGGCGGTGGTGGTGCCGTCACCCGCGATGTCGTTGGTCTTGGTCGCCACCTCCTTCACCAGCTGGGCGCCGAGGTTCTCGTACGGGTCCTCGATCTCGACCTCGCGGGCGATCGTGACACCGTCGTTGGTGATGGTGGGGGCGCCGAACTTCTTGTCGATGACGACGTTGCGGCCCTTGGGGCCGATCGTCACCTTCACCGTGTCGGCAAGCTTGTTGACGCCGCGCTCAAGGGCGCGACGGGCGTCCTCGTCGAACTTCAGGATCTTCGCCATGGGAGCGGTTCAGCCCTCTCGGAAATCGTAGAAAGAAACTGCGCCCCTGGCCGCCCGAGGAGATAGCCAGGGGGTCAGGGGCGCAGCTCAACGCATCTGTACAGGTGCCCTTGAAGGCCCTGGGTGACTTACTTCTCGATGATCGCGAGCACGTCGCGAGCCGAGAGGACGAGGTACTCCTCGCCGTTGTACTTCACCTCGGTGCCGCCGTACTTGCTGTACAGCACGATGTCGCCGGTCTTGACGTCGAGCGGCAGGCGCTCGCCGTTCTCGAAGCGGCCCGGGCCCACGGCCAGGACGACGCCCTCCTGGGGCTTCTCCTTGGCGGTGTCCGGGATGACCAGGCCAGAGGCGGTGGTCTGCTCGGCGTCGAGCGGCTGGACCACGATGCGGTCCTCGAGCGGCTTGATGGCAACCTTGGAGCTGGTGGTCGTCACGATCCGACCTCCCCCTTCGGAGATCTCACGGGGTTAACTGTCTGAGGTGGCGACCAGGTGGATCCGTCGTCGCGGGTGCCGGACCTGCCCGTCGCTGTGTTGGCACTCTCCTGCGGGGAGTGCCAGAGCCGAGACTATGACCGCGATTAGCACTCGGTCAAGCGGAGTGCCAATTCACGACCCCGTGGCGCCGACCTGGGGAACGTCTGACCGAGGCGGGCGGTTCCGGACGAGGGGCACGCCGGACACGACGGGAGCCGGAGACACCGACGGTCCCGGCCGCGCGGCCGGCTGGCGCGCGGCCCGGTGCGGGCGCGGGCCGACCTTCTCCGCCGCCTTGCGGCCGAGCCGCTCGATCGGGTCGACCGAGGACGCGCACGCCGGCAGGGCGAACAGCGCGCCGGTCAGGGCCAGGGCGGCGGTCAGCCGGCGCGCCCGGCTCATACGTAGTCCTCGAGCTTCGCCACCGCGTACCCCTTGGCCGTGACCGTCTTCATCACCTTGCGGATCATGTCCGGCATGGTGCCCTTCCAGTCCTCCTTGCCCCGGAAATGCGTGAGGATGATGTCGCCCGGGTGCAGGTCGCGGTCCCACTCGCGCCACTCCATGTGGTCCGGGAAGGCCTCCGCCGCCCACAGCGGGACCGCCTTGACGCCGCACGACTTGGCCGCGCGCAGGGTGTCCTCGTTGTAGTTGCCGTACGGCGGGCGGAAGAGCGGCGGCCGGGTGCCGAACCGCTTCTGGAGGATGTCCTGCATCCCGCAGATCTGCCGCTTCTGGTCGTCGTAGTCGAGACCGGGCAGATAGGGGTGGGTGAGCGTGTGGTTGTGCAGCGAGACGCCGGAGTCCCGCATCTTCTTGAAGTAGCCGTAGTCGTCCTTGACCAGGTAGTTGCTGAGGAAGGCGCTGTACGGGATCTTCAGCTCGCTCATCATCCGCAGCAGCGCGGGATCCTTCTCCGCGCCGTCGTCGATCGTCAGGAAGACGACCTTCTGCTTGGTCGGCACGGTGGTGAAGACCGGCGGCAGGCCGACGCCGTCGGTCTCGAAGCCCTTGCGGGTGGTGATCCTCGGCTTGACGGCGGGCGGCTCCGGCGCGTCGAGCGGAGGCTTCTCCAGGCCCCACTTCCGGGCGGCGGCCACCCGGGCGGCGCGCGTCTTGCGGACGCGTTCGACGTACGCGTCGAGTGCGCCGACGGCGCCGGCCCGGGGCTGCTCCTGACCGGCGGCCGGCTTGGCCGGTTCGGCCGCCTCGGGCCGCCCGTCGCCGCCGGGACCGGCGCAGGCGGAGCCGAGCGCGGCGACGGCCAGGACGGCCCCGGCCGCCCGTACGGCCAGAAAAATGGACTTCTGTTCCTTTTGTCTTACTAGCTGCATGGCGCCGCATCCTGTCAGCGCCGCCCCGCTCCACGGCCCCGACACCACCGGCACCGTCCGCACCATCCCCCGGGCGGCCCACACCCGCCCCGGCCGCCACAATGGGGCGGGTGACCGACCTCGCCGCCTTCACCGCCCTGCTCGCCCCCGAGGGCCAGGCCCTCCTCGCCGCGCTGCGCGACTACGACCCCGCCCAGGAACTGGCGGTCGCCTCCCGGCTGCGCCGCGACCACTCCGCCGACCTCGTCTCGGCGGCCCTCGGTCAGGCCCGTCTGCGGCAGCGGGCGGTGGCGAAGTTCGGCGCCGAGGACGCGTACCGGATGTACTTCACGCCCAACGGCGTCGAGCAGTCCACCCGGGCGACCGTCGGCGCCTACCGCGCCGCCCGCCTGAAGGAGCTCGGCGTGCGCAGCGTGGCCGACCTCTGCTCCGGCATCGGCGGCGACGCGCTCGCGCTCGCCCGCGCCGGGATCTCCGTCCTCGCCGTCGACCGCGACCCGCTGACCGCCGAGGCCGCCCGCGCCAACGCCGCCGCGCTCGGCCTCGCGGACCTGGTCGAGGTGCGGTGCGCCGACGTCACGGAGATCGACACCAGCCCGTACGACGCGGTCTTCGTCGACCCGGCGCGGCGCGGCGGCCGGGGCCGCGTCTTCGACCCGGAGGCCTACTCGCCGCCGCTGTCCTGGGCGGTCGAGGCGGCCCGCAAGGCCCCGCACGCGGCCCTCAAGATCGCTCCCGGCATCCCGCACGAGGCCGTGCCCGAGGAGGCCGAGGCGGAGTGGATCTCGGACGGCGGCGACGTGAAGGAGGCGGTGCTGTGGTTCGGCACCGAGCCCGGAGCCCGCCGCGCGACGCTGCTGCCCGGCGGCGCGAGCCTCCTGGGCGAGGGCCTGCCCGACCCGCGGGTCCGTCCCGTCGGCCGCTACCTCTACGAGCCCGACGGCGCCGTCATCCGCGCGCACCTGGTCGCCGAGGTGGCCCGGGAGCTGGACGGCGGCCTGATCGACGAGACCATCGCCTACGTCACGGCCGACACGCTCACCGCGACCCCGTACGCCACCGCCTACGAGATCACCGACGAACTCCCGTTCAACCTCAAGAAGCTGAAGGCGCTGCTGCGCGAGCGCGAGGTCGGCACGCTGACGGTGAAGAAGCGCGGCTCGGCCGTCGAGCCGGAGGAGATCCGCCGCAAGGTGAAGCCGAAGGGCCCGCACTCCGCGACCGTGCTGCTCACTCGGGTCGCGGGAGCTCCGACGATGCTGATCGGGCACCCGGCGCCGCGCCCGTGAGGCGGACGGCGAGGCGGTAGTGGCCGACGGCCTTCGCCAGGCCGGTGAGGCCCGTGATCCACAGGATCAGGGCGACGCCCATGCCGTAGACGACCGGACCGTAGCCGCCCTCGCGGGTGGCGCCGGCCGGGACGGCGAAGGACAGCCACAGGCCGAAGCCGCACATCAGGGCGGACAGCAGCATCCAGCAGCTGCTCAGCACCGGCGCGCGCAGCCGGGCGTCCGTGGGGCCGTGCCGGTCCAGGACCGCCCACAGGACCAGCCGCTCGCGCACGACCCTGTCCCTGCGCAGGCTCCGGACGGTCAGCCAGACCGCCGGGCCGAGGACGCACAGGCCGAGGGCGGCCACGATCAGCCCGACGAGGAACGTGATCGGGTCGAGGATCGCGCCGTCGAGCGAGGTCAGCAGCACGCCGACCAGGCTCCAGCCGAGCTGGAGCAGCAGGAACCAGGTCAGGAACAGCGCGAGCCGCCCGCCGCCGAGCAGCCGCCGGCCCAGCTCGTCGAGCGCCAGCGCCCGGTCGACGAGCCGCGCCTCCCGGTCGGGCCAGTTCTGGATCTCGGCGGGCGGAGGCGGCGGAGGCAACGGCGTACGCGGGGACATGCCAAAAAGCCTAAGTCCCGTGTCCTGGAGCGGATTCGCGGGCCCGCCGGAGGAGCAGGCTCCGCTCCCGCTCGTTACGGGTGAGGGCGGCGGCCCGTTGGAACTCGGCCCGGGCCTCGGCGCCGCGGCCGAGCCGGGCCAGCAGGTCGCCGCGGACGCTCGGCAGCAGGTGGTAGCGGTCCAGGCCGGGCGCGGCGGCGGCCAGGGCGTCGACGAGCGCCAGGCCCGCCTCCGGGCCCTCCGCCCGCGACACGGCGACCGCGCGGTTGAGCTCGACGACCGGCGAGGGCGCGACGGCGGCGAGCCGCCCGTAGAGCGCGGCGATGGTGGCCCAGTCCGTCTCCTCGTACGTCGCCGCGCGGGCGTGGCAGGCGGCGACGGCGGCCTGGAGGGTGTACGGTCCGCCCGCGCCGCCCTCCTGGACGGCCCGCTCGAGAGCGGCGTAACCGCGCCGGATCAGCAGCCGGTTCCAGCGGCTGCGGTCCTGGTCCGCGAGCAGCACGGGCGCGCCGTCCGGCCCGGTCCTGGCCGCCGTGCGCGAGGCCTGGATCTCCAGCAGGGCGGCCAGGCCGTGGACTTCGCCCTCCTTCGGCATGAGCGCGGCGAGGCCGCGGGCGAGCCGCAGCGCGTCCTCGCACAGGCCGGGCCGCAGCAGGTCGTCGCCCGCGGTCGCCGCGTAGCCCTCGTTGAAGATCAGATAGATGACCTCGAGGACCGAGCCGAGGCGGGCCGCCCGGTCCTCGCCGTACGGCACCTCGAAGGGCACCGCCGCCTTCGCGAGCGTCCGCTTGGCCCGCACGATCCGCTGGGCGACCGTCGCCTCCGGCACGAGGAAGGCGCGGGCGATCTCGTCCGTGCGCAGTCCGCCGACGAGCCGCAGCGTCAGGGCCGTGCGGGCCTCGGCGGACAGCACCGGATGGCAGGCGGTGAAGACCAGCCGCAGCACGTCGTCGTCGATGTCGCCGGGACCCGAGGGCTCGGGGTCGTACGACTCCTCGGTGAGCTCGCGGCCGGCCTCCGCGAGCTTGCGGGCGTACGTCTCGCGCCGCCGCACCAGGTCGACGGCCCGGTGCTTG
Source organism: Streptomyces sp. NPDC053493 (assembly GCF_044544825.1). Classification (NCBI taxonomy): domain Bacteria; kingdom Bacillati; phylum Actinomycetota; class Actinomycetes; order Kitasatosporales; family Streptomycetaceae; genus Streptomyces; species Streptomyces sp. NPDC053493. Next base: position 1,015,126 of record NZ_JBITXS010000001.1, read on the forward strand.
GCCGCGGCCGTCAGCCAGGCGCCGGGCCGGTCGGGAACGCCGTCCCGGGGCCACTGCTCCAGGGCGGCGACGAGCGCGTCCTGGGCGATCTCCTCGGCGATGCCGACGTCCCGGACGATGCGCGCCACGGTCGCGACGATCCGCGCGGACTCCATCCGATAGACCGTCTCGAGCGTGCTGTCCACCGTCACGTCTCACATGACAGCACGGACCACTGACAGCCGCCGGGAGCGGCGGGGCGGGCAGGCGCTCAGGCGCCCGGCATCTCCTCGACCTCGCGGACCTCCAGGCCCACCTTCCAGTGCGGCGGGTGGACGGCCAGGAAGCGCCTGCCCCACTCGACCGCCTCGGCCATGTCCTTGCACTGCAGCATGGCGTAGCCGCCGACGACCTCCTTGGTCTCGGTGAACGGGCCGTCCGTGTAGGACAGCTTCCCGTCCTGCCAGGTGATCCGGGTGGCCTCGGCGGTGGGCCGGAGGCCGGCGGTGTCGACCATGGCGCCCGCCTTGGTGATCTCCTCGAAGAGCGCGCCCATGCGCTCGTCGAAGCCGGGGTCGGCGGAGGCCATGTCGATGGTGTTCTCCTCGATGCGGACGAGGGAGAGGTAGCGGGGCATGGTGACTCCTCGGGATGCGGTGGCGGGGCCGTTCCCCGCCTTCCACTCATACGTCGAACGGCATCCGCCCGCATCGACACCGCGCCGGAGGTTTTTTCCGCCGCCTCGACTAGCCTTCCGCCTCATGACACGCACGTGGATCCCGCCCCTGGCGCTGGTGCTCTGCGGCTCGGCCCTCGCGGCCGGTTCGGTGCTGCGAGGGAGCCCGGGCCGGGGCCTGACGTTCCTGGTGCTCTTCGTGGTGCTCGCGGGCCTGCTGTCGCCGCTTGCCTTCCCGCGGGCGGTCGGCGCGCGGGAGGCGCAGCGCCGCAGCGCGGCCGACGGCCGGCCCGTCGTGTACTGGCGGCCGGGCTGCACGTACTGTCTGCGGCTGCGCCTCCGGCTGGGCGCGAGCGGCCGGCGGGCGCACTGGGTCGACATCTGGCGGGATCCCGAGGGCGCGGCGGCGGTACGGGCGGCCAACGGCGGCGACGAGACCGTGCCGACCGTGGTGGTCGCGGGCCGGGCGCACACCAATCCCGATCCGGCCTGGGTGCGCGAGCAGCTCCGCCGGACCGCGGCCGGGCCGCGGACGTAGCCCTCGGGCGGAGTCCTCGGACGTAGCCCTACGGCCCGGGCCTCAGACGTAGTCCTCCAGGCGCGCCACCGTGAAGCCCTGCTCCTGGATGTGCCGGAACAGGTTCGCCGTCATCTCCGTCATCGTCGTGCCCTTGAGCTCGGACGGGCCGCGGAAGTGGGCCAGGATGATGTCGCCGGGGTGGAGCTTCTTGTCGCCGCGCTGGTACTGCATGTTCGTGATCTGCATGGACTCGCGCCACAGCACGATCGCGTCGGTGCCGCACCGCGCGGCCGCGGCCCGGGTGGCCTCGTTCCAGTTGCCGTAGGGCGGGCGCAGCAGCCGCGGCCGCTTCCCGTACCGCTCCGCCAGCTTCTCCTGCTGGCCGCATATCTCCTTGCGCTGGGCCTCCTGGGAGAGGGTGCGCAGGTTGGGGTGGGTGAGGGTGTGGTTGGCGACGCCGTGGCCCTGGGCGACGAGCGGGGTGAAGTAGCCGTAGTCGGCGCGGATGGCGGCGTCGGTGAGGAACATCGTCACCGGCACCTTGAGGTCCTTCATCATCGCGACGAACTCCGGGTCCTTCTCGGCGCCGTCGTCGATGGTGACGAAGACGACCTTCTCGGAGGTCGGGATGTCGCTGATGACGGGGACCGGGCCGCCGGCCGGGCGGGTCACCGGCTTCTTCGCGGGCGGGGCGGGCGGCGCGGCGAAGGGCTTCAGGCCCCACTTGCGGTAGGCGGCGGCGCGCTGGTCGGGTGCCTCGGGTGCCGTGTTCCCCTCGGGTGCCTTGTTCCCGGCGCGGGCGGAGGGCGCCGCGCTCGTCGGCGTGGCCGGGTGGTCGGGAGTGTCGGCGTCGGCGACCGTGCAGCCGGTCGCGAACAGGGCGACGGCGGTCAGCGCCGCCCACAGCGCGAGGGTCTTCTTCACGCGCTGTGGGATGCCTGAATCGAACGAAAGGTTGCTTCCGGTACGACTATCCGACCGCGGCGACCGATTCGAAACGCCAGCGGTGCACCGGACGCGTGGTCAGGCCCGCCGCCGGCTCCGGCAGTTCCGGCAGCTCCGCGTCCAGGCCGTCCGCCGTCTCCCACCACGTCAGCACGAGGACCCGGTCCTGCGGGGCGCGGAAGGTCTCCCGGCGCAGCGGTACGCCGTCCAGGGCCTGCTCCCGCGCCCAGGCGAGGAGTTCGGCGCCGCGGCCCTCGGCCGCCCGCGCCTCCCACATCAGGGTGACCGTGGTCACGAGTACAGGTTCTCCTTGCTGACCTCGTGCACGTGGTCGTGGTCGTGGACGTGGTCGTGCGCCACGCCCGGCACGTGCGACTCCGTCACCGGCAGCGAGGAGTCCGCCGACAGCTCCAGGTCGGAGGCGGCCCGGCCACGGGCCACCATCTCCGCGCCCAGCGCCGCCACCATCGCGCCGTTGTCGGTGCACAGGCCCGGCCGCGGCACCCGCAGCCGGATCCCGGCCCGCTCGCAGCGCTCCTCGGCGAGCGCCCGCAGCCGCGAGTTGGCGGCCACGCCGCCGCCGATCATCAGGTGGTCGACGCCCTCGTCCTTGCAGGCCCGGACGGCCTTGCGGGTGAGCACGTCGACGACCGCCTCCTGGAAGGACGCGGCGACGTCGCGTACGGGCACGTCCTCGCCCGCGGCCCGCTTGGCCTCGATCCAGCGGGCCACGGCGGTCTTCAGACCGGAGAAGGAGAAGTCGTACGCCGGGTCCTTGGCGCCCGTCAGACCGCGCGGGAACGCGATCGCCGCCGGGTCGCCCTCCTTGGCGAGCCGGTCGATGACCGGGCCGCCCGGGAAGCCGAGGTCGAGCACCCGCGCGATCTTGTCGAAGGCCTCGCCGGCCGCGTCGTCGATCGTCGCGCCCATCGGCCGGACGTCGGAGGTGATGTCGGAGGAGAGCAGCAGCGAGGAGTGCCCGCCGGAGACCAGCAGCGCCATCGTCGGCTCGGGCAGCCGGCCGTGCTCCAGCTGGTCGACGCAGATGTGCGAGGCCAGGTGGTTGACGCCGTAGAGCGGCTTGCCGAGCGCGTACGCGTACGCCTTGGCCGCCGAGACGCCGACGAGCAGCGCGCCGGCCAGCCCGGGCCCGGCGGTGACGGCGATGCCGTCCAGGTCGCGTGCGGAGATCCCGGCCTGCTTCAAGGCGCGTTCGATCGTCGGGACCATGGCCTCCAGGTGGGCGCGGGAGGCGATCTCGGGCACGACGCCGCCGAAGCGGGCGTGGGTGTCGACGCTGGAGGCGACGGCGTCGGCGAGCAGCGTGGTCCCGTGGACGATGCCGACGCCGGTCTCGTCGCAGGAGGTCTCGATGCCGAGTACGAGCGGTTCGTCAGCAGCCATCTGAATCAGTCTCTGTTCCTTGAACGGTGTGTCGCATCACGAGCGCGTCCACGTTGCCGGGCTGGTAGTAGCCGCGGCGGAATCCGATGGGCTCGAAGCCGAAGCGCTCGTACAGCTTCTGGGCCCGGGTGTTGTCCACGCGCACCTCGAGGAGGACCTCCTCGCACTCGAAGGCGGTGGCGGCCTGCAGGAGGTCGGTGAGCAATCGCGCGCCGAGGCCGGTGCCCCACTGGTCGCGGGCGACGGCGATGGTCTGCACGTCGCCGAGCCCGCCGGCCGCGGCGAGCCCCGCGTAGCCGACGAGACGCCCGTCGGCCGGGTCCTCCGCCACGCTGTAGTGGCGGGTCGCGCGCGGACCGCGGGCGTGCGCCAGCTCGGACCAGAACATGCCCTCGGACCAGGCGTCCTCGGGAAACAGCTCGGCTTCGAGCGCGAGCACGGGCTCGACGTCCCACCAGCGCATCTCGCGGAGCACGGCCCCGGTCACGGCGGTCACTTCGGCGTGACCACCTTGTAGTTCTTCGGCACCTGCGCGTCGGGGCGGCGCAGGTACATCGGCAGCGGGTCGAGGAAGCCCGCCGCGCCGTCGCCGCCCGCGGCCAGCTTCTCGGCCGCGAGGGCGGCGAGCGCGGCGGCCGACTGGTGCTCCGGGTCGCGGGCGTCGGGGAAGGCCTCCGGGTAGAGCCGGGCGCCGGCGCCGACGACGGGCAGGCCCGCCAGCCGCTCGGCGATGTCGGCGGGCCGGTCCACGGAGGCGTCGCCGACGCGGGTGCGGGAGTCCTCGTAGCGCGCCCAGTAGACCTCCTTGCGGCGCGCGTCCGTGGCGACGGCGAACGGCTCGTCGATCCCGGAGGCGTACGCGAGGCCGTCCAGCGTGCACAGGCCGTGCACCGGCACACCGAGCGCGGAGGAGAAGGCGGCGGCGGTGACGAGGCCGACGCGCAGTCCGGTGTACGGGCCGGGGCCGACGCCGACCACGATGCCGGTGAGCGCGTCGAGCTTCAGCCCGGCCTCCTTCAGCACTCCGTCGACGGCGGGCAGCAGCAGCTCCCCGTGCCGGCGGGCGTCGACCTGGCTCGACCGGGCGACGACGGAGTCGCCGTCGTGGAGGGCGACGGTGACGGCGGGTGTGGCGGTATCCATGGCGAGCAAGAGCACGCGAACAGCCTACGGCGCCGGGCACGGAGGTGCGGCGCCCCGCCCCTTGAGGGTGACGGCTGCTACGGTCAGGCACCGATACGTAGGTACGACAGAAGGTGGGCGCACGGTGGCAAGGAGCAGCTCGGGATTCGTGGCCGGGCTCACCGCGGCGGCCGTCGTCGCGGTCGGCTTCCTCGCCTATCAGGCCGCGGCCCACGCGCCGTCGCCGGCCGAGCTCGCGGCGCAGCCGCGCACGCCCACCACGGCGCCCACGACTCCGGCGACGGACGCGCCGAAGCAGCCGCGCAAGGACCCGCTGGCGCTGCCGGCGGGCTCGGGCACGGGCGAGCGCGTGGTCTACGCGCTGGCCGACCGCCGGGTGTGGCTGGTCGACGCGAAGAACCAGGTCACGCACACCTTCACGGTCATGCCGAGCACCGTCTCGCCGCCGCCGGGCTCCTACGCGGTGACCTCCCGCTCGGGCGCGGTGCGCGGCTCGGACGGCGTGCAGATCGAGCACGTCGTCCGCTTCGCGACGGTCCAGGACGTGTCGATCGGCTTCAGCGCGGCGGTCGACGGCTCGACGCCGAGCCCGGACCCGTCACGCAAGACGGGCGGCATCCGGATGAAGCGCGCGGACGGCGACGCGATGTGGACGTTCGCGTCGATCGGCGCGAAGGTCGTCGTGGTGGCGTAAGCCGTACGAGGCGGGGGCCGCGTCGCGGACGACGACGGGTCGGACGGCCCTCGGCGCGCGCGACTACGGACCGGACGGCTCGTCGCGCCGTCTCGCGTACGACGACGGGCCGGGCGACTCCCGGCGCGCACGCCTACGGGTCAGGCGGCCTCGTCGTGGGCGACGGGCTCGGGGCCCGGCTCCTCGCCGTCCGGCGTCTCCCGCTCGCGCGGCGGCGTGGACACGGCGCTCGCCGCGGCGCAGGAGGCCAGCAGCTCTCTCATCGAGACGCTGTCCGCGGTGCGGTCCGCCCGACCGGCGTGCTCCGGCGTCGCCATGAATGCCTCCCGTAGGTTAGGTACACCTAACCAGCTCGTGCTTCCATGTGACCACGCCTCGGAGCACCGGCGCAACATTTTCCCGACACGTTGTCGGAACCTACGTACGTTCGGCCGTACCGATCAGCCCAGGGCGAGGTCCTCGGCCGCCCAGCGCGCGCCGATCCCGTTGAGCACGACCGTGCGGCGGTCGTCGTCCGTGTCGCCCACCACCCGGTGGATCAGCACGTGCAGCCGGTCGTCCGTCAGCTCCTCGACCTTGCCGTCGCCCCACTCCACGACCACGACCGACTCGGGCAGCGACACATCGAGGTCCAGGTCCTCCATCTCGTCCAGACCGCCGCCGAGCCGGTAGGCGTCGACGTGCACCAGCGCGGGGCCGCCGACCAGGGACGGATGGACGCGGGCGATGACGAAGGTCGGCGACGTGACCGCGCCCCGCACGCCCAGGCCCTCGCCGAGCCCGCGGGTCAGGGTGGTCTTGCCGGCCCCGAGCTCGCCGGTGAGCATCACGAGGTCGCCGGGGCGCAGCAGCTTCGCGAGGCGGCGGCCGATCTCCTGCATCCGCTCGGGCGAGTCGACGGCGAGTGTGGCCTGGTTGTGCGGTGTCTCCATGCCCGCCAACCTACCGACCCACCCGCCCGAGGCCCTAGCCGCGAGCCCCGGACCGAGGCCCTGCTCCCGGGCCGAGGTCCTACCGCCGGGCCGCGGCCGTGCTCACCCGGGCCAGCAGGTCGGCGATCCGGTCCGTCACCGCCTCCGGGTGCTCCAGCATCACCAGGTGCCCGGCGTCCGGCACGATGACCAGCTCCGCGTCCGGCAGCAGGTCGGCGATGGCCTCGGTGTGCGAGCTGGGCGTGACGAGATCGTGGTCGCCGGCGAGGGCCAGCACGGGCAGCTCGCGGAAGGCGGCGAGGGCCGCCGCCTTGTCGTGCTCGTCGAACGCCGGATAGAACTCCGCGACGACGTCGATCGGCGTGGACTCGATCATCCGCTCGGCGAACCGGACGACGGCCGGATCGACGTCCTTCGACGAGAACGAGTACTTCTTGATCAGCCCGGCGAACAGGTCGGCGGTGGCCCGCCGGCCCCGCTCCACCAGCTCCGCCCGCGCGCCCAGCGCTCGCAGCACTCCGGGCAGCACCCGCCGCACCGCGTTGACGCCGGCCGTCGGCAGCCCGTAGGTGACCTCGCCGAGCCTGCCCGAGGACGTGCCCACGAAGCCGACCCCGGCCACCCGCTCCCGTACGAACTCCGGATAGAGCTCGGCGAGCGCCATCATCGTCATGCCGCCCATCGAGTGGCCGACGAGCACCAGCGGCCCCTCGGGCGCGGCGGCGTCGATGACGGCCTTCAGGTCGTGCCCCAGCTGGTCGATCGAGACCGGCACCGCGTCCGGTCCTTCCTGCGCGACGCCGTGGCCCGAACGGCCGTGGCTGCGCTGGTCCCAGAAGACGGTGCGCACGAGCCCGCGCAGGGCGGCCCGCTGGAAGTGCCAGGAGTCCTGGCTGAGGCAGTAGCCGTGACTGAAGACGACGGTGACGGGCGCGGGCGCGCGGCGCCCGAACAGGCGCCGTCTGCGCGGGACGCCGGCCGTGGGATCGACCTCGTCGACCTCGTAGTACAGCTCGGTGGAGTCGTCCGCGACGGCCTTGCCGGGCGTGCCGCGCAGGGCGCCGTACGGGCCCTCGGAGTCCAGCGCGAGCCGCGCCTTCTGCCGTACGGAACGGCCGACGGTCAGCCGCTCGACGGCGACGCCCGCGGCCGCGCCGGCGGCGAGCACGCCTATCGCGGCACCGGCCCAGCCGGCCCGCCGCCAGGTGTCGTCCGCCACCCCGGTCGCCTTCCTACTCGCTCGTGCCGCCGTCCGCGGCCCCGTCCACGTAGACGCGGGGAACGCGTGCGCCGATCCGGGTGACGATCTCGTACGCGATGGTGTCGGCGGCCTCGGCCCAGTCCTGCGCGGTCGGCTCGCCACGGTCGCCCGGCCCGAACAGCACCGCCTCGCTGCCCGGCTCGGGCGTGTCGCCGCCGAGGTCGACGACGAACTGGTCCATGGCGACGCGCCCGGCGACGGTACGGACCCGGTCGCCGACCAGCACCGGTCCGCGGCCGGACGCGTGGCGCGGGACGCCGTCCGCGTAGCCGAGCGGGACGAGGCCGAGGGTGGTCTCGCCGGGCGTGACGTAGTGGTGGCCGTAGGAGACGCCGTGCCCGCCCGGCACCTGCTTCACCAGCGCCAGGCTCGCCTTGAGCGACATCACCGGCCGCAGTCCGAACGCGGCGGAGGGCCCGACCGCCACCGGATCGGGCGACACGCCGTACATCGCGATGCCGGGCCGCACCAGGTCGAAGTGGGTCTCGGGGAGGGTGAGCGTGGCGGGCGAGTTCGCGATGTGCCGGACCTCGGGCTCGACGCCGGCCTTCTCGGCGAAGTCGAGCATGGAGCGGAAGACGTCGAGCTGCGCCGGGATCGACGGGTGTCCGGGCTCGTCCGCACAGGCGAAGTGGGACCACAGGCCGGTGATCTTGACCAGGCCCTGCGCCTCGGCCTTCAGGGCCTCGGTGACGAGCTCGGGCCAGTCGGCGGGCTGGCAGCCGTTGCGGCCGAGGCCGGTGTCGGCCTTGAGCTGGACGCGGGCGCGGCGGCCCGTCTCGCGGGCGGCCTCGGTGATCTCGCGGAGCGCCCACATGCCGCTGACGGTCATGTCGAGCCCGGCCCGGATGCCCTCGGCCCACGGGTCGCCCGGCGTCCACAGCCAGCACAGGATCCGCGCCTCGGTCAGCCCGGCCGCCCGCAGCGCGAGCGCCTCCTGCGGCGTCGCCGTTCCCAGCCACCCGGCACCCGCCTCCAGCGCGGCGCGGGCGCACGGCACGGCGCCGTGCCCGTACGCGTCGGCCTTGACCACGGCCATGAACTGGACATGGGGCGCGACCCGGGCACGCAGCGTACGGACGTTCGCACGCAGCGCTTCGAGATCGATCTCGGCGCGGGCTCGTCGTGGCAACGGTGTCTGGCTCATCCCGCCCAGTCTCTCAGGTACCCGCCCCGGCCCCGGCCGCCCCCGCCGTCCCGTCGTGTCCCGGGCGCGCCGGGCGGTGGTCAGGAGGTCGTGACGTCGTGCCAGGCGGCGGGCAGGGTGCGGGCCACGTCCCTGGCGGTGATCGGGGCCGGCGCCGTCGTCGCGCGGCGGGCCGCGAGGCCGTGGAGGTAGGCCGCGACGGAGGCCGCGTCCAGCGGCGCGAGACCGGCCGCCAGCAGCGAGCCGGCGAGCCCGGACAGCACGTCGCCGCTGCCGGCCGTCGCGAGCCACGACGTGCCCGTCGGATTGGCCCGCACCGGCCCCGCGCCGCCCGCCCCGCACACCAGCGTCGTGGAGCCCTTGAGCAGCACGGTCGCGCCGTAACGCCCGGCCAGTTCGCGTACGGCCGCGAGCCGGCCGGCCTCGACCTCCTCGCGGGACGCGCCGAGCAGCGCCGCCGCCTCCCCGGCGTGCGGCGTCAGCACGGTGGGCGCCGTGCGGGCCTTGACCGCCTCCGGCGCGAGGTCGCGCAGGCCGTCGGCGTCGACGAGCACCGGCACGTCGGAGCCGAGGACGTCCGCCACGCCGGGCCCGTCGCCGAGGCCCGGCCCGACGACCCACGCCTGCACGCGGCCCGCCTTCGCCGGCGGCCCGGCGTGCACCAGCGTCTCGGGATGCGCGGCGATCACCGCGTCGCCGACCGGCCCCGGCCCGACGTACCGCACCGCCCCCGCGCCGCCCCGCAGCGCGCCCTCGACGGCGAGGACGGCGGCGCCGGGATAGCGGGCGGAGCCGGCGACGATGCCGACGACCCCGCGCCGGTACTTGTCGCTCTCGGGCGTGGGCACCGGCAGCAGCCGGGCCACGTCCTCGTGCTGGAGCGCCTCCAGGTCGGGCACGGACGGCAGGACGGCGTCGAGCCCGATGTCGACGAGCCGCAGCGCCCCGGCGTACTCCCGTGCGGGATCGACAAGCAGCCCCGGCTTGTACGCGCCGAAGGTGACGGTCGCGTCGGCCCGCAGCGCCTCGCCGGCGACCTCGCCGGTGTCGGCGTCGACACCGCTCGGCAGGTCGACGGCGACCACGACCGCGTCGGAGCCGCGCGCGGCCCGTGCGACGGGAACGGCCTCGGGCCGCAGGCCGCCGCGCCCGCCGATGCCGGTGATCCCGTCGAGCACGAGGTCGGCGACGGCCAGCGCCTCGTACGGGTCGTCCGCGACCCGCCCGCCGGCCGCCCGCAGCGCCGCGAGCCCGCCCTCGTGGGCCCGGCTCCCGAGCAGGACGGCGGTCACTCCGGCGCCGCGCCGGAGCAGCCGGGCGCCGGCGTACAGCGCGTCGCCGCCGTTGTCGCCGCTGCCGACGAGGAGCACGACCCGCGACCCGTACACCCGCGGCAGCAGCGCGCGGCAGGCGGCGGCGAGCCCGGCCGCGGCCCGCTGCATGAGCGCGCCGTCGGGCAGCCGCGCCATGAGTTCGGCCTCGGCGGCCCGTACGGTCTCCACGCGATAAGCGGTACGCATGTCCTCACCCTTTCCGGCCCGGCAGGCCTCCTCAGGCCCGGCCGGACCGCTCGGCCCGGCGCGACCTCTCAGACCCGGCGGACCGCTCGGCCCGGCGGGACCTCTCAGGCCCGGCAGGCCTCCTCAGGCCCGGCAGGGCCCTCTCGGCCCGGCGGGACCTCAACCCTCCGCGATCACCACCGCCGACGCCACCCCCGCGTCATGGCTGAGCGACACGTGCCAGTTCCGCACGCCGAGTTCGGCGGCGCGGGCAGCGACCGTGCCCCGGACCCGCAGCCGCGGCTGCCCGGTGTCCTCGACGTACACCTCGGCGTCCGTCCAGTGCAGGCCCGCCGGGGCGCCGAGCGCCTTGGCCAGGGCCTCCTTGGCGGCGAAACGGACCGCGAGGGAGGCCGGGCCGCGGCGCTCGCCGCTCGGCAGCAGCAGTTCCCGCTCCACGAAGAGGCGCTGGAGCAGGCCCGGCGTCCGTTCCAGTGACGCGGCGAAGCGGTCGATCTCCGCCACGTCGATCCCCACCCCGATGATCATCTGTTCCTCACTCACTCCACCGTCACGGACTTGGCCAGGTTGCGCGGCTGGTCGACCTCGTTGCCCCGGGCCGTGGCCAGTTCGCAGGCGAAGACCTGGAGCGGGACGGTGGAGACCAGCGGCTGGAGCAGGGTCGGCGTGGCGGGGATGCGGATGAGGTGGTCGGCGTAGGGGACGACGGCCTCGTCGCCCTCCTCGGCGATCACGATCGTCCGGGCGCCGCGCGCCCTGATCTCCTGGATGTTGGAGACGATCTTGTCGTGGAGGACGGACCGGCCGGGCGGCGAGGGCACCACCACGACGACGGGCAGGTCCTCCTCGATGAGGGCGATCGGGCCGTGCTTGAGCTCCCCGGCGGCGAAGCCCTCGGCGTGCATGTACGCGAGTTCCTTGAGCTTCAGCGCGCCTTCGAGGGCCACGGGATAGCCGACGTGCCGGCCGAGGAAGAGGACGGTGTTCTTGCCGGCGAGCGACCGGGCGAGTGCGCGCACCGGCTCCATGGTCTCCAGGACCCGCTCGACCTCGTCGGCGATGCGCGCCAGCTCGCGGATGACGGCGTGGATCTCGTCGCCCCACTTGGTGCCGCGCACCTGGCCCAGGTACAGCGCGAGCAGGTAGCAGGCGACCAGCTGGGTGAGGAAGGCCTTGGTGGAGGCGACGGCGACCTCGGGTCCGGCGTGCGTGTAGAGCACGGCGTCGGACTCGCGCGGGATGGTCGAGCCGTTGGTGTTGCAGACGGCGAGGACCTTGGCGCCCTGTTCGCGGGCGTGCCGCAGTGCCATCAGGGTGTCCATGGTCTCGCCGGACTGGGAGATGGCGATGACGAGGGTGCGCTGGCCGAGGATCGGGTCCCGGTAGCGGAACTCGCTCGCCAGCTCGACCTCGCACGGGATGCGGGTCCAGTGCTCGATGGCGTACTTGGCGATGAGCCCGGCGTGGAAGGCGGTGCCGCACGCGATGATGACGATCTTGTCGGCCTCGCGGAGCACGGCGGTCGGGATGCGCACCTCGTCGAGGCGCAGGTGTCCGTCGGCGCCGATCCGGCCGAGGAGGGTGTCGGCGACGGCCTTGGGCTGCTCGGCGATCTCCTTGAGCATGAAGTAGTCGTAGCCGCCCTTCTCGGCGGCGGAGGCGTCCCAGTCGATGTGGTAGGCCCGCACGTCGGCGGGGCCGCCGTCGAAGTCGGTGACGGTGACGCCCTCGCGGGTGAGCTCCACGACCTGGTCCTGGCCGAGTTCGATGGCCGAGCGGGTGTGGGCGATGAAGGCGGAGACGTCGGAGGCGAGGAAGTTCTCGCCCTCGCCGACGCCGACGACGAGCGGGGAGTTGCGGCGGGCGCCGACGACGACGTCCGGCTGGTCGGCGTGCACGGCGACGAGCGTGAACGCGCCGTCGAGCCGCTTGCACACCAGCCGCATGGCCTCGGCGAGGTCACCGACGGAGGAGAACTCCTCGGCGAGCAGATGGGCCACGACCTCGGTGTCCGTCTCGGACCGCAGGTCGTGGCCGCGCTCGGCGAGCTCGGCGCGCAGGGCGGCGAAGTTCTCGATGATGCCGTTGTGGACGACGGCGACGCGGCCCGCGTTGTCGAGGTGCGGGTGCGCGTTGACGTCGGTGGGGCCGCCGTGGGTGGCCCACCGGGTGTGTCCGATGCCGGTGGACCCGCTCGACAGCGGGCGGTCCACCAGCTCCTTCTCCAGGTTGACGAGCTTCCCGGCCTTCTTGGCCGCGGCGAGCCCTCCGTCGGAGAGCACGGCGACTCCGGCCGAGTCGTAGCCGCGGTATTCCAGCCGCTTGAGGCCCGCGATCACCACATCGAGCGCCGACTGTCCGCCGACGTAACCCACGATTCCGCACATGTCGGCAGCCTACGGCGCGAGCGCCCCGAGCGGCCGGACTCAGCGCAGCTTGGCCGCCTGCGCGTCGATGACGGCGGTGGGCTGCTCCTTGACCTCGCCGGCCAGGCTCAGGGTGGAGAAGCCGGCCAGGTTGTTGCCCTTGCGCAGGACGACGAGCTTGGTGACGAAGGACTCGCCCTCGTTCTCGCTCTTGATGGTCCAGGCGAGGGCCTCGTCACCGGCGGTCAGGGTCTCCGGGGTCACCTTGGAGACCTTGTGCGTGGTGCCGCCGCCGTGGGCGGTGAAGCCGCCCGCGCAGGCGGTCCCCGCCGCCTTCAGGGAGGCGAAGGCCTGCTGGGCGCCCTCGCCCGCGTACGAGCCGAGGGTCACGGAGGTGATGGGCGCGGCGAGGGCGCCGAGGGCGTCGTCGAGGGAGCCGGTCTTCTTGTCCGGGACCTGGATCGCCCTGCGGTGGGCGCTGGCGCCCGGGGTGCCGGGCGCGGCCGAGGCGAAGGCCTCGGCCAGCGGCTCGCACGCGGCCTTGTCGGCGCTGACGTCGCCCGCGTTCAGGACGTCGGCGGCCTCGGTCTTCTTCACCTGGTAGCCCTTGAGGTCGGCCTGCTCGACGACGAGCTTCTCCAGCTCGGCCGCGGGCAGTGCCTTGACGTCGGGCTTGGCCGCGGCGGACGCGGAGGCGTCGGCCTTTCCGGTGTCCTCCGTCTTCTTCTCCTCGCCGCCGCAGGCGGTGAGGAGAAGCGCGAGAGAGGTGACCGCGGCGGCGGCGCCGACGCGGCGGACTCCGACGTGACGAAAGGCACGTGCATTCATGGTTCGACTTCTCCGGTCCTGGCTGTGTGCTGTCTTCGCGAACCTTATGTGTGCAGGCAGACAGCGCGATTACGAACCGGCCCGTCGGTATCGGATCGCAAGGAACGGCCTTCTGGATTGACCGCGTTTGCCCGATTCGACGGGCGGCGGACGGCCGGCCAGGTCACACAGACTCCACATACCCCCCACACAGGAGTGATACGGTCCCCGCCGGTGTCAGGGCTGACAATTCCAATTCCGGAGCCGCTGATTCCCTTTCAGTCGATCAACGGTCCGTCGAGGAGTGGGACACCATTTCCGCAATCACCGAGAATTCCGTCGCGCCCGAGAACATACGGCGGCGGACGGGGCTCACCACGACCCCCGTCCGCTGGTCACGCGACACACCGTGGGCCCTGCCGCTGGGCGGCAGCCGCGTGGATTCACTGACCGGATTGCGCTGGTTCGCCGCGTTCGGCGTCTTCCTGTTCCACGCCCGCTCCTACTTCAAGGAGTCCCAGGGCGCCTTCGATCTCGCCGACATCGGCTATGAAGGCGTTCCGTTCTTCTTCGTTCTGTCCGGATTCGTCATGACCTGGGTGGCGCGTCCTTCGGACACTCCCGGGCGTTATTACTGGCGGCGCTTCGCCCGCATCTGGCCGATGCTCGCCGTCACGACGGCGGCGACCGTGGCGCTGATGAAATGGTGGTGGCACGCTCCCGTTTCCGCGGCGGACATCGTGTGGACGCTCACCTTCACCCAGGCCTGGACCACCGAGCACTTCATGACGATGAACATCGTCACCTGGACGCTTTCCGTCGAGGCTTTCTTCTATCTCGCTTTTCCGCTGATTCTCCGGCTGCTGCTGCGCCGCACGAACACACTGCTCGCCGTCCTCGCGGCGCTGTGCGTGGCGGCCACCGCGCTCAGCCGTGTGGTCGTCACGGAGCTGGACCGGTCGGTCGAGGTGGAGCGGCTCATGGTGTCCTCGCCGCTCGCCCTGACGCCGATGTTCCTCCTCGGCGTGTGCACGGGCCTCTTGGTACGGCGCGGCTGGCGGCCTCGGATCGGCACCGGCACGGCGGCCGCCCTGACCGGCGGAACGATTCTGCTCCTCTGGCTGTGGATGCGGGACCCCGGTCTCCTGCACCCCTTCCGCGGCGAGATCGGCTTCTTCGACGCCGTCCTCATGCCGGTCTTCGCGCTGCTCATCGTGGCCGCCGCCCTGGGCGACGTCAGCGGCCGGCGCTCGCTGCTGCGCTCCCGGGTCCTGGTGCGGCTCGGCGAGTGGTCCTTCGCGTACTACCTCTGCCACGCCGTGGTCCTGAAGGTCGTCGAGCACCTCGGCCACGGGCCCAGCAAGGGCCTGCGCACCGACCTCGTCGAGATGGCGGGAGCCGCCGTCGCCGCCCTGGTCGTCGCCGCCGCCCTGCACGAATGGGTGGAGAAGCCGGCCGAGCGCCGGCTGCGCGGACTGCTGCCGGCCCGCCGCGACAGCGCACGGCGTGACCCAGCCCACGACCTCGAGGGCACCCACGATCGCCCGCGAGCCACGACAATGGCGGGGTGATCACTTCGCCGCCACGAAGCCCCCACGCGTCCGGCGCCGGAAACGGCGCCCAGCGCCGGGCCGGCGAGCCCACACCGTACGTCGACCTCACGCGGGCCGAGTGGAGCGCCCTGCGCGACAAGACGCCGCTGCCTCTCACCGCCGAGGAGGTCGAGCGGCTGCGCGGACTCGGTGACGTCATCGACCTCGACGAGGTGCGTGACATCTACCTGCCGCTGTCCCGGCTGCTCAATCTGTACGTGCAGGCCACCAGCGGCCTGCGCGGCGCGCTCAACACCTTCCTCGGCGAGAAGGCCGAACAGCGCGGCACCCCGTTCGTCATAGGAGTGGCCGGCTCGGTCGCCGTCGGCAAGTCGACCGTCGCCCGCCTCCTGGAGGCGCTGCTCGCCCGCTGGCCCGAGCACCCGCGGGTGGAGCGGGTCACCACCGACGGCTTCCTCTACCCGATGGAGGAGCTGAAGGCCCGCGGCCTGATGTCCCGCAAGGGCTTCCCCGAGTCCTACGACCGCAGGGCGCTGACCCGCTTCGTGGCCGACGTGAAGGCCGGCAAGGACGAGGTCACCGCACCCGTCTACTCGCACCTGATCTACGACCGGGTGCCGGACGAGCGCCTCGTCGTGCGCCGGCCCGACATCCTGATCGTCGAGGGCCTGAACGTCCTCCAGCCCGCCCTGCCCGGCAAGGACGGCCGCACCCGGGTCGGTCTCGCCGACTACTTCGACTTCTCCGTGTACGTCGACGCGCGGCCCGAGGACGTCGAGCGCTGGTACCTCAACCGCTTCCGCAAGCTGCGCGAGACCGCCTTCCAGGACCCCTCCTCGTACTTCCAGCGCTGGACGACGGTGTCCGAGGAGGAGGCGCTCGACTACGCCCGCACGATGTGGCGCACCGTCAACAAGGTCAACCTCCTGGAGAACGTGGCCCCCACGCGCGGACGGGCGACGCTCGTCATCCGTAAGGGCCCGGATCACAAGGTGCAGCGGCTGAGCCTCCGTAAGCTCTGAGGATGCTGCACCTGCGCCTCATCGTTCCGCCCGACCGTACGGAGGCGGCCGTCGCGCTCGTCGAGCGCACCGTCGGCACCACCCACCTCGTGGTCCTGCCCGGTGCCGCCCGCGAGCCGGCCGGGGACCTGGTGCTGTGCGACGTGGCCCGCGAGGCCGGGCAGGAACTCATCCACGGGATGAGGGAGCTCGGGATCGACCGGGACGGGTCGATCGCCGTCGAGAACATCTACCTCTCGCTGTCGACCCGGGCCGCCGCCGCCGAGCAGGAGGCGCCCGGCGAGGCCGCGGACGCGGTGATCTGGGAACAGCTGACCGACGCCACCCACGAGGAGTCGACGCTCTCCATCACCTACAGCGCCTTCATGATCCTCGCGACCATGATCGCCGCCTGCGGTGTGGTCCTGGACAACGCGATCCTCATCGTGGGCGCGATGGCCGTGGGCCCGGAGTTCGGCCCGCTCGCCGGCATCTGTACGGGTCTGGTGCGGCGGGCCCCGAGGCTGGTGCTGCGCTCGCTGTTCGCGCTGCTCGTCGGCTTCGCCGCGGCGATCGTCGCCACGACCGTCTTCAGCCTGGCGATGGACGGGCTCGGCCTGTTCAGCGCCGAACAGCTGGACGCGCCGCGCGCCAACACCAGCTTCATCTGGAAGCCCGACCCGTTCTCCTTCGTCGTCGCCATGCTCGCGGGCGCCGCCGGCACGCTCTCGCTGACCTCGACCAAGTCCGGCGCGCTCATCGGCGTGGCGATCTCGGTGACGACGGTCCCGGCCGGCGCCAACGCGGCCGTGGCGCTGTCCTACGGCGAGTTCGCGCAGATGTGGGGCTCGGTCGAGCAGCTGCTGCTCAACCTGCTCGGGATCGTGTTCGCGGGCACCGTGACCCTGCTCGGCCAGGTGCTGCTGTGGCGTACGCAGCGCGGCCACTGGATCCGCAAGGAAAAGGCCTGACGAAACGCGTCGGCCCCCGCACGAGGGCGGGGGCCGACGGGACGTCACCCGGACGGGCCGTCAGCGGACGGGCCCTCATCCGTGCTAGCCGAGCGCCGACTTCACCACGTCGGCGAGCCGGCCGGCCACCGAGCGGGCCTGCTCGATGTCGGCGGCCTCGACCATGACCCGTACCAGCGGCTCGGTGCCGGAAGGACGCAGCAGCACCCGGCCGGTGGAGCCGAGCTCGCGCTCGGCGTCGACGACCGCGTTGGCCAGCTCGGCGGAGGTCGTGACCCGGCTCTTGTCGACGTCCGGGACGTTGATCAGGACCTGCGGCAGGCGCTCCATCACCGAGGCGAGCTCGGCGAGCGACCGGCCGGTGGCGGCGACCCGGGCCGCGAGCATCAGACCGGTCAGGGTGCCGTCGCCGGTGGTGGCGTGGTCGAGCACGATGACGTGCCCGGACTGCTCGCCGCCGAGGGCGAAGCCGTGCTCCTTCATCGACTCCAGGACGTAGCGGTCGCCGACCGCGGTCTGGACGAGCCGCAGGCCCTCGCGCTCCATGGCCAGCTTGAAGCCGAGGTTCGACATGACGGTGGCGACGACGGTCTCGCCGCGCAGCGTGCCGGCCTCGCGCATCGCCAGGGCGAGCACGGCGAGGATCTGGTCGCCGTCGATCTCCTCACCCGTGTGGTCCACCGCGAGGCAGCGGTCGGCGTCGCCGTCGTGCGCGATGCCGAAGTCGGCCTTGTGCTCGACCACGGCGGCCTTGAGCAGGCCGAGGTGGGTGGAGCCGCAGCCGTCGTTGATGTTGAGGCCGTCCGGCGAGGCGCCGATCGTGACGACCTCGGCGCCGGCCCGGGAGAAGGCCTCGGGCGAGACGCGGGCGGCGGCGCCGTGCGCCTCGTCGAGGACGATCTTCAGCCCGTCGAGGCGGTTCGGGAGGACGCCGATCAGATGGGCGACGTACTTGTCGAAGCCCTCGTCGTAGTCGCGGACCCGGCCGACGCCCGCGCCGGTGGGCCGGTCCCAGGGAGCGCCGGTGCGGTGCTCCTCGTACACGGCCTCGATCTTGTCCTCGAGCTCGTCGGCCAGCTTGTGCCCGCCGCGGGCGAAGAACTTGATGCCGTTGTCGGGCATCGCGTTGTGCGAGGCGGACAGCATCACACCGAGGTCGGCGCCGAGCGCGCCGGTGAGATACGCCACGGCCGGGGTGGGCAGCACCCCGACGCGCAGCACGTCGACGCCCGCGCTGGCCAGGCCCGCCACGACGGCGGCCTCCAGGAACTCTCCCGAGGCGCGCGGGTCGCGCCCCACGACGGCGGTCGGCCGGTGGCCCTCGAAGGTGCCCGCCTCGGCGAGCACGTGCGCGGCCGCGACCGACAGGCCGAGCGCCAGCTCCGCCGTCAGGTCGGCGTTGGCCACGCCGCGCACTCCGTCCGTGCCGAAGAGTCGTCCCACAGCTGTCCTCCGAGATGCTCCGAAAATGCGATGCCCTGCACGCTTGATGCCCGTTTTCACGTCCAGGGTGTGCTCAGTTTGGTGCTCAAGATTATGAAAGCAAGGTGTGAAAAAGCCGTACGCCCCGGCAGCACGGGCAGTGCCGCCGGGGCGTACGGACCAAGCAGACCGAGCAGGCGATTAGCGCTTGCTGTACTGCGGGGCCTTGCGGGCCTTCTTGAGACCGGCCTTCTTGCGCTCGACCGCACGGTCGTCGCGGGAGAGGAAGCCGGCCTTCTTCAGCGGGCCGCGGTTGTTCTCCACGTCCGCCTCGTTGAGGGCGCGGGCCACGCCGAGGCGCAGGGCGCCGGCCTGGCCGGACACGCCGCCACCCGCGATGCGGGCGATGACGTCGTAGCGGTTGTCGAGCTCGAGCACCTTGAAGGGCTCGTTGACTTCCTGCTGGTGCACCTTGTTCGGGAAGTAGTCCTCGAGGGTGCGACCGTTGATCTTCCACTTGCCGGTGCCCGGAACGATCCGGACGCGGGCGATGGCGTTCTTGCGACGGCCCAGGCCGGCGGCCGGCTGCGGGTCGCCGAAGCGGGACGCGAGCGACTCGGAGGTGTAGTCGCCCTCGACGGTCTCGGTCTCGGTGGTGTACTCCTCGACGCCCTCGAACTCGTCGACGGGGGTCTCGGGGGTGGTCTCGGCCACGATGCTCCTCAGATTTCTTTCGTTCTTAGGGGGTGTGGCCGGAACTACTGCGCGACCTGGGTGATCTCGAACGGGACCGGCTGCTGCGCAGCGTGCGGGTGGTTCTCGCCCGCGTAGACCTTCAGCTTCGAGAGCATCTGACGGCCCAGGGAGTTCTTGGGGATCATGCCCTTGATGGCCTTCTCGACGGCCTTCTCGGGGTTCTTGTCCAGCAGCTCGTCGTAACGGACGGAGCGCAGACCACCCGGGTAGCCAGAGTGGCGGTAGGCCATCTTCTGGGTCTTCTTGTTGCCGGACAGGTGGACCTTGTCAGCGTTGATGATGATGACGAAGTCGCCCATGTCCATGTGCGGCGCGTAGACGGGCTTGTGCTTGCCTCGCAGGAGGTTCGCAGCCGTCGTCGCCAGACGGCCCAGGACGATGTCCCGCGCGTCGATGATGTGCCACTGGCGAGAGACATCGCCGGGCTTGGGGCTGTACGTACGCACTTCGTAGCCTTCGCTTCTTCAGTGGATTGGAGTCCAGACACACCTGAAGCGATCATGCAGCTGGGGCCCACACTGCCGGGACGAGCTGCCCGTATGCGAGCCACTGGTAACTGCTCCAGGGAACCTGCGCAGGGCCCCTTCGCGTGAGAACGACGAAGCCGATACGCATAACAAACCGCAACAGTACCCGCGCCGCCCCCGGCGGGTCAAAATGCGGCGGCGCTCCGGTCGTACTCCGCCCGCGCGGCGGCGACCTCCTCGATGTGCCCGTCCGCCCACTCCTTGATGGCCCGCACCACCGGCAGCAGGCTCACGCCGAGCGGGGTGAGGGCGTAGTCGACCCGTACGGGTACGGAAGGGGTCACCGTCCGGGTGACCAGACCGTCCCGCTCCAGGCCCCGCAAGGTCTGCGTGAGCATCTTCTGGCTCACCCCGGCCACCGTGCGCCCCAGCTCGGCGTAGCGGCGCGGGCCGTCCGCGAGGGCGTTGAGGAGGAGGGTGACCCACTTGTCGGAGATCCGGTCGAGAAGCTGCCGGGACGGGCACTCGGCGAGATACGCGTCATAGGCGCGGCGCGCGTCGGCGCGGCGTTCGGCGGCGGTGCGGGTGGCCATCGGGCGCCCTCCTCGAGGTGCGGTACGCACTTCCGGGTACGTACTTCCCGCCGGAGAGTAGCGCTCCCTAGGTTCGTCCCGTCACCCCGTACGGACACCTCACGGAAGGTCCCGCCCATGCGCGCGCTCGTCATCGACTCCTTCGGCGGCCCCGAGGTCCTCCGGATCGCCGAGGTGCCCCGCCCCGAGCCCGGACCCGGCCGGGTCCTGATCCGCGTCGAGGCCGCCACCGTCCACCCGGTCGACCTCGCCACCCGGTCCGGCGTCCTCGCCGAGGCCGGGCTGATGGCGGGCCACGGCCGCACCGGCCTCGGCTGGGACGTCGCCGGTGTCGTCGAGAGCACCGGGCCCGAGGTGACCGGGCTGCGGCCCGGCGACCGGGTCATCGGCATGAACGACCGCCTCGACGTCGAGCTCGGCACCCAGGCCGAGTACGTCGCCCTGGACGCCCACGCCGTCGCGCCCGCGCCCGCCACCACCGACGCCGTCGCCGCCGCCACCCTGCCGCTGGCCGGCCTCACCGCCCTCCAGGCCCTGGACGCGCTGGCCCTGCCGGCCGGCCGGACGCTCCTGGTCACGGGCGCGGCGGGCGCGGTCGGCGGCTACGCGGTGCAGCTGGCCGCCGCCCGCGGCCTGCGGATCGTCGCGACCGCCCGCCCCGGCGACGAGGCGCTGGTACGGCGACTGGGCGCCCAGCACTTCGTGCCGGCCGACGCGCCCCGCCTCGGCGAGGCCGTCCGCGCCCTGGTCCCCGGCGGCGTCGCGGCCGCGCTCGACGGCGCGGTGCTCGGGCCGGCCGCGCTGGACGCGGTCCGCTCGGGCGGCGCCTTCGCGGCCCTGGTCGCGGGCGGCGCCCCGTACCCGCTGCGCGGCATCCGGGTGCTCCCGGTCTGGGTCCGCGCCGACGCGGCCGGCCTGGCCCGCCTGGCCGCCCTCACCGACGCCGGCACCCTGACGCCGCGCGTCGAGCGGACCCTTCCGCTCGCCGAGGCCGCCGAGGCCCACCGCGCCCTGGAGAAGGGCGGCCGGCGCGGCCGGCTGGTCCTGGTCCCCTGAGGCCCTTGCCTCCTAGCGAGCCCGCTCCACCCGCCGCTCGTCCCAGACCGGCTCGCTCGTCTCCCGCACCACACCGTCCGACCCGAACACCAGATACCGGTCGAAGGAGCGGGCGAACCAGCGGTCGTGGGTCACCGCGAGGACCGTGCCCTCGTACGACTCCAGGCCGTCCTGGAGCGCCTCCGCGGACTCCAGGTCCAGGTTGTCCGTCGGCTCGTCGAGCAGCAGCGCCGTGGTGCCGGCCAGTTCGAGCAGCAGGATCTGGAAGCGGGCCTGCTGGCCGCCCGAGAGCTTCTCGAACGGCTGGTCGCCCTGCTGCTCCAGCTCGTAGCGCCGCAGCACCGACATCGCGCCGCCCCGGTCCTTGGCGTGCTCCGTCCACAGGATGTCGACGAGCGACCGGCCGAAGAGCTCGGGATGGGCGTGCGTCTGCGCGAAGTGGCCCGGCACGACCCGCGCGCCCAGCTTCCACGCGCCCGTGTGCGCCACCGTCTCGTCACCGGCCAGCAGCCGCAGGAAGTGGGACTTGCCGGAGCCGTTCGAGCCCAGCACCGCGACCCGCTCCCCGTAGAAGATCTCCAGGGAGAACGGCTTCATCAGGCCGGTCAGCTCCAGGTTCTCCACCGTGACCGCCCGCACGCCGGTCCGGCCGCCGCGCAGCCGCATCCGGATGTCCTGCTCACGCGGCGGCTCCGGCGGCGGGCCGGCCTCCTCGAACTTCTTCAGGCGGGTCTGCGCCGCCGCGTAACGCGACGCCATCTCGTGGCTGACCGCGGCCGCCTGGCGCAGATTGACCACCAGCTTCTTCAGCTGCGCGTGCTTCTCCTCCCAGCGCCGCTTCAGCTCCTCGAAGCGGGCGAACCGCTCCCGCCGCGCCTCGTGGAAGGTGTCGAAACCGCCGCCGTGCACCCACACGTCCGACCCGGCCGGCCCCGGCTCCACGGCCACGATCTTCTGCGCGGCCCGGGCCAGCAGCTCCCGGTCGTGGGAGATGAAGAGCACGGTCTTACGGGTCTCCCGCAGCCGCTCCTCGAGCCAGCGCTTGCCCGGCACGTCCAGATAGTTGTCCGGCTCGTCGAGCAGGAGCACCTCGTCGTTGCCGCGCAGCAGGTACTCCAGGACCAGCCGCTTCTGCTCGCCGCCGCTGAGCGTGCGCACCTGACGGAACTGCGCCTTGTCGTAGGGCACGCCCATCGCGGCCGTGGTGCAGATGTCCCAGAGGGTCTCGAACTCGTAGCCCTGCACCTCGGCCCAGTCGCTGAGCGCCTGCGCGTACGCCATCTGCGCGGCCTCGTCGTCGACGGTCATGATCCGGTGCTCGGCCTCGTCGACGGCCTTCGCGGCCGCACGGATACGGGCCGGGGCCACGGAGACGAGCAGGTCACGGACCGTGGACTCGTCGCGGACCGAGCCGACGAACTGCGGCATCACGCCAAGCCCGCCGCTGACGGTGACCGTGCCGCCGTGCGGCTGGAGCTCCCCGGAGACGAGCCGCAGCAGGGTCGTCTTGCCGGCCCCGTTCGCGCCGACCAGGGCGACGACGGCGCCCTCCCCGACCCGGAAGGAGGCGTCGGCGAGGAGCACCCTCCCGTCCGGAAGGTAGTACTCCAGGTGCGCGGCTTCGACATGTCCCATGAGGGGCATTGTCGCCGCCGCCACCGCCGTATCCCAACCGGTTTAGGATGCGCGGCATGAGCTTTGGGGGACCGCAGCCTGGCGGCGAGCAGCAGGGACAGCAGGGCCACGGGTACGGATACCCGCAGCAGCCACAGCAGCAGCAGCCGTACGGGTACGGCTACCCGCCGCAGCAGCCACCGGCCCCGCAGCCGCAGCCCTACGGACAGCAGCCGGACCCCTTCGCCGGCGCGCACGCCGCGCAGACACCCGACTGGGGCGCGCTCGCCGAGGCCTCGGCCGCCCGCGGCCGGCGCAAGCGCCTGCTCCTGATCGGCGGCGGCGCCGTCGCCGCGATCGCGGTCGGCGCGGTCGTCGCCACCGCCGTCGTCACCACCAACAAGAGCAACGACGAGGCCAAGAACAACGGCGTCACCCCGACCGGCTCCGCGGCCCCGACCGAGAGCGCGAGCCCCGCGCCGTCCTTCTCCTCGGTGGCCCCGCCGCCTCCGCCGAACCCGAAGGACTACATCTCCGACCCGAAGAAGGACAAGGCGCCGCTGACGCCCGAGGGCCTCTTCCCGGGCAAGAAGCTCACCATGAACGGCCGCGCCTACGCCAAGGGCGCCACCACCGCCACCACCAACTGCGCCGCGCCCACCGAGAACGGCCTCGGCGCCGTCCTCAAGGCCCAGGGCTGCCAGCGCGTGCTGCGCGCGACCTACGTCAAGGACGGCGTCGCCATCACGCTGGGCGTCGCGGTCTTCCCGTCGGAGGCGGCCGCCCTGAAGGCCAAGGACGCGGCCGTGGGCAACATCGCCCCGCTCGCCGGCGCCGGCGTGGCCGACTTCTGCCACGGCAAGACCGTCTGCCTGCGCCGCACCAACTCCATCGGCCGCTACGTCTACCTCACGTACGCCGGCTTCATCAACGGCAAGAAGGTCACCAAGGCCGACGAGGCCGTCTTCACGGCCAGCGACGACCTGGGCACCTTCGCCTTCAACCAGATCTACGCCCGCGGGCGCAGCCAGGCCTCAGCAGCAGCCGGCGCTCCCGGGGAGTGACCGCTTGTTGCGGGCCTCCCTGCTGCGGGCGGCGAGCTGGTCGTCGGCCGGGTAGCCGACCTCTTCGAGCGTGAGCCCGTGCGGTCGTACGACGTGCACGGCGGAGTTCCGCACGCCCGCGGCGAGCACCTTGCCGGGCCACTCCACCGGGCGGTGGCCGTCGCCGACGAACAGCAGCGCGCCGACCAGCGAGCGCACCATGTTGTGGCAGAAGGCGTCGGCCTTGACCGTGGCCTCCAGGATGCCGTCCGGCCGGCGCTCCCAGCGCAGCTCCTGGAGCGTGCGGATGGTGGTGGCGCCCTCGCGCTTCTTGCAGTAGGCGGCGAAGTCGTGCTCGCCGACGAGCCGCTCGGCGGCGGCGTTCATGGCGTCCATGTCGAGCGCCCAGTCGTGCCACAGGACGTGTCCGCGCAGCAGCGGGTCGACGCCGCCGGGGTGGTCGGTGACGCGGTAGGCGTAGCGGCGCCAGATCGCCGAGAACCGGGCGTTGAAGCCCTCGGGAGCCTCGGTGAGGCTCCACACCCGGACATCGTGCGAGAGCCGCCCGGCGAGCCGCCTGAGCAGCTTCTCGCGGTGCTCCTCCCACAGCGCGACGGGCAGGTCGACGTGCGCGACCTGACCGCGGGCGTGCACGCCGGCGTCGGTGCGGCCGGCGACGGTCAGCTCGTACGTCTCCTGGGACCGGGTGACGGTGCGCAGGGCGTCCTCGATCTCGCCCTGGACGGTGCGCCGGCCGCGGGCCTGCTTGGCCCAGCCGGAGAAGTCCCTGCCGTCGTACGAAAGGTCGAGCCGTACGCGTACGAACCCGGGCTGCACGTCATCACTCACGCCGTAAATCCTCTCAAACACGCGGAACGGGCCCGCACCCCGAGGGGTGCGGGCCCGGCCACGAGATCGTCAGAACGCTCAGGCGTCCTGCGCGTCCTCGGTGGTCTCCTCGGCCTTGGGGGCCTCGTCGGCCTCCTTGACGGCGCGCTTGGTGGCGGCCTCGGCCTCGGCGACGGTCGCCTTCTTGGCGATCTCGCCCTCGACCAGCTCGATCACGGCCATCGGGGCGTTGTCGCCACGACGGTTGCCGATCTTGGTGATGCGGGTGTAGCCACCCGGGCGCTCGGAGTAGCGCGGGGCGATCTCGGTGAAGAGCGTGTGGACGACGCCCTTGTCCGTGATGGTCTGCAGCACCAGGCGACGGTTGTGGATGTCGCCCTTCTTCGCCTTGGTGATCAGGCGCTCGGCGACCGGACGCAGGCGGCGGGCCTTGGCCTCGGTCGTGGTGATGCGGCCGTGCTCGAAGAGCGACTTCGCCAGGTTGGCGAGCAGCAGCTTCTCGTGCGCGGCGGAGCCGCCGAGGCGGGCGCCCTTGGTGGGACGCGGCATGGTGTTTCTCCTTGAGATCTGCACCGGCCGTATCAGGTACCGGTGTCAGGGCCCCGCAGGCGGATGCCTGCGGGCAGCTATCAGTACTGCTCGGTCTCGACGAAGCCCGCGTCCGCGTCGTCGTCGGCGCCGAAGGCGTCGGCGGCGGCGGTCGGGTCGAATCCGGGCGGGCTGTCCTTGAGGGCCAGGCCCATGCCGGCCAGCTTCGCCTTGACCTCGTCGATCGACTTCGCACCGAAGTTGCGGATGTCGAGCAGGTCGGCCTCGGAGCGGGCGACGAGCTCACCCACGGAGTGGATGCCCTCGCGCTTGAGGCAGTTGTAGGACCGAACGGTGAGCTCGAGCTCCTCGATCGGCAGCGCCAGGTCGGCGGCCAGGGCGGCGTCCGTCGGGGACGGGCCCATGTCGATGCCCTCGGCGTCGATGTTCAGCTCGCGGGCGAGACCGAACAGCTCGACCAGGGTCTTGCCGGCCGACGCCATGGCGTCACGCGGGCGCATGGCCTGCTTGGTCTCGACGTCGACGATCAGCTTGTCGAAGTCGGTGCGCTGCTCGACTCGGGTCGCCTCGACCTTGTAGGTGACCTTCAGCACGGGGCTGTAGATGGAGTCGACCGGGATACGGCCGATCTCCTGGCCCACCTGCTTGTTCTGGACGGCGGAGACGTAGCCGCGGCCGCGCTCGACGGTCAGCTCCATCTCCAGCTTGCCCTTGCCGTTGAGCGTGGCGAGGACCAGGTCGGGGTTGTGCACCTCGACACCGGCCGGCGGGGCGATGTCGGCGGCGGTGACCAGACCCGGGCCCTGCTTGCGCAGGTACATCACGACCGGCTCGTCGTGCTCCGAGGAGACGACCAGCTGCTTGATGTTCAGGATGAGGTCGGTGACGTCCTCCTTGACGCCCGGCACGGTGGTGAACTCGTGCAGGACACCGTCGATGCGGATGCTGGTGACAGCGGCGCCGGGGATCGACGAGAGGAGGGTGCGGCGGAGCGAGTTGCCGAGGGTGTAGCCGAAGCCCGGCTCCAGCGGCTCGATGACGAACCGGGAGCGGAACTCGTCGACGACCTCTTCGGTCAGCGAAGGACGCTGAGCGATAAGCATGTCTTCGTTTCCTTCGTTTGTGGACGCCCACTATTTGACGTCCGACAGGAACTGCAAGGTACTGCCAAGGGTACGGGCGGCACGTCCCCTTACGGGGTCGTACCGCCCGGACACTCAAAGACGCACAAGTGCGCCCGCTACGTCAGACGCGGCGGCGCTTCGGCGGACGGCAGCCGTTGTGCGGGGTGGGGGTGACGTCCTGGATCGAGCCGACCTCGAGGCCGGTGGCCTGGAGGGAGCGGATCGCGGTCTCACGGCCGGAGCCGGGACCCTTGACGAAGACGTCGACCTTGCGCATGCCGTGCTCCTGCGCGCGGCGGGCGGCCGACTCGGCGGCCATCTGCGCGGCGAAGGGGGTGGACTTGCGCGAGCCCTTGAAGCCGACGTGGCCGGCGGAGGCCCAGGAGATCACGTTGCCCGAGGGGTCCGTGATCGAGACGATCGTGTTGTTGAACGTGCTCTTGATGTGCGCGTGGCCGTGAGCGACGTTCTTCTTTTCCTTGCGGCGCACCTTCTTGACGGCGCCCTGACGTCCCTTGGGGGGCATCTCTTACTCCTACGGGAGGTGGTCGGTCCTGCAGCGAAGACCGTGGACAGTCGTCCGCTGTGGACTACTTCTTGCCCGGCTTCTTCTTGCCGGCGATGGCGCGACGCGGGCCCTTGCGGGTACGGGCGTTCGTGCTGGTGCGCTGACCGCGGACGGGCAGACCGCGACGGTGACGGAGACCCTGGTAGCAGCCGATCTCGACCTTGCGGCGGATGTCGGCGGCGATCTCACGGCGGAGGTCACCCTCGGTCTGGAGGTTGGCGTCCACGTACTCGCGGATCTTGACGAGGTCTTCCTCGGCAAGCTCGCGGACACGGGTGGACGGGTTCACGCCGGTGGCGGCGAGGATCTCCTCGGAACGGGTGCGCCCGATACCGAAGACGTAGGTGAGTGCTACCACCACACGCTTGTCACGCGGGATGTCAACACCGGAAACGCGTGCCATTCAATGGCTCCTGTGTGTTCGGGGGTCTGCCGCAGAACCGCTCCCGACCGCCGTACGAGGTACGAATCGGGTCCCCGGCCCCCGCCGGAGGTGTCGCCGACCCTGTCATGGGCTGGGCGGGCTCTGCGTATGTACGAATTGCTATGCGTCGCGCGAAGAACTGCGAGATGCAGGTCGGTCGGCGTGCGTCAGCCCTGGCGCTGCTTGTGGCGCAGGTTGTCGCAGATGACCATGACCCGGCCGTGGCGGCGGATCACCTTGCACTTGTCGCAGATCTTCTTGACGCTCGGCTTGACCTTCATGGGATGTGAGGTTCTCCGGGTCAGTGCCACCACCCGCGCGCGGAGGCGGGGTGCGGGCAAGATCTACTTGTACCGGTAGACGATCCGGCCACGCGTCAGGTCGTACGGAGACAGCTCCACGACGACCCGGTCGTCCGGGAGGATACGGATGTAGTGCATCCGCATCTTGCCGGAGATGTGCGCGAGGACCTTGTGACCGTTCTGGAGCTCCACCTTGAACATGGCGTTCGGCAGGGACTCGATCACGGTGCCCTCAATTTCGATGGCACCTTGCTTCTTGGCCACGCTTCGCCCTTCGAATCGGCTACCTTGATCGACTCTCGCCGCCGCGCGAAGACACACGGGTACACGAGAGCCGACGCATCAGTCTACGTCAGGCGCCTGGAAAAGACGAATCCGGGATATCTGCCCAACGTCGGAGATCGTTACGCGGGACTACGCCAGCGGGTCCGGCGCCGCCGTCACGCCGAGTTCCGCCAGCTTCGCCTTGCCGCCGTCGACCGCGGTGAGGACCAGCGGGCCCTCCTCCGTCAGGGCGACGCTGTGCTCCCAGTGGGAGGACCAGGTGCCGTCGGTCGTGATGACCGTCCAGTCGTCCGCCAGGACCTCCGTGCGCGGGGTGCCGAGCGAGACCATCGGCTCGATCGCCAGGCAGAAGCCGGGCACCAGCTTCGGGCCCTTGCCGCGCTTGCGGGAGACGTAGTTCAGCAGGTGCGGGTCCATGTGCATCTCGGTGCCGATGCCGTGGCCGCCGTAGTCCTCGATGATCCCGTAGCGGCCCAGGCTGTGCTCGCCCACGGCCGGCCGCGGCTGGCGCTTGATGTAGGTCTCGATCGCCTTGGAGATGTCGACCAGGCGCGCGCCCACCCGCATCGCGGCGATGCCGGCCCACATCGACTCCTCCGTCACCCGGGAGAGCTCGATCAGCTCCGGCGCGTGCCCGCTGCCGACGAAGACGGTGAAGGCGGCGTCGCCGTGCCAGCCGTCGACGATCGCGCCGGCGTCGACGGAGATGATGTCGCCGTCCTTGAGGACGGTCTTCTCGTCCGGGATGCCGTGGACGACGACCTCGTTCACCGAGGTGCAGATCGTCGCGGGGAAACCGCCGTAGCCGAGGAAGTTCGACTTCGCGCCGTGGTCGGCGATCACCTTGCGCGCGACCTCGTCCAGGTCCTTCGTCGTCGCGCCCGGCACGGCGGCCTCACGGGTGGCCGCGTGGATGGCGGCGACGACCAGCCCCGCCTCGCGCATCTTCGCGATCTGCTCGGGGGTCTTGATCTGCACCATCTCGGCCGCGGCCTTTCGTCGATTACGGGGGTCGGAACAACGATACGGCCGCGGCGCCCCTCCCGGGCACCGCGGCCGTATCGACGAACCGTGGGTTACTTCTTCAGCGCGGCCATCGCCCGCGCCGTGACCTCGTCCACCTTGCCGAGCGCGGAGATCGTCGCGACGAGCCCCTGCTTCTTGTAGTAGTCGATGATCGGCTCGGTCTGCGTGTGGTAGACCTCAAGGCGGGTGCGGACCGTCTCCTCGGAGTCGTCCGGCCGCTGGAAGAGCTCGCCGCCGCAGACGTCGCAGACGCCCTCGGTCTTCGGGGCGTTGTACGTCACGTGGAAGACGTGCGCGGAGTCGTTGCGGCAGACGCGGCGACCCGCGATCCGCTTCACGACCTCGTCCTCGGGGACCTCCAGGTCCAGGACCGCGTCGAGCTGCATGTTGTCCTCCTTGAGGACGACATCCAGCGCCTCGGCCTGGGCCACGTTGCGCGGGAACCCGTCGAGCAGGAAGCCCTTGGCGGCGTCCGCCTGCTCCATGCGGTCCTTGGCCATCCCGATGGTCACCTCGTCCGGGACGAGCTCGCCCCGG
This sequence comes from Streptomyces sp. NPDC053493, assembly GCF_044544825.1. Lineage (NCBI taxonomy): Bacteria > Bacillati > Actinomycetota > Actinomycetes > Kitasatosporales > Streptomycetaceae > Streptomyces > Streptomyces sp. NPDC053493. The sequence goes on from NZ_JBITXS010000001.1 coordinate 1,044,660, forward strand.
TCCATGTAACCCTTCGCCGCCAGGCCCAGCTCCGTGCCCTGAGAGATGTTGGCACGGAACAGGTCGCCCGTGGAGATGTGCGGGATGTCCAGGTTCTTGGCAAGGAACGCGGCCTGCGTTCCCTTGCCGGCCCCGGGCGGTCCGACGAGGACGATTCGCATCAGCGGAGGAACCCTTCGTAATTGCGCTGCTGGAGCTGGCTCTCGATCTGCTTCACGGTCTCGAGGCCCACACCCACGATGATGAGGATGCTCGTCCCGCCGAACGGGAAGTTGGCATTGGCACCGCCGAAGCCTGCCAACGCCATCGTCGGCACAAGAGCGATCAGACCCAGATACAGCGAGCCCGGCCAAGTGATCCGGTTGAGCACGTAGCTCAGGTACTCGGCAGTAGGTCGACCAGCCCGGATACCCGGGATGAAGCCACCATACTTCTTCATGTTGTCCGCGACTTCCTCGGGGTTGAACGAGATCGCCACGTAGAAGAAGGCGAAGAACACGATCAGAAGGAAGTACGCGGCGATGTAGTAGGGGTGGTCACCCTTGACGAAGTGGGCTTCGATCCAGGTCTTCCAGCCGGCGGTGGAGTTCGAGAACTGCGCCACGAGCGCCGGGATGTAGAGCAGCGACGACGCGAAGATGACAGGAATCACACCTGCCTGGTTCACCTTCAACGGGATGTAAGTGGACGTACCGCCGTAGGACCTGCGGCCGATCATCCGCTTCGCGTACTGCACCGGGATGCGGCGCTGGGCCTGCTCGACGAAGACGACGAGGGCCACCATCACGAAGCCGATCAGGATGACGGTGCCGAACTCGATCCAGCCGCCCGCCAGGTCGCCGCTCTTCTTGATGGCCCACAGGGCGCCCGGGAAGCCGGCGGCGATGGAGATGAACATGAGGATCGACATGCCGTTGCCGATGCCGCGGTCGGTGATGAGCTCACCGAGCCACATGACGACGCCGGTGCCCGCGGTCATGGTGATGACCATGGTGGCGGTGGTGAAGATCGACTGGTCGGGGACGACCTGGCTCGCGACCGTGCAGCCGCTGAACAGCGCACCGGTGCGGGCCGTGGCCACGAGGCCGGTGCCCTGGAGGATGGCGAGCGCCACCGTCAGATAACGCGTGTACTGCGTGATCTTGGCGGTGCCGGACTGGCCCTCCTTCTTGAGGTTCTCCAGGCGCGGGATCACGACGGTCAGCAGCTGCAGGATGATGCTCGCCGTGATGTACGGCATGATGCCGAGCGCGAAGATGGTGATCTGCAGCAGCGCCCCGCCACTGAACATGTTGACCAGGCCGAACAGGCTGTTGTTGCCCTGGCTCGCCTGATCCACACACTGCTGGACGGCCTCGTAGCTGACGCCGGGGACGGGGATGTGTGCCCCGAGCCGGTACAGCACGATGATGCCGAGCGTGAAGAGCAGCTTCTTGCGCAGGTCGGGCGTCTTGAACGCCCGGGCGAACGCGGTGAGCACGGTGCCTCCTGCGACCCCCGCGCACGTGCGTCAGAGGTGACGGTCTTGAGGTTCGACGATGAGAGTTTCCGCCCGGAGCGCCCGCGGGCATACCGCACGCACTCTAGACAGTGGACGCCACCTTACCGGCGACTACGGCCCCCTAGGAACGACCAACCGGGGATGCCCCTTTTGAGAGGCATCCCCGGTCGGATGTTCAGGCCATCGAGTCGTCTCAGACGAGCTCGGTGACGGTGCCGCCCGCGGCGGCGATCTTCTCCTTGGCGGAGCCGGAGACGGCGTCGACCGTCACCTGCAGCGCCACGGAGACCTCGCCCTGGCCCAGGACCTTGACGAGCTGGTTCTTGCGAACCGCACCCTTGGCGACCAGGTCGGCCACCGTGACCTCGCCACCCTGCGGGTAGAGCGCGGCCAGCTTGTCCAGGTTCACGACCTGGTACTCGGTGCGGAAGGGGTTCTTGAAGCCCTTCAGCTTCGGAAGACGCATGTGGAGGGGCATCTGGCCACCCTCGAAGCGCTCCGGAACCTGGTAACGGGCCTTCGTACCCTTCGTACCACGACCGGCCGTCTTACCCTTCGACGCCTCACCACGACCCACACGGGTCTTGGCGGTCTTGGCGCCCGGGGCGGGACGGAGGTTGTGGACCTTCAGCGGGTTGTTCTCCGCCATGTCAGTCGACCTCCTCGACCGTCACGAGGTGGCGGACGGTGTGCACCATTCCGCGGAACTCGGGGCGGTCCTCCTTGACGACCACGTCGTTCAGGCGCTTGAGCCCGAGCGAACGCAGGGTGTCGCGGTGGTTCTGCTTGCTGCCGATGTACGACTTCGTCTGCGTGATCTTGAGGCGAGCCATTACGCACCCGCCCCGGCACGCGCACGGAGCAGAGCCGCGGGAGCGACGTCCTCGAGCGGCAGACCGCGGCGAGCCGCGATCTCCTCGGGACGCTGCAGGCCCTTCAGGGCCTCCACGGTCGCGTGCACGATGTTGATCGCGTTGTCGGAGCCGAGCGACTTCGACAGGATGTCGTGAACGCCGGCGCACTCGAGCACGGCGCGCACCGGGCCACCGGCGATAACACCGGTACCGGGGGAAGCCGGCTTGAGCAGGACGACGCCCGCGGCCTTCTCACCCTGGATCGGGTGCGGGATGGTGCCCTGGATACGGGGGACCTTGAAGAAGTGCTTCTTGGCCTCCTCCACACCCTTGGCGATGGCGGCCGGCACCTCCTTGGCCTTGCCGTAACCGACACCCACGGTGCCGTCACCGTCGCCCACCACGACCAGCGCGGTGAAGCTGAAACGACGACCACCCTTGACAACCTTGGCGACGCGGTTGATCGCGACTACGCGCTCAACGTACGCGGTCTTCTCGGCGGCGGCAGCGCCACCGTCGCGGCCCTTCCGGTCCCGCCGCTCGCCGCCACCGGCACCGCTGCCGCGGCGCTGGGGTCCAGCCATTGGAATACCTCTCTCTGTTACGTCCGTTAGTCCCGGAACCGGGGCTTAGAACTTCAGCCCGGCTTCGCGGGCGGCGTCAGCCAGAGCGGCAATGCGCCCGGCGTACCTGTTGCCACCACGGTCGAACACGACGGCCTCGACACCGGCGGCCTTGGCGCGCTCGGCGACCAGGGCGCCGACCTGCTTGGCCTGCGAGGACTTGTCGCCCTCGCCACCGCGGACGGAGGCGTCCAGGTGGGACGCCGACGCCAGGGTGTGACCCTTGAGGTCGTCGATGACCTGCGCGGTGATGCCGCGGTTGGAACGCGTCACGACGAGGCGCGGACGCTCCGCCGTACCCGACACGTTCTTGCGGATGCGCAGGTGACGGCGCGCCTTGGCAGCGCGCTTGTAAGCGTCGCCCTTGGCGATCTTCACACCGTATGCCATGGCTTACTTACCAGCCTTTCCGACCTTGCGGCGGATGACCTCGCCCGCGTACTTCACGCCCTTGGCCTTGTACGGGTCGGGCTTGCGCAGCTTGCGGATGTTCGCGGCGACCTCGCCGACCTTCTGCTTGTCGATGCCCTCGACCGAGAACTTGGTCGGCGACTCGACCTTGAAGGAGATGCCCTCGGGGGCCTCCACCAGGATCGGGTGGCTGTAACCGAGCTGGAACTCCAGGTTGGAGCCCTTCGCGGCCACGCGGTAACCGACACCGCTGATCTCGAGCGCCTTCGTGTACCCCTGGGTCACACCGGTGATCATGTTGGCCACCAGCGTGCGGGACAGGCCGTGCAGGGCCTTGTTCTGACGCTCGTCGTTGGGACGGGTGACGTTCAGAACGCCGTCCTCGCCCTTAACGATCTCGATCGGCGCGGCGACGGTGTGGGTGAGGGTGCCCTTGGAACCCTTCACCGTGACCGTGCGGCCCTCGATGGTGACGTCCACGCCGGCGGGAACCGTGATGGGGAGCTTGCCGATACGCGACATTGGCTTTTCCTCCGTTCCCGACTACCAGACGTAGGCGAGGACTTCCCCACCCACGCCCTTCTTCTGAGCCTGCTGGCCGGTCAGGAGACCGTGGGACGTGGAGATGATCGCCACGCCCAGGCCGCCGAGAACCTTCGGCAGGTTGGTGGACTTCGCGTAAACCCGGAGGCCCGGCTTCGAGATCCGCTTGATGCCCGCGATGGAGCGCTCACGGTTCGGACCGAACTTGAGGTCGAGCACGAGGTTCTTGCCGACCTCGGCGTCCTCGACCTTCCAGCCGGAGATGAAGCCCTCCTGCTGGAGGATTTCCGCGATGTGCGACTTGATCTTGCTGTGCGGCATCGTCACGGTGTCGTGGTACGCCGAGTTCGCGTTCCGCAGACGCGTGAGCATGTCTGCGATCGGATCAGTCATGGTCATGAATTGGCCTTCGGCCTCTCTCGCCGGGGTTTCCTGGTGCACCATCCCTCTCCCCGATCCGAGACGGGGCGGGTGCGGTGCGGTGGACCTACGGCGTAGTAAGTCGTACGGGCGGCGGACGCCCAACCCCACTAGCCTAAGCCATCAGGGGAAGGGCCTCCGCCAACCCAATGCTTACCGAGAGACTCCTGTGTTTCCTCAACGCCCTAGGGGCGAGGGGGAATTACCAGGAGCTCTTGGTCACGCCCGGCAGCTCGCCACGGTGAGCCATCTCACGAAGGCACACGCGGCAGAGGCCGAACTTGCGGTACACGGAGTGGGGACGACCGCAGCGCTGGCAGCGGGTGTACGCACGCACACCGAACTTGGGCTTGCGGGCAGCCTTCGCGATGAGAGCCTTCTTCGCCATCTCGCTTACGCCTCCTTGAACGGGAAGCCGAGGTGACGCAGAAGGGCACGGCCCTCGTCGTCGTTGGTCGCCGTGGTGACCACGGTGATGTCCATACCCCGGACGCGGTCGATCTTGTCCTGGTCGATCTCGTGGAACATGACCTGCTCCGTGAGACCGAAGGTGTAGTTGCCACGGCCGTCGAACTGCTTCGGGGACAGGCCGCGGAAGTCGCGGATGCGCGGCAGCGCGAGCGACAGGGTGCGGTCCAGGAACTCCCACATGCGGTCGCCACGGAGCGTGACGTGGGCACCGATCGGCTGACCCTCACGCAGCTTGAACTGCGCGATGGACTTGCGGGCCTTGGTGACGGCCGGCTTCTGACCGGTGATCGTGGTGAGGTCGCGGATCGCGCCCTCGATCAGCTTCGAGTCACGGGCGGCGTCGCCGACACCCATGTTGACCACGATCTTCACGAGGCCGGGGATCTGCATGACGTTCTCGTACTTGAACTCGTCACGCAGCTTGCCCGCGATCTCCTCGCGGTACTTCGTCTTGAGACGCGGAGTGGTGGTAGCCATCAGATGTCCTCACCCGTCCGCTTGGCAACGCGGATCTTGTTGCCCTCGTCGTCGAAGCGGTAACCCACACGCGTGACGACCTTCTTGCCGTCCTTCTCCACGACCAGCTGGACGTTGGAGACGTGGACCGGAGCCTCGGTGGTCACGATGCCGCCGGCCTGGTTCGGGCCGGCCTTCGTGTGCTTCTTGACCCGGTTGACACCCTCGACGAGGACGCGGGACTCGGCGGGGTAGGCCGCGATGACCTTGCCCTGCTTGCCCTTGTCCTTGCCGGTGATGACCTGGACCAGGTCGCCCTTCTTGATCTTCATGCTTACAGCACCTCCGGCGCGAGCGAGATGATCTTCATGAACTTCTTCTCGCGCAGCTCACGGCCCACCGGGCCGAAGATACGGGTGCCGCGAGGGTCGCCGTCGTTCTTCAGAATGACGGCGGCGTTCTCGTCGAAGCGGATGTACGAGCCGTCCTGGCGGCGGCGCTCCTTGACGGTGCGAACGATGACCGCCTTGACGACGTCACCCTTCTTCACGTTGCCACCGGGGATCGCGTCCTTGACGGTGGCGACGATGACGTCACCGATGCCCGCGTAGCGGCGACCCGAGCCACCGAGAACACGGATGCAAAGGATCTCCTTGGCACCAGTGTTGTCGGCGACGCGAAGTCGCGACTCCTGCTGGATCACGTCTATCTCCTGATTGTCTGCCGGTTCCCGGCGGGGGCCTCAGCGAGTGAGGCCCCGCGCCGAGCCTGGCGGAACTGTTCCTAGGGGGTCCCCCTAGGAGGGATTACTTGGCCTTCTCGAGGATCTCGACGACGCGCCAGTGCTTCGTCGACGACAGCTTCCGGGTCTCCATGAGGAGGACGCGGTCGCCGACGCCGGCCTGGTTCTGCTCGTCGTGAGCCTTGAGCTTGTTCGTACGGCGGATGACCTTGCCGTACAGCGCGTGCTTGACGCGGTCCTCGACAGCGACGACGACGGTCTTGTCCATCTTGTCGCTGACGACGAGGCCCTCACGGACCTTGCGGGCGTTGCGCTCGGTCTTCTCAGTCACGTTGTTCTCGCTCATCAGGCGTTCTCCACCGTCTCGATGCCCAGCTCGCGCTCGCGCATCAGGGTGTAGATCCGGGCGATGTCCTTACGGACGGACTTGAGCCGACCGTGGTTCTCGAGCTGACCCGTCGCCGCCTGGAAGCGGAGGTTGAACAGCTCTTCCTTGGCCTCGCGGAGCTTGGCGACAAGCTCCTCGTTGCCCAGCTCGCGCAGCTCGGACGCCTTGGTACCGGCCGACATCACAGCTCACCTGCCTCGCGCTTAACGATCTTGCACTTCATCGGCAGCTTGTGGGCGGCACGAGTCAGAGCCTCACGCGCGATCTTCTCGTTCGGGTAGGACAGCTCGAACATCACCCGACCGGGCTTGACGTTCGCGATCCACCACTCCGGAGAACCCTTACCGGAACCCATGCGGGTCTCGGCAGGCTTCTTCGTGAGCGGGCGGTCCGGGTAGATGTTGATCCAGACCTTGCCGCCACGCTTGATGTGGCGGGTCATCGCGATACGCGCGGCCTCGATCTGGCGGTTGGTCACGTAGGCCGGGGTGAGGGCCTGAATGCCGTACTCGCCGAACGCAACCTGCGTGCCACCCTTGGACATACCGTTGCGCTTCGGGTGGTGCTGCTTGCGGTGCTTGACCCTACGGGGGATCAGCATTTCGGTCAGGCCTCCGTTCCGGTGCTCTCAGCAGCCGGAGCGGCGGCGGCGTCGGCCTTGGGGGCCTCGGCAGCGGGAGCCTGCTGCGGCTTGCGACCGCGACCGCCACGCTCGCCACCGCGGCCACCACGGGCCGGGCGGTCAGCGCCGCCACGGGCCGGGCGGTTGCCGGCGCGGGCAGCGGCGTTCTCGGCGCGGACCTCGGCGATGTTCTTGACGTCGCCCTTGTAGATCCAGACCTTCACGCCGATGCGGCCGAAGGTCGTCTTGGCCTCGAAGAAGCCGTACTCGACGTTCGCGCGGAGCGTGTGCAGCGGCACACGGCCCTCGCGGTAGAACTCCGAGCGGGACATCTCGGCGCCGCCGAGACGGCCACCACACTGGATCTTGATGCCCTTGGCGCCGGCCTTCATGGCGGACTGCATGCTCTTGCGCATGGCCCGACGGAAGGAGACGCGGGAGGACAGCTGCTCGGCGACGGCCTGGGCCACCAGCTGAGCGTCGACCTCGGGGTTCTTGACCTCGAGGATGTTCAGCTGGACCTGCTTGCCGGTCAGCTTCTCGAGCTGGCCACGGATCTTGTCGGCCTCGGCGCCACGGCGACCGATGACAATGCCCGGGCGAGCGGTGTGGATGTCCACGCGGACACGGTCACGGGTGCGCTCGATCTCCACCTTCGAGATGCCGGCGCGCTCCATGCCGGACGTCAGCATCCGACGGATGGCGACGTCTTCCTTGACGTAGTCCTTGTACAGCTTGTCGGCGTACCAGCGCGACTTGAAGTCGGTGGTGATGCCGAGCCGGAACCCGTGCGGGTTTACCTTCTGGCCCATTACCGGGTTCCTTCCTTGCTGCTGACGACCACGGTGATGTGGCTGGTCCGCTTGCGGATCCGGTAGGCACGGCCCTGAGCACGCGGACGGAACCGCTTCAGGGTCGGGCCCTCGTCGACGTACGCCTCGCTGATGAACAGCGAGGAGGCGTCCGTGTGGTCGTAGTTGTGCGCGGCGTTGGCAATGGCGCTGTCGAGCACCTTGCCGACCGGCACGGAAGCGGCCTGCGGGGCGAATCGCAGGACCGCCTGGGCCTCCGTGGCGTCCATGCCACGGATGAGGTCCACCACGCGGCGGGCCTTCATGGGCGTGACGCGGATGTACCGCGCCTGGGCCCTGGCTTCCATGGTTGTCCCTTCAGTTACTTACGTGTCTGAATGCGATCCGCTGCTAGCGGCGCTTCGACTTCCGGTCTTCCTTGACGTGACCCCGGAAGGTGCGCGTCGGCGAGAACTCGCCGAGCTTGTGGCCGACCATCGACTCGGTGACGAACACCGGGATGTGGGTCTTGCCGTTGTGCACCGCGAGCGTGTGGCCGAGCATGGCCGGCACGATCATGGAGCGACGGGACCAGGTCTTGATGACGTTCTTGGTACCGGCCTCGTTCTGAGCGTCCACCTTCTTGATGAGGTGGCCGTCGACGAAGGGTCCCTTCTTGAGACTGCGCGGCATCTAAACCCGCTCCTAGCGCTTCTTGTTCGTCTTGCGGCGGCGGACGATGTACTTGTTCGAAGCCTTCTTCGGCGAACGAGTACGACCCTCCTTCTGACCCCACGGGGAGACCGGGTGGCGACCACCGGAGGTCTTGCCCTCACCGCCACCGTGCGGGTGGTCAACCGGGTTCATCGCCACACCGCGGACGGTCGGGCGAACGCCCAGCCAGCGCTTGCGGCCGGCCTTACCCCAGTTGATGTTCGACTGCTCGGCGTTGCCGACCTCGCCGATGGTGGCGCGGCAGCGGGCGTCGACCAGACGGATCTCGCCGGAAGGCATACGAAGGTGGGCCATCGTGCCCTCCTTCGCGAGCAGCTGCACGGAGGCACCTGCGGAGCGGGCGAACTTGGCGCCACCGCCGGGACGGAGCTCGATCGCGTGGATCGTGGTACCGACCGGGATGTTGCGGAGGGCCAGGTTGTTGCCGGGCTTGATGTCGGCCGTGGGGCCGTTCTCCACCCGGTCGCCCTGCGAGAGACCACGCGGGGCGATGATGTAGCGCTTCTCGCCGTCCGCGTAGTGGAGCAGCGCGATGCGCGCGGTGCGGTTGGGGTCGTACTCGATGTGAGCGACCTTGGCCGGCACGCCGTCCTTGTCGTGACGACGGAAGTCGATCACGCGGTAGGCGCGCTTGTGGCCACCGCCCTGGTGACGGACGGTCACACGACCGGTGTTGTTACGGCCGCCCTTGCTGTGCAGGGGGCGGACCAGCGACTTCTCCGGCGTGGACCGCGTGATCTCGACGAAGTCGGCTACGGAGGAGCCACGACGGCCCGGCGTAGTCGGCTTGTACTTGCGGATTCCCATTTCTCAGTCCTCGTCCGATTCCGGACGATCCAGACCGCCCTTAGGCGGTCGGACCGCCGAAGATGTCGATACGGTTGCCCTCGGCAAGGGTCACGATGGCGCGCTTGGTGTTGGCGCGCTTGCCGAAACCGGTGCGGGTGCGCTTGCGCTTGCCCTGGCGGTTGATCGTGTTGACCCCGGTGACCTTGACCGAGAAGACCGCCTCGACGGCCTGCTTGATCTGGGTCTTGTTGGCGCCGGGCGCGACGATGAACGTGTACTTGTTCTCGTCCAGCAGCGCGTAGCTCTTCTCGGAGACAACCGGCTTGACGAGGACGTCGCGCGGGTCCGTGAAGGTCTTGCTGGTGATCGTGGCCTCGGACATCAGGCCTCGCTCCCTTCGGTGTCAGCAGCCGAAGACTTCGCAGCGCCAGACACGAAGGACTCGAGGGCGGCCTGGGTGAAGACCACGTCGTCGGATCGCATCACGTCGTACGTGTTCAGCTGGCCCGGCTCCAGGATGTGGACCTGGGGCAGGTTGCGGGCGGACAGCCACGCGGCCTCGTCGGAGCGCTCGGCGACCAGGAGCAGGTTCTTGCGCTCCGAGATCTTGCCGAACAGCGTCTTGGCGGCCTTGGTGGAGATGCCACCCTCGACCACGCCGGAGACGACGTGGACACGGGAGTGGGTCGCCCGGTCGGAGAGGGCACCGCGGAGGGCGGCGGCCTTCATCTTCTTGGGGGTCCGCTGCGAGTAGTCACGCGGCACGGGACCGTGCACGACGCCACCACCGGCGAACTGCGGGGCGCGGGTCGAACCCTGACGGGCGCGGCCGGTGCCCTTCTGGCGGTACGGCTTCTTGCCACCACCGCGGACCTCGCCACGCGTCTTGGTCTTGTGGGTGCCCTGGCGGGCAGCCGCAAGCTGCGCGACGACGACCTGGTGGATCAGCGGGATGCTGACCTTGGCCTCGAAGATCTCGGCCGGGAGCTCGACGGTCCCGGTCTTGTCGCCGGAGGGCGACAGAATGTCAATGGTGCTCATATCCTCAGGCCCCCTTGGCCGCGGTGCGGACCAGGACGAGGCCGCCGTTCGGACCAGGAACCGCGCCCTTGATGAGCAGCAGGCCCTTCTCCGCGTCAACGGCGTGAACGGTCAGGTTCTGGGTGGTCACGCGCTCGTTGCCCATGCGGCCGGCCATGCGCATGCCCTTGAAGACGCGGCCCGGGGTGGCGCAGCCACCGATCGAACCGGGCTTGCGGTGCACGCGGTGGGCACCGTGGGAGGCCTTGCCACCACGGAAGTTGTGGCGCTTCATGGCACCGGCGAAGCCCTTGCCCTTGCTCTTGCCGGTGACGTCGACCTTGATGCCCGCCTCGAAGACCTCGGCGGTGATCTCCTGGCCGAGGGTGTACTCGCTGGCGTCAGCGGTACGGATCTCGACGAGGTGACGGCGCGGGGTGACGTCGGCCTTGGCGAAGTGGCCCTTGAGGGGCTTGTTCACCTTGCGCGGGTCGATCTCGCCGAAGGCGATCTGGACCGACTCGTAGCCGTCGTTGTCGTTCGTACGCACCTGGGTCACGACATTCGGGCCGGCCTTGACGACGGTCACCGGGACGACCCGGTTGTTCTCGTCCCAGACCTGCGTCATGCCGAGCTTCTCGCCCAGGATGCCCTTGATGTTCTTAGCCATCTCGCGCGTCACCTCAGAGCTTGATCTCGATGTCGACGCCGGCCGGCAGGTCGAGACGCATGAGCGAGTCGACCGTCTTCGGCGTGGGGTCGAGGATGTCGATGAGGCGCTTGTGCGTGCGCATCTCGAAGTGCTCGCGCGAGTCCTTGTACTTGTGCGGCGACTTGATGACGCAGTACACGTTCTTCTCAGTGGGCAGCGGCACCGGGCCCGCGACCGACGCACCAGTGCGGGTCACCGTCTCGACGATCTTCTTCGCCGAGGAGTCGATGACCTCGTGGTCGTAGGCCTTGAGCCGGATGCGGATCTTCTGTCCCGCCATGGCTACTCAGTAGTCCTTTGTCTCGTTTAACGCTCTGGAACCCGGGGGATCTGAAGACTCCCTCCTCCGACCCACGCGGTCGGGCGTGTCGCACTCCCTCTACGAAGAAGTCCCGAAGGATTTCCCAACCAAGGGGGTGCGGGCCCTGAAAACCCGCGAAGCCGGGGGCGGAACACCCACCGGGTGCCTGGTCGGCGCCCCGCTGACACTTCCCGGAAGATTCCCGTACGTCCGCTCCTGAGCAGGAGCGACGAGTACTGTGGGACTCGCTTCCGGTCCTCCCGGCGGGAGGCGCGCAGCATCGGCACTCAACCGAGCAACCCCGACAGTCTGCCATACGAGACCATGTGGCCGCCAATCGGGCCCAAGACTGTACCCCACGTCACGCAGAGGTACACACGGGGCGCACCGGGTCACGTACCCGCCCCGCGGTGGCGGGACTCAGACGCGGGAGACCGGGGCGCAGTCCCGCGGCAGGTCGGCGACCTCCCGGCCCAGGTCGTACGGGTCGGCTCCGCGCCCCGGAGTGATCCCCTCGCCGCCGAACCACGGGTGCACGACGCCGTCGAAGGCCCCGCAGTCGTGGTTGCCGAGCCAGTACGCGTACGCGACGGGGCTCACCGAACCGGGGTCCGTCTCGTAGCGGCCGGCGTCGTACACCTCGAAGGTCAGATCGCGGCGCACGACGGCGCGGGTCGCCCGGTTGCGGCCGGGCACGGCGTCCGCCACCGGGTAGACGAAGGTGTACACCGCCCTGATCCGTACGACCCCGGGGTCGTCGCCGGCCTCGACGGTCGTCGTCCCGCGCGTCTTCACCGGGCCGAGCAGCCGGGACTCGGCCGGGTCGAAGCGGGTGAACAGCCACAGCGGGTTGCGCCGCTCGGCGTCCGGCCGGTCGAGCCAGCTCTGCGCGTCGGCCCGGACGCCGTCGGTCGAGTCGATCAGCAGCACGGCGGGAAGGGCCGAGCCGCCCCGCAGCACGCCGGGGTCCAGGTTCGCCGCCACCAGGAACGCCTTGACCTTCCGCAACGCGGCGTCGACATGGCTCGCGGGCAGCCCGTTCACGGCCTGTGCCTGCGGCAGCGTGATGCCGTCGGCGCCGTCCGCCCACGAGGACGCGGGCGAGCCGCGGAAGGGCTCCGCGGCCGTGGGCGGGCCGTCGTCGACGGGCTGCCCGGCGCGTCCCGGGGACTGGCAGGCGGCCGGCCCGGCGAGACCGGCCAGCGCGACCACGGCCCCGGCGAGGGCCGCGCGTCGGAAGCGGAGGCGGAGGGTGCGGACCGTGTCAGACACGGGAGACGGTGCCGCAGCCTCGGGCCCTCTGGGCGAGGGGCTTGGTGCGGTCGTAGGGGTCGATCTCGGGGCCGGTGGAACCCGTGTCAGGGTCCACGGTGGCGTCCTCCCGGAACGTCGGGTGGTAGTAGCCGTCCTCGTCCCGCGCGCAGTCGTCGTTGCCGACGCTGGCGTCCCAGAAGTGGAGGATCAGCTTGCCCCGCGTCACGTCGTACCGCCCGGGCTCGTAGAAGGCGAACGTCACCTCGCGGCGGACGATCGTGCGGGTGACCTCGTCGGCGCCCGGCCGGGCCTTCACCACCGGGTAGACGAAGGTGTAGTCGGCGCGCACGAGCACCGCGCCACCGGCCTTGCCGTGGCCGGCCTCCACGGTCATGTGGCCGCGTGTCTTCACCACCGTGCCGACCGGCTTGACCTCGGCCGGGGAGAAACGGCTGAAGAGCGTGGTGGGGTCGTTGTCCTTCGTCGGCTTCGACAGGGCCGACTCCAGGTCCTGGCGGGTCTGGGGCTGCTTCGGGTCGATCATCTTCAGCGCCGCGTCCGGCCTGCCGCCCTTGACGACGGCCGGGTCCAGGTTCGAGGCCACCAGGAAATCCCTGACCTGCTTCAGGGCCGCCTCGATCTGGGGCTTGGACATCCAGCCCGTCGGCTTCACCGGCGGGGGCGTGATGCCCGACGGGCCGTCTGCCCAGCGCGCGGCCGGGGAGCCGCTGAAGGGGGACTTCAGGGTCGGGCGGTGCGGGTCGGCGGCGGGCGGGGCGGCGGTGGGGCGGGCGGTTTCGGCGGCGAGCGGCGTGGTGTCCTCGGGGCGGTCGGTCCAGCTGGCCGGGAGGGCGGAGGTCACACCGGCCGGGAGGTGGTCGGTCAGCAGCTGCGGGCGTACGGCGACCGCCGCGAGCGCGGCGGCCAGCGCGATGCCGGCGACGGCCTTGACGCGGCGCCGGCGGGCGGCGCGGCCGTTCATCTCCCGCCAGGCCGGCCCGGTGCGCCAGCCCGCCGGCTCCTCGCGCCTCGCCGGCTTCGGGGCCTTCGGGGCCTTCGGGGCCTTCGGGGCCTTCGGCCGCTTGGCCTTGCGCAGGAGCTTCTCCTGCTCCTTCGTCCCGAGGCCCTGCTCGCGCGCCGCTTCGACGAACGACGCCCACTCCTCGTCCGACACCGTCGGCTTCTCGCTCATGTCCCCACCCCTGGCTTGCCTTCCACCTCGTGCGATCCGGACGTTCTCATGCCGCCGGACGGCCGGAACAGGCTGGTCAGGGCGTCTTGATCAGTTCGTGACCGGCCGGATCGGGGCAGAGGCGGAGCATGCGCACCAGTGACGAGATCTACCACCGGGTGCGGTGGGACCCGAGCCTGGATCCCGAGCGGTTCGTGATGGGCGTCGCGGAGCGCGGGACGGCCGTGGCGACGCGGATCGGTCTGGTCGATTTCGTGGCGGGCGGCGAGATCCCCTGGCACCGGGTGCTGTTCTTCGAGGCGGACGGCGAGCTGGTCTGGGACCGGGCCTCCGGGGTGGACCGGCTGGACGAGACGCTGGCCGGCCGGGTGCGGCCCGAGGCGGACGCGCGGGACGGCGCCGCCGGTGGCGTGCTCGCCGTACCGCCGACGTACCGGACCGCCGTGGCCTGGCTGCCGCCCGAGGCCCTGTGGGAGCCGATCCAGCACGTCCGGCGGGCGCACGACCGGCATGTCCACCGCTGGCCGCCGCACGTCAACGTGCTCTACGGCTTCGTGCCGGAGTCCGAGTTCGTCGTCGCCCGCGTCCTGGTCGCCGCCGCCCTGCGCGAGGTCCCGCCGTTCCGGGCCCGGCTCCAGGGCGTGCACTGGTTCGGGCACCGCGAGGACTCCACCGTATGGCTGGATCCGGCGGCGGCCGGCGGCGAGCCGTGGGCGCGGCTGCGGGAGGCGCTGGAGGAGCGGTTCCCGCTGTGCGGCGCGGAGTCCCGGGCCTTCACCCCGCATCTGTCCCTCGGCCGCACCCGCGACCCGCGGGCCCTCGCGGCGAGGTGCGAGGAGCTGCTCGGCACCTTCTCCGTCCGGGTCACCGAGCTCGTGCTGCTGTCCCGCCGCGCCGACGGCCCGATGCGGGTGCGGGCGGCCGTGCCGCTCGGAACGCGCCCCGTCCGGCGCTGAACCCCGCGCCCCGGGATTCCGTCTAGCCAGTCGCACGCGACCAGGCACACGCACGTACGTACGGGGGCGCTCGACCGGTGGACGACAACAGAAGGGTGGCGCGGCGCACGGTGCTCGCGGGAGCGGCGGGCGGTCTCGCGGCCGCGGCCGTCGCCGGGTGCTCGGTGCCCGCGCCGCCCCGTGACGCGGCCTCCGCCGATCCGGCGCCGGGCCGGCCGGTCTCGACCGGCCGGCGCGCCCTGCTCATGCAGTTCGCCGCGCATCCCGACGACGACCTGTACTTCATGAACCCGGACACGCAGCGGCTGCTCGACGCCGGCGTCCCGGTCGTCTCCGTGTACGTCACGGCCGGCGAGCACAACGGCAAGAACCGGATCGCGGGCATGCCGGAGAGCAGGCCGGACCCGGCCGCCTACTCCTCCGCCCGCCACCAGGGTCTTCGGCAGGCGTACGCGGACGCGCTCGGCGCGGAAACGTTCACGCCGTGGACGCGGCGGGCGGTGGAGCTCGCGGGCGGGCGGCACGCCGAGGTCGACACCCTCGTCCACGAGGGCCGCCGGGTCGAGCTGGTCTTCCTCAACCTGCCCATGCACGCGCCGCTGCGCTCCATGGCGCTGCCCGCCCTGTGGGAGGACCGCGCCCTCGAACTGCGCACCCATCTGTCCACCGGCTCGCCCGTCGCCCGCGCCGACACCTACGACCACGACCGGCTCGTCGAGGTGATCGCCGGGCTCCTGGCCTCCTACCGGCCGACCGTCGTGCACACCCTCGACCCGGACCCGGACGTCCAGCACAGCCCGGAGGCCACCCGCAAGCGCGACAGCGAGCAGCCGGGCTACTCCGACCACGGCGACCACACCGCCGTCGCCTGCTTCACCTGGGCCGGGCTGCTGCGCTGGGTCGCCGACTCGACCGCCCGCGGCGGGCCGGTGCCGGCGTTCACGGTGAACGCCTTCCGCGGCTACTACAACCGCCACTGGCCCAAGAACCTGCCGCCCGCGGTCCTCGCCGAGAAGGCCGCCCACCTCGTCCCGTACGGCGGCGACCCGTCCTGGGACTGCGGCAATCCGTCCGGCTGCGGCGACTACGGCGTCGGCGGCGACCGGCCGCTGACCAACTGGAAGGGCTGGGTGCGCTCCACCCACTACCGCTGGCCCGCCGCCGGTCCGGCCGTGGCCGAGGAGCCGGACGGCCGGCTCGCCGCGTACGGCGTCCTCGGGCTGCGCGCGGTCCGCTGGCGCGAGACCGGGCGCGCGTCCGGTGTCTTCGGCGAGCCCGAGGACCTGGGCGGCGGCCCGCTGGTGCCGGCGCTCGCCTCCGCCGTGCTCGCCGACGGCCGCGTGCTGCTCCTCGGCGTGCGCTTCGCGGCGCTCTCCGGCCGCGGCGGCGCCAACCGGCGCGAGCTGGTCCTGCTGGAGCAGCGCACGCCCGGTGGCCCGTTCCTGGCCTGGCGGGGCCTCGGGAACCCGGAGCGCGAGGACGACCGGGGCCGCCGGATCGGCGCGCCGGTGGCGGTCACCGCTCCGGACGGGCGGGTGCACCTCTTCGTACGGAACGCGGACAAGGGCGTGTCGACGCGGGTACGGGAGGTGGGCGGCGCCTGGGGCCCGTGGCGGGCGCTGCCGGGCGCCGAGGAGGTGCAGGACGGTCTGACGGCGCTGGTCGACGACGCGGGCGCCGTCCATCTGCTGGCGGCGGGCCGGGCGCACGTCCTGCACTGGGTCGACGGCGTGGCCGCCGAGCCGCTGCCGCCGGCCGGCGACCCGGTCGCCGCGGTTCCGGCGCCGGGCCCGGCCGGCGTCCAGGTCTTCTTCCGCGCGCCCGCCGACGGGCGGCTGCGGGCCGCGCGCGGCGAGGCGCCGGCCTTCGAGGGCTACGGCCGCCTGGCCGCGGCCCGCGGGAGGGACGGCCGCCCGGTGCTCCTCGGCCGCGACCCGCGCCACCGGGTCCAGCTGTCGCGCGGGGGCCGGCTGTCCGTCCGTACGCGGGGAGAGACGCCGGTCGGCGATCCGGTGCTGCACCGGGGCGCGGTGGTGGTGGGCCTGGGCGCGGGCGCCCGGCCGTGGCTCTGGCGCCCGTCCTCCTGAGGCCCCTGCGACGCGGAAGGGCCCGCCTCCCGGGAAGGGAGACGGGCCCGAACGCGGCCTGGAATCAGGTCACTTGGTGAAGTAGCCGGTGATGTCGGCGAGCAGGTCGACCGAGCCGGACTTGTTGTAGAACTCGACGCTGCCGTCGGCGCCGACCGGAACCACGACCAGGTTCGGGATGGTGAGCCCGGCGGTGAAGTTCAGGTTCGACGCGGAGGTGCGGGTCGTACCGCCCGGGTAGACGGACACGAAGCTGCCCGCCGTCGGGTTGGTCGCCGTCACGTTGAGGACGACCGCCGTCACGCCGGTGGCGGGCACGCCGTTCTTGCCCGTCACCTGGAGCTTGGCGACGCCGCCGGCACCGATCTTGGCCTTGGCCACGCCGAGGCCGGAGCGGGTGTCCATCAGCCGCAGCGGGCCGAGGTTGATGTGCGAGGCGCCCTCGGTGCCGGACACGAAGTAGCCGGTGACGTCGGCGAGCAGGTCGACCGTGCCGGCCCGGTTGTAGAAGTTGACCTTGCCGTCGGCGCCCACGGGCACGACCACCAGGTTGGGGATCGTCTGGCCGGCGGTGAAGTTCAGGTTCGACGCGGAGGTGCGGGTGGTGCCGCCCGGGTAGACGGACACGAAGCTGCCCGCGGTCGGGTTGGTCGCCGTCACGTTGAGGACGACGGCCGTCACGCCGGTCTCCGGGATGCCGTTGGCGCCGGTGACCTGGAGCGAGACCACACCGCTGGCGCCGACCTTGGCCTTCGGCACGCCCAGGCCCTCACGGGTGTCCATCAGCCGCTGCGGGCCGGTGTTGACGTGCGTGGAGCCGCTGGTGTCGGTGAGGTAGTAGCCGGTGATGTCGGCGAGCAGGTCGACCGAGCCGTTGTGGTTGTAGAAGCGCACCTTGCCGTCGATCACCGGGACGGTCACCAGGTTCGGGATGGTCTTCCCGGCGTTGAAGTTCAGGTTGGAGGCGCTGGTGCGGTTGGTGCCGTTCGGGTAGACCGAGACGAAGCTGACGTCGGTCGGGTTGGTCGCGGTCACGTTGAGGACGACCGCGCCCACGCCGGTGGCCGGGATGCCGTTGGCGCCGGTGACCTGGAGGACGGCCTCCTGGCCGGCGCCGATCTTCTTCGCCGCGCCGCCGATGCCGAGGCCGGAGCGGGTGTCCATCAGACGGGTCGGGGTGACCGGCTTGAAGGTCTTCGGACCCGGGACGGTCACGGTGACCGGCGCCGAGGTCGTCACCTTGCCGGAGGTGTGCGTGCCGCGGACGGCGACGGTGTGGGCGCCGTAGCCGGTGAGCGTGGTGGACCAGCTGCGCGCGGACCCGGCGGTGGTGGTCGCCGGCTGGCCGTCGACCAGCACCTCGAACTTGTCGATGAAGGTGTTCGCGGTGGTGGTGGACCAGTTCACGGTGACCGGCCCGGGCGTCTCGTAGCCGGCGCCGGCCTTGGTGGCGCCGCCCAGCGAGGTGACGGAGAGGCCGGAGACGGAGCCCGTGGCGTAGCTGCGGATGGTGGGCAGCTGCGGGTAGAGGCTGTTGCCGGGGCACTGGGTGTTGAAGCCGTTGCGGTGGCCGGAGACGGCGTCGAACGCGTACGTCTGCCCGGTGGTGAACGACTGGCCGAAGAAGTTGGTCTGGGTGGCGCCGGCGGTCAGCGTGGCCTTGCTGAGCGGGTCGACACCGTACTGACCGAGCTTGTACGCGATGACCTTGGAGGCCGAGGCGAGCGCGGCCTCGGGCGCCGTCTGGTTGGTGTACTCGCCGATGAAGGCGACGCTGGTCGACTCGGCGTTCCAGCCGTAGGTGTGCGCGCCGTAGACGGGCTGGTCGATGCCGCCCTTACGGCCCTCGAAGACGGTGCCGCACTTGTCGACGAGGAAGTTGTAGCCGATGTCGCGCCACTTCTCGACGTCCACGTGGTAGTCGAGGATGCTGCGCACGACGGTGGCCGACTGGGCGCAGTCGTAGTCCGCGCTCGTCGTGTGGTGCACGAACGCGGCCTTGATCTTGCCGCCGGGCAGGTACTGGGCCGGCTCGGGCGTCTTGTCCTCGATCGCCTGGCCGCCCCACTCGGCGCGGGTGACGATCTTCGGCTTCGGGGCGGTGGAGGCCGGCCCGGGGACGCTCGGCGGCGTGGTCGGCGGGTCGGCGGCCACGAAGCCGGCCGGCTCGGCGTGGAGGTCGCCGTCGCGCTTGGCCGCGGCGCCCGCGCCGCCCGGGTCGACCATGTTGAGCTTGAGGCCGGCGGGCAGGGTGCCGGCGGCGGCGCCGTCGCTGATGCGGACCTCGGCGCCGTCGGAGGCGCCGACCCAGACGGGCTCGGTGGAGCCGGGCGCGCCGGGACGGTAGCCGTCCATGCCCACCGGGTGCGGCTCCAGCTCGATCCAGTGGGACCACTCGCCGGTCTCGATGCTGCGGGTGCGCGCCTCGATGGTGCCCTTGATCTTGGCGTTCTGGTCGGTCCAGGACACACCGAGCAGACCGAAGGGCTCCGTGGAGCGCTGGGAGAGGGCGGCCTCGCCCTTGCCCTTGTCGGTCAGCGCGAGCTTGTGCAGCTCACTGGCGGCAGCGCCCTTGGCCGCGGCGGCGCTGTACAGACCGGGGCTGTCCTTGGCCCCGTCGCCCTCCCCGGTGCCGGCGCCGTTGGCCACGGCCTGGATGCCCAGGACCGCGGTGGCGGCGAGGGCGGCTCCGATCGCCGTACGGCTGACCCGCGTACTCGTCCTGCGACGTGCTCGACGTCCCGATTTCAAGTTGTCTCCACCCCTGATTCAGACCGCTGTTCGGTCTTCAAACGGCTGACCGCCGCATGTTACGGGAGATCAGGTTTGCGGTTGCCACCGGGGTGGTAAAGCGGAGAGCCCCGCACCGCGGATGCGGTACGGGGCTCTCTCAGGCAGCTCCAGGAGCTACCAGGTCACACCAACGAAGTTCGGAAGAACTTACTTGTTGATCTTGGTGACCTGGCCGGCGCCGACGGTCCGGCCACCCTCACGGATGGCGAACTTCAGGCCCTCCTCCATGGCGACGGGCTGGATCAGCGCGACGGTCATGGAGGTGTTGTCGCCCGGCATGACCATCTCGGTGCCCTCGGGGAGGGTCACGACGCCGGTCACGTCCGTGGTACGGAAGTAGAACTGCGGGCGGTAGTTGTTGAAGAACGGGGTGTGACGGCCACCCTCGTCCTTCGACAGGATGTAGGCCTGGGCCTCGAACTCGGTGTGCGGCGTGACCGAACCGGGCTTGATGATGACCTGGCCGCGCTCGACGTCCTCGCGCTTGATGCCACGGAGGAGCAGACCGACGTTCTCACCGGCCTGGCCCTCGTCGAGCAGCTTGCGGAACATCTCGATGCCGGTGACCGTGGTGGTGGTCTTCTCGGTCTTGATGCCGATGATGTCGACGGTCTCGTTGACCTTGAGGACACCACGCTCGATACGACCGGTGACGACGGTGCCACGACCGGTGATCGTGAAGACGTCCTCGATCGGCATCAGGAACGGCTTGTCGACGTCACGCTCGGGCTGCGGGATGGACTCGTCCACGGCCTTCATGAGGCCGAGGAGCTTCTCGCCCCACTCCTTGTCGCCCTCGAGCGCCTTGAGCGCCGAGACGCGGACGACCGGCAGGTCGTCGCCCGGGAACTCGTACTCGGTGAGGAGCTCACGGACCTCGAGCTCGACGAGCTCCAGGATCTCCTCGTCGTCCACCATGTCGGCCTTGTTCAGGGCGACGACGATGTACGGAACGCCGACCTGGCGGGCCAGGAGCACGTGCTCCTTGGTCTGCGGCATCGGGCCGTCGGTGGCGGCGACCACGAGGATGGCGCCGTCCATCTGCGCCGCACCCGTGATCATGTTCTTGATGTAGTCCGCGTGACCGGGGCAGTCGACGTGGGCGTAGTGACGCGACTCGGTCTGGTACTCGACGTGCGCGATGGAGATCGTGATACCGCGCTGGCGCTCCTCAGGAGCCTTGTCGATCTGGTCGAAGGCCGAGGCCTCGTTCAGGTCCGGGTACGCGTCGTGCAGCACCTTGGTAATGGCGGCCGTGAGGGTCGTCTTACCGTGGTCAATGTGACCGATGGTGCCGATGTTGACGTGCGGCTTAGTCCGCTCGAACTTCGCCTTCGCCACTGGGGTCCTCCTGTGGAGTGGTTCTGTACGCCTTACTCATCGGCGCCAGGTGATCTTTGCTGGGATGCCGTCCGCCGGGGGCTCTTCCTCGGGTTCGAGGTCGAGCCCCGGCGAACGGTGTCAAGCCTAAAGCGTGAACTCGGGAGAGTTACTCGCCCTTGGCCTTCGCGATGATCTCCTCGGCGACGTTCCGCGGAACCTCGGCGTAGGAGTCGAACTGCATCGAGTAGCTTGCGCGACCCGAGGTCTTGCTGCGGAGGTCGCCGACGTAGCCGAACATCTCCGACAGGGGCACGAGGCCCTTCACGATGCGGGCACCGTGACGCTCCTCCATGGCCTGGATCTGGCCACGGCGGGAGTTGATGTCGCCGATGACCTCGCCCATGTAGTCCTCGGGAGTGGTGACCTCGACGGCCATCATCGGCTCAAGGAGCACGGGAGAAGCCTTGCGCGCGGCCTCCTTGAAGGCCTGCGAACCGGCGATCTTGAACGCGAGCTCGGAGGAGTCGACCTCGTGGTACGCACCGTCGTGAAGGATCACGCGGACGCCGGTCATCTCGTAACCGGCGAGGATGCCGAACTGCATGGCCTCCTGCGCGCCGGCGTCGACCGAAGGGATGTACTCCTTCGGGATGCGGCCACCGGTGACCTTGTTCACGAACTCGTACGAGGTCTCGCCGCCCTCGATCGGCTCGATGCCGATCTGGACCTTGGCGAACTGACCCGTACCACCGGTCTGCTTCTTGTGCGTGTAGTCCACGCGCTCGACGGCCTTGCGGATCGTCTCGCGGTAGGCCACCTGCGGCTTGCCGACGTTGGCCTCGACCTTGAACTCACGGCGCATGCGGTCGACCAGCACCTCGAGGTGCAGCTCGCCCATACCGCCGATGATGGTCTGGCCGGTCTCCTCGTCCGAGTGGACCTGGAAGGAGGGGTCCTCCTCCGCGAGACGCTGGATGGCGACACCCAGCTTCTCCTGGTCGCCCTTGGACTTGGGCTCGATGGCGACCTGGATGACCGGGGCCGGGAAGTCCATGGACTCCAGGATGACCGGGGCCTTGTCGTCACAGAGCGTCTCACCGGTGGTGGTCTGCTTGAGACCCATCACGGCGATGATGTCGCCGGCGCCCACCGAGTCGATCTCCTCACGCTTGTTCGCGTGCATGCGGTAGATCTTGCCGATGCGCTCCTTCTTGCCCTTCACGGAGTTCAGGACAGAAGAACCGGAGTCCAGGCGACCGGAGTACACGCGGACGAAGGTGAGCTTGCCGAGGTGCGGGTCGCTCATGATCTTGAACGCGAGCGCCGACAGCGGCTCCTCGTCGGACGGCTTGCGCTTGACGACCTCCTCCGGGTCGTTGACGGCGTGGCCCTCGATGGCCTCGACGTCAAGCGGGGAGGGGAGGTAGCGCACGACCGCGTCGAGCAGGGGCTGAACACCCTTGTTCTTGAACGCGGTGCCACAGAACACCGGGGTGACCGTGGTGTCCTTGGACTTGCCGGAGGCGATCGTGATGCGGCGGACGGCCGCGTACAGCTGCTCCTCGGTGGGCTCCTCGCCCTCGAGGTACAGCTCCATGATCGCCTCGTCGTTCTCGGCGACGGCCTCGATCAGCTTGCCGCGGTACTCGTCGGCGAGCTCGGTGTGCGAAGCCGGGATGTCGACGACGTCGTACATCTCGCCCTTGGTGGCCTCGGCGGACCAGACAAGAGCCTTCATGCGGACGAGGTCGATGACGCCCTGGAAGTCGGCCTCGGCACCGATGGGGAGCTGCATGACGATCGGCTGGGCGCCGAGGCGGTCCTCGATCATGCCGACGCAGCGGAAGAACTCGGCACCGGTGCGGTCGAGCTTGTTGACGAAGCAGATACGCGGAACGCCGTAGCGGTCCGCCTGACGCCAGACGGTCTCGGACTGCGGCTCGACGCCGGCCACGCCGTCGAACACCGTCACAGCACCGTCGAGCACGCGCAGCGAACGCTCCACCTCGACGGTGAAGTCGACGTGACCCGGCGTGTCGATGATGTTGATCGTGTGATCGACATCCTCGAGCGGCCAGTGGCAGGTCGTCGCGGCGGACGTGATCGTGATGCCGCGCTCCTGCTCCTGCTCCATCCAGTCCATCGTGGCAGCGCCGTCGTGGACTTCACCGATCTTGTACGAAACGCCGGTGTAGAACAGGATCCGCTCGGTGGTGGTCGTCTTGCCCGCGTCGATGTGGGCCATGATGCCGATGTTGCGCACCTTGGCCAGGTCAAGCGAAGTGGTAGCCATAAGGCTTCAGTCTTCTCTCGGTCTCGATGTGGGTTGCGACTACCAGCGGTAGTGCGCGAAGGCCTTGTTGGACTCGGCCATCTTGTGCGTGTCCTCGCGCTTCTTGACCGAAGCACCGAGGCCGTTCGAGGCGTCGAGGAGCTCGTTCATGAGGCGCTCGGTCATGGTCTTCTCGCGACGGGCGCGGGAGTAGCCGACCAGCCAGCGCAGCGCGAGGGTGGAGGCGCGACCGGGCTTGACCTCGATCGGCACCTGGTAGGTGGCGCCACCGACACGGCGGGACTTGACCTCGAGGGACGGCTTGACGTTCTCGAGAGCGCGCTTCAGCGTGATGACGGGGTCCTGGCCGGTCTTCTCACGAAGACCCTCCATGGCGCCGTACACGATGCGCTCGGCGGTGGAACGCTTGCCGTCCAGCAGGATCTTGTTGATCAGCGAGGTGACAAGAGGAGAGCTGTAGACCGGGTCGATGATGACCGGGCGCTTCGGGGCGGGGCCCTTACGAGGCATTCTTACTTCTCCTTCTTGGCGCCGTAGCGGCTGCGAGCCTGCTTACGGTTCTTGACGCCCTGCGTGTCGAGGGAACCGCGGATGATCTTGTAACGAACACCCGGCAGGTCCTTCACACGGCCACCGCGCACGAGCACGATGGAGTGCTCCTGCAGGTTGTGACCCTCACCCGGAATGTAGGCCGTGACCTCGATGCCCGAGGTCAGACGCACACGCGCGACCTTACGGAGGGCCGAGTTCGGCTTCTTCGGGGTGGTCGTGAACACACGCGTGCAGACGCCGCGACGCTGAGGGGAACCCTCGAGTGCGGGCGTCTTGTTCTTCTCGACCTTGTCCTGCCGGCCCTTACGGACCAGCTGCTGGATCGTAGGCACTACTTCTCCGGTTTCTGTGTGCCGTCGGTAAAACTAACCTGGAACGTCGCCGACCCACGCGGTCGGGTGTGTCGAATCGCGCGGACCTCCGCCGGGGGCGGAAAAAAGCGCGGATTGCGGCGGCCGGTCTCGGAACTCCGCGTGCGGTTGAGGACACGCACACGGCTCCGGGCACACCCCAGGCACAAGGCATGAGCGTACCTATCGCATGGACTCCGGTCAAAACAAATGCCCACGCACCCCACGCCCCGCCCGACGTGCCGGAATCCGCCACGCGAAGGGCCGCGCGCATGATACGCCGAGGGGCGCGGGGCCGCCTGCCGGCGAGGGTGCCGACCGCGGGCCGACGAGCGCGGCGCCGGCGAGCGCGGGCACGAGTGCCGGCCGCGGGCCGCGGGCCGCGGGCCGACGAGCGGCGCCGGTCGGTCGGCCGGCGCAGGGCCGCCCGCGCGCGGGCGCGGGTGCCGGCCGCGGGCCGGTGAGCGCGGGCGCCGGCGAGCGCGGCGTCGGGCGGCCGGTGCGCGCAGGATCGGCCGCGCGCGGGCGGCGTGGTCGGGCGCCGGGCGCGCGGGCCGACGGTCGACCGGCCCCGGCCCGCGCGGGGCCGGAGGCCCGGGCGCTGCGGCCGGGGTGGCGGGGCCGGACGAAGTGGTCGCCGGCGGGGTCGGACGTGCGGGCAGGTCGGGGCGGGGCGGACGCCGGTCCGGACACGGGGTCCGGACCCGGGTCAGTCCTGGGCGGCGCGGCGGGCGGCGGCCGGGTCGCCGCCCTCCGACTCCGGCTCCAGGAACTGCGTCACGACCTTGACGAAGACGTCCATCCGCTCGTCGGGGACGCCGAGCCAGCGCGCGAAGTCCTCCATCGTCGGCTGCCAGTCGCCCGGCGGCAGCAGGTCCGCCGCCAGCGGCAGCTCCTCCGGCGTCACACGACCCGACCGGATCAGCATGTCGCGGACCGAGACCCCGAGGAGCGGGGCGATCCTGCGCATGGTCTCCAGGTCCGGCATGCTCTGCCGCTGCAGCAGCCGCGTGACGGCGGCGCGATGCACGCCCGCCTCGTCGGCGATCCGGGACTTCCCTCCACCGCGGGGGCTGTCGATGTCGTAGCCGCGCGCCCGCATCAGGTCCTCGACCCATCCCGCGAACTCGTCGAGCCCTTGAGTGCTCATATGTGTACCGCTCCCTCTTATTCCCCCACCCTTCGGGCCCCTTACTTTAGCGTGCTTGCGCGCACGGAATTACGTGCTTTCGGGCACGCAATCGTGTCGAATCGGTGAAGGGGTCTCCATGAAGCTAGTTGCGAGCTCGCACGCAACATGCCTATCGTGCTGCTCGCCGCACTCGTCGGTCTCCTGAGTCCCAAGGGCCCCATACGCCCCATGGGTTACGGGGCCCCGGAACGTGGAGATCCACCTTGCACCAGCACGACACCTCCCCATGGCAGGCCGCCGCCGCATGCGCCGGCCTCTCCCCGTCCGTCGTCTTCTCCCGTCGCGGCAAGGAGGCGGCCCCGGCCCTGCGGGCCTGCGCCGTCTGCCCCGTCAGCCGCGAGTGCGAAGCGGCCGTCGCCCCGGCCGAGAGCTGGTTCGACGGCGTCTGCGCGGGCCGCCTGTGGCGCAACGGCCGCCCGGTGAAGCCGCGCCGCCGCCGCGGCCAGGCCGCCGAGGCCCCCGAGACGCCCGGGACGCCCGGCACCACCGAGGCCCGCGACGAGGCGACCGCACTCGCCGGCGCCCTCGACGCCGCCGGCCGCTCACTCCTGCTCGCCACCTCCGGAGGCGGCCGTGACTGACCCGTACGAGCCGGCCACCGCCGCGGCCGACGAGCGGATCGTCCGGGACATCACCCTCTGGACCGCCTCCCTCGTACGGCAGTTCCCCGAGCTCAGCGAGGAGCTGGCGCCCGGCCGCCGCGCGCCCGCCGGCAGCGCGCCCACCGCCCCGCACCCCGGCCGCGACGAGCTGATCCGCGCCGAGCGCCGGGAGGCGCTGCTCCTGGAGCAGCGGCACGGCCTGTCCGTCCCCGGCCACGGCGCCGCGCCGATCCGGCTGCACATCTCGGACGCCATCCGCGACATCACCGACGGCGTGGTGGAGCTGGAGGAGGCCGTCTGCGCCCGCCTCGGTCTGCCGCGGCCGCGCCGCGCCGGTGTCGTCGAGCGGCTCCGCCGGGTCGTCGGGCTCCTGGACGAGATCGCCGGACACGCCCTGCTCGCCCGGCACGTACGGGACGAGATCCGCCGCATGGCCCGCCGCTGCGCGCGCACGCTCGGCGACGCGGAGACCGTCGTACGGGTCTCCGGCCGCTGCCCTTGGTGCGACTCGGTGTCGCTGCGGGCCTTCCCGGACCGGCGCGCGGTGCTGTGCGTGAACCCGGCCTGCGTCTGCACCGACGGCGCCTGCGGCTGCCAGGACGACCCCTCCTACCGGCACCTGTGGCCGGAGGACGACTGGGCGGCGCTGGCGGACGCGTCGGGAGCGCGTACGGACGAGATCGAAGCGGCGATGGACGACACCAAGGAGACCTCATGCTGAGCTCGACCGCGCTTTCCCTGCCCGCGCTGATCCCGGGCCCGCTCGCCGCCGAGGAGGCGGGAGTCGCCCCGGCGACCATCCGCAAGTGGGTCCAGCTGGGCCACCTGCGGGCGGCGGGCAAGGCCGGCCGGGCGCAGCTCTTCCGCCTGGAGGACGTCTTCGCCGCGGAGCGCGCGGCCCGCCGCCGCCCTCGCCTCGCCTAGTCACCTCGTCGCCGCATCGCGAAGCGCCCCGTGTCTCTCACGAGAGACACGGGGCGCTTTCGCTGTCGTCATGCGCCTGACGCGCTCAGGAAGTCGTGCAGCGACTCCGTCATCGCCGCCACGAACGCCTCCCTGGTCTTCTCCGGAACCCGGTCCAGGGACAGATACGGATTGAGGTCCTCCAGTTCGACAAGCAGCAGCTCGCCCTCCCGCGTACGGCAGGCGTCGACGCGCTGGATGCCGTGGTCGAGCGTGTTCCAGTCGACGAAGCGGCGGGCGAAGGCGAGGTCGGCCTCGGTGGCCTCGTACGGCTCCAGGACCCAGCGCCGCTCGGGGTCGGGGGCGTGGAGGGCGTACTGGAAGCGGTCGTCGACGAAGTAGAAGGACACCTCGTACGCGAAGTCGACGCGCGGCTGGACGAGGACGCCTCCGTACGCGAGCCCGGCGAGGCGCTCGTACGGCAGGAACTCCAGGCCTATGGAGTCGGCGCCGGCCTTGGGTTTGACCACGTACTCCACGGCCTCGGGCAGCCGGCCGAGGTCCTCGGCCCGGTCGACGGTCGGGATGACGGGATAGCCGGCGGCGGTGAGGTCGAGCAGGTACTGCTTGCCTGCCATGTCCCCGCGCCCGTGCAGCGGGTTGTACACGCGGGCGCCGAGCGCTTCCGCCCGGGCGCGGAAGGCGTCGTAGTCCTCCCGGTAGTGCAGGACGGGCCCGCTGTTGCGGACGACGACGGCGTCGAAGCCGTCCATCAGGGCCGCGGCCTCGCCCGGGTGGCACAGCGCCAGGTCGAAGTGCGCCCGCAGCCGGGCGGTCAGGTCGATGTCCTCGTCGCAGTAGCGCCGCCCGCGGGCGGGATAGGCGAGGTCGGTGACGTAGAGGAGACGGGGTCGGGCGGGTGACACGGGCGGCTCCTGGGGCTGCTGAGGCGGGCGGATCCCCAACCTAGCGGCCGTCCGGCCGGAGTCCTAGACCCGCTCCTACGCCTCCCACCTGGGCTTTTTCGAGATCGACGGATCTGATCACCGAACTAGTTGCGTGCGCGCACGCTCTCTGTCACAGTTGGTGCAGCGGCGGAGCTGTGCCCGCGAGACGGGCCGCAGACTCCGCCGCACGCCGTCCGGGAGCGCTCCGCGCCCTCGCCCCCTTCCCCGCGTCGAGCGCCCCGGACGGCACCCCGCCACCAAGCCCCCGTCTCCTGAGGAGCATCGTCATGACCACTCCCCCGAGTGCGTTCCCGGACGTCGAGAAGCTGGTCGTCGACGTCCTCAAGGCCGACCCGGCGCTGGCCGGCGTCACGGTCGCCGCCCAGGCGGCCGCCGGCTTCGACGGCACGCAGAACGCCGTCCTGGTGAACCGCCGCGGCGGCGCCTGGATCGGCGACCTGCACGTCGACAAGCCGCTGATCGAGTTCGAGGTGTACGGACCGACGAAGACCGCGGCCCACGTCACGGCGAACGCGGCCCGCAAGGCGCTGCTCGCCACGATGGGCAAGCAGCTCGGCAACGCCTTCGTGAGCGACGTCGAGGAGCAGGACGGGCCGCGTTGGATGCCCGACTACCTCTACCGCGGCGCCAACCGCTACCTCTGCGTCATCCAGCTCTCGCTGGACGTCTTCTAGACCTCCGCGCACCGCCGCGCGCCTCCGCACCGCCGCGCGCTTCCGCGCCTCCACGCGCTTCCGCGCCTCCGCGCGCTTCCGCGCCCCACTCCGAGCTCGTCGCCCTCGCGGCCGCTCCCCACAGACCAGGCCTCGCCGGCCCATCCGGCGGGGCCTTTGCCGTACCCGGACCCGGAGTCCCTCCGGCCGGGGCGGCGCCCTCACCCTCTCACCAAGGAGAAACCCCACCATGGCAGGAAACAACTCCGCCGAGATCCGCGTCGCCGGCGTCGGCAAGCTCTTCGTCGCCAACGCCGGTGCCACCGCCCCGGCCTTCGGTGCGGACCCGGCGACCGACTGGGCGTCCACGACCTGGACGAACCTCGGCTACACCACCGGTGACGGCGTCACCTTCTCGAAGAAGGACAAGCTGGAGGCCATCGACTCGTGGCAGTCGGTCTCCCCGATCCACTACATCTACTCGGCCCGTGACCTGTCCCTGAAGTTCTCGCTGCTCCAGTTCAACGAGGACACGCTGCCGTTCTTCATGGGCGGTGGCAGCGTCAAGGCCGCCCCGGCCCCGGCGACCGACGTCTACACGTACGACATCGCCGAGCGCCCGTTCGCGGACGCCCGCGCCCTCGGCCTGGAGTTCACCGACGTCAAGGCCGGTGGCACCACCGCCGTCACCTACCGCTTCATCATCCCGCGCGGCCAGGTGACCGCCACCGACGACATCAAGCTGAACCGCAAGGGTGCCGCCACCCTCGGCGTCACCTTCAGCGCTATGTCGAACGGCGACGGCAAGCCGCTGGCGACCTTCCTCATGAAGGACACGCAGTACAGCGCGTCCGTCTGATCCATCCCCACAGGGCTCCCTGCGGAGGTCCGTCCTCGGCAGGGATCCCGTCCGGGGGGGGGGGGGGGCCCCCCCCCCCCCCCCCCCCCCCCGCCCCTTCTCCTCTTCACCCACGCGCACCACGCGAACAAGGAGTACGCACACCATGGCCCGTTTCGACGTCAACGCCGCTCGCGCCCAGCGACTGGAGGCCCACGGCCGCACCTGGTCCTTCGAGCTGGACGGCGAGTCCTACACGCTGCCCACCGAGCTCTCCCGCAAGACCGCGAAGGCCCTGCGCAAGCTCGACGACAACGACGTGGACGGTCTGCTCGAACTCCTGATGGGTGAGGAGCAGTACGTCCGCTTCGAGGAGCACGACCTCACGATGCAGGACATCGCCGCCATCCTGGAGGCCTACGGCAAGGAGACCGGGCTCGGCCTGGGGGAAGACTGAGCCTCGTCGAGTTCGTCGACGAACACGCCGAGGCCCTCGAAGCCGACCTGCTCCGTCACTACAACGTCGACCTCCTCGACTGGCACCGGGGCGAACTGTCCAGCCGGCGGCTGATGGTGCTGATCAAGCACCTTCCGCAGGACGGCGCGGTACAGCGGCAGCTGCACGGGGAGGCGGCGGAGTGGTCGATCAGTGATCACCTCCTCGCCGCGGCCGTGGACCATCTGGCCGTCTCCAACTGGATGTTCCAGATGGTCAATACCGACGAGGACGGCGATCAGCCCGATCCCCCGAAGCCGGTCCCGCGTCCGGGAGTGGACGACGAGGACGAGGAGGAGCGGGACGGGGAGGCTTCGGAAGAGGCCACTCCGGCCATCTCCCCGCACCAGCTCGCCCGGTTCTTCGGCTGACCTCCCCAGCCGCAGAAGTCACACTCACTCCCCACGGCCCCCGAAGCCCGTTCCCGTCAGGGAGCGGGCTCCGGGGGCGCTTGCTGTGCTCGCTCGGCGGCCAGCTCCTCCTCCAGGGCCTTGGCCCGGTCGGAGAGCCGGCGGCCACGCGCGCTCGCGCGCGCGTCCGCCTCGCCCGGGTCGGCGGCGCGCCGTTCGGGGCCGCCGCCGGTCTGGGCCGGCACGCCGGCGAGCGGCGGCACGATCGGGCGGCCGCCCTTGCCGCGGACGACCTTCCGCACCGACTGGGCGTTCCTGCGGGTGCGGCTTTCCTGGGCGGTCACCAGGACGTCCGCCTCCGGCTCGGGCGCGCGCTCGGCCGCAGGCTCCGGCCCGGGCTCGGGCTTGGGCTCGGGGACGTACGCGGGATCGGGCTCGGGCTCGACCTCGTGCACGGGCTCCGGCTCGGGGCGCTGTTCGAACAGCTCGCGCTCCCGGCGGACCCGCTCCTCGGCCTGGACGACCACGGCCGGCGGTTCGAGCAGCCGGGCGAAGGGCAGCGGGATGACCCGGGCCCCGTCCTGGCTGACGTCCGTACGCCGTTGCGGGCGGCGGATTCCACGCGCGTCACCCTGCCCTTGGGCGTATGCGTCCGCAACGCGTCTCTCGTACTCCCTGCGGATGCGCGGGAGTTCGTCCGACACGGCCTCGGCCCAGCCCGCGGTGAACGCGGCGGTCTCCCGTCGGTCCACTTCGGCGCGGGGCATGACGACGAGGTCCTCCGGGGCGTACCCGGCGACGTGGACGAGCTCTGCGAGGCGTGCGAAGAGATGGGGCAGGTCCGGGTGGGATTCAAGCCAGTCTGTGGCCCGTTCCCGCCGGTTAGCGCCCGGCTCCGTGTCCATGCGTCAGCACTGCCTTCCAACCCCCTGGGGTCCCCACGCGCCCCTCGCGCCCCCCGCCCCCCGACTGTGTCAGGCCCGGGGAACGCGTCCTCCAGGGTACCCCGGCTCGAACACCAGCTCCGTTCAGGACCAACCCCTACCCGGGATACGGATGAAGACACGCCGTCAGACGTTTCCCGCTCGACAAACACCGAACAGATGTTCCACACTCTGTTCGCACAGTAGTTCGAAAACGTGGTGCCCCCGCCTCACTCCGCGGCGCCGCCACGCACGCACGGGCAAGCAACCGGAAGGCAGGCGTCCATGACCCAGCAGGCCGAGGCCGAGGCATCGCGACCGCACATCCCGCTCCACGACCGCCTCGCCCAGCTGCTGGACGGGCCCGCGGCCCTCGACAAGAGAGCGTTGCTCGGCACGCTGTACGCCGAAGTCAACCGCCGCGAGGCCGTCGCCTACGCGGCCGGCTGGAACGACGCCCTCGCGACGCTGCGCCGCGGCTCCCGCCGGAGCGAGGACGCCTGACCTCGTTTCCGACGCCCCAGCGCCAGGTGGGCCGACGCTAGAGGAGAACGCCCGCCGCGATCAGGCCCGCACCGATCACGACGGCGCTCACCACATACCTGCGAAGCCGCGGAATCGTCGCCGTCTCCTCGTTCCGACGCTTGCGAGCGACATCCGCCTTGGTGCCGGGCTCGAACTGGCCCGAGAACTGAGGATGGCGGACCACCGGGTACGCGTTCCCCGCTGCCAGGCCGGGCGTGAGCGTCATCCACTGTGTTCGCTGAGACACGTCACCGCCCGCCGCTCCCACTTTGAGCGTCACGCTCGCGCGGGAGCCGCCGCCGGTTCCCTGTCGGACGGATACCACCTGCGCCTCGGTCTCTATCCCGATGTCCTCCAGTTCCTTGAGCCGTCCGACCCGCGAGCGTGCGCTCGAAACGGACGGCAGCACCAAGACCCCGAGGACGCAGGACAGAACTCCCAAGGCAAGCAGTGCGATCTTGAGGGCGGTCATCCGCCGGATGCTAGTTCATGGCCGCGGCGCGGGCGAGAGGGCCCGCACCACCGCCGCCGACCACTCCCGAGTGGTCGGGATCGCGCCCCGGACGGACTCAGTTCCGCGTTCAGCAGACCCCTGCCGCCCCAGCGGCAGGGGTCTCGTCGTCTTGCCCCCATCGCAGAAGCGGAGAAACCCATGGCAGAACCAGCAGAACCGACGGGCGGTCAGTCCTCGGCACCGGCAGAAGGCGGTGAGAAGAAGGAAGAGGAGAAGCCCCAATGGGAACAGACGATGGAGGATCTCGAACTCGGCATCGTCCCCAAGCTCTACCACCTCTTCACCGAGGGCGGCTGGGTCGCCCTGGCGACCGCGGGCGCCATCGCCGGTGGCGCCCTTCTGGTGGGCGCGATCAAGCAGTCCGCCACCATCGCAGCGGGCACCATCACCCGCCAGCTCACCAGCTTCGTGCTGCCCCGAGCCACGGCCGAGGACGGCACCAGGCAACGTCAGACGCTCACGGCGAACCCGGCCAGCCGCTACGGCCTGCCTCATCTGCGTCCCGTCGATGACGTTCTGAACGAGCAGCAACAGCAACGGGAAGGCGCGGCAGGCGGGGGCGGCGCGACCGGAGAGAACCTGGACCCGGACCGGCTCGCGACCCTGCGTGAGCGGCTCACCGCGCTCAACCCGCAGCTCCAGATCTTCACCAGAGAGATCGCCAAGACGCCCAAGCCCCGTGAGCTCAACAAGACAGCCGGCGGCATCGAGAAGATCGGCAAGGCCGTCGAGGGCGTGAACACCGCCAAGGTGGCCGAGGTCGCCCGGACCACCGGCAAGCTCACCGGCGCCGTGAAGCACTTCGACCGCGACAAGCTCCCCAAGGCGCGTGACCTCAAGCTCTCGGCGCAGGCCGCCGAGCGGCTCGACCGCGCGGGCCTGAGCCTGCAGGGCCGATTCGCGGCCCTCAAGGATGACGCGGCCGAGCTCGCGGCCCGGATGGCCTGATCCCACCACGAAAGGAGGTCCCCCGTGTCCCTCGCAAGCTCCACGAAGAAGGCGTCCGACGCCCTGCGCAATCTCAAGACGCAGGCCTCCGGCGCCGGCAGCTCGGTCAAGAAGGTGGGAGATGCCGGAAAGTCCGCATCCGGCCAGCTCAAGACCCTGAAGACCAACGCCCAGGGTTCCCACACCCAGCTCAAGAACCTCAAGACGTCCTCGGACCAGGCCGAGAAGGCCATGTCCAAGGCGGGCAAGACCGCCGAGACCGCCGGCAAGAAGCTCGGCAAGTACGAGTCCGGCGCCGGAAAGGCGTCCAAGGGCCAGGACAAGCTCAACAAGTCGATGAAGGGCAACTTCCTCGCCCGCCTCATCGACCTCTTCATGCCGCTGATCGAGAAGATCGTCGACATGGCCCTGCAGTCGAAGACGATGCAGAAGGTCCTCAAGAAGGCCTTCGACGGCATCAAGGTCGTGATCAGCGCCGTCATGAAGGCCGTCGGTCCGATCATGAAACAGGCCGGCGCGCTGATCAAGACGGTCTGGAACGGCATCAAGAAGGCCATCTCGACCGTGGTCAAGGCGGTCGCCACCGTCATCAAGACCTACGTCAACATCTGGAAGACGGTCATCACGACCGTCATGAAGGCGATCAAGGCGGTCATCAGCACCGTCTGGAACGGCATCAAGTCCGTCATCACGCCGGTCGTGAACTGGATCAAGAGCGCGATCCCGAACGCCTTCTCCGCCGTCAAGGACAAGATGTCGTCCATCTGGAACGGCCTCAAGGACATCGCGTCCCGGGCGTTCAACGGCATCAAGAGCGGTGTGTCCGGCCCGATCAACGCCGTCATCGGCCTGATCAACCGGATGATCAGCGCCGTCAACGGCGTCAAGGTCAGCGTCCCCGGCTGGGTGCCGCTCGTCGGCGGCAAGACCTTCGGCGTGCACATCCCGACCATCCCGATGCTCGCCACCGGTGGTGTCGTCATGCCGCGCAGCGGCGGTGTCCCGGCGATCCTCGCCGAGGCCGGCGAGGCCGAGGCCGTCCTGCCGCTGTCCAAGCTGGACCGGCTGCTCGCCATGACCGCCCGGCGTGCCCGTATGACGGCGCAGATGCAGGCCGGCCAGGGCGTCGGTGCCGGGCTGCACATCGAGCACTACCACGCGGCCCGCAACAGTGACCCGCAGTCCACCGCGGACGCGCTGATGTACCTGGCGAAGGCACGCGGATGAGTGCGTTCGCCATGCGGAACCCGTTCGCGGGGGTCGCACCGGTGTTCGCGTCACTGGAGCGGACCCTCCGCCCCGCGTCGGAGGCGCTGGGGCAGCTCAAGCAGAACGTCCAGCGCGCCGGCGGCGGGCTGGACGCGCTCGTCTCCCAGATCCGGACCGCCGGCACCTCCGTCCGCACCCTCGGCTCCACTGCCTCCGGCGCGGCGACCTCCGTCCGTAAGATCGAGCGGTCCAAGGCCGGCGCCGGCGCCAAGAAGCTCGGCACCGCGGCCGGCAAGGCCCGTACCGCCGCGGGGAAGTTCGGCCCCGCGATCGGCGGGATCCTGTCGATCCTCGCGCCGCTGATCCCGATCACCGACACCATCACCAAGCTGATGGAGACGTACGGCACCGTCATGACGGTCGCCTCCGTCGCCATGACGGGTGTCAACCTCGCCATGCGCGCCAACCCGATCGGCTTCCTCGTCGGCATCCTCGTGCCCGTCGCCGCCTGGTTCATCGAGTACGCGATGCAGACGAAGACCGGCCAGAAGATCATGAAGCAGGTCTTCCAGGCAGCGCTGAAGGGCTTCCAGTCCGTCTGGAAGTTCCTGCAGCCGGTCATGAAGCTCATCGGCAACGCCGTCGGGACCTACTTCAAGGCCTACCTGACCCTGTTCAAGACGGCCCTGACGCTCATCGGCGCGGCCATCAACGGGTTCTCCCGCGTCCGTTCCTCCGTCACCTCCGCCTCCAACGCGCTGCGCGGCATCGCCTCCCGCACCATCGGCGGGATCCGGAGCGCCGTCCAGCCGTTCCTGTCCTTCTTCACCGACAAGATCCCGGGCTTCTTCCGCCACGCCAAGGACGCGGTCGGCAACGCCCTGCACGGCATGGGTGAGCTGGTGAAGGGCGCTCTGACCGCCGTCATCGGGGTCGTCAAGGGCCCCATCAACGGTCTCATCGCCTTCGCCAACTGGATCATCGACGGGCTCAACAAGCTGAGCTTCGACTTCCTCGGCAAGCACTTCGGCGTCGACATCGACAAGATCCCGATGCTCGCCGATGGCGGTGTCGTCTTCCCCGGTGCCGACAGCGCGCCGCGCATCGATCCGCTCACCGTGCTCGAGTCCCGCCGTGTGCCGGCGCTCACCGAGGCTCCGCGACAGCCGCACCGCATCCGGGAGTTCCACGAGGAGCCGGGGGCCGGCCCGCGGGCGACCGCCGAGGACCTGCTCTTCCTCGTCGCCGCCCACCGCTGAAGCCCCTTCTCACCCGACAGCCCGCTCAGAAGTGAGGTGACGGCCCCATGGCCGAGACCACAACCGCATATGCCGGAAGCAACTTCACCGCCGACCTCGCGCCCGGCTCGCTGATCACCCAGGACGGGCAGATCCAGTGGGCCGGGCTTCTCATCGGTCCCGACACGCCGTTCGCCGTCGACCGGGCCGGTCTCCAGGGCTGGGAGGACCTGCCCGAGTACGACTCCTCCGACGCCGACCGGCCCACCTCGCACGGTGCCTGGCCCGGCTCCCGGTACGCCAAGCCGCGCAAGATCAGCGGCACGATCGTGCTGGTGCCGGAGTACAGCGAGGCCGTGCCGGCCATCCGCGCGCTGCGCCAGGCGCTCGCCCTGCTCGACGAGGAGCGCTGGCTCACCGTCCAGCTGCACGGCGAGATGCTCGCCGTACGCGCCCGGATCGCCCAGCGGGTGGTCCCGGCCGACCAGGGCTTCGCCACCCAGGGCAGCTCGAAGATGTCGATCCAGTGGCTGGCCTCCGACCCGCGCCGCTACGCCGTCAACGAGCAGGTCGCCACCACCTCCCCGCCGCAGCCGGAGTCCGGTCTGACCTGGCCGCTGACCTGGCCGCTCAACTGGGGCCAGGCCAAGTCCACCGGTGACGCGGTCGCCGAGAACACCGGCTCCGCGGCGACCCACCCGGTGATCGTCTTCCGCGGTCCCTGCTCCATGCCGACCGTCACCGAGCGGGTCAGCAAGCGGCGGCTGCGGTACGCGATCGATCTGGCCGCCGGTGACGAGCTGGTCGTGGACACCGCCAACGGCACGGTGATGCTCAACAACACCGCGTCGCGCCGGCACACCGCGATGGCCGACTCCAGCCCCGAGGAGCTGTTCCTGCTCGAGCCGGGCCGCACGGAGCTGTCCTTCCGCGCCGACTCGTCGACGCCGGACGCCCTGATGACGGTCCGCTGGCGCAGCGCCGAGTGGTGACCGGGGCCCCCGGCCCCGCCCGGGCCCCGGCCACCGTCCGGGCCTCGGCCACCGGCCCCGTCCGGGCCCCGAGCCGCGTCCCGGCTCCCTCCGCGTGAACCGAATCCCCGTCCGCTCCCCCCAGAAGAGGTGAACCCATGACCGTACGGGCCGCCTGGCTGAAGCCCACCGGCCAGACCCGCGAGGACACCCGTCTCACCCTGGCCGCGCTGCTCACCCCGAGCGGCGCCAGCCCGGAGGAGACCCCGCTGCGTTCCCGGCCGGGCATCCTGCCGGGCGGCTTCGTCCTGACCGGGACCGCTCCGATGCAGTGCACGATCGGCACCGGCCGCGCCATCCTGCAGGGCAACGACACCCGCCAGGGCGCCTACCTGGTCACCGTGGTGTCGCCGGAGACGATCACCGTCGAGGACGGCGATCCGCAGAACGACCGGATCGACCTGATCGAACTCGCCGTCCTGGACGACGACTACGACAAGACCGGCACCACCGACGCCGTCATCCGCCTGGTCAAGGGCACGCCCTCGGCCACCCCGGTGGCCCCGGCCGGCGGCCCCGGCACCACCCAGCCGCTCTACACCGTCCGCGTACCGAAGGGCACCTCGGCCGGCACCGGCGGCATCGCCTGGACCACCGGCGGCGTCGCCACCCAGCACTGGCCGACGGTGGCGCTCGGCGGCATCACCCCGACCAGCGGTTTCAAGGGCGCGTACGTCGGCCAGTACCGCGACGCGGCCGGCATGCTGCAGCGCTGGGACGGCACGACCTGGGTGTCGTATCCGCGGCCCATCGGCGGCATCGCGCCCGCCTCCCTGGTCTCGACCGGCAGCTACGCCGGCCAGTACCGGGACAACTCCGGGATCCTGCAGCGCTGGGACGGTTCGGCCTGGCAGTACGCGCAGGGCACGGCGAGCGTCCTGCTCAGTGCCTCGCAGCTGCTCACGGCACACCAGCAGACGATCAACCCGACCACCTGGACGACGGTCAACCTGCCGACCGTCGACGTCGACGACGCCTCGGCCTGGAACGGGACCACCACCTACACCGTCCCGCGCACCGGCTGGTGGCGGGTCTCCGGGCTCGTGGCCTTCGCCAACGACGGCCAGACCGGCACGCGCGGCGCCCGGATCCTCGTCAACGGCGCCGGCCTGAACCGCACCACCTGGCTGATCGCGGCCGGCAACGGCGCCATCACCGTCGGCGGCAGCGGCCTGGTCAAGCTCACCGCGGGCAACACGCTGCAGCTCGCCGCCTACCACTCCCACACGGCAGCGGTGAAGACGCTCGGCGGTTCCGGCTACGCCTGCAACCTGTCCGCCGAGTGGATCAAGTCCTGACGATCACGTCCTGACGTCCCGTCAACTTCCCTGATTGGAGAACCCCATGAACCTGCGCAGCAGCTGGGTCGCCGAGACCGGCCAGACCCGTGAGGACACCCGCCTCAACCAGGTCGGCGTGACCACCATGATCAACCCGGTGCAGGTCCGCTCCGGCATCCTGCCCGGCTCCTACGACGGCAAGTGGCGGCTGTCGGGCTTCTGGATGGACGGCGCCTCCGCCATGAGCGCCACCGTCTCCGAGGGCCGCGCCGTCATCCAGGGCGACATCTCGCAGGGCGTCTTCCCGGTGGCCCTGCCGGTCGCCGAGCAGATCACCTTCGCGCCGGGCGAGGCCTACGCCCGAATCGACCTGGTCGTCCTCAAGGTCTACGACAAGCTCTACGACGGCGGCACCCGCAACGAGGCCGTCATCGAGATCGTCAAGGGCGTCGCCGAGCAGACCCCGAAGGTCCCGCCGACGCCGGTGCGCAGCCTCCCGCTGTACCAGGTGACGGTGCCGGCCGGCGCCAGCGCCGGCAACGGCGGCATCCCGTGGGCCACCGCCCTGAAGGACCTGCGCACCCCGGTCGTCTCCGTCGGCGGCATCCTCCCGGTCGAGGGCGCGGTGCTGCCGGGCGCCCACCCGGGCCAGTACCAGGACACCTCCAACAACCAGTTCCAGCGCTGGGACGGCGGCAAGTGGGTCTCCTACCCGGAGGCGGTCGGCGGCATCATCCCCACCTCCGCCGCCACCACCCAGGCCAGCTACACCGGCCAGTACCGGGCGATGACGTCCGGTCCGCTGCAGCGCTGGGACGGCGCCAAGTGGGCGGCGGCGTACCCGGGTCCGTACTTCAACGACTCGATCGACGCCGGCTACACCACCTCGACCACCTACGTGAACAGCCTGATCGAGCGGGCCGAGAACCCGCTGACGGTGACCTTCGTGGCGCCGGAGTCGCGGCAGGCGATCCTCACCTTCGGCTCCCGGATGGAGCTGAGCCTGAACAGCGGCACCACGGGCATCGCCAGCTCGGCGTACATGTGCGTCCGCGTGATGCAGGGCACCACCGTCCACCGCGACCTGGACGACGAGCTCGCCGCCATCGCCTCCAAGTCCGCCGACCCGACGGACGCGTTCTCCGCCTCGACGACCCAGCGGCTGCACACCCTGACGCCGGGCGCGACCTACACCGTCACCGCGTACTACCGGACCTCCAACGCCAACGTGCGGGCCTGGTTCGACAACACCTTCATCCAGGTGACCCCGCAGTACTGAGCCCGCGAGGCCGCCGACCGACCGCCCCACCCTCCAGGAGTTCTCCATGCCCGTACGCTCCGGCTGGCTGCTGCCCACCGGTCAGACCCGTCAGAACACCCGTATCACCTCCATCGGCGCCACCACACCGGTCAACCCGCTCGCGTCCCGTACCGGCATCCTGCCCGGCACGTACGACGGCAAGTACCAGGTCGGCGGCCTGTGGATGAACGGCACCGGCCCGATGACGGCCACCGTCTACCACGGCAAGGCCGTCATCCAGGGCAACACCACCGACGGCGCCTACCAGGTGGCGCTCGACCAGGACACCACCCTCACCTTCGCCGACGGCGACCCGCTCAACCCGCGCATCGACCTCGTCGTGGTCCGCGTCTACGACAACGACGTGGACTCCCTCGGCAAGTACGACGCCGCCATCGAGATCATCAAGGGCACGCCGAAGGCCCTGCCCGAGGCCCCGACCGCTCCCGAGCGCACCGTGACGCTGTACTCGGTCCTGGTCAAGAAGGGCGCGTCGGCCGGCAACGGCGGCATCGACTGGGCGGGCGGCGCGGCCACCGACCTGCGGCAGACGCTGGTGAGCGTCGGCGGCATCCTGCCCGTCTACAACAACGCCGGCATGCCCGGCTCCTACCCGGGCCAGTACCAGGACAACAACAACGCGCACTTCCTCCAGCGCTGGGACGGCACCGCCTGGGTCGCCTACCCGAAGGAGATCGGCGGCATCGCGCCCAACGGCACCGTCGCCACCGGCAGCTACACCGGCCAGTACCGCGACAACGGCGGGAACCTGCAGCGCTGGAACGGCAGCACCTGGGTGAACTACGCCTCGGTCGAGGTGGACACCGCCACCACCGGTGTCACCGCCCTCGCCAACTGGTCCGTGGTGGCGTTCTCGGGCCGCAAGACCAAGGGCGGGGTGTGCACCGTCACGGTCACCGTCAGCCGCACCGGCCCCACCGTCACCGCCGACAACGCCGGGCAGATCGCCGACGAGCCGATGTGCACCCTGCCCTCCGGCTGGCGTCCCGCCTTCGGGCTCGAGTCCGTCGCCTCCGACGGCTACGCCAACGGCGCCGCCGACATCACCACCGGCGGTGTGATCAACCTGCGGACCTGGTCGCCCAACGCGACGCTGGCCAGCGGCAAGGCCATCCGCATCTCCGCCACCTACGTCCTGTAAGGGAGGCCCGCCATGGCACTCGACACGCCCTACCGGGCCATCTTCTGCGACCTGATCACCGATCAGACCATCGACATCCTGCCGCTGCGGGACGTCTCCTTCGACGACTACATCGGCAAGGCCGGCTCCCTGTCCGGCACCATCCCGATCCCCAACAAGGAGATCGCGGACCGGGTCAAGAAGGTCCGCGAGGGCCGGACCGCGGTCTATCTGGAGCGCGGCGGGGACCTGTGGTGGGGCGGCATCATCTGGACCACCACCCTGCAGTCCAGCGGCCGCGGCGTGCTGACCCTCGGCATCCAGGCCGCCACCTTCGACTCGTACGCGGGCCGCCGCCGGATCCGTACCGACGAGCTCGTCTACAACGACGTCGACCAGCTCGACATCGCCCGCGGTCTGTGGAAGCAGATGACGGCCAAGAGCGGCCCCTGCTTCAAGATCACGTACGGCGACGAGCAGTCCGACGTCAAGCGGACGGTGAGCTGGCGCAACGGCGACGAGACGGTCTATCTGGAGGCCCTGGACCAGCTCGCCTCGCTCCAGGACGGCTTCGAGTACCAGTTCCTGGTCTATCGCGACCCGTTCTCCGGCGAGCGCATCCGGCAGCTGCGGCTCGGCCACCCGAAGATCCGTACCGGCGCCACCGACCTGCTCTTCGACCGGCCCGGCGTGATCCTGTCGTACTCCTTCCCGTACGACGCGACGCGCGGCGGCACCACCGCCGTGGCCCGCGGCTCGTCGCCCAACGGCAACGCCGGCACCGAGTCGCGGCCGCTGGTCTCCGACCCGCAGACCGCCACCGACCTGCTCGCCGACGGCTGGCCGCTGATCGACCTGTCCTCGGACCACAACGAGATCAGCGACCAGCTGACGCTCAACTCGCTGGCCAAGGCCGAGCTCGACGAGGCGCGCGGCGCCGTCGTCATCCCGGCGATCAGCATCCACCTGGGCGGGATGGTCCCGCCCGCGCTCATCGGGCGGGTGGCCCGCATCCGCATCACCGACGAGTGGTACTCGCAGGGCCTCGACGCCCGCTACCGCATCATCGGCGTCAAGATCACCCCGCCGGAACGCGGCCGACCCGACACCGCCGAGCTCTACCTTGAGGAGGCCTGATGCCCCAGCTGCCCGAGGACATCATCGAC
Source organism: Streptomyces sp. NPDC053493 (assembly GCF_044544825.1). Lineage (NCBI taxonomy): Bacteria > Bacillati > Actinomycetota > Actinomycetes > Kitasatosporales > Streptomycetaceae > Streptomyces > Streptomyces sp. NPDC053493. The sequence continues at coordinate 1,086,116 of NZ_JBITXS010000001.1, forward strand.
CGGCTCAACCAGATGGAGCGCCGGCTGAAGGCCCTCTCGACCGCCGTCAACACCCGGCCCGCGGTCAGCGAGATCCGTCCGCCCACGCAGACCGGAAGCGTCACCATCACCCGGCCGCTGTTCCGGATCTTCGACGGTTACGACCACGAGATCTTCGCCGACGACATCATGACGGGCGGTCTCGCCCGGCCCTGGCTGCACCTGATGCCGCCGGTCCCGGTCGACATGACCAAGTGGCCGTCCACCACCAGCGCCACCTTCACCACCATCGCCCGCTCGTTCAACCCGGTCTGGCAGCCGAAGCTCCGGCTGTCCGTCAACACGGGAGCGTCCAGCGGCGCGACCGGCCAGGTGCGGGTCATGGTCGACGACGTCCAGTTCGGCCCCACCGTCACCGCCGGCTCCACGTACGACCACGTCAACCTGCTGCCCGGCGACATGAAGACCAAGTTCGGCACCACGATGAAGATCGAGATCCAGGCCATGGCCACCGGCGGCACGGTCTACGCCCAGCCCGTCCTCATCTACGGCACCCAGACCTGATCCGGCGCCCGATCAGCCGACCCAGCAGCCGACCGAGCAGCACGAGGACCACGAGGAGCACACCTTGAACATCGACCCGACCCAGCCCTGGGGCGTGGCCATCGACTACGCGGGCCGCGCCACCGTCGTCGAGAACGGCCACACCTTCACCATCCGCGTCTACGACAACACCCTCGGCGGCGCCCTGGAGCGGGACCCGGTGACCGGCCAGTACCCGTCGGTGCAGGTCACCGCCCAGTTCGCCGAGAACGGCGCGGGCGACGCCGTGCTGCGCGGCTACGGCCTGGTCACGGTCCCGGGCAAGGACGGCAACCCGGCCGTCCCCGACCCGACCGCCGTCCAGCGGGCCGTGGCCGCGGCCGTCGCCGACTTCGACGCACGCCGCGACGCCTACACCCAGCTCTGCGCCCACTGGGCCCCGGCCCCGCCGGCTCCCGAGCCGACGGTCCAGCCCGCCCCGTAACAACAGCACTGCCCGCACCGCCAGCACCACCCGCCCCACCCCGTACGCCCACGCCCCGCGCCGGACCGGCCGGGGTTTTCTCATGCCCGGAGGACTCAGATGGCCACTCCCCTCTCCGCCGACCGGCTCGTCGCCGCGCTCCGCGCCGAAGGCGTCACCGTCGTCGAGCACGACGGCTGGCGCACCCACGACCGCAACGGCCACGGCGCCTGGGGCCCGGTCGTCGGCGTCGTGATCCACCACACGGTCAGCGCCGGCACCGACAACACCGTCGAGCTCTGCTACAACGGCTACGCCGGACTGCCCGGACCGCTGTGCCACGGTGTGATCGCCAAGGACGGCACCGTCCACCTGATCTCCGCCGGCCGCGCCAACCACGCCGGCGGCGGCGACCCGTCCGTCCTCCAGGCCGTCATCAGCGAGACGTACGGGGTGCGGCCGCCGACCCCGCGCGAACACCAGGGCAGCGCCGGCGCCGTCGACGGCAACAGCCGCTTCTACGGCTTCGAGTGCATCAACCTCGGCAACGGCTCCGACCCGTGGCCGCCCGCCCAGCTCGACGCCATCGAGCGGGTGTCCGCGGCGCTCTGCCGCGCCCACGGCTGGGGCGCCAGGTCCGTCATCGGCCACTCCGAGTGGTCCGACTGGAAGAACGACCCGCGCGGCTTCGGCATGCCCGGCATGCGCGACCGGATCCAGCAGCGCCTCGGCAAGGCACCCGCCGCCAAGCCGGCGCCGCCCGCCAAGCCGGCCGCCCCGCGCTACCAGCCGTTCCCCGGCACCGCCTTCTTCAAGACCACCCCGAGCTCCCCGATCGTCACCGCGATGGGCCGCCGGCTGGTCGCCGAGGGCTGCGGCCGCTACCAGGTCGGCCCCAGCCCGCGCTGGTCCGAGACCGACCGCCAGTCCTACGCCGCCTGGCAGCGCAAGCTCGGCTTCTCCGGCTCCGACGCCGACGGCTGGCCCGGCGCCGCCTCCTGGAACGCGCTCAAGGTTCCGTTCGTGCGGTAGCACCCGCTCCGCACCAGCACCCCCACGCAAGGAGAACCACCCATGTCCGAAGCCGCCAAGCGCACGGTCCGCACCGTGCTGCAGACAGCCGTCGGCATCGCCGTCGTCCTGCCGGCGATCGTCGACGCCTCCGGCATCCCCGCCACCCTGCCCTGGGTCGCGGGGGCCCTCGCCGTCGCCGGCGCCCTCACCCGGGTCATGGCCTTCCCGGCCTTCCAGGCACTGCTGCCGTCCTGGCTGCGCACCGCCCCGGAGCAGACGCTCCCGACGGCCCTTCCCGAGGCGGCTGCCGATGAGCGACCCTGACCCGAACGACCCGGTCGCGGTGGCCCTCGAACTGGAACGACTGCGCGGAACGCTGGAGGCCGGCTTCGCCCGGGTCGACGGCTCGCTCGCGCTGCTCGTCCAGCGCAGCGACCAGACCGACAAGCAGCTCGCCGACCACGAGGCACGGCTCGACGCCCTGGAGCGCTCCCGCTGGCCGCTGGCCAGCATCGGCGCGCTGGCCGCGGTGGCGACCGTCGCCGTCACGGCCTGGGAGCTGACCGCGCGCTGAGCGCCGTACGACCGGAGAGAACGCCGAAGGGCGGCACCCCCTCGCGAGGGTGCCGCCCTTCTTGGCGTTTCGCTACCGCTTACTGGTTGTACGGACCGTAGTCGTAGTCCTCCAGCGGAACGGCCTGGCCGGAGCCGGTGCCGAACGGCGAGTAGTCGATGTCGTCGTAGCCGACGGCCGAGTACATCGCGGCCTTGGCCTCCTCGGTCGGCTCGACCCGGATGTTGCGGTAGCGGGACAGACCCGTACCGGCCGGGATGAGCTTACCGATGATGACGTTCTCCTTGAGGCCGATGAGGCTGTCGGACTTGGCGTTGATCGCCGCATCCGTCAGGACTCGGGTCGTCTCCTGGAAGGAGGCGGCCGACAGCCAGGACTCCGTCGCCAGCGAGGCCTTGGTGATACCCATCAGCTGCGGACGGCCGGAGGCCGGGTGGCCGCCTTCCTGGACCACACGACGGTTCTCGGTCTCGAACTTCGAACGCTCGACCAGCTCGCCCGGCAGGAGCTCCGCGTCGCCGGACTCGATGATCGTCACGCGGCGCAGCATCTGCCGGATGATGATCTCGATGTGCTTGTCGTGGATCGACACGCCCTGCGAGTTGTAGACCTTCTGGACCTCGCCGACCAGGTGGACCTGGACGGCACGCTGGCCGAGGATGCGCAGCACGTCGTGCGGGTTGGTGGCACCCACGGTGAGCTTCTGGCCCACCTCGACGTGGTCGCCCTCGCCCACCAGCAGACGGGCACGCTTCGAGATCGGGTACGCCGTCTCGTCGCTGCCGTCGTCCGGCGTGATGACGATCTTCTTGGTCTTCTCGGTCTCCTCGATGCGGACGCGGCCGGCCGCCTCCGAGATCGGGGCGACACCCTTCGGCTGCCGGGCCTCGAAGAGCTCGACGACACGGGGCAGACCCTGGGTGATGTCGTCACCGGCCACACCACCGGTGTGGAAGGTACGCATCGTCAGCTGGGTACCGGGCTCACCGATGGACTGGGCGGCGATGATGCCGACCGCCTCACCGATGTCGACCAGCTTGCCGGTGGCCAGCGAGCGGCCGTAGCAGAAGGCACAGGTGCCGACGGCGGACTCACAGGTCAGGACCGAGCGGGTCTTGACCTCCTCGACGCCCGCCTTGACGAGGGCGTCGATGAGCACGTCACCCAGGTCGACGTTGGCCGGCGCGATGACCTTGCCGTCCACGACGACGTCCTCGGCGAGCATCCGCGCGTACACGGAGGTCTCGACGTCGTCGGCCTTCCGCAGCACACCGGCCTCGTCCTTGGCCGCGATCCGCAGCTTCAGACCGCGCTCGGTGCCACAGTCCTCCTCGCGGATGATCACGTCCTGCGAGACGTCCACCAGACGACGGGTCAGGTAACCCGAGTCGGCGGTACGCAGGGCGGTGTCGGCGAGACCCTTACGGGCACCGTGGGTCGAGATGAAGTACTCGAGCACGGACAGGCCCTCGCGGAAGGACGCCTTGATCGGACGCGGGATGGTCTCGTTCTTGGCGTTCGACACCAGACCACGCATACCGGCGATCTGCCGCATCTGCATCATGTTTCCTCGGGCACCCGAGTCAACCATCATGAAGATGGGGTTCGTCTTGGGGAAGTTCTCGTTCATGGCCTCGGCGACCTCGTTGGTCGCCTTGGTCCAGATCGCGATGAGCTCCTGAGTGCGCTCTTCCTTGGTGATCAGACCGCGCTCGTACTGCTTCTGGACCTTCTCGTCCTGCGCCTCGTAGCCGGCGACGATCGCCTTCTTCGCCTCCGGGACGACGACGTCCGAGATGGCGACGGTGACGCCGGAACGGGTGGCCCAGTAGAAGCCGGCCGCCTTCAGGTTGTCGAGCGTCGCCGCCACGATGACCTTGGGGTAGCGCTCGGCGAGGTCGTTGACGATCTCGGAGAGCTGCTTCTTGCCGACGGAGTAGTCGACGAACGGGTAGTCCTCGGGCAGCAGCTCGTTGAAGAGCGCACGGCCCAGCGTGGTCTTCAGACGGAAGCTGTCACCCTGCTGCCACTCCGGCTCGCCCTCCTCGGCGACCGGGGGAACCCAGCCGCGCGGCGGAACGGTGCCGATCGGGAAGCGGATGTCGATCTGCGACTGCAGCGACAGCTCGCCGGCGTCGAACGCCATGATCGCCTCGGCCGTGGAGCCGAACGCGCGGCCCTCGCCCTTGACGTCACGCAGCTCGCCGTCGGTGGTGAGGAAGAACAGACCGAGGACCATGTCCTGGGTCGGCATCGTCACCGGACGGCCGTCGGCGGGCTTGAGGATGTTGTTCGAGGACAGCATCAGGATGCGGGCCTCGGCCTGCGCCTCCGCGGAGAGCGGCAGGTGGACGGCCATCTGGTCACCGTCGAAGTCCGCGTTGAACGCGGTGCAGACGAGCGGGTGGATCTGGATGGCCTTGCCCTCGACCAGCTGCGGCTCGAAGGCCTGGATTCCGAGGCGGTGCAGCGTGGGTGCACGGTTCAGCAGCACCGGGTGCTCGGCGATGACCTCTTCGAGGACGTCGTACACGACCGTGCGGCCGCGCTCGACCATCCGCTTGGCCGACTTGATGTTCTGCGCGTGGTTCAGGTCGACCAGGCGCTTCATCACGAACGGCTTGAAGAGCTCGAGCGCCATGGCCTTCGGCAGACCGCACTGGTGCAGCTTGAGCTGCGGGCCGACGACGATGACGGAACGCGCGGAGTAGTCCACACGCTTGCCGAGCAGGTTCTGACGGAATCGACCCTGCTTACCCTTCAGCATGTCGCTGAGGGACTTCAGCGGACGGTTGCCGGGGCCCGTGACCGGGCGACCGCGACGGCCGTTGTCGAAGAGGGCGTCGACCGCCTCCTGGAGCATCCGCTTCTCGTTGTTCACGATGATCTCGGGCGCACCGAGGTCGAGCAGACGCTTCAGACGGTTGTTGCGGTTGATCACACGGCGGTACAGGTCGTTCAGGTCGGAGGTCGCGAAGCGGCCACCGTCGAGCTGCACCATCGGACGCAGGTCCGGCGGGATGACCGGCACGCAGTCGAGAACCATGCCCTTGGGGCTGTTCGCGGTCTGCAGGAACGCGGAGACGACCTTGAGGCGCTTGAGCGCACGGGTCTTCTTCTGGCCCTTGCCGGTACGGATGATCTCGCGGAGCTTCTCCGCCTCCTCCTCCAGGTCGAAGGACTCGAGGCGCTTCTGCAGCGCCGCGGCACCCATCGAGCCGTCGAAGTACGTGCCGAAGCGGTCACGCAGCTCGCGGTAGAGGAGCTCGTCGCCCTCCAGGTCCTGGACCTTGAGGTTCTTGAAGCGGTTCCAGACCTCGTCGAGACGGTCGATCTCGCGCTGCGCGCGGTCGCGCAGCTGCTTCATCTCGCGCTCGGCACCCTCGCGCACCTTGCGGCGCACGTCGGCCTTGGCGCCCTCGGCCTCGAGCTCGGCCAGGTCGCTCTCGAGCTTCTTGGCGCGGCCTTCGAGGTCGGAGTCGCGACGGTTCTCGATCTGCTGGCGCTCGACGGAGACGTGGGCCTCCAGCGAGGGCAGGTCACGCGTACGGCGCTCGTCGTCGACGTACGTGATCATGTACGCCGCGAAGTAGATGACCTTCTCCAGGTCCTTCGGAGCGAGGTCCAGCAGGTAGCCGAGGCGCGACGGAACGCCCTTGAAGTACCAGATGTGGGTGACGGGAGCGGCCAGCTCGATGTGGCCCATCCGCTCACGGCGCACCTTGGCGCGGGTGACCTCGACGCCACACCGCTCACAGATGATGCCCTTGAAGCGGACACGCTTGTACTTGCCGCAGTAGCACTCCCAGTCCCGGGTCGGACCGAAGATCTTCTCGCAGAAGAGTCCGTCCTTCTCGGGCTTCAGGGTGCGGTAGTTGATGGTCTCCGGCTTCTTGACCTCGCCGTGGCTCCACTGACGGATGTCGTCAGCGGTGGCCAGACCGATCCGGAGCTCGTCGAAGAAGTTGACGTCGAGCACTATGCGTCAATCCCTCTCAGGGTTGTAAGGCTGTGGGTCTGATACGGGGGTCCTGGGGCCGGCCGGGGACTCAGCGATGGTTCACCGAGTCCCCGTACCGGACTCCCGTCAGACCTCTTCGACGCTGCTCGGCTCGCGCCGGGACAGGTCGATACCGAGCTCCTCCGCAGCGCGGAAGACGTCCTCGTCGGTGTCGCGCATCTCGATGGACATGCCGTCCGAGGACAGCACCTCCACGTTGAGGCACAGGGACTGCATCTCCTTGATGAGCACCTTGAAGGACTCGGGGATGCCGGGCTCAGGGATGTTCTCGCCCTTGACGATGGCCTCGTAGACCTTCACGCGGCCGGTCACGTCGTCGGACTTGATCGTCAGCAGCTCCTGGAGGGCGTACGCGGCGCCGTAAGCCTCCAGCGCCCACACCTCCATCTCACCGAAGCGCTGGCCACCGAACTGGGCCTTACCACCCAGCGGCTGCTGGGTGATCATCGAGTACGGGCCGGTCGAGCGGGCGTGCAGCTTGTCGTCGACCAGGTGGTGGAGCTTGAGGATGTACATGTACCCGACCGAGATCGGGTCCGGGAACGGCTCGCCGGAGCGGCCGTCGAACAGCCTCGCCTTGCCGGACGGGAGCACCATGCGCTCGCCGTCGCGGTTCGGGATGGTGTGCTGGAGCAGACCCGCGAGCTCGTCCTCACGCGCACCGTCGAAGACCGGGGTGGCGACGTTGGTGCCGGGGGCGACCTGGTCGGCACCGATGGCCTGGAGGCGCTGCGCCCACTCGTCGGCGAGGCCGGAGACGTCCCAGCCGCGGCTGGCGAGCCAGCCGAGGTGGATCTCCAGGACCTGTCCCGGGTTCATTCGGGACGGGACGCCGAGCGGGTTGAGGATGATGTCGACCGGGGTGCCGTCCTCGAGGAACGGCATGTCCTCGATCGGGAGGATCTTGGAGATGACACCCTTGTTGCCGTGACGGCCGGCGAGCTTGTCACCGTCGGTGATCTTGCGCTTCTGGGCGACGTAGACGCGGACCAGCTGGTTCACGCCCGGAGGAAGCTCGTCGCCCTCCTCGCGGTCGAAGACGCGGACGCCGATGACCTTGCCGGTCTCGCCGTGCGGGACCTTCAGCGAGGTGTCACGGACCTCACGGGCCTTCTCACCGAAGATCGCGCGGAGCAGGCGCTCCTCCGGGGTCAGCTCGGTCTCACCCTTCGGGGTGACCTTGCCGACCAGGATGTCGCCGGCGACGACCTCGGCACCGATGCGGATGATGCCGCGCTCGTCGAGGTCGGCGAGGACCTCCTCGGAGACGTTCGGGATGTCCCGGGTGATCTCCTCGGGGCCGAGCTTGGTGTCACGGGCGTCGACCTCGTGCTCCTCGATGTGGATCGAGGAGAGGACGTCGTCCTGCACGAGGCGCTGCGACAGGATGATCGCGTCCTCGTAGTTGTGACCCTCCCACGGCATGAAGGCCACGAGCAGGTTCTTGCCGAGCGCCATCTCGCCGTTCTCGGTGGCGGGACCGTCGGCGAGGACCTGGCCCTCGATGACCCGGTCGCCCTCGTCCACCACGACCTTCTGGTTGACCGAGGTGCCCTGGTTGGAGCGGGAGAACTTGTGCAGGCGGTACGTGTTGTACGTGCCGTCGTCGTTGGCGACCGTGATGTAGTCCGCGGACAGCTCCTGGACCACACCGGCCTTCTCGGCCTTGAGCACGTCGCCGGCGTCGGTGGCGCAGCGGTACTCCATGCCGGTGCCGACGAGCGGGGCCTCCGACTTAATCAGCGGAACGGCCTGACGCATCATGTTCGCGCCCATGAGGGCACGGTTGGCGTCGTCGTGCTCGAGGAACGGGATCATGGCGGTCGCGACCGACACCATCTGGCGCGGCGAGACGTCCATGTAGTCGACGTCGGTCGGCGGGACGTAGTCGACCTCGCCGCCACGGCGGCGGACCAGGACGCGAGCCTCGGTGAACTGCAGCTCGTCGTTCAGGGTCGCGTTCGCCTGGGCGATGACGAAGCGGTCCTCCTCGTCGGCGGTCAGGTAGTCGACCTCGTCGGTGACCTGGCCCTCGACGACCTTGCGGTACGGCGTCTCGACGAAGCCGAACGCGTTGACGCGGCCGTACGAGGCGAGCGAACCGATCAGACCGATGTTCGGGCCTTCGGGGGTCTCGATCGGGCACATGCGTCCGTAGTGGGACGGGTGCACGTCTCGGACCTCGAAGCCGGCCCGCTCACGGGACAGACCACCCGGGCCGAGCGCGGACAGACGACGCTTGTGCGTCAGCCCGGACAGCGGGTTGTTCTGGTCCATGAACTGCGACAGCTGGCTGGTGCCGAAGAACTCCTTGATGGAGGCGACGACCGGCCGGATGTTGATCAGGGTCTGCGGCGTGATCGCCTCGACGTCCTGGGTGGTCATCCGCTCGCGGACGACGCGCTCCATGCGGGCCAGACCCGTGCGGACCTGGTTCTGGATGAGCTCGCCGACGTTGCGCAGACGACGGTTGCCGAAGTGGTCGATGTCGTCGGTCTCGACGACGATCTGGTTGCCGTTGGCGCCGACCGTCTCGGTCTCGCCGGCGTGCAGCTGCACCAGGTACTTGATGGTCGCGATGATGTCGTCGGTGGTGAGGACACCCGCGTCCAGCGGCTCGTCGGCGCCGAGCTTCTTGTTGACCTTGTAGCGGCCGACCTTCGCGAGGTCGTAGCGCTTCGGGTTGAAGTACAGGTTCTCGAGCAGCGTCTGGGCGGCCTCGCGCGTCGGCGGCTCGCCCGGGCGCAGCTTGCGGTAGATGTCGAGCAGCGCGTCGTCCTGGCCCTGGGTGTGGTCCTTCTCCAGGGTGGCGCGCATGGACTCGTACTCGCCGAACTCCTGCAGGATCTGCTCGGTGGTCCAGCCGAGGGCCTTCAGGAGGACGGTGACGGACTGCTTGCGCTTGCGGTCGATACGGACGCCGACCATGTCGCGCTTGTCGATCTCCATCTCCAGCCAGGCACCCCGGGACGGGATGATCTTGGCGGAGTAGATGTCCTTGTCGGACGTCTTGTCGATGGAGGAGTCGAAGTAGACACCGGGCGAACGGACCAGCTGCGACACGACGACACGCTCGGTGCCGTTGATGACGAAGGTGCCCTTGTTCGTCATGAGCGGGAAGTCGCCCATGAAGACCGTCTGGGACTTGATCTCGCCGGTCTCGTTGTTGGTGAACTCGGCGGTGACGAAGAGCGGGGCACCGTAGGTGAAGTCACGGTCCTTGCACTCGTCGATCGAGTTCTTCGGCGGCTCGAAGCGGTGGTCGCGGAAGGTCAGCGACATCGACCCGGAGAAGTCCTCGATCGGGGAGATCTCCTCGAAGATCTCCTCCAGACCCGACTTCGTGGGGACGTCCTGTCCCGACTCAAGGGCGGCCTCGACGCGAGCCTTCCACGCGGCGTTGCCGAGCAGCCAGTCGAAGCTCTCGGTCTGGAGCGCGAGGAGGTTCGGAACCTCGAGGGGCTCCTTGATCTTTGCAAAGGAGATGCGCAGCGGGGCAGTGCTTGCGCCGTTGTTCGTATTGGTCGAGGCGTTGCGCGAGGCGGCCAAGAGGGGGTCCTTCCGAGGGCTCGGACTCACTACGCGCGTACCGGTCCCTAGCGGAGCCCCCGGACACGAGACCCTGAAACGGCTGAAAGGCCAGGTCAGGGGCGGTCGGCCCAGGATGCTGATGCGAGGGTATGCCCCTGGTGACGGGCAGGGGGCAGCTAACAGGCAGCGCAAAGGGTCAGTGTAGCCACTTGGCCCACTGATGTCCAGGGCGAGTAATTCGCAACCCTCGTTGTTCTCAACTCCGCGCACCTCGCGCCGTGCGGCGCACCTCGATACTGCCCGTTCGGTCGTCGATCCATGCCTCGGAAACGGATCGTTGTGACGACGCGTCCTGAGAATTGCGCGCTGCGTGCGGTTCGTCAAGGCCCCCGCCTCTGCGGGGCGCACGGCGAAGATCACCATACTCCGCTTCCGCGGGCCCCACGACCGCCGCCACGCGTGTCCTCGGGAACGCCGAAAGGCGACCACCCAGATGGATGATCGCCCTTCACGCTGCAAGCGTTACACGCTCAACAGAGGAGTCGCTGACGCGACGAGGTGTTACTTGACCTCGACGGCGGCACCGGCGCCCTCGAGCGCCTCCTTGGCCTTGTCAGCGGCCTCCTTGTTGACCTTCTCGAGGACCGGCTTCGGGGTGCCGTCGACGAGGTCCTTGGCCTCCTTCAGACCCAGGGAGGTCAGCTCACGCACGACCTTGATGACCTGGATCTTCTTGTCGCCGGCGCCGGTGAGGATGACGTCGAACTCGTCCTTCTCCTCGGCGGCGGCGGCGTCGCCGCCACCCTGGGCCGGACCGGCGGCGACGGCGACGGCCGCGGCAGCCTTGACGTCGAACTTCTCCTCGAACGCGGTCACGAACTCGGAGAGCTCGATGAGGGTCATCTCCTCGAACTGCGCGAGCAGGTCTTCCTGAGAGAGCTTCGCCATGATGGGCGATCCTTCCACTAAATCGGCAGGTGCCGGATGTACATGTGAGGCGGGCGTACGTTCGGCCCGCTGCGACCCGCTCCGCCCGGACGGGCGGCTCGGATCATTGCGCGAGCCGAATTACTCGGCACCGCCCTGCTCGGCGTGCTTGGCGCGCAGCGCGTCCACGGTGCGGACGAGCTTCGTCGGCAGCGCCTGGAAGAGCTGAGCAGCCTGCGTCTGCTTGCCCTTGAAGGCACCGGCCAGCTTGCTGAGCAGAACCTCGCGGGACTCGAGGTCCGCAAGCTTCTTGATCTCATCGGCGGACAGCGCCTTACCCTCAAGGACACCGCCCTTGATGATCAGGTTCGGGTTGTCCTTGGCGAAGTCACGCAGCGCCTTCGCCGACTCCACCGGGTCACCGGTGACGAAGGCGACCGCGGTCGGACCAGTGAACTGGTCGTCCAGCGCGGTGATCCCGGCCTGGTTGGCCGCAATCTTGGTCAGCGTGTTCTTCACCACGGCGTACTGGGCGTTCTCACCGAGCGAACGACGCAGCGTCTTGAGCTGCGCCACGGTGAGACCCCGGTACTCGGTCAGCACAGCGGCGTTCGAGCTGCGGAACTGGTCCTCCAGCTCGGCCACCGAGGCAGCCTTGTCGGGCCTTGCCATAAGCGTCGGCCTCCTTCCGGGTGATGGGACCGCGCGGAAGGGGCTGAACAAAACAAAACGCCCCGGGCGCAGGCGCACGGGGCTCAGCTCGACCGGTTCACGAGGATCCGGGAACTCTTCCACTGTCACCTGCGCGGGTCGTTCGCATCTCTCAGCGAATCCTTCGGCCTCCGCACCCTGACGGGCGCAGCGACGACCAGCGGTCTTTGGCTTCTGGTGAAGCGTACGTGACGGTGACGGCCAGGGGCAAATCGGCCCCGGAACGGGCTCCACGAGGCCCTGCGAGGGGCGCCCAGGGCCCTGAAAAGGCCCTGGACGCCCCCGCTCTCCCTCTTAGAGGCCCGCGGAGCCGGCGGTGGCTCCGGCGGTGCCGGCGCCGCCGGAGGCCGGCGCGCCCGCGCCGAGGTCCTTCATCAGCTGCGCGAAGTCGAGCGTGTCCTTGGCCGGCGGCGCCTGGACGGCGACCTTCGTGCCGTAGTCCGTGTAGTTCGCGGTCATCTTCATGGAGCCCATGGGCATCTTCATGCCGAGCAGCATCCGGACCGGGTAGCCGTCGGAGTTGACCCAGATCTCCGTGTCGTAGCCCTTGATGCCGGCCTTGCGGACGTTGTCGAGGAGCGCCTTGCGGTCCTTCTCCGGGACGGCGTCGTCGTAGGCCTTGTTGGACTTGAGCATGTCCTCGAAGGTCAGCGTGCCCTTGTAGTGCTCGGCGTCGGTGCCGCCGATCTTCTCGGCGCCGACGTGCTTCAGGTTCGGCGACTTCAGCAGGAGGGCGAGCTGCTGTGCCGGGTCCTGGTTCATGTTGTCCAGGCTCTTGTCCGCCTGGCTGCCGAGCGCGGGATCGCCGGACATCTTCGCCATGGCGCCGAGGTCCATCTTCATCCAGTGCTTGCCGTCGAACTCGGACGCCAGCTTGTCGCCCATGTCCATGTACATGACCTTGTCCAGCATGACCATGCGGATCTTGCCGGGCAGGCCGGCCTTGTTGCCCGCACCGGCGCCGCCGGCGCCGCCGAGCATCGGACCGCCCATGGTGACGTCCATCGCGGCCGGGTCCCAGGACTGCACGCCGCTGAGCGTCGTGGTGCCGGACTGGGCGCCCGCGCCGGTCATCTCGATGGTCATGCTGACCTTCACCGACTTGGCGGCCGAGGTCTTCTCGAAGGCGGCCGTGAGGGCCTTCGTGACGTCTCCGAGGCCGTCCGAGACCGCCTTGGCCGGTGCCTCCGCGGCCTTCTTGGCGTCGCCGCCGTCACAGCCGGCCACACCGCCGACCACGGCCGCCACGGTCAGCGCGACACCCGCCCGCTTCCATCCGGACATGCTCATGAGTCCCACCCCTCGTGCTCTTCTGTTCGAAACCGCCCCCGGCACCGTATCCCAGGGCACCGACAGCGGCGTCACGAAATAAACCGCCCCCCACGCCTGACGAAGAGGCGTGGGGGGCGGTTTCAGGACGCTGGAGCCCTGACGGGCTCCCGAGCCGGAAGGGCTCAGACCGCGGCCGGGTCCTCCTCGACGAGGAGGTTACGGGTGCGGTTCGGGTCGACCGGAATGCCGGGGCCCATCGTGGTGGTGATGGCGGCCTTCTTGATGTAGCGGCCCTTGGCGGCGGACGGCTTCAGACGGAGGATCTCCTCCAGCGCGGCGCCGTAGTTCTCCACCAGCTTGGTGTCGTCGAAGGACACCTTGCCGATGATGAAGTGCAGGTTCGAGTGCTTGTCGACGCGGAACTCGATCTTGCCGCCCTTGATGTCGTTGACAGCCTTGGCGACATCGGGGGTGACGGTGCCGGTCTTCGGGTTCGGCATGAGACCACGCGGGCCGAGGACGCGGCCGAGGCGGCCGACCTTGCCCATGAGGTCCGGGGTGGCCACCACGGCGTCGAACTCGTTCAGGCGGTTGCCCTTGGAGATCTCGTCGATGAGCTCGTCGGAGCCGACGATGTCGGCGCCCGCGGCGATCGCGGCCTCGGCACGGTCACCGGTCGCGAAGACCAGGACCCGGGCGGTCTTACCGGTGCCGTGCGGAAGGTTCACGGTGCCACGGACCATCTGGTCGGCCTTGCGCGGGTCGACGCCCAGGCGGAAGGCCACCTCGACGGTGCCGTCGAACTTGGTGGTGGAGGTCTCCTTGGCCAGACGCACGGCCTCGAGCGGGGCGTAAAGCTTCTCCCGGTCGATCTTGGCGTCGGCAGCCCGGAGGGACTTGCTGCGCTTCACATCTGCTCCTGTTGTTTCAGGTTTGGAGTCGTGGTGCGGGCCGGCGCTGGCCCTACCACAGAAGGACTACGGGGGTGATCAGCCCTCGACCGTGATGCCCATGGAACGGGCGGTGCCGGCGATGATCTTCGCGGCGGCGTCCAGGTCGTTGGCGTTGAGGTCGGGCATCTTGGTGGTGGCGATCTCGCGGACCTGCGCCTCGGTGATCTTGGCGACCTTGGTCTTGTGCGGCTCGCCGGAGCCCTTCTCCACGCCCGCGGCCTTGAGGATCATCTTGGCGGCCGGCGGAGTCTTGGTGATGAAGGTGAAGGAACGGTCCTCGTAGACCGTGATCTCCACCGGGATGACCCAACCGCGCTGCGACTCGGTCGCGGCGTTGTAGGCCTTGCAGAACTCCATGATGTTGACGCCGTGCTGACCGAGCGCGGGGCCGACCGGCGGGGCCGGGTTCGCCGCACCGGCGTTGATCTGGAGCTTGATAAGCCCCGTGACCTTCTTCTTCTTGGGAGGCATAGCTCTCTCCGGGTCCTAGTGAGAGTTTTCAGCCGATCCATCCGGTCATCCGGATGGAGGCATACCGCACAACGATAACGGGTATAGCTGCGCGGCCAAAAACCGAGCAGGTCAGAGCGGCTGTAGCAGCCCCTCTGACCTGTCCGGAAACCTGGTGCGTCAGTTCTTCTGGATCTGGTCGAAGCTGAGCTCGACCGGGGTCTCGCGACCGAAGATCTCGACGAGGCCCTTGACCTTCTTCGAGTCGGCGTTGATCTCGTTGATCGTCGCCTGGAGGGTCGCGAAGGGACCGTCGGTGACGGTGACCGAGTCGCCGACCTCGAAGTCCAGGACCTGCACCTCGACCTTGCGGGCCGGAGCCGGCTTGCCCTCGGCCTCGGCGGCCTCGCGGGCGGCCTTCTCCTCGGCCTCCGGGGCGAGCATCTTGACGATCTCGTCCAGGGTCAGCGGGTACGGGTCGTAGGCGTTGCCGACGAAGCCGGTGACGCCGGGCGTGTTGCGGACGACACCCCAGGACTCGTTCGTCAGGTCCATGCGGACGAGCACGTAACCGGGCAGCTTGTTCTGCCGGACGTTCTTGCGCTCGCCGTTCTTGATCTGGACGATCTCTTCCTCGGGGACCTCGGCCTGGTAGATGAAGTCCTCGACGTTCAGCGAGACTGCGCGCTGCTCCAGGTTGGCCTTCACGCGCTTCTCGTAGCCCGCGTAGGTGTGGATCACGTACCACTCGCCGGGCAGGCCGCGCAGCTCGTCACGGAGGGCGGCGACGGGGTCGACCGGAGCGGCGGGCTCGGCCTCTTCCGCTTCCTCGGCCTCTTCCTCGGCGGCCTCGACGTCGGCGACCTCGGTGTCGTGGTCCTCGGCGGCCTCGTCCTCGGTCTCCTCGACCTCGGCCTCGGCGGCCTCGACGTCGTCGGCCTCGACCTCGTCGGTCTCGACGTCCGCAGCCTCGGCCTGGTCCTCGTCGGCCGCCTCGACGATGTCGAGCTCGTCCTCGACGGACTCGGACTCGAAGGCGTCGTTCAGGTTCGCGTCAGACACGGTGGCTGCTTCTTCCTGCGATACAGATGGGGTGGAACAAAAAGTCAGCCGAAGACGTACTTGACTGCTTCCTGGAAGCCATAGTCAATCACGGTCACGAGGCCGATCATGATGACAACGAAGACAATCACCACGGTGGTGTACGTCGTCAGCTGGCTGCGCGTGGGCCAGACGACCTTGCGGAGTTCCGCGATGACCTGGCGGTAGAAGAGCGCGAGACGGCCCAGAGGGCCCTTCTTTCCGCGCTTGCCGCCCTTCCGGTTCTTCTTCTTCGATTCCGGAGCGGCGTCGTCGGCATCAGGCATGTCGATGGAGCCTACGGCGTCCGTCACGATCTCTCACCTGATTCCGGGTCGTGGCCGTGCCGCGCCCGGGGTGGAGCCGCACGGCGGTGCAATGAAGTACGTACATGCGCACACAACCTGGCGGTGTGTGTAGCAGGGCCGGAGGGACTTGAACCCCCAACCGCCGGTTTTGGAGACCGGTGCTCTACCAATTGAGCTACGACCCTTCGTGGCCACCAACCTACCGCATCGTGAGATGTGGTCGGTGCGGGCCAACGAGCAGTGAGTGTACGTGGTCATGGGCCCCCACGTCGAACAGGAAAGGCTCCGACCTGCCAAGGACCCGTGCGGGAAACGCCGCAAGACGTCCCGAAGACCACCGCGGAACCGCCGCAGAACCGCCCGAGGACGGCCCGAGGACGACCCGAGGACACCTGGCGACCGGCTGCCCGACACCGGTTACGACCAGGTAAGACCGATCCTGTCCGCTCCGTGAAACCTGCGTGCCGGGCCCGGACGGGGTCTGGGACGATGGGCCGCATGAGCGCTGCTACCCCTCCCACCGAGCGCCGGGTCTCCGCCCGGATCGGTGCGATCTCCGAGTCCGCCACCCTCGCCGTCGACGCCAAGGCCAAGGCCCTCAAGGCCGCCGGGCGCCCGGTCATCGGTTTCGGCGCGGGTGAGCCCGACTTCCCGACGCCGGACTACATCGTCGAGGCGGCCGTCGAGGCCTGCAAGAACCCGAAGTACCACCGCTACACCCCGGCCGGCGGCCTGCCCGAGCTCAAGGCCGCGATCGCCGCGAAGACGCTGCGCGACTCCGGTTACGAGGTCGACGCGTCCCAGGTCCTCGTGACCAACGGCGGCAAGCAGGCCATCTACGAGGCGTTCGCCGCCATCCTGGACCCGGGCGACGAGGTCATCGTCCCGGCCCCGTACTGGACCACCTACCCGGAGTCGATCCGTCTCGCCGGCGGTGTCCCGGTGGAGGTCGTGGCGGACGAGACGACCGGCTACCGGGTCTCGGTGGAGCAGCTGGAGGCCGCGCGCACGGAGAAGACCAAGGTCGTCCTCTTCGTCTCCCCGTCGAACCCGACCGGCGCCGTCTACAGCGAGGCCGAGACCGAGGCGATCGGCCGCTGGGCCGTCGAGCACGGCCTGTGGGTGCTGACCGACGAGATCTACGAGCACCTGGTCTACGGCAGCGCCACGGCGGCGTCCCTGCCGGCGGTCATGCCGGAGCTGCGCGACAAGTGCATCGTCGTCAACGGTGTCGCCAAGACGTACGCGATGACCGGCTGGCGCGTGGGCTGGATCATCGGCCCGAAGGACGTGGTGAAGGCCGCGACCAACCTGCAGTCGCACGCCACGTCGAACGTGAGCAACGTGGCGCAGGTGGCCGCGCTGGCCGCCGTGTCCGGCGACCTGGAGGCGGTCAAGGAGATGGGGCGCGCCTTCGACCGGCGCCGCCAGACCATCGTGCGGATGCTCAACGAGATCGAGGGCGTGCTGTGCCCGACGCCGGAGGGCGCGTTCTACGTGTACCCGTCGGTGAAGGCGCTGCTCGGCAAGGAGATCCGCGGCAAGCGCCCGCAGAACTCGGTCGAGCTGGCCGCGCTGATCCTGGACGAGGCCGAGGTCGCGGTCGTCCCGGGCGAGGCCTTCGGCACGCCGGGTTACCTGCGCCTGTCGTACGCGCTGGGTGACGAGGACCTGGTGGAGGGCGTGTCCCGGATCCAGAAGCTCCTCGCCGAGGCGCGCGACTGACGACGTACTCACCGTGAGTGGGTTACGGCGGGCCCCTGGTCCTTCCGGAGCTTCCGGGACCAGGGGCCCGTTCTTGCGTTCGGGCAAGGTCCCGATCGAGGAAAGATCAGGGAAACGGACTGTATTCGTCCATTCGGGTGCGGCAGGATCAGCCAATGGAGCACGTTTACCGCGATCTCGCCGCACTGCCCAAGGCCCATCTGCACCTGCACTTCACCGGTTCGATGCGGCCCACCACCCTGCTCGAGCTGGCCGACAAGTACGGCGTGCACCTTCCCGACGCGCTGAAGAGCGGCACGCCGCCGAAGCTGCGGGCCACGGATGAGCGCGGCTGGTTCCGCTTCCAGCGGCTGTACGACATCGCCCGCTCCTGCCTGCGCGAGCCCGAGGACATCCAGCGGCTGGTGCGCGAGGCGGCCCAGGAGGACGTCAGGGACGGCTCCGGCTGGCTGGAGATCCAGGTCGACCCGACCTCGTACGCGCCGCTGCTCGGCGGTCTGATCCCGGCCATGGAGATCATCCTGGACGCGGTCGACGCGGCCGCGCGGGAGACCGGGCTCGGGATGCGGGTGCTGGTGGCCGCGAACCGGATGAAGCACCCGCTGGAGGCGCGCACGCTGGCCCGGCTCGCGGTGCGGTACGCGGACCGGGGCGTGGTCGGCTTCGGTCTCTCCAACGACGAGCGGCGCGGCATGGCCCGTGACTTCGACCGGGCCTTCGCGATCGCCCGCGAGGGCGGCCTGCTCGCGGCCCCGCACGGCGGCGAGCTGACCGGGCCCGCCTCCGTACGGGACTGCCTGGACGACCTGCGGGCGGCCCGCGTCGGGCACGGCGTACGGGCGGCGGAGGACCCGCGGCTGCTGCGCAAGCTCGCGGAGCGCGGGGTGACCTGCGAGGTGTGCCCGGCGTCCAACGTGGCGCTCGGCGTGTACGAGAAGCCCGAGGACGTCCCGCTGCGCACCCTCTTCGACGCGGGCGTGCCGATGGCCCTGGGCGCCGACGACCCGCTGCTCTTCGGCTCCCGCCTCGCAGCCCAGTACGAGATCGCCCGGGAGCACCACGCCTTCACGGACCCGGAGCTCGCCGATCTGGCCCGTCAGTCCGTGCGTGGCTCCGCGGCCCCGGAGGACGTCCGCCGCAAGCTGCTGTCGGGGATCGACGACTGGCTGGCGGCGCCGGCGGCCGCCGCCCACTGACCCGCTGACCGCTGACCCGCCGACCCGCTAGCCGATACCGGCCATCAGCGTGCGGGCGATCGAGCGGGCGAAGTCGTCGAGGGGCTGCGGCGGCCTGCGGTCCGGCGTCATCTCGTAGGCGAAGGCGCGCTGGGCGCAGGCGCCCAGGAGCAGCGCCGCGGCGGCCTGCGGGTCGGCGTCGGCGGAGATCCGGCCGTGCGCCTGTTCGGCGCGCAGGTAGCCGGCGAGGCCCTCGATGGGCTTGTGCGGGCCGGCGCCGAGTTCGCGCATGATCTCCTCGTGGCGGGCCTTGAGCTGGGGTTCGGCGTAGAGGGAGGCCGCCATCGGGAAGGTCTGCTCGTAGAAGAGGGCGGCGCGGCGGGCGATCTCGACGAGGTTCTCCTCGACCGCGCGTCCCTGCGGGTCGACGGCGAGGGTGCCGAGGAGGTCGCCCAGCTTGGGCAGCCGTTCGTTCAGGACGGTGACGAAGAGCTCTTCCTTGCTCGGGAAGTACTTGTAGAGCGCGGCCTCCGAGCAGCCGGCCGCCTTGGCGATCTCCTTGGTGGTCGTACGGGCCAGGCCGGCGTTACGCATCAGGTCGCGGGCGGCGTCGATGATCCGGGTCCGGGTCGGCTTCTGGTCCACGGGGACTCCCGATAACGCTTGACGGGTGAGTGAGTACCCACCCACTCTAGAGGTGAGTGAACACTTACCCACCCTGAGAGGTGCGACATGAAGCTCACCGTTTTCGGCGCGACCGGCGGCATCGGCCAGGAGATCGTCCGCCAGGCCCTCGACGCCGGCCACGAGGTGACGGCCGTGGTCCGCGACCCGGCCCGGTTCACCGTCACGGGTCCCCGCCTCGACGTCTTCCGCTCCGACCTGTCCGACCCGGATTCCCTGGGCGAGGCCGTGGCCGGCCGGCATGCCGTCCTGTCCGGCCTGGGCGCCCGCAGCCGCGCCGACGCCGGAGTCGCGGCCCGGCTGACCCGCTCGGTCCTGCACGCCATGGACGAGGCCGGCACCCGCCGTCTGCTCGTCGTCAGCGCCGCGCCGCTCGGCCCGGTCCCCGACGGGCACGGCGTCGCCGACAAGGCGATGCTCGCGATCATCAGCTCGCTGCTCAAGGACGTCTACGCCGACCTGCGCGAGATGGAGGCCGAACTCGCCGCGAGCGCGACCGACTGGACCTCCGTCCGCCCGCCCAAGCTGACGAACAAGCCGGTCACCGGCCGCTACCGCCGCGTGGTCGGCGGCAATCCGCCCCGCGGCCGCTCCCTCGCGCGCGCCGACGTGGCGCACGCGATGCTGGCGATGATCGACGACCCGGCGACGGTGAAGCAGGGCGTCGGCGTCGCCTACTGAGGCGCCGGGAGCCCGGCTGGAGCCGGAAGAGGCGGCCTAGATCGCGACGCCGACCGTCACGGGCTCGTTGACGAGGGTGATCCCGAAGGCCTCCCGCACGCCGGCGACCACCTCGCGGGCCAGGGCCAGCAGGTCCTCGGTCGTCGCCTCGCCGCGGTTGGTGAGGGCGAGGGTGTGCTTGGTCGAGATCCGGGCCGGCCCGGAGCCGTAACCCTTCGTGAAGCCCGCCTTGTCGATCAGCCAGGCCGCGGACGTCTTGACCGCGCCGTCCTCGCCCGCCGGGTAGGCGGGCGGGGTGACGCCGTCGCCGAGGCGCTCGGCCACCCGCGCGCGGAAGGTCTCGTACTGCGCCGCCGTGAGGATCGGGTTGGTGAAGAACGAGCCCGCCGACCACGTGTCGTGGTCCTCCGGGTCCAGGACCATGCCCTTGCCGGCCCGCAGCCCCAGCACGGTCTCCCGGGCGAGCGCCAGCGGCACCCGGTCGCCGGCCTCGACGCCGAGGGCCCGCGCCGTCTCCGGGTACGCGATCGGCGCCGACATCCCGCCGGCGTCCTCCAGCTCGAAGCGGACCCGCAGCACGACGTAACGGTCGGGCTGGTCCTTGAAGAGGCTGTGCCGGTACGAGAAGGCGCACGCGGCGTTCGTGAGCGTCACCGTCTCCTCGGCCCGGCGGTCGTAGGCGACGACCTCGGTGATCGTGGCCGACACGTCCTGGCCGTAGGCGCCGACGTTCTGGATGGGCGTGGCGCCCGCGGAGCCGGGAATGCCGGCCAGGCACTCGACACCGGCGAGCCCGGCCTCGACGGTCCGCGCGACGGCGTCCGTCCAGACCTCGCCCGCGGCCAGCTCCAGCCGGGTCCCGTCGAGCGAGAAGCCGCGGGTGGCGATGTGCAGCGCGGTGCCGTCGAAGCCCTTGTCGCCGATGACCAGGTTGGAACCGCCGCCGATGACGAGCAGCGGCGTCCCGGACGCGTCCGCCTCGCGGACCGCGGCGACCACCTCGTCGTCCGTGGTGGCGGTGACGAGCCGGGCGGCGGGCCCGCCGAGCCGGAAGGTGGTCAGGGGCGCGAGAGGGGCGTCGTGGAGTACGTGCACGGGCACAAGAGTACGGGGACGTTGTTTTCGATGGACGGTTTGTTGCACTGCTGAAACGGCGAGGCCCCCGGCGCCGTCGGACACCGGGGGCCACATGCAACGGCTCAGGCGAGCTTGACCACGGCCCGGCTCATGCCCAGGACCTTCTGCCCGGCGCTCGTCGCCGTCAGGTCCACCCGGACGCGTCCGTCGTCCAGCTTCGCGGCCACCTTCGCCGAGACCTCGATCACGGCGCCCTGGTCGTCGTTCGGGACGACGACCGGCTTGGTGAAGCGGACGCCGTACTCGACGACGGCGGCCGGGTCGCCGGCCCAGTCCGTCACGACGCGGACCGCCTCGGCCATGGTGAACATGCCGTGGGCGATGACGTCGGGCAGGCCGACCTCCTTGGCGAACTTCTCGTTCCAGTGGATCGGGTTGAAGTCACCGGAGGCGCCGGCGTAGCGCACCAGCGTGGCGCGGGTCACCGGGAAGGTCTGCGCGGGCAGCTCGGTGCCGACCTCGACCTCGTCGTAAGCGATCTTCGCGGTCACGGTCAGGCCTCCTCGGGCGCGCGGGACACGAGCTTGGTCCAGGCGGTCACGACGTGCTCGCCGGTCTCGTCGTGGACCTCGCCGCGGATGTCCAGGATGTCGTTGCCGGCGAGGGACTTGACGGCCTCGATGGTGCTGGTCACGGAGAGGCGGTCACCGGCGCGCACCGGGCGGGTGTAGGCGAACTTCTGGTCGCCGTGCACGACCCGGCTGTAGTCCAGGCCGAGCTGCGGGTCCTCGATGACCTGGCCGGCGGCCTTGAAGGTGATCGCGAAGACGAAGGTCGGCGGGGCGACGACGTCGGGGTGACCGAGGGCCTTCGCCGCCTCCTGGTCGGTGTAGGCGGGATTGGCGTCCCCGATCGCCTCGGCGAACTCGCGGATCTTCTCGCGGCCGACCTCGTACGGTGCGGTGGGCGGATAGGTCCGGCCCACGAAGGACTGGTCGAGAGCCATCGCCTCGAAACCTCCTGGAAATGTTGCCTGACAAACGACGCGAGGCCGTCCCCGGCTGGGGACGGCCTCGTGTACGAGCCTGTTTAGCGCGTCTCGCGGTGCGCGGTGTGCGAGTTGCAGCGAGGGCAGTGCTTCTTCATCTCAAGACGGTCCGGGTTGTTGCGCCGGTTCTTCTTGGTGATGTAGTTCCGCTCCTTGCACTCCACGCAGGCCAGCGTGATCTTCGGGCGGACGTCGGTGGCAGCCACGTGAGTGCTCCTTGACGGACGGATGGACGGATGAACGCATGAAAGAGTAGCCGATCGCAGGACCGACCCCACAATCGGCTACTGTGTGTAGCGGTGACCGGACTTGAACCGGTGACACAGCGATTATGAGCCGCTTGCTCTACCGACTGAGCTACACCGCTTTGATGATCTGGATCCCGCCCGAAGGCGGGTCCTTCACACCAGAGCCCCAATACGGAATCGAACCGTAGACCTTCTCCTTACCATGGAGACGCTCTGCCGACTGAGCTATTGGGGCGAGCGAGGAAGACATTACACGGTCCTCCGCCCATCACCCAAATCCGTTTCCCGGGCCCCGCGCACGGTGGCTTCCCCATCCCTCTCGTAGGCCACTCGTGCCCTCATCAGTACGACTATTGCGCTCCTCCTCGAAGGCGGGTGCGGGCGCCCCTAGGCTCGGGGGCCACCCTGCGTGATCTTGGTCTTGGCGAGCCGTGAGCCTGGAGCCGTGAGGAGCGAGCCCGATGTCTGCCGACAGCATGCAGCCCCAGCCACCGCCCGACGACCGGGGCGCGGCCACCGCCGCCGACGCCGCGTCGCTGCTGCTCTCGAACGCGCGGCTCACCGACGGGCGGACCGTCGACGTACGGCTCGGCGGTGGCCGGATCGAGGCGGTGGGCACGGCCGGCAGCCTGGCCGCCGGCGGCGCGGCCCGGGTCGACCTGGCCGGCTATCTGCTGCTGCCGGCGCCCGCCGAGCCGCACGCGCACGCCGACACCGCGCTCACCGCCGACGCGCCCGGCCCCGTGCCGTACACCACGGAGGAGGTCCAGCGGCGGGCCACCGAGGCCGCGCTGCTGCAGCTCGGGCACGGTGCGACGGCGCTGCGCGCGCAGGTGCGGATCGGCGACGTGCACGGCCTCGGTCCTCTGGAGGCCGTGCTGCAGGCGCGGCGCTCGCTGCGCGGGCTGGCGGACCTGACGGCGGTGGCGGTGCCGCGGCTGCTGACGGGCATGGCCGGCGCCGACGGGCTCGCGATGCTGCGGGACGCGCTGAAGATGGGCGCCGGGGTGGTGGGCGGCTGCCCGGACCTGGACCCGGATCCGGCCGGGTACGTGGAGGCGGTCCTGGAGCTCGCCGCCGAGCACGGCTGCCCGGTGGACCTGCACACCGACGGGGACGACCCGGCGCGGCTCGCCCGGCTCGCGGCGATGGCCGGGGGACTGCGGCCCGGGGTGACGATCGGGCCCTGCGCGGGCCTCGGCCGGCTGCCCGCCGAACAGGCCCGGCGGGCGGCGGACCAGCTGGCGGCGGCTGGTGTGACGGTGGTCTGCCTGCCGCAGGGCGGCTGCGGGGCCACCGAGCTGCGCGGCACGGCGCCGGTGCGGCTGCTGCGGGCCGCCGGGGTGCGGGTGGCGGCGGGCAGCGGGGCGCTGCGGGACATGTCGAACCCGGTGGGCCGGGGCGACCCGCTGGAGGCGGCCTATCTGCTGGCGTCGCTGGGCGGGCTGCCGGCCGGCGAGGCGTACGGGGCGGTGAGCGCGGCGGCGCGGGCGGCGATGGGCCTCGCGGAGGTGCGGGTGGAGGCGGGCTTCCCGGCGGAGCTGCTGGCGGTGCGGGGCGAGCGGCTCGCGGGCGTGCTCTCCCTCGCGTACAGCCGGATCGTGGTGCACCGCGGGCGGGTGGTGGCCCGGACGAGCGCGGTGCGGGAGTACTGCGACTCGGCGGCGGCCCTGGACCTGCCGCGGCAGACACGCCCGGAGCGGCCGGATTCGACGGGCCCGGGCGGGCCCGGAGCCGTACGGTCGTGAGTATGCGCGTAGTCATCGCTGGAGGACACGGAAAGATCGCCCTGCGACTGGAGCGGCTGCTCGCCGCGGGCGGACACCAACCGGTGGGGATCATCCGCCGCCCCGACCAGGAGGCGGATCTGCGGGCGGCCGGCGCCGAGGCGGTCGTCCTCGACCTGGAGTCGGCCTCGGTCGGGGAGGTGGCGGCGGCCCTGGAGGGCGCGGACGCGGCCGTCTTCGCGGCGGGCGCGGGCCCGGGCAGCGGCGCGGACCGCAAGGACACGGTGGACCGGGCGGCGGCGGTGCTCCTCGCGGACGCGGCCGAGCGGGCGGGCGTACGGCGCTTCCTCGTCGTCTCGTCGATGGGCGCCGACGCCGGGCACCAGGGCGAGGAGGTCTTCGACGTCTACCAGCGCGCCAAGGGCGCCGCGGACGACGACGTCCGGTCCCGCCCGGGCCTGGACTGGACGATCCTGCGCCCGGGCATGCTCACCGACGACGCCGGCACCGGCCTGGTCCGCCTGGAGGCCCGCACCGGCCGCGGCCCGGTCCCGCGCGACGACGTGGCCGCGGTCCTCGCCGAACTCCTCGACACCCCGGCGACGGCCGGCCTGACGCTCGAACTGATCTCGGGCTCGACCCCGGTCACGGTCGCGGTGAAGGACATCGCGGGCAACTGACCCCGCCGCCCCGGGCGTTCATCCGGCCCGGACATGCGAGAAGGTCCCCGGTGCGAACACCGGGGACCTTCTGCATCGCGTGGCGGCGCCAGGATTCGAACCTGGGTAGGCTAAGCCGACGGATTTACAGTCCGCTCCCATTGGCCACTCGGGCACACCGCCATGGGATCGCTGCCCCGGAGCCGCTTTTCGGCGGTGCTCCCTGGCAACGACGTAAACAATACCTGATCCCCAGGGGTGCTTCGCCACCGGATTGATCACGGGTCGGCGGCGGTGCGGGTGGCTACGCTTTGTGCTGTACCCGAACGCATCCGAGCAAGGAGCCTCACCTCATGGCCGACTCCAGTTTCGACATCGTCTCCAAGGTCGAGCGGCAGGAGGTCGACAACGCCCTCAACCAGGCGGCGAAGGAGATCACGCAGCGCTACGACTTCAAGGGCACCAACGCCTCGATCACCTGGTCGGGCGAGAAGATCCTGATGCAGGCGAACGGCGAGGAGCGGGTCAAGGCGATCCTCGACATCTTCCAGTCCAAGCTGATCAAGCGGGGCATCTCGCTGAAGTCGCTGGACGTGGAGGGCGAGCCGCAGCTGTCCGGCAAGGAGTACAAGCTGTTCGCGTCCATCCAGGAGGGCATCTCCCAGGACAACGCGAAGAAGGTCTCCAAGGTCATCCGCGACGAGGGCCCGAAGGGCGTCAAGGCGCAGGTGCAGGGCGACGAGCTGCGGGTCAGCTCGAAGAGCCGGGACGACCTGCAGGCCGTGATCGCGCTGCTCAAGGGCAAGGACTTCGACTTCGCCCTGCAGTTCGTGAACTACCGCTGAGTCCCGGATTCGGCGTCCGAAAACCGCCAGCCCGGGTGGCGGGCGGCCTCGCACACTGGAGGACGACGACAGACGGTGCGGGGAAAGGATCCAGCCATGACCACCGTGTACGCGCACGCCGACGGCCCCTTGGGCGAGATGCTCCTGGTGGGGCAGGTCGCCGAGGGCGGCCGGACGGTGCTCGCCTCGCTGTCGCTGCCGGGGCAGAAGGGGGCCGTGGCGGTCCGGGACGGATGGGTCCGTGACCCGGCGGCGTTCGAGGAGATCGGCGGGCAGCTCGCCGAGTACTTCGCGGGACGCCGGGACCGGTTCGACATCCCGTACGCGCCGGGCGGGACCGAGTTTCAGCGGCGCGTGTGGGCGGTCCTGGAGGAGATCCCGTACGGGACGACCGTCTCGTACGGCGAAATCGCCCGGCGGGTCGGCTCCTCCGGTGCCGGTGTACGGGCCGTGGGCACCGCGATCGGGCGCAATCCGCTGCTCGTGGTGCGGCCCTGTCACCGGGTGATCGGGGCCGACGGGTCGCTGCGCGGCTACGCGGCCGGCCTCGACCGCAAGGAGCGGCTGCTCGGGCTCGAAGGCGCCCTGGTGTGAGCCCGGGCCTGTTCCCGCGCGAGCGGTCGGAGCCGGCGCCGGGCGCGGTGCACGTGCCCGGCTGGCTGCCGTTCGAGCGGCAGCGGGAACTGGTGGCGGCCTGCCGTGAGTTCGGGCGCGGCCCGGAGTCGTACCGGCACACGAGGCTGCCGGGCGGCGGCGTGATGTCGGTGCGGACCCTGTGCCTGGGCATGCGCTGGGAGCCCTACCGCTATGTGCCCGGCACCCTCGAACTGCCTGGCTGGCTGGCCGATTTGGCGCGGGAGGCGCTGGTCGAGGCGTACGGGTCGCACGGCGGCTTCGCGCCGGACACCGCGCTCGTCAACTTCTACGCGGACGGCGCCCGGATGGGCATGCACCAGGACAAGGAGGAGCGGTCCGCCACGCCCGTGGTGTCGTTGAGCCTGGGCGACACCTGTGTGTTCCGGCTCGGGAACACCGAGAACCGCGGACGGCCCTGGACGGACGTCGAGTTGGCGTCCGGTGACCTGTTCGTCTTCGGCGGGGCGTCGCGCTTCGCGTACCACGGTGTGCCGAAGGTGTACGCGGGCACGGCGGAGCCCGCCCTCGGGCTCACGGGCCGGCTCAACATCACCCTGCGCGAGACCGGTCTCGGCGCGGGCCCCGGTCGGACTCGGAGCTAGCTTCAGCGCTCTCGCGAGTGGCCGAAAAGGATGCGGTAGCCGATCAGCAGCACCAGGGAGCCGCCGATCGCCGACAGCCAGGTGGCGCCGTCGTAGAAGTCCGCCGTGATCGGGCGGTCCAGGAAGCGGGCCGACAGCCAGCCGCCGAGGAAGGCGCCGACGACGCCGATCAGCGTCGTGCCGATCAGGCCGCCCGGGTCGCGGCCCGGCAGCAGGATCTTCGCGATGACACCGGCGAGCAGGCCGAGAACGATCCATCCGATGATGCTCATGCCTGGGAGGACGCCCGCCGGTCCCGCCCGGTTGCCGCACCCCTTAATGTGCGGCACATGACACAGGGACTGCGCCGCTCGCTCGGGGTGTTCGACGCCGTCGTCATCGGGCTCGGCTCGATGGTCGGCGCCGGGATCTTCGCGGCGCTCGGCCCCGCCGCCGAAGCCGCGGGACCGGGACTGCTGCCGGCGCTCGGTGTCGCCGCCGTGGTCGCGTACTGCAACGCGATGGCCTCGGCCCGGCTCGCCGCCCGGTATCCGGCCTCCGGCGGCACCTATGTGTACGGCAGGGAGCGGCTCGGGTCGTTCTGGGGACATCTGGCGGGCTGGGCGTTCGTGGTCGGCAAGACGGCCTCGTGCACGGCGATGGCGCTGACCGTCGGGGCCTATCTGTGGCCGGAGCAGGCGCACGCGGTGGCGGTCGCGGCGGTCGTCGTGCTGACCGCCGTGAACTACGGCGGTGTGCAGAAGTCGGCGCTGCTCACCCGGGTGATCGTGGCGGTCGTCCTCGCCGTCCTGGCGGCCGTCGTCGTGACCGCGGCCGGGGCCGGGCAGGCGGCCCGGCTGTCGCTCGACGCGGACCTTCCGGCGGGCGGGGTGCTGCAGGCGGCCGGGCTGCTGTTCTTCGCCTTCGCCGGCTACGCGCGGATCGCGACGCTCGGCGAGGAGGTGCGCGACCCGGCGCGGACCATTCCGCGGGCCGTGCCGATCGCGCTCGGCATCGCGCTCGTCGTCTACGCGGCGGTCGCCGTGACCGTGCTCGCCGTGCTCGGGCCGCGGGCCCTGGCCGCCTCGACGGCGCCGCTCGCGGACGCGGCACGGGCGGCGGACGCCGACTGGCTGGTGCCGCTCGTGACGGTGGGCGCGGCGGTGGCGGCGCTCGGTTCGCTGCTGTCGC
This sequence comes from Streptomyces sp. NPDC053493, assembly GCF_044544825.1. NCBI lineage: Bacteria > Bacillati > Actinomycetota > Actinomycetes > Kitasatosporales > Streptomycetaceae > Streptomyces > Streptomyces sp. NPDC053493. The sequence goes on from NZ_JBITXS010000001.1 coordinate 1,114,219, forward strand.
TGATCCTCGGCGTGTCGCGGACGGCCCTCGCGATGGCCAGGGACGGCTATCTGCCGGCGCCGCTCGCGGTCGTCCATCCGCGCTTCCGGGTTCCGCACCGGGCCGAGCTGGCGGTGGGCGCGGTGGTGGCCGTGGTGGCGGCGACGGCGGACGTGCGGGGCGCGATCGGCTTCTCGTCCTTCGGTGTGCTCGTCTATTACGGCATCGCCAACGCCTCCGCCTGGACCCTGGGCCGGCGGGAGCGCCCGCTCGCGGTCCTCGGGCTGGCCGGCTGCGGCGCGCTGGCCTTCGCGCTGCCGCCTGCGGCCGTGCTCGCGGGTCTCGGTGTGCTGGCGGTCGGCGTGGTGGCGTACGCGGTCAGCCGCGGACGACCCGCGCCCCCTCGGCCCTGACGCCGTGCCCTGACGCCGTGCCCTGAGGTCGTGCCCTGAGGCCGTGCCCTGAGGCCGTCGGCGTCCCCGCGGGCCGGTGGCTAGCGGACCTGGTAGCCGTACGCGCCGTACGCCTGGTCGGAGGGGACGATCTCCTTGCCGAGCGGGAGCAGCGAGACCGGGATCAGCTTGAAGTTGGCGACGCCCAGCGGGATGCCGATGATCGTCAGGCAGAGGGCGATGCCGGTGGTGATGTGGCCGAGCGCCAGCCACCAGCCGGCCAGGACCAGCCACAGCACGTTGCCGACGCAGGACGGCGCGCCCGCGTCCCGCCGGTCGACGACCGTCTGCCCGAAGGGCCACAGGGCGTAGAGGCCGATGCGGAAGGCGGCGATCCCGAAGGGGATGCCGATGATCGTGATGCAGAGCAGGACGCCGGCGAGGATGTAGCCGAGGAACATCCAGAATCCGCACAGGACAAGCCAGATGATGTTGAGGACCGTCTTCATGGGCGTCGACCTGCCATCTGCTCGAGCCGGGCGATGCGCTCGGCCATCGGCGGGTGGGTGGAGAACATCTTCGACAGCCCCTGTCCGGGACGGAAGGGGTTGGCGATCATCATGTGGCTGGCGGTCTCGATCCTGGGCTCGGGCGGCAGCGGCAGCTGCTTGGTGCCCGCCTCCAGCTTGCGCAGGGCGCCGGCGAGGGCGAGCGGGTCGCCGGTGAGCCGGGCGCCGGAGGCGTCCGCCTCGTACTCGCGGGAGCGGGAGATGGCCAGCTGGATCACCGAGGCGGCGACCGGGCCGAGGATCAGGATCAGGAGGTAGCCGAGGATGCCGGGGCCGTCGTCGTCACTGGAGCGGCCGACCGGGATCAGCCAGGCGAAGTTCACCAGGAACATGATCACGGAGGCGAGGGCGCCGGCGACCGAGGAGATCAGGATGTCGCGGTTGTAGACGTGGCTCAGCTCGTGGCCGATGACGCCGCGCAGCTCGCGCTCGTCGAGGATCGCGAGGATGCCCTCGGTGCAGCACACGGCCGCGTTGCGCGGGTTGCGGCCGGTGGCGAAGGCGTTCGGTGCCTGGGTGGGCGAGATGTAGAGCCGTGGCATGGGCTGCCGGGCCTGGGTGGAGAGCTCGCGGACCATCCGGTAGAGGGCCGGGGCCTCGAACTCGCTCACCGGCCGGGCGCGCATGGCGCGCAGCGCCAGCTTGTCGCTGTTCCAGTACGCGTACGCGTTGGTGGCGAGCGCCACGACGAGCGCGACGATCAGACCCGTACGTCCGAAGAAGCTGCCGATGACGATGATGAGGGCGGAGAGCCCTCCGAGGAGCACGGCGGTCCTCAGCCCGTTGTGCCGGCGGTGCACGGTACGCCCTCCAAGTGGTGCGGCAGGGGAACCCTTTGCTCGATGGGAGTCCACCCTCCAGTGGACCCTCCCCTCCTGGTCAACGCCAGGCGGGAAGTTCCGGTTCCCCAGGTCGCACGGGGTGCCGTGTGGGCCGTACGGGTGAGGGCACCCGTGACCAGGGTGCGGCCTAGCGCTGGGCGGGCACCGGAGTCCGGTCCAGGCCCGCCTTCAGCAGGGCGTCGGCGACCGGCTCGACCTCGCTGGTGCAGTGGGCGCAGCGGGAGGCGATGGCCGGGATCTCGGCGTAGCAGCGCGGGCAGTCGCGCTTCTCCGACTTCGGGTCGGCGGCCTCCTCCTTGGCGAACCGCGCCTGGATCTTCGTCATGGGCACGACGATCAGGAAGTAGAGGACGGCGGCGGTGATGACGAACGCTATGGCGGCCGCGATCGCCAGACCGTACGGGAAGACGGTCTTGCCGACGGTGAACTGCGCCTCGCTGAAGTCGCCGACCGAGCCGGTGGCCAGGCCGATGAGCGGAGTGATGAACGCCTTGCTGAAGCCGGTGACCACGGCGGTGAACGCCGAGCCGACGGCCAGACCGATGGCCATCGTCACGACGTTTCCGCGAAGTATGAAGTCCTTGAAACCGTTCAGCACGGCGGTGCGCTCCTTGGTGTCGTGCGTGTGGGGGGTCAGAACAGGCTGGTCGCCGCGAAGGTGAGGGCGAACTGCGGGTAGCCCGACAGCACGACGCCCGCGACGGCGGTCAGCGCGATGGCCAGGGTGATCGGGGCCGCGGCCCGCTGCGGCGTGGGGGCCGCCTCCGGCGCGCCCACGGGCGCGCGGAAGAGAAGGGCCGTCCACCGCAGGTAGTAGTAGAGGCCGATCACGACGTTGACGCCCATGATCACGGCGAGCCAGCCGAGGCCGGCGTCGACGGCCGCCGAGAAGACGGTCACCTTGGCGAAGAGGCCGATGATACCCGGGGGCAGACCGGCGAGGTTCAGCAGGAAGAAGCCGAGCACGAGGGCGGTCACCGGGCTGGAGGCGTACAGGCCGCGGTAGTCGGCGAGCCGGTTCTCCGGGCGGGTGCGGGCGGCGAGCGTGACGACCGCGAAGGCGCCGAGGTTCACGACGGCGTACATCAGGGCGTACGCGACGGTCGCGCCGATCTGGTCGTCGCCGGAGTACGCGGCGGCGGCGATCGGCACCAGGAGGTAGCCGGCCTGGGCGACGGAGGACCAGGCGAGGAGGCGTACCGCGCTCCACGCGCGCGTGGAGACCTGGCGCAGGGCGGCCACGTTGCCGACGGTCATGGTCAGCGCGGCGAGGACGGCGAGCGCCGGGCCCCACACGTCGGCGTAGGTGGGGAAGGCGACGACGGTCACCAGGATGAGGCCGGTGAAGCCGACGGCCTTGCCGACGACGGAGAGGTAGGCGGCGACGGGCAGCGGGGCGCCGACGTAGGTGTCGGGCACCCAGAAGTGGAAGGGCACGGCGGCCGTCTTGAAGGCGAAGCCGACGAGGGTGAGCGCGACGCCCGCCTGGGCGAGGACCTGGAGCTGGTCGGGCACGTCGCCGAGGCGCTGGGCGACCTCGGTGAGGTGCAGGGTGCCGGTCGCCGCGTAGACGAAGCTGACGCCGAGCAGGGTGACGGCGGTGGCGGTGACGGACGACAGGAAGAACTTCAGCGCGGACTCGCTGGACATCCGGTCGCCTCGGCGCAGGCCGACCAGCGCGAACGCGGGCAGCGAGGCCACTTCGAGGGCGACGACGAGGGTGGCGAGGTCGCGGGAGGCGGGCAGCAGGGCGGCGCCGGCCGCCGAGGACAGCAGCAGGAACCAGTACTCGCCGGCCGGGAGCTTGTCGCGGGTGTCGGCGAGCGAGAGCAGCGCGGTGACGAGCGCGCCGCCGAGCACCAGGAACTGGATGACCAGGGTGAAGTGGTCGGCGGTGTAGCTGCAGGCCCGTACCTGGGTGTCGGCGGTGAGGCAGAAGGTCGAGCGGTCGCCGTCGCGCAGCGGTGCGAGCAGGGCGAGCGCGGCGGCCAGGCCGGCGACCGAGGTCCAGCCGAGGAGCTGCTTGCGCGCCTCGGGCACGAAGAGGTCGGCGACGAGGACGGCGAGCGCGACCGCGGCGGTGAGGGTGGGCGGGGCGATCGCGAGCCAGTCGACGGACTGGACGAGGCTGGCGGCTGCTGCCGTGGCGGTCACTGGGTGCCTCCCGCGAGGAGCTGCTGGACGACCGGGTCGGTGAGGCCGAGGAGGACCGCGGGCCACAGTCCGGCGAGGACGGTGAGGGCGACGAGCGGGGCCCAGGCGGCGATCTCGAAGCCGTGGACGTCGGCGATCACCGCCGGGCCGGCGGAGGCCAGGCCGGGAGCCGCGCCGGGAACGCCGGAGGCGCCGGGAGCGCCGGAGGCGCCGGGAGCCGCGCCGGTGGTCCCGGCGGCCGGCCCGCCGACCGGCCCGCCGGCCGTCGCGCCGGTCGCGTCGGCCGGGCGGGGGCCGCCCATGCAGACGCGGCGGACGACGACGAGGAGGTAGGCGGCGGTGAGGAGGGTGCCGAAGGCGCCGATCGCCATGAAGGTGAGGAAGGCCGGCCGGCTCAGCCCGGCGGCCGGGTCGAAGGCGCCGAACAGGGCGAGCATCTCGCCCCAGAACCCGGCGAGGCCGGGCAGGCCCAGCGAGGCGACGGCGGCGAAGGCGAGCAGCGCGCCGAGGCGCGGCGCGCGGCCGTAGAGGGCCGCGCCGGTGGCGCCGGCGAGGGTGTCCAGGTCGGCGGTGCCGTAGCGGTCCTTGACCGCGCCGACGAGGAAGAAGAGCAGGCCGGTGATGAGGCCGTGGGCGATGTTGGCGAAGAGCGCGCCGTTGACGCCGGTGGGCGTCATGGTGGCGATGCCGAGGAGCACGAAGCCCATGTGGCCGACGGAGCTGTACGCGATCAGCCGCTTGAGGTCGCCCTTGTTGCCGGGCTTGGCGAGGGCGAGGCAGGCGAGCGATCCGTAGACGATCCCGGCGACGGCGAAGGCGGCGAGGTACGGCGCGAAGGTGCGCATGCCGTCGGGCGCGATCGGCAGCACGATGCGGACGAAGCCGTACGTGCCCATCTTCAGCAGCACGCCGGCCAGGAGCACGGAGCCGACGGTCGGCGCGGCGGTGTGGGCGTCCGGGAGCCAGCTGTGCAGCGGCCACATCGGGGCCTTCACGGCGAGCCCGAGACCGATCGCGAGAACGGCGATGACCTGCACCGACGTGGTCAGGCCGCGGCCGTTGTCAGTGGCGAGTGCCACCATGTCGAACGTGCCCGCCTTGAGGCCGATGAGGAGGAGGCCGAGCAGCATCACGACGGAGCCGAGCAGCGTGTAGAGGATGAACTTCCAGGCGGCGGCCTGCCTGCCCTCGCCGCCCCAGCGGGCGACGAGGAAGTACATCGGGATGAGGACCGTCTCGAAGGCCAGGAAGAACAGGACGAGGTCGAGGACGGCGAAGGTCGCCAGGGTGCCGGACTCGAGGACGAGGAGCAGGGCGACGAAGGCCTTGGGGGACGGGCCCGTGGGGGGCTTGAAGTAGCTGTGGAGCGCGCAGAGGAAGGTCAGCAGCGCGGTCAGGAGCAGAAGGGGGAGGGAGATGCCGTCGACACCGAGGTGGATGCGCACGTCCAAGGCGTGGATCCAGCTGACGTCGGTCGTGGCCTGCATCGTCGACGGGTGGTCGTGGTCGAAGCCGAGCGCCAGGACGATCGCGGCGAGCAGGATCACGCCGGTGACGGTGACGCCGTGGCGGAGCACGGCCTGGTCGGGTGACTTTCCCTTCAGCCCGGGCGGGGCCGGGAGGAGGGCGAGCGCGGCGCCGGCGAGCGGCCCGGCGACGATCAACGCGAGAAGGAACTGCATCACGGATTCGCTGATATCGATCACGGCTCACGCTCCGGCGGCGGCGTTGGCGAGGACGACGGCGACGATCGCCAGGACGACGGAGCCGGCGAGCAGGGCGCTGAGGTAGGTCTGCACGTTGCCGGTCTGGGCGCGGCGGACGAGCCAGCCGAGGCCCTTGGCGCCGCTGCCCGCGCCGCGTACGTAGGTGTCGACGACCTCGCGGTCCAGGAAGCGGACCAGGGAGGCGGCGGCGAGCACGGGGCGGACGAAGAGGGTGCGGTAGACGGCGTCCAGGTGGAAGCCCTCGGCGGCGGGCCGGTGCAGCGGGCCGAGCAGGGCGCGGCCCGGGTCGGCCGGGTCCGGGGACCAGGCGACGTCGCCGTAGACGGGCGCGTGGCTCGCGATGGCCTCCGCCTCGACGAGACCGGCGTCGCCCTCGGGGTGGGCGACGACCGCGCCGAGCGGGGTGCGGGCCGCGAGGCCGCGGGTGCGCTGCCAGGCCGCGTACATGACGGCGGCGCCGACGACGGCGAGGCCGGTGCCGAGGACGGCCGTGGTGACGGTCGGCGTCAGCGGGTTCCCGTCGAACCAGTCGTCGAGGTAGGCGGCGGTCAGACCGAAGCCGAGGGAGGGGACGGCGAGCACCCACAGGACGGTCGTCATGGCGATCGGCTGCCGGCCGTGGTCGGGCGCCTCGGCGCCGCGGCCGCGGAAGGCGAGCAGCCACAGCCGCGCCGCGTACGCGGCGGTGAGCAGGGCCGTGAGCAGTCCGGCGACCAGGACGATCCAGCCGGCGCCGGCCGGGGCGACGGTGCGCTCGCCGGTGGCGGTGTGCTCGGCGGCGACGAGGACGGCCTCCTTGGAGAAGAAGCCGGCGAAGGGCGGGATAGCGGCGAGCGCGAGCAGGCCGATCGTCATCGTCCAGTAGGCGTCCGGGATGCGCTTGGCCAGGCCGCTCATGCGGGACATGGCGGTGAGCGAGTTGGTGCCGGCGGCGTGGATGACCGCGCCCGCCGCGAGGAAGAGCAGCGCCTTGAAGGCGCCGTGCGACAGGAGGTGGAAGACGGCGGCGCCGCGGTCGCCGACCGCGAGAGCGCCCGACATGTAGCCGAGCTGGCCGATCGTCGAGTAGGCGAGGACCCGCTTGATGTCGTCCTGGGCGAGCGCGGCGAGCGCCGAGCCGGTCATGGTGACGGCGGCCATCACGGCGAGCACGGTCAGCGCGGCGCCGGAGGCGGCGAAGACGGGCAGCAGCCGGGCGACGAAGTAGATGCCGGCGGCGACCATCGTCGCCGCGTGGATGAGCGCGGAGACGGGCGTCGGGCCGGCCATGGCGTCCGGGAGCCAGGTGTGCAGCGGGAACTGCGCCGACTTGCCGGCGACGCCGGCGAGCAGCAGCAGCGCGACCAGGGTCGGGTGGTCGAGTCCGCCGCTCGCGACCGCGCCGAGCACGCCGGTGATCCGGAAGGTGCCGGCGTCGGCGGCGAGCGCGAACAGGCCGATCAGGAAGGGCACGTCGCCGAGCTTGGTGACGAGGAAGGCCTTGAGCGAGGCCGAGCGGGCCTCGGCGGTCTCCCAGTAGTGCCCGACCAGGAAGTACGAGCAGATGCCCATGATCTCCCAGCCGACCAGGAGCACCATCAGGTCGCCGGAGTAGACGACGAGCAGCATCGCGGAGGTGAAGAGGGAGACGAGAGCGGCGTACGAGGGATAGCGCGGGTCGCTGCGGAGGTAGCCGGTCGAGTAGACCTGCACGCAGGTGGCGACGGTGCCGACCAGGACGGCGACCAGGGCGGCGAAGCCGTCGATGTGCAGGGCGAGGTCGATCGGGACCGAGCCGGTCGGGGTGAGCTGGGTGGCGGCGTCGACGGCCTTCCCCCCGCCCTGCCGGGCCGCCACGACGACGGCGAGCACGGCGGCGGCGAGCGTCGGCAGGACGGCGAGCGGCCGGACGAAGGAGGGCGCGGTCCGGCCGAGGAGCAGGCCGGCGGCCGCGGCGAGGAACGGCAGGAGCGGGACGAGGACGGCGAGGGTCGTGGTGGTCACGCGGTGGCCTCGGCCTTCTCGTCGGCGGACGGCTCGGCGCCGGGCCGCTCGTCGGCGGACGGCGTTTCCTTGGTGTCGCGGAGTCGGTCGACGTCCGAGATGCCGCGGTTGCGGTAGACCATCAGGACGATCGCGAGACCGATACCGATCTCCGCGGCGGCGATGGCGATGGTGAAGAGGGTGAGGGCCTGGCCCGCGTGCAGGGTGTCGCGGAGCCACACGTCGAAGGCGACCAGGTTGAGGTTGACGGCGTTGAGCATGAGCTCGACCGACATGAGGACCAGGATCGCGTTGCGGCGGGCGAGGACTCCGTACAGGCCGACGGAGAAGAGGAGGGCGGCGAGGACGGCCGGGTAGGCGAGGTGCATCAGCGCTCGTCCCCGTTCTTCTTCTTGGCGAGCACGATCGCGCCGACGAGCGCGGCGAGCAGCAGCACGGACAGGGCCTCGAAGGGCAGCACCCAGTGCCGGAAGAGGATCTCGCCGGACACCTGGGTGGAGCCCCGGGCGGGCCCGTCGAGGTCGATCCAGGTGGTGCGGAACGCGTCGACGACCACCCAGACCAGCGCCGCCGCGGCGGCGAGCGCGACGGCGAGGGCGACCGGGCGGTTGCCGGAGTCGGAGTCCGGGGAGCGGCCGATGGGGGCCTTGGTGAGCATGAGACCGAAGAGGAGGAGGACGACGACGGAACCGACGTAGATCAGCACCTGGACCCAGGCGATGAACTCGGCGGTCAGGAGCAGGTACTCGACGGCGAGCCCGCCGAGCGCCACGACCAGCCACAGGGCGGCGTGGACGAGCTGCTTGGTGGTGACGCTGACGAGGGCGGCGCCGAGGGTGGCGAGGCCGACGAGGACGAAGGCGATCTCGACGCCGGTGGGCGAGAGGAAGCCGGTGCTCTGGGCTGCGAGGGTCACTGCGGGCCCTCCTGCTCGGCCTGGGCTGCCTCGGCGTCGGCCTGGGCCTGGGCTGCCTGGGCCGCGGCCTTCTCCGCCGCCTTGCGGGCCGCGGCGATCTCCTTCGGCTCCTCCGCGCGCGGGTCGAGCGCGGGCGGCTCCGGCACCGTCCACATCCACTCGCGGAGCTTGTCGCGCTCGTGCGTCAGCTCGTGGATGTCGGTCTCGGCGTACTCGAACTCGGGCGACCAGAACAGCGCGTCGAACGGGCACACCTCGATGCAGATGCCGCAGTACATGCACAGCGAGAAGTCGATCGCGAAGCGGTCGAGGACGTTACGGCTGCGCTCGCGGCCGCCGGGCACGGCGGCCGGGACCGTCTCCTTGTGGGAGTCGATGTAGATGCACCAGTCGGGGCACTCGCGGGCGCACAGCATGCACACCGTGCAGTTCTCCTCGAACAGCCCGATGACCCCGCGGGTGCGGGGCGGCAGCTCGGGCTGCGCGTCCGGGTACTGCGCGGTGACGCTCTTGCGGGTCATCGTGCGCAGGGTGACGGCGAGGCCCTTGGCCAGGCCGGAACCGGGGATGGGCATTACTGGATCGCCACCTTCACGATGCCGGTGAGCGCGATCTGCGCGAGGGCGAGCGGGACGAGGGCCGTCCAGGCCAGCTTCTGCAGCTGGTCCTCGCGGAGCCGCGGGTAGGAGACCCGCAGCCAGATCACGACGAAGGCGAGTACGGCCGTCTTGAGCAGGGTCCAGAGCCAGCCGAGGCCGTCGGCGCCGCCGGGGCCGTGCCAGCCGCCGAGGAAGAGGACGGTGGTGAGGCCGCACAGGACGACGATGCCGGCGTACTCGGCGAGCAGGAACAGCGCGAAGCGGAGACCGGTGTACTCGGTGTACGCGCCGAAGATGATCTCCGAGTCGGCGACGGGCATGTCGAACGGCGGCCGCTGGAGCTCGGCGAGACCGGCGGTGAAGAACACGAGCGCGCCGACGATCTGCCAGGGCACCCACCACCACTCGAAGGCGCCCAGGATGCCGGGCAGCGAGACGGTGCCGGCCGCCATCGCGACGGACGCGGCGGCGAGCAGCATCGGCAGCTCGTACGCGAGGAGCTGGGCGGCGGTACGGAGCGCGCCGAGCAGCGAGAACTTGTTGGCCGACGCCCAGCCGGCCATCAGACTGCCGAGCACTCCGACGCCCATCACGGCGAGCACGAAGAAGATGCCGGCGTCGACGACCTGCCCGACGGCGCCCTCGCTGGGCCCGATCGGAATCGCGACGAGCACGAGGAGATACGGCAGGAGCGCGACGGCCGGCGCGAGCTGGAACACCCGCCGGTCGGCGTCCCTCGGGACGACGTCCTCCTTCTGCGCGAACTTCACCCCGTCGGCGACGAGCTGCGCCCACCCGTGGAACCCACCGGCGTACATGGGTCCGAGCCGCCCCTGCATGTGGGCCATGACCTTGTGCTCGGTCTGCCCGACGACGAGCGGCAGCACGAGGAACACGGCGAAGACGAGCAGCAGCCGGAGGGCGACGTCGAGTACGTCGTTCACGCGGGATCGCCTCCGTCGGTGGTGTCAGTGGTGGATGCGCGCCGTTCGCCCTCGGCGGGCGCGCCGTTGTCCGTGTCCGGCGCCGGGTCCGGGGCTGCCTCGCCCTCGGCGGGCGGTGCCTGGGGCTCCGCTCGCTCGGGCGCTGCCGCCGTGCCGCCGGGCTCGCCCTTGGCGGGCGCGGCCGTGCCGTCGGCCGGGGGCTCCGCCCCCGCGCCCGGTGCCTGCGGCGCCGTGGGCTCAGCCTTGGCAGGCCCGGCGTCCGTTGCGGGCTCCGCCCCGGCGCGGGGCGGCGCCTCCGCCGCATCCGGCGTCGGAGTCCCGGGCTCGGTGGGAGCTTCCGGTTCGTCGTCGAAGGCCGGGCGGGCGTGGTGCCAGGGGGCGTCCGTGCTGCGGGTGCGACGGGCCGGGCGTGGGGCCGTCGGCGGTGCGGGCGTCTCGGGCTGGCCGCCCGGCGCCTCGGTCGCGCGCTGGCTCGCCGAGCCCGCGCTCGCGCTGCGGGCACGACGCGGGCCGGCCGGGGGCGTGGTCCCTTCGGTGGCGGGCAGGCCCGCCGGAGGCGTGACGTCCTCGGCGGCCGCAGGCGCCTCCGCGGCGCGCTGACTCGCGGAGCCGGCGCTCGCGCTGCGGGTGCGGCGTGGGCCGGCCGGGGGCGTGGTCTCCTCGGCGGAGGGCGGGCCCGCCGGCGTGGTGTCGTCGGCGGCGGCAGGCGCCTCCGTGGCGCGCTGGGTCGCGGAGCCGGCGCTCGCCGTGCGGGCGCGGCGCGGGGCTGCCGACGGCGGGGTGTCCTCGGCCTCGGTCGGGCGCTGGGTCGCGGAGCCGGCGCTCGCGCTGCGGGCGCGGCGGGGTGGGGCGGTGGTGCCCTCGGGGGTCGGGCGGGGGCGGCGGTCGGGGCGGGTGGGGGCCGGAGGGAGCTGGCCCTTCAGCGGGCCCCACTCGTTGGGGTCCGGAACGCCCGGCGGCAGCATCTGGCGTCGCTTCGGCGCGCCCGGGTCGTGGGACTCGCCCGGTTCCTTCGCGCCCGGCCAGGCCTTGGCCACGCGCGCGGCCAGGACGAAGTCCTTGCGGAGCGGGTGGCCCTCGAAGTTCTCCGGGAGGAGGAGGTGGACCAGGTGCGGGTGGTCCGTGAAGGTCACGCCGAACATCTCGTACGTCTCGCGCTCGTGCCACGCCGCGCCCGCGTAGACGGAGATCGCCGACGGGAGGGACGGCGAGGCGTGCGGGACCGTGGTGCGCAGCAGCAGGCGGCGCACGCCCGCCGCGCCCACCGACGCCACGTGCGCGCACACCCGGAAGCCCACGCCCGGCTCGTCCACCGCGCTGAGCCAGTCGAAGTACGTGCAGCCCAGCTTGTCGCGGGCGATCTCCAGCGCCGCGATCCAGGAGGCCGTCGGCACGTCGACGGTCAGCAGGTCGTAGGCCCGCTCCGCCGTCGCCTCCTCTCCGAAGAGCTCCGTGACGGAGTCGGGAAGCGCGTCGAAGGCGTTGGTGTCGTAGGTGTTCACGCCGTGCCTCCCGGGGCCGGCGGGGCGACCAGCGGGCTGGTGAGCTGGGAGACCGACGGCGCCGTCCCGTACCGCTCCTCCAGGCTCTCCCGCGCGATCTTCTCCTGGAGCTTGAGGATGCCCTGGAGCAGCGCCTCCGGCCGCGGCGGGCAGCCCGGCACGTAGACGTCGACCGGGATGATCTGGTCCACGCCCTTGGTCACGGAGTACGAGTCCCAGTACGGGCCGCCGCAGTTCGAGCAGGCGCCGAAGGAGATCACGTACTTCGGCTCGGGCATCTGCTCGTAGAGCCGCTTCACGGCCGGCGCCATCTTGTCCGTCACCGTGCCGGAGACGATCATCAGGTCGGCCTGGCGCGGGCCCGGCGCGAAGGGGATCACGCCGAGGCGGATGAAGTCGTGGCGGGCCATCGACGCGGCGATGAACTCGATCGCGCAGCAGGCGAGGCCGAAGTTGAAGACCCACAGGCTGTAGCGGCGGCCCCAGTTCAGGACCACCTTCATCGGCTCTGGCGCCAGGCGGGCGAGCGGGCCCAGCTTCGGGGCGGGCAGGACCGGCAGGGCCGGCAGGGGTGTTACGTCCATGCCAGTACGCCCTTCTTGTACGCGTAGAGCAGTCCCACGGCGAGGAAGCCGAGGAACACGAACATCTCGACCAGCGTCGTCGCCCCGTACCCGGGCGCGGCGAAGACCGTCGCCCACGGGAAGAGGAAGATCGAGTCGACGGCGAAGATCACATAGAGGAAGGCGTACACGTAGTAGCGGACCTGCGTGTGGGCCCAGCCCTCGCCGACCGGGTCGACACCGCACTCGTAGGTGAGGAGCTTCTCGGGTGTCGGCACGACGGGCCGCAGCAGCCGGCCCGCGCCGAAGGCGATCGCGACGAAGAGCACGCCGAGGACGGCGAGCAGCCCGACGACGGAGTACGTCCGGAAGTAGTCCGCCGCATGCTCCGTCGCATGCTCAGCCGCGACAACGGTCGGTTCTCGCACGTCCGCCCCTCGGTCTCGGTGTCTCATTCCCCATGGATACGCACGCGAGTCTAGGCCCTGCTAAAGAGAGCGTAAGCAGTCGCGGGTGCCCTATCGGCGCCCGTATCGGATGCCGGATCGGATCCGGATCGGATGCCGGATCGGATGCCGGGTCGGATCCGGATCGGGTGGGGTTATCCCCCGGCCCGTCCCGGCGACCTTCCCCATGGCGTGTCGGCACCCTCTACCGGCAGCCTTGGCCTCATGAGCGATCTCACCGACAACCCTCCGCCGCCCGCGCGGTTCGCCTACGGCCGCCACACCTGGAAGGAGGTCGCGCACCTCCTCGCCGACCTCCCCTGCGCGCTGGCCGGATTCCTCTACGCCGTGGTGACGATCGCGCTCGGCGCGGGCTTGGCGGTCACGGTCGTCGGCCTTCCGCTCCTCGCGCTCGGTCTGTCCGGCGCGCGCGGGATGGGCCGGTCGGAACGGGCCCGGGCCCGCCGCCTGCTCGGCCTGCACGTCGAGACCCCGAGCCCACTGCCCCGCGGCCACGGCTTCCTCGCCTGGGTGTGGTCGCGGGTGAAGGACCCGGTGGCCTGGCGCAGCCAGCTGTACGGGTTCGTCCGGCTGCCGTGGGGCGTGCTGACCTTCGGGGTGACGATGGTGTCGCTGCTGGTGCTGTGGCCGGTGCTGCCGTTCGTGGCGCGCGGGCTCGCGAACGCCGACCGGGCCATGGTGCGCGGACTGCTCTCGCCCTCCGACGAGCTGGAGCGGCGGATCGCCGAACTGGAGTCGGACCGTGGCGTCGTCGTGGACACCGCCGCCGCCGACCTGCGCCGCATCGAACGTGATCTGCACGACGGCGCGCAGGCCCGTCTCGTGGCCCTGGCGATGGGGCTCGGGCTCGCCAAGGAGAAGGTGCTGGACGACCCGGAGGCCGCGGCGGCGATGGTCGACGAGGCGCACGGCGAGGTGAAGCTGGCGCTTCAGGAGCTGCGCGACCTGGCCCGCGGCATCCACCCGGCCGTCCTCACCGACCGCGGCCTGGACGCCGCGCTCTCCTCGATCGCGGCGCGCTGCACCGTGCCGGTGAAGGTCTCGGTCGACCTGGCCGAGCGGCCCGCCGAGGCGATCGAGGGCATCGCCTACTTCACCGTCTCCGAGCTGCTGCAGAACGTCTCCAAGCACGCCAAGGCCCGGTCCGCCGCCGTGGACGTGTGGCGCGAGGAGGACCGGCTGATGCTCCAGGTGCGGGACGACGGCGTGGGCGGCGCGGACCTGGCGGCGGGGCGGGGCCTGGCCGGTCTGACGGAACGGCTCGGCGCGGTCGACGGCGTCTTCGTCGTGGACTCTCCCGAGGGCGGCCCGACCAGCGTCACCGCCGAACTGCCCTGGCGCACCCGGTCGCTCCCGCACCCGTAAAGGCCACCCCGTAAGGCCACCCCCTAGGCCCGCCCGGCCGGGCCCCCGGGCAGAGCCCCCGGTAGGGATAACCCCCGCCCGCAGACGCCGACCCGCCTCATGGTCCCGGCGCCGCCCCGGGCGCGAAGGTAGGAGCGCCGGATGTGACCACCCCGTCACCACGCCGCCACGCCGCCACGCCACCACCACCCAGAAACGGACACCCGATGGCCTCCCTCCCTCTCCCCGCCGCCCTGCGTGCGCCCTTCGAGGGCCGCACGTGGCGCGCGGTCGGGTACGTCCTGACCGGTCTCCCGCTGAGCGTCGCGTACTTCTGCCTGGCCGTGACGCTGGTCTCGGCCGGCGCCGGGCTGCTCGTCACGTTCCTCGGCGTCCCGGTGCTGGCCGGGACGCTGGCGCTGTGCCGGGGCTTCGGGGCCGTGGAGCGGGCGCGGGCGCGGGGCATGCTCGGGCTCGACGTGCGGGCGCCGGAGCCGGTGCGCGGACGGACCGGCGGGGCGCTGTCGTGGATGGGCGCGACGCTGAAGAGCGGCGTGTCCTGGCGGCACCTGCTGTACGCGCTGCTGCACCTGCCGTGGGCGGTGTTCTCCTTCGCGGTGACGGTGGCGCTGTGGTGCTGGGGCTGGACGCTCTTCACGTATCCGCTGTGGCAGTGGGCCTTCCCGATGTACGCCGGTCAGGCCGGGCTCCAGCTGTACGGCGACGAGACGCACAGCTTCTATCTGGACACGCCCTTCGAGATCGGGGTCACGAGCGCGGTGGGTCTGGTCTTCGTCCTGGTGGGTCCCTGGATCCTGCGCGGTCTGGTGGCCGTGGACCGGCTGATGGTGGCGGGCCTGCTCGGGCCGTCGCGGCTGGCCTCGCGGGTGACGGAGCTGGAGTCGGACCGGGGCGTCGTCGTGGACACCGCCGCCGCCGACCTGCGCCGGATCGAGCGTGACCTGCACGACGGCGCGCAGGCCCGCCTGGTGTCGCTGGCGATGGACCTGGGCCTGGCGAAGGAGAAGCTGGCGGAGGACCCGCGGGCCGCGGCGGCGATGGTCGACGAGGCGCACGGCGAGGTGAAGCTGGCCCTGCAGGAGCTGCGGGACCTGGCCCGCGGCATCCACCCGGCCGTGCTCACCGACCGCGGCCTGGACGCGGCGCTGTCCGCGGTGGCGGCGCGCTGCACCGTGCCGGTGTCGGTGGACGTGGACCTGCCGGCCCGGCCGGCCGCGGCGATCGAGGGCATCGCCTACTTCACCGTCTCCGAGCTGCTGCAGAACGTCTCCAAGCACGCCAAGGCCCGGCGCGCCGCGGTGGACGTGTGGCGGACGGACGGCCGGCTGATGCTCCAGGTGCGGGACGACGGCGTGGGCGGCGCGGACGTGGCGGCGGGGCGGGGCCTGGCCGGTCTGACGGAACGGCTGGACGCGGTCGACGGCGTGCTCGCGGTCGACTCCCCGGCCGGCGGCCCGACGACGGTCACGGCCGAGCTCCCCTGGCGTCCCTGACCACGGCGGGCCCGGCCGACCTCGTCCTCCACCGGCCCCCGTCCCCACCGACCCCGCCCCCGACCACCGCGGGCCCGACCGACCCCGTCCTCCACCGGCCCTCGTCCCCCACCGACCCCGCCCCCGACCACCGCGGGCCCGATTGAACCCCTCTCGCCCCTGCCGCGTCCCTTCTGCTGCGATGCTGTGAGCGCTCAGCTCAGGCACCACACAGGCAGAAAGGCGGTCCCGTGACGGACCAGCGCGCGGACAAGGTACGGGTGGTCATCGCCGAGGACTCGGTGCTGCTCCGCGAGGGTCTGACCCGGCTCCTCACCGACCTCGGGCACGAGGTGGTCGCCGGCGTCGGCGACGGCGAGGCGCTGGTGAAGACCGTGTCCGACCTGGCGGGCGAGGGCGCCCCGCCGGACGTGGTGGTGGCGGACGTGCGGATGCCGCCGACGCACACCGACGAGGGCGTGCGGGCGGCGGTGCGGCTGCGGAAGGAGCACCCGGGGATCGGGGTGCTGGTGCTCTCGCAGTACGTGGAGGAGCAGTACGCGACGGAGCTGCTCGCCGGGTCCAGCACGGGCGTCGGCTATCTGCTGAAGGACCGGGTGGCCGAGGTCCGGGAGTTCGTGGACGCGGTGGTGCGGGTGGCCCGGGGCGGTACGGCGCTGGATCCGGAGGTGGTGGCGCAGCTGCTCGGCCGCAGCCGTAAGCAGGACGTGCTGGCGGCGCTGACTCCGCGCGAGCGTGAGGTGCTCGGGCTGATGGCGGAGGGACGTACGAATTCGGCCATCGCCAAGCAGCTGGTGGTGAGCGACGGCGCGGTGGAGAAGCACATCAGCAACATCTTCCTGAAGCTGGGACTGTCACCGAGTGACGGGGATCACCGGCGGGTACTCGCCGTCCTGACCTATCTCAACTCCTGAAAAACTGACACCCTGTCAGATGTAGCGCGGATGTGGCGCTGGCGGGAAAACTCCGCCGCGTGACGAAGAATGTGCGGAGCGCGACCTCCGGTTGGACTCAAGGGTTCACCGAGAGCGACAATTGACAATAAATGGGCATCGCGGGGCGTCTCAAAAAGAGGTCCACGATGTGGGAAGTCCCGGGAGGGCCCTGCCTACGGACGTAGGGTGGGCCACGGGACGGCCGGTCTCCGGCCGTCTCCCAGAACCCTTGCCGCGAGGGAGGTCCAGTTCAGTGACCAGCCAGGTCAGTAGCGAGGCCGGTGAGGCCCTGGTCGGGGAGCAGCGCAGCGCCCCGGCGACGGCCGAGCACGGCTCCGCGAAGGAAGTCCGCCGGCTCGACCGGGTGATCATCCGCTTCGCGGGCGACTCGGGCGACGGCATGCAGCTCACCGGTGACCGCTTCACCTCGGAGACGGCGTCCTTCGGGAACGACCTCTCCACGCTGCCGAACTTCCCGGCGGAGATCCGGGCGCCCGCCGGCACGCTGCCGGGCGTGTCCTCGTTCCAGCTCCACTTCGCCGACCACGACATCCTCACTCCGGGTGACGCGCCGAACGTCCTCGTCGCGATGAACCCGGCCGCCCTGAAGGCCAACATCGCGGACGTGCCCAAGGGCGGCGAGATCATCGTCAACACCGACGAGTTCGCCAAGCGCGCCATGGCCAAGGTCGGCTACGAGACCTCTCCGCTGGAGGACGGCTCGCTGGACGGCTACCGGGTGCACCCGGTGCCGCTGACCACCCTGACGGTCGAGGCCCTGAAGGACTTCGGTCTGACCCGGAAGGAGGCCGAGCGCTCCAAGAACATGTTCGCGCTCGGGCTGCTGTCCTGGATGTACCACCGGCCCACCGAGGGCACCGAGGCCTTCCTGCGCCAGAAGTTCGCCAAGAAGCCGCAGATCGCCGAGGCGAACGTGACCGCCTTCCGGGCCGGCTGGAACTTCGGCGAGACCACCGAGGACTTCGCCGTCTCCTACGAGGTCGCGCCCGCCACCAAGGCCTTCCCCACCGGCACGTACCGCAACATCTCCGGGAACCTGGCCCTGTCCTACGGTCTGGTCGCCGCCGCCCGCCAGGCGGACCTGCCGCTCTACCTCGGCTCGTACCCGATCACGCCGGCCTCGGACATCCTGCACGAGCTCAGCAAGCACAAGAACTTCGGCGTGCGCACCTTCCAGGCCGAGGACGAGATCGCCGGCATCGGCGCCGCGCTCGGCGCCGCCTTCGGCGGTTCGCTCGCCGTCACCACCACGAGCGGCCCCGGTGTGGCGCTGAAGTCGGAGACCATCGGCCTCGCCGTGTCGCTCGAGCTGCCCCTGCTGATCGTCGACATCCAGCGCGGCGGCCCGTCCACCGGTCTGCCGACCAAGACCGAGCAGGCCGACCTCCTCCAGGCCATGTACGGGCGCAACGGCGAGGCGCCGGTGCCGGTCGTGGCGCCGAGGACGCCCGCCGACTGCTTCGACGCGGCGATCGACGCGGCCCGGATCGCGCTCGCCTACCGCACGCCGGTGCTGCTGCTCTCCGACGGCTACCTCGCCAACGGCTCCGAGCCCTGGCGGATCCCGGAGACGGACGAACTGCCCGACCTGACCACGCCGTTCGCCACCGGCCCGAACCACACGCTGGCCGACGGCACCGAGGTCTTCTGGCCGTACAAGCGCGATCCCGAGACCCTGGCCCGCCCGTGGGCCCTGCCCGGCACGCCCGGCCTCGAGCACCGCATCGGCGGCATCGAGAAGCAGGACGGCACCGGCAACATCAGCTACGACCCGGCCAACCACGACTTCATGGTCCGCACCCGGCAGGCCAAGATCGACGGCATCGAGGTGCCCGACGTCGAGGTCGACGACCCGGACGGCGCGCAGACCCTCGTCATCGGCTGGGGCTCCACCTACGGGCCGATCACCGCCGCCGTCCGCCGGCTGCGCCGCACCGGCCACCCGGTCGCCCAGGCCCACCTGCGCCACCTCAACCCGTTCCCGAGGAACCTGGGCGAGGTCCTCGCGCGGTACGAGAAGGTCGTCGTGCCCGAGATGAACCTGGGCCAGCTCGCCACCCTCATCCGGGCGAGGTACCTCGTCGACGCCCGCAGCCACAACCAGGTCAACGGCATGCCGTTCAAGGCCGAGCAGCTCGCCGCCGCTCTCAAGGAGGTCATCGATGAGTGAGTCGGCCCGGACGCCGGAGCTGACGGAGTCCCTTCTGCAACTGGTGCCCAAGGCCGAGGCCGCCCAGTCGATGAAGGACTTCAAGTCCGACCAGGAGGTCCGCTGGTGCCCCGGCTGCGGCGACTACGCCGTCCTCGCCGCCGTGCAGGGCTTCCTGCCCGAACTCGGCCTGGCGAAGGAGAACATCGTCTTCGTCTCCGGCATCGGCTGCTCGTCCCGCTTCCCGTACTACATGAACACCTACGGGATGCACTCCATCCACGGCCGCGCTCCGGCCATCGCCACCGGTCTCGCGACCTCGCGCCGCGACCTGTCGGTGTGGGTCGTCACCGGTGACGGCGACGCCCTGTCCATCGGCGGCAACCACCTCATCCACGCGCTGCGCCGCAACGTCAACCTGAAGATCCTGCTCTTCAACAACCGGATCTACGGCCTGACCAAGGGCCAGTACAGCCCCACCTCGGAGCTCGGCAAGATCACCAAGTCGACTCCGATGGGCTCCCTGGACGCGCCCTTCAACCCGGTGTCCCTCGCGCTCGGCGCGGAGGCCTCCTTCGTGGCCCGGACCGTGGACTCCGACCGCAAGCACCTCACCGAGGTGCTGCGCCAGGCCGCCCAGCACAACGGCACGGCGCTGGTGGAGATCTACCAGAACTGCAACATCTTCAACGACGGCGCCTTCGAGGTCCTCAAGAACAACGACCAGGCCAAGGAGGCCGTCATCCGCCTGGAGCACGGGCAGCCGATCCGCTTCGGCGCCGCGCTCGACAAGGGCGTCGTCCGCGACCCGGCCACCGGCGACCTCAAGGTCGTCACGGTCACGCCGGAGAACGAGGCCCAGGTCCTCGTCCACGACGCCCACTCCGCGTCGCCGACCACCGCCTTCGCCCTCTCCCGGCTCGCCGACCCCGACACGCTCCACCAGACGCCGATCGGCGTGTTCCGGTCGGCGGAGCGGCCGGTGTACGACACGCTGATGGCGGAGCAGCTGGAGAAGGCGGTCGAGCAGCAGGGCAAGGGCGACCTGGCGCAGCTGCTCGCGGGCAAGGACACCTGGACGGTGGTGGGCTGACCGGGCGGCCGGGCGGCCGGCCCCCGGTCAGTCGCGCTTCGCTGCCTCGGCGAACGGGCCGAGGCAGCGCGGCGTTCCGGAGCGGATCTGCCAGAGGGTGAGGCCGTCGAGGGCGCGCGGCGAGCTGTCGTCGGTCCGGGAGTCGTAGGTCCTGGCCACGCCCCGGTAGGACCGGTGGTCCTTCATGAACGCGGTCGCCATCGCCGCGCCCGGGTGCCCGGTGTTCCTCCGCACGGCGGTCCGCAGCGCCTGCGCCGCCCAGAAGAAGGCGTCGTACGCCTCCACCGCGAAGCGGTCGACGGGCTCCGAGGCGCCGAGCTTCCAGCGCGCGCGGTACGCGGCCGTGAACTGCTTCGCGGCCGGGACGGTGCCGGGATCGACATAGCCCGTCCCGAAGTACCAGCCCTCGCCGGCCGCGCCCGCCACGGCCAGGAACTCCGGCCCGAACGCGGCCTCGACGCTTCCCCGCGGACCTCGCCAGCCCTGCTTCAGCAGTTCCCTGGCGCACAGGGCGGCCCGGCGCGGCGACGACCCCACGTACATCACGCCGGTCGGTGAGGTGGCGAGCGCCGACCGCACCGCCGGGCCGAAGTCCTCGCTGCCGGCCGCGACCTGGTGCGTGGTGGCCGTGCCGTGGGCGGGCGGCGACTGCCGCACGGTCTGGGCGGCGAGCCAGGAGTAGGTGCCGGCGGCCCGGTCCTCGACGACCGCCGTGCGGTCCCGGTCGTGCTCGGTGAGGTAGCGGCCGAAGGGCAGGATGTTCGCCTGGGCGGGCGGCCGCAGTTCGAAGTAGGTGCGCAGGTCCGGTGTCTGGCCCCGGATCGTGGTCCCGGCGGGGACCGACGCCGCCACGCTCAGCACCGGCACCTTCGCGTCGACGAGCGCGTCCGCCGCCGCGACCGCCGTGCCGGCACTCGTCGGGCCGAGCACGGCGACCAGGGCCGGGTCCCGCAGCAGGGCGCGCGCCCCGGCGGCGGCCCGCTTCGGGTCCCCGCCGTCGTCCGTCACCTTGAGCGCCAGGTCGAAGGGCCGGTCCGCGCCGGTGTTGAAGGTCTCCAGGGCGAGGCGCAGCCCGCGTTCCTGGGCGCGCCCGTCGGCCTTGCCCGGGCCGCTGAGGTCGGTGAGCAGGCCGAGCGTGTACGCCGCCCTCGGCGCGCCCGTGGCGCCGCCGGCGCCGGTGCCGCCGGCCGGGTCGCGGCCCAGCAGCCAGGCGGTGAGGCCGCCGGTGCCCGCCACGGCCCCGGCGGCGCCGAGGACCAGGAACCGGCGCCGCGAAGTGGACGGCGTCTCCTCCGCGTTGAGCAGGGTCGGGTCGGCGACCGGCAGGTCCAGGACGCTCGACGAGCGCCGGGCGATCAGGGCGGGCAGTCCGGGCGGCAGCCAGTCGCCCGCCGGCGGGTGCTCGTACGGGCCGAGGGCGTCGCGCACCTCGGCGGCGCCCGGCCGGTCGGCGGCGTCCTTGGCGAGGCAGGCCTCGATCAGCGGCCGCAGCGGCTCCGGCAGGCCGTCGAGGTCGGGTTCCTCGTGGACGGTGCGGTAGACGACCGCGGCCACCGCGCCCGTACCGAAGGGACGGCGGCCGGTCAGCGCGTAGGCGAGGACGCAGCCGAGCGAGAAGACGTCGGCGGCCGGGCCGACCTCGCCCGCGCCCATGACCCGGGCCTGCTCGGGAGCGAGGAAGCCGGGCGTGCCGATCATCGCGTCGGTGGCGGTGAGCGCGGTGGCGCCGCTGACCCGGGCGATGCCGAAGTCGATGAGCCGGGGCCCGTCGAGGGCGAGGAGGACGTTGCCGGGCTTGACGTCCCGGTGGACGAGCCCGGCCGTGTGCATGCCGTCGAGGGCGTCGGCGAGCCGGGCGCCGAGCGCGCGGACGGCGGACTCGGGCAGCGCGCCGTGCAGGGCGACGGCCTCGGAGAGCGAGGGCCCGGGCACGAACTCGGTGGCGAGCCACGGCTCGCGGGCCTCGGTGTCGGCGCCGAGGACGCGGACCACCCAGCGGCCGGTGATCCGCTCGGCGGCGGTCGCCTCGCGGCGGAAGCGGGCCCGGAAGCCCGGGTCGGCGGCGTGTTCGGCGCGGATCAGCTTGAGCGCGGCGAGCGCGCCGCCGGCGGACCGGGCGAGGTAGACCACGCCCATGCCGCCAGCGCCGAGCCGCCCGAGGAGGCGGTAGCCGGCGAGGGCGGACGGGTCGGCCTTCTTGAGCGGCTGCACCGTCAGCTCTTCTTCGGTTTGTTGGCGGGACCGGCGGGCGCGCCGCCGATGAGCTTGTAGGCGCCCTTCTGCACTCCGTAGACGAAGGTGCCGACGCCGGACAGTTCGCCGTTCTTGTCGAACGAGTAACCGCCCATGGCGCCGGTGTACTTCTGAGCGCGCAGGGCTTCCCACAGGCCCTTGCGGGTGAGCGGGCCCTTGGCGGTCCTGGCGAGCCAGCTGGTGACCATGGTGACCACGTCGAAGGATTCGCCGGTGTAGAAGGCGGGAGTGGTGCCGTAGCGCTTGCGGTAGGCGTCGAGGAAGTCCTGGGTGAGCTTGCGGTCGGCGGGCTTCTGCCTGGGGTCGGCGGCCCGCTGGACGGGGTCGATGACGGGCGCGCAGACGTACCAGCCCTCGGCGGCGCTCCCGGCCTCCTTCAGGAACTGCGGACCGAACACGTGCTGGCCGGCGAACCGGGGCCCGGTGAAGCCGAGTTCGTTCAGGGCGCGGGCGGCGAGCACGGCCGTGGAGCGGACACCGCAGTGGATGTACGCGTCGATGCCGGCGTCGGTCATCTCGCCGATGATCCGGCGGTAGTCGGTGGCCCGGCCCGGGATCACCCGGTAGTGCGGCTTGATCCCGGCCTGCCGGAAGGCGAAGACGGCGCCGCGGACGTACTGCCAGCTGTACTGGTCGTCGGTGCGTTCCTGGAGGATTCCGGGGCGCTTGACCTGCGGCAGCAGGGTGGTCGTCCAGGCGAGGAAGGCGCCCGCCATGAAGTGGCTCGGGATGGCGCGCAGCACGGTCGAGTTGGGCGGACCGATCTCGCCGCGCAGGGTGAAGAGGTTGTAGCCGGCCGAGGTGGTGAGGAGCGGCACGCCGGCCTCTTCGAAGGCGGGCAGCGCGGCGATGCCGGTGTCGTCGGAGGTGGGGCCGAGGACGGCGATCACGGCCGGGTCGGAGGTGAGCTTGCGGGCGGCGGCGAAGGCGCCGGCGCGGTCTCCGCGGTCGTCGGAGACCTTGAGTTCGAGCCGGAAGGGCTTGCCCTTGTGCACGGCGTTGAACCGCTCGACGGCGAGGCGCGCGCCGCGCTCCTGAGCCTGCCCGATCTCCTTGGCGGGCCCGGAGAGGTCGGCGAGGACGCCGATGGCCCAGGTGTCCCGGGGCTTCGGCGCGGCCTGCTTGCCGTCGGTGCCGCCGTCGTCGCGGCGGGAGTTCCACAGGGCGTAGGCGCCGCCGCCGGCCGCGAGCGCCGCCGCGCCGGCGCCGAGCAGCAGGAAGCGGCGTCTGCTGGGCGAGGCCGGGGCGGCCGGGTCGGTGCCGGGCGCGGTCGGGTCGATGTCGGGCAGCGCGAGCATGGCGGCCGAGCGGGCGGCGATGGTGGCGACGACGGGCGCGGGCAGCCAGTCGGCGGCGTCGCCGGGGCTGTCCTCGGTGAGCCGGTCGGCGACCTCCGCGGCGGTGGGGCGCGCGGCCGGGTCCTTGGCGAGGCACTGCCGTACGAGGTCGAGCAGCGCGCCTTCCACACCGGCGAGGTCGGGCTCGTCGTGGACGGTCCGGTAGAGCAGCGCGTCCAGGGCGCCGGTGCCGAAGGGCGGGCGGCCGGTGGCGGTGAAGGCGAGGAGGCAGCCGAGGGAGAAGACGTCGGCGGCGGGGCCGATGTCGTCGGCGCGGGCCTCGGCCTGTTCGGGAGCGAGGAAGCCGGGTGTGCCGACGACCATGTCGGCCGAGGTGAGCCCGGTCTCTCCGGTGGCGCGGGCGATGCCGAAGTCGATGAGCCGGGGCCCGTCGACGGCCAGCAGGATGTTGCCGGGCTTCACGTCGCGGTGCACGATGCCGGCCGCGTGGACGGCGGCGAGTGCCCGGGCGACGGCGCCGCCGAGGATCCGTACGCTCCGCTCGGGCAGCGGCCCGTGGGCGCGGACGGCTTCGCCGACGGAGGGGCCGGGCACGAAGGCGGTGGCCATCCACGGTTCGGGCGCGTCGGGATCGGCGCCGGTCACGGGTACGGCCCAGGGGCTGTCGACGCGGCGGGCGGCCTCGACCTCGCGGCGGAAGCGGGCCCGGAAGTCGGGCTGGTCGGCGTGGTCGGCGTGGGTGACCTTGACGGCGGCGAGCGCGCCGGTGTCGGTGCGGCCGAGGTAGACGACGCCCATGCCGCCGGCGCCGAGGCGGCCGAGGAGCCGGTAGCCGGCGATCGTGGACGGGTCGGCGGGGAGCAGCGGCTGGAGCGCGGCGAGGTCGGCGGCGGGCTCGGGAGCCGGCTGCGGGGCGGGCTGGGACGTCGGGCTCACGACGCGGCTCCCGTCTGCGCCTTGAGGCGCGCCTCCATGGTGACCTGGGCCTGGGTCTGGACCGAGGTGACGTCGCTGGTGTAGCCGGGTGCGCCCTTGACGACGGTGGCGACGGTGACCTGGCCGATGCGGGACTCGTACCAGCTGTACTGCTGCGGCCCCTTGAAGGCGTCGTTGAGGTAGGAGCCGTGTTCGGAGAGGGAGTCGGTCGCGTGGGCGTTCCCGCCGGTGCCGTAGGGCATGCCGAGGGAGGCGAGGCCCGTGACGCGTTCACCGTCGCGCAGGGTCTGGTCGGGGCAGCGCAGCGCCTCCTCCAGGGTCTCGGCCATCTCCCAGTCGGCGTCGTTCGCGGTGCGGTGGACGGTGACGACGGAGGCGACGCGCAGCGGGCCCTTGCCGCCGGTGGCCGGGATCTCGCTGTAGGCGGTGACGCTGGCGAGGACGGAGCGGGGCAGCTCGCCGCCCTCCCACTCGCAGCGTTCGTTGAGCACCGGCCAGAAGGCGGGGTCGCTCAGGTACGGGGTGCGCTTGACGTAGTCGGGGCCCCAGGCGTCGGGGCCGGCCACGACCGCGAGGGCCAGTCGCCGGGCGTCGGCGGCGGTCTTGGGCGCGCGCTTCGGGTCCGGGGTGAAGTCGATGTCGGTGGGACTCGCGGACGGGCTCGGCTTCGTGGTCGACGGCGCCGAGGCGCTGGGGCTCGCGCCGCCCTTGCCGCCGCTCTTCCCGTCGGTCCCGCCTCCGCCGGCTCCTCCGGAGCATCCGGCCAGGAGCAGTGCCCCGCCCGCCGTCACCACCCCGCACGCGCGCAGCAGTCTTCGCCTCAGATGCGCCACATTTCCCCCCACGGTCGGTCACACGATCCCCCGGTCGGTGAGGGAGATCGTACGGCCCGGCGGCTCAACTGGGCGGCGCTACAGCGTCATTGGGACGCTTCGCGCACGGTGTCGTAACGCACGCGCGCCTCCTGCACGGCCTCCACCCGGCGCTCGGTCCAGCGGGCCAGCTCCCAGACCTGCCGGGCGGCCTCCTGGCCGAGCGCGGTGAGGCTGTAGTCGACCCGGGGCGGGATGACGGGCTTGGCGTCGCGGTGGACGAAGCCGTCGCGCTCCAGGGTCTGGAGGGTCTGGGCGAGCATCTTCTCGCTGACGCCGCCGACCGCGCGGCGCAGCTCGCTGAAGCGGTAGGAGCGCTCCAGGAGGGCCGCGAGGACGAGGACGCCCCAGCGGCTGGTGACGTGCTCCAGGACGCCGCGCGAGGGGCACATCGGCTCGTTCACGCTCGGCGGCTTCCTTACTCCCATGGAAGTACCTTACTTCAAAGTGGGTACTTACGAAAGGTTAGCGCCCCTCGTACGGTGAGTGCATTGCCGCACCCGACCGCAAGGGAAGAAACGCCATGAGCATCGTCGTCACCGGAGCCACCGGCCGTCTCGGCCGCCTCGTCATCGACGCCCTCCTCGCCACCGTGCCCGCCGCGTCCGTCGCCGCCGTCGTCCGCGACAAGGAGAAGGCCGCCGACCTCGCCGAGCGCGGCGTGGAGCTGCGGATCGCGGACTACGGCCGGCCCGAGACGCTCGCCGGCGCCTTCGAGGCCGGCGACCGGGTGCTGCTGATCTCCGGCAGCGAGGTCGGGCAGCGGGTGGCCCAGCACACCGCCGTGGTGGCCGCCGCGAAGGCCGCGGGCGTCGCCCAGCTCGCGTACACCGGCATCCTCGGCGGGCCCGAGGCCGACTTCGTCCTGGCCGACGAGCACAAGGCGACCGAGCAGGCGGTGCTGGACTCCGGACTGCCGTACACCTTCCTGCGCAACGGCTGGTACACCGAGAACTACACCGACAACCTCGCGCCCGTCCTCGCCCACGGCTCCGTCGTCGGCAGCGCCGGCGAGGGCCGGATCGCCTCCGCGGCCCGCGCCGACTACGCCGCCGCGGCCGCCGCCGTCCTGACCGGCCCGCTCGACGAACACCTGAACCGGGCGTACGAGCTGAGCGGCGACGTCTCCTGGTCGCTCGCCGAGTACGCGGCCGAGGTCGCCCGCCTGTCCGGCCGGGAGATCGGCTACGCGGACGTGCCGGGCGAGACCCACCTGGAGATCCTCACCGGCGCCGGTGTGCCGCGCCCGTTCGCCGAGATCCTGGTCGACGTCGACCGGGCCGTCGGGCACGGTGCGCTGGCCGCGCGCGGCGACGATCTGTCCCGGCTGATCGGCCGGCCGACCACGCCGGTCGCCGAGACGATCAAGGACGCGCTCGCCGCCCGGTAACGGTCAGGACCGTATGGCGATACGGGCATGACAGCCGGCCCGGTGCGGCGCTACCTTCGACAAGGACGCGCGGCGCAGGGCCGGCAGGGCAGGAGGTCCGGTGGACACGGAGCACGACGCACGAGCGGAACGAGCGGGACTCTTCTACGGCATAGCCGCGTACGGCATCTGGGGCCTCTTCCCTCTCTACTGGCCGCTCCTCGAACCCGCCGGCGCGGTCGAGATCCTCGCCCACCGGATGGTCTGGTCGTTCGTCGTCGTCGCCCTCGCGCTGCTCGCGCTGCGCCGCTGGGCCTGGCTCGGCGAACTGGTCCGCTCTCCGCGCCGGCTCGGCCTGATCGCGCTCGCGGCCGGCCTGATCACCGTCAACTGGGGCGTCTACATCTGGGCCGTGAACGCCGGCCACGTCGTCGAGTCCTCGCTCGGCTACTTCATCAACCCGCTCGTCAGCATCGCCCTCGGCGTCCTCGTCCTCAAGGAGCGGCTTCGGCCCGCGCAGTGGGCGGCCGTCGGCATCGCGGTCGCCGCGGTGGTCGTCCTCGCGGTCGGCTACGGCCGGCTGCCATGGATCTCGCTGGTGCTGGCCTGCTCCTTCGGCACGTACGGCCTGGTGAAGAAGAAGGTCAACATCGGCGGCCTGGAGTCGCTGGCGGCCGAGACCGCCGTGCAGTTCCTGCCCGCGCTCGGCTATCTGATCTGGCTCGGGACGCAGGGCCGGTCCACCTTCACCTCCGACGGCGCGGGCCACGCGACGCTGCTCGCGGTCACCGGCGTCATCACGGCGGCGCCGCTGGTCTGCTTCGGCGCGGCCGCGATCCGCGTACCGCTGTCCACCCTCGGCCTGCTCCAGTACCTGGCACCGGTCTTCCAGTTCCTGCTGGGCGTCGCCTACTTCCACGAGGCCATGCCGCCGGAGCGCTGGGCGGGCTTCTCGCTGGTGTGGCTGGCGCTCTCGGTCCTGAGCTGGGACGCGCTGCGCACGGCCCGCCGCGGCCGCGAGGCCATGGAGGCGGCGGCACGGGAGGCCGCGGCGGCGGCGGAGATCGCGGCGGCGGAGGAGGCGGCCGAGGCGGCCGAGGCCACGCAGGGCGCCGAGGCGCGGCGGGCGGTCTAGTTCGCCGGCAGGCCGGGTTCGCGGATCAGCCGGCGGACGGCCGTCGGGCGCAGCGTGGCGAGGTCGTGGCCGAGGGCCCTGCTCCCGGCCGTGAGCTTGGTCTCGCGGAAGCCGCGTGCGGCCGCGGCCCCGGCCCTATAAAGAGACCATGACCGCACTCCACTGGAAGCTCGTCGTCGACGCCGCCGACCCGCACGCCCAGGCCGCCTTCTGGGCCGCCGCCCTCGCGTACCGGCAGGAGGACCACAGCCCGCTCGTCTCCCGGCTGCTCGCCGCCGGAGCCGTACCGCCCGAGGTCACGCTCACCGTCCAGGACCGCCTCGCCTGGCGGGATCTGGCCGCCGTCCGCCATCCGGACGAGCCCTACGACCCGGACACCGACACCGGTCTCGGCCACCGGATCCTCTTCCAGCGCGTGCCGGAGCCGAAGACCGGCAAGAACCGTCTCCACCTCGACCTCCACCCGGAGCCGGGCACCCGCGACGCCGAGGTCGCGCGCCTGGAGGGCCTGGGCGCGAAGGTGCTGCACGAGGTCGCGGAGCCGGGCGGCTCCTGGACGGTCATGGCGGACCCGGAGGGCAACGAGTTCTGCGTGCACTGACCGCGGCGCGCAGGCCGGCCCGGCCTAGAGCTTGTCGATGCCCACGCCCGCGATACGGCCCTGCGCGTCGAAGGTGATCTCGGCGGTGCCGCCGCCGGGCAGGGCGGCGACGATGCGGTCGTCGCCCTCGGCGCGCCGCGGGATGCCGTGGTGGTCGAGGTAGCCGGCGACGACGTGCCGGGGCGCGTGCCCGATGAGGCCCTGACCGGTGAGCAGCGTCCGCGGCAGCCCGACCGGGTCCGGCGTGGCCCGGGGCACCACGGGATCGTCGGGCAGGAAGTAGACCTGGGTGCCCGGGCCGGCCGGCACGCCCAGATAGCCCGGCGCCTCGGCCACGCCCATGCCGGTGAAGGCCAGCATCTCGGCCGCGCGCCGCGGGTCGTCGAAGCCGGACAGGTCGAGGACCTCCTGGGTGAGCTCGGCGATGCCGTGCGCCCGCCCGTACCGCTCGACCGCCGCCGCGAGCGCGACGACCTCGGTCCCGCGCAGGCCCGGGTTCGCCCAGCCCCACATCCAGGACCGCTCGTTCATGTCGTACGTGCCGAGGACGCCGACCCGCAGGTCGAGCCCGCCCTGCCGGTAGCGGCAGGCCGTCAGGTCGGCGGTCCAGTCGCCGTCCGGCAGGAACCGGTTGAGCACCTCCAACTGCGCCGCGCCCCACGCGGCGTGCCGCTCGGCCTCGACGAGGAACGCCTCGCTGAAGCGGCTCATCGTGCGGACGCGTGCGCCACGAAGCCGGCCCAGGCGCCGGGCCCGAAGGCGAGGCGCGGTCCTTCGGTGTCCTTGGAGTCGCGGACGTGGACGGTGCCGGGGGTGGTGGCGACCTCGACGCAGTCGTTGCCGTTTCCGCTGTCGCTGTAGCTGCTCTTGAACCAGTCAAGCTCGGGCTTGCGGATCATGTCTCTCCCAGCAGTTGCTCGATGAAGTCCCGTGACTCCGCCGGAGTGAGGGCCTTGGAGCGGATGATGCCATAGCGCAGATCCAAGATCCTTAGCCGCTTGGGATCGGAGACGGGGCGGCCGCCGAAGTCACCGTCCATGCGCCCGACCGCGGTGCCGTCCTCGAACTTGAGGATCGCGATGCGGCCGCCCGTTCCGGGATGGTCGGCCCGCTCGGTCGGCATCACCTGGATCTCGACGTGCGGCAACTCGCCCACCTCCAGCAGATGCTCGAGCTGACGACGCAGCACCATTCTCCCTCCCACCGGCCGTCGCAGCGACACCTCTTCCTGGATGAAGCTGAATTCCGGCGCCGGGCTCTTCTGCAGCACCGCGCGGCGGCCCCTGCGTGCCGCGAGGTAGCGGTCCAGCTCCTCCGGGCCGTACGCCGGACGCCAGGTCCGCATGATCGCGCGCGAGAACTCGTCGGTCTGCAGCAGACCGTGCACGTTGAAGTTCGAGTAGAGGCAGAACTCGACCGCTCGCGCCTCCATCTTCGCCAGATCGCGCACCTGTTTCGGGTAGCGGACCTCCTCCACGTCCCGCTTCATCGCGGCGATCAGCCCGCCCGCGCCGACCGCGCCGTCCACCTTGTCCAGGAACTCCGGGCGCGGGATGCGGGCGCCGCGCTCGACCTTGCGGACGAGGTCCTCGCCGTAACCGATCAGGTCACCCAGGTCGGCCGCCCGCAGGCCCTTCACCTCCCGCCACAGCCGGATCTGCCGGCCGACCGTGGCGACGACCGCCGCGCCCGACTCGTCGCCCGGCTCGACCTCCCAGCCCGGCTCCTCCGCCGTGTCGACGCCTTCCGCACCGGCCCGGCCGGCCCCATCGGTCCCGCCGGCCCCACCGTTCACACCGTTCACGCCCATGCGTGCCCACCTCCTTCGGCGGCCCTACCCGGGACGGCGCGCGGGACAGTCAGGACAGGGCCGGACAGTCGCGGGACAGTCACCGTACGTAAGGGCTTGTTCGATGGGCAGCGTAAGCACAGCTCGCCACGCTGAGTGACATGAATGAGGAACCGACCCAACTCTTGGCGTCCGTACGCCAATTCGGAATCCAGCTCTCCGCTACGCCGCGCGGCGCCCGGCTCGCCCGCCTCCTCGCCGTCGAGCAGCTGCGCTCGTGGGAGCTGGAGGCCGTGTCCGGCCCGGTGGCGCAGATCGTGGCCGAGCTGGCGGCCAACGCCGTGACCCACGGCCGGGTGCCCGGACGGGACTTCCGTCTCGCGCTCCACGCCGCCGAGGACCGTCTCCGCGTCGAGGTCACCGACACCCGGGGCGACCGGCTCCCGGTCGCGGCCGGCGGGCGCGGACTGCTGATCGTCGGCCGACTGTCGCGGAGTTGGGGCGTACGGCAGGGGCCCGCGCCCCGCAAGACGGTGTGGGCGGAGGTGGCCCTGCGCTGACCGGCCGGGTCCCGGGCGCGCGCGACGCGGCGGCGCTCGACGTCAAAGAAGTAAGTACCTGGGAAAGTACCCACCCCACCCCTCCAGCCTCCCCGCGGAGCGCCGGTTCGGCCCGTCACCCACTCGGGTGACATGTACCAACTGGGCTGGATTTCGGGCCGGTTGCCTGGCATATGCTCACGCCGACAACCCCAGACATACGTCGGCCCTCGGCCGGGACTAGCGATCCCGATCGAGGGCCTGACCACCAGGAAGCAGTACCTTCCCGATGGCTTCACTGCACCTTAGCGCGCCGCCGCGCACTTCCGGGCTCATTCACCGGAACGTCCGCCTGACGTCCCACTACGCGGTCGTCGACAACCGCCTCGCCCAGCACCGCACGCTGTCGTTGACGGCGCGGGGACTGGCCCTCTACCTGGAGTCGCTGCCCGACGGCGCCTCCGTGGGCATCAAGGCCATCACCGCCGCGGTTCCCGAGAGCGAGCTCCGCGTCACCCGCGCCCTGCGCGAGCTGGAGGCCCACGGCTATCTGGTCCGCGAGCGGGTGCGGCTGCCCAACGGGCGGCTCATCACGCTCACGATCTCGTACAACCGCCCGGGGGCTGAACCGGATCCCGGCCCGGAGACGCCGGGCCCGCGGCGCCCGCCGCGCCGCGACCGCCCCGGCCGCCCGCCGCGCCCCAGGCCCTCGCCGCCCGCGCCACCTCCGCCACCGGCCGCTCCCCCGCCGCCTGCACCTTCGGCCGCTCCTCCACGGCCCGCTCCCCCGCCGCCCGCTCCTCCGCCGCCCGCACCGTCGGCCGCATCCCCGGCAGGGGCTTCGGCGGCACCCCCGCCCGCGCCTCCGCCCGCGCCTTTGGCCGAGCGGCACCGGCCCGCCGCCGCGCTCCTCGTCGGCCTCCGCGCCCACGAACCCCGGCTGCTGCTCGCCGAACGCGACGTCCGGCGCCTCGCGCCCGGCGTCACCGCCTGGCTCGATCGCGGCATCCATCCCGACGCCGTGAGACGGACGCTCTCCGCCTGCCTCCCGGACGACCTCGTCCACCCGGCCGGCCTGCTCGCCCACCGCCTGACGGTCCTCCTCCCGCCGCCTCTCCCGGCCCGCCCGCCGGCCCCCGATCCCTTCCAGACCTGCGACGGCTGCGACCGTCCCTTCCGTGCCCCGGTCCCGGGCCGCTGCCGCGACTGCCGCCCGGCCGCCGGAGCGGCCGCCTAGGAACGGGCCGCGTCCGCAGCCGTGTCCGCGGGCGCGCCCGCGGGCGTATCCGCGGGCGTGTCCAGGCCGGCGAGCAGACGCAGGCCGTCCTCGGCCGGGCTGCCGGGCGCCGCGGACAGGACGAGCAGCTCCATGCCCGACTCGTCCGGCAGCGCGAAGTTCTCGTGGTGCAGTTCGAGCGGTCCGACCAGCGGGTGCCGGTAGGACTTGGCGCCGTGGGTGCGGGCGCGGACGTCCGCGCGGGCCCAGAGGCGGCGGAAGCGCTCGCTGCCCATGGCCAGTTCGCCGACGAGCGAGGCCAGGCGCGGGTCGTCGGGATACTTGCCGGCGGCCAGGCGCAGATGTCCGACGGCGTCGAGGGTGCAGTTCTCCCAGTCCGCGTACAGGCCGCGTTCGGCCTCCTCGAGGAAGAGGTGCCGGGCGGTGTTCAGGCCCGGCATCGGCCGGCCGTAGAGAAGTCCGGCGAGGCGGTTGCCGGCGAGCACGTCCAGGCGGTGGTTCATGATCAGCGCGGGTGCTCCGGCGACCAGGTCGAGGACGCGCTGCAACTCCGGCCTGACCCGCCCGCCCGGCGCCTTCACGCGGCGGCGGCGCTGCCGCGCGAGCCGGTAGAGGTGCCCGCGCTCGGTCTCGTCCAGCCCGAGGACGCGGGCCAGCGCGTCGAGGACCTGCTCGGAGGGCTGGGTCGCGCGGCCCTGCTCCAGGCGTACGTAGTAGTCGACGCTGACGCCGGACAGGTGCGCGACCTCTTCGCGGCGCAGCCCTTCGACCCGGCGGCGGCTGTCCGTCGGGATGCCGGCGCTCGCCGGGTCGACCCGGGCACGCCGGGTCCGCAGGAAGCCCGCGAGATCGTCCATGCGGCCAGTATCGCCGCGGTGGCGCCCCTGACACCGGTGAAGGGTGGCCCTGCCGTTACCAGGAAGTCCGGTCCGTGGGTCGAGGCGTCCCTGAACACCGGGCGCCCGGGCGCCCAGGATCGAGGGCATCCGATCCGAAGGAGTCGCCGTGAAGACGCTGATCGTCCACGCCCACCCGGAGCCGAAGTCGCTCAACAGCTCGCTGAAGGACCTGGCGGTGTCCACCCTGGAGGGCGCCGGGCACGAGGTACGGGTGAGCGACCTGTACGCGATGGACTGGAAGCCGGTCGTGGACGCGGCGGACTACGGCCCGAGCGCGTCGAGTCCGCTGCGGGTCGCCCAGGACTCGGGCCGGGCCTTCGAGGCCGGGACGCTCACCGCGGACGTCCTCGCCGAGCAGGAGAAGCTGCTGTGGGCCGACACGATCATCTTCCAGTTCCCGCTGTGGTGGTACACGATGCCCGCGATCCTCAAGGGCTGGGTGGACCGGGTGTTCACCTACCGCTTCGCGTACGGCGTGGGCGAGCACAGCGACACCAAGTACGGCGAGCGTTACGGCGAGGGCACCCTGGCGGGCCGGAGGGCGATGCTGTCGGTGACCGTCGGCGGCCCGGAGCCGCACTACGCCGCCCGCGGGATCAACGGCCCCATCGAGGACCTGCTGTTCCCGTTCCACCACGGGATCCTCTACTACCCGGGCGTCGAGGTGCTGCCGCCGTTCGTGCTGTACAGCACCGACCGGATGACCGACGAGGACTACCCGGACGTCGCCAAGGCGTGGCGGCAGCGCCTGCTCACGCTGGAGTCGACCGAGCCGATCCCGTTCCGGCGGCAGAACTTCGGCGACTACGAGATCCCGTCGCTGCAGCTGAAGGAGGGTCTGGAGCCGGCGGGCCGCACCGGCTTCGGACTGCACGTGCGCGGCTGATCGTCCGGCCGGGGCGGGGCGGCGGCCGGGCCGGCGCCGTGGCGGTGTGGCGGTGTGGCGGGGGCCGGTCTAGCGGGTGGCGAGCCGCTCCAGGAGGCCGACGCTGCGGGCCAGCAGGTCCCGTTCCTCGTCGGTGAGCTCGTCCTCGATGGCCTGCGCGAGCCAGCCGGCCCGGCGGCCGCGCTCCGCCTCCAGCGCGGCCCGGCCCGCGTCCGACAGCTCGACCAGCGACTTGCGGCCGTCGGTGGGGTGGGCGCGGCGGGTGATCAGCTTCTGCTCCATGAGCAGTCCCACCGACCGGGCCATGGACTGAGGGCGGACGCGCTGATCGGCGGCGAGGTCGCTGGTGGTCATGGCGCCGTTGCGGTCGAGCGCGCCGAGCACGGCCGCCTGGCCCAGCGGAATGCGGTCCTCGTCCTTGACGCGCCGGGTGAGCTTGCCCATCGCGGTGCGCAGTTCGACGGCGATGGCGGCGGCTTCCGAGGTGGGCATAGGGCACTTTATCCCGCCGTCCGGCCGGGCGGTCCGGCCGACCGCACCGCGATAGTGCACAGCAGAACTGAACAGACGAACTGAACAGGGGAACTGAACAGCATTGCTGTATGGTTTGGGTCGTCGGGTTCAGCGCCGGCGTCGTCGCAGCCAGGCCCGGCACCACGACCACGGGGAGGAACACCCATGTCCACACAGGCAGTCGGGACCGTCGACACCGGTATCCGGACCGTCACCGCCCGAGGGATCATCGACAGCCGGGGCAATCCCACGGTCGAGGTCGACGTCGTCCTGGCCGACGGCTCCCTGGGCCGCGCCGCCGTGCCCTCCGGCGCCTCCACCGGGGCCCGCGAGGCCGTGGAGCTGCGCGACGGAGACACCGCGCGCTGGCACGGCAAGGGCGTCGACCGCGCCGTGGCCCACGTCAACGGCGAGATCGCCGCCGCCGTGCGCGGCCGGGACGCGTCGGACCAGGCGGGCCTCGACGCCGCGCTGATCGCCCTCGACGGCACCGCCACCAAGTCCCGGCTCGGCGCCAACGCGGTCCTCGGCGTCTCCCTCGCCGCCGCCAAGGCCGCCGCCGCGGCCCACCGCCAGCCCCTCTACCGCTATCTCGGCGGCGCCGACGCCCACCTCCTGCCGCTGCCGATGATGAACATCGTCAACGGCGGCGCCCACGCCGACAATCCGCTGGACTTCCAGGAGTTCATGATCGCGCCGGTGGGCGCGGACACCTTCGCCGAGGCCGTCCGCATGGGCAGCGAGGTCTTCCACACCCTGCGCCGCGACCTCCTGGCCGCCGGGCACTCCACGGCCGTCGGCGACGAGGGCGGCTTCGCGCCGGCGCTGCGGACCGCCGAGGAGGCGCTGGACTTCGTGGTGAGCGCGATCGAGCGCACCGGCTACCGGCCCGGCACGGACATCGGCCTGATCATGGACCCCGCGTCCTCGGAGTTCTTCCGCGACGGTGTCTACGACTACGCGGGCGAGGGCGTGCGCCGCACGCCCTCCGAGAACGCCGACTACCTGGCCAAGCTCATCGACGCCTATCCCGTCGTCTCCATCGAGGACCCGATGGCCGAGAACGACCTGGACGGCTGGCGCGAGCTGACCGCCCGCGTCGGCGACCGCTGCCAGCTCACCGGCGACGACGTCTTCTGCACGAACGAGACGCTGCTGCGCGAGGGCATCCGCACCGGAGTCGGCAACTCGATCCTGGTCAAGGTCAATCAGATCGGCACCCTGACCGAGGCGCTGGCCGCGGTGGCCACGGCGCACCAGGCGGGCTGGACGGCCGTCATGTCGCACCGCTCGGGCGAGACGGAGGACACCACCATCGCGGACCTGGCGGTGGCGACCGGCTGCGGTCAGATCAAGACCGGCTCCCTGTCCCGCTCCGACCGCACGGCGAAGTACAACCAGCTGATCCGCATCGAGGAGGAGCTGGGCGCCGCGGCACGCTACGCGGGCCGCTCGGCCCTGGCCCGCTGACCGGCCGACTCCGGCCCCGGCCCCGGCCCCGGCCCCGGCCGAACCAGGGCGTCCGGCGGGGCTTTCCGGGCGCGGCCTAACATCGGCGCATGGCGACCTTCGTACACCTGGCGCCGGCGGACCGCGCGGCGCGCATCCGGCGGGGCGGCATCCGGGCGCTGAGCCACGGTCGCGGGAGCGGGCTCGGCGACGGGCGGGGCGTGTACCTGTTTCCCGTACTGCCCTCGTACACGCTGACCCACCAGTGGCTGCGCGAGCTGTCCCGGCGGCCCGGGTCGCGTGAACTGGTCGCCGTGCACGTGCGGTTGCCCGACGGTGAGGCCGTGACCGTCGGGCGCTACGGCGACCGGGAGCCGGAGGAGACGACCGCGGCCGGCGCGGTGGGCCGGCTCGGGCGGGTCGAGGACCCGCGCGGCTGGGAGGTGTTCCTGCCGCGGCCGGTCGCGCGCGGCGAGATACGGCACCTGCGGGCGGTACGGCAGGTCAACGGCTGGCGGTACTTCCCCGGGGCGCACGGTGTCACGCCCTGCACCTGCGCCGGCTGCCGGGTGCCCGGCGGCTACGGCTCGCGGCGGCTGCGGGAGCGCAGGCCGCACCCGGACGACGGCCCGGCGCCCGCGCCGCGGGTGCTGCTCGCCCGGGTCGAGCGGGCCGTGGCGGCGGGCGACACGGCGGCGCTGTGCGAGGCCCTGCGCGGGTACGGGCTGCGCCGCCGCGGCCCGGTGGCCCGCCTCGCCCGGCTGTCCGGGCACCCGGACCCGCAGGTGCGGCGGCTGCTCGCCCGGGCGGTGGCCTCGTGGTCCACGCCCGGAGTGGACGGGCTGCTGCGGGAGTTGGCGGGCGACGCCGAGACCGGCGTACGGCAGGCGGTGGCCGAGACCGTCGCCTACCGCCCGACGCCCGAGGCCGGCGCCCTCCTGGCGGAACTGGCCGGCGATCCCGCGTCCGCGGTGCGCGAGGCCGTCGTCGAGGGCCTCGCGCACCGCGAGACGCCCGAGGCGGACGCCCTGCTGCGGCGGCTGGCCCACGACCCGGACGCCGGAGTGCGCGAACTGGTGGAGCTGTTCAGCGAGTAGGACGCCGTACCTCGTACTGGAAGCAGCCGTACTCCACGGCGCGTACGTGCACGAGCGCGACCCGCGGATCGGCGAAGGCCTCGGCGAGGGCCTGGTCGAAGCCCGCGGTCGCGTCCTGCGGGATCTCCAGGAGCCGGCCGCCGACGATCCGGCCGCCTGCGTCGTAACGGCGCAGGGTGCGCAGCGCGCCGGGCCGGGCGAACGGATATTCCTGCCCGCCGGCCGTCCCGTCCGGCCCGCCGCAGTCCTCGGCGTGGACGAAGACGGGGCCCTGCTCGTCGTACGCGCCGGGCTCCGCTCCTGTCTCGGCCGCCCACCGCCGCAGCGGCGCGTACGAGACGAGCGCGATCCGCTCGCCCTCGCGCGACAGCCGCAGACAGCACCGCAGCGGGTTTCCGGCCGCCTCCTCGTCGGCGACGAACGGCCGGCAGTCCCGTCCGGCGTCGTCGGCGCGGCGCAGTTCGTCGAGAGCGGCGGCGGGAATCGCCCGCGCCTCGAAGGCGGTGGTCGTGCTGCTGGTGCCGGTCGTGGTCGTGGTCGTGGTCGTCATGCGTCCAGCGTCACGCTGGCCCGTTCGGCCGGCTGGCGGTTTCCGGACGTCGCGTTCGGCCGCGGGCGGGTGGTCAGGGCGGC
Organism: Streptomyces sp. NPDC053493; assembly: GCF_044544825.1. Taxonomy (NCBI): domain Bacteria; kingdom Bacillati; phylum Actinomycetota; class Actinomycetes; order Kitasatosporales; family Streptomycetaceae; genus Streptomyces; species Streptomyces sp. NPDC053493. The sequence goes on from NZ_JBITXS010000001.1 coordinate 1,151,418, forward strand.
GACCGCGAGCGCGAGGAGCATCAGCGCGGCGGAGGCGAGCGGGAACCACCGGTCGCCGAGGAGGCCGAGGGCGGCGGTGCCGGTGCCGCCCGCCGCGGCGATGCCGAGGTAGAGGGCGGTGCTGTTGAGGGACAGCAGCAGCGGCGCGTTGGGCGGGTCGACGGCGACAAGCCGGGCGGGCAGGGCGACGGCGAGGGCCCAGCCGGCGAGCGGGTTGAGCGCGGCGGCGACGAGCGCGGTCGGCATCGACTGCATCAGCCAGGGATAGGCGGCCGGGACGAGGGTCGCGAAGCCGCCGGCGACGAGCATCACCGCGCGCGGGCCGTAGCGGTCGACGACGCGGCCGCCGACCGTGCTGCCGAGGACGGAGAAGAGACCGGTCACCAGGAGCAGCAGGGTGAGCCGGCCCTGGTCGCCGCCGGTGGCCGGGGCGGCGACGACGGTGAAGTAGATGAAGACGGTCTGGACGGCGACGAAGACGAGGAAGGTCGTGGTGGTCGCGGCGAGGACCTGCCGGTCGGCGAGCGGGGCGAGCCGGGCGCGCAGGCTCACGGCCGGTGCGGGCGCGGGCAGTTCGCGCAGGAAGAGCGCGAGGCCGGCGAAGGCGGCCGCGCCGAGCGCGGTGACCAGCCACATCGTCAGGCGCCAGTCGGCGCGCCCGATCCAGGTGCCGAGCGGGACGCCGAGGGCGGTGGCGACGGTCATGCCGCCCATGACGGTGGCGAGCGCCCGGCCGCGGCGCTCCGGCGGTACGAGGGAGGCGGCGACGGCGCTCGCGGTGGGGCTGTAGAGCGCGGCGCCGGCGGCGGCGAGGACGCGGGTGAGCAGCAGCACCGGGTAGTCGGGTGCGAGGGCGGTGAGCGCGTTGGCGACGGTGAAGACGGCCAGCGCCGAGAGCAGCACGTGGCGCCGCGGCAGCCGGGCGGTGACGGTGGCCAGGACGGGCGCGAGGAGCGCGTAGGCGAGGGCGAAGACGGTGATCATCTGCCCGGCCGCCGAGATGGAGACGCCCAGGTCGTGGGAGACGAGTCCGAGGATTCCGGCGATGACCATGCCGTCGGTGCCGACGGCGAAGGTGCCGAGGGCGAGCAGGAGCAGGCGCAGGCGCAGCCGCATGAGTGGTCCCCTCCACTATTGTTTGAAGTACGCCAAACAATAGGGACTGTTGGATGATTGTCAAACAGTTGAGTGCCGAGGGAAGGTGCCCGCATGGACGACACGCAGGACGGTGAGTGGCTGCCGCAGCCCGACGCGGCCGAGATCGAGCTGGTCAAGGTGCTGCACGCACTCGCCGACCCGGTGCGCCTGCACCTGCTGACGCTCTACGCGACCGGCGAGCAGATCAGTTGCGCGCCCGAGGACCTCGGCGTCGCCCTGCACAAGTCGACGGTGTCGCACCACATGCGGATCATGCGGGAGGCCGGCGTCACCTCGACCCGGGTCGTCGGCCGCAAGCGCTACGTCCAGCTGCGGCGCGCCGACCTCGACGCCCGCTTCCCCGGCCTGCTCGACGCCGTCGTCGGCGCCGCCCGCTAGCCCGACGGCGCGGCCCGTCCCGGCGGCGAGGCCCGTCCCGGCGGCGAGGGTCGCCCGCTTCTCCGGCCGCTCCCGGGGCGCCCGCGATACCGTTTCGGCATGTCCCGATCAGACGCCACCGGTTCCGTCCCGTCGCCCGTCACCGCGGACGACGTCGGCCTCGCCGTGCGGCTCGCCGTGGAACTCCTTCGCCACGCACCCGTGGACGGGTGGGGCTCCCGGGCCGGTTCGCTGGAGTGGGACTGCTGGGAGACCGTCGAGCACATCGCCAACGACCTGCTGTACTACGCCGTGCAGATCGGGCCGCAGAGCCCGCCGCTCGACACCCATGTGCCTCTCGCCCTGACCCGGAAGCGGCCCGAGGCACCCATGGTCTTCGTCCACGCGGAGCGTGCCGCGGGCCCGGCCGGACTGCTGCAGGTCCTGGAGGCGTGCGGCGCGCTGCTGGTCGCCATGGTGCGCACGACGCCGCCCCACGTCCGCGCCCACCACGGCGCCGGAGTGACGGACCCCGAGGGCTTCGCGGCGCTGGGCGTACGGGAGACGCTGGTGCACACGCACGACGTGGCGGAAGGCCTCGGGCTCGCCTGGACCCCGCCCGCCGCCCTCTGCGCGCGGGTCCTCGCCCGCCTGTTCCCCGACGCGCCCGGCGGCGCGGATCCCTGGCGCACCCTGCTGTGGGCCACCGGGCGCGCCGAACTGCCGGGGCACGCGCGTCCCGCCACCTGGCGCTCGGACAGCGCACCGCGGTCGTAGGGCCGGGCCCTCAGTCGTCCAGCAGCCGCCAGGCCGCCAGCGCGAGGCGCGCCCGCGTCAGGCCCGCCGGAGCCGTGAGGTCGAGGCCCATGGCCCTGCCCAGCTGGTCGAGCCGGCGCGCCACGCTGCTGTGGTGGAGGTGGAGGAGCTCGGCCGCGCGGCGCAGCGAGCCCGTGGCGCAGTAGGCCTCGAGCGTCTCCAGGTCCTCCATGCCGCCGGCGATCCGCTCGAGCGCGACCACGTCCGGGTTCGCCCGCGCCGACTCGCGCGGGATCTCGGCGAGGAGGGCGAGGGCGCCCAGGTCCGCGTAGTCGACGACGGGTTCGCGCGCCGTGGTGAAGCGCAGCGCCGTCCGGGCCCGCTGCCAGGACCGGCCGAGGCCGGCCGCGGAGCCGAGGCCGGCCGGACCGGGGCCGGGGCCCTCGGGTCGGTCGGAGCTCTTGGGTCGGTCGGGGCCCGCGGGACCCGCGGCGGAGGCCAGGCCCGCGCGGACGGCCGGCGGGAAGGCGGCGCGGTCCACGGGTGCGGCCGTCAGCAGCACGCCCACGTCGCCCAGGGGCGCGGCCTTCACCAGGCCGGCCGGGCAGAGCAGGGCGCCGACCCGGTCGAGCGGGAGCGTGGTGCGTACGGCGACGACGTGGACCGGCAGGCCCGGGGCGAAGCCCAGCAGGCGCAGGGCCCGGGCCCGGGCCGCCTCGTCCGCCTCGGCGGCGACGGCCAGTTCGACCAGCGCCGGGTCGGCCATCGTCGTACGGGCCGGGCCGTAGCGTTCCACGGCCGCCGCCACGGCGATCGCGAGCCGGTCCAGGAGGAGGTCGTCGAGGGCGTTCGGCGGGCCCGGGCGCTCCAGCCACACCGCGCCGATCTCCTCGTCGTCCAGGGTGACCGGCGCCGTGGTCGAGGCCGCCGGAAGGCCCTCCGGCGCCGCCTCCGTGCCCAGCGGCGACACCCGGATCGGTCGCTCGCCCCCGTGGAGGCGGATCCCGGTCACGCACTCGGCGAGACCCGCGGAGGCGCGGGCGAGCGCCGGAAGGTCCACGCGGCGGCGCATCAGCGTGTCGTAGAACGCGACGATCCGGATCGCGCCGTCCACGTACGGATCGAGTCCCGACAGCCGTAAGGCCAGTGCCTCCATGGAGGAAGGATACGAACGCGGGCCGTGCGGCGGGCGCGCCGAACGGCGCGCGATCGCCGCCCGATGCGCGACGGCCGTCGGGCGACCCGTGCGGACGCCCGCCGTGAGGATGGCGTCATGGATCCCGAACTCGAAGTGTTCGTCCCGCTGTTCCCCAAGGCGGAGCTGGTCGACCCGGCCTCCGCCCGCCAAGGCCTCGCCGCGCTGGCCGCCGCGATTCCCTCGCCCGAGACGCCCGGCATGACGGTCGAGGACCTCACGGTCCCGGCCGGCGGCGCGGGCGTACGGGACGCGCCGGACGTGCCGGACGTGCCGGTGCGCGTCTACCGCCCGCGCGGCGCGCGCGGCGCCCTCGTCTGGCTGCACGGCGGCGGCTACGTCATGGGCGACGTGCGCACCGAGCACCCGTGGGCGACCCGGATCGCCGCCGGCTCCGGAGCGGTCGTGGTCTCGGTGGGCTACCGGCTGGCGCCCGAGCACCCGTACCCGGCCGCGCTGGAGGACGCCTACGCCGTACTGGAGTGGACCGTCGCCCACGCCGCCGGACTCGGTGTCGACCCCGGCCGGATCGCGGTCGGCGGGCACAGCGCGGGCGGCGGGCTCGCGGCGGCGGTGGCCCTGCGGGCACGGGACGAGCAGGGCCCGGCGATCCGCTTCCAGCTGCTCAACCAGCCGCAGCTCGACGACCGGCAGGAGACCTGGTCGCAGCGGAACTTCACCGACACGCCCTGGATCGACCGCGACAAGGCCGCCGCCTCCTGGCGGCACTACCTCGGCGGGCGGCCCGCCACGCCGTACGCCGCCCCGGCCCGGACCGAGGACCTGACCGGGCTGCCACCCGCGTACATCGCCACGGCGGAGCTGTGCCCGAACCGCGACGAGGACATCCACTACGCGCTGCGCCTGATGCAGGCGGGCGTGTCGGTCGAGCTGCACCAGTGGCCCGGCACCTTCCACGGCTCGCAGGCGATCGTCTCCGCCGACGTCTCCCAGCGGCAGAACGCCGAGCTCGGCGCGGTGCTGCGGCGCGCCCTCGCCTGAACCTCCCGGAACGACGAAAGGAACCGAACCCATGAAGATCCGTACGGCGTTGTGCGGCGGCATGGCCGCGCTGACCATCGGCACCGGCACGGTCACGGCGGCGGCCGCCGGCACACCCGCGGGCCCGGCCGGCGGCGGGCCCGACGGCGTGGCCCGCCCGCCCGCGTCCACCCGGCTCGACGGCGCGGAGCTGCGCGCCGCCCTGGAAGGCGTCCACGCGGCGGGCATACCGGGCGTGTTCGCCGAGGTCCGGGACTCCGGCCGGACCTGGCGCGGGGCCGCCGGCGTCGCGGACCTGGCCACCGGCCGGCCCGTCACGCCCGACATGCGGCACCGCGTCGGCAGCATCACCAAGACCTTCGTCGCCGCCGCCGTCCTCCAGCAGGTCGAGGCGGGCCGGGTCCGGCTGGACGCGCCGGTCGGCGACTACCTGCCGGACCTGGTGCCGGGCGAGCGCGGCCGCACGGTCACGGTGCGCATGCTGCTCAACCACACCAGCGGCATCGCCGAGTACATCCCCTACGCCTTCCCGTCCATCCAGGGCGGCCCTTCCGGCGTATCCGCCCAGAGCCTGGACGACAACCGCTATCGGCGGTTCCGCCCGGCCGAGCTGATCGCCCTCGGTCTCGCCGCGCCGCCGTCCGGCACGCCCGGCAGCACTCCCGGCGTGTACTCCAACACCAACTACCTGCTGCTCGGGCAGCTGTTGGAGCGGGTGACCGGCTCCACCGCCGAGGAGTACATCACCCGCCACGTCATCGAGCGCGCCGGGCTGCGGCACACCGCCTTCCCCACCGGAGCGCGCCTGAAGGGTCCGCACTCGAGGATGTACGAGGCGCTGTGGGGCGTGCTCGACCCGCCGCGCGACTACAGCACCTACGACATGTCGTGGGTGATGACCGGCGCCGGGCTCGTGTCCACCATGGAGGACCTGAACCGGTTCTACGGCGAGCTGCTCGCCGGCCGGGTCGTCGCACCGTCCTCGCTCGCCCAGATGCGGCGCACGGTCCCGGTGATCGCACTCGACGGCTCGAGGATCGAGTACGGCCTCGGGCTGCACCGGCTCGACGTCCCGGGCTGCGGCACCTTCTGGGGCAACGAGGGCACGGTCTGGGGAGCCGGCACGGTCACGATGACCCGGGACGACGGCGGGCGGCAGGTCTCCTTCGCCGTCAACCTGATGCGGTGGAACGGACCGGGGCGGCCGCAGCCCCATCCGATCGACGGCGCGCTCGCCACCCTGCGGCAGCGGACGCTCGGATGTTCGGTAAGCGAACACTCCTGACCGGTTTCTGCTCTTGACGCGAAGTCAAACTCTCGCTGAACATTCGTCACACACAGCGCAGCCGCACAGCTCCAACGCCTCGCACCACCCACGGTGCGAGGCGCTCGTACGTTCCGTCCCATCCCCAGTTCGGAATCCGGAGCCCCCACATGAAACTCTCCGCGAGACTCTCCGCCCTGGCCGGCGCCTCCGCGCTCGTCCTCGGCGCCTTCGCCGGCGCCGTCCCGGCCTCCGCCGCGCCCGCCGCGCCGGACTCGGCCGCGGCCGTCACGCCGCCCGACATCTCGGTCACCAACGTCAAGCAGCACCTGACCGACCTGCAGTCGATCGCCACGAACAACGGCGGCAACCGCGCCCACGGCCGTACCGGCTACAAGGCGTCCATCGACTTCGTGAAGGCCAAGCTGGACGCGGCCGGATACACCACCACGCTCCAGCAGTTCACGTACAACAGCGCCACCGGCTACAACCTGATAGCCGACTGGCCGGGCGGCGACCCGAACCAGGTCGTCATGTCCGGCTCGCACCTCGACTCGGTCACCTCGGGCCCCGGCATCAACGACAACGGCTCGGGCTCCGCCGCCATCCTGGAGACCGCGCTCGCCGTCTCCCGCGCCCAGCTCCAGCCCACCAAGCACATACGGTTCGCCTGGTGGGGCGCCGAGGAGCTCGGCCTGGTCGGCTCGAAGTACTACGTCAACAACCTGGCGGCCACCGAGCGCGCGAAGATCAGCGGCTATCTGAACTTCGACATGATCGGCTCGCCGAACCCGGGCTACTTCGTCTACGACGACGACCCGACCATCGAGCAGACCTTCAAGAACTACTACGCCGGCCTCGGCATCCCGACCGAGATCGAGACCGAGGGCGACGGCCGCTCCGACCACGCGCCGTTCAAGAGCGCGGGCGTCCCGGTCGGCGGCCTCTTCTCCGGCGCCGACTACACCAAGACCAGTGCCCAGGCGCAGAAGTGGGGCGGCACGGCCGGCCAGGCCTTCGACCGCTGCTACCACTCCTCGTGCGATACCACGGCGAACATCAACGACACCGCCCTGGACCGCAACGCCGACGCCATCGCGTACGCGATCTGGAACCTGGCGACCGGCACGACCACGCCGCCGACCGGCAAGGTCTTCGAGAACACCGCCGACGTCTCCGTCCCGGACAACGGCGCCGCGGTGACCTCCTCCGTGACCGTCTCCGGCATCACGGGCAACGCGCCCAGCAACCTCGCCGTCGGTGTGAACATCGTCCACACCTACATCGGTGACCTGGTCGTCGACCTCATCGCCCCCGACGGCTCGGTCTACAACCTGCACAACCGTGCCGGCGGCAGCGCCGACAACATCAACCAGACCTACACCGTGAACGCCTCCACCGAGGTCGCCAACGGCGTCTGGAAGCTGCGCGTCCAGGACAAGGCGTCGATCGACACCGGCTACATCAACAGCTTCAAGCTGACCTTCCCGTAAGGCCCCGGCCGGAAGCACACAGAAACGCCCGGGTGGGTCGGTGACCATCGCCCCGACCCACCCGGGGTCCCAACACGCGCCGTGCGCCGGCTACTTGCCGGCGTTCGCGGCGTCCACGAGCGTCTGCGGCGTGACGGCGCCAACGTAGATCCGGCCGTCCTGCGTCAGCAGCGCGTTCACCAGCTTCGTCTTGAAGACGGTGCCCGAGCCGAACTTCCCGCTCACCTTTTCGCCGAGGGCGTCCAGGAAGCCCTGGACCTCCTGCGGCGCCTCGTCGGTCTTCGGCGCCGGTGCGCCGGAGTCCAGCTTCGCGATGGTGGTCCAGCCCTCGCCGATGACCTCCGGACCCTGCGGACCGTTCTTCCCCGGCTTCCCGAGGTCGCCGAACAGGCCGCCGAACTCCTTGCCGAAGCCCTTGTCGAACTCGTCCTCGGCGTCCTTGCCGGCCCGCTCCGCCGCGCCTTCCGTCACCTTCGCGCCCTTGGGCGCCGTGAAGGCGAAGGTGCCGGCGTCCGGCTTGCCGAAGTCGACCTTGGTGAAGCCCGCGTCGACGACCGGCTTGCCGCCGCTGACGGAGGCGAGGGTGAACTTCAGCGGAGTGCCGTTGGCCGCGTCCACCGCGATCGTGACCGACTCGACCGTCGAGCCGGACTGCTTGGGCGTGACGACGAGCTGGTAGGCGTCCCGGCCGGCCACCTTCGCCGTACCGCTGACGGTGATCGAGGTGGTGTCGCCGGCCGCCTTGAGCACCTCGTCGGCGAGCTGCTTCGGCGTGGCGGGCAGCTTCTCCTCGGGCGCCTCGCCCCGGTGGCCCTCGCCCTTCTTGCCGTCCTTCTCGTGGAAGACCTCGTTCGACCTGCTGTCGTACGCCCAGACGTCGTCCCCGTTGTGGATGAGGCTGTACTCGTCCGAGCCGTCGAGGAGCGTCAGCTTCTGCCGGTCCGGACCGTCGGCCGCCACCCGCAGCGTGTGCGAGCCGGAGACCAGCTCGGTCAGCTTCGCGGACGGGTCGGCCGAGGCGGACCCGCCGGCCGGGGCCGACGGCAGCAGACCCGCGAAGGACGGCAGCCCCAGGTCCGTGCTGATCTTGAACGTGCCGGACAGCGTCTGGGTGTCGGACGCGGCGATCTTCTCGATGAGCTGCTGCGCGGTGATCTCCGGCAGGTCCGGGTCACCCGACGCCGCGAGCGCGGGTACGAGCCCGATGGTCGCCGCGGCCACACCGGCCACCGCGACCGGGACGACGTAACGACTCGCCTTGCGCTGTGCTGCCATGGTCTGCGTTCCCTCCGTGCCCTCATGGACCGTGCTTGATGGATCCATCACACCAGCCCGGCCCCACGGAATCGTCAGCCCCCGGGATCAACCCGGCGTACCTCTCGAGGATGACCCCACCCCGAGAACCCCTAGGCGAGGCCTAGCCCGCGCGGTGCACCACGGCGTCGCACAGCTCCTCCAGGGCCGCCTTCGCGTAGCCCTCGGGCAGCGGCGCGAGCATGGCCCGGGCCTCCTCCGCGTAGCGCAGGGTGTCGCGGCGGGCCTGCTCCAGGGCCGGGTGGACGCGCAGCCGGCGCAGCGCCTCGGCGTGCCGGGCGTCGTCGGTGAGGTCGCCGTCGACGAGGGCGAGCAGCTCCAGGTCCTCCGGGCGCCCGTGGGCGGCCGCGGCGGCCCGCAGGTAGAGCACGGGCAGGGTGGGGACGCCCTCGCGGAGGTCGGTGCCCGGGGTCTTGCCGGACTCGTGGGAGTCGGAGGCGATGTCGAGGACGTCGTCGGCGAGCTGGAAGGCGACGCCGAGCCGCTCGCCGTACTGGGTGAGGATGTCGACGATGCTGTCGTCGGCGCCGGCCATCATGGCGCCGAAGCGGCAGGAGACGGCCACGAGCGAGCCGGTCTTGCCGCCGAGGACGTCCAGGTAGTGCTCGACCGGGTCGCGGCCCTCCTGCGGGCCGGCCGTCTCCAGGATCTGGCCGGTCACGAGGCGTTCGAACGCCTCCGACTGGATGCGTACGGCCTCGGGTCCGAGGTCCGCCAGCGTGTGCGAGGCGCGGGCGAAGAGGAAGTCACCCGTGAGGACGGCGAGCGAGTTGCCCCAGCGGGTGTTGGCGCTGTCCACACCGCGCCGCACGGCCGCCTCGTCCATGACGTCGTCGTGGTAGAGCGTGGCCAGATGGGTGAGTTCGACGACGACGGCCGAGGGAACGACACCCGGCGCGTAGGGATCGCCGAACTGCGCCGTGAGCATCACGAGCAGCGGCCGGAACCGCTTGCCGCCGGCCAGGACCAGGTGCTGGGCGGCCTCGGTGATGAACGGCACGTCGCTCTTGGTGGCGTCGAGGAGGCCGGCCTCCACGGCGGCCAAACCGGTCTGGACATCGGCTTCGAGAGCCTGGTCCCGCACGCTAAGACCGAACGGCCCGACGACGGTCACGAGGGGGTCTCCTGTCTGCTGACGCCTGATGACGCTTTCCTGCCGCTTGCCGGACCGGACGCCCACGACTCCCCGGCGACGCGGTTTGTCGATGTGTCGGTCCATTCACTCAAGCCAGCGTATCCGGTCACGTTTCGATCACCGTGGGCGCCTTCCCGTCACCCCCGGTATGTTCGTGATCAGCTGATACGACCAGAAGTACCTCTTTTGCACCGAACAGTGCTCGACACCGGCACGAGCCGAGGCAGGCACGAGGTCAGCACCATGAAGATCCGTACCGACTTCCCGTACGAGACCCGGCACGAGGACCTCCGCGTCCCGATGCCGGACGGCACCGAGCTCTACGCGCGCGTCTGGCGGCCGCTCACCGACGAGCCCGTACCGGCCCTGCTCGAGTACACGCCGTACCGGCTGACCGACCGCACCGCGCCGCGCGACCGGCAGCGCCATCCGTGGTACGCGGGCCACGGCTACGCCTCCGTACGGGTGGACGTGCGCGGCCACGGCAACAGCGGGGGCCTGCCGGGCGACCCGTACGACGCCACCGAGCTCGCCGACGGCGTCGCCGTCGTGCACTGGCTCGCCGGGCAGCCGTGGTGCTCGGGCGCCGTCGGCATGTTCGGCATCTCCTGGGGCGGCTTCACCGCGCTCCGGATCGCCGCCCTCGCGCCCGAGCCGCTCAAGGCCGTCGTCACCGTCTGCTCGACCGACGACCGCTACGACAACGACGTGCACTACCTGGGCGGCTCCGTCCTCGCCGTCGGCATGCACGCCTGGTCCGCGGCCCTGCTCGCCTTCGCCTCCCGCCCGCCCGACCCGCTCCACGCGGGCGAGACGTGGCGCGAGACGTGGCTGGAGCGCCTGGAGGGCGTGCGGCCCTCCGTCCACACCTGGCTCGCCCACCAGACCCGCGACGCCTACTGGCGGCACGGCAGCGTCCGCGAGGACCACTCGGCGATCAAGGCCGCCGTGCTCGCCGTCGGCGGCTGGCACGACCCCTACCGCGACACCGTGCTGCGACTCGTCGAACACCTGCCCGGAGACCGGGTCCGCGGCATCATCGGGCCCTGGTCGCACCAGTACCCGGACCGCGGCCGGCCGCCCGGACCGGCCATCGGCTTCCTCCAGGAGACGCTGCGCTGGTGGGACCACCACCTCAAGGGCCGGGCCGGCGACGTCATGGCCGAGCCGCTGCTGCGCTCCTGGATCACCGCCTCGCACCCGCCCGCCACGGTCTACGAGGAGCTGCCCGGCCGCTGGGTCGCCGACCCGGCCTGGCCGTCCCCGCACGTCACACCCGTCACGTACGGCCTCCAGGGCGACCCGGTCGTCGTCGACTCGCCCCAGCAGACCGGCCTGGACGCGGGCCGCTTCATGCCCTGCGGCAACGACGCCGACCTGCCGCCCGACCAGCGCGCCGAGGACGCCCACTCGGCCTGCTTCGACTTCCCCGTGCCCGAGGACGGCGCACCCGTCGAGATCCTCGGCCGCCCTTCCGTACGCCTCGCGCTGCGCACCGCCGCGCCCACCGGACAGGTGATCGCCCGGCTCTGCGACATCGCCCCGGACGGCTCCTCCACCCTGGTGACCCGCGGCGCGCTGAACTTCTCCGCCCGCCACGGCCCGGACCGGGCGGTGGCGGCCCGGATCGGCGAGACCGAGCCGTACGCCTTCGAACTCGGCGCCATCGGCCACGCCTTCCCGCCCGGCCACCGCGTCCGGCTCGCCGTCTCCTCCACGTACTGGCCCTGGATCTGGCCCCGGCCCGACGCCGCCGGCTTCACCCTCGACCCGGCCGGCTCCTCCCTCACCCTCCCCGTCCGCGCCCCCACCGACGACACCGTCGAGTTCGCCGGGCCCGAACACGCCGAGCCGCTCGGCGTCAGCTCGCCGCGCACCCTGGAGGAGCCGCAGCCCGAACGGCTCGTCGTCCGCGACGTCGCCAAGGGCGAATGGCGCCTGGAGGTCGACCCGCGCCCCGGCGGCACCCGGCTCTACCCGGACGGCCTCGAGGTCACCGAGGACGCCCTGGAGACCTGCACCGTCGCCGAGTCCGGGCCGCTGACCGCCCGCACCCGCTCCGACTGGTCGATCCGCCTGCACCGGCCGGACCTGGCCTGGGACGTCCGCGTCGAGACCCGCTCGGAGATCTCCTGCGACGCGGACGCCTTCCACACCTCCGACGAGGTGGTCTGCACGGAGGGCGAGGAGGTCGTCTTCCACCGCACATGGGAGGAGCGCATCCCGCGCACGGCGGGATAGGGACAGCGGAAGGGCCCCGCTCCGGTCCTGCCGGAACGGGGCCCTCCCGCTGCCCTGTGGTGAGGGTTACGCGTCCGCGCCGGCCTTGCGGCGACGGCCGACGACCACCGCGCCGGCGCCCAGCACGAGCGCCGCGCCGCCCGCGAGCGCGATCGGCATCGTGGCGGAGCCCGCACCGGTCTTGGCGAGCGTGCCCCCGGTGGTGCCGGTGCTGGTCACGGGCGTCTTGGACGAGCCGCCCTGCGCCGAGGTGTTGCCGTTGCCACCGGTGGAGCCGGTGCCGGGCTTGCCCGGGGCGGGCTTGGCGGCCTTGACGATGTCGAAGTCGGCGAAGGCGCCGCCGCCCCAGCCGCACGAACCGTCGTTGTTGTCGTAGTCGGCCGTGGCCAGGAACGCGGCGGTGATCTTGGGCGCCTTGGCGTCCACGGTCACCCGGAACTTCACCTCGGCCGTGGCGCGGTTGTCCAGCGACTTGAGATCGACGACGCCGAAGTCCGCGTCCGGGACGTCGTTCCACGACGAACCGTTCACCGACGCCTTCACGTGCACCCACTTGTTGAGGCTGCCGTCACCCTTGGCCGTGTCGATCACGTTGACCAGGGCACTCGGCCGGTCCAGCCGGAGGCCGGTGCCGTTGGTGATCCGCAGCGAGAAGTCACCGCTCTTGCCCGCGGTGATCTTCTTCGGGCCGGACAGGCGGAGGGTGAGCGTGTCGTAGACGTCCTCGCAGCCGTCGGGATCCTCGGCCAGGGCCTCGTCGAGCGCCTTCTGGGCGGCCTTGAGGGCGTCGGACGCCTTCACCTTGTCCTGGCGGGCCCGCTCGGACTCGGCGGCGGCCGCGACGAGCGCGTCGCTGAAGGTCTTCTGCGCCGCCTTCGCCGTCTCGTCGGCGGTCTTGGCGGTCGCGTCGGCGGTCGCCTGGGCGGCCTTCGCCGTGTCCAGCTCCTGCTGGGCGGCGGGCTTGTCGGCCTCGGCGGCCTCGTCCAGCTTCTTCTGGGCGTCGTCCACGGCCTTCTTGGCCTTGGCGGCCTCCTCGGCGGCGGTCGCGGCGGCGGCCTTGGCCTGCTGGGCCTTGACCTTCAGCTCGCTGCCGTCCTTCTGGAGGTCGTCGAAGGCCTTCTCGGCCTTGTCGTGGGCGATGACGGCGGCGTCGTACGCCTTCTGCGCCTTCTCGACGCCGAGCTTCAGTTCCTCGATCGTCGGCTTCCTGTCCTGCTGCTCGGCGGTCGCGGCCGGCTTCGTGTCGGCGAAGGCGGGCGCGGCGGAGAGGAGCACGACCGGCGTGGTCACGGCGGCGGCCACGGCGGTCGCGACGATGCGGCGAATCTTCAAGGTGGACCTTTTTCTGGTCGGACGAAGACGACGGACGGAGTTGGGGGGCCGCCGCGCCTGCGGGTGTCTCACGCGGCGCGGCAGCCCGGCGAACATATGACCGAGGTAAAGGTCCGACAGTTGCCCACCGGGTCGGCACTTCCGGTGTGACCTCGCTCACCCTCCCGGCCCTCGCGCGCGCCGTAACGTGTCCTCCACACACCTGGAAAGCGAGGCAAGCACCGATGCCCGAGCAGAGCCCGCTCGACCTGCCCGAGGGCGACCCCTTCGGCCCGCACAACCTTCCGTACGGCGTCTTCTCCACCGCCGACGAGCCCGAGCGGCGGAGGCTCGGCGTCCGGATCGGCGGGCATGTGCTCGACGCGGGCGCCGCGGCGCACGCCCTCGGATCTCCCTACGCCGCGCTGCTCGCGCAGCCCAGCCTCAACCCGCTGCTCGCGGCCGGCCGCACCGCCTGGCGCGACGTGCGGCGCGCGCTCACCGGCTGGCTGACCGTGCCCGCGCACCGGCCGGTCGTGGAGCCGCTGCTCCACCCGCTGGACGCGGTCACCCTGCACCTGCCGTACGAGGTCGCCGACTACGTCGACTTCTACGCCAGCGAGCACCACGCCACCAACGTCGGCCGGATCTTCCGTCCCGACGGCGACGCGCTCACGCCCAACTGGAAGCACCTGCCGATCGGTTACCACGGCCGCGCCGGCACCGTCGTCGTCTCCGGCACCGACGTCGTCCGCCCGGCCGGCCAGCGCAAGACGCCCGCCGACCCGGCGCCGGTCTTCGGCCCGTCGGTCAAGCTGGACATCGAGGCGGAGGTCGGCTTCCTCGTCGGCACGCCGTCCGAGCTGGGCCGGCCGGTCGCGCTGGGCGACTTCCGCGAGCACGTCTTCGGTCTGACGCTGCTCAACGACTGGTCGGCGCGTGACATCCAGGCCTGGGAGTACGTCCCGCTGGGCCCGTTCCTCGGCAAGTCCTTCCAGACCTCCGTGTCGGCGTGGGTGACGCCGCTGGAGGCCCTGGACGCGGCCCGCGTCGCGCCGCCCGCCCGGGACTTCGGCCTGCTGCCGTACCTGGACGACTCCACGGAGGAGGAGCCCGGCGGCTTCGACCTGCGGATCACCGTCAGCATCAACGGCGAGGCGGTGGCCGAGCCGCCGTTCTCCACCATGTACTGGACGGCCGCCCAGCAGCTCGCCCACATGACCGTCAACGGCGCCTCCCTGCGCACCGGTGACCTGTACGGCTCCGGTACGGTCTCCGGCCCCGAGGTCGGCCAGCGCGGCTCGCTCCTGGAGCTCACCTGGAACGGCCGCGACGCGCTCGAACTGTCCGACGGCAAGCGGACGTTCCTGGAGGACGGCGACGAGGTCACCCTGACCGCCTGGGCCCCGGGCCCGGACGGCACCCGGGTCGCCCTCGGCGAGGTCACCGGCCGGATCGTGCCGAACGCCGCGGCCTGACCTCCTCGGCCGGCCGGGAGCCGCCGTCCCGGTGCCGGTGCCTCAGGCCGCCCGCCACAGGGCGGGCACCGTCGGCGGCTCCCAGCCGGGCTGGGCCGTGTGCGCCTGAAGGCACACATAGGCCCGCCCGGCGTAGGTGACCGCGTCCCCGGCCCGGTACGCGGTCCCCACGGCCCAGGTGCCGCCGGGCGTGGTCGGCGTCGGGGTCGGCGTGGGCGTCGGCCCCGGGGTCTGCGGCACGTCGAGGACGACGTCGAACGCCGCCTCCTTGGCTCCGCCCGCGTCGCGCACGGTCATCAGCAGCCGTGCGTCGAATATCGAGTCGGTGTTGTTGCGCGGTTCTCCCGGGAAGTACAGCTGGGTGGTCAGGACCGGCCGGCCCGGGGCCTGCACCTTGACGTGGAGGTGCCGGGTGCGCCCCGGATAGAGCCCGGGCACGATCGTGCTGAGCTTGAAGGAGCCGTCGGCGCCGGTGAACTGGTGGCCCCGCAGGCGGAAGCCCGCGTTGTCGTAGGCACCGTTGGTGTCGGCCTGCCAGAAGTCGAGCAGCGCCCCGGCCACCGGCAGGCAGGCCCGCCCGAAGACGTAGCCGCTGAGGGTGAGCCGCACGCCGGGCAGCCCCGGCTCCAGGAGGCTCGACCGCAGAGGCGAGGCGGGCTTGAAGTAGGGGCCTTCGATCTGCTCGACGGTGGGGTGGTCGCCGTCGTCGCACTCCGGCGTGAGCGCGGGCGCGACGGTGCCGCCGGTGAGGGTACGGGCGAGCGCGGGGACGCCCATGAGCACCGTGGGGACGGCCATGCCGGCCGCGACGGCCGCCCGCAGGACCGCCTTGCGGGTGATGTGCCCGGTGCTGGTCTCGCTGTCCATGCCTGCTCCTCGAGTGGGGGGGCTGAACGATCGACCAGAAACCTAGGGCGCGGCCGGGCCCGCTTCGATGGACGGAACCCGGCGGTCGTGGTGCTTTCGGAAGTCGCCCGGGCTCATCCCGACCTCCCGGCGGAAGAAGCGGCAGAAGTACGCCGGGTCCTCGAAGCCCGTCCTGGCCGCGACCTGCCGCACCGACAGGTCCGTACGGGCCAGCAGGCGTTGGGCCTCCTGGGCGCGGGCCTCCCGCAGCAGTCCGGCCGGCGTGCGGCCCAGCACCGCCCGTACGGCCTCGGTGAGATAGCCGGGAGTGACACCGATCCGTTCCGCGCACTCCCGTACGGACCGGGCGCCGTCCGCTCCGGTACGGGCGGCGAGCCGGGCGAACTCCTCGGCGACGGCCGCCTGCCGTCCGGGTGGCGGCGGGCGCCGGCGGCCCTCGGCGCGGTCGCCGAGCCGGGCCGTGCGCACCAGCAGGACGTGCAGCAGCGACCGGAGCACGGTGGCGAAGCCGGCGTCGACCTGGCCGTACTCCTCGGTGAGTTCGGCCATCAGCCGGGCGGTGCGGGCGTGCGCGGCCGGGTCGAGGCGGAGCCAGGGATGTTCGCCCAGGCGGCGCAGGAGTTCCCGGTCGCCCGGGTGGTCGAGCAGGAACTCGGGAGTGAACAGGACGACGGTGCCGTCGAGGTCGCGGGCGTCCTCCCAGTGGTGGACCTGGCCGGGCAGGATCAGGCCCAGGTGCGGCGGG
Source organism: Streptomyces sp. NPDC053493 (assembly GCF_044544825.1). Classification (NCBI taxonomy): domain Bacteria; kingdom Bacillati; phylum Actinomycetota; class Actinomycetes; order Kitasatosporales; family Streptomycetaceae; genus Streptomyces; species Streptomyces sp. NPDC053493. The sequence goes on from NZ_JBITXS010000001.1 coordinate 1,167,734, forward strand.
CGCAGTTCCCACCGGGCCAGGTCCACGACGTGGGTGCCGGTGCCCCGGGTGACGTGGACGAACTCGTAAAAGGTGTGGCGGTGCGGGAAGGCGGCCCGGGACATCGGGCCGATGCTGTCGAAGCTGCCGACGGCGAACGGCACGCCGTCGGGGAGGCGTACCTCCAGCCGGTGGACGGGCAGCGCGCCGGGCCCGGGCTCGGCGCAGGCGGTGCCGGGCGGCACGGTGGTGCCCCGCATCGTGCGGCCTCCCTCAACTGGTCGAGACCAATCCGGTCCTCCACGATGGCACAGCGACCTTGGCGGGGCGACCCGTTGGGCGCTCGGTGGCCGAAGGCCGACGCGGAAGGGCCCGGCCGCCGCGGTGCGCGGAGGCCGGGCCCTTGGGGCGCGGTACGGCTAGCGGACGAACACGCCCGCCTGGTTGGCCAGGTCCAGGAAGTACTGCGGCGCGAAGCCGAGCACCAGCGTGACCACCACACCGGCCGTGATGGCGAGCGAGGTCAGGCCCGAGGGCACGGCGACGGTGGGGCCGTCCGCCTTCGGCTCGCTGAAGAACATCAGCACGATCACCCGGATGTAGAAGAACGCGGCGACCGCCGACGAGACCACACCGACCACGACGAGCGCGCCCGCGCCGCCGTCCGCCGCCGCCTTGAACACCGCGAACTTGCCGGAGAACCCGGAGGTCAGCGGAATGCCGGCGAAGGCGAGCAGGAACACCGCGAAGACCGCCGCGACCAGCGGCGAACGGCGGCCGAGCCCGGCCCACTTGGACAGGTGCGTGGCCTCGCCGCCCGCGTCGCGCACCAGCGTGACCACGGCGAAGGCGCCGATCGTCACGAAGGAGTACGCGACCAGGTAGAACAGCACCGACGAGACGCCGCTCGGCGTGGCCGCGATGACACCGGCCAGGATGAAGCCGGCGTGCGCGATCGACGAGTAGGCCAGCATCCGCTTGATGTCGGTCTGGGTGATCGCGACGATCGCACCGCCCAGCATGGTGACGATGGCGACGGCCCACATGACCGGCCGCCAGTCCCAGGTGAGGCCGGGCAGCACCACGTACAGCAGCCGCAGCATCGCGCCGAACGCGGCGACCTTGGTGGCCGCGGCCATGAAGCCGGTGACGGGCGTCGGCGCGCCCTGGTAGACGTCCGGCGTCCACATGTGGAAGGGGACGGCGCCGACCTTGAAGAGCAGGCCCGTCATCACCATGGCAAAGCCGATGAGCAGCAGGACGTCGTTGCCCATGGTGGCGGCGAGCGCCGGGTCGATGGCGGTGACGTCGCCGCTGACGACGTCGGCGACGGTGGCGTACGACACGGAGCCCGCGTAGCCGTAGAGCAGGGCGATCCCGAAGAGCAGGAACGCCGAGGAGAAGGCGCCGAGCAGGAAGTACTTGACCGCGGCCTCCTGCGACATCAGCCGCTTGCGGCGGGCGACGGCGCACAGCAGGTAGAGCGGGAGCGAGAAGACTTCCAGGGCGATGAAGAGCGTCAGCAGGTCGTTGGCGGCCGGGAAGACCAGCATGCCGGAGACCGCGAACAGGGCCAGCGGGAAGACCTCGGTGGTGGTGAAACCGGCCTTGACGGCCGCCCGCTCCTGCTCGCTGCCGGGGACGGCGGCGGCCTCGGCGGCGAAGGAGTCGACCTTGTGGCCGTGGTCGGCCGGGTCGAGCCTGCGCTCGGCGAAGGTGAGGACGGCGACGATCGAGGCGAGCAGGATCGTGCCCTGGAGGAACAGGGCGGGTCCGTCGACGGCGATGGCGCCCATGGCCGCGATGTGGGCCTTGGTGGTGCCGTAGCCTCCGGCGGCGAGGCCGACGACCGCCGCGAAGGCGGCGGCGAGGGCCAGGACGCTCAGGAACACCTGGCTGAGGTGGCGGCCCTTGCGCGGCACGAACGCCTCGACGAGGACGCTGAGGACGGCCGCGCCGACCACGATGAGCACCGGTGAGAGCTGGGTGTACTCGATGTGCGGTGCCGGGATCTTCTCGATCGGCCCGGCGGCCGTCGTCCACAGGGTGTGGACAGCGGGTGCGACGGCTGATGCGCTCACTTGGCCGCCTCCAGGTTTTGAATCGGCACAGAAGGCTGGGGGTCCTTCTGCTGGACATCGGACATGGTGTGCCGCACCGCCGGGTTGACGACGTCGGTCAGCGGCTTCGGGAAGACGCCGAGGAAGATCAGCACGGCGATCAGCGGGGCCACCACGGCGAGCTCGCGCGCCCGCAGGTCCGGCATGCTCCGGGTCTCCTCCTTCGCCGGGCCGGTCATCGTCCGCTGGTAGAGGACGAGGACGTAGAGCGCGGCGAGCACGATGCCGGTGGTGGCGATGATCCCGGCCACCGGATAGCGCGCGAAGGTGCCGACCAGGACCAGGAACTCGCTGACGAACGGGGCGAGTCCGGGCAGCGACAGGGTGGCGAGACCGCCGATCAGGAACGTGCCGGCGAGCACCGGCGCCGCCTTCTGCACACCGCCGTAGTCGGCGATGAGCCGCGAACCGCGCCGGGAGATCAGGAAGCCGGCGACCAGCATCAGGGCGGCCGTGGAGATGCCGTGGTTGACCATGTAGAGCGTGGCACCGGACTGGCCCTGGCTGGTCATCGCGAAGATGCCCATGATGATGAAGCCGAAGTGGGAGATCGACGCGTAGGCCACCAGGCGCTTGATGTCCCGCTGGCCGACCGCGAGCAGCGCGCCGTAGACGATGCTGATCAGGGCGAGGGCGACGATCACCGGTGTGGCCCACTTCGACGCCTCGGGGAAGAGGCCGAGGCAGAAGCGGAGCATCGCGAAGGTGCCGACCTTGTCGACGACCGCGGTGATGAGGACCGCGACCGGGGCGGTGGCCTCTCCCATCGCGTTCGGCAGCCAGGTGTGCAGCGGCCACAGCGGCGCCTTCACCGCGAAGGCGAAGAAGAAGCCGAGGAACAGCAGCCGTTCGGTGCTGGTCGCCATCTCCAGCGAGCCGTTCGCCCGCGCCTCGGCGATCTCGGTGAGCGAGAAGTTGCCGGCGACGACGTAGAGCCCGATGACCGCGGCCAGCATGATCAGGCCGCCGACCAGGTTGTAGAGCAGGAACTTGACCGCCGCGTAGGAGCGCTGGGCGGCCGCGTTCTCGTCCGTGCCGGCGTGGGCGCGGTCGCCGAAGCCGCCGATGAGGAAGTACATCGGGATGAGCATGGCTTCGAACAGGATGTAGAAGAGGAAGACGTCGGTGGCCTCGAAGGAGAGGATCACCATCGCCTCGACCATGAGGATCAGGGCGAAGAAGCCCTGGGTGGGCCGCCACCGCTTGGAGGAGGTCTCCATCGGGTCGGCGTCGTGCCAGCCGGCGAGGACGATGAAGGGGATCAGCAGCGCGGTGAGCGCGATCAGCGCCACCCCGATGCCGTCCACGCCGAGTTCGTAGCGGACGCCGAAGTCCTTGATCCAGGAGTGCGACTCGGTGAGCTGGTAGCGCTCGCCGCCGGGCTCGAAGCGGACGAAGACGACGGCCGCGAGCGCGAGCGTGGCGAGCGAGACGAGCAGCGCGAGCCACTTGGCGGCGGTGCGGCGGGCGGCGGGCACCGCGGCGGTGAGAACGGCGCCCACCGCGGGCACCGCTGCCGTCACCGTAAGGAGCGGGAAGGACATGGGAGTTACACCGCCCTCATCAGCAGGGTGACGGCGATGAGCACCGCCGTACCTCCGAACATGGAGACCGCGTACGACCGGGCGTAGCCGTTCTGGAGCTTGCGCAGCCTGCCGGACAGGCCGCCGACCGAGGCCGCGGTGCCGTTGACCACTCCGTCCACGAGGCTGTGGTCGACGTAGACGAGGGAGCGGGTCAGGTGGGTGCCGCCGCGGACGAAGACGACGTGGTTGAAGTCGTCCTGGAGCAGGTCGCGGCGGGCGGCCCGGGTGAGCAGCGAGCCGCGCGGGGCGACCACCGGCACGGGCCGGCGCCCGTACTGCAGCCAGGCGAGGCCGACGCCGAGCACCATGACCACGACGGTGGAGGTGGTGATCGCGGCGGCGCCGATCGGCGGGTGGCCGTGCTCGAAGCCGGTGACCGGCTCCAGCCACTTCACGAAGCGCTCCCCGACGCCGAAGAAGGCGCCGGCGAAGACCGATCCGAAGGCCAGCAGGATCATCGGGACCGTCATGGACTTCGGCGACTCGTGCGGGTGCGGCATCCGGCCTTCCGCGTGCTCGGCGGCCGGCTCGGCGCTGGCCACCTGGTCGGCGTCGGGCGCGGGCTGCCAGCGCTTCTCGCCGAAGAAGGTCAGGATCATCACGCGGGTCATGTAGTACGCGGTGATGGCCGCGCCGAGCAGGGTGACCGCGCCGAGGATCCAGCCCTCGGTGCCGCCCTTGGCGAAGGCCGCCTCGATGATCTTGTCCTTGGAGAAGAAGCCGGACAGGCCCGGGAAGCCGATGATCGCGAGGTAGCCGAGGCCGAAGGTGACGAACGTGACCGGCATGTACGTCCGCAGGGCGCCGTACTTGCGCATGTCGACCTCGTCGTTCATGCCGTGCATGACCGAACCGGCGCCGAGGAAGAGTCCGGCCTTGAAGAAGCCGTGGGTGACCAGGTGCATGATCGCGAAGGCGTAGCCGATCGGGCCGAGGCCGGCCGCGAGCATCATGTAGCCGATCTGCGACATCGTCGAACCGGCCAGCGCCTTCTTGATGTCGTCCTTCGCACAACCGACGATCGCACCGAACAGGAGCGTGACGGCGCCGACGACGGTGACGACGAGCTGGGCGTCCGGCGCCGCGTTGAAGATGTCGGCGGAGCGGACGACCAGATAGACACCGGCGGTCACCATGGTGGCGGCGTGGATGAGGGCCGAGACCGGGGTCGGGCCCTCCATCGCGTCGCCGAGCCAGGACTGCAGCGGCACCTGGGCGGACTTGCCGCAGGCCGCGAGCAGCAGCATCAGACCGATCGCGGTCAGCTTGCCCTCACCGGTCTCGCCGGTGGCCTCCAGGACCGGCCCGAAGGCGAAGGTCCCGAAGGTGGTGAACATCAGCATGATCGCGATGGACAGGCCCATGTCGCCGACCCGGTTGACCAGGAAGGCCTTCTTGGCGGCGGTGGCCGCGCTGGGCTTGTGCTGCCAGAAGCCGATCAGGAGGTACGAGGCGAGGCCGACGCCCTCCCAGCCGAAGTAGAGCAGGAGGTAGTTGTCGGCGAGGACGAGCAGCAGCATCGCCGCCACGAACAGGTTGAGATAGCCGAAGAAGCGGCGGCGCCGCTCGTCGTGCTCCATGTACCCGATCGAGTAGACGTGGATGAGCGTGCCCACGCCGGTGATCAGGAGCACGAAGGTCATCGACAGCTGGTCGAGCTGGAAGGCGATGTCCGCCTGGAAGCCCTCGACCGGGATCCAGCTGAACAGCCGCTGGTGCAGGGCCCGGTCGTCGGCGCTCTTGGAGAGCATGTCGGCGAACAGGGCCAGGCCGATCGCGAAGGAGGCGCCGGCCATCAGGGTGCCGAGCCAGTGCCCGGTCTTGTCGAGCCGCCGTCCGCCGCACAGCAGGACGGCCGCTCCGAGCAGGGGCGCCGCGACGAGCAGCGCGATGAGATTGTCCACGGTCAGCCCCTCACAGCTTCATCAGGCTGGCGTCGTCGACCGAGGCCGAGTGGCGGGCACGGAAGACGGACACGATGATCGCGAGTCCGACGACGACCTCGGCGGCGGCCACGACCATCGTGAAGAAGGCGATGACCTGGCCGTCGAGGTTGCCGTGCATACGGGAGAAGGTGACGAACGCGAGGTTGCAGGCGTTCAGCATCAGCTCGACGCACATGAAGACCACGATCGCGTTCCGCCGGATGAGGACCCCGGCCGCGCCGATGGTGAACAGCAGGGCGGCGAGATACAGGTAGTTGACGGGATTCACCGGGTGGCCTCCTCTTCGTCCCGGACCTGGTCACGGATGTCCCGGACGTCCTCCCGGTCCCGGCCGAGGCGCTCCTCGGAGCGCTGTTCGAGGGCCTTGAGGTCGGCGAGCGCCTCGCTCGACACGTCCCGGATCTGGCCGCGCTTGCGCAGGGTCGAGATGACGGTGAGGTCGGCGGGCGTGCCGTCGGGCAGCAGTCCGGCGATGTCCACCGCGTTGTGCCGGGCGTAGACGCCGGGCGCGGGCAGCGGCGGCACGTGCCGGCCCTCGCGGACGCGCTGCTCGGACAGCTCGCGCTGGGTGCGGGCGCGTTCGGTGCGCTCGCGGTGGGTGAGGACCATGGCGCCGACGGCGGCCGTGATCAGCAGGGCGCCGGTGATCTCGAAGGCGAAGACGTACTTGGTGAAGACGAGGGCGGCGAGGCCCTCCACGTTTCCGCCGTTCGCCGTGTTGGCCGTGCCGAGGCCGTTGAAGTCCTTCAGCGAGGCGTTGGCGATGCCGGCGGCCAGCAGGATGCCGAAGCCGAGCCCGCAGGCCGCGGCCCACCAGCGCTGGCCCTTGATGGTCTCCTTCAGCGAGTCGGCGGCGGTGACGCCGACCAGCATGACCACGAAGAGGAACAGCATCATGATCGCGCCGGTGTAGACGACGATCTGGACGATGCCCAGGAAGTACGCGCCGTTGGCGAGGTAGAACACCGCGAGGATGATCATCGTGCCGGCGAGGCAGAGCGCCGAGTGGACGGCCTTGCGCATGAGGATCGTGCACAGCGCGCCGATCAGGGCGACGGTGCCGAGCACCCAGAACTGGAAGGCCTCGCCGGTGGAGGTCGTGGCGGCGGCGAGCGCGCTCATCGGCCCACCACCTTCCCCGACGCCGGTTCCGACTCGCCGAACGTCGACTCGCCCTCCTGCGCCTCGCCCTTGGAGACGGCGACCTGACGGACGGTGCCGGGCGCGGCCTCGGTGACGGAGCCCCGGTAGTAGTCCTGCTCGTCGGTGCCCGGGTAGATGGCGTGCGGCGTGTCGACCATGCCCTCCTCCAGGCCGGCGAGCAGCTGCTCCTTGGTGTAGATCAGGTTCTCGCGGGAGGAGTCGGCCAGTTCGAACTCGTTCGTCATCGTCAGCGCGCGCGTGGGGCACGCCTCGATGCACAGCCCGCACAGGATGCAGCGGGCGTAGTTGATCTGATAGACGCGGCCGTAGCGCTCGCCGGGCGAGTAGCGCTCCTCGTCGGTGTTGTCGGCGCCCTCCACGTAGATGGCGTCGGCCGGGCAGGCCCAGGCGCACAGTTCACAGCCGACGCACTTCTCCAGGCCGTCGGGGTGACGGTTGAGCTGATGGCGGCCGTGGAAGCGGGGCGCCGTCGTCTTCTGCTGCTCCGGGTACTGCTCGGTCAGCCGCTTCTTGAACATGGCCTTGAAGGTCACGCCGAAGCCGGCCACCGGATTCTGGAAATCAGACACCGTCCGTCTCCTTTCCCTCACTCGCAGTAGCAGTATCGGAGCCACCACTGACAATCAGCTCCCGCTCGCCGCGGGGCCGGCGCCGCGGTACGGGCGGCAGGGACTGTCCGGGCTTGGGCGGTACGGGGAAGCCGCCCGCCATCGGGTCGAACGGCCGGGTGCTCTCGGCCGCGGGCGCCTGGCCCTTGGCCTTCTTGTCGCGGAAGAGGTCCACCACGAAGGAGAGCAGCAGCACCGCGAGGACGGCCCCGGCGACGTACAGCACGATCGACTGGAAGTCGTAGTTCTCGTTGCGCAGCGCGCGGACGGTGGCGACCAGCATCAGCCAGACCACCGAGACCGGGATCAGGACCTTCCAGCCCAGCTTCATCAGCTGGTCGTAGCGGACGCGGGGCAGCGTGCCGCGCAGCCAGATGAAGAAGAACAGCAGCAGCTGCACCTTGAGGACGAACCACAGCATCGGCCACCAGCCGTGGTTGGCGCCCTCCCAGAAGGTGCTGATCGGCCACGGGGCCCGCCAGCCGCCCAGGAAGAGGGTCACCGACACGGCCGAGACCGTCACCATGTTCACGTACTCGGCGAGCATGAACATCGCGAACTTGATGGACGAGTACTCGGTGTTGAAGCCGCCGACGAGGTCGCCCTCGGACTCCGGCATGTCGAACGGCGCCCGGTTGGTCTCGCCCACCATCGTGACGATGTAGATGATGAAGGAGACCGGCAGCAGGACGACGTACCAGCGGTCGGCCTGCGCCTCCACGATCGCCGAGGTCGACATCGACCCGGAGTAGAGGAAGACGGAGGCGAACGCCGCGCCCATCGCGATCTCGTACGAGATCATCTGCGCGCAGGAACGCAGACCGCCGAGCAGCGGGTAGGTGGAGCCGGACGACCAGCCGGCCAGCACGATGCCGTAGATGCCGACCGAGGCGACCGCGAGGACGTAGAGCATCGCGATCGGCAGGTCGGTCAGCTGCATCGTGGTGCGCTGGCCGAAGATCGACACCTCGTTGCCGGCCGGGCCGAAGGGGATCACGGCGATCGCCATGAAGGCCGGGATGGCGGCGACGATCGGCGCCAGCACGTACACGACCTTGTCGGCCCGGCGGACGATCACGTCCTCCTTCAGCATCAGCTTGATGCCGTCGGCGAGCGACTGGAGCATGCCCCAGGGACCGTGCCGGTTGGGCCCGATGCGCAACTGCATCCAGGCGACGACCTTGCGCTCCCACACGATGGAGAAGAGCACGGTCACCATGAGGAACGCGAAGCAGAACACCGCCTTGATCGCGACGAGCCACCAGGGGTCGCGCCCGAACATGGACAGGTCTTCCGCGGCGAGGAGCGTGTTCACGCCTGCACCTCCGTCGACGTGGTGGCCGGGCCGATACGGACCGGGTCGCCGGGCCGGGCGCCCGTGCCGGCGAGGACGCCGTGGCCCCGGGAGTTCAGCGGGAGCCAGACCACCCGGTCGGGCATCTCGGTGACGGCCAGGGGGAAGACGACCGAGCCGGTGGGACCGGTGACCTCCAGGAGGTCGCCGTCCTTCACGCCGGTGTCGGCGGCCGTCGCGGGCGACAGGCGGGCCACGGCGGCGTGGCGGGTGCCGGCCAGCGCCTCGTCGCCCTCCTGGAGGCGGCCCAGGTCGAGCAGCATCCGGTGGCCGGCGAGGACTGCCTCGCCGTCGCCGGGCCGGGCGGCGGCCTGGCCGGGCTCGGCCGGCTCGGAGGCCCGCTCGCCCCGCCAGCCGCCGAGGCGGTCCAGCTCGCGGCGCGCCGACCGCAGGTCGGGCAGCCCGAGGTGGGCGTCCATGGCGTCGGCCAGCATGTGCAGGACGCGGGCGTCGGTGGGCGGCAGCGGCCGGGTCATCTGCTCCGGCTTGAGCGCCGCCTCGAACATCCGGGCCCGTCCCTCCCAGTTAAGGAAGGTGCCGGGCTTCTCGGCGACCGCGGCGACCGGCAGCACCACGTCCGCCCGCTCCGTGACCGCGCCGGGGCGCAGCTCCAGGGAGACGACGAACGCCGCTTCGAGGGCCTCACGGGCGCGTGCCGGGTCCGGCAGGTCGTCGACGTCGACGCCGCCGACGAGCAGCGCGCCGAGTTCGCCGGTGGCGGCCGCCTCGACGATCTGGCCGGTGTCGCGGCCGTAACCGTGCGGGAGTTCGCGTACGCCCCAGACCGCCGCGACCTCATCGCGCGCGCGGGGATCGGTCGCGGGCCGGCCGCCGGGCAGCAGCGCCGGGATGGCGCCCGCCTCGACGGCGCCGCGCTCGCCGGCCCGCCTCGGGATCCACACCAGCTTCGCGCCGGTGGCGGTCGCGGCCCGCACGGCGGCGGTGAGCGCGCCGGGCACTCCGGCGAGCCGCTCGCCGACGGCGATGACGGCGCCCTCCTGGCGCAGCGCCTCGGCGGCGGCGAGCCCATCCGCCGAGAGCCCCACCCGGGAGGTGAGGGCGTCCAGCCACTCCGTCTCCGTGCCGGGAGCGGCGGCGAGCAGCGTGCCGCCCGCCTTCTCCAGGCCGCGGGTGGCGAACGCGGCGACCGCGTACGTCCTCTGGCCCTTCTTCCGCCAGGCCTTGCGCAGCCGCAGGAAGACGCCGGGCGCCTCCTCCTCGGCCTCCAGGCCGACGAGCAGCACGGCGGGCGCCGCCTCCAGCGAGGTGTACGTGATCCCCGAGCCGTCCAGGTCCCGGCCGCGGCCCGCGACGACGGAGGCCAGGAAGTCGGCCTCCTCGCCGGAGTGAACGCGGGCCCGGAAGTCGACGTCGTTGGTGTCGAGCGCGACCCGGGCGAACTTGGCGTACGCGTAGGAGTCCTCGACCGTCAGCCGGCCGCCCGCCAGGACGCCGGTGCGCCCGCGCACCAGCCCGCGCGCGGCGGCCTCCAGCGCCTCGGGCCAGGACGCCGCCTCGAGCACGCCGGCCTCGTTGCGCACCAGCGGCGTCGTCAGCCGGTCACGCTGCTGCGCGTAGCGGAAGGCGAAGCGGCCCTTGTCGCAGATCCACTCCTCGTTGACCTCCGGGTCCTCGGCGGCAAGGCGTCGCATGACCTTGCCGCGGCGGTGGTCGGTGCGGGTCGCGCAGCCGCCCGCGCAGTGCTCGCACACGCTCGGCGACGACACCAGGTCGAAGGGCCGGGAGCGGAAGCGGTAGGCGGCGGAGGTGAGCGCGCCGACCGGGCAGATCTGGATGGTGTTGCCGGAGAAGTACGACTCGAACGGGTCGCCGTTGCCGAGGCCGACCTGCTGGAGCGCGCCGCGCTCGATCAGCTCGATCATCGGGTCGCCGGCGACCTGCTGCGAGAAGCGGGTGCAGCGCGCGCACAGCACGCACCGCTCGCGGTCGAGCAGCACCTGCGTGGACAGCGGGATCGGCTTCTCGTAGGTCCGCTTGACGCCCTCGAATCGGGACTCGGCCTGCCCGTGCGACATGGCCTGGTTCTGCAGCGGGCACTCGCCGCCCTTGTCGCAGACCGGGCAGTCCAGCGGGTGGTTGATGAGCAGCAGCTCCATCACGCCGTGCTGGGCCTTCTCGGCGACCGGCGAGGTCAGCTGCGACCTGACGACCATGCCGTCGGTGCAGGTGATCGTGCAGGACGCCATCGGCTTGCGCTGGCCCTCTACCTCGACGATGCACTGGCGGCAGGCGCCGGCCGGGTCGAGGAGCGGGTGGTCGCAGAAGCGCGGGATCTCGATGCCGAGCTGTTCGGCGGCGCGGATCACCAGGGTCCCCTTGGGGACGGAGACCTCGATGCCGTCGATCGTCAGCGTCACGAGGTCCTCCGGCGGCACCGCCGCGGCCCCGCCGCCGGGGGCGGACGTGGTGACGGTCATGCGTTCACCTCCCGGTGCTTGTCCGCCCAGGCCGTCGACTTGGCGGGGTCGAAGGGGCAGCCCTTGCCCGTGATGTGCTGCTCGTACTCGTCGCGGAAGTACTTCAGGGACGAGAAGATCGGCGAGGCGGCGCCGTCGCCGAGGGCGCAGAAGGACTTGCCGTTGATGTTGTCGGCGATGTCGTTCAGCTTGTCGAGGTCGGACATGACGCCCTTGCCGGCCTCGATGTCGCGCAGCAGCTGGACGAGCCAGTAGGTGCCCTCGCGGCAGGGCGTGCACTTGCCGCAGGACTCGTGGGCGTAGAACTCGGTCCAGCGGGTGACGGCCCGCACGACGCAGGTGGTCTCGTCGAAGCACTGCAGCGCCTTGGTGCCCAGCATGGAGCCGGCCGCGCCGACGCCCTCGTAGTCGAGCGGGACGTCGAGGTGCTCGTCGGTGAACATCGGCGTGGAGGAGCCGCCCGGGGTCCAGAACTTCAGCCGGTGGCCGGGCCGCATCCCGCCGCTCATGTCGAGGAGCTGGCGCAGGGTGATGCCGAGCGGGGCCTCGTACTGGCCGGGCGAGGCGACGTGGCCGCTGAGCGAGTAGAGCGTGAAGCCCGGGGACTTCTCGGTGCCCATCGAGGTGAACCAGTCCTTGCCCTTGTTCAGGATCGCGGGAACCGAGGCGATGGACTCGACGTTGTTCACGACGGTGGGGCAGGCGTACAGACCGGCGACCGCGGGGAAGGGAGGGCGCAGCCGGGGCTGGCCGCGGCGCCCTTCGAGCGAGTCGAGCAGGGCGGTCTCCTCGCCGCAGATGTACGCGCCGGCGCCGGCGTGCACGGTGAGTTCGACGTCGAGTCCGCTGCCCAGGACGTCCTTGCCGAGGTATCCCGCCTCGTAGGCCTCCCGCACGGCCTCGTGGAGGCGGCGCAGCACGGGCACGACCTCGCCGCGCAGGTAGATGAAGGCGTGCGAGGAGCGGATCGCGTAGCAGGCGATCACGATGCCCTCGATGAGCGAGTGCGGGTTGGCGAAGAGGAGCGGGATGTCCTTGCAGGTGCCGGGCTCGGACTCGTCGGCGTTGACGACGAGGTAGTGCGGCTTGCCGTCGCCCTGCGGGATGAACTGCCACTTCATGCCGGTCGGGAAGCCGGCGCCGCCGCGTCCGCGCAGACCGGAGTCCTTGACGTACGCGATGAGGTCGTCGGGCGACATGGCGAGGGCCTTGCGCAGGCCCTCGTAGCCCTCGTGCCGCCGGTAGGTCTCCAGGGTCCAGGACTCCGGCTCGTCCCAGAACGCCGACAGGACGGGTGACAGCAGCTTCTCGGGGCTGCTGTTGTTGATCTCGGCCGCCAAGGTCATCACTCCCCCTCCTCACTGGCTGCCTCGCCGCGCGGATGGACGATTCGGTGGTGCGGGGACTCGCCCTTGGCCAGGCGCAGGCCGACCAGTGAGGCCGGTCCCGCGCCGCCGGTGGCCTCGACGGCGCCTTCGCGCTCGTCGGGGAAGCCGGCGAGGATGCGGGCGGTCTCCTTGAAGGTGCACAGGGGCGCGCCGCGGGTCGGGGCGACGGGCCGGCCGGCCCTCAGGTCGTCGACGAGCCGCTTGGCGGACTCGGGCGTCTGGTTGTCGAAGAACTCCCAGTTGACCATCACGACGGGCGCGAAGTCGCAGGCCGCGTTGCACTCGATGTGCTCGAGGGTGACCTTGCCGTCCGCGGTGGTCTCGTTGTTGCCGACGCCGAGGTGCTCCTTGAGCTCCTCGAAGATGGCGTCGCCGCCCATGACCGCGCACAGCGTGTTGGTGCAGACGCCGACCTGGTAGTCGCCGGAGGGCTTGCGCCGGTACATGGAGTAGAAGGTGGCGACGGCGGTGACCTCGGCGGTGGTCAGGCCGAGCATCTCGGCGCAGAACCGCATGCCGGTCCGGGTGACGTGGCCCTCCTCCGCCTGCACGAGGTGCAGCAGCGGCAGGAGCGCGGAGCGGGACCCCGGATAGCGGTCGACGATCGCCTTCGCGTCCTCTTCGAGGCGGGCGCGGACGTCGGCCGGGTAGTCGGGCGCGGGCAGCTGGGGCATCCCGAGACTGGTGTGTCCGTCCGTCATCGGTCGACGCCTCCCATCACGGGGTCGATGGACGCGACGGCGACGATGACGTCGGCGACCTGGCCGCCTTCGCACATCGCGGCCATGGCCTGGAGGTTGGTGAAGGACGGGTCGCGGAAGTGGACCCGGTAGGGGCGGGTGCCGCCGTCGGAGACGACGTGGACGCCGAGCTCGCCCTTGGGCGACTCGACGGCCGCGTAGGCCTGCCCGGCCGGGACCCGGAAGCCCTCGGTGACCAGCTTGAAGTGGTGGATCAGGGCCTCCATGGAGGTGCCCATGATCTTCTTGATGTGGTCGAGGGAGTTGCCGAGGCCGTCGGGGCCGAGGGCGAGCTGGGCGGGCCAGGCGATCTTCTTGTCGCCGACCATGACCGGTCCCGGCGCCAGACGGTCGAGGCACTGCTCGACGATCCGCAGCGACTGGCGCATCTCCTCCAGGCGGACCAGGAAGCGGCCGTAGGCGTCGCAGCTGTCGGCGGTGGGCACCTCGAACTCGTAGTTCTCGTAGCCGCAGTACGGGTCGGTCTTGCGCAGGTCGTGCGGGAGGCCCGCGGAGCGCAGGATCGGTCCGGTGGCGCCGAGCGCCATGCAGCCGGTGAGGTCGAGGTAGCCGACGTCCTGCATCCGGGCCTTGAAGATCGGATTGCCGGTGGCGAGCTTGTCGTACTCCGGCAGGTTCTTCTTCATGGTCTTCACGAACTCGCGCACGGCGTCGACGGCGCCGGGCGGCAGGTCCTGGGCGAGGCCGCCGGGCCGGATGAACGCGTGGTTCATGCGCAGGCCGGTGATCAGCTCGTACAGGTCCAGGATCATCTCGCGGTCCCGGAAGCCGTAGATCATGATCGTGGTGGCGCCGAGCTCCATGCCGCCGGTGGCGATGCACACCAGGTGCGAGGAGAGCCGGTTGAGCTCCATGAGGAGCACCCGGATGACGCTCGCCCGGTCCGGGATCTGGTCGGTGATGCCGAGCAGCTTCTCCACGCCGAGGCAGTACGCCGTCTCGTTGTAGAACGAGGTGAGGTAGTCCATGCGCGTGACGAAGGTGGTGCCCTGCGTCCAGGTCCGGTACTCGAGGTTCTTCTCGATGCCGGTGTGGAGGTAGCCGATGCCGCAGCGGGCCTCGGTGACGGTCTCGCCGTCGATCTCCAGGATGAGCCGGAGCACGCCGTGGGTGGACGGGTGCTGCGGACCCATGTTGACGACGATGCGCTCGTCGTCGGCCTTGGCGGCGGTCTGGACGACCTCGTCCCAGTCGCCGCCGGTGACCGTGTAGACGGTGCCTTCGGTGGTCTCGCGCGCGGAGGCGTCAGGAGTGTTCACGAGTACGACCTCCGCTGGTCCGGAGCCGGGATCTGGGCGCCCTTGTACTCGACGGCGATGCCGCCGAGCGGGTAGTCCTTGCGCTGCGGGTGGCCCTGCCAGTCGTCCGGCATCATGATCCGGGTGAGGGCGGGGTGGCCGTCGAAGACGATGCCGAAGAAGTCGTACGTCTCGCGCTCGTGCCAGTCGTTGGTCGGATAGACCGAGACGAGCGACGGGATGTGCGGGTCGGCGTCGGGCGCCGAGACCTCCAGGCGGATCAGCCGGCCGTGGGTGAGCGAGCGCAGGTGGTAGACGGCGTGCAGCTCGCGCCCCTTGTCGCCGAGGTAGTGGACGCCGGAGACGCCGGTACACAGCTCGAAGCGCAGGGCGGGGTCGTCGCGCAGGGTGCGGGCGACGCGGACGAGGTGCTCGCGCTCGACGTGGAAGGTGAGCTCGCCGCGGTCGACGACCGTCTTCTCGATCGCGTTCTCCGGGACGAGGCCCTGCTCCTCCAGGGCGCCCTCCAGCTCGTCGGCCACCTCGTCGAACCAGCCGCCGTACGGGCGGGTGGCGGGTCCGGGCAGGCGGACCGAGCGGACGAGGCCGCCGTAGCCGGAGGTGTCGCCGCCGTCGGCGGCACCGAACATGCCGCGCTGGAGGCGGACCTCCTCGCCGTGGTCACCGCGCTGGCCGGGCAGGTTCTGCGCGCTGAGTTCCTTCTCGGGGTTGGGTGTCTCGTCGCTCACGGTGCCGTCCCGTTCCCTTCTCCGCCCGCGCGGCGCGGAGGCGCGGCTTTCGTCGTCGGCTGCGGCCCGGTGGCCGCGCGTGCGTCGGTCACCTCAGCAGACCCTTCATCTCGATGGTCGGCAGCGCCTTGAGCGCCGCCTCCTCCGCCTCGCGGGCCGCTTCCTTCGCGTTCACGCCGAGCTTGGAGCCCTGGATCTTCTGGTGGAGCTTGAGAATCGCGTCCATCAGCATCTCCGGGCGCGGCGGGCAGCCCGGCAGATAGATGTCGACCGGGACGATGTGGTCGACGCCCTGCACGATCGCGTAGTTGTTGAACATTCCGCCCGAGGACGCGCAAACCCCCATGGAGATGACCCACTTGGGATTCGGCATCTGGTCGTAGACCTGCCGCAGGACGGGCGCCATCTTCTGGCTGACCCGGCCGGCGACGATCATCAGGTCGGCCTGGCGCGGGGAGCCGCGGAAGACCTCCATGCCGAAGCGGGCCAGGTCGTAGCGGCCCGCTCCGGTGGTCATCATCTCGATGGCGCAGCAGGCGAGGCCGAAGGTCGCGGGGAAGACGGAGGCCTTCCGGACCCAGCCCGCGGCCTGTTCGACGGTCGTCAGCAGAAAACCGCTCGGCAGCTTCTCTTCGAGTCCCATGGGTGCTCCTCAGCCCCTCAGTCCCATTCCAGGCCGCCGCGCCGCCACACGTACGCGTAGGCGACGAAGACGGTGAGCACGAAGAGCAGCATCTCCACGAGCCCGAAAAGCCCCAGGGCGTCGAAGCTGACCGCCCAGGGGTAGAGGAAGACGATCTCGATGTCGAAGACGATGAAGAGCATCGCCGTCAGGTAGTACTTGATCGGGAAGCGACCGCCTCCGGCCGGCGTCGGTGTCGGCTCGATGCCGCACTCGTACGCCTCGAGTTTCGCCCTGTTGTACCGCTTTGGCCCGATGAGCGTGGCCATGACCACGGAGAAGATCGCAAACCCCGCTCCCAGGGCACCGAGCACGAGGATGGGCGCGTACGCATTCACGCTCCTCGCTCCTTCCAGTCGTCCTTGACCGTTGGACCGCACCGTCGGCTCGCGGAAGATCGCCACATGTGAGGCAGTTCACAAGCCCGACGCCGCGTATCTTAAGCCCGGCCCTCTGTGATCTGCGACACGGGGTACGACAAGGACTTTGTGATCTCCACCACCCGACGAACGATCATGAAGTCGGATGAGCGGTGATCTTGCCACGCGAAGCACCCAGGCGATCACCATATGTGACATCCGCGCCGGAAAGCGCTGGTCGGAGGGGTCTTGCACTATCAAGCGCTGGGCACTACACGCAAATTGGCGATGGGACGCGCCCGAGTGATAAGGGAACCGGCCGTCGCCCGGTCGAGGGGTCCGGCGTACCCGGGTGGACACGTGCGCGCGTTCACGAGCCCCGATGTGACCTGCACCACACTACCTCGGCCACCGGAAGAGCGGGGCTTGGCCATCCACGTGAAGAGGTGGTAAGCGGCGGGCAATTCGGGCGTTTCATTGAAAACGCGTGATCAAGGCGGCAATGGGCCGTGACCGTTTTGCCCGTTACGGCGTCAATAAGGGTGCGAGAGAAGCGGATTAGAAGGTTCCGGACGTAACTGTGGCGCAACCCACGTTTCTTGAAGGGAACCGTGAAGCCCTGATAGCGGTTGTACTCATGTCCCAGACCGCTCACATACCCAGCCACCGGAAGCCCCGCCGCAGCGCCTCGAAGCTCGCGTTCCGGGCAGGAGTTGCCGGTGGCGTCCTCAGCACCATCGCGGTGGCCGGCGCCGCCGCGCCGGCGAACGCCGAGCCGGTGACCGAGACGACCCTCGAGATGCCCACCCTGGGCTCCCTCGACGCCGACCTCGCGAGCGCCGTCTCCGCCTCCGCCGAGGCGAGCCAGCAGGAGGCCTTGGACCAGACCCTGGCCGCCCAGGAGAACGCCGCCCTGCAGAAGGCCGCCAAGGACGCCAAGAAGGCCAAGGAGGAGGCCGACCGCAAGGCCGAGGCCGAGAAGGCCGAGAAGGCCCGCGCCGAGGCCCGCGAGCGCGCCTCCCGCACCGCGCAGCGCACCTCGCTCTCCGCGTACTCCGCGTCCGCCTCCGACAGCGGCTCCTCGAGCTCCTCCTCGCAGGCCGTCACCGGCTCCGCCGCCGCCATCGTGGCCTTCGCCCGCGCCCAGGTCGGCGACGCCTACGTCTCCGGCGGCACCGGCCCCAACTCCTGGGACTGCTCCGGCCTCGTGCAGGCCGCCTACCGCCAGGCCAACATCGACCTGCCGCGCGTCTCCAGCTCGCAGTCGAGCATGGGCACCTCCGTCTCCCTGAGCGACCTCCAGCCGGGCGACATCCTCTACTGGGGCAGCCGCAGCGGCTCGTACCACGTCGCCATCTACGTCGGCGGCGGCAAGTACGTCGGCGCGCAGAACCCGTCCACCGGTGTCGTCGAGCGCGACCTGGACTGGGACCCGCCGTCGGGCGCCGTGCGGATCCTCTGATCCCGCCCGCTCCGCGCACGGCGAAGGGCCGTCACTCCTCGGGGGAGCGACGGCCCTTCGCCGCGTCTCGTCCGGACCGGGCGGCTACTTCCGGAACGACTCGATGATCCTCGCGTAGCTGTCGCCGCCGTGTCCGGCCTCGACCGCCTCCCGCATCAGCTCCAGGTGCAGCCGCGGCAGCCGGTTGTCGATCCCGCGTTCCTCGCCCGCGTGCAGCAGGTGCGCGATCGACGCCACCTGGACGTCGATGGTGGCGTCGTCGCCCGGGTACTCCCCCGCGTCGATCTGCCCGGCGTACGTGGTGAGGAACCAGGACACCGTGCGCAGCCAGCGCACCGCCACCGCCGTGAACTCCGCGGCCGGCACCCCGTCCGCGCCCGCGAGCGCGGTGGCGTGCAGCCAGCCGCCGAAGACCGACCACATCAGGCCGAGCAGCCCGGCGTCGTACAGCGAGGCCAGGCCCGCGTCCGGGCCCAGGTCGACCGGGTCGCCGAGGACCTCCAGGGCCGGGCGGTGGGCGGCCAGGAGCTCCGGACCTCCCGCGTAGAGGATCATGTTGGCGCTGTCGCCGACGCCGGGCGGAGTGGTCATGATCCCGCCGTCGAGATAGCCGATGCCGTGCCCGGCGGCCCACTCGGCCGCCGCGCGGGCCTGCTCGGGCGAGCCGGAGGTGAGGTTGACCAGGACCCGGCCGCGCAGGGCGCCGGCGACCGGACCGAGGAGGGCGTGGACGGCGTCGTAGTCGAGGACGCAGACCACGACGAGCTCGCTCGCCGCGACGGCCTCGGCGACGGTGGCGGCGCGGACGGCGCCCCGCTCGACGAGCGGGGCGGCCTTGTCGGGCGTCCGGTTGAAGACGGTGGTGGGATGGCCGGCGGCGAGGAACGCGCCCGCGAGGGCGGCGCCCATCTGTCCGAGGCCGACGACGGTGACGGGAACAGGCTGTGTACGCATGGCTCCACGCTCGCAGCGCGGTGAGCGCGCCGACAGCGGCGGAACTGACCCGTGGCGCACGGTTCCTGCCACGGTGTCAGACGGTTCGCGTACGGTCGGGCCCATGAGCGCTGGAACGGTCGCCGTCGCCCTCGTCCCCGACGCACAGGGCGTCCTCTCTCCCTGGGACCTGTACGAGCTGTCCACGATCTCCATGGTGTTCGGAGTGCCGCACACCGACCTGGCCGACCCCTGGTACACGCTCCGCGTGTGCGGACCGGCCCCGCACGCCACGCACGGCTTCGACGGCCTGGCGGGCGCGGACACGGTCGTCGTGCCGTCGGTGCCGGACGCGGTGGCCGAGGGCCGCGGGGAGCTGCCGGCCGAGCTCGTCGCGGCGCTCCGGGAGGCGGACGCGGCGGGAGCCCGCCTGGTGTCGATGTGCACCGGCGCCTTCGCGCTCGCGGCGGCCGGGGTGCTCGACGGCCACCGCGCCGTCGTCCACCGGAACTACGCGCCCGCGCTGGCCGCCCGCCACCCGCGGGTGACCGTCGACGCCTCGGTGCTCTACACCGACGAGGGGCGCGTGCTCACCGGCGCGGGCGCCGCCGCCGGCCTGGACCTGTGCCTGCATCTCGTACGGAAGGACCTCGGCGCGGCGGTGGCGGGCGAGCTGGCCCGGCGGCTCGTCGTCCCGGCGCACCGGCCCGGCGGACAGCCGCAGTACGTGCCGGCGCCGCTGCCGCCGCGCGACGAGGACGACCTCGGCCCGGCGCTCCGGTGGGCCCTGGAGCGCCTGCACGAGCCGCTGACCGTGGAGCAGCTGGCCCGCCGGGCCCGGATGAGCCCGCGCACCTTCCACCGGCGGGTGCGGGAGGTGCACGGCACCACGCCGCTGCAGTGGCTGCTGCGGGAGCGGGTGGCGCGGGCGCAGGCGCTCCTGGAGGCGACCGATCTGCCGGTGGAGCGGATCGGCGAGGAGAGCGGCCTCGGGTCGGCGGCGAACCTGCGCCGCCACTTCACCCGTACGGTCGGCCTCTCCCCCACCGCCTACCGGCGCTCGTTCACGCCTTCGGGGCCACCTTCGAGAGGCCGTTGATGATGCGGTCCATCGCGTCGCCGCCCGTCGGGTCGGTGAGGTTGGCCAGCATCTTCAGCGTGAACTTCATGAGGACCGGGTGGCTCAGGCCGCGCTGGGTCGCGATCTTCATGACCTTCGGGTTGCCGATGAGCTTCACGAAGGCGCGGCCCAGCGTGTAGTAGCCGCCGTAGGTGTCCTTGAGGATCCGCGGGTAGTTGCGCAGCGCCAGTTCGCGCTGGGCGGGAGTGGCCCGGGCGTGCGCCTGGACGATGACGTCGGCGGCGATCTGGCCGGATTCCATCGCGTAGGCGATGCCCTCGCCGTTGAACGGGTTGACCAGGCCGCCGGCGTCGCCGACCAGCAGCAGGCCCTTGGTGTAGTGCGGCTGGCGGTTGAAGGCCATCGGCAGGGCGGCGCCGCGGATCGGCGTGGTCATGTTCTCCGGAGTGAAGCCCCAGTCCTCCGGCATGGACGCGCACCACGCCTTGAGCACCTCGCGCCAGTCCAGCTCGCGGAAGGCGGAGGAGGAGTCCAGGATGCCGAGGCCGACGTTGGAGGTGCCGTCGCCCATGCCGAAGATCCAGCCGTAGCCGGGCAGCAGCCGGTCCTGCGGGCCGCGCCGGTCCCACAGCTCCAGCCAGGACTCCAGGTAGTCGTCCTGGTGGCGGGGCGTGGTGAAGTACGTCCGGACGGCCACGCCCATCGGCCGGTCCTCGCGCCGGTGCAGGCCCATGGCGAGCGACAGCCGGGTGGAGTTGCCGTCGGCGGCGACCACGAGCGGCGCGTGGAAGGTGACCTCGCGCTTCTCCTCGCCGAGCTTGGCGTGGACGCCGGTGATCCGGCCGGTGCGGTCGTCGACGACCGGGGCGCCGACGTTGCAGCGCTCGTAGAGCCGCGCGCCGGCCTTCTGCGCCTGGCGGGCCAGCATCTCGTCGAAGTCGTCGCGCTTGCGGACGAGTCCGTAGTCCGGGTAGGAGGCGAGATCCGGCCAGTCGAGCTGGAGCCGGACGCCGCCGCCGATGATCCGCAGGCCCTTGTTGCGCAGCCAGCCGGCCTCTTCGGAGATGTCGATGCCCATGGAGACGAGCTGCTTGGTGGCGCGCGGGGTGAGGCCGTCGCCGCAGACCTTCTCGCGCGGGAACGCGGTCTTCTCCAGGAGCAGGACGTCGAGTCCGGCCTTGGCCAGGTAGTACGCCGTGGTCGAGCCGGCCGGGCCCGCACCGACGACGATCACATCTGCGCTGTGCTCGGACAGGGGCTGCTCGGTCACGGCGGGGTCTCCCGGGGGTTCGAGGTCGACGTCGAAGGTCGAGGGATGGGGGCGGTCGCAGTCTATTGCGGAGGGTCAGGCCTTGAAGCCGCGGTGCAGGGCCACGATCCCGCCCGTCAGGTTCCGCCAGGCCACCTTCGACCAGCCGGCCTTCTGCAGCATCTCGGCGAGCGCCGGCTGGTCGGGCCAGGCGCGGATCGACTCGGCGAGGTAGACGTACGCGTCGGGGTTGGACGACACGGCGCGCGCCACCGGCGGCAGGGCGCGCATCAGGTACTCCTCGTACACGGTGCGGAACGGCGCCCAGGTGGCGTGCGAGAACTCGCAGATGACGACCCGGCCGCCGGGCTTCGTCACCCGGTACAGCTCGCGCAGGGCCTGGTCGGTGTCCTGGATGTTGCGCAGGCCGAAGGAGATGGTGACGGCGTCGAAGACGTCGTCCTTGAACGGCAGCCGGGTGCCGTCGCCGGCGGTGAACGGCATCCACGGGTGCTTCCTCTTGCCGACCCGCAGCATGCCGAGGGAGAAGTCGCAGGGCACGACGTAGGCGCCGGCGCGGACGAACGGCTGCGAGGAGGTCGCGGTGCCGGCGGCGAGGTCCAGGACCTTCTGCGCGGGACGGGCGTCGACCGCCTTGGCGACCTCCTTGCGCCAGTACCGGTCCTGGCCGAGGGACAGGACGTCGTTGGTGAGGTCGTAGTTCTCCGCCACGTCGTCGAACATCGAGGCGACTTCGTGCGGCTGCTTGTCCAGGTGTGCGCGGGTCACTGGCGTTCGGCCTCGCTCGTGTCGTACTGCTGGATGACGTTACGCCCGCATTGTCGCAGGGCGGGCCCCGGCGGCCGGGTGCGGGTCCGCCGGGCGCCTCGGCAGCCGAGGACCGCGTCGCGGTCAGCGGGCGCGGTAGACGAGGCGGCCGCCGAGGACCGTCGCCACGCACGTGCCCGCGCCCTGCCGGACCAGCGCCGCCCGGTCCGGTACGTCGAAGACGGCGAAGCGCGCCGGGCCGCCCGCCGCCAGGCGCGGCAGCAGCACCAGCGGCGTCGGCGAGAGGGCCGCCGGGCCCGGCAGGTTCGGCGGGCGCTGCCCCACGGCGAGCCCGGCCCGGCGCACCGCGTCCTGCGCGGCGCGGCCGGTCAGCTCGCCGGCGACGGCGACCGTCCCGTGCGCGAGCAGCCGCTGCACCCCGCGCCGGGCACTCGCGCCGAGCCGCGCCGGGTCGGCGCGGAACAGGGCCCGCGCCCGCTCGCCCGTGACCGGCTCGGTGCCGAACTCCGCGGCCTCGCGCGGGTCCGGGTGGTAGGTCTGCTCGAGCAGCTCGGGGCCGTACGGGTTGAGCAGCCCGGGCGTGAGGATGCCGGGCCACCGGCGCAGCCGCGCGTCCTGGTGCGCGGCGGCCAGTTCCTCGTACGGGCCGACGGCCGCGAGGCGCGCGCCGTCGACCAGGACCGCGCTCTCGGGCGACCCGTCGGCGACGTGCAGCGTCAGCATGGGCTTCGGTCCCCGGTCAGTGCGCGTCGAGGAGCTTCAGCTCCGGGTGCGCCGTGCCGCCCTCGATCGCGGTGGACGAGATGTGCGAGGCGACGCGCTCGTCGACCGGGTCGTTCGCCGGGTCGTCGTGGACGACGAGGTGCTCGTAGGTGGTGGAGCGCTGCGCCGGGACGCGGTCGGCGGTGCGGATCATGTCGATCATCTCGCGCAGGTTCGAGCGGTGCTTCGCGCCCGCCGACGAGACGACGTTCTCCTCCAGCATGATCGACCCGAGGTCGTCCGCGCCGTAGTGCAGGGTCAGCTGGCCGATCTCCTTGCCCGTGGTGAGCCACGAGCCCTGGATGTGGGCGATGTTGTCCATGAAGAGCCGGCTGACGGCGATCATGCGCAGGTACTCGAAGAGGGTGGCCTGCGTACGGCCCTTCAGGTGGTTGTTCTCCGGCTGGTACGTGTACGGGATGAAGGCACGGAAGCCGCCCGTCCGGTCCTGCGTGTCACGGATCATCCGCAGGTGCTCGATCCGCTCGGCGTTGGTCTCGCCGGTGCCCATCAGCATCGTGGAGGTGGACTCGACGCCCAGCTTGTGGGCGATCTCCATGATCTCCAGCCAGCGCTCGCCGCTCTCCTTCAGCGGGGCGATCGCCTTGCGCGGGCGCTCCGGCAGCAGCTCGGCGCCGGCGCCGGCGAAGGAGTCGAGGCCGGCCGCGTGGATGCGGGTGATGGCCTCCTCGACGGAGACGCCGGAGATGCGGGCCATGTGCTCGACCTCGGAGGCGCCGAGGGAGTGGATGACCAGCTGCGGGAACTCCGCCTTGATGGCCGCGAAGTGCTTCTCGTAGTACTCGACGCCGAAGTCCGGGTGGTGGCCGCCCTGGAACATGATCTGGGTGCCGCCGAGCTCCACGGTCTCCGCGCAGCGGCGCAGGATGTCGTCGAGGTCGCGGGTCCAGCCCTTCTTGGTGTCCTTCGGCGGCGCGTAGAAGGCGCAGAACTTGCACGCCGTCACACAGACGTTCGTGTAGTTGATGTTGCGCTCGATGATGTACGTCGCGATGTGCTCGGTCCCCGCGTACCGGCGGCGGCGCACGGCGTCGGCGGCGGCACCGAGGGCGTGCAGCGGCGCCGAACGATAGAGGTCGAGCGCCTCCTCGGGAGTGATCCGGCCACCCGCGGCGGCGCGGTCGAGAACGGACTGGAGTTCGGCCTTCTCGGTCACCGGGTGTGTCCCTTTCGGAGGGGTGCTGACGAGACCGAACCAGCCTACGCCAGCACCTCGTGGCGGATTCGGGCCGGTCCCGAGCCAACCGATCGGGCGCCGGATCCCTCTCCTTCATCGGAATCCGCCGTATGACCCGGAATCTTCCGATCCAGACCTGACCGAAGTACCGGAGCCCGCCATGAACCGACGCCGCATCTCCCGGACCCTCGCGGCCGCCCTCGCCCTCGGCACCACGCTGACGCTGGTCGCCGGCTGCTCCGACGAGGGCGACCCGGTGTCGTTCGACACGCCGAGAAGCAGCAAGGGCGCGCAGCGGCAGGCGGCCGTGCAGACGCACAAGCCGGGCGGCAAGGGCCGGCACGCGGGCGTGCCGGAGCCGGCGGTGCCCGAGACCGTCTTCCCGACCGGGCCGAAGGCCTCCTTCACCGTGCACCGCAGCCTCGAGGACGGCACGAAGATCGGCGTGACCGAACTGGCGGGCGAGAAGTCGGGATTCACGGGCCGGGTGTGGGTGTGGGCGCCGAAGCAGTATTTCGACCCGGCCTACGCGGACAGCGGCTTCCCGGTCCTCATCTCGCTGCCGGGCGGAAAGGGCTACCCGACGAATTACTGGACGGGCAAGGGCATCGACCTCCAGGGCAACATCAGCCGCTGGGCGGACGAGGGAAAGAGCCTTCCGTTCATCGTCGTGATGCCCGTGCTCAACCCGGACGCCGAGTTCTACCGGGACGGCAGTGATATTCCGGGCCAGGCGAAAATCGGCACCTGGCTGACCGAGGACGTGCCGGATTTCGTCCGGGCCAATTTCCGCACCTTCAGGTCCCGGGACGGCTGGGCCTTCATGGGTTCGTCCTCGGGCGGCTTCGCCGGACTGAAGTCCGTGCTGCAGAAGCCGGACAAGTTCAAGGCCGTCATCGCCTCCGGACCCGACACCGTCCCGGACTCCCCGCTGTGGAAGGGACACGAGGCGGAGCGGCAGGCCAACAACCCGGAGAGGCTGGCCGCCGCCCTCGGCAGGAAGCCCGACACGCCCGGCAACGAGGTGTTCATCGGCTTCCAGATCGGCACCCGCGAATCGGGCCTGACGAACCTGCGGAACTTCATGCGGAAGTACACCAGGGGCCCGGTGAAGACCCGCCTCCAGATCATCCAGGACGGCAAGCACAACGCCGCGTCCTACATGCGGGGCATGAACGACGGGACGATCGCCTGGATCAGCGCGCACATGCAGGGCCCGATCCGCTCGGAGGCCTGAGCCGCCGCCCGCGCGCGCCGACCGGTGGGCCGTCAGTGGGCGCGGGCGAGGAGCTCCACCCGTACGTCCGCGGGGAAACCGGTCGTCGGGCCGGTCCTGCGGGCGAACTCCCGGACACCGGCCAGCTGCTCCGGGCCGAAGCGGAAGTCGAGCGTACGGAAGTACCGCTCCAGCAGCTCCGCGTCGAAGGCCTCCCAGCGCGCCGCCTGCTCCGCCACCTTGGCGACCTCCTCGAGCGACAGGTCACGCGAGGCCAGGAAGGCCCGGTGGACGTCGTGCACGGTCTCCGGCTCGCGCGCCAGGAAGTCCTTGCGGACCGCCCACACCGCGAAGACGAACGGAAGACCCGTCCACTCCTTCCACATCAGCCCCAGGTCGTGGACCTGGAGCCCGAGCCGCGGCGCGTCGTGCAGCGAGGCCCGCAGCGCCGCGTCGCCGATCAGCACCGCCGCGTCCGCCTCCTGCATCATCAGGCCGAGGTCGGGCGGGCACGTGTAGTAGTCGGGCGTCACTCCGTACTGCTCGGCCAGCAGCAGCTGCGCCAGGCGCACGGAGGTGCGGGAGGTCGAGCCGAGCGCCACGCGCGCCCCGTCCAGACGCTCCAGCGGACGCTGCGAGACGATCACGCAGGACATGACGGGCCCGTCGCAGCCGACGGCGATGTCCGGCAGGGCGACCAGCGACTCCGCGTTGCGGAGGTACTCCACGAGGGTGACCGGCCCGATGTCGAGGTCGCCGCGCACCAGCCGCTCGCTGAGCTTTTCCGGGGTGTCCTTCGTCAGCTCGAGGTCGAGGAGCGTCCCGGTGCGGGCCAGGCCCCAATACAGGGGCAGACAGTTCAGGAACTGGATGTGGCCGACGCGGGGCCGGCTGGGCTGGTGGTCATCGGTTGCATTGTCCACATCGCGAGGCTAGACCCGTCTCGTAGCGTGGACCTCCCCGGGTCCCACGTGTCAGCACACTCGAACGGATCAAACATGCGGGTGACGTGATCTTTACCTCTACCGCTTCGAGCACGCTGCGTGCTACGCTCAACGCAAGTTGCAGTTTGGTTTCCCTTGCAGTACAGAGCCTGCGGAGCATGTAACCCGCAGGCTTTTGTAGTTTTCAGACTTGGTTGCAGGTTCTGGAGCAGGGCGACCCTTTGGCCCATAGGAGGGCTCATGGCTACCGGAACCGTGAAGTGGTTCAACGCTGAAAAGGGCTTTGGCTTCATTGCCCAGGAAGGCGGCGGCCCGGATGTCTTCGTCCACTACTCCGCGATCAACGCGTCTGGTTTCCGCTCCCTCGAGGAGAACCAGCAGGTGAACTTCGACGTCACCCAGGGCCCGAAGGGCCCGCAGGCGGAGAACGTCACCCCGGTCTAAGTGACCCGGATCGATCGCGATCTCTAGAGCTGTACCCAAGGAGCCCTGCTCCGTGCGCGCCCAGCGCACGGAACGGGGCTCCTGCCGTTCCGCCCCGGGCTGACGGGGCTCCTGCCGTTTCCCGCGCCCTACCGGCCCGGCCGCGGGCCTTCGTACGCTGGACGCATGACCGAACGGAAACCGCCCGGCGTCAGCTTCGAGTCATTCGTGGACAAGCAGATCCGCGAGGCCGCCGAGCGCGGCGACTTCTCCCGGCTCGAGGGCTTCGGCAAGCCGCTCGCCGAGGACACCGCGCCCTACGACGAGCTGTGGTGGATCAAGCGGAAGATGCACCGCGAGGGTGCCTCGGTGCTGCCGCCGGCCCTCGCCCTGCGCAAGGAGGCCGAGGACGCGGCGCGGGCCGCCCGGGCCGCCGTCTCCGAGTCGCAGCTGCGCCGGATCCTCGGCGAGATCAACACCAAGATCGCCGAGGCCCTCGCCCGCCCGCCGGCCGGGCCGCCACTGAAGCTGGCCCTCTTCGACGTCGAGGAGGCCGTCGCACAGTGGCGCCGGGCCCGTACCGAGCGGTAACCGCAACCGTCGTCCCCTCCTCGTGAGTCCTCATCTACCCTGAGGCGCGCTCCACTTGACCATGCATCAGGGACGACCAGGGGGACTTCACCGGCATGAGCGGCGAGAAAGGCAAACGTGACGCGAAGGGGCGGGGCGGCAGCGGACTGGAGCCGCTCGGCTCCGGCGATCCGCGGCTGATCGGGCCGTACCGGCTGCTCGGACGGCTCGGCTCCGGAGGCATGGGACGGGTCTATCTGGCCCGCTCCGGGAGCGGCCGGACCGTGGCGGTGAAGGTCGTGCACGCGGAACACGCGCAGGACCCGCAGTTCCGGGCCCGCTTCCGGCGCGAGATCGAGGCCGTACGGAAGGTCGGCGAGCACTACACCGCACCCGTCCTGGACGCCGACCCGGACGCCGACCGGCCCTGGGTCGTCACCGGCTTCGTGCCCGGGCCCTCACTGGAGCAGGTCGTCCGCGAGCACGGCCCGCTGCCCGCCGACTCGATCCTCGCCCTCGCGCTCGGCCTGCTCCGGGCCCTCCAGGGCATCCACGGCGCCGGCATCCTGCACCGCGACCTCAAGCCGTCCAACGTGATGCTCACCGTCGAAGGCCCGCGAGTGATCGACTTCGGCATCGCGCGCGCCCTGGAGCCGTCGGTCGAGTCGCTGCTGACCAGCACCGGCATGGTGGTCGGCTCGCCCGGCTTCATGGCTCCCGAGCAGGTGCGGGGCGAGTCGCTCGGCCCGGCCGCCGACGTCTTCGCGCTCGGCTGCGTCCTGATGTACGCGGCGACCGGCCGGCTGCCGTTCGGACACGGCGCCAGCAACCAGCACGCGATCATGTTCCAGATCGTCGAGGCCGAGCCCGAGCTCGACCGGGTCGAGTCCGAGGAGCTGCGCGCCTTCATCGCCCGCTGCCTCGTCAAGGATCCCGACCAGCGCCCCGGCATCGCGGCCCTGCTCGCCGACCCGGCCCTGCCGGGCGAGGAGTCCGGCCGCGGCCCCACGGCCGGGGCCTGGCTGCCGCCCGAGCTGGTGGCCCGGCTCGCCCGGCAGGCGGCCCGGCTGCTGGACGCCGAGGCGCTGTCGGAGGAGCTGGAGCGGGAGGCGGCGCAGACGAAGGCCGCGGAGGAAGGCGGCGCGCAGGGCGCGGCGGCGGCCGGTACGGGCACGGTCGGGCTGCTCCCGAAGACTCCGGACGACGCCGCGGGAGCCGCCGGCGCGGGAGCGTCGGGCGCCGGGACCTCGGGCGCCGGGGCGGCATCGGGAACGCCGGCCACCGCCGGGGCCGGCGGGCGGCGCGAGCCGCGCCGCGCCTCCCGCGTGTGGGCGGTCGTGGCCGCCGTCTTCGTCGTCCTCGGCGTCAGCGGCACGGTGGTGAAGCTGATCGACGACAACGCGCGGCAGCACGACGTCGGCGCGGGCCCCGGGCCCTCGGTCACCGCCACGGCCGGCGGGCCGTCCGGCACGCCCACCACCGGCGCCCCGTCGCCCGGCCGGCCGGCCACGGCCGCTCCGGGCGGCACGCCGACCGCCGGCGCCCAGCCGCCCGGCGGGCCGGGCGGCGGCTCCGGCGGCGGTCTGCCGGCGTCCGGCGGCGGTACGGGATCGGGCGGCGGCGGCGGCTCCGCGAGCGGCGCGGGCGGCTCCTCGGGCGGCGCGTCCGGCGGGTCGTCGGGCGGCGGCAGCGCGTCGGGCGGCGGGAGCGCGTCGGGCGGCACCACCACCAGGCCGCCCGCCACCACCGCTCCCCAGCCGGCGCCGGCCTCCGACAACCGCGTCCCGTCGGCCTTCGTCGGCACCTGGAAGTACACGAGCCCGTACAACATCGGCCAGCCGGGAACCGTCTACCTCTACCGGGTCGCGCCCGGCCAGATCGCCGCCCGGATGATCAACGACGTCAACGGCGCGCACTGCGAGTACGTGGCCAAGCTGACCTCGGTCACCGACGGCGGCAAGCGGATCAATTTGGGCGCCACCATCGTGGACCAGGCCCGCTCGGGCGGCTATCCCTACTGCGCGAACGGCGACACGTCGGCCTTCAAGCTCGCCGTGCCCACCGGCATCACGCACGACGTGGGCCCCTCCCACGGCGACGGCTACCACTACGAGCGCGCCTGAGGCGGGGCCCGGGCGCCGGGTCACCGGCCGGGAGGCCGGGCTGCACCGGTCTGGTGGGCGGGCCTCCCCGGCCGGGCGGGCGTGGACCGGCGCGGTGCCGGTGTTCGTCGTACGGTGGGGCCATGAAGAGCGCCGACCTTCTCCTTGACGCGTTCGGCCGGGTCCGCGAGGCCGTGCACGAGGCGGTCGAGGGGCTGTCGGAGGACGACCTCACCGTACGGGTCGACCCCGACGCCAACACGATCGCCTGGCTCGTCTGGCACCTGACCCGCGTTCAGGACGACCACATCGCCGACGCCTTCGGCACCGAGCAGACGTGGACGGCCGACGGCTGGTCGGGCCGCTTCGGCCTGCCCTTCCCCGAGGACGCCACCGGTTTCGGCCACAGCAGCAAGCAGGTCGCCGCCGTCCGCGCGTCCGCGGACCTGCTCCTCGGCTACCACGACGCCGTCCAGGCCCGTACGGTCGAGCACGTCGGCTCGGTCACCAACGCGGACCTGGACCGGGTCGTCGACACCCGCTGGACGCCGCACGTCACCCTCGGTGTCCGCCTGATCAGCGTGGTCGCCGAGGGCAACCAGCACGTCGGGCAGGCGGCGTACGTACGCGGCCTGGTCGAACGGCGGTAGCGGGGCGCTCGGCCGGCCGGGGCGCTCGGGGCGGCGGCGCGCGCCTCTCCCTCTCCCGCGTCACACTGCGTGACCGGCCGCCCGGCGGGCTCGTTTCCCGGGCATGAACCTTTCCACCACCTCCCGCGCCCTTGTCGCCGCCCTCGCCCTGACCGGCGCCGTCCTCGGCTTCGCCGCCACCGCGGTCGCCGCGCCTGCCGCGCCCGCCGGTTCCGCCGCCGTCGCCGTCGCCGTCGCCGTCGCCCACGAGCACGAGGGGCCGGAGCCGGTCGAGCTCAACGAGCAGGGGCAGCCGGACCTGCAGGAGGACTGACGCCGGCCGGCGGCTGACGGGCCCGGGCAGCGTGAACGGCCGGACACCGCGAGGGAGGTGTCCGGCCGTTCGGCGTACCGCGGGGAGGGAGCGGTCAGTCCTGCCTGTCCGGGTGGACGGCGCCGACCAGCGCCGAGACGGCGTCGACCGCGCTTCCGTCGTGGTCGCTGCCGGCCGTGCCGCTGCTGCCGTACTGGACGTTGGCGGCCCGGTCGACCTCCAGGACCGAGTCGGCGTGCGAGTTGTCGATCACCGTCACCAGGCTGCCGCCCGCGGCGGCGGGCGCCGCGGCGGAGGCCGCGAGCAGCACCGCGCCGAGGACGGGCAGGGCGGCCCGCGGCCGCGGGATCAGCGGGCTCACGCGCCGACCCGCGCGGGCGCCTGGCGGGGCCGGACCCGGTGCGGCTCGGCGTCGTGGTGGCGGGCGATGTTCCGCTCCAGGAGCCGCGTCGAGGCGGCAACGCCGATCCCGCTGTCCGGGTCGAAGGACGGCAGCCGGCCGTCGGAGCGCCGCAGCTCCGCGAGCGCCGAGTCCATCGCCTCGTGCGCCGCGAAGAGGCACGGCGTGCTGTAGATCGCCACGTCCACGCCCAGCTCGGACAGCTCGCCGAGCGAGAGCCGCGGCGACTTGCCGCCCGCGATCTGGTTGAACAGCAGCGGCTTGCCGTCGACCACCTCACGGATCCGCCGGATCCACTCCACGCTGCGTACGCCGTCCACCAGGACCACGTCGGCGTCGGTGGCCGCCAGGCACGCGGCCCGGCGCAGGATGTCGTCCTCGTCCGTGGCGTCCGTACGGGCCACCACCACCATGTCGCGCCGGGTCTGGAGCACCATCTCCAGCTTGGCCAGGTACTCGTCGAGCGGCAGCACCTGCTTCCCGTCCGCGTGGCCGCAGCGCCGCGGCCGCTTCTGGTCCTCCAGGATCACGCCGGAGGCCCCGATGCGCTCGAGGCCCTCGACGACATGGCAGGCCACCTCGGGATCGACGTAGCCGTCGTCGATGTCCACGAGAAGGTGGTGGCGCGGGAACGCGCCGCGCAGCCGCTGCACGAAGGACACCATGTCCGGCCAGGCGATGAACCCGATGTCGGGCAGCCCGTAGTACGAGGCCGCGAAGCCGAAGCCGGAGACGAACATCCCGTCGTAGTGCTCGGCGGCCACGGAGGCCGAGTACATGTCGTAGACGCCGATCAGCGGGGTCGTTCCCGGGGCCTTGATCTGGTCGCGCAAGTCG
Source organism: Streptomyces sp. NPDC053493 (assembly GCF_044544825.1). NCBI lineage: Bacteria > Bacillati > Actinomycetota > Actinomycetes > Kitasatosporales > Streptomycetaceae > Streptomyces > Streptomyces sp. NPDC053493. The sequence goes on from NZ_JBITXS010000001.1 coordinate 1,199,035, forward strand.
TTGCCGTAACTCATTGCCTGACTCCTCATCAACACGCGGGCACTTTGCCAAAACAAGATGATTTCGGGAGACAAGCGGGAAATTCTTGTGACGAGCGCTTTACTCACTCTCCAGGAGGACGGGATTCACCTCCAGGTGAGGAACCTCAGAGGCTGCGGGCGGTGATGTTGCCGTAGGAGGTGGTGGCGCTGATCTCGAGCGCGGCGGCGCCGTCGTTCCTGAGGGTGTTGTGGATCCGGCCGTAGGAGGTGCCGGCGTCAAGGGAGGCGGAGACGCCGCGGGCGGCGCCGACGCTGATGTCGCCGGCGTCGGTGCGCAGGACGACGGCGCCCCGCACGGCGGCGGTGACGGTGATGTCGCCCTTCTGGGTGCGGATCTCGGCGGGGCCGCCGAGGCGGCCGACGGCGATGTCGCCGGCGTGGACGGAGAGGCGGGCGCTCGCGGTCTCGTCGAGCTTGACCGGGCCGAGCGCGCCCTCGAAGGCGACGTCGCCCAGGCGCCCGACGCCCCGGAAGCCGGTGGCGGCGGCCTTGGCCTCGACCCGGGACCCGGCGGGCAGCTGGACGGTGACCTCGACGGACCCGGTGTGCCCGAAGAGCTGGTTCTTCGGCGCCGGGGCCTCGACGCGCAGCACGCCGTCGGCGTAGCTGACGGTGGTCTCCTCGGCGGCCTTGACGTCGCGGCCCTTGCCCGGGTCGGCGGGCAGGACCTCGACGGTGGTGTCGGAGCGGTCGGCGGCGATGAGCTGGATGCGGCCGGCCGGGACGTCGAGGACGGCGGCGATCGGGGCGGCGGTGGCGAACTTCTGCATGACGGGTGCTCCTGCGGTGTGTCGGGCGTGCGTTCCTTGTTTCTGACAAGTGAAACGCTACGTTGCGTTCGAGATCTAGGCAACAGACTCGTTGCGCTAAATGTGCATCAGTGCAGCTCAAAGCTTGGATTTCATTGCAATCGTCGCGGGTCTAACGCAACGAATGAACAGGGCTGCGTTGCAATGGGTGGGCGTGAACGCTATGCGGGTCCTAGCATCGGGCGCGTGACCCACAAGAAGTTCGTCCTCTTCGACGTCGACGGCACCCTCATGGACGCCGTCGCCAACCAACGCCGCGTCTGGCACGACTGGGCCGGACGCCACGGGCTCGACGGGGACGAGGTGTACGCCGTCGCGCTCCGCACGCGGCCGGTCGAGACCTTCGCGGCCGTCGCGCCCGGCGCGGACCCGGACGCCTGCCTCGCCCTGCTGCACGCCCTGGAGGACGAGGACGTGCGCACCGGCACGTACAGCGCCTTCGACGGCGCCGCGGAACTGCTCGGCGCCCTGCCCGCGGACCGGTGGGCGCTCGTCACCTCGAACTACGAACACCGGGTGCGCGGACGGTTCGAGCGGACCGGGCTTCCGCTGCCCGCGCTCGTCGTCGACGCGGCCTCCGTCAGCGAGGGCAAGCCGTCGCCCGTGCCGTACCTGCGCGCCGCCGAGATCCTCGGCGCGGATCCCGCAGACTGCCTGGTCGTCGAGGACGCGCCGTCGGGCGTACGGTCCGGGCGCGCGGCCGGCATGACGGTCTGGACCGTCAACACACCCGAGCCGGCCGACGGTTCGCACCGCCACTTCGCCAGCCTGGCCGAGGCCGCGCCCGAGATCCTGGCCCACGTGCGCTGAACCGGCCCGCCCGGAAAAACCGGTGGAACGGCGCTGCCGGGCGCCGTTACCTTGCCGACTGACCCCGTAGTCCAGGCAAGGACGTGCCGTTGTACACCGTGTGAGACCCCCCGAGTGCTGATCTGTCGCGCGTCGCGCCCTGTGCGCCGCGCTGCTTTTTGCTGCGGACTCTCACTGAAACCGGTGTACACCTGTGCTCGAAAACTGGGTGGTCGTTCCCACCTGCCTGCCTCTCGTCCGGCGTCGTTGCCACCGTTGCGCGTCGGAGCGCTTCCGGACGAGCGGCAAGTTCCGCGTCAACGCCCATCACAAGCTCATCGACGTCTGGCTCCTCGCGCTCTGCACCGGCTGCGGCGCGACCACGAAGCTCACGGTCCTGGAACGGGCCAACGTGCGTGGCGTACGGCCCGAGCTGCTGGACCGGGCCCACGCCAACGACCCTGTCCTCGCGGCCGAGTTGCTCGGTGACCCGGTCCTGCTGCGCCGCAACCGCGTCGCCCTGGACTGGGACGGCGCCTGGCGCCTGGACACCGGCGGAACGGGTCACCTCGACCGCGAGGTGATCGACGTCTCGGTCCGCTTCGCGGCGCCGGTCCCGGTCCGGCCGCTACGGCTGATCGCCGAGGGCTGCCGCCTCTCGCGGGCCGAGGCCGAGCGGCTGGCCGAGGAGGGCCGCCTCGTCTCGGCGGTCCGTCTGACCGGCCGGACGGCCGGTGACTTCACCTTCACGCTCAAGCGCTGAACCCCGAAGGGCCTGTCCGACCCCGATGCGGGCGGACAGGCCCTTCAGGGCGGTCCCGGCCCAGACCGGGTCTCGCCCAGGCCGGGTCAAGCCCAGACCGGGTCCGGCCTAGGCGGTCACCGTCAGGCTCGACGCGGCCGTGTCGATGAACTCGTCCAGGACCTCGCGGGAGCGCACCAGATCCGTGATCAGACGGTCGATGCGGTCGCGCTCGGCGACGAGTTCGACGACCAGCTGCTGCGTGGTCCGTTCGGTCGGACCGGCGTCCACGTCCCGCATGCACGGCAGCAGTTGGGCGATCTTCTTGCTGTTCAGGCCGGCCGCGTAGAGGGACTGGATGCGGATGACGCGGTCGACCGCCCAGTCGCCGTACTCGCGGTGTCCGCCCGGGGTACGCTCGGACCGCAGCAGGTCCTGCTTCTCGTAATAGCGCAGGGAACGCTCGCTCACGCCGCTCCGGGCGGCCAGTTCACCGATCCGCATCGTTCCTCCACCTCGCCGTCGCGCTTGAACCTGACACCGGTGTCAACTTCTACCGTACCGGCATGACGCAGACGACGAACTCCCCCGCAGCATCACGCCTCTTCGAAGCCACCCGGCTCGGCCCGCTCCACCTGCCCAACCGGCTGGTGATGGCGCCGCTGACCCGCAACCGCGCCGGAGCCGACGGCGTACCGACACCGATCATGGCCACGCACTACGCCCAGCGCGCCACCGCCGGGCTGATCATCGCCGAGGGCACGACGCCCAACGCCGTCGGCCAGACCTATCCCGACATCCCCGGCATCCACACGGCGGCGCAGGCGGCCGGCTGGCGGGGCGTCACCGAGGCCGTACGGGCGGCCGGCGGCCGGATGTTCCTCCAGCTCCAGCACGGCGGGCGGGTCGGGCACCCCGACAACAGCGGCCTCCTGCCCGTCGCGCCCTCGCCGGTGGCGCTGCCCGACGGCGTCCACACCCGGGCCGGACACCGCCCGTCCGTCGTCCCGCACGAGCTGACCGTGGACGAGATCCGGGCGACGGTCGCCGACTTCGCCGCCGCGGCGCGCCGGGCCGTCGACGCGGGCTTCGCCGGCGTCGAACTGCACGCGGCCAACGGCATGCTGCTCCACCAGTTCCTGGCGCAGAACACCAACCGGCGCGAGGACGCCTACGGCGGTCCGGTCGAGAACCGGATCCGGTTCGCCGTCGAGGTGGCGCGGGCCGTGGCCGCGGAGATCGGGCCGGAGCGGGTCGGGATCCGGATCTCTCCCGGACGCACCATCAACGGCGTCGAGGAAGGCGACACCGACGCGCTCTACCCGGCGCTGATCGCCGCGCTGAACGAACTGGGCGGGCTCGCCTATCTGCACATGCTGTTCGCGGCGCCGGAGCAGCCGCTCTTCCAGGAGATACGGCGGACCTGGCCGGGCGTGCTCATGGCCAACCCCGACCTGGGCTGGGGCGGCCCGCTGCCCGCCGACGGCGGCCGCGCGGCCGGCGAACGCCTCCTCGCCGCCGGCGCCGACCTGATCGCCCTCGGCCGCGCCTTCCTGGCCAACCCCGACCTGGTCCACCGGCTGCGGATCGACGCGCCGCTCAACGCCGTACGGGACCAGTACCTCATGTACACGGGCGGGGAGACGGGCTACAACGACTATCCGACGCTGGAGCAGGCGTCGCAGACGCCGGAGGCGTCGGAGGCGTCGGAGGCCGGGGCAGCCGCCGGCGGCGACGCCGCCCTGGCCGGCGCCGGCGCGGGCGCGGGCGCGGGCGCGGGCGCGGGCGGGCGATGAGGCCGGACGGCGCGTGTGCGGGCCCGGTAGGGTGCCGGGACGTGGGCGGGGCGTAGCGCAGAGGTCGTCGCGCGAGGTCTCCAAAACCCCGAGGACGCCGGTTCGAATCCGGTCGCCCCGCCCCGTCTCCCCCAGCCCCGTCCCGCGTGGTCCCGTACGGCCCGTGCGGCCGGTACGAACGTGGCTCAGCTCAGCCGGGCATCCGCGTAGACAGCCATCGCATCGCGCTGATACTCCGCAAGACCGACGGCGATCCGGTCGAAGTTCGCCCGAAACCGCGGGTCCTCCGCGTACGTCCGGGCCAGTCCCCGGTACGCCTCGGCGTTCGGCGTCCAGAAGCGGCACACGTCCCGGTAGTGGGCGTCCACCTCGGCCTGGACCGCCGGGTCGGTGACCGCGGTCCCGGCCGCCATGAACTCCGCGAAGCGGATCATCTGCGCGGTGACCTCGCGCTGCCACTCCTCGGTCGTCTCCGGCGTCATCGACGCGAGCGCCCGCCGGGACTCCTCGTACGCCTCGGGCCACTTCTCCCGGACCTCGGCCACGCTCTCGGCGTCCTCCGGCTCGAAGCCCTCGAAGAGGTTCTCGGGGCGGTTGATCGTCACCATCTGTTCGTCCTCGCCTTCTTCCAGTTCGGCGATGGTGCGGGCCACCGTCCGGGCCAGTGTCCCGATCCGGTCCCGTTCCGCCAGCAGCCGCGCGTGGTGCTCGCGGAGCACCGACACGCGGTCGGCCTGGCTGTCCAGGACGGCCTTGATCTCCCGCAGGCCCACGTCCAGCTCCCGCATGAGCAGGATCTGCTGGAGCCGCAGCAGCTGCGGCTCCTCGTAGTAGCGGTGTCCGTTGCTCGCGGTCCTGGCGGGCGGCAGCAGGCCGATGTCGTCGTAGTGCCGCAGGGTCCGGGACGTCACTCCGGACATCCGCGCCACGTCCGCGATCGACCAGGCCATGCCATGAGTCCTTCCATCGCCGGGCCGGTCCGTCCGGCCCCACACGAAGACCGTAGGAGTTGACGCAGCGTAAACCGCAAGCCCGATCCGCAGGACCGATCCACGAGCCGATCCGCGAACCCGATCCACGAGCCGGCCGACCGGGCACGGACCCGACCGTTCCGGGCACGGATCGTCGGGTCCTGGGAGGCTGTGGATTCCTACGGTGAAGACACCAGAAGGAAGGACGGACGGGCGTGCTGGACCGGCTGAACGAGGCCCTGGAGCACATCGAGCGCCGGCTCGGTGCGCCGGACGGCCGCGAGGTGGACGTCGCCGAGGTCGCGCGGATCGCGATGACCTCGGAGTACCACTTCCGGCGGCTGTTCTCGGCGCTCGCCGGGATGCCGCTGTCGGTGTACGTGCGACGCCGGCGGATGACGCTGGCCGGGGCCGAGGTGCTGGCCGGCGAGCGGACGCTGCTCGACGTCGCCGTGCGGTACGGGTACGGGTCGGGCGAGGCGTTCGCCCGGGCGTTCCGGTCGGTGCACGGCATCGGCCCGGGCGAGGCCCGGCGCACCGGCGCGGTGCTCACGGCGCAGCCGCGGATGTCCTTCCGTGTCGTCGTCGAAGGGAGTAGCACCATGCGGTACCGGATCGTGGAGAAGGAGGCGTTTCGTGTCGTCGGCAGGAAGGCCACCGTCCCGCTCGTCCACGAGGGCGTGAACGCGGCCGCCGCGGCGCACGTGGAGAGCCTGGACGAGCGGGCGATCGTACGGATGAAGGAGCTGGCCGACGGGGAGCCGGAGGGAGTCCTGTCGGCGGTGGTGCATCTGACCGACAGCCGGGAGGAGGGCGCCGAGGTGGACTACTGGATCGGCGTGGCGGCCGGTCCGGAGGCGGCCGCCGAGGAGCTCGACGCCCTCGACGTGCCGACCGGGACCTGGGCGGTCTTCGACAACCACGGGCCCTACCCGAGCGCCCTCCAGGAGCTGTGGCGGGACGTCTTCACGCAGTGGTTCCCGTCGAACCCGTACGTGAGCCGGCCGGGTCCGGAGCTGCTGCGGACCCGACCGGTGGAGATCGGCGCGGAGACGGACTCCCAGCTGTGGGTGCCGGTCGAGCCGGCCGCGGCCGGAGGGTCCTGACCGGCCAGGACGCACCGGAGGGGCGTTACACGGCCGTCCTTCCGGTCCTTACGGCCGTCCTGCCGGCCCCTCCGGCCCTTGCGGCCTGAACACCGGCACCTGGAGGTCGCCTTCCGCCCGGAAGGTGACCTCCAGGTCCATGCCGATGCGCAGGTCCGCCTCCGGGCAGCCGACGATCTCGGTCATCATCCGCGGACCCTCGGCGAGGTCGACGACCGCCGCCACGTAGGGGACGCGCTCGCCGAAGGGCGGAAGGTCGTTGCGGTGGACGACGGACCAGGTGTAGAGCGTGGCGCGGCCGCTCGCCCGGCGCCATTCGACGGCCTCGCTCCAGCAGTGCGGGCAGAACTCGCGCGGGTAGTGGTGCGGGCGGTCGCAGGCGGTGCAGTGGCGCAGCAGGAGGCGGCCTTCGGCGGCGGCGTCCCAGTAGGGCCGGGTGAAGGCGTCGACGTCCGGGAGGCTCGCGGGAGTGGCCGGCATCAGAAGAGTCCGATCGCGTGGTCGAGGGACCAGGTCTGCCAGGAGACGGCGAAGAGGGCGACGAGCGAGATCAGCGCCATCATCGCGTTCTGCCCCTGCTCGGCCCAGTCGTGGATCATCAGGGTGAGGTAGAGGAGGTTGAGGAGCAGGCCGCCGACGAGGGCGACGGGCGTGAGGAGGCCGGCGATCAGGCCGAGGCCGAGGGCGAGTTCGGCGTAGACGACGACGTAGGCCATGAGCTTGGGGCGCGGGGCGACGACGGTGTCGAAGCCGCTCCTGACCGCCGCCCACCGGTGCTTGGCGGCGACGTCGGCGGCCCAGGCGATGCCGGTGCCGCGCTCGAACCAGCCCTTGCGGTCCTTGTGGCGCCAGCTCTCCAGCCACCACAGGCCGAGGCCCACGCGGAGGACGGCGAGCCATTCGGGGCCGGTGAGCCAGATCGTCCGCATGTGCGCCTCCTCGTAACACCTGACAGACCGTCAGTTCATCGGATGCGCCTTCTTCTCCGCAAGACCCGTGCACGCGTGACCGTTTCGCAACCGAACTCCCTCTTGACCGAGACCCACGACGTGTACGCGTCATTACGCTCAGCAGTCATGACCGTCACCCCCCAGTCCCACCAGCACCCCGTGTACGTCATCGGCGGCGGCCCCGGCGGCCTCGCCGTCGCCGCCGCGCTGCGGGCGCGGGGCGTACGGGCCGTCGTCCTGGAGAAGTCGGACGCCGTCGGGCAGTCCTGGCGCCACCACTACGACCGGCTGCGGCTGCACACCACCCGCCGGCTCTCCTCGCTGCCCGGGCTGACGATGCCGCGGTCGTTCGGGCGGTGGCCGGCGCGCGCGGACGTCGTGCGCTATCTGGAGCGGTACGCCGAGTTCCACGACCTGGAGATCGTTACGGGCGTCGAGGTCACCCGGATCGAGCGCGAGCACGAGGGCACGGGCGCGGGCGCGGACCACGGCGGAGACGGGGCCGGGAGCGGCCCGGGCGGGTGGGTGCTGCACGCGACGGGCGGGCGGCGGCTCGTCGGCAGCGCCGTCGTCGTGGCCACCGGCTACAACCACACGCCCCGCCTTCCCGACTGGCCCGGCCTCGACGCCTACACCGGCGCGCACGGGCGCGAGCTGGTGCACGCCGGCACGTACCGGAACCCGAAGCCGTACGCGGGCCGGGACGTCCTCGTCGTCGGCGCCGGCAACACCGGGGCCGAGATCGCGGCCGACCTGGCGGACGGCGGCGCCGCGCGCGTACGGCTCGCGGTGCGCACACCGCCGTACATCTGCCGCCGCTCCACGCTCGGCTGGCCCACGCAGCGCAGCGGCATCCTGGTGCGGCGGCTCCCGGTGGCCCTGGTGGACCGGCTGACCGGACTGCTCGGGCGCTTCCTCACGGCCGACCTGTCCGCGTACGGGCTGCCGCGACCCGAGGGCGGCCTCTACTCGCGGGTGCTCCAGGGCGCGGTGCCGGTGCAGGACGTGGGCCTGGTCGCCGCCGTACGGGCCGGGACCGTGGAGCCGGTCCCGGCCGTGGCCTCCTTCGACGGCCCCGACGTCGTCCTCGCCGACGGCACCCGCCTCACGCCCGACGCGGTCATCGCGGCCACCGGCTACCGGCGCGCCCTGGAGCCCCTGGTCGGCCACCTCGGCGTCCTGGACGAGCGCGGCCGGCCGGCGGTCCGCGGCGCGCGCTGCGCCCGCGAGGCGCCCGGGCTCTACTTCACCGGCTTCACCAACCCGATCAGCGGCATGTTCCGCGAGATGGCGATCGACGCGGAGCGGATCGCCCGCCGCGTCGCCCGCCGGGTCCCGGCGGCGAAGCTGCCCTAGGTCCAGGCCGGGCCCGGAAAGTCACGCCCGCCCGGCCCGTCCGCTCAGTGCGCCGACGACGGGCCGGTGCGCACCACCGCGTGGTCGCCGTGCGGGCCGAAGAGGTGGAGGATCTCGACCGCTTCGGCGCCCGCGGGTCCGAACCAGTGCGGCTCGGTGGTGTCGAACTCGGCCACCTCGCCCGGGCGCAGGACGGCCTCGCGGTCGCCGAGGACGAGGCGGAGCTCGCCGGCGAGCACGTACAGCCACTCGTAACCGGCGTGGGTCACCAGCTTCGGCTCGCGGTGGGCGAGGACCTGCTTGAACACCTGGACCCGGCCCGGGTACTGGGTCAGCGGGACCAGGACGCTGCCACGGCCGCGGACGCGCGGTTTCAGATGCACGCGCGGGTCGCCGGTGGCCGGTGCGGCGACCAGCTGGTCGAGGGCGACGCGGTGGGCGCGGGCGAGCGGGATCAGCAGGTCGAGCGTGGGGCGGCGGACGCCCGACTCGACGCGCGAGAGGGTGCTCACCGAGATCCCGGTCCGCTCGGCGAGGGCTTCGAGCGTGAGTCCGCGGTCGTGGCGCAGGGCGCGCAGCCGGGGGCCGATGCCGTCGAGGATCTCCGCGAGTTCGGCGTCCTTGGGTGCCATGACGGCCATGCTGCCATTTTGCGGTCTCCGCAAAGTTCCTGGGCCGCCGGACCGGGCCGCTCCCAGCATGAGCCCCATGACAACGCCCCTGAAGAAACCGACGAACACCACCACCACCGGCCCGGCGGGCCCGGCGGGCCCGGCGGCGCTTTCGAGCGCGCGGCGGCGCTGGACCGTGCTCGCCGTCTGCGCGCTGAGCATGTTCCTGGTGGGAGTGGACACCACCATCGTCAACGTGGGCCTGCCCGACATCGGGCGCGGGCTCGGCGTCGGCACCCGCGGCCTGGAGTGGGTCGTGGACGCGTACACGCTCTCCTTCGCCGCCCTTCTCGTCGTCTCCGGCGCGCTCGCGGACCGCTTCGGCCGGCGCCGGGTCTTCCGTACCGGACTCGTCCTCTTCGGCCTGGCCTCGCTCGCCTGCGCCCTCGCGCCGGCGCCGGGCCTGCTGGTGGCCGCGCGGGTCGGGCAGGGCGTCGGGGCCTCGATGCTGAGCCCGGTGGCCCTGGCGATCGTGGTGAACGCCATGCCCGACCGCCGCGAGCGGGCGCGTGCGATCGGCGTGTGGGCGTCGGTGTTCGGGCTGAGCATGGCGGCGGGGCCGGTCACGGGCGGGGCGCTGATCGCCGCGTTCGGCTGGCGGTCGGTGTTCTGGATCAACGCGCCGGTGGTCGTCCTCGCCCTCGTCCTGGTCGCCGTGTTCGTGCCGGAGTCGCGCGGTGAGCACGCCCGGCGGCTCGACCTGCCCGGGCAGATACTCCTGACCGCGGCCCTCGGCCTGGGCGTCGGCGTGCTGATCGAGGGGCCGCGGATCGGGTGGGGCTCACCCGCGGCGCTGGCCGCGTACGTCCTGACCGCCCTCGCCACGGCCGCCTTCGTGCGCCTCGAGCGGCGGCGGCGCGAGCCGCTGATGGACCTCGGGCTGTTCCGGCGGCCCGCGTTCGCCTCGGCGGTGTTCGGCGCGGCGGCGGTGTTCACGGCCCTGAGCGTGAGCCTGCTGCTCACCACGCTCTACCTTCAGCACACCCGCGGCTGGACCCCGCTCGCCTCGGGCCTCGCGACGCTGCCGATGGCGCTCGGCGCGACGGTGTGCGCGCCGTGGTCCGGCGTCATGGTGGGGCGGTACGGGCCGGGCCGGCCGCTGCTCCTGGCGGGCGGGTTCCTCACGGCGGGCGGACTGTGCCTGGTCGGGCTCGGGCCGGACACCGGCCTCGCGCTGCTGCTGGCGGCCTTCGGGCTGATCGGCGTCGGGTTCGGCTTCGCCAACGCGCCGCTGACCAACACGGCGGTGAGCGGCCTGCCGCCGGCCCGGGCGGGCGTGGCCGGTGCGATCACGTCGACGGCGCGGCAGGTGGGCGCGGCGGTCGGGATCGCGGTGGCGGGCGGCCTGGTCGCCGGTGTGCCGCCGGCGGGGCTGCCGGGCGCGTCGCACGCGGGCTGGTGGGTGGTGGCGGGCTGCGGGCTCCTCCTGCTCGCCACGGGAGCGGCGGCGAGACGCGCGGCGGGTCCTGCGGCGAGCCCGGCGGCCCCGGCCACACCGGCCACGGGCGCACCGGCCCCGGCCACACCGACGGCGACCCCACCGGCGCCGGCCGGGGAGCCGGAAACCCGAAATCAGGCGCACAAGCATTCCTGACTACCCGTCAGTTCTGTAATCTGACTAGGCGTCAGAGAAGGGAACGGGACGCCGGACGACCGGACGGACGGGCGGAGCGACACGATGCTTGGATCGACTCACGGCACCTTCACCACAGACCTCCGCGCTCGCGTCGTCGCCTGCGGCGAACAGCCCGCCCAGGCCGTCGTGCACGGCGTCACCGCCGTCGAGGGCGACACGGACGTCAGCGGGCGCCCGCTGCACGCGGCCGTGCCCGATCTCGACCGCTTCTTCCGGCCCGAGGTGGTCGCCGTCGTCGGCGCGTCCGACACCGAGGGCCGGCCCAACACCGGGATCACCAGGCAGCTGCTCGACTGGGCCGGGCGGGTCGGCGCGCGGGTGGTGCCGGTGCACCCGACCCGTAGCGCCGTCTTCGGCATCCCGTGCGTGCCCTCCGTCTCCGACCTCGCCGGTCTCGACGACCTCGCCGAACCCGTCGACCTGGCCGTCCTGCTGGTCGCCGACCCGCTGCCGGTGATCGAGCAACTCGCCGAGATCAAGGTGAGGTTCGCCGTCGCCTTCGCGTCCGGCTTCGCCGAGACCGGCGAGGAGGGCGCACGGGCGCAGGAGCGGCTCGCCGCCGCCGTGGGACGCTCCGGGTCGGGACTGCGCCTGCTCGGCCCCAACACCAACCTCAACGCCTTCGAGCGCTTCCGCGACGACCTCGAAGGCCCGGCCGTCGCGCTGATCACCCAGTCCGGCCACCAGGGCCGGCCCGTCTTCACCCTGCAGGAGCTGGGCGTCCGGCTCTCGCACTGGGCGCCCACCGGCAACGAGGCCGACCTGGAGACCGCCGACTTCATCTCGTACTTCGCGCACCGGCCCGAGGTCGGGGCGATCGCCTGTTACGTGGAAGGGCTCAAGGACGGCCGTTCCTTCCTGCTCGCCGCCGACCAGGCCGCGCGCCGGCAGGTGCCCGTCGTCGCGGTGAAGGTCGGCCGCACGGAGGCCGGCGCCCGGATGGCCGCCTCGCACACCGGCAAGCTGACCGGGGCCGACCAGGTCGTCGACGCCGCCATGCGGCAGTTCGGCGTGATCCGGGTCGACGGACTCGACCAGCTCCAGGACACCGCGGCGCTGCTCGCCCGGGCCCGCAAGCCGGTCGCCGACGGCGTCGTCGTCTACTCCATCTCCGGCGGCACCGGCGCCCACTTCTCCGACCTGGCGACGGCGGCCGGCCTCACGCTGCCCACGCTGTCGCAGGCCAAGCAGGACGAGCTGCACCAGTGGATCCCCGACTACCTGAGCGTGGCCAATCCCGTCGACAACGGCGGGCACCCGGTCGGCGACTGGCGCGGCCCGAAGATCATCGACGCGATCCTCGCCGACCCGTCCGTGGGCGTGCTCATCTGTCCCATCACCGGGCCCTTCCCGCCGATGAGCGACAAGCTCGCGCAGGACCTGGTCGACGCCGCCGAGCGCACCGACAAGCTGATCTGCGTGGTGTGGGGCTCGCCGGTCGGCACCGAGGAGGCCTACCGCACCACCCTGCTCGGCTCCTCGCGGGTCGCGACCTTCCGCACCTTCGGCAACTGCATCGGCGCGGTCAAGGCCTACCTCGACCACCACCGCTTCACCACCGGCTACCGCTCGCCCTTCGACGAGGCCCCGCGCACGCCGTCGCCGTCCTTCCGCAAGGCGCAGGCCCTGCTGCGGCCCGGCCACCGGCTGAGCGAGCACGCGGCGAAGCAGCTGCTGCGGGCGTACGGGATACGGGTGCCGCGCGAGCAACTGGTGACCAGCGCCGCGGCGGCGGTGCGGGCGGCCGGGCTCGTCGGCTACCCGGTCGTCATGAAGGCCTCGGGCGCGCGGCTCGCCCACAAGACCGAGCTGGGCCTGGTCAAGGTCGGGCTGACGTCGGCGAGCCAGATCCGTGACGCCTACCGGGAGCTGACCGACATCGCCCGCTACGAGGGCATCGACCTGGACGGCGTCCTGGTGTGCCAGATGGTCGGGCGGGGCGTGGAGATGGTGGTGGGCGTGACCCGCGACCCGCTCTTCGGGCCGACGGTCACGGTCGGTCTCGGCGGCGTCCTGGTGGAGGTGCTGAACGACGCGGCCGTGCGCGTGCCGCCGTTCGGCGAGCGGGAGGCCCGGGACATGCTCGGCGAGCTGCGCGGGCGGGCGCTGCTCGACGGAGTGCGGGGCGCGCCGGCGGCGGACGTGGACGCGCTGGTGGAGGTGGTGCTGCGGGTGCAGCGCATGGCGCTGGAACTCGACGGCGACCTGGCCGAGTTGGACATCAACCCGCTGATGGTGCTGCCGCGGGGCCAGGGCGCGGTGGCCCTGGACGCGCTCGCGGTCTGCCGCTGAGGAGGCTCGCGCACGTGGAAGACGTCCTGCACGCCGTCGAGAACGGCGTCTCGTGGATCACGCTCAACCGGCCCGAGGCGATGAACGCCGTCACCTGGGACCAGCGGGAGCGGATCATCGCGCTCCTGGGCGACGCCTCGGCCGACCCGGACGTGCGGGCGGTGGTCGTCACGGCCACCGGGCGCGGCTTCTGCGCGGGCGCCGACCTGCGCGGCGGGCCCGCGTCCGCCGGGGACCGCGTCACCGGCGACGTGGCCCGGATGATCCGGCGGGGCGCACAGCGCTTCGTCGGGGCCGTACTGGACTGCGAGAAGCCGGTGATCGCGGCGGTCAACGGGACGGCCGCCGGGATCGGGGCGCATCTGGCGTTCGCGTGCGATCTGGTGCTCGCGGCGGAGTCGGCGACGTTCGTGGAGGTCTTCGTGCGGCGCGGGATCGTGCCGGACGGGGGCGGGGCGTATCTGCTGCCGCGGCTGGTCGGCCCGCAGCGGGCGAAGGAGCTGATGTTCTTCGGCGACGCGCTGCCGGCCGCCGAGGCGCGGGCCATGGGCCTGGTCAACCGGGTCGTCCCGGCCGAGGAGCTGGAGAAGACGGCCCGCGAGTGGGCCGAGCGCCTCGCCCAGGGCCCCACGCGGGCGCTCGCGCTCACCAAGCAGCTGGTCAACGCCTCCCTGGACACCGACCGCGCGACCGCCTTCGCGGCGGAGGCGACGGCGCAGGAGCTGTGCATGACGACACGGGACGCGCGCGAGGGCGTGGCGGCGTTCGTGGAGCGCCGCACGCCGTCGTACGAGGGCCGCTGACGCGACCGCGCGGGCCCGGTTTCCGGCGAGGTCCGGGGCGCCGCGGGGCTTCTCATCTGACGATGCGTCAGCTTCAATGGGTGGTGTGATGGGACATGCTGGGATGGCGGCCACCGCCGTCCGATACCTCAGGTCGGCCGGCGCGGCCACGGCCGTCGAGCCGCTTCCCCGGCCCGAGCTCCGGGCGGTACGGGACGACGAGCGGATGGCGGTCGATCCGGCCGAGTTCCGGCGCGTGCTCGGGCACTTCGCGAGTGGCGTCACGATCGTCACGGCGCTCGACGAGGACGGCCCGGCGGGCTTCGCCTGCCAGTCCTTCGCCTCGCTCTCGCTGGACCCGCCGCTGGTCGTCTTCATGGTCGCCCGCACGTCGACGACCTGGCCCCGGATCGCCCGGGCCGGGCGCTTCTGCGTCAACATCCTGGGCGCGCGGCAGGACGGCCTGTGCCGGGCCTTCGCGGTGAGCGGCGCCGACAAGTTCGCCGGCGTCGACTGGACCCCGTCCCCGTCCACCGGCTCCCCGCGCCTGCCGTCCGCGCCCGCCTGGGTCGACTGCACGATCGCCACCGTCCACACGGGCGGCGACCACCTGATCGTGGTGGGCCGGGTCGAGTCCCTGGGCGCCTCCGACGACGCCGAACCGCTGCTGTTCCACCGGGGCCGCTTCGGGCGGTTCAGCGCATAGCGCACTCGGCGCGGCGGGCCTCAGTCGATGACGCCCGCGTACACGCCGACGCCGCCGAGCGCGAAGACGGCCAGCACCACGACCGTGCCCCGCACGAGCACCGAGACGAAGAAGCCGCGCCGCGCGTGGCGGGCGATCAGCGCCGCCACGGCCAGGCAGGCGGCCGCCACGAGCCACCCACGCCACCCGGCGAGCGGCCACGACAACGCCCCGGCGACGGCCGGGAGCAGCAGCTGCCAGCCGGCCAGGGGACCTCCGAGCCGGGCCGCCAGGTGCTCACCGAGCAGGACGGACGGAACGACAAGGGCCGCGGACACCGCCGCGACGGGAAGCGGCGCGAGGAGCACGGCGAACGGCAGGAGCACGACGCCGTAGGCGTTGACCCGCTCCTCGCCCGGCTCCGGCGCCCTGGTGTCACCGAACACCGTCGCAAGCACCAGGGCGAGCGCCGCCTCCAGGAACAGCACCAGCATCGACACCACGATCATCCGGCCGAACGAGCGCTCCTCCGAAGCCGCCATGTCCCCACCCTCCCACCGGTCGTCACCAGGTCATCATGCTCCCGCCAGGGACGCCGTCGTCGCCCGGGGCCGGCGGATCGCCAGGGCCATCAGGGCCGCCGCCGCGCACAGGGCGCCGGAGGCGTACCAGACCGGGTCGTAGGAGCCGAAGAGGTCGCGGGCGAGGCCGCCGGCGAAGGCGATGACGGCGGCGCCGACCTGGTGGGAGGCGAGGACCCAGCCGAAGACGATGGCGCTGTCGTCGCCGTAGTGCTCGCGGCACAGGGCGATGGTGGGCGGGACGGTGGCGACCCAGTCGAGGCCGTAGAAGACGATGAAGAACAGCATCGGCGGGTGGACCGCCGGGGCGAGCAGCATCGGCAGGAAGAGCAGCGAGACGCCGCGGAGCGCGTAGTAGACGGCGAGGAGGCGGCGCGCCTCGAAGCGGTCGGTGAACCAGCCGGAGGCGATCGTGCCGACGACGTCGAAGACGCCGATGACGGCGAGCAGTCCGGCCGCCGCCGTGACCGGCATGCCGTGGTCGTGGGCGGCGGGCACGAAGTGGGTCTGCACCAGGCCGTTCGTCGAGGCGCCGCAGATCGCGAAGGTGCCGGCGAGCAGCCAGAACGGGCCGGTGCGGGCCGCCTTGAACAGGACGGTCACCGCGCGGCGCGCGGCGCCGGTGACGGGCGCCGGCTTCTCCGCCCACGCGCCGCCGTACGGCGCGAGGCCGACGTCCGCCGGGTGGTCGCGCAGCAGCAGCCACACGAACGGGACGACCGCGAGCGCGGCGAGCGAGACGGTCACGGAGGCCGGGCGCCAGCCGTGGTGCTCGACCAGCCAGGACAGCAGCGGCAGGAAGATCAGCTGCCCGGAGGCGCTCGCCGCGGTGAGGATGCCGGTGACCAGGCCGCGGCGCTCGGTGAACCACCGGTTGGTGACGGTCGCCGCGAAGGCGAGCGCCATGGAGCCGCTGCCGAGGCCCACCAGGAGGCCCCAGTAGAGGATCAGCTGCCAGCTCGACGTCATGAAGACGGTCAGGCCCGAGCCGGCCGCGATGACCGTCAGGGCCACCGCGACGACCCTGCGGATGCCGAACCGGTCCATCAGGGCGGCGGCGAACGGCGCCGTCAGGCCGTAGAGCGCGAGGTTCACCGAGACGGCGAGGCCGATCGTGCCGCGCGACCAGTGGAACTCGCCGTGCAGCGGGTCGATCAGCAGGCCCGGCAGCGAGCGGAAGGCCGCCGCCCCGATGATCGTGACAAAGGCGACGGCCGCGACGAACCACGCACGGTGGATGCGGGAGGTACGGGTCGGGGGCGGGGCGGGGACGGAGGAGGCGGGAGTCTCGGTTGTCTGGGTCACGTCACACAGCATCCGGTCACGGGCCCCGGCCCACCATTGGCCCGGATGACAGCTTTCCAACGAATCCGGCCAAGGGCAGGGGTCGGGCCAGGGATCGGGCCAAGGGCCGGGCCGATGACCGGGGGCACGGACCGGGGCACGCGGACCGGGGCAAGGACCGGACCACGGACCGGCGCCGGCGCCCGGGGCCGGCGCCGGCCTACACCCGCCGCCGGCCTACACCCGCCGCCGGCCTACACCCGACGCAGCGTCCTGATCGGCCGCACCGCCAGCAGCGCCGCCACCACAAGCAGCGCGATGGCCGCGCCCACGAGCAGCACCCGCTCCGTGCCCGCCGCATCCGCCACCGGTCCCGACAGCGCGCGGCCGACGCCCATCATCAGCAGGGATCCGGCCACGTCGTAGGCGTGCATACGGTTCAGCGCGTCCTGCGGCACATGCGTCTGCACCGACGTCGACCACATCACCAGCCAGAAGGCGAAGGCCGCGCCGCCCAGGAACTGGCCCGCGTACAGCAGCGGCACCGGCGCTCCCGTGCCGAGCAGCAGCAGGTTCACCGGCAGGCCGAGCAGCGCCACCGCGCCGGCGGCCAGCGGGCGGACCGGGCGCAGGCGCAGCGCGAGCAGGCCGCCGGCCGCGCTGCCGGCGCCGCCCGCCGCCATCAGCACGCCGTACGTCGCCGAGCCGTGGTCCTCGGTCACCAGGCTCGCGGTCAGCGGCACCATCGGTCCGGCGACCGTCAGCCCGTACACGGTCCAGATCGCGATCACGCCCCACAGCCAGCTCCTCGACGCGAACTCCCGCCATCCCAGAGCCATTTCGGAGAACAGCGAGCCGCGCCGGACGTCGTCGGACGGGACCGGCGCGATGCGCAGCAGGAGGAAGCAGACGGCGCTGACCGCGAAGGTGACGGCGTTGACGGCGAAGGCGGCGCCGGCGTTCCACAGGGCGACGAGGAGGCCGGCGAGGGCCGGGCCCGCCATGGTCATCAGCGCCTCGACGACCCGCAGGACGGCGTTGGCCCGCTGCACGTCCGGCGCGATCCGCGGGATGGTGGAGGCGACGCCCGGCTGGAAGAGGGCGGCGCCGATGCCGCTGACGGCGGACAGCACGTACACCGCCCACAGCGGCGGGCTGCCGAGCGCGAAGGTGAAGGCGAGGAGCAGCGCGCCGGGCAGCCGCACCAGATCGGCGACGATCATCATGCGCCGGGCGGTGAAGCGGTCGGCGAGGACGCCGCCGAAGAGCACGAAGACCGCGAAGGCGGCGGTCCACAGGCCGAGCGCGTAACCGACGGACGCGCCGGAGTGTCCGGCGCCGATCAGTCCGGCGGCGAAGGCGACCGGGACCATGCCCTCGCCGAGGACGGCGACCGCGCGGGCGACGAAGAAGAGCCGGAAGTTACGGTTCCACAGTGCGGGCGGCCCGTCCTGCGCGGCCCCCGGGACCGGTCTCGGGGGAATCCGCTCGGCGGCCTCAGACTTGTACGTGTTGTCCGTCACGAGCACACACAGGTATCAGCCCGGTGGTCTGGACCACCACTCTTTTACGGAGGGATCTCACTGTGCGGGCCCATCGCGTCGCCGTCCTCGCCCTGCCCGGCATCCTCCCCTTCGAACTCGGCATTCCCCACCGCATCTTCGGCCGCGCCAAGGATCCCGACGGCCGCCCGCTGTACGAGATCGTCACCTGCGCGCCCGCGCCCGGACCGGTCCAGACGGACGCCGACTTCGCCATCCACGTCGAGCGGGGCCCCGAGACGCTGGCCGAGGCCGACACCGTCGTCGTGCCCGCCTCCTACGAGCTGGGGCCCGTCTACGAGGAGGGGCGGCTGACCGACGAGCTCGCGGCGGCCCTCGCCCACATCCGGCCCGGCACCCGCCTCGTCTCCATCTGCACCGGCGGATACGTGCTCGCCGCCGCCGGCTACCTCGACGGGCGCCCGGCCACCACCCACTGGGCCTCCGCCGACCACTTCCAGCGGCTCTTCCCGAAGGTGCGGGTGGACGCGGACGTGCTCTTCGTGGACGACGGTGACGTGCTCACCTCCGCCGGCGTGGCCGCCGGGCTCGACCTGTGCCTGCACCTGGTGCGCCGCGACCACGGCACGGCCGTCGCCAACGAGGTGGCCCGGCGCACCGTCGTACCGCCGCACCGGGACGGCGGGCAGGCGCAGTACATCGCGCGGCCCATGCCCGACCCGGCGGCCGCCACCACGGCCTCCGCCCGCGCCTGGGCGCTCGCCCACCTGCACGAGCCGATCCAGCTGCGGGACCTCGCGGTGCGCGAGTCGATGAGCGTACGGACCTTCACGCGCCGCTTCCGCGACGAGGTCGGCATCAGCCCGGGCCAGTGGCTGACCCAGCAGCGGGTGGAGCGGGCCCGGCACCTGCTGGAGTCCACCGACCTGCCGGTCGACCAGATCGCCCACGACGCCGGCTTCGGCACCGCCCAGTCCCTGCGGGTGCACCTCCAGAGCGCGATCGGCGTGACGCCGACGGCCTACCGGCGCACCTTCCGCTCCTCCGCCTCGCCGACCGCCTCGCCCAGCCCCGCCGCCTGACCGAGCCGACCTCGCCGAGCCTCCTCCCTCGCTTCGGCCCGGCGCGGTCAGCGGTCGGAGTCCGCCTCCGCGGGGAGCGGGCGGGCCGGGCCGGCGGGCGGCGGGGTCGGGGCGGTGGCAGCGGGGATCCGGTGCTCGCCCCAGACGCCGACGGCCGTGAGCGTCAGCGTCAGGACGACTCCGCACAGGATCGCCGTCGACGGCGCGAAGGCCCTGAGCAGCGCGCCCGCGAGCGTGCCGCCGGCGGCGTAGCCGGCGCCGACGGCCGCGTACATCACGGAGTAGCCGGCGGCGATCGCGCCGGGCGGCAGGACCTGGCGCAGCGCGAGGTTCCGGGTCAGCATGGCCGGGGCCTGGAGCAGTCCGGCGGCGACGAGGGCGACGGCGATCGCGGCCGTCCAGGGCAGGACGGCGATCACGGCGACGCCCGCCGAGACTCCGACGACCAGGACGGCGGACTGGACCGGCAGCCGGCCGGGCCAGGAGCCGCGCAGCCCGTAGAGGAACGCGCCGGCCGCCGAGCCGATCGAGAACCCGGCGAGGAGCGGCCCGGCCCAGCCGAGCGGGATCGCGCGCTGTTCGAGGAGGGCCGGCAGGATCAGTTCGGCGAGGGCGAGCAGGGTGAGACCGGCGGCGCCGGTCACGTACACCGGCCAGGCGCGCAGGAGCACGCGTCCCGTCGGCGCGCCCTTCTCCTGCTCGCCGTCCCCGGTCCGCCAGCCGCGCGGCAGCAGCCACAGGCCCGCCACGGACAGGGCCATCAGCGCGGCCTGGAGCAGCGGCGGCAGGGCGGGACCGACGCCGAGGGCGAGGCCGGTCGCGAGGGCCGGGGCCGCGGCCCAGATCCCGAAGGTCAGCACCGACTCCATGCTCATCGCCTGGGTCACGGCCCGCTCCGGGACCAGGCTGGTGAGCAGCGCGCGCAGACCGCCGGGCGCGGCGGCCGGGCCGGCGCCCGCGAGGAAGGCGAGCACGCCGAGCAGGACCGGGTGCGCCTGCCCGCCGGCGAGGCCGAGGCCCGCGAAGCCGGCGGCGCCGACGGCGAGCCCGAAGGCCAGCTGCGGCCGGGCGCGTTCGGCGTTCATGCGGATGCCGAGGACGGGCGCGGCGACGATCTCACCGACGACGTACACGGCGGCGAGCACCGCGCCGAGCGTGTAGCCGCCGGGCTGCTCGCGGACGAGGAAGACGAGCGCGAGCGGCGCCATCGCGACGGGCAGCCGGGCGGCCACGGAGACGGCCGACCAGGCGAGGACGGGGCGGGTGGCGAGCTCGCGATACGACATGCCTCCCGACCGTAACGGCGTACGTCCCCGGAGCGCACCGGGGTTTCGCACGGGACGGCCGCCCGGGCCGCCGGCAGCGGGCAGCGGGGTTTCGCGCGGGTCGGCCGCCCGGGCCGCCGGCAGCGGGCAGCGGGCAGCGGGCAGCGGGCGGCGGGCAGCGGGCGGCGGGGTTTCACGCGGGTCGGCCGCCCGGCCGCTGGCCGCGGGCAGCGGGCGGCGGGCGGCGGGCGGCGGAGGATCCGACCGGCGGCGCCGACCGCAGGCGCGGGCGCGGCGGAGCCGACCGCGGGCGCGGGCCGTGGCCGAGCCGCACGCCTCCCGCCGTTCGTAGTCCGCCGCCGACCGCCGACGCGGCCGCGCCGCCCGCCAACCGCGGCCCGCCAACCGCGGGCCGCGGGCCGCCGACGTGGCCGAGCCGCCCGCCGGCGTCGACCACCGGCCGCAGGCGTGGCCGAGACGACCCCGCCCGGCAACCGCGGCCCGCCTCCCGCCTTCCGCCGACCGCCGACGTGGCCGAGCCGCCCGCCGGCGTCGACCACCGGCCGCAGGCGTGTCCGAGACGACCCCGCCCGGCAACCGCGGCCCGCCTCCCGCCTTCCGCCGGCCGCCGACGTGGTCGAGCCGCATGCCTCCCCACGGGCCGGCCACCGCCCCGCAGGCCCCCGACTCCGGGGCGGCTCTCACCCTTTCGGTCCGCGACCGCGTCCTGCTTCATAAGCTCCTTCACGCCGGCACCGCCCGGACACCGCCCCCTCCCCTGCACCCGACGCGAGGTCGACCCGCATGAAGCACTCCGCCACCGCCCGTCACGTGATCTTCGGCTCCGGCGCCGTGGGAACGGCCGTCGCCGAGGCGCTGGTGCGCCAGGGAGAGTCGGTGCGCGTCGTCAACCGGTCCGGCCGGGCCGAACTCCCGGACGGCGTCGAGCTGGTCCGCGGCGACGCGGCCGATCCCGCGTTCACCACCGCCGTCGCGGCCGGCGCGGCCGTCGTCTACCAGGCGCTCAACCCGCCGTACCACCGCTGGCCGCAGGAGTTCCCCGCGCTCCAGGCCGGTGTGCTCGCCGCGGCCGAGGCGGCCGGTGCCCGGCTGGTCTCGATGGACAACGTCTACACCTACGGCCCGGCCGGCGGCCGCCCGTTCACCGAGGAGAGCCCCGACGCCGCCACCACCCGCAAGGGCAGACTCCGCGGCCGGATGGCGCGGGAGCTGCTCGCCGCGCACCGGGCCGGGCGCGTGGAGGTGGCGATCGGGCGCGCCTCCGACTACTTCGGGCCGCGCGGCGGCGCCCAGTCCAACCTCGGCGACCTGGTCGTGCCGGCGCTCCTCGCCGGCCGCACCGCCACCGTCCTCGGCGATCCGGACCAGCCCCACACGTACACCTTCGTCCCCGACATCGGCGATGCGCTGGCCCTCCTCGGCCGCCATCCCGACGCCGCCGGCCGGGTCTGGCACCTGCCCAACGACCCGCACACCCGCACCACCCGGGAGCTGGTCGAGCTGGCCCACCGCGCCACCGGCCGGCCCGGCGCCGCCCGCCTGCGCCGGATGCCGACGGCCGCCCTCTACGCGCTGGGCGCGATGAACCGGACGGTGCGCGAACTGATAGAGATGCGCTACGAGTTCGCCGAGCCGTTCGTCGTGGACTCCTCGCTCGTCACGGAGCGGCTCGGCGCCGTCGCCACGCCGGCCGAGGAGGCCCTGGAACGGACGGTGGCCGCCTACCGCGCCCGCGGCAAGTGAGCCGGCGGGCGCGGCGGGAGGCGGGCACGCGGCGCCGAGCCCCGCGCACGGAGCGGGCCCGCGGCCTGAGCCCGTGCCAGGAACGGGCCCGCTGCCGCCGCGTCCTCAGAAGGTGAGCACGCCCCGCGCCACCTTGCCCTCCTCCATGTCCTCCACCGCCCGCGCGAAGTCCTCGACCGGATAGATGGTGGTGACGAGTTCGTCGAGCAGGAGCCGGCCGGTGCGGTAGAGCTCGGCGTAGAGGGCGATGTCCTTCTGGGGACGGGAGGAACCGTAGCGGCAGCCGAGGATCGCCTTGTCCAGGAACATCGCGGCGGGCAGGAAACTCGCCTCGGCCTTGGGCGCGGTCATGCCGAGCAGGACGGCCTGTCCGTGCCGGTCGAGCAGGTCGACGGCGGCGCGGACGAGCCCGGTGTGGCCGACGCACTCGAAGACGTGGTCGGCGCCGGTGGGCAGGATCTCGCGTACGGCGTCGGTCGAGGTCAGGAAGTGCGTGGCGCCGAACTGCCGGGCGGGGCCCTCCTTCGCCGGGTTGGTGTCGACGGCGACGATCGTGGCCGCCCCGGCGATCCGGGCGCCCTGGAGGACGTTGAGGCCGATGCCGCCGGTGCCGATGACGACGACGGTCTCGCCGTGGGCGACCTTGGCGCGGTTGAGTACGGCTCCGACGCCGGTGAGGACGCCGCAGCCCATGAGGGCGGCGGAGGTGAGCGGGATGCCGTCGGGGATCTTCACGGCCTGGACGGCCTTGACGACGGTCCGCTCGGCGAAGGAGGAGTTGGACGCGAACTGGTAGAGCGGTGTCCCGGCCCGGGAGAAGGGCTGCCCGGGCATGCCGATGGCCTTGCGGCACATGGTGGGCCGGCCGCGGTCGCAGTCGGCGCAGGCGCCGCAGTTGGCGAGCGTGGACAGGGCGACGTGGTCGCCGGGCGTGACGTGGGTGACGCCGGGTCCGACGGCCTCGACGACGCCGGCGCCCTCGTGGCCGAGGACGACGGGCGGAGGGAAGGGGATCGTGCCGTCGACGACGGAGAGGTCGCTGTGGCACAGCCCGGCCGCGGCGATCCGGACGAGCACCTCGCCGGGTCCGGGCTCCCGCACCTCCAGGTCGTCGACGACCCGCACCTGCTTGCCGTCGAAGACGACGCCTCTCATGAGCCGTTCTCCTTGCGGGTGTTGGGGCGGTCCCCGGCGGCCGCGGCCCGGGCCATCTCCTCCAGGCGCTGGAGCATCGGCATGGGATCGACGCCGACCGTGCCGGGCAGGAAGTCGGCGATGCGGTCCGGTGTCCAGGCGCCGCCCTCCGCGTAACCGGCGCGCAGCTCGCGCGGCTGGGCCCAGACGGCGATCTTGGGGCCGGCGATCGTGTAGACCTGGCCGGTGATCTTCTCGGCCCTGGCCCGGTCGGAGAGGAGGTAGACGACGAGCGCGGCCACGTCCTCGGGCTCGCCGATCTCCTTGAGCTCCATGGGCACGTTGGCGGACATCCGGGTGCGGGCGACCGGCGCGACGGCGTTGGCCGTGACGCCGTACTTGTGCAGGCCGAGGGCGGCGCTGCGGACGAGCGAGATGATGCCGCCCTTGGCGGCGGAGTAGTTGGCCTGGGCGACCGAGCCCTGGTGGTTGCCGCTGGTGAAGCCGACGAGGGTGCCGGAGCCCTGGCGCCGCATGACGGCGGAGGCGGCCCTGAAGACGGTGAAGGTGCCCTTGAGGTGGGTGGCGACGACGGGGTCCCACTCCTCCTCGGACATGTTGAAGAGCATCCGCTCGCGCAGGATGCCGGCCACGCACACGACGCCGTCGATCCGCCCGTACTCGGCGAGCGCCACGTCCACCACGCGCTGTCCGCCGGCCATCGTCGAGATGTCGTCGGCGACGGCGACCGCCGCGCCGCCGGACGCCTCGATCTCCTTGACGACGGCCTCGGCGATCTCGCTCGTCGGCTCGCCGCCCTCGATGGAGACGCCGTAGTCGTTGACGACGACCTTCGCGCCCTCCGCCGCGCAGGCGAGGGCGACCGCGCGGCCGATCCCCCGGCCCGCGCCCGTCACGGCGACGACCTTCCCTGCCAAGAAGTTCCCCACGCCCGGCCCCTTCCCGCGATTTCTGACGGTCCGTTAGATTCATCCGTCGGCAGGATTCTACGACCCGTCAGATACCCGAGAACAAGACCTCGGAGGCGCCCGATGTCACTTCCCAGCGCACTGCCGCCGGAATTCCACGAGATCGCCAAGCGCGTGAACAACTGGGGGCGTTGGGGCCGCGACGACGAGACCGGCACGCTCAACCTGATCACCGACGAGGTGGTACGGGCGGCCGCCGCGACCGTCCGCACCGGCCGGCGCGTGCCGCTCGCCGTGGACCTCGAGCAGGACGGCGTGCAGACCGGAATGATCCCCGGCCGGGTCAACCCGCTGCACGTCATGGTGCAGATCAATCAGGAGCTCTTCGGCCCCGGCACGGTCGCCACCAGCGACGACGCGGTGACCTTCGGCCTCCAGGCCGGCACCCACTGGGACGCGCTCACGCATGTGTCCCACTCGGGCCGGATCTACAACGGCCGGCCGGCCACGACGGTCACCGCGCACGGCCGCTCCGAGTTCAGCGGCATCCACACCGCCCGGCACGTCGTCTCGCGCGGCGTGCTGCTCGACGTGGCGGCCGCCAAGGGCGTCGACCGGCTGCCCGGCGACCACGCCGTCACGCCGGAGGACCTCGACGAGGCCGCCGAGTTCGGCGGCGTCACCGTACGGGCCGGGGACATCGTGCTCGTACGAACCGGGCAGATCCAGGCGTACCTGGCCGGCGACAAGCACGCCTACGCCTTCCCGTCACCCGGCCTGTCGGTGCGGACGCCCGAGTGGTTCCACGCTCGGGACGTGGCGGCGGTCGCCAACGACACGCTCACCTTCGAGATCTTCCCGCCGGAGATCGAGAACCTGTGGCTGCCCGTGCACGCGCTCGACCTGGTCGAGATGGGCATGCTCCAGGGCCAGAACTGGAATCTGGAGGAGTTGTCCACAGCCTGTGCGGAAGCGCGCCGCTACGCCTTCCTGCTCTCCGCGATGCCCGAGCCCTTCGTGGGCGGCACGGGCACACCGGTGGCTCCCGTCGCCGTGCTCTGACCGGAAGGAAATCGCGGGTGGCGGCGCACTCGCGCGCGCCCCGAGCACGGCACGACCCGCCGCCACCCGTCACGACCCGCGCTCGTCGAGGGGCCGCGCCCCTCGACTCCCCTCGCAGAACGAATCGCTCACCCAAGGGTGATCAATTCACCACGAACCGTCAACAGCGCACCCGGGAGGGTGACACCTGAGCCTGCGGGACCGGGAGCTGGGCCACCTGGCCCTGGGCCACCGGAGCCTGCGGGACCGGGAGCTGGGCGAGCTGGCCCTGGGTCACCGGCGCCTGGGCGAGCGGGCCCGCGTCCGGAGCCCGGTCCACCTCGCACCAGATGCTCTTGCCCGCGCCCTCGCGCTGCCAGCCCCACCGGTCCGCCAGGCCGTCCACCAGCTCGAGCCCGCGGCCGTTGGTGTCCTCGCCGTCCGCGTGCCGGGGCTGCGGCGGGCGGTCGCTGGTGTCCGCGACCTCGACCCGCACACCGCCTCCGCCGAACAGCATCCGCAGCACGGCCGGACAGCCGGTGTGCACCACGGCGTTGGTCACCAGCTCGGAGATGAGCAGCACCAGCGTCTCCGCCAGCGGCTCGTCGTCCTGTATGCCCGAGCCGGCCAGCCGCGAACGCGCCCACCGCCGGGCGCGGCCCACCTCCGCCGGGTCCGGCCCGACCTCCAACTGAACCTGAAGCACCTGCACCGTTCACACCATCCGAACCGGCGTCGACGACGACCTAACGGAACGTGATTCCCTTGTGGGACAGCATGGTTGACGTACAGTCACCGCAACAAGCGCTTCGGGCATATTCCAGCGCGAAGGAGTACGCATGGTCCATACTGTGCGACGCACGCTGCGGGGAGTCGAACAAGGGCGCGCGGGGCGCCTCCCCGGGGCGCGAGCGGCGGGCATTCCCGGTCCCGGAGCCGCCGCAGGGGCAGCACCGGCGCGATCCGGGCTCACAAGCACTCGCATCCCACGGAGCGTACCGGAGGCGGAGGCCGACTCCGGCCCGTGACGGCCCCGCCGAAGGACACAACCCGATATCGACGCTGCGTGACTCCGCCGCTACAGCGCGGCGGCCACGGCTTCCTCCGCCGCGGCACCCGACCCTCCCCGCTCGGCCCGCACCCAGGCCCGCTTCAGATGCAGGTGCACGTCGGCCTCCCAGGTGAAGCCCATGCCGCCGTGCACCTGGAGGCAGTCGCGGGCGCAGCCCACGGCGGCCTCGTCGGCGAGCAGCCGCGCACCGGCGATCTCGACCGGGTCGGCGGTGACGGCGGCGGCGTAGACGGCGACGCGGGCGACTTCCGTTCGTACGAGCATCTGCGCGCACAGGTGCTTGACGGCCTGGAAGCCGCCGATCGGCTGCCCGAACTGGGCCCGCGTGCGGGCGTGGGCGACGGCGAGCTCGGTGGTCCGTGCGGCGGACCCGACCTGTTCCGCGGCGGTCAGCAGACCGGCCACGGGCCGAAGTGCGGCGTCGGCGGGCCCGGTGCCGGGCAGCCGGTGCAACGGCGTGAGCGGGTCGACCGACCGCACCGCCACGGCGCCCTCGACGGACCCGAGGACCACGTCCGCCTCGTCCAGCCACTCCACGAGCCCGCCCTCGTCCACGGCGGTGACCACCACCTCGCCCTCGGCCGCGCCCGGCACCTCGCCCGCCGCCAGGTGCGTGGCCACCAAGGGCCCCGGCAGCAGCGCCCGTCCGGCCTCCTCGAAGAGGAGCACCGCCTCCGGCAGGCCGAGGCCCACGCCGCCCGCCTCCTCCGGGAGCCGCAGCGCGAAGAAGCCGGCCGCGCCCAGTTCCCGCCACAGCTCGCGGTCGAGGACGCCTCCCGCGTCGACGGCGGCCCGCAGCGCGGTCCGGTCGAAGCGGCGGTCCAGGAGCGCGCGTACGCCGCGCCTGAGCGCCTGCTGGTCGTCGGTGAGTCGGAAGTCCATGCGCCGGTTCACCGGCCCTTCGGCAGGCCGAGGATGCGCTCGGCGACGATGTTCTGCTGGATCTGCGAGGTGCCGGCGGCGATCGTGTACGACAGCGAGGACAGCCGGTCGAGGTTCCACTCCCGGCCGAGGTCGAGCGCGTCGGGCCCGAGGACGGCGGCGGCCGTGTCGTACAGCTCCTGGCGGGCGTGCGAGTAGCGCAGTTTGAACACCGAGCCGCCGACGCCCGGCACTCCGCCGCCGGCCTGGGCCTCGCTGACGTTCCACTGGGTGAGCCGCCACAGGGCCTGGAACTCGGCGCCGAGCCGGCCGAGGCGGCGGCGCAGGGCGGGATCGTCCCAGCGGCCGTTCTTCCTGGCCTCACGGGCGAGTTCGCCGAGGACGCGGCGGCAGGCGACGACCTCGCCGACGAAGGCGGTGCCGCGTTCGAAGGAGAGCGTGACCATGGTGACGCGCCAGCCGTCGTTCTCCTCGCCGATGCGGTGGGTGACGGGCACCCGCACCTCGTCCAGGAACACCTCGGCGAACTCGGCGGACCCGGCGAGCGTCCGCAGCGGCCGTACGGTGATGCCGGGCGCGTCCATGGGCAGCGCCAGCCAGCTGATGCCGCGGTGTTTCGGCGCGTCGGGGTCGGTGCGTACGAGCAGTTCGCACCAGTCGGCGACCTCGGCGTGCGAGGTCCAGATCTTCTGGCCGGTGACGACGTACGCGTCGCCGTCCCGGACCGCCCTGGTCCGCAGCGAGGCCAGGTCGGACCCGGCGTCGGGTTCGCTGAAGCCCTGGCACCAGACCTCGTCGCCGCGCAGGACCGGCTCCAGCCAGCGCTCCCGCTGCTCGGGCGTGCCCTCGGCGGCGATGGTCGGCCCGGCGTGCAGCAGGCCGACGAAGTTGGCGCCGACGTAGGGCGCGCCGGCGCGTTCGGTCTCCTCCAGGAAGATCAGCCGCTGGGTCGGCGAGGCGTCCCAGTGGACGTGCCCGTAGCCGGCGTCGTAGAGCCGCCGTTGCCAGCCGCAGTCGTACGCGCGCCGGGCGGGCCAGTCGAGCGGGTCGGGCTTCGGCGGGAGCCCGGGCAGCACGGCGCCGAGCCACTCCCGCAGCCGCGCCCGGAACTCCTCCTCCTCGTCGGTGCAGGCCAGCTCCATCAGACGATTCCGAGGTCGAGCATGCGGATGGCGTTGCCGCGCATCAGCTTGTAGACGGTCTCGTCGTCGAGGCCCTTGACGTGGTCGAGGGCGACCTCCTTGGTGTGCGGGAAGGTGGAGTCGACGTGCGGATAGTCGGTCTCGAAGGTGGCGTTGTCCCGGCCGACGACGTCCAGGGACGCGATCCCGTGCTTGTCGCGGAAGAAGCAGCAGAAGATCTGCCGGTAGTAGTAGGTGGACGGCGGCTCGGGGATCAGGTCGCGGACGCCGCCCCAGGCGCGGTGTTCCTCCCAGACGTCGTCGGCGCGTTCGAGGGCGTACGGGATCCAGCCCATCTGGCCCTCGCTGTAGGCGAGCTTGAGGCGCGGGAACTTCACGAGCACGCCGCTGAAGAGGAAGTCCATCATCGACGCCATCGCGTTGTTGAAGGACAGCGACGCCTGGACGGCGGGCGGGGCGTCCGGGGAGGCGGCCGGCATCTGGGAACTGGATCCGATGTGCATGTTGACGACCGTGCCGGTCTCCTGGCAGACGGCGAAGAACGGGTCCCAGTAGCCGGAGTGGATCGACGGCAGGCCGAGGTGGGTCGGGATCTCGGAGAAGGTGACGGCCTTGACGCCGCGGGCGGCGTTGCGCCGGATCTCGGCGACGGCCAGGTCGATGTCCCAGAGCGGGATGATGCAGAGCGGGATGAGCCGGCCGCCGCTGTCGCCGCACCACTCCTCGACCATCCAGTCGTTGTAGGCGCGGACGCAGGCGAGGGCGACCTCCTTGTCCTTCGCCTCGGCGAAGGTCTGGCCGCAGAAGCGGGGGAAGGTCGGGAAGCAGAGCGAGGCCTCGACGTGGTTGAGGTCCATGTCGGCGAGGCGGGCCTTGGGGTCCCAGCAGCCGCGGCGCATCTCCTCGCGGGTGATGCCCTCCAGGGTCATGTCGTCGCGGTCGAAGCCGACGGCGGCGATGTTGCGCTTGTACGGGAACTTCAGGTCCTCGTAGATCCACCAGTCGGTGGGCGGCCCGTCGGGGTCCATCGTGATCTGGTACCTGCCGCCGACGTAGGCGAGCTCGCCGATCCCGGCGGTCAGCGGCTTCGGCCCGCGGTCGCGGTACTTCGCCGGGAGCCAGGTCTCGAAGAGGTGCGCGGGCTCGATCACGTGGTCGTCGACGCTGATGATGCGGGGCAGTTCCGTCATGACCCCTCCATTTTCTGATGACCCGTCAGATACGGACTCGATCCTCAGGCTAGCTCCGCGCCTCTGGACCGACAAGGACCGGCCCTCTACGCTCTCCGCACGATCTGACGGACAGTCAGGCAGGCTCGATCGGCCAGGGAGTCGTCGTGACCGAAGTGGTGAACGCAACCGCCCACGCGCTGGGCGAGTCCCGCACCCTCTGGGAACTCGTCGCACGCCGCGCCGCCCTCACACCCGACCGGCCCGTCCTCCTCCAGGGCGACCGCACGCTCACCTTCGGCGAGCTCCGTGACCGCGCCGAACGCTGCGCCGCCGGCCTCCACGCCCTGGGCGTGCGCCCCGGCACCGTCGTCGCCTGGCAGCTGCCCACCCGGATCGAGACCGCGGTGCTCAGCTTCGCACTCGCCCGCCTCGGCGCCGTACAGTCGCCCGTCATACCCTTCTACCGGGACAAGGAGGTCGGCTTCGCGCTGCGCGAGTCCGGCGCCGAGTTCTTCGCCACGCCCGGCGTCTGGCGCGGCTTCGACCACACCGCCATGGCCCGGCGGCTCGGCGCCCGCGGGATCTTCGAGGCGTACAAGTTGGGCGCCCTGCCCGACGGCGACCCGGCCGTCCTGCCGCCGCCACCCGCCGACGGCACCTCCGTCCGCTGGATCTACTGGACCTCCGGCACCACCTCCGACCCGAAGGGCGTCCTGCACACCGACCGCTCACTCATCGCGGGCGGCTCCTGCCTCGCCCACGCCCTCCACCTCACCGCCGACGACGTCGGCTCGATGGCCTTCCCGTACGCGCACATCGCGGGACCCGACTACACGGTCATGCTGCTGCTCTACGGATTCCCCGCCGTCATGTTCGAACAGTTCGCGCTGCCGGACGCGCTCGACGACTACCGCAAGCACGGCGTCACCGTGGCCGGCGGCTCCACCGCCTTCTACTCGATGTTCCTCGCCGAACAGCGCAAGCGGCCGGACACGCCCCTCATCCCCACCCTCCGGCTGCTCGCCGGCGGCGGCGCGCCCAAACCGCCGGAGATCTACCACGCCGTCGTCCGCGAGATGGGCTGCCAGCTCACCCACGGCTACGGCATGACCGAGGTACCCATGATCACCATGGGCGACCCGGAAGACACCGCCGAGAACCTCGCCACGACCGAGGGCCGCCCGCCCGCGGGCATGGAGATACGCATCGCGGAGGGCGGCGAGGTCCGGCTGCGCGGCGAGGCCGTCTGCCAGGGCTATCTCGACCCGGAGCAGACGGCCGCGGCCTTCGACGAGGACGGCTTCCTCGTCACCGGCGACCTCGGGCACCTGACCGCGACCGGCCACCTCGTCCTGACCGGCCGGCTCAAGGACGTCATCATCCGCAAGGGCGAGAACATCTCGGCCAAGGAGATCGAGGACCTCCTCCACGAACACCCCGGCGTCGCCGACGCGGCGGTCGTCGGACTGCCCGACGCCGAGCGCGGCGAGCGGGTGTGCGCGGTGGTCGAACAGCCCGTCGGAGCCGAACCGCTCACCCTGGAGGCCGTGACGGCGTTCCTGCGGGAGGCCGGGCTCTCCGTCTTCAAGCTGCCGGAGCAGCTGGAGGTGGTGGACGCGCTGCCGAGGAACGAGACGCTGCGCAAGGTGCTCAAGTACAAGCTGCGCGAGCGCTACTCCTGAGGTGCGGCGAGGTGACGGGGGCGGTGTTACGCCGCGAGCCGCTCCAGGCTCTCGTAGGCGGCCGCCAGGGACTTCTCGGCCAGCGGCCTGAGGGACGCCATCTGCGGGAAGACGTTCGCGTGGGTGAGCTCGGCGTGCACGAAGGCCAGGTCGTCGGCGAGGCCGATCGACCGCAGCACGTCCCGCAGATACGGCTCCTGGTGGTCCCAGCCCTCGCGCGGCGTGCCCGGCGCGTACGAGCCGCCGCGGGCGGTGACCACCACGACGGAGGTGCCGGAGAGCGGGCCGGGACCGCCGTCGGGCGCGACCATGTGGGCCGGCGTGACCAGGCGGTCCAGCCAGGCCTTGACCGTGGACGGGATCGCGTAGTTGTACATGGGCACGCCGAGGACGATCGTGCTCGCGGCCCGCACCTCGGCGGTCAGCGCCTCGGAGAGGGCCCGCTCCTGCGGCGGCTCGCCGTGGTCCGCGCCGTCGAGCAGGGCCTCGCGGACGGCGTGGGTGAGGTGCGGTACGGGTTCGGCGGCGAGGTCGCGGTGGACGTAGCCGGCGCCGGGACGTGCGCGGCGCCAGTGGGCGGCGAAGTGCGCGGACAGCTCGCGGGTGACGGAGCCGGTGGGCCGGATGCTGGCGTCGAGGTGCAGCAGCGACGGGGCGGTCGTGGCCGTGTGCGTCGTGGTCTCTTGCGTTGTGGTCTCTTGCGTCGTGGTCATGCGGCCGACCGTAGGGATTGCCGTCGGCGTCAACGCAAGGCGGCGGCGAAGTGGTTCGGCCGGTCCGGGCGGTCCGGTCGGTCCGGTCGGTCCGGCCGGTCCGGGCGGTTCGCGGGGTCCGGCCGGTCCGCGTTGCGGTTCGCGCGGTGGCGGCGCACGGCGTCCCGGTTGGCGCACGGATGGGAGCAGTAGCGGCGGCGGCCGGTCCGGGTGGTGTCGGCGAAGATCACGGCGCACTCGTCGACGGCGCACCGGGCGAGGCGGTGCATGCCGCGCCCGACCAGGTGCAGCGCCGTGCCCACGGAGATCAGCGCGAACAGCAGGTCGCCGAGCGACTGGTGGTCCTCGCGGTAGTGCAGGTGCCAGCCGGTGCCCGCGTGGTCGGTGAGGCGCGGATGGGAGGAACCGGCGGCCAGCATCAGGTTGAGGCGGGCGGCGCGCTCGGACTCGCCGGGCGCGTCGACCACGCCCTCCCAGGCGTCGAGGAGCGCGTGCGTACGGGTCAGGTCCGCCGCTGTCGCCCGGTCCTCGACCAGGAGTCCGGCCGCCCGGCAGACGGCCACGAGCTCCTCGGGGCTGGCGGGGCGCCGGTTGGCGAGGCCGGCGGCGAGGTGCACGGCGTCGGCGCCGTAAGGGTTGAGGTGCACAAGCCCATTACAGCAGCCTGGAGTTCATGAGTCACCCCTCTTCCGCGGTGGTCGCGGCGCCGGGACCCGTGCGTCGTGATCCGTACCGCTGGACGGTCCTCGGGATCGCCACCTTCACCCAGGCCGCCTCCTGCTTCTTCGTCCAGGGCATCGGCGCGATGGCCGTCCCGCTGGAGCACGCCCTCTCCCTCACCACCGCCCAGCTCGGCCTCCTCCTGTCCGCCTCACAACTCGTGCCGCTGGTCGGTCTGTTGATCGCGGGCGGGCTGCTCGACCGCTACGACGAGCGGTGGGTCGTCGGCATCGGCGCCGGCGTCGTCGGCGCGGCCCTGCTCGCCGGCAGCCTCGCCCAGGGATACGCGTCCCTGCTCGTCGTGCTGCTGGTCGTCGGCGCCGGTTACAGCACGGCCCAGCCCGGCGGCAGCAAGTCGGTGGCGGCCTGGTTCGACCCGGGGCAGCGCGGCTTCGCGATGGGCATCCGCCAGGCCGGACTGCCGCTGGGCGCGGCCCTGGCCGCGGCCGTGCTGCCGGCCCTCGCCACGTCGTACGGCTGGCGCTCGGCGCCGGCGGCCGGCGGTCTCGTCGCGCTCGCGGGCGCGGCCGCCTTCCTGGCGCTCTACCGGCGCCCGCCGGCGCCCGTGACCGCCGCCGCGGCCCCGCCCGTCCCGCCGGCGCCGAGGCCCGGAGCAGGGGCAGGGGCAGGGGCTGGAAGCGGGGCCACGGCGGGGAGCGGGGCGCGGCTGCGGATGCTTCGTGAGCCGGCGATGCGGCGCATCGTCCTGTCCGGGACGTGCATGGTCACCGTGCACAGCGGCATCGGCGTCCTCGGCGCGCTCCACCTCCACGACGTGACCTCCCTCGACGCCGGCCCGGCGGCGGCCGTGCTCGTGGCGGTCCAGGTGGCGGGCGGGCTCGGACGGATCGGGCTCGCGGCGTGGAGCGACCGCAGCCGGGCCGGACGCCACCGCCCGGTGGCGGTGAGCATGGCCGCGGCCGCGGCCGGCCTCCTCGCGCTGGCCACACCCCTGGGCGCACAGCCCCTGGCCGCCGCGCTCCTGTTCACCTGGCTCGGCTTCTTCGGCATCGGCTGGTACGGCCCCTGGGTCGCCCACCTCGCCGAGTCGGCGCCGCCCGGCCGTACCGGCTTCGCGCTCGGCCTGGTCATGGCCGTCAACCAGGTCGCCGTGATCCTGGCCCCGCCCGCCCTCGGTCTGCTGCACGACGCCACCGGCGGATTCACCGCGGCCTGGGCGGCCCTCGCCGTGCTCGCGGCGGCGACGGTCCTCCTGACGAGACGCCCGCACAAGCGGAATTGTCATGTCCAGTGATACCCGGCCGCCGGAGCCGGGAGGCCCTGTTGCAGGATCGCACCATGACCCACACCAGCAGACGTACCGTCCTCGCCTCCGTCGCCGCCGTCGCCGCCGGCCTTCCCACCCTCAACGCCATCGCGGGCAACGGCGCCACCCCGGCCGCCGCGGCCGACACCTACGGTTCCAACACCGAGCTGTACACCCGCACCTTCGCCAAGCAGGGCACCGACTGGCAGCGCCGGTTCCGGATCGGCGCGCCGCTGCAGCTCACGGACAACGCCCGCAGCACCACCAGCGCCGTCACCAGCACCGCCGTGATCGCGCCGCACGGCGGCGGCATCGAGCCCGGCACGAGCGAGCTGTGCATGGCCATCGCCGGCTACACACCCTTCGACACCACCACCGCCCCGGAGACCGCCGCGATCCCGGGCGAGACCCAGCGCGACTACTGGATGTTCGAGGCCCTGGCCAACTCCGGCGCCCAGCACGTCACCTCGACGCACTGCGACGACCCGGCCGC
Organism: Streptomyces sp. NPDC053493; assembly: GCF_044544825.1. Taxonomy (NCBI): domain Bacteria; kingdom Bacillati; phylum Actinomycetota; class Actinomycetes; order Kitasatosporales; family Streptomycetaceae; genus Streptomyces; species Streptomyces sp. NPDC053493. Next base: position 1,233,386 of record NZ_JBITXS010000001.1, read on the forward strand.
CCTCGCCGTCTGCGCCAACAACCTCTACGCCGTCTCCCTGCACGGTTTCGAGGAAACGGGACAGAAGAAGATCATCATCGGCGGACGCGACGAGCGCCTGAAGCGCAATCTGCAGGCCGCCTTCGTGAAGTACGGCATGACCTCTCCCATGACGTACCTCGAGTGGAACGTGAGCGTCGTCTACGCGGCCCCCGGCGACGCGATCAACGGCGACGACCCGGCCAACATCGTCAACCGCACCCGCACCGGCGCCGGCGCCCAGCTGGAGCTGTCCACGGCGCTGCGCGAGGCGATGTTCGGCGACTTCACCAGCGCGCCCAAGCGCAGGTCCACCGCCGGTGTGTCGAGCACCGAGAACCCGCACGCCGAGCACTTCTGGAAGGGCTTCGTGACCGCCGTCCGCGAGGCGATCAAGAACCACGAGCTCGGCCTCGACGCGCTCTGATCCCTCGGCCCCGACCCCGGGCCCGAGCGTCAGGCGGACAGCGGTTCGGCCGCCTCGTCGAGGGCGGCCGGAACGTCCGGGTAGACCTCGAACAGCCGGCGCACGCCGAGCGCGGCGAGGACCCGGTTGACGTGCGCGCCGTCCTCGGCGCCCCGGGCCGGCAGGATCAGCCGGAGCCGGCCGCCGCAGGAACGCATCAGGCGCCGGGCGGCCACGAGGACGCCGACGCCGCTGGAGTCGCAGAAGCGGACCGCCGACAGGTCCAGGACCACGTCGTGACGACCGCCCGCGACGGCGGCGTGGACGCGTCTGCGGATCAGCGGGGAGGTGACCAGGTCCAGCTCCCCGCTGACGCTCAACACGGTCCATGGGATGTGCTCGGCCTCGTCGACCTGGATCGTCACGGGCGGTGCCTTTCGGAGAGAGCCGGCGGCGGGGCAAGCGGAGGAGAGCCTTCCTGTCACCTCCCGCTGCCCGATCGCCATGCTCCGAAACCCCTGCCCGCAGGGTTGACGCTTTCCTTACCATTCCCCGGCGCGTCAAGGGCGCACTTGTGACAAAGAGGAGTACGCCGGGGCCGGGCACACTACTTTGGAAGGGAACTCGGGTCGGGAGGGCTGTCGGGAGGGCTTCGGATGGCGGCGAAGGACACACCACCGCGCTGGGACCGCAAGATGCAGCAGCGGCTCGCCCGCGGGGAGGCGGCCGCGCTCGGCGAGCTCTACGACCGCTTCGCCTCCCTCGTGCACAACCTCGCCCACCGCGTGCTCGACGACGACGACGCGGCCGACCAGATCACCCGCGAGGTCTTCGGCTACATCTGGGAGAACCCCGACGCGTACGACCCGAAGCAGGGCAACATGCGCTCCTGGGTGGCCCGGCTGACCCAGCGGCAGGCCGTCCACCGGCTGCGGCAGGCGGAGGCCGTGGCGTACGCGGAGCGCGGCGAGGGCTCGGCGGAGGAGCTGGAGCAGAAGGTGCGGCGGGCGTCCGTCGCGGCCCGCGCGGACTACATCGTGACGTCCATGCCGACACCGCTGCGGCAGGCCCTGGAGCTGGCCTACTTCCAGCGCCGGGACTACCGCCAGACGGCGGCCGACCTCGGCGTGACCGAGGACGAGGCCCGGCGGCGGCTGCGGCTCGGCCTCCAGCTCCTGTCGACGGCCAACACACGCCCGCTGGAGGGCACTTCGCCGCCCGGCCACGGTGGCTACGGACGGTCGCTGTGAGCGGGGCGAACGACGATCACGAGGAGATCGCACGCGCCCCGCGGATACCGGGACCGCGGCGGGCGGCGGACGACCACGCGGACCTGACGTCGCCGTTCGCGGAGCCGGCCCCGCGGCCCGAGCCCGCGGCTCCGGAGCCCGAGCCCGCGCCGCCGGAACCCGAACCCGAACCCGTCCTGGAACTTCCGCACCGGGTGCTCAAGTCCCTGCTCGGGGCGTGGGCCCTGTCCGCGTGCTCGGCGGAGGAGACCCGGGCCGTCGAGGACCACCTCACCGAGTGCGCGCCCTGCGCCGAGGAGGCGCTGCGCCTGCGCGACGCGGTCGGCCTGCTGCACGCCGAACGCGACCTGGACCTCGACCCGCTGCTGCGCTCCCGGGTCCTCGAGAACTGTCTCGGCCTGCGCCCGGCCCGTATCCCCGTCCCCACCTGGGCGACGCCGTACGACGCGGAGACCGCGCGGCTCGACGCGCTGCTCCGGGACATCGGCGAGTCGGAATGGCACGCGCCGGTGCGGCTCAGGTGGTTCGAGGACGAGCGCGAGGTGCAGCGCAAGACGACGGTGGCCGGCGTGATCGGCCACCTCCTGGCCGTGGACGGGATCGTGGCGGCGTCGCTGGGGCTCGACGACCCGCTGGGCGCGGGCGCGGCGGCGGTGGCGGGCGAGGCGTCGCCGACGGAGCGGACCGAGGCGTACTGGAACGCCTCGCACCGGCCGCCGACCCGCTCGGTGCGCGAGCCCTGGCGCGAGCAGAGCCACACCCTGATCCGGACCGTCTCCTTCGCCGGGCGCGGCGTGGGCGACCTGACCGTCACCTACGGGGACTTCGCGCTGCCGCTGCGGGACTCGCTCCTGGAGCGGGCCTTCGAGTGCTGGGTGCACGCGGAGGACATCGCGAACGCGGTGGACTATCCCTACGAGCCGCCCGGCGGGGCGCATCTGCACGGCATGATCGACCTGGCCGCCCGGCAGCTCCCGGCGGCCCTCGCCGGCCGCCGCCGCACCGGCCTGGCGGCCCCGCCCCGCGAACTCGTCACGGCGGGCTCGCCCGGCCGTTCCCTCCACCTCGAGATCGAGGGCGCGGGCGGCGGCCACTGGTACATCGCCCTGGACTCCCCGGCGGCCCTCGGCTCGCGCGAGCACGCGGTGGCGCAGGTGGCGATGGACGGGGTCGAGTTCTGCCAGCTGGTGGCGGGGCACGTGTCGCCGGAGGAGGCGGCGGCGGGGAAGGACGGCGACCGCGAGGCCATCCGCGACGTCCTCTCCGCCGCCGCCTCCCTGAGCCGCCTCTAGCCCCGGCGGCCCGCACCTGCTTGCGCGGCGCCCCACGCCCCCTCCGTTGTGGGCATTCGTTCCGCTGGGGCGGAACGGGTGGGCACAACGGACGGCGCCCCTTGCCGGGCCTAGGCTCCCGCGCCTGGACCCGCA